>NZ_JBSHMO010000002.1:0-1141621 GCF_053645455.1 Allobosea sp. NPDC055332 | reverse complement strand
TTTTTATTCACCCCCCCCCCCCCACAAAAACACTTGGGGGGTGGGCGCCCGCTTCTGTTGTTTAAACCCCCCCCCTGCCCGGGTCCCTTTGGGGGTGGGGGCCCCCCCCGCGGGCCCCCCCGCAACTGTTTCACACGCCCTTCTTCGCGCCCTTGCCCGGCTCGCTGAAATCGAGCTGCTTCTGCAGGCCGAGCTGGACCACGAAGGCCGGTACCGCCTCCAGCCCGGTATCCTTGGTCTTGCGCCAGGCGGCGGAGGCGGTCGCGGTCATGCCGTTGCCGAGGCCGAGGGCATAGTCGAAGCCGATGCTGGAGGTCCGCGTCGTGGCGTCGAGGCCGAGATAGTCCTCGAGCTTCTGCCGGACCGTGAGGGAGAGCGCGTTGGTATCGTTGAAGCGCGCCGTCAGCTTGCCCTCGTGCTGGGTCACGAGGTTGACCACGGCGAAGGGCAGGGTGGTGTCCTCGGCGGTGCGGCCCGAGGACAGGTCGAGCGTCAGCATCTGGTAGGGGACACGGAGCTTGGCGGTATAGAGCAGCTTCTTCTCGTTCTCGAACTCCCTGTCCGGGAAGATGATCTGCAGCGGCGAGAGCGAGGCCTCGAAGCTCGCCCCCGCCAGTGCGGTCGAGACAAACAGGTTCGGCTGCAACCGGTAGTTGTCGCGGCGCATGCCGAGATAGTCGGTGCCGTTGGTGAAGCGCGTCCGTGACGCCATGAAGGAGACGCCGATTTCGGTCTCGCCCTGACGCCAGGCGATGCCGGGCGTGATGCCGAGCGTGGCGAGGTTTTCGTCCTGCGGCAGGAAGTCGCCGTCGACGAAGACGTTGCGCTCGTTCAGCGCGGCAAGCCGCGCCTCGGCATTGGCGAAGAGCCGAAAGGAACCAAGGCTGAGGTTGAGCCGCTCGCGCCAGCTCAGGCTGCTGCGGCGGCGTGACCAGGTCTGCTCGTTCTCGATGGCGAGCGAGGATTGCAGCGAGAGGTTCTCGCCGATCCCGGTCATGTGCTTCAGCGTCAGCGTGTGCTGCCGGCTGGCGGCGAGCTGGCGCGGATCGTACTGGGTGTCGACCAGCAGGAGGTCGAGCCCGTAGCCGTCCTGCAGCGTACCGCGCAGATAGTTCCAGCTCGCGAAGCTGGTCAGTGTCGGGCTGCCCTTCTCGCCCTTGCTGTTGGTCGGACTCGAGTCGAAGCCGCCGCGCAGGCCGACCACGGCCGTCGAGATCAGAGTCTCCTCCGCTTTCTCTCCGGCTGTCGCCGGCAGGGTGCAGAGCAAGGCGCAGCAAAGCACGAATGCCGTACGGACAGGACGCATGACATCACCCCTCTCAGGTAAAGATAGATGATCATGCCTAATACTCAGTTAATACAGTCAAGAAAGCGCCCGCGCTTTTAAGAATAGGCTCCACGAAAATTATTCCAAGCGCTGAAGTACTTGATTCTGTATTCAAGCGCTCTCTGGTTAAGGCTAGCAAGTATGGTTAACAATGCGTTCAGATTGCAGTCAAATTAAAACACAACCATAACGTGTATATCGCTTCGATGCCCGGAGCGAGAGCAGGGAGAGAAAGATGAAGTACGCAATTGTTCTTGCCTCGATCGCTGCCTTTTCCGTCACCCCCGCCTTCGCCGGCAGCAAAGGTGGCCGCGGCGGCGGCCTTCTCGGCGGCGTGGTCACCACGGTGGCCTCGGTCACGACCGCGGTCTCGAACGTCAAGGTGCTCAACAACGTCTCGGTGCTGAGCGGCAACGGCATCCTGAACGGCAACAAGGTCAGCGTCGGTCGCGGCGGCATCGGGATCGGCAATGGCGGCCATGGCTGCGGCTGCAACTGATCCCTGACGAAAGCCTGGCCGAAACCACACATGTCGACCCGGCTGAGAGGGGTGCCTATCGCCCCTCTCGTCCTGTGCAATATCAAGATTGCCTACCTTCCGACCGGTAGGTTAAGCTCCCGGGGAGGCAGCGGAGCATGATGGCGGCGATGAACAGTTTCGATGCGGTCGGCGGCGGGACGCTGCGCTCGCCCTATTTCGGCGAGGAGCACGAGGCGCTGCGCGACCAGCTGCGCCGCTTCGTCACGAACGAGGTCAAGCCGCATGGGCTGGCCTGGGAAGAGGCCGGAATGGTGCCGCGGCAGGTGCTGGCCCGCATGGGCGAACTCGGTTTCCTCGGCATCCGCTACCCCGCCGAATACGGCGGCTCCGAGCTCGACACGCTCGCGACGGTGGTGCTGGCCGAGGAGCTCGGCCGCTCGACCTTCTCGGGCTTCGCCATCACCGCGCTGGTCCATACCGACATGGCCTCGGTCCATCTCTTCAATGCCGGCAGCAAGGCGCAGCGCGACCGCTGGATGCCCGACATTGTCGCCGGCAAGGTGATCTGCGCCATCGCCGTCACCGAGCCTGACGCCGGCTCCGATGTGAAGGGCATCCGCACCACGGCGCGGCGCGACGGCTACTTCTACGTGCTGAACGGCGCCAAGATGTTCATCACCAACGGCGTCCATGCCGATCTCTACTGCGTCGCCGCCAAGACCGATCCTTCGGCCAAGCCCTCGCAGTCGGTCTCGATGTTCCTGGTCGAGAAGGGCACGCCGGGCTTTCGCGTCAGCCGCGCCCTCGACAAGCATGGCTGGCGCTCCTCCGACACGGCCGAACTGGTCTTCGAGGAGTGCCGGATCCCGGCCGAGAACCTGCTGGGCGGCGAGGGCCGCGGCTTCTACGCGATCATGCGCAATTTCCAGAACGAGCGCACCGTGATCGGCGCCATGGCGATGGGCGAGGCGCAGGCCGCGATCGAACTGACGGTCGACTATGTCCGCACGCGCACCGCCTTCGGCGCCCCACTCTGGGACAAGCAGGCGATCCGCCAGAAGCTCGCCATGCTCGCAGGCAAGGTCGAGGCCGGGCGCCAGCTCGTCCACCATGCCGCCTGGCTCGACGCCAGGGGCTTCGATGCGACGCGCGAGGTCTCTATGGTCAAGGCCTATTGCGGCGAGCTGGTCAACGAAGTCATGTACGCCTGCGTTCAGTTCCATGGCGGCATGGGCTTCATGCGCGAGAGCGCGATCGAGCGCATGGCCCGCGATGCCCGCGTCCAGGCGATCGGCGGCGGCGCCACCGAGGTCATGCTCGAAGAGGTGGCGAAGCGGCTGTGACGGTGGTGTCGGGGCGGGCCGAACGGGCGGAACTGGAGGGCGGCGCGCGCCGCCTGATCCTCGACCATGCTGCGCGTTTGCTGCGCAGCAATGGCTACCACCAGACCAGCCTGCGCGAGATCGCCGAGGCGGTCGGCATCCGCAAGGCCAGCCTCTATCACCACTTCGGCTCCAAGGAGGAGATCGTCGAGGCGGTCGTCAATGACGGCGTCCGCTTTGTCCATGACGCTGTCCTGGCAGCGTTGGGCGCCGCGGGCGAAGCGACGGCGCGCCGCCGGCTCGAGGCCGCGATCGCGGCGCATCTGTCCGCTCTGCACGGCCATTCCGACTATACCTGCGCCAGCATCAAGGTCTTCAGCTTCGGCGAGAATCCGACGCCCGAGAGCGTGCGCCGCACGCGGCGCGCCTATGATGATCTCTGGCGGGCGCTGATCGAGGAGCTCGCCGCCGCCGGCGTGCTCGCGCCCGGCGTCGTACCGGAGCGGCTGCGGCTCTTCCTGCTCGGCGCCATGAACGGCTCGGTCGACTGGTATCGCGAGGGCCGCTTCGACATCGCGCAGCTCGCCGGCGAGCTCGCGGCGCTGGTCGCGCCGGCCGATCCCGGCCGAGAGAGCTAGCCGCTCCGCCTTAACCTGCCTTTGACTCGTGCCGGGCAAGGCTGGGGCATGACGCGTGACGGCCTGTTTCGATTTGGTGGCGAGTTCCGGGATTCCGTCCGCGAGGCGGCGTTCCGTGATGCCCGCTTCGGCGAGACGCTGCGGCAGTGCCGATTGATCTTCCTGATCTCGGCGGTCCTCAACACGCTTTTCCTCGCCAGCGACTGGCGCTTCCACGGCACGCCGCATTTCTTCGTCGCCGTGCCGGCGCGCCTGATGGTCGTTTTCGCCTCGCTGCTGTGCTTCGCATTGGTGCGCAGGGCGACGCGCTTCTCGCAGGCGCAAGCCGTGCTGATCGGCTGGGAGGTCTCGACCGGGCTGATGGTCGCGCTGCTGGTTTCCTCGCGCAGCGATCTCGCGCTCTTCGTCGTGCTGATGCTGCCGTCGATCTTCTATCTGGTGGCGCCGACCGCTTTCCGCTGGACGATAACATTGGGCCTCGGCTGCAGCGCGCTGATGCTCGCCGGCTATCTCGGCTTCGGCACGCTGCCGTCGACCTTGCCCGGCCTGATCCTCGTCCTCGTCATGCTCAACTTCGCGCTCGGGCTGGTGGTCGTCCATGGCAACCGCCTGCGCCGGCTCGAATGGGCGGCGACCCAGGCCGAGCGCCAGGCCAAGGACGAGCTCGGCACCAGCCAGGCGATGATCGAGCGCGTCTTCATGGCGGTGCCGATCCCGTTGATCGTCACCTCGCGCGGCGAGGGCCGCTTCCTGCGCGGCAACGATGCGGCGAAGCGCTATTTCGGCGACGAGGTCACGCAGGCGCAGGTCCAGGACGTGCTGCTCGACGGGGGCAATCGCCGCGTCATCGCCCGCCTGCTCAACGACCACGACCAGATCGAGGGCCATGAGGCGCAGGTGCGCGACGGCAGCGGCGCCATCCGCGACGTGCTGATCACCGCGACGACGCTGCCGATCGGTGAAACGCCGGCTGTCGTTGCCGGCATCGTCGACATCACCGACCGCAAGGCGGCCGAGGCCCGCACGCGCCGGCAGGCGACGCATGACGCGCTGACCGGCCTGCCGAACCGTTTGCAGTTCGGCGAGCGGATGCAGCAGGCGCTGGCGCGGATGGCGAGCAAGGGCGGGGCTGTCGGCCTCTTCCTGATCGATCTCGACGACTTCAAGTCGATCAACGACACCCTCGGCCATGATGCCGGTGATGCGCTGCTGATCCAGGTGGCGGCGCGGCTCGCCGCCGCGATCGGCCCGGACGAGTTGGTCGCCCGGCTGGGCGGCGACGAATTCGTCGTGCTTTCGACGCAGCGGCTGACGGGGTTGCAGGCGCTGGTCAGGGGCGAGGCATTGATCGAGGTGCTGCGCCAGCCTTGCGAGCATGCCGGTCAGACGATCGCGACGCGGGCGAGCCTCGGCATCGCGCTGGCGCCCGAGCATGATCGCGACGGCGTCGAATTGATGAAGGACGCCGATCTCGCGCTCTACCGGGCCAAGGCCAACGGCCGCAACATGGCGATCGTCTACGAGCCGGCGATGCGGGCGGCGATGGCGCGCCGCGTCGCGGTCTGCCAGGGGCTGGCCGGCGCGCTGAAGGACGAGCGCATCCTGCCCTACTATCAGCCACAGGTCGCGGTCGGCACCGGCCGGATCGCCGGCTTCGAGGCGCTGGCGCGCTGGCGTCATTCCGAGCGCGGCATCATCCCGGCCGCCGCCTTCCAGGAAGGCTTCCAGGATCCCGAGATCGCCGCCGGGATCAGCGATGCGATCATCACTGCCGTGGTCAACGACCTGCGGCGCTGGCTCGATGCCGGCCTCGATGTCGGCCATGTCTGCGTCAATCTCGCGGCCAGCGTCTTCCGCGACCCGGCGCTGCCGGAGCGCCTGCTCGGGCAACTGGCTGCGGCCGGCGTCCCGGCCAGCCATTTCGGCGTCGAGGTCACCGAGACCGTGCTGCTCACCCGCAATGCCGACGAGGCCGAGCGCACGCTGAAGACGCTGCGCGCCGCGGGACTGCGCGTTGCGCTCGACGATTTCGGCACCGGCTACGCCTCGCTGACCCATCTCAAGCGCTTCCCGGTCGATGCACTCAAGATCGACCGCGGCTTCGTCAGCCATGTCACCGAGAATGGCGGCGATGCGGCGATCGTGCGGGCACTGCTCCAGCTTGCCGCCGATCTGCGCCTCGACGTCATCGCCGAGGGCGTCGAGACCGCCGAGCAGGAGGCCTTCCTGAAGGAGCAGGGCTGCCGCTTCGCGCAAGGCTATCGTTACGCCAGGCCGGCGCCCGCCAATCGCGTGCCCTGGCTGCTGCAGCTGCCCGATCTCCTGCCCAAGGGCGACGCCATGCACGGGGATAGTGCCGCCGCCTGATCAGGCGCACTGGTCGCGACACGGTTTTCATGGCGCTATGCCGGGGTCAAAGACCGGAGCCTTGCATGCGCGCCTTCTATCATCCCGACCAGTCCAAGCACGATCCGCAGCAATATATGCGCTTCGGCCAGATCGTCGCGCCGAAGGACCTGCCGGAGCGGACCGAGCGGCTGCTCGGCGCGCTCGCCAAGCATGGCATCGCGCCCGAGCATCCGGCCGCGCACGGCATCGACCCGATCCTCGCAGTCCATGACGAAGGCTTCGTCCGCTTCCTCGAGGGGCTGTGGCAGCGCTGGCTCGCTCTGCCCGAGCGCGGGCCCGAGGCCTGGCCCAACACCTTCCCCTATTGGAGCGGCCGCACCGACGAGGCTGTCCGCCCGCCTTGCCGGCCGACCGGCATCGTCGGCCAGATGGGCTGGTATCTCGGCGACATGTCGGTGCCGGTCGGCGAGCATTGCTGGCTCTCGACCCTGCGCTCGGCCGAGACGGCGGTCTCGGGCGCCGAGGCGATCCTCGCTGGCGAGCGCGCCGTCTATTCGCTCTGCCGGCCTTCGGGCCATCATGCCCGCGCCGACCGCGCCTCCGGCTTCTGCTATCTCAACAACACCGCGATCGCGGCGCAGCGCCTGCGCAGCAAATTCGGCAAGGTCGCGACCCTCGATGTCGACGCCCATCATGGCGACGGCACCCAGCAGATCTTCTATCGCCGGAACGATGTGCTGACGATCTCGGTCCATGCCGACCCGGTGAACTATTATCCCTTCTTCACCGGCTATGAGGATGAGCGCGGCAATGGGGCAGGGGAGGGCTTCAACCTCAATCTGCCGCTCGCTCCCGGCGCCGGCGGCGCCGAGATGGAGGCGGCGGTCGACCGCGCCGGCCGCGCCATCCGCGAGTTCGGTGCCGAGGTCCTGGTGATCGCGCTCGGCTACGACGCCCACAAGGACGATCCGATCGGCGTGCTCAAGCTCGACGCCGCCGATTTCGCCACGATCGGCGAGCGAGTGAAGGCGCTCGGCCTGCCGACGCTGGTGGTGCAGGAGGGCGGTTACGCGATCGAGGCGATCGGCGATTGCCTCGATGCGTTTTTGGGTGGGTTCAAGGACTAGGGGCGGTGCCGCAGGCGATCGCTCATCTTGCCCTGCTCGTGCGGGACTATGACGAGGCGATCGCCTTCTTCGTCGGGAAGCTCGGCTTCGAGCTCCTCGAGGACACGCCGCTCGGCCGGGAGAAGCGCTGGGTCCGAGTGGCGCCGGCCGGCGGCAAGGGGGCTACCCTCCTGCTCGCGCGGGCCGCAAGTGCCGAGCAGCGGGCGCAGATCGGAAATCAGGCAGGCGGACGTGTCCTCCTGTTTCTCGAGACCGACGATTTCGCGCGGGACTACGCGCTCATGCTGACGCGCGGCGTCAGCTTCCTGGAGGCGCCGCGCCTGGAAGGCTATGGCACCGTCGCGGTCTTCGAGGATCTCTACGGTAATCGCTGGGACCTGATCGAGCCGGCGCGCTAGAGCCACGCCTTATCCAGAAGGGGCGTATGCCCCCTCTGGCTTTGGTCCCGGCCGCTACTCCGCCGCTTCGCGACGTGGCAGCACCCAGTCCGGGCGGACCCAGTGGCAGGTATAGCCGGCCGGATAGCGCTCCAGATAATCCTGGTGCTCCGGCTCGGCCTCCCAGAAGTCGCCCTCGGGCTTCACCTCGGTGACCACCTTGCCCGGCCAGCGGCCCGACGCATTCACCTCGGCGATCACCTCCTCGGCGATCTTCCTCTGGGTCTCGTCGACATAGTAGATGCCGGAGCGATAGCTGGTGCCGAGGTCGTTGCCCTGCCGATTCAGCGTGGTCGGGTCATGGATCTGGAAGAAGAACTCGACCAGCTGGCGGTAGCCGATCTTGGCGGGATCGAAGCTGATCTCGATACCCTCGGCATGGGTCCCGTGATTGCGATAGGTCGCGTTCTTCACGTCGCCGCCGGTATAGCCGACCCGGGTCGTCTCGACGCCGGGGAGCTTGCGGATCAGGTCCTGCATGCCCCAGAAGCAACCGCCTGCCAGTACAGCACGTTCCGTCATGTCAAACCTCCTTGCTGCCGCCGAGATAAGCATCGAAGCCTGAGTTCGCCATGTCAGGGCGTCAGGTTACAAGTTTTCAGATCACCGCCTCGATCAGGAACGGCCCTTTCCGGCCGAGCGCCCCCCGGAACAGCCGGGTGAACTCCTCGGCCGTGGTGGCGCGGCCGGCTTCGACGCCCATGCCCTTCGCCATCGAGACCCAGTCCAGCGCCGGCTCGTCGAGATTGAGCATCAGCTTGGCGTTGCGGCCGAAATCGTTGACGCCGACATTGCGCATCTCGCCGTGCAGGATCGCATAGGTCCGGTTGGCGAAGACCACGGTGACGACGTCGAGATTCTCGCGCGCCTGCGTCCACAGGCCCTGCACCGTGTACATGCCGGAACCGTCGGCCTGCATGCCGATGACCTTGCGGTCCGGGCAGGCGACCGCCGCGCCGACGCAGAGCGGAATGCCTTCGCCGATCGCGCCGCCAGTGAGCTGGATGTAGTCGTGCTGCGGCGCGCCATGGCAATCGTAATAGAAGCTGCGGCCCGACGAGACGGACTCGTCGCAGATGATCGCGTTCTCCGGCAGGAGCCGCGCGACGATGGTGCAGACCTTGTCGGCGTCGAGCGTGCCGGTCGGCAGCGCGCTGTCCGCCTTTTGCGGCGCGGCGATGAAGGCCGGCGGCGTCGCCCTGGCCGAGAGCTCGTCGGCCAGCGCCGCGATCGCGCCTGGCAGATCGTCGCCCTGCACGGCCAATTGCTCGACCTGGCAGTTTTCGTGCACCAGCCGGCCCGGCTTGCCGGGATAGGCGAAGAAGCCGACCGGCACCTTGGCGCCGACCAGCACGAGCAGGTCGATGTCCTTGAGCTGCTGCAGCGCCATGTCGATCGGATAGAACACCTTCGGGATGGCGACACGGCCGGCGCCGCGCTCGATCCGGCCGTTCGACATCTGCGAAAAGATCTGCGCACCGGTCGCGGCGCAGACGCGGGCTGCCATGTTCATCGGCCCCTCGCGCAGGGCGGAGCCGGTCAGCATGATCGCGGCGCGCGAGCCGTGCTTGCGCAGCAGGCCGGCGACCTCGCGGATTCGGGCCGCATCGACCTGTTTGGGCGCCGGTACCGGCGTGCGCTTCAGCTCCGCCGGCTCGACGCTGCCCCAGGCGCAATCGGCCGGCAGGATCACGGTGGTGACGCCGGGCAGCGACAGCGAGGCGGCATAGGCCTCGCCGATCGCCGGGCCGACATCCTCAGGCGAGGCGATGCGGCGCACGAATTGCGACATCGGCCAGGCCAGGCCCTCGACGTCGCTGGTCAGCGGCGCATCGTGTCGCAAATGGTAGGTCGCGTGGTCGCCGACCACGTTGATCATCGGCGTATTGGCGCGCTTCGCATTGTGCATGTTGGCGAGCGCATTCGCCATGCCGGGCCCGCAATGCAGCAGCGTCGCCGCCGGCTTGTCGGCCATGCGGGCATAGCCGTCGGCCGCGCCGGTGACCACGCCCTCGAACAGGCCGAGCACGCAGCGCATCTGCGGCTTGCGGTCGAGCGCCGCGACGAAGTGCATTTCCGAGGTGCCGGGATTGGCGAAGCAGACATCGACATCGTTGACCAGCAGCGTGTCGCACAGGCGGTCGGCGCCATTCATCCGGGAAGACCTCTTTCATAGCCAAAGGCGCACCGCGCCTGTCATGCCGAGGGGAAGGGATCGTCGCCGGAGTGTCAAACAAGAGAATGTCATTGCTTTCCCAAGTCCGGGTGATGCTGCCTTGACCGGTTTGCATATGCATTTAACGTGATCTGGAACGAAGCTTGCTTTATCGGGCGCCATCGGGCTGCGTTGGCCGGGGTGTCCGCTGCAGGCGGAAACAAGAGGGGAAAGGGTTCGTCATGACGGGTATCAAGCGTATCGGGATGTTGGCCGGGATCGGCCTTGCGGCTCTCATCGCCGCCGGTGGCGCGCAGGCGCAGACCAAGGTCAATGTCGGCATCTCCGGCTGGACCGGCTTCGCGCCGCTGGTGCTCGCCAAGGAAGCCGGCATCTTCGCCAAGAACGGCCTCGACGTCTCGATCAAGAAGATCCCGCAGAAGGACCGCCACCTCGCCATCGCCTCGGGCGACATCCAGTGCGCCGCGACCACGGTCGAGACCTGGATCGTCTGGGACGCCGCCGGCATCAAGACCAAGCAGATCTTCCAGCTCGACAAGAGCTATGGCGCCGACGGCATGGCCGTGCGCGGTTCGACCGCCTCGATCAAGGACCTGAAGGGTAAGACGGTGGCAGCCTCGGCGCCCGGCACCTCGCCCTATTTCGCCCTCGCCTGGATCCTCAAGGAGAACGGCATGTCGGTGAAGGATGTCAGCGTCGTCAACATGGAGCCCGGCCCGGCCGCGCAGGCCTTCATCGCCGGCCAGAACGACGCCGCCATGACCTATGAGCCCTATCTCTCGGCGGTGCGCGAGAAGCCCGAGGCCGGTAAGATCATCGCCACCACGCTCGACTATCCGATGGTGATGGACACCTTCGGCTGCACGCCGAAATTCCTCGCCGAGAACGACGCCGCTGCCGTGGCGCTGACCAAGAGCTATTTCGAGGCGCTGGAGCTGATCAAGGCCGATCAGGCCAAGGCCTATGGCATCATGGGCGCCGATGTGAAGCAGACCGGCGAGCAGTTCGGCAAGTCGGCTGGCTATCTGCGCTGGTCGGATGCCGCCGGCAACAAGGCGTTCTTCGCCGGTGAATGGCAGGCCTTCACCACCAAGGCGGCCGAGCTGCTGCTCGAGATCGGCCTGATCAAGGCCAAGCCCGACATCGCCACGCTGGTCGAGACGAAGTACGTCGCCGGCAAGTGAGCGATGACGTCCTGCCGGATGTGCTGACCACCGGCCTGCATGTCGTCTTCTGCGGCACGCAGGCCGGAGCGGTCTCCGCCCGGCGGGGCGCCTACTATGCCGGCCCCGGCAACAAGTTCTGGAAGACCCTGTTCGAGACCGGGCTGATTCCTGAGCCGCTCGGCTCCGCGGATTTCCGGGAGTTGCCGCGTTACGGCATTGGCTTCACCGACGTCGCGAAGGGGACATCCGGCCCCGACACGGCGCTGATGCGGCAGCATTTCGATATCGCCGGCTTCCTGACCAAGCTTCATCAGCACGCTCCGGCGATCGTCGCGTTCAACGGCAAGCGGGCTGCCCAGGCTGCCTTGGGAGAGGAGAGGGGGCTAAAGCTCGCCTATGGCCTCCAGCCGTCCCTCCTCGTAGGAAGCCGCGTCTTCATCCTGCCCTCCACCTCCGGGGCGGCATCCGGCTACTGGTCCATCGAGCCCTGGCATGAACTCGCCGCTCTCGTGAAGGAAACAAGTCTTAGACGATGAAACCCCTCCAGCCGGTCTCCGCCACTGCCCGTATCGGCTATGGCATCGCCTTCTTCGCGCTCTTCGTCGTGGTCTGGTCGGTCGCGACCTTCGGCGGCTATGTCCAGAAGCTCTTCCTCGCCGATCCGCTGACCATGGTCGGCGAAGGCTGGAACCTGCTCGTCAACCACGGCTTCATCGTCGATATCGGCATGACGATCTGGCGCGTGCTGGGCGGCTTCGTCCTCGCTGTGGTCTTCGCTCTGCCGCTCGGGATCCTCATGGGCGCCTACAAGCCGGTCGAAGCCTTCCTCGAGCCCTTCGTTTCCTTCGCGCGCTATCTGCCGGCCTCGGCCTTCATCCCGCTGCTGATCCTCTGGGCCGGCATCGGCGAGACGCAGAAGCTGCTCGTCATCTTCATCGGCTCGTTCTTCCAGCTCGTGCTGATGATCGCGGTCGCGGTCGGCGGCATCAGGCGCGATCTGGTCGACGCCGCCTATACGCTGGGCGCCAGCGATTCCTCGGTGGTGCGCCGGGTGCTTCTGCCCAATGCCGCGCCGGAGATCGCCGAGATCTTCCGCCTCGTCCTCGGCTGGGCCTGGACCTACGTCATCGTCGCCGAGCTGATCGGCTCGTCCTCCGGCATCGGCCACATGATCACCGACAGCCAGGCGCTGCTGAACACGGGACAGATCATCTTCGGCATCATCGTCATCGGCCTGATCGGCCTGATCTCCGATTTCCTCTTCAAGGCGATCAACCAGCGCCTGTTTCCGTGGGCGCAGGCATGAGCAAGCTTCTGATCGACCAGGTCGGCAAGGTCTTTCCGGCCCGCGGCAAGGGCCAGGCGACACGCGCTCTGATGCCGACCTCGCTCAATGTCGCCGACAACGACTTCATCACCATCCTCGGCCCCTCCGGCTGCGGAAAGTCGACGCTGCTGCGCATCATTGGCGGGCTGGAGACGGCGAGCGAGGGCAAGATCCTGCTCGACGGAGCGCCGGTCACCGGGCCCGGCGCCGATCGCGGCTTCGTCTTCCAGAGCTATACGCTCTTCCCCTGGCTGACCGTGGTGCAGAACATCGCCTTCGGCCTGCGCGAGAAGGGCGTGCCGGAACGCGAGCGCCTCGACATCGCCCGCAAATGGGCCGAGCGCGTCGGGCTCGCCGGCTTCGTCGACCATTTCCCCAAGCAGCTCTCCGGCGGCATGCAGCAGCGCACCGCGATCGCCCGTGCGCTCGCCAATGATCCAAAAATCCTCTTGCTCGACGAGCCCTTCGGCGCGCTCGACAACCAGACCCGCGCGCTGATGCAGGAAATGCTGCTCGGCATCTGGGAGCGCGAGCAGAAGACCGTGCTCTTCGTCACCCACGACATCGAGGAGGCGATCTTCGTCGGCTCGCGCGTCGTGGTGATGAGCGCACGGCCCGGGCGGATCAAGGCCGATATCCAAGTCGAGCTGCCACATCCCAGGCCCTATACGATCAAGACCTCGCCGGAATTCGTCGCGCTCAAGGAGCGGCTGGTCGAGGAGATCCGCGTCGAGGCCGTGCTGGCGGCCGAGGGGCACTGACCCCGAACACCTGATCGCGGGCTCTCAGCTTCCGGTGATGTGCGCGTGCAGGATCGAGAGGCCGAGCCCGATCAGGGCGAGGCCGCCAGCGATCTCGGCGTAAGCGCCGAAGCGCGCGCCGACGAAGCGGCCCATCAGCATGCCGCCCGTCGACATCAGGAAGGTCGCGAGCCCGATCGCGGCCGCGACGATGGCGATGTTCACATCGAGGAAGGCGAGCGAGACGCCGACCGCCATCGCATCGATGCTGGTGCCGATCGCGGTGGCGAGCAGCGTCGCGAGGCCGCGCTCGGGGCCCGCTTCCGCGTCCGTCTCTGTGTCCGACGCCCGGATCGCGTGGACGACCATCCGGCCGCCGACGAAGGCGAGCAGCAGGAAGGCGATCCAATGGTCGACCGCCGCGACATAGCGGCTCGCCGCCAATCCCAATGTCCAGCCGATCACCGGCGTCAGCGTCTCGATCGCGCCGAAGATCAGCCCGGTGCGCAGGGCTTCCGCGAGGCGTGCCTGACGCAGCCTGGCGCCGCGCCCGACCGAGGCGACGAAGGCGTCGATCGACATGCCGACGGCGAGAACCGCGATGGAAGCAGGTGACATGACGTTATCCGGGTTTGGGACTCTCGGGGCGCTCGGAGGGGCGCGACCGCAGCCCGCCTCGCGAGGCGGTTCCTAGCTTATTGACAATCAATAAGTCAATAAAGCTATTTAATTTCAATATCTTATAAATGAGAAGCATTAGCGAGAGTAAAGTAGCGGTGCCGAATATGGTCGGCCGCCACCTGCTTTGACTCGTTCCAGCCCGTTGACACCAGACCGGTATGGTGGTTGATGGCGATGAAATTGGCCTGACCACATGGCCAAATCGATGCCGCGCAAAAATGAGCGGTGCAGGGAAGGGTCCGGGAGCTGATGCCGCTCGCAGTCGTCGAGTCGCCGCGTCTATATCGGCAGATCGCCGATCAGCTGCGCCATCTCATCGACCAGCACGAATTCCCGGTCGGCAGCCGCCTGCCGCCCGAGCGCGAGCTCGCGGAAAAGCTCGGCGTCTCCCGCCCCTCGGTCCGCGAGGCGCTGATCGCGCTTGAGGTCGAGGGGCGCGTGCGCATCCGCATGGGCTCGGGCGTCTATGTCGTCGATCCCGCCCAGGCTGCGGCGCAACTCGCCGGGGCCGGCTTTCCGGTCGAGGGGCCGTTCGAGGTGCTGGCGGCGCGCCGGCTGGTCGAGGGCGCGGTCGCGGCCGAGGCGGCAGGGCAGGCGACGCCGGCGCAATTGGCTGGGCTCGCCGGCATTCTCGAGCAGATGGAGCAGCCCGGATTGCCGGCCGAGCAGCTGATCGCGCTCGACCGGGCCTTCCATGTCGAGATCGCCGCGATGCTCGGGAACACCGTGCTGGTGCGCTGCGTCGGCGAGCTCTTCGACCAGCGCATGAGCCCATATTTCCGCCAGCTCGCGCAGTATTTCGAGAACGAGGACTCGTGGCGTTCGGCGGCGCGCGAGCACCGCGCCATCCATGCGGCACTCGCTAACGGCGATCGCGATGCGGCGCGCGCGGCGATGTACGCCCATCTCCAGGCCTCGCAGGAGCGCTTTTCGCAGAGCTTCGGCGACACCGACCTCAAGCGGGCAGGCGAGCGTCAACGCCGGCCGCGGCCGATCAAATGACGCAAGGCCAGACCTCATTCGTGACCTTCAGGGAGGACAGACGATGAAATTGCACTATGCCCTCGCCGCGCTCGCCGCCGGCGCTCTCTTCGCCGGCGCCCCGGCGCAGGCCCAGACCAAGCTGAAATGGGCCCATGTCTACGAGACCTCCGAGCCCTTCCACACCGAGTCGGTCTGGGCCGCCGAGGAGATCAAGAAGCGCAGCAATGGCAAATACGAGATCACGGTCTATCCGGCCTCGCAGCTCGGCAAGGAGACCGACATCAACCAGGGCCTGACGCTCGGCACTGTCGACATGATCATCTCCGGCTCGAGCTTCGCCGCCCGCGCCTATCCACCGATCGGCGTGACCTACTACCCCTTCATCTTCCGCGGCCCCGACCATCTCCTCGCCTATGTGAAGAGCGACGTCTTCAAGGAGATGGCCAAGGGCTATGAGGAGAAGAGCGGCCACCAGATCCTGGCCGTGACCTATTACGGCACGCGCCACACCACCTCGAACAAGCCGATCAAGACCTGTGCCGACATGAAGGGCCTGAAGATCCGCGTGCCCGACGTGCCGGCCTATCTCGCCATGCCGCGCGCCTGCGGCGCCAACACCACGCCGATCGCTTTCGCCGAGGTCTATCTCGCGCTGCAGAATGGCACGGTCGAGGCGCAGGAGAACCCGCTCAACACCATCGACGCCAAGAAGTTCTACGAGGTCCAGAAGCACATCGTGCTGACCGGCCACATCGTCGATCACCTCAACACGGTCGTCTCGAAGCAGCTCTGGGCCAAGCTCCCGCCTGAGGACAAGAAGATCTTCACCGACGTCGCCCAGGAAGCGGCCGAGCGCGCCACCAAGAAGATCCAGGCTGATGAGGTGAAGCTGGTCCAGGTCTTCAAGGACAAGGGCCTCTCGGTCACCGAGATCGACAAGGCCGACTTCCTCGCCGCCGTGCAGAAGAACGTGACCTTCGAGCAGTACGGCTATCGCAAGGCCGACTGGGAGAGGATCCAGGCGATCAAGTGAGCTGATCCGTCCTTCCGAAGCAGGCCAGTCAGCCTGTTTCGGAACTGTTGAACGTCGCCCTTTCCGTCATGGTCGGGCTTGTCCCGACCATCCACGTCTTCGCGTCGCCGATCGCATGCGGTGGTCAAGACGTGGATGCTCGCCACAAGGGCGAGCATGACGGCCGGAGCGATGTCGAAGCGAAGAGTGAGCGATGACCACGACGCCGGAAGTCCACACCCAAGTCACCAGCGAGGAGATCGCCCACGTCTTCGACGAGGCGCCGCCGCCGGCCGATCTCTCCGGCTATGGCCTCGAGGACTGGGCGACGCTCGCCGCCTTCTGGCTGATGGTCGCCTGCGTCGTGGCGCAGTTCTTCACCCGCTATGTCCTCAACGACAGCTTCGCCTGGACCGAGGAGATTGCGATCTACGCGCTGATCGTCGTGGTCTTCCTGGGCTCCTCGCTCTGCGTGCGCGCCTCCAGGCACATCCAGGTGGACTTCCTCTACCGCTACCTCTCGCACGGCGCCGGCCGGGCGCTCTCGACCGCGGTGGACATCATCCGCATTGCCTTCTTCGCCTATGGCACGGTGCTGGTTCACCGCTATGCCGAGCTCATCCCCGACGAGATGATGACGACGATCCAGTTCCCGAAATCGCCGGTGTTCTATGCCGTCGTGATCGCCTTCGCGCTGATGACGCTGCGCTCGATCCAGGTCGCCTGGCAGAACTGGCGCCGCGGCTACTCCGTGCTCGAGCGTCCCTCGGCCTTCGACGGCTCGGAGGCCTGACCCATGCTGATCCTGCTCGGAACTTTCCTCGGCCTGATGGTGCTCGGCGTGCCCGTCGCCATCTCGATGGCCGTCGCCTCGCTCGCCTTCATCATCGTCACCGGCACCGTGCCGGACGTGATCATGGCCCAGCGCATGATCGCCGGCGTCGAGAGCTTCCCGCTGCTGGCGGTGCCGTTCTTCATCCTCGCCGGCAACCTGATGAATATCGCCGGCGTCACCGGCCGCATCTACTCTTTCGCCGTCGCCCTCGTCGGCTGGATGCGCGGCGGTCTCGCCCAGGTCAACATCATCGGCTCGGTGATCTTCTCCGGCATGTCCGGTACCGCGATCGCCGACGCCGCCGGCATCGGCACCATCGAGATCAAGGCGATGAAGGACCACGGCTACTCGACCGAGGTCGCGGTCGGCGTCACCGCCGCCTCGGCGACGCTCGGGCCGATCATCCCTCCATCCCTGCCCTTCGTCATCTACGGCATGATGGCGAACACCTCGATCGGCGCGCTCTTCCTCGGCGGCGTCATCCCCGGCGTGGTCATGACCCTGTTCATGATGCTGACCGTCGCGATCTTCGCCCGCATCTACAAATGGGGTGCGGACACCAAGTTCTCGCTGCGCGAGCTCGGCTCGGCCGGCATCGAGGTGCTGGTCGTCATGGGCTTCCCGGCCCTGGCCTATGCACTTGTCTTTGCCGGGCTCGATCCCAACCTCGCCATCGGTATCGCGCTCGCCGTGCTGCTGGCCCTGGACTACTATTTCAACTTCTCGGCGGTGATGGCGCTGATGACGCCGGTCATCCTGATCGGCGGCATGACCATGGGCTGGTTCACGCCGACGGAGGCCGCCGCCGCTGCGGTGATCTGGTCGCTGTTCCTCGGCCTCGTGCGCTATCGCTCGATGACCATGCGCAGCCTGACCAAGGCGACCTTCGACACGATCGAGACCACGGCCTCGGTGCTGTTCATCGTCACGGCCGCCTCGATCTTCGCCTGGCTGCTGACGGTCTCGCAGACGGCCCAGCTGCTCTCCGACCTGATCCTCGGCTTCACCCAGAACAAATGGGTGTTCCTGATCCTGGTCAACCTGCTGCTGCTCTTCATTGGCTGCTTCCTCGACACCATCGCGGCGATCACCATCGTCGTGCCGATCCTCTTGCCGATCGCGCTCAAGCTCGGCATCGACCCGATCCATTTCGGGCTGATCCTGACGTTGAACCTGATGATCGGGCTGCTGCATCCGCCGCTCGGCATGGTGCTGTTCGTGCTCTCGCGCGTCGCCAAGCTTTCGGTCGAGCGCACCACCATGGCGATCCTGCCCTGGCTGATCCCGCTCTTCGCAGCGCTGATCGCGATCACCTTCATCCCCGAGCTGACGCTCTGGCTGCCGCGCACCATGGGCATGATCAGATAGGGCGCGCTGGGGCATCGGACCGAAAAGTGGACTCCACTTTTCGGAGAAATCCGATGCTGAAACGAAGAGCTAGATTGCCACTTCGCGTCCGGTAGGACGCATGGTGATCTAGCGGCAGGCTGGCAAAAGCGGGTCGCCGCCCCCATTTTTCCTGTCAGGAGGCTGACAGCCGTATGCGGCGGGCGTGGATCGGCCCTGCGCCGAACCCACTGTTACGCTGCCGCGGGCGATCGCCATCTCTGATGGCGAAGGGGCACCGCCGTGAGGTGGCGCCATGCGCACTCTGATCATGAATATGTTGTCCCGGCTCATTTGCGAGCCGCGGGTTGATGTCGTGTTCGCCGATGGAACCCTCCATTCGGCCGGGCGAGGATCGGCGCCCGCAATCAAGCTGCGTATTGCCGACCGTGAGACCGAGTTGAGATTGGCGCTCGATCCCGAGCTCGCTCTGGGCGAGGCGGTGATGGACGGCCGCGTCATCGTCGAGCGCGGTACGATCTACCAGTTGCTCGACACCCTGGTGCGAGGCCTGTCGCGACAGCCGCCTTCGGCCTGGGCGGGAGGGCTGAGCCGGTTGCGCACGGCAGTGCGGCGACTGAAGCAGCACAACACTCCGGGCTGGGCGAAGCGCAATGTCAGTCATCACTATGACCTGAAAAGCGAGTTCTTCCGGCTCTTCCTCGACGCCGACCAGCAGTATTCCTGTGCTTTCTTCGAGCATCCGGGCGCGACGCTGGAAGAGGCGCAGGCCGCCAAGAAGCGCCGCATCGCGGCGAAGCTGGCGTTGAAGCCGGGCCAGCGCGTGCTCGACATCGGCTCGGGCTGGGGTGGGCTCGGTCTCTCGATTGCACGCGAGACCGGGGCGAACGTCACCGGCATCACCCTCTCCGAGGAGCAACTGGCCGCTTCGAGCAAGCGGGCCGAGGAATCCGGACTGCCGGTCGAGTTCCGCCTGCAGGACTACCGGGCGGTGCCCGAACGCTTTGACCGCGTCGTCTCGGTCGGCATGTTCGAGCATGTCGGTGTCGGCTATTATCGCGACTACTTCCGCAAGGTCCGCGAGCTGCTCGAGGATGACGGTGTCGCGCTGATCCACACGATCGGCCGCAGCTCGCCGCCGGGCGCGACCAATCCCTTCATCGCCAAATACATCTTCCCCGGCGGCTATATCCCCGCTTTGTCGGAGATCACCGCGGCGGTGGAGCAGGAGGGGTTGATCGTCACCGATGTCGAGGTGCTGCGCTTGCATTATGCCGAGACGCTGAAGGCCTGGCGCGAGCGCTTCCTCGCCCATCGCCAGGAGGCGGTCGCGATGTATGACGAGCGCTTCGCGCGGATGTGGGAGTTCTATCTCGCCGCGTCCGAGGCGAGCTTCCGCCATGATGGCCTCGTCGTCTTCCAGCTCCAGCTCGCCAAGCGGCTCGGCACCTTGCCGATGACGCGCGACTATATGAGCGAGAAGGCACGCGTGGCCGAGACGGTCGACCGGGCGGCCTGATAGCGCGATTGAGCCTCTGCCATGCCCCCGCTAGGCTCCGGCCCGGCGGGGAGCATCAGGGAGGTTCGATCGTGCGATCATCGATGATTGCGCTCGCGGTGGCGGCGCAGATGTCAGCTCTTCCAGCCCTCGCTCAGGAGCGCCAGTCACGCGACGAGTTCTTCTGGCTCGGCGAGATCAACAAGGCCACGGCCGTGATCAACACGGATGAGGGCCTGCTCGACAAGGCGCTGGCCCCGCGCATCGCCGCCGGCCTCGTCAAGGTACTGCAGGAGGGCGCCAAGCCGGGAGCCAAGCGCCCCTCGACCGTGATCAGCTTCGAGCCTCTGCTGATCGCGGCTGGCGGGCAGGAGGTCACGCTGCTGCATGCCGGCCGCTCGAGCCAGGACATGCACGCGACCTATCGTGCCGCGATCCTGCGCGACGACATGCTGGCGCTCGCCGACCAGCTCAACCGCACCACGGCGACGCTGGTCGCTCTGGCGGAAAAGCATGCGGCGACCATCGTGCCGAACTACACCAACGGCGTCGCGGCTCAGCCCAACAGCCTCGGCCATACCTTGCTCGGCCATGCCGCCGGCCTCGAACGCGATGCCCAGCGCATCCGTGAGGCCTATGCCCGGATCGACCGTTCGGCGATGGGCACGACCGTCCTCAACGGCACCAGCTGGCCGCTCAACCGCAAGCGCATGGCCGACTATCTCGGTTTCGCCGCGATCGTCGACAACGCTTATGACGCCGGCCAGATCTCTTCGGCCGAACACCCGGTCGAGGCCGGCGCGATCGTCACCAGCATCGCGCTCCATGCCGGGGCCTTCGTCGAGGACGTCATGACGCAATACGCCTTCGCGCGGCCCTGGATGCTGCTGCAGGAAGGCGACGGCAACACCTATGTCTCCAGCGCCATGCCGCAGAAGCGCAATCCCGGCCTGCTCAACACCACGCGCCAGCAGGCCTCGACCGCGCTCTCGCTCGCGATGGGCGCCGCGATCCAGGCCCACAACATCACGCCGGGCATGAGCGATCCCAAGGATGTCAGGCCCAACAGCACGATGGTGAAGAGCGCGGTCACCGTGCTCGCCAACTGGGATCGCATCCTGAAGGGACTGGTGATCAGCCCCGAGAGGGCGCTGGAGGAGCTGAACAGCGACTGGACGGCGTCGCAGGAGCTCGCCGACCTCTTGATGCGCAAATACAGGCTGCCCTTCCGCGTCGGCCATCACTTTGCCTCCGAGGTCGTCACCCACGCCAAGGATCACGACATCAGGCCGCTCGATTTCCCCTATGCCGAGGCGAAGCGGATCTATGCTGCAGCGGTCAAGGGCACGGACTATCCGGCCGAGCTGCCGATCGCCGAGGCCGAGTTCCGCGCGGCGCTCGATCCCGTCGCGATCGTGCGCAGCCGCGCGACCGTCGGCGGGCCGCAGCCAGCCGAGATGGAGCGGATGCTGGCGGCGGCCAAGGGCAAGATCGCGGAGCAGGGCGCCTGGATCAAGGAGCGGCGCGAATGGATTACAGCCTCGCTCGCCCGGCTCGACAAGGATTTCGAGACACTGCGCGCGCAGGCGCAATAGCGCGCTCGTTCCGCCGGCGCATCGGTTTCAGGCGGGACGTTGTCCGACATAGCGGGCGCGCGGGCGGATCAAACGGCCGGTCTCGTTCTGCTCCAGCGCGTGGGCGAGCCAGCCGGTGCAGCGCGCTGCGGCGAAGATCTGGAATGGCGCCGTCTCCGGCAGCTCCAATTTCGCCGCTAGCGCCGAGAGTGC
Organism: Allobosea sp. NPDC055332; assembly: GCF_053645455.1. NCBI lineage: Bacteria > Pseudomonadati > Pseudomonadota > Alphaproteobacteria > Hyphomicrobiales > Alloboseaceae > Allobosea > Allobosea sp. NPDC055332. The sequence goes on along the minus strand of NZ_JBSHMO010000002.1, from coordinate 1,120,387 downwards.
GAAGTCGATGTTCGGCTCCTCGCCCGTCAATGCCGCGATCGCGGCCTGCGCCTGCGCATAGGCCGGCGGCGGCTCGAACGCCGCGAACAGCGCTCGCGCCCGCGGATCGCCATCGGGATAGATCGGATGGCCGAAGCCCGGCAGCTTGGTGCCGGCCTCCAGTCTCGCGGTGATCGTGGTCTCCAGCCCGTCGCGCGCGGTGTCCCGCATCAACGCGAGCACGCGCGGCGCGACGCCGCCATGGGAGGGGCCGGAGAGGGCGGCGAGCCCGGCCAGGGCGCAGGCCGCGAGCGAGGCGCCGGTCGAGGCGGTGACGCGTGCCGCGAAGGTCGAGGCGTTGAGCTCATGGTCGGCGAGCAGGACGAGCGCCCGCCGGACCGGCTCGGCGCCTTCAGCCTCGCAGCCCCAGGCCCGCGCCAGCCGGGCATGGATCGGCCCTTCGCCCGGTCCGCCGGCGATGGCGTCGACCAGCGTGTCGAGCACGGCGGCGGCTTCCAGATAGAGCGCCTTCTTGGCCCGTCCCGCCATCGGCCGGTCGGTCGCGGTACGGGCCGCGATCACCGCGAAGATGCGCGCCAGCGGCTCGCCGGTGGGGACCACGGTCGCCAAAGGCGGGAAGCGTTGCGTGCCGCAATCCCAGAGCAGGCGCGCCACGTCCTCCAGCTTGGCGCCCTCGGCGAGACGCGCCGCGTCTTGCCCGCGATACCAGAGGCCGCCGCGCTCGATCGTGGTAATGGCGGAGGCGAGCACCGGCTCGCCATAGGCGATCGCGTCCTCGGCGATCGCTGCCGGCCGCCGGCCGCGCGCCTTGCGATGCTCCAGCCGAGCGACGTCCTCGGCCCGGTAGAGGCTGCGGCGCGAATCGCCCTCGTCGCCGCGCGCTTCGATCAGCCCGCGGCTGACATAGGCGTAGAGCGTCTGAGGTTTCAGGCCGAGACGCGCCATCGCCTCCTGTGCCGTCAGCCAGTCCTGCATCGCCCCTCCGCTCGATATATTGATTATATTGTTCAAGATTGATTGTTGCAACGCACAAGCCGATTTTCGGGATGACTGCTTTTGAGGAGTTCATGTCATGTCCGATGGTCTCGATGACGTCGTCGCCGCCCATACCGTGCTCTCCGAGGTCGACGGCGCTGCCGGTCGCCTGGTGATCCGCGGCCACAGCCTCGCCGAACTCGCCGGCCGCACCAGCTTCGAGGAGATGGCGGGGTTGATGTTCGACGGCTTGCTGCCCGGCCTGCCGCAGGGCCGCGAGCTCTCAGTGGCGCTTGGCAAGGCCCGCGCCAATCTCTTCGGCATCGTCGAGCGCACCGCGCTTTCGGCCGATCTCGGACCGGTCGAGGCCATTCGCGCCTGGACAGGACAAATCGCCGATGGCGAGGGATCCGAGACCGCGCTGCACCTGCTCGCCGCGCCGGCTGTCTTCACTGCCGCCGCCGTCCGCAAGGGGCGTGGCCTTGCCCCGATCGCGCCCGATCCGGCGCTGTCGCAGGCGGCCGACACGCTGCGCATGCTGCGCGGCGAAGCGCCGAGCGCGGCCCAGGCCGCGGCGCTCGACACCTATCTCGTCACCGTCGCCGATCACGGCCTCAATGCCTCGACCTTCGCCGCGCGCGTCGTCGCCTCGACCCGGGCCGGGCTGGTCTCGGCCGTGCTTGCCGGGATCAGCGCGCTCAAGGGGCCGCTTCATGGCGGTGCGCCCGGGCCGGTGATCGAGATGCTCGATGCGATCGGCGAGCCGGCCAATGCCCGCGCCTGGCTCGAAGATGCGCTGGATCGCGGCGAGCGGCTGATGGGCTTCGGCCATCGCATCTATCGCGTCCGCGATCCGCGCGCCGATGCGCTGAAGCAGGCGATCGCCAAGCTCGGCGCTGATGCCGGGCGCCTGCGCCATGCCGAGGCGGTCGAGCAGGCGGCGCTCGCCATCCTGCGCGAGCGCAAGCCTGGCCGTTCGCTCGAGACCAATGTCGAGTTCTATACGGCGCTGCTGCTGGAGGCACTCGGCTTCCCGCCCGAGGCCTTCACCTGCGTCTTCGCGCTAGGCCGCACCACCGGCTGGCTCGCCCATGCCCGCGAGCAGATCGAGACCGGCCGCCTGATCCGGCCGCAATCGGTCTATGTCGGCCCGCAGCCGCGGCAGGCGGCTTGAGTGTCACGCGCGGGATCCCCTCTCCTGTAAGGAGAGGGGTAGGGGTGAGGTGTAGGCGGCTCGACCAGTTGTACGAGCGTTGGCCGCGGTTGGGTTGAGGCTCGCGATATCTCTCCCGAACACCTCACCCTACCCTCTCCTTTCAGGAGAGGGTTCCCCGCGGCTCCATCGTCAACCAAACCGCATAAAGTTCGGCCGCATCACCGTTCACCGTAAGCTCGACATGCCCCGGCGCGTCGAGGATCGCGCTGTCACCGGCGGGAAGTGCTGTGCCGTTCACTAGCCAGTGGCCCCTGCGGGCGACCAGCACCAGCAGGCCTTCGTTCGCACTGAGCGGGCCCGCGCCGGAGAGGCGCTTGACCCGGTGCTGCCAGCGGCCGCGCCGGCTCATCACGTTGAGATCGTCGATCGGCCCGCTGGTCAGCAGGCCATCGACCGCCCGGTCGGCGGCGAAGGGGTAGGGGGCGCTGGTGCGATCGAGCTTGACCCGCTCGCCATCGCCGAAGGCCAGCGTGATCCCGGCCCCGGTCAGCACCGACAGCGTCCGGTCGATGCCGGGGAAGGACGAGAACGGCCCGTCTTGCCCGACATGGGCCATGCTGATCCGCCAGTCGAAATCGTTCAGCGAGGCGCCTTCGGGCGCCACCGCGATCTCGGTCGTCGTCCCGCCGCCGTTCTTCCACGGCATGACCAGGCAGTCGGCGGCGCGGATGATGCGCATGGAACGGTCCTTCGAATTCAAGCGGCCACCCTTGTCATTCCGGGGCGCCCGAAGGGCGAACCCGGAACCCACGACGGGGTACGACGCCGTGTCTGGGCAATGTTCGCCCAGTCGTGGGTTCCGGGTTCTCCGCTCACGCGGAGCCCCGGAATGACATGTGGGGTTAGCCCAGGATGCCGGGCAGGTTGAGCCCCTTCTCCCGGGCGCAGTCGAGCGCGATGTCGTAGCCGGCATCGGCATGGCGCATCACGCCGGTGGCGGGGTCGTTCCAGAGCACGCGCGACAGGCGGGCGGCGGCGTCATCGGTGCCGTCGGCGCAGATCACCACGCCCGAATGCTGCGAGAAGCCCATGCCGACGCCGCCGCCATGATGCAGCGAGACCCAGGTCGCGCCGGACGCGGTGTTGAGCAGGGCGTTGAGCAGCGGCCAGTCGGAGACCGCGTCAGAGCCGTCCTTCATGGCTTCCGTCTCGCGGTTCGGCGAGGCGACCGAGCCGGAATCGAGATGGTCGCGGCCGATCACGACCGGCGCCTTGAGCTCGCCGTTCCTGACCATCTCGTTGAAGGCGAGGCCGAGCCGGTGGCGGTCGCCGAGGCCGACCCAGCAGATCCGCGCCGGCACGCCCTGGAACGCGATGCGCTCGCGCGCCATGTCGAGCCAGTTGTGCAGGTGCTTGTTGTCGGGCAGCAGCTCCTTCACCTTGGCGTCGGTCTTGTAGATGTCCTCCGGGTCGCCCGAGAGGGCGGCCCAGCGGAACGGGCCGATGCCGCGGCAGAACAGCGGGCGGATATAGGCCGGCACGAAGCCCGGGAAGGCGAAGGCGTTCTCCAACCCCTCGTCCTTGGCGATCTGGCGGATGTTGTTGCCGTAGTCGAAGGTCGGGATGCCCATGTCCTGGAAGGCGATCATCGCCTCGACATGCTCGCGCATCGAGGCGCGGGCGGCCTTCTCGACGGACTTCGGATTGGCTTCGCGCGCCTGCCGCCACTGGCCCATGGTCCAGCCCTTCGGCAGGTAGCCGTTGACCGGGTCATGCGCCGAGGTCTGGTCGGTGACCATGTCGGGGCGGATGCCGCGGCGGACCATCTCGGGCAGGATCTCGGCGCAGTTGCCGAGCAGGCCGACCGACTTCGCCTCGCCGTTCTTCGTCCAGCGCTCGATCATCGCCAGCGCCTCGTCGAGCGTCTCGGCCTTCTCGTCGAGATAGCGGGTGCGCAGGCGGAAATCGATCGAGTCCGGGTTGCACTCGACGGCGAGGCAGGAGGCGCCGGCCATCACCGCGGCGAGAGGCTGGGCGCCGCCCATGCCGCCGAGGCCGCCGGTCAACACCCATTTGCCCTTGAGGCTGCCGCCATAGTGCTGGCGCCCGGCTTCGACGAAGGTCTCGTAGGTGCCCTGCACGATGCCTTGCGTGCCGATATAGATCCAGGAGCCGGCCGTCATCTGGCCGTACATGGCGAGCCCCTTCTTATCGAGCTCGTTGAAATGGTCCCAGTTCGCCCAGTGCGGCACGAGGTTGGAATTGGCGATCAGGACGCGCGGCGCATCCTTGTGCGTGCGGAACACGCCGACCGGCTTGCCGGACTGGACGAGCAGGGTCTCGTCGGCCTCGAGCTGGCGCAGGGCCGCGACGATGCGGTCGAAATCCTCCCAGGAGCGGGCGGCGCGACCGATGCCGCCATAGACCACGAGCTCCTGCGGGTTCTCGGCGACGTCCGGGTGCAGGTTGTTCATCAGCATGCGCAGCGGCGCTTCGGTCAGCCAGCTCTTGGCGCTGAGCTCGGTGCCGGTGGCGGGGCGGATGACGCGGGTGTTGTCCAGGCGGGTCATGGCTTCGTCCGTTCAAGCTGGGTGGCGGCGGCGAGCGCGGCCTCGATCATGGCGGAGAGGGTGGCTTGCAGGCTGGCGGCCTTGCCCGGAGCGAAAGTCCAGGGCGCGGCCTCGTCGTCGAGATAGGCGGAGAGCGCGATCTCCATCTGGAGCGCGTGCACATGGTCGGCCGGTTGGCCGTAGTGGCGGGTGATCCAGCCGCCCTTGAAGCGGCCGTTGACCACCTGGGTGAAGGCGCTGCCGGCCATTGCGGCGGTCGCTGCGGCTTCGACAGCGGGCGCGGCGCTGGCGCCGGAATTCGTGCCGAGGTTCAGCGTCGGCAGGGTGCCCGGGAAGAGGCGCGGGATCACCGACTTGATCGAGTGGCAGTCCCAGAGCAGGCAGAAGCCGTGCTGCGCCTTGGCATGTGCGATCTCGGCGGCGAGCGCTGCGTGATAGGGCTGGAAGTAAGCCTCGCGCCGGTGGGTGATCTCGGCCTCGTCGGGGGGCGTATTCCAGATCGGCGCGCCGTCGAAGGTGGTCGTCGGCACCAGCTCGGTCGTCGCCTGGCCCGGATAAAGTGAGACGCCGGCCGGGTCGCGGTTGAGGTCGATGACGAAGCGCGAGAGCCCGGCCTCGACGATGGTCGGCTGGAAGCGCTCGGCGAAGCCGTAGAGCTGGCGCATATGCCAGTCGGTGTCCTCGACCAGCTTGCCGCGCGCATTGAGCTGCGCCGCGACCTCGGCCGGCAGGCGGGTGCCGGGATGCGGCATCGACAGGACCAACGGCGAGGAGCCGCGCGTGACGGAGACGACGTCGGCGCTCATGCCGAGAGTTCCGCGAAGCTGTCGACGCCAGCCGCCTGGCCGAGCGCGCCCGAGAGCACGAGTTCCGTCGCGGCGGCGAGGTCCGGCGCGAGATAGCGGTCCTCGGTCAACGGCGCGATCCTCTCGCGGATCAGCGCCAGCACCGGCTCCAACCGCGGCGAGGTCTTGAGCGGGCGGTGATGCTCGATCGCCTCGGCCGCGGCCATCAGTTCGACCGCGATGATGCTCGCCGCGTTCTTGGCCATCTCGATCAGGCGGAAGGCGCCATGCGTCGCCATCGAGACATGGTCTTCCTGGTTGGCCGAGGTCGGGATGGTGTCGACCGAAGCGGGATAGGCCCGCTGCTTGTTCTCGGAGGCCAGCGCAGCGGCGGTCACCTGCGCGATCATGAAGCCGGAGTTGAGGCCGGCATCGCGGGCGAGGAAGGGCGGCAGGCCGCTCATCACCGGATCGACCAGCAGCGCGATCCGGCGCTCGGAAAGGTTGCCGATCTCGCAGGTGGCCATCGCCAGCATGTCGGCGGCGAAGGCGACCGGCTCGGCGTGGAAATTGCCGCCCGAGACGATCTCGCCGGGGCCGAGCACCAGCGGGTTGTCGGTGACGGCATTGGCCTCGATCGCGAGCGTCGCGGCGGCGTTGCCGAGAAGGTCGCGCACCGCGCCCATCACCTGCGGCTGGCAGCGCAGCGAATAGGGATCCTGGACCTTGCTGTCACCGAAGCGGTGGCTCTCGCGGATCTCACTCTTGGCGATGAGATCGAGCAGCAGGGCCGCGACCTTGATCTGGCCGGGCTGGCCGCGCAGCTGCTGGATGCGCGGATCGAACGGCGTATCGGAGCCCTTCAGCGCATCGACCGAGAGCGCACCGGCGATCAGCGCCGCATCGAAGACACGGGCGACGCTGGCGAGGCCGGCTAGCGCCAGCGAGGCCGAGACCTGCGTGCCATTGATCAGCGCGAGGCCTTCCTTGGCGCCGAGCGCCAGCGGCGCCTGGCCGATGCGCTTCAGCGCCTCGGCGGCCGGCAGCACTTCGCCTTTCAGCCTGATTTCGCCGACGCCCATCAACGCGGCGGTCAGGTGGGCAAGCGGAGCAAGGTCGCCGGACGCACCGACCGAGCCCTTGGCCGGGACGACCGGCAGGGCGCCGGCCTTGAGCGCGCCGACCAGCGCCTCGACGACGACCGGGCGCACGCCCGAGGCGCCGCGCGCCAGGCTCGCCGCCTTCATCGCGAGGATCAGCGCGACGACTTCGTCCGGCAAAGCCGGGCCGGTGCCGACCGCATGCGAGAGGATGAGGTTGCGCTGGAGGGTGGCGAGATCGTTGTCGGCGATGCGGACGCTGGCGAGCTTGCCGAAGCCGGTATTGACGCCATAGGTCACGGTGCCGGCGGCGACGATCTCGTCGACGATCGCCTGGGCACCGGCGATCGCGCCGGTATCAGCGAGGGCGACGGTGGCGCCGTCGATGACATGGCGCCAGTCGGCGAGGCGGGCCTTGCCGGGGGTGAGCGAGAGCGTGGTCATTGTCCGTTCCGGATGCGGGTGTGAAGCGGGTTGAAGCCGATGCGGTAGGCGAGCTCGGCCGGGCGCTCGATCTCCCAGATCGCGAGATCGCAGGCCTTGCCGGCCTCCAGCGTGCCGACCTCGTCCTGAAGTCCGAGGGCGAGCGCCGCGTTGCGGGTCATTCCGGCCAGCGCCTCCTCCGGCGTCAGCCGGAACAGGGTGCAGCCCATGTTCATGGTCAAAAGCGGCGAGGTCAGCGGCGAGGTGCCGGGATTGGCGTCGGTGGCGAGCGCGATCGGCACGCCATGCTGGCGCAGCAGCTCGATCGGCGGCTTCACTGTCTCGCGCAGGAAGTAGAAGGCACCGGGCAGGACGACGGCGACCGTGCCGGCCCTGGCCATGGCGATCACGCCAGCCTCGTCGAGATGTTCGAGATGGTCGGCCGAGAGCGCGCCGAAGCCGGCCGCCAGCGCCGCGCCGCCGAGATTGGAGAGCTGCTCGGCATGGATCTTGACGGCCAGGCCCTTCGCCTTGGCCGCGGTGAAGACGCGGGCGGTCTCGTCGGGCGAGAAGGCGATGCCCTCGCAGAACACGTCGACGGCGTCTGCCAGCTTCTGCTCGGCGATGGCATCGAGCATCGGGCCGCAGACGAGATCGACATAGTCGCTCTGCCGGCCCTTGAACTCGGCCGGCACGGCATGGGCACCGAGGAAGCTGGTCTGCACACCGACCGGGCGCTCGCGGCCGAGCCGGCGGGCGACGGCCAGAACCTTGGTCTCGCTGTCGACGTCGAGCCCATAGCCCGACTTGATCTCGACGGTGGTCACCCCCTCGGCGATCAGTGCGGCCAAGCGCTTGTCGGCGCTGGCGAAAAGCTCGTCCTCGCTCGCCGCGCGCGTCGCCTTGACTGATGAGACGATGCCGCCGCCGGCGCGGGCGATCTCCTCATAGCTCGCGCCCTTCAGGCGCAATTCGAACTCATGGGCGCGGTCGCCGCCATAGACGAGATGGGTATGGCAATCGACCAGCCCGGGCGTGATCCAGCGGCCCTCGCAATCGATCACCTCGGCCTGGCCGACGCTGGAGACTTCGCTGCTCGGGCCGGCGAAGACGATGCGGCCGTTGCGGGCGACGACGACGCCGTCCTCGATCGCGCCATAGGGCGTGCCCGTATCGGCAGCCATGGTCGCGAGCCGGGCATTGGTCCACACTCGGTGGCTGGGGGAAGGGGTCGCCGCCACGTCGCCTCCTCTCGACTTCGTTTGCTTTCCGATTATGGTAGACAATTGCATATGCAAATAGCAAGCTCGATTTGCATATGCAAATAAAAAGGGACGACCGCGTGACCGGACACACGACACTCCATCTCGCCCAGGCGCTGCTGCCCGACGGCTTCGCCGAGAACGTCACGCTGACGCTCGATCATGGAACGATCATGTCGGTCGCGGTGGGGCAGGCGGCGCCCGCCGGCGCGACGAAGCTCGCAGGGTTGGCGCTCCCCGGCCTGCCCAATCTGCACAGCCACACCTTCCAGCGCGGCATGGCGGGCCTGGCCGAGCGCCGCGGCGCCTCCGAGGATTCCTTCTGGACCTGGCGCGAGGTGATGTATCGCTTCCTCGACCGGCTCAGCCCCGACGACGTCCAGGCGATCGCGGCGCAGGCCATGGTCGAGATGCTGGAGGGCGGCTTCACGGCGCTCGCCGAGTTCCACTATCTCCATCACGACAAGGACGGCCGCGCCTATGCCGACATCGCCGCCATGGGCGGGGCGATCGCGGCGGCGGCTGACGAGACCGGCATCGGGCTGACCCTGCTGCCGGTGCTCTATCGCTATGGCAATTTCGGCAAGGCGCCGGCCGCACCCGGCCAGCGCCGCTTCCTGAACGATCGTGATGCCTATGCGCTCCTGATCGAAGGCAGCGAGAACGCGGTCGCCGGCCTTCCCGATGCCCGCGTCGGCATGGCGCCGCATTCGCTACGCGCGGTGGCGCTCGAAGACCTCGACTGGGTCGCGGAGCTTCGGCCGCGCGTGCCCTTGCACATCCATGTCGCTGAGCAGACCCGCGAGGTCGAGGACAGCCTCGCCATCACCGGCCGCCGCCCGGTCGAGCTCCTGATGCAGAACACCGCGGTGAACGAGCGCTGGTGCCTGATACACGCCACCCATCTCAGCGACGCCGAGCGCGATGCGATGGCGCTCTCCGGTGCGGTCGCGGGTCTCTGCCCGATCACCGAGGCCAATCTCGGCGACGGCATCTTCGATGGCGTGCGCTATCGCGAAAAGGGCGGGCGCATCGGCGTCGGCAGCGATTCCAATGTCGAGATCGGCGCCGGCGGCGAACTGCGCCTGCTCGAATATTCGCAGCGCCTGCGTGATCGGCGCCGCGCGCTCTGGGCGCAGCCCGGCGTCTCTGCTGGTTTACGGCTCTGGCAGGATGCCTGCGCCGGCGGTGCACAGGCCTGTGGTCGCGACATCGGCGCGATCGCCGTCGGCCGCCGCGCCGACTTCGTCACCCTCGATGCCGAGCATCCCGCGATCGTCGGCAAGGGCGGCGACTTCGCGCTCGACAGCGCGATCTTCGCGGCGCCGGCCTTGCCGGTCGGGGAGGTGATCGTCGGTGGAAAGCCTGTGGTCAGCGGCGGCCGGCACATTGACCGCGCCCGCATCGCTGCCCGCTATGGCCAGGTGATCCGCAACCTCCTCGCCTGAAGACAGGGAGCCATGTCAGCCACTCAGATCGACGCCGTGACGCTGGACGGAGCCGGGCCGCTCTACGACCAGATCCGTCGCGCCATCCGCGATCTGATCCTGGCAGGCACCTGGCCGCCGGGGACGGCAGTGCCGGCCGAGCATGCCTTGATGGAGCGGCTCGGCGCCTCGCGCATGACCGTCCACCGGGCGCTGGCGCAGCTTGCCCGCGAAGGGCTGATCACGCGCCGACGTCGCTCTGGCACGATCGTGGCGAGCCCGCCGGCGAGCCATGCCATGCTCGACATTCTCTCGATCCCGCAGGAGGTGCGCGAACTCGGGCAGGCCTACAGCTATCGCATCCTGCAACGGAGCGACGGCAAGGCGCCGCGCGAGCTCGCCGCCCGCTTCGAACTCGGCCGCTCGGCCAATGTCGCGCATCTCACCTTGCTGCATTTCGCCGATGGTGCGCCGCATGTGCTGGAAGACCGGGTGATCCATATCGCGACCATCCCGCAGGTCGCCGACGAAAGCTTCGCCGAGACGCCGCCGGGTGACTGGCTGCTGCAGAACAGCCTGTGGACGCAGGCCGAACACGCGATCAGCGCCGTGGCGGCCGAGCCGCAGGAGGCGGAACTTTTGAAGATCGATGCGGGCGAGCCTTGCCTGCTGGTCGAGCGCCGGACCTGGAACCAGGCCGAGCCGATCACGGCGGTGCGGCTGCTCTACCCGGGAGGGCGCCACCGCTTCGTCGGCAGGTTCGGGCCCTACGGGGCGGTCTGAGCGCTGCGACCGTCATTGCGAACGCAGCAAAGCAAGCCAGGGAACTCCCTGGCTTGCTTCGTCTCGGTGCCGGGCTCTCAGCAGGCGTAGCGAACGCGCCGGCCCCACTCGTCACGGCCGTAGCAGATCTGATCCGGCGAGGTCGCATTGCCGATGATCGCGCCGCCGGCTCCGCCGATCGCGGCGCCCGCCAGGGCTCCGCCGGCACGACCCGTCGCGGCGCCGCCGATCAGGGCGCCCGCACCGGCGCCGATCAACGCACCGGTCGCGGTCCGTTCCTCGCGGGGGGTACAGGCGCCGAGCGCGGCCACTGCGGCGGTTACCAATAGAAGCTTCCTGAGCATCGGACGTTTCCTTCCCTTGAGGGCCGACGGCTGTGCGACGAGACATGCAAAGCGCGATGTCCTGGTGTGCCGCGGGTATGATGCCCGGCAGCGCCTGATTGACGCTCGCTCGCCGCCCGGATCGCGCCGGCTGGAGCCGCACGCTCGATCCACCCTCAAACCGGGCTGGCCGGCATTTGTTCCGCAGCCCGGCCGGCCGGGCTTCCTGTCACGCCTCCGGACGCTCGGGGAAGCCTTCCGCGGACCTTTCCCGGCAATGCATTTTTTGTCTGTCGCGCAGGGAACCCGGATGCATCCGTCGGGTTGATGGGACGAGCCGGCTGGCATGTCGGCCCGATGACTATTCATGGAGGGACCGATGAGCGCTACGATGACCGCAGCCTCTCACGCTGCCAATCCGTTGATCGCCGGAGCGCGCGTCGCCGGTACCGAGGTCTACAACACCACCGGCGAGCATCTCGGCTCGATCTACGACGTGATGCTCGACAAGGCGACCGGCAAGGTCGCCTACGCGATCATGTCCTTCGGCGGCTTTCTCGGTTTGGGCGAGAAATATCATCCGATCCCGTGGAGCATGCTCGACTATGATGTCGAGAAGGGCGGCTATGTGGTGCCCCTGACCCGCGAGAAGCTGGAGGCGGCCCCGATGTACGGCGCCGATGGCGAGCCGGACTGGCACGACAAGGAGTACGGCAAGCGCGTCCACGATTACTACGGCACGATGCCGTACTGGATGATGTGAGAGCGCGCCGCAGGGCCGGCGTTCCACACAAAGGCGCAACTCGCGACGGTCGCTATCCCCCCAGCCGGATCGTCGTGATTGCGTGGTGCGGGCCGAAAGGCCCGCACCTTTTTTATGTGTGAAAGCACGCGGCGGGCAGGGAACTTCGGCCGATGCCGTGCGTCGTTGAATGCCGGCCGGGGGCGTCCGCCGCGGCGGGCCAGCTCCCATAGCGCAGCGTCGAGGTCATCATGCATATCCGCTATGGCTACCGGATCGAGCTCGTTTGCGAGCAGCCGACCGCCTTGCTCACGCTGCTCGACGTCCACCCGTCGCGCCGGCACGATCTGATCCGCCCGGACGAGATGCGTGTGTCTCCGTTGCGCGGCTCTGGCAGGCCGATCGCGCTGAGCCAGCATCTCGATGCGTTCGGCAATATCTGCCGCCGCTTCACTGCGCCCGCGGGTGGCGTCACGCTCGCTTGCGAGGGGCTCATCCTTGATGATGGCGAGCCCGACGGCGCCGATTTCTCGGCCAGCGAAGACATGCCGGCGGAGTTGCCGGATGCGGTGCTGCCCTATCTGCTCGGCAGCCGCTATTGCGAGACCGATCGGCTGGCGGACAATGCCTGGAGCCTGTTCGGCCAGGTCAGGCCGGGCTGGGCCCGCGTTCAGGCCGTGACCCAGTTCGTCCACAATCACGTCAGTTTCGGCTACGCCTTCGCGCGCAACACGCGAACCGCTGCGGAGACCTTCAACGAACGCATCGGCGTCTGCCGGGACTTCGCCCATCTCGCGATCGCTCTCTGCCGCTGCCTCAACATTCCGGCGCGGTACTGCAACGGCTATCTCGGCGACATCGGCGTCCCGCCCGATCCGGCGCCGATGGATTTCAATGCCTGGTTCGAAGTCTGGCTCGGCGGGCGCTGGCACGCATTCGACGCTCGCCACAACCGGCGCCGCATCGGCCGCATCGTCATCGCCCGTGGCCGGGACGCCGCCGATGTGCCTATGCTGACCTCCTTCGGCCCGCACTGGCTGCAGCGTTTCGACGTCATCACCGAAGAGGTCGAGGACGAGCAGGCTCAATTCGCGCCGGCCACGACCCGCCTTGTTCCCGACAAGAGGGACGCCCATATCGCCGCCTGACATGGCGAACTTGTCGGACCCGTTGCCCGAGCTCGAGGCGGACACGCAGCCGCGCTGCTTCCGCGTCATCGCCAATGCGCGGGCCGGCGCCGTGCTGGAGGCGGGAGCCGGCGCCTTCTCGCGGCGCATCGCAGCGGCATTCGAGGCCGCTGGCTGCCGGGCCGAGGTCGAACTCGTGCCGCCGCGCCGATTGCAGGAGCGCCTGCGAATCGCGGTGGCCGACGAAGCGACGATTCCGGTCATCGCCGGCGGCGACGGCAGCATCAACGGAGCCCTGCCGATCCTGGTGGAGTGCAAGCGCACCGTCGCCGTGCTGCCGCTCGGCACGGTCAACGTGCTCGGCCGTGACCTCGGTCTCATCGGCACACCGGAGCAGCAGATCGCGGCGATCTGCGAGGGCGAACCGGTGGCGATGGATATCGGCAGCGTCAACGGCCGGCTGTTCCATTCGATCTCGGGCATGGGCTTCTTCAGCCTGATGGCGCGCCAGCGCGAATATGCGCGCCGGCGCTTTCCCTTCAGCAGGCTGATCGCCTTTCTCTTCGCCGCGACCCGCGCGATCCTGTTCACCCGCTCGATCAGGATCGAGATGGAGATCGCCGGCGAGCGCCGCCAGGTCGAGGCCGATGCGGTCCTCGTCACCGTCAACCAGTTTGACGGAGCCGAATGGCGCCGCAGCCGTCTCGACGGCGGCGAGTTCGAGGTCCACATCCTCGACACCGGTGGCCTGCTGTCGCGCTGCAAGGCCGCCTTCTCGATGCTGACTGGCGGCTGGCGCAACTCGCACAACCTCGTTTCGCTGACCGGCACGGCCGTGACGATCATCCGCCGCGACAAGCGCCGCGGCCATGTCACCTTCGATGGCGAGGTCGAGCGCCGCGCCAGCCCGTTCACCTACCGTCTGCTCCCGGGCGCGCTGCGCGTGATCGCCGCCCGGCCAGCCGAGCTCCAGATCGAACCCCTGCCTTATCCAGCCGAGTACCAGTTCCCTTCATGAGGCGTTCGATGTTCCTCCTCCAGCCGCGCTTTCTCCTGCCTGTCGCGGCGATCTTCGCGTTTCTGGGCCTGGCCTTTTATGTCGTCTCCGACGGCAGTTCCGCGATCGACAGCGCCCTGGTGATGCTGTTTCGCGACCCGGCAAACCCCTCCGTTCCGCTCGGCCCGGCCTGGTTCCGCGAGATGATGCGCGACCTGACCGCGCTGGGCAGCTTCATCGGATTGGGGATCGCGACCGTGATCGCGGCCCTGACCTTGCGGCTCTGCGGCCACCGTCCGCTGGCGGTCGGCCTGCTGGCCAGCGTCCTGGCCGCGACTGCGGCGAGCACGCTGCTGAAGCTCGCCTTCGGCCGCGAGCGGCCCGATATCGTCGAGCATGCCGCGCTGACCTTCACCGCGAGCTTCCCGAGCGGTCACGCCTTCCTGGCGGCGGTAGTGTTGCTCAACATCGCCAGCTTCGTCGGCATCGCCTCGCGCCGTGCCGACATCGCCCGGCTCTGCCTGTGGGTCGCCTGGATCCTGATGATCGCGATCGGCCTCAGCCGGATCTATCTCGGCGTGCACTGGCCGAGCGACGTGCTCGGCGGCTGGTGCCTCGGAGTCGCCTGGTCGAGCCTCGCGACCTTCCTGATCGGCCGGCTCGCAGCCAGGACGGAGGTGCGGCAGGAGCGGATCACCGGCTCGGCAACGCCCGGCTGAGCCCGGCCGCCTGCTCAGGCCGCGCGCAGCATCATCTCGATGACGCGATCGCGGCCCGTCCGCTTGGCCCGGTAGAGGGCATCGTCCGCCTGCTTCAGCAGCTTCTGCAGTGAGCAGTCCGGCCCCATCGTCCCCCAGACGAGCCCGATGCTGACCGTGAGCGCGAGCGGCGCGCCGCCGTCGACCGGGATGCGCAGCCGGGCGCAGCCATCGCGCATCCGTTCGGCCAGCGTGACCACCTCGGGCTGCGTCAATCCTGGCAGGAGGATGGCGAACTCCTCGCCGCCGATCCGCCCGAACAGGTCGGTTCGCCGCAGCATGTTCGAGACGCTCTCCGCCAGGGCGATGAGCACTTCGTCTCCGATCGCGTGGCCGTATTTGTCGTTGATCAGCTTGAACCGGTCGACATCGAGCATCAGCAAGGCCACCGGCTGGTTCGTGGCAAAGCTCGCCGCCAGCACGGCCTCGCTGCGCGCCAGGAAGGCGCGGCGCGACAGGGTCCGGGTCAGGACGTCCTGGTTGGCGGCAAGGTCGAGTTCGCTCAGCAGGCGCGAGCGGGCGGCGTTGATCGTCGCCACCATGATCGGCCCGAGCGAGAACAGGGCGACGCCGAAGCGATGCGAGGTGAGGGCGGCCGCATATTCGGCGGTGCCCGGCGTCAGCCTGGCGAGCAGCACCGTGCATTGCCAGAGCCCGAGCCCGAAGGTCAGCACCGCGGTCGGGAAGACGCCGTAGCTCAGCGCGCACCAGAGGATCGCAGGGACCGGGATCGCGATCGCGCTGGAGCCGCCGATCGTGGTGGCGACGAACATCGAAGCCAGCAAGGCGACACTGGGAAGGACCGCCTTCGGCCGCCATCTGCCTGGCGCTGCGTGCGTACGCAGCCGTCGTGCCAGTTCGGCAAGTGGCGGCGCCGTCAGGACCATCGGCAGGACGACGAGATTGCTGGAGAACTCGCTGGTCAGGAAGAACTCGAAGGCCTGCATCGGCGGCTGGCCGAAATAGACGACGAGGCAGCCGCTGCCGACGATGGCGGCTGAAGCTGCGGCGGCAAGGGCGACCAGCAGCAGGAACAGCAGGGATTGCGGCCGTTCGAGCCGGCGATCCGTTCCGGCGACGCGCTGGAACAGCAGATATCCGACGCTGGCGGTGGTCAGGTTGCCCGCTGTCAGCCAGAGCGTGATGCCGGGGGCGCCGCCCATGGCGAAATCGGCGGCGAGATACCCTATCGCAGCGCCTGTCCAGCCGAGTGGTCCGGCCCAGCCGGGATTGCGCACCATCACGCCCATCAACAGGGCATTGGCCGGCCAGAAAGTGGAGAGAAAGCCGAGCGGCCGGGTGAGGTGGCCGAACAGCGCGGCAGCGAACACGATGCCCGCGACCAGCATCGCTGCGCGCCAGGGGAGCGGACGGGCGGAGGTTGCCTGCTCCTGGTTGCGGCTATTCTTGGAGAACACGTTGCGAGCAAGCTTCATTGCCGCTCGACCAAACCAGACAAAGGTGAAAGCAAGCTGAAATAGCGGCGATAAACTGCGCTGAACCGCCTCTCCAAGGCCCGCTGCCGGCTTCCTGCCGCAGGGTGCACCCGGTCGCTGGCCAAGCCTCAGCTCTCGAAGGCGAGCGCGAGATGCTGCTCTGCCCGGGAGCTCACCGAGCAGAGCCTGGAGCTCGCATCCGCGTCGATCATCAGCGCGATCCTGTCCGGGATCTTCGCCGTGCTGATGACGTGCACCACTGCAGTGTCCGGCGAGAGTTGCCGCACCGTGCATTTGACGATCGCGCGGCTGTTGTTGAAGACGATGCGCCCGGCCTTCAGCACGCTCCGGCCATTGGCGAACTCCCTTGCCAAGCCCGGTTGGCCGGCTTCGCCCGCCGCGTCTCCGTTCCCCGGTGAAAGCGAACGACGCCTGAATTCCAGGACTTCCATTGCCAGGGCGCCGAGGTCGGTCAGGATTTCCTGGTCCTGCGGGCTGAAGTCCCGCGGCCTCGGATCTATGACGCACAAGGTGCCGATCGCGTGACCGCCGGGCGCGCGCAACGGCATGCCTGCGTAGAAGCGAACATGAGGCTCGCCGACGACGAAAGGATTATCGAGAAAACGCTCGTCCGCGGTTGCGTCGGACACGACCAGCGGCATGGGCTGCTCGATGGCGACGTTGCAGAATGCCGGCGCCCGGTCGGTTTCGCAGGTCGCCATCCCCTGCTGTGACTTGAACCATTGGCGGTGGCCGTCGATGAAGGTGATGGTCGACATCGACACGCCGAAAATGTGCTTGGCCAGTCGGGTCAGGCGATCGAAGGTCTCATCCGGCGGCGTGTCGAGCACGTCATAGCGCGCGAGCGCATCGAGACGCGCCTGTTCGCGCATCGTATCGAAGCCCGGAGAGCGATAAGGCGGCGGTGTCTGCACGCGGGCATTTCACACAGCAAAGCTTACAATTCGGCAAAAGCGCTCGGATCAAACCCGCTCTTTGCGATCGTCCCGCGTTGCTGCGGCGGATCGGCATGTGGCCTTCCAGCGCGGCGCATGCGCCCAAGGCGGGGCGCGCATAGCCCTCACCGGGCCGGCCGCATGGCCTTGGCGACCTAAACCGGTTAAGACCGGCTCCTCTTTCGGTTAGGCAAGTTTGGTCAAGCAAGAGGCTTTGCGATGAATGCTCCCTTCAAGAACCTGATCGCCGGCGAATGGGCCGGCTCGCAGAACGCTTCGCGCAACATCAACCCCTCCAACACCAACGACGTCGTCGGCGAGTATTCGCAAGGCTCGGTCGAGGATCTGAACAACGCCGTCGCCGCCGCCAAGGCCGCCTTCCCGGCCTGGAGCCGCACCACCCCGCAGGAGCGCTACGAGGTCCTGAAGAAGGCTTCCGACGAGATCCTCGCCCGCAAGGACGAGCTCGGCCGCCTGCTCTCGCGTGAAGAGGGCAAGACCCTGCCGGAGGGCATCGGCGAGGCGACAAGAGCCGGCCAGATCTTCGCCTTCTTCGCCGGTGAGTGCCTGCGCCTGGGCGGCGAGAGCATTCCCTCCGTGCGCCCCGGCGTCGGCGTCGAGGTCACGCGCGAGCCGGTCGGCATCATCGGCATGATCACGCCCTGGAACTTTCCGATCGCGATCCCGGCCTGGAAGATCGCTCCTGCTTTGGCCTACGGCAATTGCGTCGTGATCAAGCCGGCCGATCTCGTCCCCGGCTCAGCCTGGGCGCTGGTCGACATCATCCAGCGCGCCGGCCTGCCCAAGGGCGTGCTCAACCTAGTGATGGGCCGCGGCTCGGTCGTCGGCCAGGCCCTGCTCGAGCACAAGGATGTGCACGCGATCAGCTTCACCGGCTCGGTCTCGACCGGCCGCAAGGTCGCCGCCGCCTGCATCGCCGGCAACCCTATGAAGAAGGTCCAGCTCGAGATGGGCGGCAAGAACCCGCTCGTCGTGCTCGATGACGCCGACCTCAAGACCGCGGTCGAGGCTGCGGTCCAGGGAGCGTTCTTCTCGACCGGCCAGCGTTGCACGGCCTCCTCGCGCCTGATCGTCCAGGCCGGCATCCATGACCGCTTCGTCGAGGCGGCGATCGAGCGGCTGAAGGGCGTCACCGTCGACGACGCGCTCAAGGCCGGCACCACGATCGGCCCGGTCGTCGACCAGAGCCAGCTCGACCAGAACCTGAAATACATCCAGATCGCCCGTGACGAGGGCGGCAAGCTCGCCTGGGGCGGCGAACTGCTCAACCGCGAGACCCCCGGCTTCTATTTGCAGCCGGCGCTGTTCACCGAGACCACCAATGCCATGCGCATCTCGCGCGAAGAGGTCTTCGGCCCGGTCGCCAACGTCGTCCGCGTCAAGGATTACGAGGAGGCGCTCGCCGTCGCCAACGACACCGAGTTCGGCCTGTCCTCTGGCATCTGCACGACCTCGCTGAAGCATGCGACGCACTTCAAGCGCAATGCCGAGGCCGGCATGGTGATGGTCAACCTCGCCACGGCGGGCGTCGACTACCATGTGCCCTTCGGTGGCCGTAAGGGCTCGAGCTACGGCCCGCGCGAGCAGGGCGCCTATGCCCGCGAGTTCTACACCACGGTGAAGACCGCCTACACGCTCGCCTGAGACGAGCCTTCAGGCAGACAGTGAGGGCCGCGCCGCAAGCGCGGCCCTTTTCACATCTGCTTGGCTATCCCGCTCAGGCGAACAGCGCCTGCTCCAGCGTCGCGATGCTCGGCAGCAGGAGATGGCTGAGCGGGCGCAGAGTTTCGGCGCTGCCGGCGCCGGTTAGCACGGCGATGCGATAGCCTGCGCCTGCTGCCGCGGCCATGTGCATGTCATGGGTGGAGTCGCCGACGACGGCGACGGCGTCCGTCGGCAGGTCGGTCGCGGCGCAGAAGCCGTCGACCATGCCACGCCCGGGCTTGGCGCCATGGCCGGAATCATAGCCGCACAGGAAAGCCAGATGTGGTTCGAGGCCGAAGCGTTCTGCCGTCGCCGCCACCGCCGCTTCGCTGTCGCTGGAGGCGATGCCGAGGACGAGCCCGCGGCCGGTGAGGCTGGCGAACAGGGCGGACAGATCGCAGACCGGCACGGCCGCGACGACGGCGGACCGAAAGAGGGTATCCAGCCGGTCGGTCAATTCGGCCATGCCGAACGGGCTGCCGACTTCGATCCAGGCCTGCGCCACATCCTCGGTATTGCCGGAGGCGAGCAGTCCGTCGGAGGTTGCATAGCCGGTCGCCGGATCGACGCCGGCCACGGTCAAAAGCCGCGCCGCCAGATCGGCGTCGCCCCTGGCCGCGAGCCGACCGGCGCTGAGATTGGTCGGGGCCCAGCTCGCCTGGTAGTCGATCAGCGTGCCGTCCTTGTCGAACAGGATGCCGCTTATTGCGGGTCGGGTCACGAGGTCACCGGGATGACGTCGACCTTGACGTCCAGCTTCTGGCTGCCGGGCCCGACCAGCACGCCGTCGAGCGGCGAGACGTCGGCATAATCGCGCCCCCTGGCGGTGATGATGTGGTCGTCGGCGACGATCAGGTCATTGGTCGGGTCGAGGCCGATCCAGCCGGTCTCCGGCCCGCACCAGAGCATCACCCAGGCATGGGTCGCGTCCGCACCTTCGAGCCTCGCCTGGCCCGGCGGCGGAATGGTGCGCAGATAGCCGCTGACATAGGCGGCCGGTAGGCCGAGGCCCCTGAGGCCGGCGATCATGATGTGGGCGAAGTCCTGGCAGACGCCGTGCCGGGCGGCG
Source organism: Allobosea sp. NPDC055332 (assembly GCF_053645455.1). Taxonomy (NCBI): domain Bacteria; kingdom Pseudomonadati; phylum Pseudomonadota; class Alphaproteobacteria; order Hyphomicrobiales; family Alloboseaceae; genus Allobosea; species Allobosea sp. NPDC055332. The sequence continues at coordinate 1,100,773 of NZ_JBSHMO010000002.1, read as the reverse complement.
AAAGCCTCGCGGATCGGCGTCGCGACCTCGGTCGCTTCCGGGTCGTAGCGAAACTCCTTACGGATGCGGCCCATCAGCTCGCAGGCGGCCTCGAAGACCGGCCGTTTCGCCGGAAAGCTCCTGCGGGCATAGTCGGTGATCTCTGCCACGGTCGGCGCCAGCCGACTGGGATAGAGATATTGCGCCGGGGAATCCGCAGACAGGCTCTGCGCCGCAAGCGCGAGCTCGGCGACCTGTTCCCAGTTTCGGGTGATCGCAGGGAAAGGGGCGGCAGCCCGCACCACCTCGACCCGCGAGGTCATCTCGATTCTGAGTTCGCGGTGCGGCTTGGCGATGGTCAGCGCGGTCGTGCGGTTGCCGAAGAAGCAGATCCCGTCCCGCCGCTCCGCGCCGCGCGGCGTCACGGCCAGCGCGCTCGTCAGCACGCGCTGGCCCACCCCGTCGCGCGGCAGCACGCGCAGGATGCAGCGTGCGAACGGCACCGGGCGGCTATAGGCGTAAGCCGTGAGATGGCGAATGGCGTAGATCACGCGGACTCCCTTACGCGAGTCGCGTCATCCGCGAACCTTCCGGCCTGGAGTTCTGCAGGAAATAGCGCTCGGCCACTGCGTTGGAGAGCCCCATCAGCAATTGCTCGAAGAACAGGATGCCGGTGCGGTCGAGCCGGCCGGCCTCGGCGGTGCGGCTTTCGGCGGCGAGCTTGAGCGCGAGCCGGCGCGGCTCCTCCAGCATGCCGTCATCGTTGAGCGCGGGCAAAGCGGCGATCTCGGCATCGAGCTGCTCGATCTGGAAGGCGACTGAGCGCGGGTTATAGGGGTCGAGCATGACGAGATCGAGAACCGGCTGCAGCGCGGCGCCGAGCATGTAGCGCGAGCGATAGGTGATCTGCGAGTCCGTGAGGTCGAGCAGGGCGTCGAGGCAATTGCCGGGCGCGTCGTTCTCGACGAAATGGCGGGCGAAGCGGCAGGTGGTGACGCCACGTTCGATCCGTCGGCCGATATCGAGGAAGCGCCAGCCGGCGCCGCGCACCATGTTCTCCTGCGAGAGGCCGGAGAAGGCGGCGAGCGATTTCAGCCCGCTGTCGGCGATCTCGAAGGCCTCGCCTTCGCTGGAGGGCTTGCCGGGATCGGCGAGCTGGCGCTGCAGGTCGCCGAACAGGCGCCAGGCATCGACCGAGAGCCGCTCGCGGATGACGGAGGCAGTGCGCCGCGCTTCGCGGACCGAGGCGGCGGCCGAGCCATACTGGTCGAAATCGTGCAAAGCGGAGCGCGCCTGGCCGGCAACCGACCGGGCCTTGGCGGCTGTCGGCGCCGCACCCCAAGCGACGAGCAGATTGGCGAGCCGCTTGATCGTCTCGGCATGGCCCGGCGCCTGGTCGTCGGCATTGATCAGGCGCCCGAGCAGGGCGCGCACCAGGCGCAGCGTCGCCTCGCTGCGTTCCAGATAGCGCCCGAGCCAGAACAGGTTGTCGGCGGCGCGGCTCGGCAGGATGCCGACGATGCGGCGGATGCCGATCCGGTCCGGGCTCGGCAGCAGCGTCACCTGATCGACTGGCTGGTCGGAGGTGACCCAGACGTCGCTGGAGCGCACGCCCGAGCGCATCGTCACAGCGCGCGCATCGCATTCCTCGGAGATTCGGCAGAAGCCGCCCGGCATCACCTGCCAGCCATCGGGCGTCGCGGCGGCGAAGACACGCAGCGTCATTGGGCGGGGCTCGAGCCGGCCGCCCTGCATCACCGGCATGGTCGAGAGCCTGACCACCTCCTGCCCGACATAGTCGAGGCCGCGTTCGCCGATGCGGGTGCGCAGGGCCTCGCGCTCGCTCCTGTCGAGATCGGCGACCAGCACCGTGCCGCCGTCGAGCCCATCGCCGGGCGCGCGGAACGCGGCGGAGACGCTCATCTCGTTGAGACGGTCGAGCACGATCCCGCGCTCGCGTGGCTGGCCGCACCACCAGGTCGCGATGTTCGGCAGGATCAGCTCCTCGCCAAGCATCTCGCGGGCGAGGCGCGGCATGAAGCCCATCAGCGCCCGTGCCTCGACCACGCCGGAGCCGAGCCCGTTGGCGACGACGACGTTCTCGGCCCGCACTGCCTCGACAAGACCGGGCACCCCCAATGCCGAGGCGGCATTGAGTTCGATCGGGTCGGCGAAATCGCCGTCGATCCGCCGCCAGATCACATCGGCGCGTTTGAAGCCGGCGATGGTCCGCACATGCACCAGCCCGTCGCGCATGACGAGGTCGCCGCCCTCGACGAGGAGGAAACCGAGATAGCGGGCGAGATAGGCCTGTTCGAAATAGCTCTCGTTCATCTGGCCCGGCGTCAGCAGGCAGATGCGCGGCTCGATCCGCTTGGCCCGCGAGACGAGCCCGGCGCGGAAGCCCTGGAAGAAGGCGGCGAGCCGCTCGACATTCATCGTCCGGAACAGATCCGGGAAGGCGCGGCCGATGGCGAGCCGGTTCTCCAGCGCATAGCCTGCGCCGGAGGGGGCCTGGGTGCGGTCGTTCAGCACCCACCAGCGCCCGTCCGGCCCGCGACCGAGATCGGCGGCGTAGATCTGCAGCTGCCCGGCACCGGCCGTGCCTTGAACAGGCCTGAGATAATCGGGGCTGCCGGTGATGGCAGCGGCCGGCAGCGCCCCGCCGGCCACGAGCTTGCCGGGGCCGTAGATGTCGCCGAGCACGGCATCGAGCAGTTGCGCACGCTGGGCGACGCCGGCGGCGATCGCCTGCCATTCCTGCCCGGTGAGCACGAGGGGCGCGTGGTTCAGCGGCCAGGAGCGCTCGCTGGCGAGAGGATCGCTCTCGTCGAGATCGCCATGGACGCGATAGGAGACGCCGGTGTCGCGGACATGCCGGTCGGCGAGGCCGAAGCGGCGTTGCAATTCGTCGCCCGAGAGCGCCGACCATTCGGCCAGGAACGGCTCCCAATGCGGCCGGATCGAGCCATCCGGCGCCATCAGCTCGTCATAGGCGCCGGGCAGCGGCCGATAGCCTGCGAGCAGGGCATTGCGGCGCTCGCTGCGCGCCCGCGTCGAACTCGATCGGCGCTGCAGAGCCATCCTTGACCTCAAACCCCGAGCGGGCGCCGCAGGTCGAGGGTCATCGGAAACTCCGGACTACGCTCTTCCACGGGAATCGCCAGCGGCCCCGGACTATGGCCGATCGCCTCGAAGCGGGCCAGCCTCCTGGCCTCCGCCTCGTAGGAATTCACCGGCGGTGTCTCGTAATTGCGACCGCCGGGATGGGCGACATGGTAGACGCAGCCGCCGAGCGCGCGGCCAGCCCAGGTGTCGACGATGTCGAAGGTCAGCGGCGCATGCACCGGAATCGTCGGATGCAGGCCCGAGGCCGGCTGCCAGGCCTTGAAGCGCAGGCCGGCGATGCTGATGCCGGCGGCGATCTCGGTCAGCGGCAGCGCCCGGCCATTGCAGGTGATGACATGCCGGCCGGGGGTCAGGCCGCTCGCCTTGACCTGCAGCCGCTCGACCGAGGAATCGACATAGCGCACCGTACCGCCGATCGCGCCTTCCTCGCCCATGACGTGCCAGGGCTCGAGCGCCTGGCGCAGCTCCAGCTCGACGCCGCCCTGGTTGACCCTGCCGAAGAACGGGAAGCGGAACTCGTACTGCGCCGCGAACCAGGCCGGATCGAAGCGATAGCCGGCGCGCTCGAGATCGGCGAGCACATCGCGGAAATCCTGCCAGACGAGTTCCGGCAGCATGAAGCGGTCGTGCAGGCTGGTGCCCCAGCGCACGAGCTTGCCGGCCTGCGGCTCGCGCCAGAACCAGGCGACCAGCGCCCGGATCAGGAGCTGCTGCGCCAGCGACATGCGCGCATCCGGCGGCATCTCGAAGGAGCGGAACTCGATCAGCCCGAGCCGGCCGGTCGGTCCATCCGGCGAATAGAGCTTGTCGATGCAGATTTCGGTGCGGTGGGTATTGCCGGAGACGTCGATCAGGAGGTTGCGGTAGAGCCGGTCGACCAGCCAGAGCGGGATTGCGGGATCCTGCGGGCCGGGCGTCTGCGCCAGCGCGATCTCGAGCTCGTAGAGCTGGTCGTGCCGGGCTTCGTCGATGCGCGGCGCCTGGCTGGTCGGGCCGATGAACAGGCCGGAAAACAGATAGGACAGGGAAGGGTGGCGCTGCCAGTAGAGCACGATGCTCTTGAGCAGGTCCGGCCGGCGCAGGAACGGGCTGTCGGCTGGAGTGACGCCGCCCAGCACGACATGGTTGCCGCCGCCGGTGCCGGTATGGCGGCCGTCGACCATGAATTTCTCGGCGCAGAGCCGGGACTGGCGGGCTTCCTCATAGACGCCGCGGGTGATCGCGACCGCCTCCGCCCAGTTCTTCGCCGGATGGATGTTGACCTCGATCACGCCGGGATCGGGCGTGACCTTGATGACGTTGAGGCGCGGGTCATGTGGTGGCGCATAGCCCTCGATATGGACCGGCTGGCCTGTCTCTTCCGCCGTGGCCTCGATGCTGGCGATCAGGTCGAGATAATCCTCCAGTCGCTCGACCGGCGGCAGGAAGACGCAGAGCACGCCGTCGCGCACCTCGATGCTGAGCGCGGTACGTACCGACTCGGCGCCGAGCTCCTGCTCGACGATGTCCTGGCGCGGAGTCTGGGGCTCGCTGCTTCCGGCCGGCCGCGTCGGCTGGATCGGCCCGTCGAAGCCTGGCGGCGGATCGGCGGCGCGTGGTGCGCCAGGTGAGCCGGCCGTGGCGGGTGGCAGCGGTCCGCGCGGCTCCAGCGGGTCCTGCGGGTGGATATGCGGATAGGCCTTCGCCGGCACATGCGGCAGTGATCCGAGCGGCAGTCGGAAGCCGACGGGTGAATCGCCCGGAACCAGGAAGAGCTTGCCGCGCCGGAGCTTCCATTTCTCCGAGCGCCAGCGCCGGTCTTCCGCCGCCGCCTGCCAGCGCTGGACCGGGATGACATAGCCGCTCGGCTTGCCCAGCCCGCGTTCGAAGACGCGGACCATGCGGGCGCGCTCCTCGGGGTCGGACAGCTTCGGGTCGAGCGGGTCGACATTCTCGGGCAGCTGGCCTTCCTTCACCAGCCAGTGGCCGGTGTCCTCATAGGCCGGCAGCACATAATCCGCGCCGAGGCCGAGCCGCTCGGACAGGCCCGCAGCGAGCGTCTCGACCGCAGCCGGGCTCGGCACGACCTCGTGCTCACGATCACCGCCGGTCTTGGCGCCGGGCTCGCGCGCGATCAGCGCAGCGTTGCGCCAGATCGGCTCGCCATCCTCGCGCCAGTAGAGTGCGAAGGCCCAGCGCGGCAGGCTCTCGCCCGGATACCATTTGCCCTGGCCGTAATGCAGCATGCCGCCCGGCGCGAAACGCTCGCGCAGGCGCCGGATCAGCACGTCAGCGCGCTCGCGCTTGGTCGGGCCGACAGCCGCGGTGTTCCATTCCTCGCCGGTCTGGTCGTCGATCGAGACGAAGGTCGGCTCGCCGCCCATGGTGAGCCGGACATCCTGCGCCTGCAGATCGGCCTCGACCGTCTCGCCGAGGCGATCGAGCTCGAGCCAGGATTCGTCCGAGAAGGGCAGGGTGATGCGCGGCACCTCATGCACGCGCGTGACGCGCATGTCGAAGGCGAACTGCGTCTCGGCATAGCTCGCGACCCCGCTGACCGGCGCGGCGGAGCGATAATGCGGCGTCGCTGCCAGCGGCAGATGGCCCTCGCCGGTAAGCAGGCCGGAGGTCGGGTCCATCCCGATCCAACCGGCACCGGGAAGATAGACCTCGGCCCAGGCGTGCAGGTCGGTGAAGTCCTTGTCGGTGCCGCGCGGGCCTTCGAGCGGATCGATGTCCGCCTTCATCTGGATCAGGTAGCCGGAGACGAAGCGGGCGGCGAGGCCGAGATGGCGCAGGATCTGGACCAGTAGCCAGGAGGTGTCGCGGCAGGAGCCGGACCTGATCGCCAGCGTCTGCTCCGGCTCCTGGACGCCGGCCTCCATGCGGATGCCATAGGCGATCATCCGCTGCAGGCGGGCATTGAGGTCGACAACGAAGTTGACGGTGTTGGTCTTTTCGCGTGGGACCGTCGCCATGAACTCGCTCAGCAGCGGCCCGGCCGGCTCCGTGACGAGATAGGGCGCGAGCTCGTCGCGCAGTTCCTCGGGATAGGCGAACGGAAATTCCTCGGCCTCGGCCGCGACGAAGAAGTCGAACGGATTGATGATCGAGAGCTCGGTGACGAGATCGACCTCGATGCGGAACTCGGTCACCGGCTCCGGGAAGACATAGCGCGCCAGCCAGTTGCCGTTCGGGTCCTGCTGCCAGTTCACGAAATGCTGCGCCGGGGTGACCTTGAGCGAATAGCTCTTCACCGCCGAGCGGCAATGCGGCGCCGGTCTCAGGCGGATGATCTGCGGCCCGAGCGTGACCGGCCGGTCATAGCGGTAATGGGTAACGTGATGCAGTGCAGCGATGATGGCCAAGAGCGAGCGCCTGCTTTGCTTCGAAGCCGGCCGGAGCGGCCGGACCCTGTCACGATAGCGGCAGGAGGCGCCGGAGCAAGCAGGTTCGTGCGCAGGAATGCGCCGGCAATTCAGGCTGTTGCGCAAGAAGCGTGCATGCTGCGCGGTATCGTTCGAACTCTGCTTTGGCCCTGCTGGACATCGGACACGATCTGGCCACAGAGTGCGCGCCAACGGGCGCCCGGGAGCGCTCGCAGACAGCACAATGGGGATTTTCCATGCGTCATGTTGCGAAATTGATGGCGGCTTCCGCTTTCGCCGCTCTGCTGGCGACGACCGCCCAGGCCCAGACGCCCAAAGACACCATCGTCATGGCCAAGCAGATCGACGACATCATCACGCTCGATCCGGCCGAGGCTTTCGAATTCTCGGGCGTCGAGGTCGGCGCCAATCTTTATGACAAGCTGATCGGCGTCGATCTCAAGAACAACAACGCGCTCGTCGGCGAGCTCGCCCAGAGCTGGACCGTAAGCCCCGACAACCTGACCTACACCTTCAAGCTCCGGCCGGGCGTCAAGTTCCACTCCGGCAATCCGCTCACCGCCGCCGACGTGGTCTACTCCTTTCAGCGCGCGGTGACGCTCAACAAGTCGCCCGGTTTCATCCTCACCCAGTTCGGCCTGACCAAGGACACCGTGCTGGAGAAGGTCAAGGCGACCGACGACCAAACCGTCACCGTCACCGTCTCCAAGCCCTTTGCGCCGACCTTCTTCCTGAACTGCCTGACCTCGGGCGTCGCCTCGATCGTCGATTCCAAGCTGGTCAAGGCCAATGAGAAGGACGGCGACTGGGGTAATGGCTGGCTCAAGCTCGCATCGGCCGGCTCGGGCGCCTACAAGGTCCGCACCTACCGCCCGAACGAGCAATATGCGCTCGACGCCAATGAAGCCTGGTACAAGGGCGCGCCGAAGACCAAGCGCGTCATCGTCCGCCATGTCGCCGAGCCGGCCTCGCAGCGCCTGCTGCTGGAGAAGGGCGACATCGACATCGCCCGCAACCTCTCCAAGGACCAACTGACGGCGGTCAAGAGCAATGCCAATGTCGAGATCGTCCAGGGCGACAAAGGCTACATCCTCTATCTCGGCCTGAACCAGAAGAACCCGAATCTCGCCAAGCCCGAGGTCCGCGAGGCGCTGAAATGGCTGGTCGACTATGACTCGATCGAGCGCAATATCGTCGAAGGCACCTATAAGGGCCATGAGAGCTTCCTGCCCAAGGGCTTCCTCGGCGCGATCGCCGACCGGCCCTACAAGCTCGACGTCGCCAAGGCCAAGGAACTGCTCGCCAAGGCCGGCCTGCCGAACGGCTTCACGGTCACCATGGACACCCGCTCGGTCAATCCGATCACCGACATCGCCCAGGCGGTCCAGTCGACCTGGGCCCAGGCCGGCATCAAGCTCGAGATCCTTCCGGGCGACGGCAAGCAGACGCTGACCAAGTACCGCGCCCGCACCCACGACATCTATATCGGCCAGTGGGGCCCGGACTATCTCGACCCGCACACCAATGCCGAGACCTTCGCCATCAACGAGGACAATGGCGAGGAGGCCAAGTCGAAGACGCTGGCCTGGCGTAATGCCTGGGATATCCCGGACATGACCAAGGTTACCCAGGCCAACGTCCTGGAGAGCGACGCGGCCAAGCGCGCCGGCGTCTATGGCGAGCTGCAGCGCGACCATCAGAAGGTCTCGCCCTTCGTCATCATGTTCCAGCAGGTCGAAGTCTCTGCCCAGCGCAAGAACGTCGGCAACTGGGTGATCGGACCGACCTCCGACACCAATTTCTACGCTCCGATCACCAAGAACTGAGGCGTTTCGCCAGCGGAACCCGCCGTAGCCCATCATCAGGCTGCGGCGGGTTCTCGCCATTGGCGCCGGCTTGATCTGGCCGAGGCCCTCCAAGAACAAGAAGAACGGAGCCGACGATGGTTTCCATCACCGCACCGACCCCGCCCGCACCGCCACCACGCGCCAAGAGTGGCGTTGTTCGCTGGGCGAAGATCCTCGGACGCGAGCTGACCACGGTCGCGATCACGATCTTCGGCCTGCTGCTGGTCACCTTCCTGATCGCGCGCGTCATGCCGATCGATCCGGTTCTCGCCGTGGTCGGCGATCGCGCGCCCGCCGACGTCTATGACAAGGCCAGGCTCGCGCTCGGCCTCGACAAGCCGTACTGGCAGCAGTTCGCGGTCTATATCGGCAAGGTCTTCACCGGCGATCTCGGCACCTCGGTGCTCACAGCGCAGAAGGTCACCGACGACATCAAGACGGTGTTTCCGGCGACGCTGGAGCTCGCGACGCTCGGCACGCTGATCGGCGTCGCGCTCGGCGTCCCGCTCGGCATCCTCGCCGCCGTCAACCAGGGCCGCTGGATCGACCAGATCGCCCGGGTGATCGGGCTGATCGGCTATTCGATCCCGGTGTTCTGGCTCGGCCTGATGGGGCTCCTGCTGTTCTACGCCAAGCTTGGCTGGGTCGCCGGTCCGGGCCGCCTCTCGGTCGCCTTCGAGGATTTCGTCACGCCGATGACCGGCATCGTCATGCTCGACGCCGCGATGCAGGGCGAATGGGAGGCAGTCGTCGACGCCTTCTGGCACCTGATCCTGCCGGCCTCCGTGCTCGGCCTGCTCTCGGTCGCCTATATCAGCCGCATGACCCGCAGCTTCATGATCACTGAGCTGCAGCAGCAATATGTCGTCGCGGCGCGGGTGAAGGGGCTGTCGGAATGGCGCGTCGTCTGCGGCCATGCGCTGGGCAACGCCCTTGTGCCGCTCGTCACCGTGATCGCGCTCTCCTACATGCACCTGCTCGAAGGCGCGGTGCTGACCGAGACGATCTTCGCCTGGCCCGGCCTCGGTCGCTACCTCACCAATGCGCTGCTCAACGCCGACATGAACGCGGTGCTCGGCGCCACGCTGGTGGTCGGCACCGTCTTCATCGCCATCAACCTGTTCTCCGACATCCTCGGCCGGCTGGCCGATCCGCGGGCGCGCTGAGGGAGATGGCCATGAGCGACCACGCTTCCTCCGCTCCCGTCACCTGGCATTCCTGGCTGACCACGACCTCGCCGGAATCGCGCCGGCAGGCCAAGCTCGGCCAACTCTACCGGCAATGGCTCGCCTTCAGGAAGAACCCGGCCGCCGTGGTCGGCCTCGTGATCGTGCTGGCCCTGCTGCTACTCGCGGCCTTCGCGCCGCTGATCGCGCAATACGATCCGCTGGCGCAGGCGCTCGACCAGCGCCTGCTGGCGCCCTCGGCCAAGCACTGGTTCGGCACCGATGCGCTCGGCCGCGACATCTTCAGCCGCATCGTCTACGGCACCCGCGTCACGCTGGTGATCGTCATGCTCGTGGTCATCACCGTCGGGCCGCTCGGCCTGCTGATCGGCTGCGCCGCCGGCTATTTCGGCGGCTGGGTCGACACTGTCTTGATGCGCATCACCGACGTGTTCCTCGCCTTTCCCCGTCTGGTGCTGGCGCTCGCCTTCGTCGCGGCGCTGGGGCCCGGACTGGAGAACGCCGTCATCGCCATCGCCTTCACGGCCTGGCCACCCTATGCCCGCGTCGCCCGCGCCGAGACGATGATCATCCGCAATGCCGACTACATCTCGGCGATGCGCCTGCAGGGCGCGAGCCAGATGCGGATCGTGCTCAAGCATGTCGTGCCGATGTGCGTGCCCTCACTGATCGTCCGTACCACCTACGACATGGCCGGCATCATCATCATCGCCGCTGGCCTCGGCTTCCTCGGTCTCGGCGCCCAGCCGCCGATCCCGGAATGGGGCGCGATGATCTCGACCGGCCGCGAGCAGATCTTTGACCAGTGGTGGGTCGCGACCTTCCCGGGCATCGCCATCTGCGTCGTCGCGCTCGGCTTCAACCTGCTCGGCGACGGGTTGCGCGACGTGCTGGATGCGAGGTGAGCGGCATGTCTGATCAAGCTCTGCTTGCGGTCGACGATCTGCGCGTCGACTTCCATACACCGACCGGCATCGTCAACGCGGTGCGCGGCCTCTCCTTCAGCCTTGGCCGCGAGCGACTGGGCATCGTCGGCGAATCCGGCTCCGGCAAGTCGATGACCGGCCGCGCCATCCTCGACCTGATCCCGCATCCCGGCGTGGTTACGGCCAAGCGCATGGAGTTCCGCGGCAAGGATTTGACGACGATGGACAAGGCGAGCCGCCGCAAACTGCGCGGCCGCCACATCTCCATGGTGATGCAGGACCCGAAGTTCTCGCTGAACCCGGTCCAGACCGTCGGCGACCAGATCGCCGAGGCCTATCGCGTGCACCACAAGGCGAGCGCGCGCGAGGCGAAGGAGCGCAGCCTCACCATGCTCGAGGCCGTGCAGATCCGCGAGCCCCAGCGCGTCTACGACCTCTATCCGCACGAGGTCTCCGGCGGGATGGGCCAGCGCGTGATGATCGCGATGATGCTGATCGCCGAGCCGGAGATCCTGATCGCCGACGAGCCGACCTCGGCGCTCGACGTCACCGTGCAATTGCAGGTGCTGAAGATCCTCGACGATCTCGTCACCAGCCGCGGCATGGGGCTGATCTTCATCAGCCATGATCTGCATCTGGTGAAGTCGTTCTGCGACCGCGTCATCGTCATGTATGGCGGCAAGGCGATGGAGACGCTGCCAGCGGGCGAGCTCGACAAAGCCCAGCATCCTTATACCCGCGGCCTGCTCGGCTGCCTGCCCGATCTCGACCATCCGCGCGAGAAGCTCGCCACCCTCAACCGCGACCCGGCATGGCTGGCATGAGCACGAACTTCGCGATCAACGTCGACAAGCTCAACGTCTCCTTCGGCGACTCGCATGTCGTGAAGGACCTCTCCTTCGCCGTCGAGCCGGGCGAGAGCTACGGCATCGTCGGCGAATCCGGCTCGGGCAAGTCGACCGTGCTGCGCGTGCTCGCCGGCCTCAACCGCGACTGGAGCGGCGAGGTCGACATTCTCGGCAGGCGCCAGCCCAAGATCCGCGACAAGGCCTTCTATCGCGCCGCCCAGATGGTCTTTCAGGACCCTTACGGTTCGCTGCACCCGAAGAAGACCGTCGACGACACCCTGGCCGAGCCGCTCGCCATCCACGGCATCCGCGACGCCGAGGCCAAGATCAGCCGGGCCATGCAGGATGTCGGCCTGCCGACCTCCTTCCGCTTCCGCTACCCGCACCAGCTCTCAGGCGGCCAGCGCCAGCGCGTCGCCATCGCGCGTGCGCTCGTCTTGGAGCCGACGATCCTGCTGCTCGACGAGCCGACCTCGGCGCTCGACGTCTCGATCCAGGCCGAGGTGCTGAACCTGCTGCAGGCGCTGCGCCATGAGCGCAAGCTGACCTATATCCTGGTCAGCCACGACCTCGCCGTGGTCGGCCATATGTGCGAGCGGCTCCTCGTCATGCAGTTCGGCCGCGGCGTCGAGGAGATGACGGCGGCAATGCTGGCCGCACGCATGCCTGAGACGGCCTATGCCCGCGAGCTGCTGCGTGCGAGCGAGGGGTTCCGGCGGGCGGGTTGACGTCCGGCATGCACCCAAAGCGTTTGGCAAGCTGCCGGCTTGGTCGCATTGTCGTCGCAGGATTCGGTTCGACTGGCGCGCTTTCCGATCGACCGGAATGGGGCGATCGACGAGAATTCGCGCCGACCTCGCGTCGGCCGATCAGGAGTATGCCGCCATGGACGCCATCGCCGAACGCCTGCTGAAGCCGGAGGCTGCGCCGGAGCGCACGCCGGTCCCGCCCTTCGACCTGGTGATCTTCGGCGCCGGTGGCGACCTTGCCCTGCGCAAGCTCTTCCCGGCGCTGGCCCAGCGCAACGAGGAGGGCGTGCTGCCGGAGGAGAGCCGCATCATCGGCATCGTCCGCAAGCAGGAGGATGTCGAGGGCATCCCCAACGAGATCGCCAGCAAGCTCGCCGCCGCCGGCCTGTCGCAGGAGCGCATCGCCGCCTTCCGCCGGCGCCTGACCATGGTGCTGCTCGATGCGGTGAAGCCGGAGACCTATGGCGCGCTGAAGGAAGCGCTCGGCGAGTCCCAGCGCGTGCGCTCCTTCTACCTCTCGACGCCGCCGGACCTGTTCATCCCGATCTGCGAGAACCTCGCCAGCTCCGGCATCCTGACGCCGACCTCGCGGGTGATCCTCGAGAAGCCGCTCGGCCGCGATCTCGCCTCGGCGCGCGAGATCAACGACGCCGTCGCCCGCATCCTGCCGGAGAGCCGGACCTACCGGATCGATCATTACCTCGGCAAGGAGACGGTGCAGAACCTCTTGGTGCTGCGCTTCGCCAACACGCTGTTCGAGCGCTCCTGGTCGAGCCGCGACATCGACAATGTCCAGATCACCGTGGCCGAGACGGTCGGGCTCGAATCCCGCGCCGGCTATTACGACAAGGCCGGGCATCTGCGCGACATGGTGCAGAACCATGTGCTGCAACTGCTCTGCCTGTTCGCGATCGAGCCGCCGAACCAGCTCGAGGCCGATGCGGTCCGCGACGAGAAGGTCAGGGTGCTGAAGGCGCTCAGGCCGATCGTCGGCCCCGACGTGCAGCGCATGACCGTGCGCGGCCAGTACGGACCGGGTGTGATCGACGGCCAGCGGGTCAAGGGCTATGCCGAGGAGCTCGGCCATGTCAGCGGCACCGAGACCTTCACCGCGATCCGCTGCGAGCTCGACACCTGGCGCTGGGCCGGCGTGCCGATCTTCCTGCGCACCGGCAAGCGCATGGCGCAGCGCTATTCCGAGATCGCCGTCACCTTCAAGCCGGTGCCGCATTCGATCTTCGGCCGTGCGCCGGGCTGCGAGGAGCTCTACGCCAACCGTCTGATCATCCGGCTCCAGCCCAATGACGGCGTCCAGCTCCAGCTGATGATGAAGGTGCCGGGCTCCGGCAAGCTCAAGGTCGTGCCGCGCCAGCTCGATCTGCGCTACGAGACCGCCTTCGACGTGCGCACGCCGGACGCCTATGAGCGCCTGCTCACCGACGTGATCCGCGGCGATCAGACCCTGTTCATGCGCCGCGACGAGGTCGAGCAGGCCTGGACCTGGATCGATCCGATCCTCGCCGGCTGGCAGGAATACTACCCGCAGCCGCATCGTTATGCCGCCGGCTCCTGGGGACCGTCGCAGGCGATCGGCCTGATCGAGCGCGAGGGCCGCTCCTGGGCCGATCCGGAGTTCAGCGAGTGAGCCCGGCCGGCCCGCTGATCCGCCACCGCTTCGAGACGCTGGCCGACGCCTCCGAGGCGCTGGCCGAGGCGGTCGCCATCCGGCTGCGCGCGCTCGTCGTGACGCAGGGCAGGGCGCTCATCGCCGTGCCCGGCGGGACGACGCCAGCGCGCTTCCTGGCCGCGCTCGGCGCGCATGAGCTGCCCTGGGACAGCATCACGCTGATGCCGACCGATGAGCGCTTTGTCGCCCCCGACGATCAGGCTTCGAACGAGCGCATGATCCGCGCAGCCTTCGCGCCGCTGCGCGATGGGCGAACCCCGTTCGTCTCCTTCCACAATGCCGGCGACGACCTCGCGGCAGCCGCCGCCAGCCTCGATCGCGTATTGAGGACGCTGCCGCCGCTCGACATCGTCGTCAGCGGCATGGGGGCGGACGGGCACATCGCCTCGCTCTTTCCCGGCGAGACGGCGGCGCTGGCCGCGCCAGCCTCCGTCCATGCGCTTGCCGCGAGCCCGCCCGACCTGCCGCCGCGGCTCTCGCTCTCGCCGGCAAGGCTGCACGGCGCCGGCCATGTCGTCCTGCTGATTTCGGGGCAGGAGAAGGACAGGGTTCTGGCCTCGGCGGTGGAATTGCCGGCGGCCTTCCCGGTCGGCCTGCTGCTCTCGCGCCCGCAGGGGCTCGACGTCTACTGGGCCAAGGCGTAAGCGAGGCGCGAAAGGAATTCTGCCGATGTCGATTGCTCCCGAGATCGCCCGCCTCAAGGCCTGCGGCGTCGTCCCCGTCGTCGTCATCGACGAGGCCGAGATCGCCGTGCCGCTGGCCGAAGCCCTGCTCGCCGGCGGCATCGACGTGATCGAGATCACCTTGCGCCGTCCGGCCGCGATGGCGGCGCTGGAGGTCGTGGCGAAGAAGGTGCCCGGCATCCTGCCCGTCGCCGGCACGGTGGTGACGCCGGCGCAGGCCGCCGAGGTCCATAATGCCGGCGCGCTCGCCGTGGTCAGCCCCGGTTTCACCGAGAGCGTCGACGAGGCCATGCGCAAGACCGGACTGCCCTGGCTGCCGGGCGTCGCCACGGCTTCCGACTGCATGCGCGCCGTCTCGGCCGGCCGTCTCACCTGCAAGTTCTTCCCGGCCGAGCAGGCCGGCGGTGTCGCCGGCCTCAAGGCGCTGTCGGGTCCGTTCCCGCAGATGCAGTTCTGCCCGACCGGCGGTGTCTCGCTCGCCAATCTCGGCAGCTACCTCGCCCTGTCGCAGGTGATCTGCGTCGGCGGCTCCTGGCTCGTCCCGGCCGACGCGGTAAAGAACCGCGACTGGGCGCAGGTGACGAAGCTCTCGCGGGAAGCGCGCGAGAAGGTCGCCGAGCTGCGCTGACCGTCATTGCGAGGAGCGCAGCGACGAAGCAATCCAGGGGCCGTTGAGCGAGCCCTTCTGGATTGCTTCGCTACGCTCGCAATGACGGATGTGTCGTACTCGGTCTCCTTTAGTCTTCGCTCCGCACCGCGCTCCAGGCGAGCTCCTGCGCATAGGTGCGGATGTCGGCGGGCCAGCCCGCCGCCTGCCGGAAGAAGCCGACCTCGTCATTGGCGAAGAGCGCGCGCGTCGCCTCCTCGAAGCCCGGCAGGTTGCCGGCGAGCGCGCTCATGACGCGATAGGCCGTCTCGCGGGCGATCCGCCCCTGCGTTTCGCCGCGATCGCCGCGCCGGGCTTCGTCGATCAGGTGCCTTAGCGCCTGCGAGGCGCCGCCGGGCTGCGCCGACAGCCACTCCCAATGCCGCGGCAGCAGCGTCACCTCGCGTGCGACCACGCCGAGCTTCGGCCGGCCGCGCCCACGGGCTTCGCCGCTGAGACGGGCCACGATCTCGGCTGGCGTGCCGCGCAGGTCGAGATCGATCACCCGGCCGCTCATGTCGTCGAAGGTCAGGAGCTGCGCTTCCGGGCGCTCGGACAGGCGCTGCCGTACGGCGAGGGCGACCTCGGCCAGACGGCCGCGGGCCAGGATGCTGTTGCCGTCGAAGGCGGTCGAAAGGCGGTCGGCGTCGGACATGGGCATTCCCTGAGTGATGCCAATAAAATACCCGGATAAAAATACTTGAGTCAATATTGCCCGGGTGATATTTGCGGCACCTCACAAAAGGAGGGCGCGATGCGTCACGAGGACAGGAAGGTCGCCGTCGCGGCCTATAAGGAGCGCAAGGTCGTCGCCGGCATCTATCTGCTGCGCTGTCTTGCGACCGGCGAGCGCTGGGCCGGGCAGGCGCCGGACCTATCGACGATCCAGAACCGCATCTGGTTCACGCTGCGCCATGGCAGCCATCGCGGGCGAAAGCTGCAGGCGGCCTGGACCACGCATGGCGAGGATGCCTTCGCCTTCGAGGAGATTGAGCGGCTCGACGAGAAGGCGCTGGAAGCCGGCCGCGAGCGCGTCATGAAGGCGCGGCTGGCGCATTGGTGCGCGGAGTTGGGGGCGGAGGCGGTGTGAAGGCCACATCGTCATGCTCGCCCTTGTGGCGAGCATCCACGTCTTGAACACCGCATTGCCCGAACGAAGACGTGGATGGTCGGGACAAGCCCGACCATGACGGGGAGGGCGTCAGGCTGCCAGCCGCTCCACCACCAGATCCGCGATCGCCAGCGAACTCGTCAGCCCGGGGCTCTCGATGCCGAGCAGGTTGACCAGCCCCGGCACGCCATGCACCGCCGGCCCGTCGATGCGGAAATCCACGATCGGCTCGGTCGGCCCATGCAGCTTCGGCCGGATGCCGGCATAGTCGGCGACGAGCGCGCCGTCCGGCAAGCCGGGCCAGTAGGTCCGGATCGCGGCGTAGAACTTCTCGGCGCGGGCGGGATCGACGACGAGGTCCTGGTCGTTCTCGACCCATTCGACATCGGGCCCGAACTTGACCCGGCCGGCCATGTCGATGGTGGCGTGGATGCCGAGGCCCGCCGCTTCCGGCACCGGATAGACCAGATGGCTGAAGGGTTGCTTGCCGAGCAGCGAGAAGTAGTTCCCCTTGGCGAAGTACTGCTTCGGCACGAGCTCGGCCGGAAAGCCGTCGAGCCTGCCGAGCAGGCGCGGCGCATTATGCCCGGCCGCGTTCACCACGGTGTTCGCGCTATAGGTCGCCGGGTCATCGCCACCGAAATCGACGCTGAAGCCATCCGCCTCGCGGCGCCAGGCCAGGATCGGCGTGTTCAGCGCCAGCGAGCCGCCGGCCGCCTCGCACTCGCCGAGCAGCGACAGCATCAGCGCATGGCTGTCGACCGTGCCGGTCTCGGGCGAGAGCAGGGCGATCTCGCAGGCCACCTCCGGCTCCAGCGCCTTTGCCCCGGCGGCATCGAGCCAGCGCACCGAGCTCACGCCCGAGGCTTCGGCACGCGCCGCGATCGTCTCCAGCGCCGGGCGCTGGCCGGCATGGGTGCCGACGATCAGCTTGCCGCAGGCCCGGTGCGGCAGGCCGCGCTCGCGCAGATAGGCGTAGAGACGCTGGCGCCCCTCGACGCAGACCCGCGCCTTCAGCGAGCCCGGCGGGTAGTAGATGCCGGCATGGATGACCTCGCTGTTGCGGGCCGAGGTCTGCGTGCCGATGCCGTCCGCGGCCTCGGCGATCACGACCTCGCGGCCGGCGAGCGCGAGCGCGCGCGCCGTCGCGAGGCCGACGACGCCGGCCCCGATCACCAGGCAGTCGATGTCGCTCATGCCGCGCGCTGCGGCATCGCCATCTCGACCAGGCTCGTCCAGTAGGTCATGCCGACCGGGATCGCCTTGTCGTTGAACTCATAGGCGGGGTGGTGCAGCCCGGCGGAGTCGCCATTGCCCATGAAGATGTAGGCACCCGGGCGCTCCTCGAGCATGAAGGAGAAATCCTCCGAGCCCATGGTCGGCGGCACCGTGGTGTCGATCGCCTCCTTGCCGAAGGCGCTCTTCGTCGCGCTGGTGACGAAGTCGGTCTGGCCGGCATGGTTGAAGGTGACGGGATAGCCGCGCTCATATTCGATGGCGACGCTGAGGCCGAAGGCCTGGCAGGTGCCGGTGACGATCTCGCGGAAGCGCTTCTCGGCGAGGTCGCGCATCTCCGGCGAGAGCGAGCGCACCGTGCCCTTGATCACGGCATGCTGCGGGATGACGTTGAAGGCTTCGCCCGCCTGCAGCGCCGTCACCGAGACGACGACGGAATCGAGCGGATCGGCATTGCGCGAGGCGATGGTCTGCAGCGAGGTGACGATCTGGCAGGCGGCGACCAGCGGGTCGATCGTCTCGTTCGGTTTGGCGGCGTGGCCGCCGCGGCCTTCGAGCTTGAGCAGGAAGCGGTCGGCCGCTGCCATCATCGGCCCCTTGCGGATGGCGAACTGGCCGATCGGCAGCCCGGGCATGTTGTGCAGGCCGTAGACCTCCTGCACGCCGAAGCGCTCCATCATGCCGTCGGCGCACATCTCGCGGCCACCGCCACCACCTTCTTCGGCTGGCTGGAAGATCACGATCGCGGTGCCGTCGAAATCGCGGGTCTGCGCCAGGTACTTGGCGGCGCCGAGCAGCATGGCTGTATGCCCGTCATGGCCGCAGGCGTGCATCTTGCCCGCCACGGTCGAGCGGTGCTCGAGATTGGTCTCCTCATGGATCGGCAGCGCGTCCATGTCGGCGCGCAGGCCGATGACCTTGCCGGAATCCTGACCCTTGCCCTTGATCACGCCGACGACGCCGGTGCGTCCGATCCCGGTGACGACCTCGTCGACGCCCCATTCCTTCAGCTTGTCGGCGACGATGCCGGCAGTGCGCTGCACGTCGAAGAGCAACTCGGGATGCTTGTGGAAGTCGCGGCGGATCGCGCTGATCTCGGGTTCGATCGCGGCGATGAGATCGGATTTGGGCATAGTGTCCTCGACAGGTCGCGGCTTTACAGGAAACGGGTTGCCAAGCGCGCAAGCTAGCCCGGAGCCGTGCATCCTGTCCAAGCCGATTGCGGCATGAGGGGTGGGAGACTGGCGAATGCGTTGTGGCCGGCTGTCCACATCGTGGTGAAAGGGTTAAGAGCGGCGGAGCCGGAGGACGTCGCTCCGGGCGATTCCGAGCTGACGAGTGCTGCGATGTCCGAGGCGAACACCATCCGCGATGTCACGATCCCGGAGCTGCCCAACCACTATCGCGGCAAGGTCCGCGAGAACTACGACCTGCCGGACGGGCGCCGGATCATCATCGCGACCGATCGCCTGTCAGCCTTCGACCGCGCCATCGCCTGCATTCCGTTCAAGGGCCAGGTGCTGACGCAGACGGCGCGCTTCTGCTTCGAGCAGACCGCCGACATCTGCCCCAACCACGTGCTCGACTATCCCGACCCGAATGTCGTGGTCGGCCAGCGGCTCGACATCCTCCCCGTGGAGATCGTGGTGCGCGGCTATCTCGCCGGCACCACCGGCACCTCGATCCTGACCATGTACAAGCAGGGCCAGCGCGAGATGTATGGCGCGCGCTTCCCCGACGGCCTGCGCGACAACGAGGCCTTGCCGCAGGCGATCATCACCCCGACCAGCAAGGCCTTCGACGGCGGTCATGACGAGCCGCTCTCGCCGGCGCAGATTCTGGAGCAAGGCCTGCTGACCCAGGCGCAATGGGAGACGCTGTCGGCCTATGCACTGGCGCTCTTTGCCCGCGGCCAGAAGCTCGCCGCCGAGCGCGGGCTGATCCTCGCCGACACCAAATACGAGTTCGGCACCGATGCCGAGGGCAGGATCATCCTGGCCGACGAGATTCACACGCCCGATTCGAGCCGCTACTGGTTCGCCGGCAGCTATCCCGAGCGCTTCGCGAAGGGCGAGAAGCCGGAGAGCTTCGACAAGGACTTCGTGCGCAACTGGGTGGCGGCGCGCTGCGATCCCTATAACGAGCCGATCCCCGCGATCCCGGACGAGCTGATCGAGCAGACCTCGCAGGTCTACATCAAGGCCTTCGAGACGATCACCGGCCAGACCTTCGTGCCGCCGGCGGCAGATGTGTCGCCGCTGGAGCGGATCAGACGCAATCTCGCGCGCTATTTCTGATCCGCAGAGGACCCGGGTCGGGGCCGTTGCGGGACAGCGTCAGAAGTCCATGCCGCCGCCCGGCATTGCTGGCGCGGCGTCCTTCTTCGGTGCCTCGACGATCAGCGCTTCGGTGGTGATCAGCAGGCCGGCGATCGAGGCTGCGTCCTGGAGGGCGGTGCGTACCACCTTGGCCGGGTCGATGACGCCGCCTGCGACGAGATCCTGATATTTGCCGGTCTGGGCGTTGTAGCCGAAGGCGTACTCCTTCGACTCCAGCAGCTTGCCGACCACGACCGAGCCGTCCTCGCCGGCATTCTCGATGATCTGCTTGGCCGGGGCCAGAAGCGCGCGGCGCACGATCTCGACGCCGGTCTTCTGGTCGGGATTGGCCGGCTTGACGTCGGCGAGCGCCTTCAGCGCCCTGAGCAGGGCGATGCCGCCGCCCGGCAGGATGCCCTCTTCCACCGCGGCGCGGGTGGCGTGCATCGCATCGTCGACGCGGTCCTTCTTCTCCTTGACCTCGACCTCGGTCGCGCCGCCGACGCGGATGACCGCGACGCCGCCGGCGAGCTTGGCCAGACGTTCCTGCAGCTTCTCACGGTCGTAGTCCGAGGAGGTCTCCTCGATCTGCGCTTTGATCTGCGCGACACGGGCCTGGATTTCGTCCTTCCCGCCGGCGCCGTCAACGATCGTGGTCGCCTCCTTCTCGATCGTCACGGTCTTGGCGCGGCCAAGCATGGCGAGCGTCACGGTATCGAGCTTGATGCCGAGGTCTTCCGAGATCATCTGGCCGGCGGTCAGGATCGCGATATCCTCGAGCATGGCCTTGCGGCGGTCACCGAAGCCAGGAGCCTTGACGGCCGCGACCTTCAGGCCGCCGCGGAGCTTGTTGACGACGAGCGTGGCCAGAGCCTCGCCCTCGACGTCCTCGGCGATGATCAGCAGCGGCTTGCCGGTCTGCACGACGGCCTCGAGGATCGGCAGCATCGCCTGCAGCGACGACAGCTTCTTCTCGAAGACGAGGATGTAGGGATCCTCGAGCTCGGCGACCATCTTCTCGGCATTGGTGATGAAGTAGGGCGAGAGATAGCCGCGGTCGAACTGCATGCCCTTGACGACATCGAGCTCGATCGACAGCGATTTCGCTTCCTCGACGGTGATGACGCCCTCGTTGCCGACCTTCTTCATCGCAGCGGCGATCATTTTCCCGATCTCGCTGTCGCCATTGGCCGAGATCGTGCCGACCTGCGCGACTTCCGCGTTCGAGGTGACCTTTTTCGCGTTCTTCTTGAGGTCCGCTACCGCGGCCTCGACGGCCAGGTCGATGCCGCGCTTCAGGTCCATCGGGTTCATGCCGGCGGCGACGGCCTTGGTGCCCTCGCGGACGATCGCATGGGCGAGGACCGTGGCGGTGGTGGTGCCGTCACCGGCGGCGTCATGCTGTTTCGAGGCGACTTCGCGCACCATCTGGGCGCCCATGTTCTCGAACCTGTCGGCGAGCTCGATCTCCCTGGCGACGGCGACGCCGTCCTTGGTGATGCGCGGAGCGCCGAACGATTTCTCGATCACGACGTTGCGGCCCTTCGGACCCAGCGTGACCTTCACGGCATTGGCGAGGACCTCGACGCCGCGCAGCATCTTCTCCCGGGCCTCAGACGAAAATCGCAGTTCCTTGGCAGCCATGATTCGATCCTCCTGGTCGTCCTTGGATGGCGCAGCATTCGTTCAGGGTTGAGCCCCGGAACCAGCCGTCTTGCGTCGTCGGGGCGGTGTCAGCGTTCCTGATCTCCTTGCCGTCAGTGCGCTTGCGAGCCCGAGCACATGGTGCCCGACATGCGCGCAAGCGCCCCGAGGAGCTGCTCCCGGGGGAATATGCGGCTTGCCGCCGCTCAGGCCCGGAAGAGTGATGGTGCTCGTCTCAGTAAGGTGCTAAGATACTGGAAATGTTAAGAAACGGCAACGATGTACGTTGTCGCCCGTCGACTTGGCGCCCGACCTTTCGCCAGTTGTCACGGAGCAGATAATGGCCTCTTCCGACTTCGCGCGCCAGCTCGCCGGCTATGGCCTGACCACCGCCGATATTCTCTACCGCCTGCCGGACCATCCCTCGATCCTGCAGGAGTATATCTGGCAGGACTACGATCTGGCGCCGTCCTTCCCCGAGCTCAACCGCTTCCTCGCCTTCTGGCAGCGATCGCTCGACGGCAAGCTCTTCCGCGTCATCGTCAGCCATCGCAGCCTGATCGGCCCGGCGGACCTGCGGACGGTTTCCGGCGAGTTCAGGCTGCAGTGACGAGCCTCACTCCGGCTGGATCCCCGCCGCCTTGACGATGTCGGCCCATTTCCTGATCTCGATGGGAACGAAGGCCTTGAGCTCGTCCGGCGTGCTGCCTTCGGGCTCGATGCCGGCGGCGAGCAGGCGCTCCTGCGTCGCCTTGTCGTTGAGCGCGGCGGTGAAGGCCTGGTTGAGCTTCTCGATCACCGGCCGTGGCGTCTTCGCTGGCGTGAAGGCGGCGAACCAGGCGGCGAGGTCGTAACCGGGAACGCCGGCCTCGGCCATGGTCGGCAGCTCGGGCGCGAGCGGGCTGCGCCTGGCGGTCGAGACGGCGAGCCCGTTCACCTTGCCGGCCTTGATCTGCGGCAGCGTGGTCGAGATGTCGGCGAAGACGAGCGAGATCTGGCCGCCGAGCAGGTCGGTGATCGCCTGCGGGTTGCTGCGATAGGGCACATAGGTGAGGTCGAGCCCGGCGAGCGATTTCAGCATCTCGCCGGCGATGCGCGACGAGCTCGAGCCGGCGCCGAAGGTGAGCTTGCCGGGATTGGCCTTGGCGTAGGCGACGAGTTCGCCCACCGTCTTGGCCGGGACCGACTGGTGTGTCGCCAGGGCCAGCGTGATCGTGCCGAGCTTGCCGACCGGCTCGTAGTCCTTGACCGCGTCATAGGGCACGTTCTTGAGCAGGCTCTGATTGGCGCCATGCGTGGTGTTGGTGGTGATCAGCAGCGTGTGGCCGTCGGCATCGGCTCGGGCCACGTTCTGGGCGGCAATGATGCCGCTGGCACCGGGCAGGTTCTCGATCACGACCGGCTTGCCAAGGCTCCTCGACAGATGTTCGCCGAGGATGCGCGCCAGCGCGTCGGTGGCGCTGCCGGCGGCGAAGGGCACGACGAATTTCAGGTTCTTGCTGGGGAAGTCCTGCGCCGCGGCCGGTAGCGCCAAACCGGCTGCGATCATGGCTGCGCTCGACAGCAGCCAACGCCTCGTCTTCATCATCTCCTCCTCCCTTGTTTCGGATCGTTGTCTGAAAGCTTCGGTGCCCGCGTCAGGCACCCGGAATGTCGAGATCAAGCAGGGCCGAGCTCAGGCTCTTGCCGTGCGTGTCGAGGATGAGCGAGCGGGTAACGCCGCCGCCGAGCGCCTGGCGCATCACGAAGTTCAGGGCACCCAGGCTCGGGATCTCGTAGCGGACGACCTCGCCGGCGACGAGCGCGCCGAAATGCGCCTTGACGCGTGCCGCCGTGACCTCCCTCGCCAGCCGATCGTAGTCGGCCGGGTCGAAGGCGATCAGTGAAATGCTGGAGGTGTCGCCCTTGTCGCCGGTGCGGGCATGGGCGATCTGGCGCAGCTTCATCTCAGCTCTCCAGCATGTGCACTGTCGGCGCGACCTGCGTGCGCGGCAGATAGGTCGAGAGCACGCCGAGCACTTCGCGAACTGAGGTGGTGACGCCGCCGCCGCCGGCCGGGCCGTTGGTATAGAGCGTCTCGACCTCGCGCCCGATCCGCTCGGCCTCGCCGCGGTTCGCCGTGCGCCCGGCGACGCGGGCGCGCACTTCATAAGGTTCGTGGCTGCCATTGGCCGAGAGCGCTGCGCCGTGCAGTGCGTCGACGCCGATCAGGTCGAAACGGAGTTCGCTCGTCTCGACGCCGGTCAGCGCCAGCCGCTCGCGCACGATCGCGAGCGCGAGCTCACCGCGGGCCTTCGCGCCCGGTCCGGCATAGGAGATCTGCCCCTCGCCGGTGAAGCCCTCGGCGACGCCGAGCGAGACCTTCAGCCGTTCCGGCCGCGGCTGGCCGCTCGCGCCCTCGACCAGCACCCGGTCCGGGCCGATCTGCGCGACGCGGACCTGCGAGAAGTCGGCGGTGACGTCGGGGGTGAGATAGCGGGCCGGGTCGTGCAGCTCGTAGAGGATCTGCTCCTTGCAGGTCGCGGTCGTCACCTGCCCACCCGAGCCCTCGACCTTGGTGATGACGACGCTGCCATCTTCCGATACTTCCCCGATCGGGAAGCCGAGCCGGGCTAGGCCCGTGATATCCTTGACGCCGGGATCGGCGAAATAGCCGCCGGTCACCTGTCCGGCGCATTCGAGCAGATGGCCGATCAGCGTCGCCTGGCCGAGCCGGTGCCAATCGTCGAAGGACCAGCCGAAGGCGTGGACGAGCGGCCCGGCGAAGAGCGAGGGGTCGGCGGCACGGCCGGTTATGACAATGTCGGCGCCTGCGGCCAGCGCCGCCGCGATTGGTTCTGCGCCGATATAGGCATTGGCGGAGATCAGGCTCTCGCCGAGCGCGGACACCGGCGCGCCGCCCTCTTCGATCGCGAGCTCACTGCCGGCGATCGCCGCGAGCACATCGTCGCCTGTCACGGCAGCGATCCTGAGACCGGGAAAGCCGAGAGCGCGGGCGATGCCGGCGGCGGCCTCGGCCGCAGCCAGCGGATTGGCCGCGCCCATATTGGTGACGATCCGCGTGCCGGCATGCCGGCAGGGCGCGAGCACGGCCCGGAGCCGTTCGCCAAGCAGCGGGTCGAAGCCGGCGGCCGGGTTCTGGCGCCGGGCCTGCTGCGTCAGGGCGATGGTGCGCTCGGCCAGGCATTCGAAGACCAGGTAGTCGAGCGCGCCCTTCTCGGCGAGTTCGAGCGCCGGCTCGATCCTGTCGCCGGCGTAACCTGCTCCTGCACCGATCCGCAGCGTTTTCATGCGCCCTCCCGTGCGGATATCAGGAGCAGGCTTAGATTGATTAAACAATTGAAATTATTGGATATCAGTAATAGAATAATGCTATGAATCTCGATGTCAGGCAGTTGCGCGCCTTCGTCACCATCGCCAACAGCGGCAGCTTCACTCGCGCTGCGGCCAGCCTGAACCTGTCGCAGCCGGCGCTCACCGTTCAGATCCGCAAGCTCGAGGAGGCGCTGGGCGTGCGCCTGTTCGACCGCAATACCCGCGTCGTGGCGCTGACCCGTAACGGCGCCGAGCTGCTGCCGACGCTCGGCCGCATCCTGCGCGATCTCGACGGCGTGCTCGCCGAGACGCGCCAGCTTGCGACCATGCAGCGCGGGATCGTACGGCTCGCCGTGCTGCCATCCTTCGCCTCGGGCGTGCTGCCCGAAGTGATCGCCGCGTTCAGGACGCGCCATCCCGGCATCGACTTCAGCATCCGCGACGTGATCGC
The DNA here is from genome assembly GCF_053645455.1 of Allobosea sp. NPDC055332. NCBI lineage: Bacteria > Pseudomonadati > Pseudomonadota > Alphaproteobacteria > Hyphomicrobiales > Alloboseaceae > Allobosea > Allobosea sp. NPDC055332. Next base: position 1,075,649 of record NZ_JBSHMO010000002.1, on the reverse strand, counting down.
GAGTGGCGTCGCCGCGCTGGTCGCCAGCGGAGAAGCCGATCTCGGCCTGACCGGTGGGGCCGTCTCGAACCCTGACCTCGAAACCCTGCTGCACGGGGCCGACCGGATGCACGCGGTCTATCCGCAGGATCACCCGCTCGCGCGCCGGGCCAAGGTTGGAATCGCCGACCTCGCGGCGCATCCCTTGGTCCTGATGGATGCGGCGACCAGCGTCCGGCAGGTGGTCGACGCCGCCTTCGCCGAGGCGGGTGTCACGGCGCACGTCGGCGCGGAGGTGACCTATATGTCGAGCGCGGTTGGCATGGTGCGCGCCGGCCTCGGCGTCGCCATCCTGCCCGGTTCGGCCATGGAGGTCAGGGCCGAGCCCAGCCTGCGCTCGCAGCCGATCGACGGCGAGCGCTTCGCGCGCCCGATTGCAGTGGTGAAGCGGCGCGGGCGGACCTTGCCGCCGGCGAGCGAGCGCTTCCTGGCCGAGCTCGAACGCGTGCTCGCGACAGCGTGACCTCCGCAACCGGGAGGGCCCGCCGGGGCCGCCTTGGAACAGCCAAAGTGCGCGCGCGTTGATGTTCGACCGACCTTGTCTCGAATGGGAGGCCGCCATGCGCCGCCTGATCGTTCTCGCCGCATCTCTTGCTCCCCTGCTGGCCTTCACCGCCAGTGATGTCTCGGCCCAGGCTTTGAGTGGCGGCGTTGGCCCTGGCGGCGCCCGCGCGATCGGCGGAGGCCGGGCTCTGTCCGGTGGCGGCTTCGGCGGCGGCTATCGCGGCGGCATCGGCGCGGGCGGCTATGGCTACCGGGGCGGCGCTGGCTGGGGCTATCGAGCCAATCGCTGGTATGGCGGCGGCTATGGTGGCTATTACGGGCGCCCGGCCTATTGGCGGCGCGGCTATTACGGCGGCGGCTGGGGCTGGGGGGCTGGTGCCCTGGCAGCAGGCACCGTCCTGGGCGCGGCGGCTGCCTACCCCTATTATTACGGTGATCCCTACTATTACGGCTCGCCCTATTATTATCGCCGGCCGTATTACGCCGAGCCCTACTACGCCGCTCCGGTGTCCTCGGGCGTCGGCGACTACTGCCAGACGCCCGTGCGAACCTGCCAGCTGATCAATCCGTCCGATCTCGGCGCCGGCTGCTCCTGCCGCGTCGCCGGCGGGCGGGCTCGCGGCACGGTCATCCCGTAGCCGACATGCGAGGCGGAAGGAGGCGCCGGCTTCGGCGCTTCCTCCCGCGATCGGCCCTTAGACTCCGAATTCCTGCCGCCAGCGCTCGATGTCGTCGAGCGCGACGTTCGAGCCGCACAGCACCAGCGCGATACGCTCGCCCGGCTTGAACTGGTCCTTGCGCGCCATGGCGGCCGCGACCGTGCAGGACGCTGCGGGTTCGAGCAGGACGCGCCCGTTCTGCAGCACCCAGACCAGCTCGCGCACGGCTTCGGCATCGGGCACGACCACGATCTCCTCGAGGAACTGGCGCGCCGCCGCCATGGTCCGCTCGGTCGCGAAGGGCGCTCCGAGCGTGCGGGCGATCGAGGTCGGGCGGATCGGCACCGGCTTTCCGGCTTCGAGCGCCTGCGTCATCGTCGTCGCGCCCTCGGTCTCGACGCCATGGATGCGCACCGCCGGGTCGAGCCCCTTGAGGGCCGCGCCGACGCCGGCCGAGAAACCGCCGCCGCCGATCGAGATGAAGACATGGTCGATCCGCCCGCCGGCATCGGCCGCGAGCTCGAGGCCGACCGTGCCGTGGCCGGCGATGATCGCCGGGTCGTCATAGGAATGGACATGGGTCATGCCCTTGCCCTCGTACTCCTCCGCCTTGGAGAAGGCGGCGAGCGCATCCTCGCAGAGTTCGACCTCGCCGCCCGCTTCCTGCGTCAGGCGGATATTGAGCGGGGCGACGTTCTTCGGCATCAGCACCAGCGCCCTGATGCCGAGCATGCTCGCGACCAGCGAGACGGCGATGGCGTGGTTGCCGCCGGAGACGGTGACGACGCCGCGCGCCCGCTCGGCCTCGGAGAGGCCCAGCAGCTTGTTGTAGCAGCCGCGGACCTTGAACGAGCCGGCGAGCTGCAGGCTCTCGACCTTGACCACCGTCTCGACGCCGAGCCGGGCCGAGAGGCCGGCGCTGAGGAAGGTCGGCGTGCGCCGGACCTTGCCGGCGATGCGGGTGGCGGCGGCCTGGATATCGGCGAGGGTGACGTCGAAGGGCATGGCGGACTCACGAGGAAGCTTTGCTTGGCCGGCACATGAGCGCGCCGGGCGCAGCCCGGTCAAGCGCGCAGAACCGATTGACGACAGGCAATGCCAGCGTAGCCTGCCGGCACGGTTCATGCCTGTCGGCGGTTATTGGAGATTTTTACCCGTGCGTTATTCACCCAAGGAGATGCTGGCCAAGCTGGTGTCGTTCAACACCGAGTCCTGGCGCAGCAATCTCGAGCTGATCCATTTCTGCCGCGACTACCTCGCTGCGCATGGCGTCGAGAGCACGATCGTGCCGAGCCCGGACGGCGAGAAGGCCAATCTCTACGCCACCGTCGGCCCCAAGGTCGAAGGCGGCATCGTCCTTTCCGGCCATACCGACGTCGTCCCGGTCGAGGGCCAGGACTGGAGCTCCGATCCGTGGACACTGACCGAGCGCGACGGCAAGCTCTATGGCCGCGGCTCCTGCGACATGAAGGGCTTCGATGCGATCGCGCTGGCGCTGGTCCCGGAGATGCTGGCGGCAGGCTTGAAGCGGCCCTTCCACATCGCGCTTTCCTATGACGAGGAGGTCGGCTGCATCGGCGCCGCGATCATGATCGATGCGATGTCCGAGGCGGGCCTGAAGCCCTCGGCTGTGATCGTCGGCGAGCCCTCGATGATGCAGGTCGTCACCGGCCACAAGGGCGGCACCCGGATGAAGACGACGGTGCGCGGCCATGCCGTGCATTCGAGCCGCGTCGATATCGGCGTGCCCGCGGTGATGGTCGCCGGCAAGCTGATCGCCTGGCATGACGACGTCATGGCGCAGAACAAGGCGAATGCGCAGCCCGGCATCGCGTTCGAGCCGCCCTATTCGACGCTGCATGTCGGCGTCGTCGCCGGCGGTACGGCGGTCAACATCACCGCTGAGCACGCCAGCTTCAGCCATGAGGTCCGCGTCATGCCCGGCGACGATACCGATTATGTCGCGCGCTATCGCGCCAAGATCGCCGAGCTGGAGGGGCCGATGAAGGCGATTGCGCCCGAGACCGGCATCACCATGGAGATCACCTCCCAGACGCCGCCGCTGGCGCCGGAGAAGGAGGGGATGGCCGAGACGCTGTCGCGTCGCATCACCGGCGACAATGCCAGCCATGTCGTCGCCTATGGCACCGAGGGCGGCCTGTTCCAGGCGGCGGGCTGGTCGACCGTGGTCTGCGGACCCGGCGACATCGCCCAGGCGCACCAGCCGGACGAGTTCCTCACCGTGGCCCAGCTCGATGCCGGGACGGCCTTCGTCCGCGCATTGATCGCGGAACTGGCCCGCTGACCCGCGCAGGGCGGGGCGCTTCATTGCGAGCGTTTGCCCCGCCCTTCGCAGCTTCGTGCGTCACATTAGTTAGATTCGCAACAAAGTTCGATCTGGAACGAAGTCGATCGGACGCACTGGACGCGGGCTTCGAACCGTCATTAATCTGCCGCCTTCGTCGGCGTGCCGCCAAAATAAGCAGGCAGCCGGCACCGCTCCTGGGGAGGAGTGGTTTCTACCAACCGGGAGCAGTCTCAGATGTCGTTCAAGACCCATTGCCTGGCAGCCGTGGCAGCCCTGGCCTTGATGTGCGGGGCTGGACAAGCCCAGACGCTGCGATACGCCAATCAGGGCGAACTCAAGTCACTCGACCCCTACACCGTCAACGAGACCACGACGAACGCCCATCTCGGCCATCCCTATGAGGGCCTGACGGCGCGCGGCAAGGATCTCAAGATCGAGCCGGCCCTCGCCGAGAAGTGGGAAATCTCGGATGACGGCCTGAAATGGCGCTTCTATCTGCGCAAGGGCGTCAAGTTCCACGACGGCTCGGATTTCACCGCCGATGACGTGATCTTCTCGGCCGAGCGCGTCCGCGCCACGGGTTCGAACTTCACCACCCGCATCCCGACCAGCGCCAAGTTCGTCAAGGTCGACGACCACACGGTCGATGTCGTTCTGACCGCGCCGAACCCGATCCTGAACGCGCAGTGGGACACCTGGTACATCATGTCGAAGAAGTGGGCGGAGGCGAACAACGCCGTCGCCCCGACCCCGGCAGCTGCGACCACGCCGAGCCACGCCTCGCTCAACGCCAACGGCACCGGCCCCTACAAGATCGAGAGCCATCAGCCGGGCGTGAAGACCGTCTTCAAGCTCAACGAGAACTACTGGAAGAAGATCGAGGGCAACATCAAGGAGATCGTCTTCACGCCGATCTCCTCGGACGCGACCCGCGTCGCCGCGCTGCTCTCCGGCGAGGTCGACGTGATCGAGCCGGTTCCGATCCAGGACATCCAGCGCGTCAACGCCTCCGGCAACGCCCAGGTCCTGACCGGCCCTGAGCTGCGCACCATCTTCCTCGGCTTCGACCAGACCCGCGACGAGCTGCTCGAATCGAGCGTCAAGGGCAAGAATCCCTTCAAGGATCCGAAGGTTCGCCAGGCCTTCTACCAGGCGATCGACATCGAGACGATCAAGAGCCGCGTCATGCGCGGGCTCTCGACCCCGTCGCCGCTGATGATCGCGCCGGAGCTCTATCCGCATGCCGGCTTCACCCGCGCCAAGTTCGACACCGAGGCCGCCAAGAAGCTGCTCGCCGAGGCCGGCTATCCGCAGGGCTTCGAGCTCGGCATGGACTGCCCGAACGACCGCTACGTCAATGACGGCCAGATCTGCCAGGCCGTGGTCGGCATGCTCGCCCGCATCGGCGTCAAGGTGAACCTCAACGCCCAGCCCAAGGCGCAGTACTTCGCCAAGGTGCTGAAGCCGGGCGGCTACAAGACCTCGTTCTACCTGCTCGGCTGGACCCCCGGCACCTTCGACAGCCACAATGTCCTCTATGACATCCTCGGCTGCCGCGATGTCGCCGGCTCCTCGCGCGGCGAGTCGAACCTCGGCAATTACTGCAACAAGAAGGTCGACGAGCTGACCGACAAGATCCTGGTCGAGTCGGACACCGCCAAGCGCAACGCCATGATCGGCGAGGCCTACAAGATGACCGTCGACGAGTTCTCCTACATTCCGCTGCACCAGCAGGCCCTGGCCTGGGGTGTGTCGAAGAAGGTGAAGCTCGCCCAGCGCGCCGACAATTCGGTGCTGCTCTACTACGCCACCAAGGAGCAGTGAGGGCCTGAAGGGCGCGTAGGCGAGGAGCCCACGCGCCCTTTCTCTATCCGCTGCCTGGACGCCGTCCCGTATGGGGCGGCCTCGGATTCCTTGTAAGGGCGATCATGCTCGCATTTGTCCTGCGTCGGCTGTTCCAGTCGCTGATCGTGATGCTCGCGGTCGCGCTCATCGCCTTCGCCATGTTCCGCTTCGTCGGCGATCCGGTGAACCAGATGGTCGGTGTCGACACGCCGCAGGAGCAGGTCGCCCAGCTGCGCCAGACGCTCGGCCTCGACGAGCCGGTGGTCGCCCAGTTCGCGCGCTACATCTACAACGCCGCCCGGCTCGAATTCGGCGTGTCCTACCAGTTCCGCCTGCCGGTGATCTCGCTGCTCGGCGAGCGCGCCCCGGCGACGCTGGAGCTCGCCTTCATGTCGGCGCTGTTCTCGCTGCTGGTCGGCATCCCCATGGGCGTCTACACGGCGCTGCGCCGCGACAGCTGGCTGGCGAAGATCTTCCAGACGGTCTCGCTGGTCGGCATCAGCCTGCCGACCTTCCTGATCGGCATCCTCCTGATCTACCTGTTCTCGGTGACGCTCGGCTGGCTGCCCTCCTTCGGGCGCGGCGAGGTCGTCAAGCTCGGCAACTGGTGGACCACCGGTCTCCTGACCGCCTCGGGCTGGAAGGCGCTGATCCTGCCCTCGATCACGCTCGGCCTGTTCCAGATGACGCTGATCATGCGCCTCGTACGGGCCGAGATGCTCGAGGTGCTGCGCACCGACTACATCAAGTTCGCCCGCGCCCGCGGCCTGAAGACCCGCGCCATCCATTTCGGCCATGCGCTGAAGAACACGCTGGTGCCGGTCATCACCATCGCCGGCCTGCAGCTCGGCTCGATCATCGCCTTCGCCATCATCACCGAGACGGTGTTCCAGTGGCCGGGGATGGGCCTGCTCTTCCTCAAGGCGGTGCAGCAGGTCGATATCCCGATCATGGCCGCCTACCTCATGTTGATCTCCTTCCTGTTCGTCAGCATCAACCTGATCGTCGACCTGCTCTACGCACTGGTCGATCCGCGCCTGCGCGCGACGATCGGGGCGCATTGAGGCCGTCATGAGCGTGCAACCTGCTCCCTCCGCGAAACAGCCGCCCTCGCTCTGGGCCCGCATCCTCGACAGCGACATCCTTGCGAGCTTCCTGCGCTCGAAGGTGACGATGGTCGCCGCGGTGATCGTGCTGGTGCTGTTCATCGGCGCCTTCTTCTCGCCCTGGATCGCGCCGACCAATCCGTTCGACCCGGCGACGGTCTTCCTCTCCGACGCCAATATCCCGCCGGCCTGGCAGCAGGGCGGTGACCCGAAGTTCATCCTCGGCACCGACGACCAGGGCCGCGATCTCTATTCGGCGATCCTCTACGGGCTGCGCGTCTCGCTGATCGTCGGCCTGCTCGGCGTCGCACTGGCGGCGACGATCGGCATCACGCTCGGCCTGCTCGCCGGCTATCTCGGCGGCCGCGTCGATTCGCTGATCATGCGCATCGCGGACGTGCAGCTGACCTTCCCGGCGATCCTGATCGCCCTGCTGATCGACGGCGTCGTGCGCGGTATCTTCAAGCACGCCAACCGCGAGGACACGGCGCTCTATGTGCTGGTGATCTCGATCGGCTTGTCGTTTTGGGTGCAGTACGCCCGCACCATCCGCGGCTCGACACTGGTCGAGCGCAACAAGGACTATGTCCAGGCCGCCCGGCTCGTCGGCCTGCCGGCGCCGCTGATCATGCTGCGCCATGTCCTGCCGAACGTGATCGGCCCGGTGCTGGTCATCCTGACCATTAACCTCGCGCTCGCCGTCATCACCGAGGCGACGCTCTCCTTCCTCGGCGTCGGCCTGCCGCCGACCCAGCCTTCGCTGGGAACGCTGATCTCGATCGGCAATCGCTACCTGTTCTCGGGCGACTGGTGGATCGTCACCTTTCCCGGCGTGACGCTGGCGATCCTGGTGCTGGCGGTGAACCTGCTCGGCGACTGGCTGCGCGACGCCCTGAACCCGCGGTTGAGGTGAGCCGATGACCGAGACCGTCCTCTCCGTCCAGGATCTCACCGTCGAGTTCGTCACGCGCCGCGGCACGCTGCGCGCGCTTGACAAGATCTCCTTCGACATCGCCCGCGGCGAGGTGCTCGGCGTCGTCGGCGAGTCAGGCGCCGGCAAGTCGGTGACCGGCTCGGCCATCATCGGCCTAATCGATCCGCCCGGCCGCATCGCCGACGGCAAGGTCGTGCTCTCCGGTGAGCGCGTCGACCATCTCCCGCCGGAGCAGATGCGCCGCGTCCGCGGCAAGCGCATCGGCATGATCTTCCAGGATCCGCTGACCAGCCTCAACCCGCTCTACCGGGTCGGCGAGCAATTGATCGAGACGATCCAGACCCACACCGATCTCAACGCCGCCGACGCCCGCAAGCGCGCCATCGCCTTGCTCGACGAGGTCGGCATCCCCGCGCCCGAGCGGCGCATCGACGGCTATCCGCACGAATTCTCCGGCGGCATGCGCCAGCGCGTCGTCATCGCGCTCGCGCTCTGCGCCGAGCCGGAATTCATCATCGCCGACGAGCCGACCACGGCGATCGACGTTTCCGTGCAGGCGCAGATCATTGCCCTGATCAAGCGGCTCTGCAAGGAACGCGGGACCTCGGTGATGCTGGTCACCCACGATATGGGCGTGATCGCCGAGACGGCCGACCGGGTCGCGGTGATGTATGCCGGACGTGTCGCCGAGATCGGCCCGGTGCGCGAGGTGATCAAGCAGCCGCTCCACCCCTATACGCAAGGGTTGATGGGCGCGATCCCCTCGATCGAGGGCGATGCCGAGCGTCTCGTGCAGATCCCCGGTTCGATGCCGCGGCTCTCGAATATCCCCAAGGGCTGCGCCTTCAACCCGCGCTGCGCCAAGGTGTTCGCCCGCTGCCATGTCGAGCGGCCGGAGCTCATCGATGTCGGCGGCCACCAGGTCGCCTGCCACCTCTATGACAAGGCCAAGGCGCCGGCCGGCAAGACGGAGATCGCGGCGTGAGCGACAAAGCCTTCGTCCAGGTCCGTGACCTCAAGCGCGTCTTCGACGTCTCAAAACCCTGGCTCAACCGGGTGCTGGAGCGCCAGGACAAGCAGTTTCTCAAGGCGGTCGACGGCGTCTCCTTCGACATCCGCAAGGGCGAGACCTTCGCGCTGGTCGGCGAATCCGGCTCGGGCAAGTCGACCGTTGCGCGCATGGTCGTCGGCCTGCTGAACCCGTCGGGCGGCACGGTTTCGATCGACGGTGTCTCGATGTTCGACGCCAAGGCGGCCCAGGAGCGCCAGCGCCTGCGTCGGCGCATGCAGATGATCTTCCAGGATCCCTACGCCTCGCTCAATCCGCGCTGGCGTGTCGGGCGGATCATCGCCGAGCCGATCCGCGCCTTCGACTTGATCCAGGGCGACGCCGCGATCGAGGGGCGCGTCGGCGAGCTGCTCTCGCTGGTCGGCCTGCATCCGGACGACGGCAAGAAGTTCCCGCACGAATTCTCCGGCGGCCAGCGCCAGCGCATCGCCATCGCCCGCGCGCTCGCCTCCAATGCCGAGTTCATCGTCTGCGACGAGCCGACCTCGGCGCTCGACGTCTCCGTGCAGGCGCAGATCCTCAACCTTATGCGCGACCTGCAGCAGAAGTTCGGGCTGACCTATCTCTTCATCAGCCACAACCTCGCGGTCGTTCGGCACATGGCGACGCGGATCGGCGTGATGTATCTTGGCCGCCTCGTCGAGGTCTCCGACGGCAAGCAGCTCTTCGCCGCGCCGCGCCACCCCTATACGAGGATGCTGCTCGACGCGGTGCCGGACCTCGCCATGATCGGCAAGCCGCGCGAGGGCGTGAAGGGCGAGATCCCGAACCCGATCAATCCGCCCTCGGGCTGCACCTTCCATCCGCGCTGCCCGATGGTCTTCGACCGCTGCCGCGTCGAAAACCCGCCGGCGATCGACGGCGTCGCCTGCCATGCGGTGAATGCGGGGCGGGAAGCGGCGTAAGGGTCTTGCTCAGGCGGCGCGGCGACCGTTCGCACTGAGCAGGTCCCAGCCCTTCGCCGTCACGGCGATCAGGCTGCCCTGGCGCGCGAGATAGCCACGGTCGACCGCATCCTCCCAGACCGTCAGGCGCGGGCATGAGGTGCGCCAGCTCTCCATCAGCTCGGCATGGCTGCGCTCTTCGCGAGCGACCCATTCGACGAGATCGGGGATGAGCGGATCGTCTGCGGCAAGCATCGCGGCCTCGCCTTTCGATCGGGACGAGGCGGGATGATAGCCCTCCGCAAGGGACGGGAAAAGCCGCGTCAGCTCACTGCCCGGTGGGCACGCTCGGCGCCTTCGGCCGCCGGCCGAGCGGGGCGACCGGGCGCTCGGTGCGGTACTGGCCGCGGGCGATCGCGGTGAACAGCAGGGCGACCGCGGTCAGCGTCATCAGCCACCAGGTCTGGAACGAGGCGAAACCGAGCGCCGCCAGCGCGAAGGCGGTGACATAGGCTGCAACGCCGCCGGCGGCGAGCGCGCCCGGCATCCGGCCGGCGGCGCTGACCGCGAAATAGAGGCAGAGCGCTGCCGTCGCCGCACCGACCAGGCCGAGCTCGTACCAGGTCTCGAACAGGATGGTGGTCGGCACCTCCAGCGGCAGCGCCCCGGTGGTGCGCCCGCGCAGCACCGTGTCGAGCCCGTGGCCGGTGATCAGCTGCACCGGGCGGCTCGAGATGATGTCGGCCCAGATGTCGAGGCCGGTGCCGACCGTGCTGAACACCGCCGGTGAGAGCCGGAAGAACGGCAGCAGCAGGAAGGGCAGCAGTGGGGCGAGCAGCATCAGCCCGGCCATGATCCCGCCCATCAGCCTGGCGCCGACGATGCGGTTGGCGCTGACCGCGCCGAAGGCGATCGCGCCGCAGAGCATCGCCATCGCCTCGCCATCCTCGATGCGCGAGAGGGCGAGCAGGCCGACGGCGAGCGCCAGGCCCAGAGCCGTCAGCCCGCGCTCGCGCGACAGGAGCCAGGCGAGCGCAGGCCAGGCCATGATCAGCACGACGCTGACGCCGCGCTCGACGCTGCCGGCGGCGTTGGCCGCGCGCGAGTCGATCGGGCCCAGCGCCTCGGTCAGCAGCAGGCCGAGCGCGAAGATCGCGGCCGAGCCGGCGCCCAGCGCCGCGAGATTGAGGTTCGAGGCGCGCATCCGTTCCGGCAGCGCCGCCGCTCCGGCAAAGCCCAGCGCCACCGCAAGGAAGAGATTGGCCGCCTTCTCGGTGGCCGAGCCGGTATAGGGGCTCCAGACCAGCGAGAGCACGGCCCAGCCGACCAGCGCCCAGAGCGTGAGCCCGGCGCGGCTGAAGATCGAGGTCCTGATGTTGCCGGCGAACCAGCGCGGCGCCTCGATCAGCGCGGCGATGGCCAGCAGGATGACCCCGATCGGCACCAGCACCACGGCGGCGCGGCGCGAAACCAGTGAGGCCAGCGGCAAGGCGAGCGCCAGCGTCGCGAAGCCGATGCGGCGCAGGAGCAGCGCGGCGTCGGTTGCGGGATCGAGGGGCGTCTGGGCGTTCGGGCGGATCATGGGCAAGCTGAACTCGGCGAGCCACACCCGGCCAGGATGCCGGGAACAGCCCAGCCCACCCTAGCGTCCGCTGCGGGCTTCGACTGTAGGTGCGCTGCAACACTGGCGAAGCATCTCATGCAGTTTGGAACACTTAGAGTTCACTGGCCGCCGGAGCGGTTCCGTGAGATGAGGGGATGATGACTGCTCCGCTCGCCGCGATCGTCTATTCCTCGGGTTTCCCCATCGACGACCTGATGGCGGAGGTCGCGGGCGGCCTGAAGCGTGAAGCCTTCCGGCTCTGCGGCGTCGTCCAGCACAACAAGGGCGACTGCGCGAACGGCTGTGCCAGCATGGCGCTCGAGGATCTCGCCTCCGGCCAGCTCTTCCCCATCAGCGAGGATCGCGGGGCCGACTCGGCCGGCTGCCGGCTCGATCCGGCCGGGCTCGCCGCAGCCGGTGCTGCCATCTCGGGCGCGCTGTCCGGGCCGGTCGACCTCGTCATCGTCAACAAGTTCGGCAAGCAGGAAATGCTCGGCCAGGGCCTGCGCGCCGAGATCGCTGCCGGCGTCGTCGCCGGATTGCCGCTGCTGACCGCCGTGCGCGACGACATGCTCGCCGCCTGGACGGGTTTTGCCGGCGAGGATTGGCAGCGTTTGCCACCCGAGCGCGACGCTGTGATGGATTGGGCGATGGCGGCGTTGCGCCTGCCGGCCTGATGTCGACATGCTGATGCTCCGTCAAAGGCGTCCCCGCAGGCGTGCCAGAACGTGATGGCGACCGGTCCCGCAACCCTTGGCCTGCTCCTTGCCGGTGGCCTCGCCCGCCGCATGGGCGGTGGCGACAAGCCGCTGCGGACGATTGCCAGCCGCACCATCCTCGCCCATGTGATCGAGCGGCTCGGCCCGCAATGCGACGGCCTTTTGCTCAGCGCCAATGACGATCCGACCCGCTTTGCCGAATACGGCTTACCCGTCGTCGTCGATAGCGTGCCGGGTTTCGCCGGGCCGCTCGCCGGCATCCTTGCCGGGCTCGACTGGCTGGCGATGAACCGGCCGGGCGCCGAATGGCTGGTCAGCGTCGCCGCCGATACACCCTTCATCCCACGCGATCTGGTGGCACGGCTGCATGCGGCACGCGCCACGGCAGATGTCCCGCTCGCCTGTGCGGCGTCGGGCGGCTGGACCCATCCGGTCATCGGGCTCTGGCCGGTCTTCCTGCGCGACGACCTGCGTCATGCGCTTACGGTCGAGGATGAGCGCAAGGTCCAGCGCTGGACAGCCCGGCACGGCATTGCCACGGCCGAATGGTCGACCGCGCCGGTCGATCCCTTCTTCAATGCCAACCGGCCGGAAGACCTCACTGAGGCCGAGCGGCTGCACGCGCTTCTCGGCGATCGCTGAGGTTGAACCGGCTCGCTCCTCCGCCTCAGGCCTCCAGCAGGGCTTTCAGGCGGGACAGATCGGCAGCGACCCATTCGGCGTCGCGGGCGAAGTCGTCATCCGTCATCTCCGGGCGCCTGAACAGTGTGAACACCACCTCGCTGCCGCTGCCGTTCGCGAGCGCCCGCATCGGATTGTGCATCGGCGCGCCGCTGTCGGGAATGACGGCGTGATCGAGGACGCCGTAGCGATTGGGTTCGCTGAACAGCACGCGCATCGGCCCCATCGGCGTCTTCACGCGATAGGTCATGCCCTCGACATGGCTGAACTCGCCGCCCAGCCCTTCCGCCCATTTCTGGAAGTTCGTGGGCTCGGCGAGAAAGCCGTAGACCTCCTCGATCGGCCGGTTGATCGCGATGCTGATATGGCGCGCTGGCAGGACGGGCATGGTTGCTCTCCATGAATTTTCTGGACAGAACATAACATGAACAAAATCATCTGTCATCGCGCATCGGTGATGAGCTGTGCGCGAGCTCGCCGCGGATCGATCAAGAATCCGCCGGCTTCGCGAGGCTCTTTCCCAGCGGCGACGGATCAGGAGATTCGACATGAAGCAGACCATCGGCTTGGGCCTGGCGATTTTCGTGCAGCACGGGCGTGAGCAGGAGGCCGCGGACTTCTACAGCGAGGCCTTCGAGGCACGGCAGCTCAAGACATACAGGATCGACGGCGATCTCGCCGGGATCGAGATGCTCATCGGCGGAACGCGTGTCTCCGTTGCCGGTTCCAATCCGCGCCGCGAGGAAGAGCCGTCCTATGGCGGTCCCTTCTTCCCCAAGGCCGCTGGCGCGGTCAGCATGACGATCCTGCTGACCGTCCCTGATCTCGAGGCCTGTTTCGCCCAGGCGATCGTAGCGGGCGCCGCCCTGCGCGACCGCGTCCAGACCGATGTCGAAGGGCGGCGGGTTGCCTCGCTGTTCGATCCGTTCGGGCATATCTGGATGCTGGCCGAGCGGCAGGCGGAAACGGAGAAAGTGTCCGCCGATCAGCTCGCGGCGCAGGCCGATCGCTCGACCGGCATCCATCTCCAGCGATAGGGCGGGCTGCCCGACCCTATTCGATCACGATCCGCGGCGCCGCCCGGGCCGGTCCGGAAAGGCCGGCCTTCACCTGCCGCGCCAGGGCGACATAGGCCTTGGCGTGGGCGCTGTCCGGGTCGCTCGCCACGATCGGGCGGCCGCCATCGGAGGTTTCGCGGATCGGCATGGCGAGCGGGATCTCGCCGAGGAAGGGCACATGGAGCCGTTCCGCCTCGTGCCGGGCGCCGCCATGGGCGAAGATGTCGGAGCGGTGGCCGCATTCCGGGCAGATGAAATAGCTCATGTTCTCGACGATGCCGAGGATCGGCACCTCCACCTTCTTGAACATGGCGACGCCGCGGCGGGCGTCGAGCAAAGCGAGGTCCTGCGGCGTCGAGACGATCACCGCGCCGGCGAGCGGCGTTTGCTGGGCCATGGTGAGCTGGGCGTCGCCGGTGCCGGGTGGCATGTCGACCACCAGCACGTCGAGCTCACCCCAGGCGACCTCGCGCAGCATCTGGGTGATCGCCGAGATCACCATCGGCCCGCGCCAGATCATTGGCGTCTCCTCGTCGATCAGGAAGCCGATCGACATGATCTTGAGGCCATAGGCCTCCATCGGCGCCAGCGTGCGGCCCGAGACCAGCCGCGGCTTGCCGGTGATGCCAAAGATCTTCGGCACGGACGGGCCATAGATGTCGGCGTCGAGCACGCCGACCTTGAGGCCGAGCGTGGCCAGGCCGACGGCGAGATTGGCCGTGGTGGTCGACTTGCCGACGCCGCCCTTGCCGCTCGCCACCGCGATGATCTGCTTGACGCCGGGAATGCCGGCCGCCTTCGGCACCGGCCCGCCCGGGCCGGGCTGGCCGTGCGCCTGCCGGCGCGCCTCGGCCGCCTGCGAGGGCGCGCGCCCCGGCGCCTTGTCGGCGGTGAGGCCGACCAGCACCTGTGTCACGCCGGGGATGCCGCCGACCGCGCTTTCGGCCGCCTTGCGCACCGGCTCCATCGCACCGGCTTCGGTGGCGTCGATGCCGATCGCGAAGATCACCTTGCCGCCGTCGATCAGGATGTCGCCGATGCGGCCGGATGCCGCCAGCGATTGCCCGCTCGCCGGCAGCTTCACCAGTTCGAGCGCGCGCAGGATGTCGTTTTGCGAAAGGGCCACGATCTGGGCTCCGTTGCTGGCGTGGTGCTAGGCCGCGGCCTTGCGGATGTGGAAGGTCAGGAGACGGCCGTCGGCGCTGCTGTGCTCGAGCAGAGCGCTGCTCTCCCGCACGAGATGGGGGATGTCGATGGCTGCCATCGGATCAGTGCACTCGACGACGAGGAGCGTGCCCGGCGCGGCGCCGAGAAGCGCCTTGCGCACGCGCAGGGCCGGGTGCGGGCATTTGAGGCCGCGCAGGTCGAGCGGGATCGAAATCATCTCGCGTGTCATATGATGGCTTTTCGCGCAGCGGCAACAGCCGCTGCACCGGAGATTGCGATGCGAGCCTGCGCAGGGCACTGCAAGATCGGTGAGCTTGACCGCCCGAACCGATTTGCCTGATGACAGCCGGGCGCAGCATGCGCTCGGCTTTGTCTTTTCAGGATATCCTTGGCGATGCGCGTGATCGGACTGGCGGGCTGGAGCGGAGCCGGCAAGACGACCCTGCTGACCAGGCTGGTCCCCGAGTTCAACCGCCGCGGCGTCAGGGTCTCGACGATCAAGCACGCCCATCACGCCTTCGATCTCGACACGCCTGGCAAGGATTCCTGGGCGCATCGTCAGGCCGGCGCCTCCGAAGTGCTGATCTCTTCGGCCAAACGCTGGGCGCTGCTGCACGAGCTCCGCGATGAGCCGGAGCTTCAGCTGCCCGAGCTATTGGTGCGGCTGTCGCCGGTCGATCTCGTCATCGTCGAGGGCTTCAAGCGCGACCCGCACGCCAAGCTCGAGGTCTATCGCGCCGCCAACGACAAGCCACCCCTGCATCCGGAGGATCCCAGCATCGTCGCGATCGCCAGCGACATCGCCTTTCCGGATGCCCGTCGTCCAGTGATTGGGCTCGACGACGTGTCGGCCATCGCCGATTGTCTCTTCGCCAACGCGCAGCCGCTCGACGCGGTCCTGGCGCGAGTGGAAGGGAAGCTCTGACGATGGCGCAGCTCAGCGCGGATGCCGAGGCTTTCGGGCCGGTGCTGACGATCGAGCAGGCGGCCGAGCGCGCCGCCCAGCGCATCGCCGCCGTGGCCGGTACCGAGCTCGTCCCGCTCGCGCAGGCTGACGGACGCGTGCTCGCGCAGGATGTGGTCGCGCCGGTCGACCTGCCGCCCTTCGCCAACTCCGCCGTCGACGGCTACGCGGTCCGCTTCGCCGATCTGGCGGCTGCAGCGGAGACGCGCCTGCCGCTCTCCGGCCGCATCGCGGCCGGCACTGACGCGACTGGCGTTGCAACGGAGGGGAGGGCGGTGCGCGTCTTCACCGGTGCGCCGCTGCCGGCCGGCGCCGATACGGTCTTCATGCAGGAGGACGTCGCGCTGGAGGGCGACACCGTCGTGCTGCCGACCGGACTGAAGCGCGGTGCCAATGCGCGGTCGGCTGGCGAGGATGTGTCGCGCGGCCGCATCGCGCTCGTCGCGGGCCGCAGGCTGCGCCCGCAGGAGCTGGCGCTGCTCGCAGCGCTTGGCCTCTCCGATGTGGCGGTGCGTCGCCGCGTGCGGGTCGCGATCTTCTCGACCGGCGACGAACTCAGCGAGCCGGGAGCGGCCCTGTCGCCGGCCGGCATCTATGACGCCAATCGCAGCCTGTTGCGCGCGCTGGCAAGTCGCGCCGGCGCGGAGGTCATCGATCTCGGCATCCTGCGCGACGAGCCGGAGAGCCTCGCCGGGCGCCTGCGCGAGGCTGCGGCGGGCTGCGACCTGATCCTGACCTCCGGCGGCGTCTCAATCGGCGAGGAGGACCACGTCAAGACGGCGGTGGCGCGTGCCGGCGAGCTCGCCTTCTGGCGCGTCGCGATCAAGCCGGGCCGGCCGGTGGCGATGGGCCTCGTGGCCGGCACGCCCTTCATCGGCCTGCCTGGCAACCCGGTCGCGGTCTTCGTCACCTTCGCCTTCGTTGCCCGCACGGTGATCGCCTTGCTCTCGGGCACGACGCCGGAAGCGCTGCGTGGCCTGCCGGTCAGGCTCGGCTTTTCCTACGAGAAGAAAGCCGGCCGGCGCGAATATGTCCGTGTCGCGCTGACCCCGGGCCCGGACGGCATCGCGGTGGCGCGAAAGCACCCACGCGACGGCGTCGGCATGCTGACCTCGCTGACCGAGACCGATGGGCTGGTCGAGCTCGCCGACGACCTGACGAGCATCGCCGAAGGCACGATCGCGCCGTTCCTTGGCTACCAGATGCTGACGGGCTGAAGCATCGGGCCGAAAAGTGGGTTCCACTTTTCGACGCAATCCGATGTGCAATCCAGGGCTCAGTCGCGCCGGAAGATCACCGTCGCCAGCCAGCCCAGCAGCAGCGCCACCGCAACCGTCGCCAGCCCGTAGAGGAGCGGCCGCTCATGCGCTGCAGAGGTCATGCGCTGCTCCGCGCCGGTCTTCACCACCTCGAAATTGGTGGTCTGGCGCGCCAGCACCGAGCCGCCGGCATAGAGCAGCACCTCGACCTCGTAAGGGCCCGTCGGTGCCGTCGCCGGGATCTTGATCTGCGAGCTGAACAGGGCCGGCGACAGGAAGGTGACCCCGCGCTCGTCGAGCGTATAGAGCTGCTTGCCCTGGAGGGTCCGGATCAGGGCTTCGCGGAAGCGGCCGACATCGAAGTCGAAATCGAAGCCGGCCTGCGAGCGCTGCGCATTGGCGAGGCCGATCCGGTCGCGTCGCGCCGCCTCCTCGGAGAGGATCTCCTTGATCGGCCGGTTGGTCGCGACCGAGAGATAGATCGAGCGGTCCGGGAAGCGGCGCTGGTTGCGATTGATCCAGATCGGGCCGACGCGCTCCTTTTCACGCACGATCAGCATGCGCTGCGGCCCGCGGACCGTGACGACGATGTCGAAGGGATCGGCGCGCGCCACCGAGCGCCCGTCGCGCTCGACCAGGCCGAAGACGGCGAGCTGGTCGCCGGTGAAGTTGGAGGCGATCGCGATCCGATGCGTCGACAGCGCCGCGATCAGCGTCTCGGCCGCCGCCGGCAGGCTGGCGAGCGCCGCAAGGAAGGCCGTCGCCAGGGCGAGCGCCGTCCGTCTCATCGCTGCGCTCCTTCCGGCACGACCACCGAATAGGGCTCGTTCGGCGGCAGGAAGAGCTCGACTGCGAAGCGCAGGCCGACCGACAGGATCAGCAGGGCCAGCAGCAGGCGGAACGACGAGACGTTGAGGTTGCGGGCGGCCCGGCCGCCGAACTGCGCGCCGATGACGCCGCCGACCAGCAGCAGCATGGCGAGGATGATGTCGACCGACTGGTTGGTGACGGCATGCAGGACCGTCGCGCCGGTCATGGTGACCAGGATCTGGAACAGCGAGGTGCCGACTACCACTGCCGGCGGAATCCGGAAGAAATAGATCAGCGCCGGCACGAGCATGAAGCCGCCGCCGACGCCGAGCACCGCCCCGATGAAGCCGATGATGACGGCGAGGCCCGCAATCGGGATCACGCTGGCATAGAGCTGCGAGCGCGGAAAGCGCATCCGCAACGGCAGGCCCATCCAGGGCGGATGCGAGCCGGCCTCGCGCCGCAGCCGGACCGGCTTGCCGGCCCGGTCGCGCATCGCGGCGCGCACCGCGTCGAACAGCATCAGCCCGCCGATCAAGGTGAAGAGCGTGACATAGGACAGGGTGATGACCAGCTCGAGCTGGCCCAGGCGCCGCATCGAGTTGAAGAACAGCACGCCCATGATCGTGCCGAATATGCCGCCCGAAACCAGAATGCCGCCGAGCTTGAAGTCGAGCGCGTTGCGCCGCCAATAGCTCAGCACGCCGGTCATCGACGAGCCGGCGACCTGGGCTGCGACGGTCGCGACCGCGACGGCAGGCGGGATGTCGAGGAAGATCAGCAGCGGTGTCAGCAGGAACCCGCCACCGACGCCGAACAGGCCCGAGATGAAGCCGACCGCGCCGCTGAGACCAAGGACGAGGAAAATGCTGATCGGCAGTTCCGCGATCGGGAGATAGATCTGCACTCTTCCAAACCCTGTCGGCCGCCGTCGCCTTCCCCATGCCCGGCATATGCCGCAGAAGTGGATACCACTTTTGCGACGAGAACATGCCCGGCATGGCGGGCCGGCGCGAAATTCTTGCCGTCGCCCGATTCAGGTCGAACGAAAAACGCGCCGTAGCGGCGACACTACGGCGGAAACCTTTTCAATTTGTGCAGTTCTGGGGCGTTCTCGGGGGCCTGCCTTGCGTGAGAGGCCCCCCGAGACTCAGCCGCGGCCGGGCTTTGCCGGCTTCTTTGCCGCGACCGGCTGTTCGTCCCAGCCCTTTGCCGGCGGCATGACCTCGTTGGCGCTCGCCTCGAGCGGCTTCGGCTTCCAGCTCTCGGCGGCCGCCTTGGCTGCTGCGAGGTCGCTGGCGGAGAGCCGGCCCGCCACTTCGTCGCGCTTGCGCCCGGCATCCTCGTCGCCCTGCGCGGCGGCGATAGCGAACCAGCGATAGGACTGGCCGAGATCGGCCGGGGCGCCGAGGCCACGGCCGAGCAGGATGGCGAGGTTGTACTGGCTGTCGCGCACGCCATGCTCGGCGGCGCGGCGGAACCAGTCGGTCGCCGTGGCGTAATCCGGCTTGCCGCCGGCGCCTTCGGCGTAGAGCACTGCAAGATTGTGCATCGCCTTGGCGTTGCCGCGCTCGGCGGCGCGCCCGTACCAGACTTTGGCGAGCGACGGGTCGCGATTGGTGCCGATGCCCTTCTCGAACATGTTGCCGAGCCGGAACTGCGCAGGCGTCAGGCCGGCGACGGCCGCGCGCTCGAACAGGCGCAGCGCCAGCTTGGGGTCGCGATTGGTCGGCCCGTCGGCCGCCTGGGCGGCGAGCTGGTAGACGGCGCGCGCATCGCCGGAGAGCGCTGCCTTGCGCAGGCCGGCGCTGCCGACAGCCGACGGCAGGTCGCCGATGCCGGTGACGGTCTCGACGGCTTCAGTCGGGCTCTGCAGCGGCAGTGCGGCGACCATCGAAGGCACGGCCGCCGCCGGCGTTTCGGCAACGCTCGCAGGTCCCTCCGGTGCGGGAGCTATCGCCGCGGCCCGTGCCGGCGTCGTGCCGATCTGCAGCGGCGGCAGGGCGGAGTTCTGGTCCTTCGCCGGTGGTGTCGTGGGCTCCGCCGGAGCGCTCTGCGGCGCCGGCTGGACGGCAGGCGTCTCGGCCGGAGCGGGCTTGACGGGGGCCGACTGCATGCTCTCGTTCGCGACTTGCTTCTTGGCGCCCTGCTGGCCACCGGAGAAGACCTGAGCGGCGCCGATTGCAAGCACCAATGCAGCCAGGCCGAGCAGCAGCGGCCGACGGCGCTTCTCGAGGATCTCCTTGAGGCGCCCGCCGCCGGAGGCCGCCTTGCCGGCCTTGCCGGACTTGGCCGGTTCCGCTGCGCCCGCCGGGCCGCCGGCAGCCGCAGCCTCGCTGGCGGCCTTGGCCGAGCGCCGCGCCGCGGCGATCAGGCTCTGGCGCACCGCCTGGGGATCGTTGCCTTGCGGCGCCGGCGCATCGGGGCGCGGGCGGCCGGAGCCTGGCTCCAGCGGCAGGTCGAGCCCGCTGGTCCGGGGCAGCCGCGGCTCGGCGGCAAAACGCTCGGCCATCATCGGGGCGGCCAAGGCGGGGGCCCTGGCATCCTCGGCCGGAGCGTGTACCTGAGGCCGCGGCGCCGGTGTGCTGCTGCGCCGGTCGCGGTCGACACCGAGCTCGGCTTCGAGGTCGCCGAGGCGGCCGATGATGGTCTCCAGCGTCCGGTGCACGGCGCCGATCGCATCCTGGGTCTCGCGCCCGGCCGAGACATGGGTCTCGCGCAGGCCGGTCATCAGGTCGCTGAGCTCGGAGAGGCTCGCGCCGCGCGGCGCCAGATCAGCCATGGCGGCGCGCGCCGCACGTTCGGCCACTGCGCTGGTGTCCTCGCGCATGCCCTGCAGATGGACGACGAGGTCCTGCAGCGTCCGCTCGATGCCATGCTCGGCGGTGCGCGTCGCGGCCTGCTGGTCGAGCCGCTGTGTCAGGCCGGCGATCTGCTGCTCCAGCGCGTCGAACGAATCCGAGCCGGCACCCGGCCGACCGGCTTCGTCGATCTTGGCCGCCAGGCCGCGCAGCATGTCCTCGACCGGCCGCATATCGACCCGGGCGAGCGGCGCTCCGCCATCGTCGACCATCTGGGCGAGCGTGCTGGACGCGGTCAGCTGCTCGACGCGGCTGGCCAGCGTCTCGATCCGCTCCTCGAGCCGGCTCGGCGGCTTCTCCCCGACCTGCTCGAGCTTGATCACCAGGGCTTCGATGCGGTCCGCCAGCTCGTTGGAGACCGGGCGGCCGCTGGCGTCGATCTCGCCGAGGCGGGCGATCAGCTGGTCGACCTGTCCGTCGATGACCGAGGATTTCATCGCCGGCAGGGAATCGATCTTCTGGGCGAGCGATTCGACCTGACGCGACAGGGCCAGCAGCGGCCCGCTGTCGCCGGCGCGCTCATGCAGGCGGTCGGCATGCAAGGTCTCGCGGACGTCCTCGATCGCCAGCGACAGGCCATGCAGATCGCGCGTGTCGTCGCGCAGGCGCCCGACATCGGAGGTCAGCGCATTGAGCTGCAGCGAGAGATCGTCGAACCGGCGGCCATCGGTCGTCGAGACCACGTCGCGCAGCTCGGCGATCTCGCGCAGGATTGGCGCGAGCGCCTGGCGGTCGCTGCCGCGTGTGGCGAGCGCGTCGACCTTGGCGGCGAGATGCGCGATCTCCAGCTCGAAGCGGTTGTAGCTTTCGTTCGGACGCGTCTCGGCCAGGCGGCCGATCTCGGCCTCGATGCGGGCCAGCGGCTTGAGGACGGGGTCGAGACGGTCGCGCCCGTCGAAGCGGTCGAGCCGGGAGCCGAGCTCGCCGATCGCCCGCTCCAGCGGCCGGTAGGCGCTGCGCGGATCCTCGGCGTGCAGCGCAGGCTGCGCCGCGGGGGCGATCCGCTCGCCGAGCTGACGCAGGTCATCGCGCAGGCTGGCGAGCGACGAGGCAGGCGCCGGCCGCTCGAAGGCGGTGGCCCCGGCGGCGCCGTCGAGGGCGCGCTGGCGCGAGCGGATGTCGGAAATGGCGGCGGCAAGGCCGTCGCGGCTGAGCGCCGGGCGCGCCGGCTGCGCCACGGGGCGGTGGTCGGCCTCTGTTGCGCGGCGCTCGATGCTGTGCAGGCGCTCGCCCATCGCCTTGATGGAATCGGCGATCACCGAGGTGGCACGCTCCTGCCGCTCCGCCGTGACCCGCTCGCCCTGCGACAGGCGGCTCTCGGTGCGCTCCATCCATTTGGCGATCGAATCGAGCGCGCTCGCCGTCCTTGCGTTGCTGTCCCGGGTCAGGCGCTCGGCCATCGCCGCCTGGGTGATGAATGCGTCCATGCGCTCGCGCGCCATGTCCGGCGCGGGAGCTGCCGTGCGGGGCGCGGCGGCGGTCTGCATCCCGCCCTGGGAGAGACGGGCCAGGCGTTCCGACAGCGCAATGATGTCCTGCTCTTCGGCATCGTTCGCGGCGGCGACGGGTTCGCCGGCTTCTTCCCGAATCTTGCTGTCGAGCCACTCGCCAAGCGTCATGCCGGCCCGGCGAGCCGCAGCCTTCGCCGCGTCGCGTGTGCGCGGGTCGACGCCTTTGACGCTCCAGGGCAGGCTGGTCGCCATGTTACGTTCGCCTCGAGGGGCAGGTCTTGGCCAAGGACATCCGCTGCCCCCTCACGCGGCGGCGTCCTGCGATCCTGGCAATCATGAACATCGGGTTGATGCGAACGAGGCTGGAGATCGCGGCACAGACTTTTCGCCTTCACGGTAAACAGAGCGTTAAGATCGGCAGGGCGGGCGTTAATTTTTCGGCAACGCATGCGGAGCAGGCTGGGAGGGCCGGGTATAACGGTAACTTACCCCCACCTCAGGGCGAGGGAGGTGACGTAAGGGAGCCGCTAAGCCTACATTGCCGGCAACGCTGGGGCGCATTCCGAAGGGACAGATGCCCCGCTCCGCAACCTGCAAGGACCAAACATGTCGCGCCAAAGCTCAGCTCTGGCGGCCACGCCCAATTACGACGGCCGCACTGCCTCTCCCCAGACAACGAACGATGCCGAAACCGGTGGCTTCACCATCAGCGATCTCGCCCGCGAATTCGGCGTCACCCTGCGCACCTTGCGCTTCTATGAATCGCGCGGCCTGCTGGCGCCCGCTCGCTCCGGGCTGACCCGGATCTATTCCGGACGCGACCGCGCTCGCCTGGCCCTCATTCTCAAGGGCAAGCAGCTCGGCTTCACCCTGGTCGAGATCCGCGCCATGCTCGCCAATGAGGAAGGCAAGGAGATCAAGGGCAAGGAGCCGTCCGCCTCGGTCGGCGGCCTGCAGCTGAGCCGCGGTCAGATCGCCGAGCAGCTCGAATTGCTGCGCAACCAGCGCAGCGAGATCGAGGCCGCCATCGCCGAACTCGAAGCGACCCTGGCGCGCCTCGACGCTTGAGCATCGGCCGCATCAGCGACCATCCACCACGATCACGATGCCCCGAACCCTGACCGGTTCGGGGCATTTTTCGTTTGCAAGCGCATCGCCGCTCGCGTCAATCTTGCGGAAAGCGCTGTCTGGACGAAAAAGTTGATGCGGCCCCTTGGCAAGTCGCGAGCAGATAGTTTATATGTGAACTATCTCGAAGCGCCGCTGTCATATCGAGCCGGCAAGCTTCGCCACGAAGGCTGCACGAAACGCCAGGGAGGGATGCGATGCCGGTCTACAAGGCGCCTGTCGAGGACACGCTGTTCCTGCTCAACGACGTCTTCCAGTTCGAGCGCTACAACAACCTCCCGGGCTTCGCCGAGGCGACGCCGGATCTGGTCGAGGCCGTGCTCGGCGAGGGCGCCAAGCTCTGCGAGGAGGTCCTCCAGCCGATCAACCATTCCGGCGATCAGGAAGGCTGCAAGCGCAATGCCGACGGATCGGTGACGACGCCGAAGGGCTTCAAGCAGGCCTATGAGGCCTACGCCGCCGGCGGCTGGGTCGGGCTTGCGATGGATCCCGAATATGGCGGCCAGGGCCTGCCCTACACGCTCGGCGCCATCATGAACGAGTTCTCCTCCTCGGCGAACATGGCCTTCGCCATGTATCCCGGCCTGACCATGGGCGCGATGGCCGCGCTCTATGTCCACGGCTCCGAGGAGCAGAAGCGCACCTATCTGCCGAAGATGGCCGAGGGCACCTGGTCCGGCACGATGAACCTGACCGAGCCGCATTGCGGCACCGATCTCGGCCTGATCAAGACCAAGGCCGTGCCGAACGGCGACGGCTCCTATGCCATCACCGGTACCAAGATCTTCATTTCTGCCGGCGAGCAGGACATCACCGAGAACATCATCCACCTCGTGCTCGCCCGGATCGAGGGGGCGCCGCAGGGCGTCAAGGGCATCTCGCTCTTCGTCGTGCCGCGCAACGAGGTCGGTGCCGACGGTTCGGTCGGTGCGAACAACCACGTCTCCTGCGGCTCGATCGAGCACAAGATGGGCATCCACGGCAACTCGACCTGCGTCATGAACTATGACGGGGCCAAGGGCTGGCTGGTCGGAGCCGAGAACAAGGGCCTCAACGCCATGTTCGTGATGATGAACGAGGCCCGCCTCGGCGTCGCGATCCAGGGCCTAGCCCAGTCCGAGGTCGCCTATCAGAACGCCGTCGCCTACGCCAAGGACCGTCTGCAGGGCCGGGCTCTGACCGGCGCGAAGGACCCGGCCAAGCCGGCCGACCCGCTTTTCGTCCATCCGGACGTGCGCCGTACGCTGATGTCGATCAAGGCCTTCAACGAGGCCGCTCGCGCCTTCGTTCTCTGGAACGCGATCAAGTCCGACGTCGCCCATCGCTCCGACGATGCGGCCGAGCGCCAGGCGGCCGACGACCAGCTCGGCCTGATGACGCCGGTGCTCAAGGGGGTGCTCACCGATGTCGGCTTCGACAATGCGGTGAAGGCCCAGCAGATGTATGGCGGCCATGGCTACATCGCCGAGCACGGCATGGAGCAGTTCGTCCGCGATGCCCGCATCGCCATGATCTACGAGGGCGCCAACGGCGTGCAGGCGATGGACCTGGTCGGCCGCAAGCTCGGCCGCGACGGCGGCCGCGCCATCATGGCCTTCTTCAACGAGGTCGGTGCCTTCGTGAAGGAGAACGAGGGCGATGAGGCGCTGAAGCCGCTCCTGGTCTCGCTCGCCGCCTCGCTCGGCCATCTCCAGCAGGCGACGATGTGGTTCATGCAGAACGCCCTCGCCAAGCCGGACAATGCCGGCGCCGGCGCGCATGACTACATGCACCTGCTCGGCCTGGTCTCGCTCGGCTATATGTGGGCGAAGATGGCCAAGGTCGCGCAGGACAAGCTCAAGGCCGGGGCCAATGGCGCGACCGAGCGCATGAACGCCAAGCTCGTCACCGCCCGCTTCTTCATGGAGCGCTCGCTCCCTGAGACTGCTGCGCATCTGGCGCGGATCACCTCCGGCTCCGACACCACGATGGCGCTGAGCGCCGAGCAGTTCTGAACGTGAATCTCATGCCCGGGCCCTGGCCCGGGCATCTCTTGCAGAATTGCCTCGTCATGAGATGGTCGGGCCAAGCCCGACCATGACGGCGGGGACCGAAACGAGCCGCAATTGCGGCCAGCCCGGGAGGCCTTGATGGCTGAAGCCTTCATCTACGATCACGTCCGGACGCCGCGCGGCAAGGGCAAGGCCGACGGTTCACTCCACGAGGTCACTGCGATCGAACTGGGCACGCAGACGCTGCGCGCCATCAAGGACCGCAACAATCTCGATCCCAAGCTGGTCGAGGACGTGGTCTATGGCTGCGTCGATCCGGTCGGCGAGGCCGGGGCCGATATCGCCCGCACCGTCGCGCTGAAAGCTGGCTACGGCAAGGAAGTGCCGGGCGTGCAGATCAATCGCTTCTGTGCCTCGGGCCTCGATGCGGTCAACCTCGCCGCGGCGCAGGTCATGTCCGGCCAGAAGGAGATGACGATCGGCGGCGGCGTCGAGAGCATGTCCCGCATCGGCATGGGCGCCTCGGGCTTCGGCATCGCGGTCGACCCGTCAGTCGCCATCGACACCTATTTCATGCCGCAGGGCGTCTCGGCCGACCTGATCGCGACGAAGTACGGCTTCTCGCGCGACGATGTCGACGCCTATGCCGTGCGCTCGCACAAGCGCGCCGCGGCCGCCTGGCAGGCCGGTCACTTCAAGAACTCGGTGATCCCGGTCACCGACGTCAACGGCCTGATCATCCTCGATCGTGACGAGACCATCCGCCCGGCGACCGACATGCAGGCGCTTGCCGCGCTGAAGGCCTCCTTCGTTCAGATGGGCGAGATGGGCGGCTTTGACGCCGTCGCGACGGCGGCGCATCCGGATGTCGAGTTCGTCAACCACGTCCATCATGCCGGCAATTCCTCGGGCATCGTCGACGGCGCCGCCGCCGTGCTCGTCGGCTCGAAGAAGGCCGGCAAGGCTGCGGGCCTGAAGCCCCGCGCCCGGATCAAGGCTTTCGCCACCACCGGCTCCGACCTCGCGCTGATGCTGACCGGCCCGGTCGACGTCACCGAACTCGTGCTCAAGAAGGCCGGGATGAGCGTCAAGGACATCGACCTGTTCGAATTGAACGAGGCCTTCTCCTCGGTCGTGCTGCGCTACCAGCAGGCCTTCGACATCGACGACGCCGTGCTCAACGTCAATGGCGGCGCCATCGCCATGGGCCATCCGCTCGGCGCCACCGGCGCAATGATTCTCGGCACCGTGCTCGACGAGCTCGAGCGCACCAACAAGCAGACCGCTCTGGTCACGCTTTGCGTCGCCGTCGGCATGGGCGTCGCCACCATCATCGAACGGGTTTGAGGAGAGAGCCGATGAACCTCGTCAATTTCCGCTTCGAGACCGACGCTGATGGCATCGCCACGCTGACCTGGGACATGCCCGAGCGCTCGATGAACGTCATCACCCCGCAGGTGATGGAAGAGCTCAACCAGGTCGTCGACAAGGTCGCCTCCGACGAAGCCATCAAGGGCTGCGTCATCGTCTCCGGCAAGGAAGCCTTCTCCGGCGGCGCCGACCTCACCATGCTGCAGGGCCTGCGCGATCTGTACGTCAAGCTCGCCAAGGAGCAGGGCGAGCAGATCGCGATGCAGCGCTTCTTCGACGAGAGCCGCAAGCTCTCGCTGCTCTACCGCAAGCTCGAGACCTGCGGGAAGCCGTTCGCGGCGGCGATCCATGGCGTCTGCCTCGGCGGCGCCTTCGAACTCGCGCTCTCCTGCCAGCTCCGCGTCGTCTCGGATGATGCCTCGACCCGCGTCGGCCTGCCCGAGATCAAGGTCGGCCTGTTCCCCGGCGCCGGTGGCACCCAGCGCGTCTCGCGTCTGATGCAGACCGGCGACGCGCTGCAGATGATGTTCAAGGGCGACCAGATCAAGGCGCTGCCGGCCCGCAATTCCGGCCTCGTCCACGCCGTCCTGCCGCGCGACCAGATCGTCGCCGCTGCCAAGGAATGGCTGAAGGCCAATCCCCAGGCCAAGCAGCCCTGGGAGGACCCGAAGTTCAAGCTGCCCTCGAACAAGGTCCATTCGCCTGCTGGCATGCAGATCTGGCCGCCGGCCAGCGCGATCTATCGCCGCGAGACCAACGATAACTACCCGGCGGCGCGCGCCATCCTGAGCGCGGTCTATGAGGGCCTGCAGCTGCCGATGGACCTCGCCCTCAAGGTCGAGAGCCGCTACTTCGCCAAGATCCTGCGGACGAAGGAGGCGGCCTCGATGATCCGCTCGCTCTTCGTCTCGATGCAGGAGCTGAACAAGGGTGCCCGGCGCCCGGCCGATGTTCCGGCCTCGAAGCTGAAGAAGGTCGGTGTCATCGGCGCCGGCTTCATGGGCGCTGGCATCGCCTATGTCACTGCCAATGCCGGCATCGAGGTCGTGTTGGTCGACCGTGACATCGAGGCGGCGGAGAAGGGCAAGGCCTATTCGCACAAGCTGGTCACCGACCAGATCACCAAGGGCCGCGCCAAGACCGCCGATCGCGACGCGCTGCTCGGCCGCATCAAGGCCTCGGCCGACTATGCCGACCTCAAGGGCTGCGACCTGATCGTCGAGGCGGTGTTCGAGGATCCCAAGGTCAAGGCCGAGGTCATCGCCAAGGTCGAGGCCGTGGTCGGCCCCAAGACCATCTTCGGCTCCAACACCTCGACGCTGCCGATCACCGGCCTCGCCGAGCACAGCGAGCGCCCGAAGAATTTCATCGGCATCCATTTCTTCTCGCCGGTCGAGAAGATGCTGCTGGTCGAGATCATCATGGCCAAGAAGACCGGCAAGAAGGCGCTGGCCATGGCGCTCGACTTCGTCCGCGCCATCAAGAAGACGCCGATCGTCGTCAACGACACCCGCGGCTTCTACGCCAATCGCTGCGTCGGCAACTACATCCGCGAGGGGCATCTCATGCTGATGGAAGGCGTGCCGCCGGCGATGATCGAGGCCGCCGGCAAGCAGGCCGGCATGCCGGTCGGCCCGCTCTCGCTCAATGACGAGGTCGCGGTCGATCTCGCCTACAAGGTGCTGAAGGCGACCAAGGCGCAGCTCGGCGAAGCCTCCGTCGATCCGGCGCAGGAGAAGCTGCTCAACGAGATGGTCGAGAAGCATGGCCGCCTCGGCCGCAAGAACAAGAAGGGCTTCTACGACTATCCGGAAGCCGGTCCCAAGCGGCTCTGGCCCGGCCTCGCCGAGCTCACCAAGAACAGGCTCGAGCCCGAGCTGATCGATATGGACGAGCTGAAGCATCGCCTGCTGGTCACGCAGGCGCTCGAAGCGGCCAAGACCTATGAGGAGGGCGTCGTCACCGACCCGCGCGAGGCGGATGTCGGTTCGATCATCGGCTTCGGTTTCGCCCCCTATAGCGGCGGCACGCTCTCCTATATCGACAATATGGGCGCGGCCGCCTTCGTGAAGCTCTGCGAGAGCCTGGCCAAGAAGCATGGCGAGCGCTTCAAGCCGAACCGGCTGCTGAAGCGCATGGCCAAGACCGGCGAGAGCTTCTACGGCAGCGCCGAGAAGAAGGCTGCGGCCTGATCAGGCGAAGAGCCGTTCCCTCAGGAGCGGCTCCAGCCAGTCGGCGAAGACCTTGAGGCGGCGCGAGAGATGCTGCCGGTGCGGGTAGAGCAGGGCGACCGGCATCGGCTCCGCCCTGTGCTCCGGCATCACCTCAACCAGCTCGCCCGCCTCAAGATGCGCGGCGACGTCATAGGCGGGGATCTGGATCAGCCCGAGCCCGGCGAGGCAGCAGGCGATATAGGCTTCCGCGCTGTTGACGGTGACGCGGCCGGCCATCGCCCGGCTGTGTAGCCGCTCACCCTCCAGCCATTGCCAGTCCTCGACCGCGCCGGTCGAAGGCGAGGCGTAATGCACCGCTTCGTGCCGTGACAGCTCGTCTGGCCGCTCCGGTATGCCAAATCGCTTGAGATAGGCCGGGCTCGCGACATTGATCAGCCTGAGCTCGCCGAGATTGCGCGCGATCAGGCTGGAATCGCTGAGCGGCCCGACCCGCAGCACGCAATCGACGCTGTCCTCGATCAGATTGACCGCCCGGTCGGTGACACCGAGCGCGACGGAGATGTCCGGATAGCGGGCCAGGAAATCGGGCAGGGCCGGCGCGATGATCAGCCGGCCGATCCGACCGGGCACGTCGATCCTGAGCTTGCCGGCCGGCCCGTCGCCGGCGCTGCGGAACAGCGTCTCAGCTTCCTCCACCTCGGCGATCAATCGCAGGCAGCGCTCATAGAAGGCGAGTCCGTCCTGCGTCGGCGCGACATGGCGGGTCGTGCGATGCAGCAGCCGTGTCCCGAGCCTGTCCTCCAGCAGCCGGATCGCCGCCGAGACCGAGGAGCGCGGCTGGCCGAGCGTCGCCGCGGCGCGGGTGAAGCTGGCGCATTCGACGACGCGGGCGAAGGTGGCGAAGAGCTCGATCCGGTCCATGGCCGGGACGATGCGATTGTTCGTTCTGGCTGACAAGTCATGTCAACTTATCCAGCTTTATCCGGACAATCGGCCGATTACCTTGCTGACGAGGCGGGCAGGGCTCGCAGCGACAGCAGGAGACGAGGCCATGGCCGACCACAGCATCAGGGGCAAGACCGTTATCATCGCCGGCGGTGCCAAGAATCTCGGCGGTTTGCTGGCTCGCGATCTCGCCGCCCACGGCGCCGGGGCGGTCGCCATCCATTACAACAGCGCCGCGACCAAGGCGGAGGCCGACGCGACCGTCGCTGCCGTCAAGGCGGCGGGTGCGCAGGCGGCCGCCTTTCAGGCCGATCTCACCACCGCCGGCGCCGTCGAGAAGCTGTTCTCCGACGTGGTCGCCGCGCTCGGCCGACCGGATATAGCGATCAACACCGTCGGCAAGGTGCTGAAGAAGCCGATGGCCGAGATCAGCGAGGCCGAATACGACGAGATGGCCGCGGTGAACTCGAAATCGGCCTTCTTCTTCCTCAAGGAGGCCGGCAAGGCGCTGAACGACAACGGCAAGATCACCACGGTGGTGACCTCGCTGCTCGGCGCCTTCACACCGTTCTATGCCGCCTATGCCGGCATGAAGGCTCCGGTCGAGCATTTCACCCGCGCCGCCTCCAAGGAGTTCGGCGAGCGCGGCATCTCGGTCTCCGCGATCGGCCCTGGCCCGATGGACACGCCGTTCTTCTACCCGGCGGAAGGGGCGGATGCGGTCGCCTATCACAAGACCGCGGCGGCTTTGTCGAAGTTCTCGCCGACGGGGCTGACCCATATCGAGGACATCGTCCCCTTCATCCGCTTCCTCGTCTCGGATGGCTGGTGGATGACCGGCCAGACCATCCTGGTCAATGGCGGCTACACCACCAAGTGAGCGCGGAGAATTAG
The DNA here is from genome assembly GCF_053645455.1 of Allobosea sp. NPDC055332. Taxonomy (NCBI): domain Bacteria; kingdom Pseudomonadati; phylum Pseudomonadota; class Alphaproteobacteria; order Hyphomicrobiales; family Alloboseaceae; genus Allobosea; species Allobosea sp. NPDC055332. Next base: position 1,045,225 of record NZ_JBSHMO010000002.1, on the reverse strand, counting down.
GCTGGTGTCCGGCCAGATCGCGATACCGGCCTTGTGGGAAACGACGCATTGCAATCCAGAGAGTGTGGAGTGCCGCTGTCTGGGTTGCTACGCTGCCCTCACAGCGACGCCGTAGCCGGGGAAACCCACGACGATATTGCGATGCCTGTTCGACCGATTCTGAGTTTCCCCGATCCGCGCCTGCGGCTGCCCGCTCCACCGGTCACGCGTTTCGATGCGGATTTGCGTGCGCTTGCCGAAGACCTTCTCGACACGATGCGGGCGGCGCCAGGCATCGGTATCACCGCGCCGCATATCGGCGTGCTCTCGCGGCTTGTCGTACTGGAGCTCTCGCCCGGAGAGGTCCGCACCTATGTCAATCCGGAACTGGACCAGGTGTCGCGCGAAACCATCCGACATACCGAGGGCAGCGTCTCGATGCCGGGCGTCACCGACGAACTCGAACGCCATGCCCGCATCCGCCTGCGCTATCAGGATCTCGACGGCAAGGAGCAGAGCGAGGACGCGGACGGCCTGCTGTCTGTCTGCCATCAGCACGAGATCGACCAGCTCGACGGCGTCTTCTGGATCGACCGCCTGTCACGCCTCAAGCGCGACCGGCTGATCGCCCGCTACAACAAGCTGCGGCGGGGGTGAGCGGCCTGTCGGCTACTGCGCCAGCGCGCCGAAGACGAATTCGGTCGTCAGCTTGACCGGCAATTGCCAATTGCCCGGCTTGTTGTAATTGCCCGCGGTGATGGCGATGACGAGCTGCTGCTTGGGCGCGACGACGAGGCGCTGGCCGCCATTGCCGAAGGCGCCGAACCAGGTTTCGCCGGAGCTGTCGCGGCCAAGATACCACTGATAGCCGTAGCCAGTCCCGTCCCTGGTCCGCGTCCGCGGCGTCAGGCTTTGCTCCAGCCAGGCCGCCGGCACGATCTGGCGGCCGGCATAGCTGCCCTTGTCGAGCAGCAACTGCCCGATCGCGGCGAGATCGCGCGGCCGCAGCCGCAGGCCCGATGCCGCAGCTTCCCGGCCGTCGAGGCCGTTGGTCCAGGCGAAGCGATCGATGCCGAGCGGCGCAAACAGACGCTCCCTGGCGAACTCGCCGAGCCGCTTGCCGCTGCCCTTGGCGAGGAGATGGCCGAGCAGGGCCGTCGCGCCGCCGCTATAGGTCCAGGCCTCGCCCGGCGGGCGTGCTATCGGCCGGTCGAGCACGAAGCGATAGCGATCGGGGGCGTACTCCATCGCGATCTCGCTGTTGCGCGGATCGCTATAGGGCAGCGACTCGTCCCAGGCGAGGCCCATGGTCATGGTCAGGACATGCTCGACCTTGAGCCGCTGCCGGTCAGCGTCGCCAGCAAGGTCGGGATAGTCCGGAAAGCTCGCCAGGAGCGGCGCGTCGGGCTTCGGGGCCGACCCGTCCGCGACGGCGATGCCATAGAGGAGGCCGACGATGCTCTTCGACACCGAGCGCAGATCATGCAGCTCATCGGCGTTGAAGCTGACAGTGCCGCGGCTGTCGCCCCAGATCTCGTCAGCGCCGGCAAAATAGTGCTCCAGCGCGATTCTGCCGTGCCGCAGCACGACGAACCCGTGCAATCCGCTGAGCTCGCCGGCCGCGAAGGCCTTCTCGATGCGCTCGCTCGCATCGGGCCGGAAGCCGGCTTCTGCGAGCGGCGATGTCTGCCAGGAGCGCGCCGGTGCCTGCGCGGCCGACGGAATTGCCGTCAATGCCGCGCTGGCACCTGCCAGGAAGGCGCGCCGATCCATGGCTGGCGCGGCCTCAGTTCGCCACCGCCCGGATCACCCGGCGCAGCTTGCCGATCAGCTCCTCGACCTGTGCTTCCGTGATGATCAGCGGTGGCGAGAAGGCGATCGTGTCGGCGGCGGTACGGACCATCAGCCCTTCATCGCGGAAGAGGCGGTCCATCGCCTCGAAGGCGCGCTTGCCGACGCCCTCTGCCCGCGGCGCGAGATCGACGGCGCCGACCAGGCCGAGCGTGCGGATGTCGACGACGTTGGGCTCGCCCTTCAGGCTCATCACCGCATCGGCCCAGCTGTTCTCCATCGCCCGGGCGCGCTCGAACAGGCCCTCCTCGCGATAGATGTCGAGCGAGGCGAGCGCCGCGGCGGCAGCGAGCGGGTGGCCGGAATAGGTGTAGCCGTGGAACAGCTCGATGACGTTGTCCGGGCCCTTCATGAAGGCGTCGTAGATGTGCTTGCGCACGATCACGCCGCCCATCGGCACCGTGCCGGAGGTGACGCCCTTGGCGAAGGTGATCATGTCCGGGATGACGCCGTAGCGCTCGGCCGCGAAGGCGAAGCCGAGGCGGCCGAAACCGGTGATGACCTCGTCGAAGATCAAAAGGATGCCGTGCTTGTCGCAGAGCTCGCGCAGCCGCTTGAGATAGCCCTTCGGCGGCGGCAGCGCCCCAGTCGAGCCGGCCATCGGCTCGACGATCACGGCGGCGATGGTCGAGGCGTCGTGCAGGGCGACGACGCGCTCGAGATCATCGGCGAAATGCGCGCCATACTCCGGCTCGCCCTTGCTGAAAGCCTGCTTCTCGCGGTCATAGGTGTGGGCGATGTGGTCGGTGCCGGTGAGCAGCCCGCCGAAGAACTTGCGGTTGTTGACCATGCCGCCGACCGAGATGCCGCCGAAGCCGACGCCGTGATAGCCGCGCTCGCGGCCGATCAGCCTGGTCTTCGAGCCCTTGCCCGAGACGTTCCAGTAGGCGAGGGCGATCTTCAGCGCGGAGTCAGCCGCTTCCGAGCCGGAGCCGGCGAAGAAGACATGGTCGAGATCGCCCGGCGCCAGCGCCGCGATGCGGGCGGCTGCGGCGAAGACCTTGGGGTGGCCGTACTGGAAGGAGGGGGCGTAGTCGAGCTCGCGCGCCTGCGCCTGGATCGCCTGGATGATCGGCTCGCGGGCATGGCCGGCATTGCAGCACCACAGGCCGGCGGTGCCGTCCATCACCGGCTTGCCCTCGGGTGTATAGTAGAACATGCCCTCGGCCCGAGCGACCATGCGCGGATTCTGCTTGAACGACCGGTTCGCCGTGAACGGCATCCAGTAGGCTTCGAGATCGTTCGGGGAGCTGATGGCGCTCGGCGCAGAGGTCATGATCCGGTCCCATTTAGTTTTTTAAAGCTTCCTCAACCTAGCAGCGCGGTCGGGGCTGTAAATCCGCGTCTGCTCGGGGCATGCCTGCGTCCGGCGGGCGACAGCCCGTCTTTCAGGGCAGGTGACGTAACGTCGTTTCTGGCGTACTTTTGGCATGGGGGTAACACTGGACTACGCCCCAATGACTGAAGGCGTTGCCGGTCGGGATGGGAGCGAGCCAGTCGCGCCGGAGGAGATCCGCGCGGAACTGGACCGTGTCCTTGCCTCCGACATTTTTCGCAGCGCCCCGCAGCTGACGGCCTTTCTGAGCTATGTCGTCGAGCAGGCCCTGGCCGGCCGCGCCGGTGAGCTCAAGGGCTATACCATCGCGGTCGAAGCATTCGGGCGTCCGGTCGAATTCGACCCGCAATCCGACCCGATCGTTCGGGTCGAGGGCGGTCGCCTGCGCAAGGCGCTCAATCTCTATTTCGCGGCCGAGGGCGTTCGCGATCCCGTGCGGATCACCATTCCGGTCGGCGCCTATGTGCCGATTTTCACGCGGCGCATCGTGCCGAAGCCGGAAGCCATCACGGCGATGCCGGGGCCGGTGCAGGCCGTCACGCCGACCGCCGGGCCGAGGCGTTTCCGGCTCTATGCAGCCGCCACGGTAGCCCTGCTCGCGGCCCTGGTCGGGCTGCTGACCTGGCATGTCTCCGGGATCGAGCCCGAGCATGGTGCGGTCGTGTCACGGAGCGACGTGCCGGCGCCGCGGCCTGCCGTGCCCGTCGCGCCGGATCAGGTCGCCTCGGTGCCTGCCGCAGACCCGGCCACGGCGCCGGCGAGCCTGCCGGTGGTTGCCGTCGTCGTCGCCGGCGACATCGTCGATCCCGTGGTCGAGGACGTCACCCGCCTGTTCATGCGCCATCTCGTCGACACCATGGCTCGTTTCGACGATCTGCTGGTGGTCAAGGCGCCGGGCACGGCGCTGCGGCCGGAGGAGGGGGCTGACTATGTCCTGACCCTCAATACCGCGCGGGCCGGTGACAAGGTCGAGGGCTTCGTGCGGCTCAGCGCCGCGAAGGATGGCCGCGTCGTCTGGACTACTTCCGGCGAACGCAGCCTCGCCGGGCTCGGCGATGGCGCGGAGTTGCGCGAGACCGCGCAGCGATTGGCGATCCGGCTTGCCCAGCCCTATGGGGTCCTGCACGGCGACCTTCGCCTCGCGTCCCTGCCGCCGGCGGTCAGCTGCGTCTATCAGGCGCTCAACTTCCGCCGGCACATGAAGGTCGAGGAGCATCTGGCTGCCCGCAACTGCCTCGATGCGCTCGTCGCGCAGGATCCCGAATTCCACCCCGCCTGGGCGCATTTGGCGTTGCTGACCGCCGACGAATACGCCTCCGGCCTGAATTCCCGCCAGGGTTCGCCGCTCGATCGTGCTCTCGCCGCGGCGGTCACGGCGATCAGGCTGGCGCCGTCGAGTGCGCGTGCGCACCAGGCGATGATGGAGGCTCAGTTCCTGCGCGGCATGACCGAGGAAGCGCTCAAATCAGGGCGCGAGGCCCTGGCGCGCAACCCGTACGACCCGGACATCATGGCCGATCTCGGCGCGCGCTATGTCCAGCTCGATCGGGCCGCGGAGGGACTGCCCCTGCTCGAGCGCGCCGTCGCGCTGAGCAATGGCCGGCCGTCCTGGTACGATGTCTTCCTGTATTTTGCCGCTTATCTGACCGATGCGAGCAAGCTCGCCGAAAATCAGGCGGCTCTGATCAAGGCGGAAGAGTCGCCGCTCGCTCTGGTTGCGCGCGCCGTCGCGAGTGCTGCCGTCGGGGACCGCGTCGAGCTGGAGGAGGTCGTGCGGCAGCTTGGGCGGACCGAGCCGCTGTTTGCCCTCGATGCGCGCCTCTATCTGACGCGCAAAGGCTTCTCCCAGGCTGCCAGCGATCGCATCCTTGCGGCGATCGGGCAGGTCGGACTGCCGCCGCATTGATGCAGATCCTGTGCATGCATTCGGGCATAAGCGCGAGATTTGCCGATAGGCCTCGCAGTCGCTGAATCAGGCCGCTATTCTGCGCTCGTCGCAGCTGATTCGTAGCGTAGCGTTACCCCTCAACCCCTTGCGCGATTTCAGCCCTTGGCTCGCATCCGCCTCAGTGCTCTTTCTCCGGCCGCCAGCGGCGTCGCTGGCTTTTCACTGGGCGCTGCCGCCATCCTGCTGCTGCCGGGCAATCTCGCCAATGCGCTGGGACTGCTGAGCGCCGGACTCGGCCTCGCCGGGGCCGCTGCCCTGGCGCGCCGCAATTCGGCGCGGGAGCGCGAGCAGCTGCTCGCCGCGCTTGGCGAGGTCAAGGTCCGCCTCGCCACCAATGCTATCCGCGTCGACGCGATGGCGAAGCGCCTCGACCAGTTGCCGATGGGCGAGGCCGACGCCGCCCCTGCCAAGGCGATGCTCCACGAATTGACGGCCGAGGTCGGCCTGCTCGGCGATCTCCTGCAGCAGGTCGCGACGACGCTCGGCGAGCATGACGACCAGCTCAGCCGGATCGAGGGGCGCCTTGCCGCTCCGCCGCCGCAACCGGTACGCCTCGCGGCCTTCCCGCCGGAGCGCGTCACCCCGCGCCTACCCGAGCCGTTGACTGCGACCCGGCAGGACCCAGCCGAGGCGGCGCAACGGCGCGCCGCCGATGAGCGCGCCGCCCTGATCAGCGAGGCCCTGGCCAAGGGGCAGGTCGAGGTCCATCTCCAGCCGATCGTCAGCCTGCCGCAGCGTCGGACGCGTGGCTATGAAGCCCTCGTCAGGCTCAGGCTCGACGAGAAGACCTTGCTGCTCCCCTCCGAATTCCTGACGACGGTCGAAGAACGCGGCTTCGGCCCGACGCTCGATGCACTCGTCCTGACGCGCGCGCTCGCCATCGCCCGCCATCTCGGCAGCAAGCCCGGCGAGCTCTTCGTCTCCTGCAATTTCAGCGCGGCGACCTGGGGCTCGTCGCGTGCCCTGGCGGCGCTGTCGCGCATCCTGGAAAAATATCACGAGCATATCGGCAATCTCGTCATCGAGGTGCCGCAGCGCGTTTTCCGGACGCTTGAGCCGGCGAGCCTGGGCCTGCTCGGCGCGATGTCGGCCAATGGCGTGCGTTTTGCGCTCGATCATGTCTCCGATCTGCGCTTCGATCCGGTGTCGCTGCATGATCGCGGCGTGCGCTTCGTCAAGGCGTCCGCAGCGCTGCTGCTGGCTGAGGCGCGCGGCGGCAAGCTCGCCGATATCGCGGTCGGAGATCTCGCGACGCAGCTCGCCCGCGGCTCGATCCAGCTCGTCGCCGAGGAGGTCGAGGACGACCCGATGGTCGCGGACATGCTCGACCTCGGCATCGCTTTCGGTCAGGGCGTCGTCTTCTCGCCACCGCGTCCGGTCCGGCCCGAGGTCTTCGTCGAGCCACAGCCGGAGATGGTGCCGGCTCCGATGCCGGCCGCCGCCGCGGCGCCAGCCATGTCCGCCGAAGTGGTGGAGCATCCCGCGATGGCGCCGGCGGCCGTGAAGCGCGTTCCCTTCCGCGATATCCTGCGCCGCGCCACAGCCTGATCCGATCCTCGGGGATTGAAGCGCTGGCCCGCGCCGACGAAGCCGCGTAAACAGGCCGCGCCTGTTTGCTGGAGTTAAGTCCGTGCCGTCATCGACCCGCCTTCTGCCCGGCGTTTCCGCCGTGATCGGCCAGTACGAGCTCTGCCTCTGCGACATCTGGGGCGTGGTTCATAACGGCGTCAGGCCCTTCGCGGCGGCCTGCGATGCCCTGGCCAGAATGCGCGCCGGCGGCGTCACCGTCGTCCTGGTCTCGAATGCGCCGCGCCCGCGCTCGGAGATCGCCGTCCAGCTCGGCAAGCTCGGCGTCCCTGGCGATGCCTTCGACGCGATCGTCACCTCGGGCGATGTCGCGCGCGACCTGATCGCCCACCGCGCCGGCGAGCCGCTCTTCCATCTCGGTCCGCCGCGCGACCTGCCGCTGATGGCCGGGCTCGATGCACCGCGCGTCGGGGCGGCGGAGGCCCATTACGTCCTGTGCACCGGCCTGTTCGACGACGAGACTGAGACAGCCGAGAGCTATGGCGAGCAGCTCGCCGACTTCGCCCGCCGGAACCTGACGCTGATCTGCGCCAATCCCGATCTGGTCGTCGATCGCGGTGGGCGCATCGTGCCCTGCGCCGGCTCGCTCGCCGTGGCTTATGAGAAGCTCGGCGGCGAGGCGATCTATGCGGGCAAGCCGCATGCGCCGATCTACGATCTCGCCATCCGCATCGGCCAGGAGCTGCGCGGCGAGACGGTCGGGAAAGCGCGCATCCTGGCGATCGGCGACGCGATCCGCACGGATATCGCCGGCGCCTCCCAATATGGCCTGGCCTCGCTGATGTGCGTCGCCGGCATCCATGCCGAGGAGATGGCGGGCTTGTCGGGGGAGGCGCTGCAAGGCTGGTTCGGCCGGCAGAGCCACCGGCCCGACTACGCGATGCCGCATCTGGCCTGGTGAGGCGAGCGGCGCAAGCACACCGTCATTCCGGGGCGCTGCGCAGCAAGCGAGCCCGGAATCCAGAACCGATGCGCGCAGAATGGAGGCGCTGAGATCGCAGCACGCCCCTTGATCGGGCATCGGTTCTGGATTCCGGGCCCTTCGCTGCGCGAAGTCCCGGAAAGACAGGGAGCTGAACGAAAGCTGCGCAGCCGAAAACTCAGGCGGCGCAGGCCGCCTCGATCTTCGACTTCAGCGTCTGCGCGTTGAACGGCTTGACGATGTAATTGTTCACGCCGGCCTTCTTGGCGGCGATGACGTTCTCGGTCTTCGATTCCGCCGTCACCATGATGAAGGGCGTCTCGGAGATGGCGTCCTCGTTGCGGACCTGGCGCAGCAGCTCGTAGCCGGTCATCGGCTCCATGTTCCAGTCGGAGATCACCAGCCCGTACTTCTTGTCGCGCATCTTGGCGATCGCGGCATTGCCGTCGGAGGCATCGTCGACATTCTCGAAGCCGAGCTGCTTCAAGAGGTTACGGATGATCCGCACCATCGTCTGATAGTCGTCCACCACCAGGATCGGCATTGACGGGTCGACAGCCATGACGGGGCTCCAAGCCAGTAGTCCGCGGCGCTTGCGGCACCGACGCGAGCCGCTCTCGCAGAGCGGCGACCTTGGGTCAACCGTGATAATCGGGCGACGTTTCAAAGCCGTTAACCCGGTCGCCGAGTGACCTTGCGGCATACGACCTTTGGGGGAGGCCGGAACCTCGCATCAGGCACCAAAGTTCAATGGTGCGGTGCAGCGAACTGTGAGACGCTGGCTGCTCGATCCCCAATGCAAGCGCGGCCGCCGGCCGTGCTGCAGGAGCGAAGACCGCCATGATGACCAGCGCGCTTTATCAAGTTCATGCCTTCGAGGATCTGGCTATCGGCCAGCGCGAGAGCCTGATGCGCACGGTGATGGAACGCGACATCTCGCTCTTCGCCGACCTGTCGGGCGACGCCAATCCGATCCATCTCTGTGACCGCTATGCGGCCTCGACCAGGTTCGGCCAGCGCATCGCCCACGGCATGCTGACGGCGAGCCTGGTCTCGGCCCTGCTCGGCACGCGCCTGCCGGGGCCGGGGGCGGTCTATCTCTCGCAGACGCTGAATTTCCTGGCGCCGGTGAAGATCGGCGACGTCGTCACCGCCCGCGTCGAAGTGGTCGAGCTGGTGCCGGAGCGCCGCCGCGCCCGGCTGTTCTGCGAATGCCTCGTCGACGGCAAGGCGGTGCTGGAGGGTGAGGCCTGGGTGGCGCTGCCGCGCGCAGCGGCATAGGACTGCGCCGGCCTTGACGCTCCCCGCCGCTTGGGGCCAAACACGAGGCTAGCCGGGGCGTCCCGGCGCCGACCCAGCGTTCCATGACCTCATCTCCCGAGGCGGCGCGATTCGATGCGCTGCCCGCTTTCGTCCTTGAGCCCGGCAAGCCGGTGCCGGCCGATCTGCGCGGCCGGGTGCTGGCCCTCGGCAATTTCGACGGTGTCCATCGCGGCCATGCCGAGCTCGCGCGTGTCGCCGGCGAGATGGCGGCGGCGCAGGGGACAAGCGCCGCAGCGCTGACGTTCGAACCGCATCCGCGCACGGTTTTCCGGCCCGAGCAGCCCGTGTTCCGGCTGACGCCGGAACCGATCAAGGTCGCGCTCCTCGCCGGTCTTGGGCTCACCCCCAGCTTCGTCATACCGTTCGACCGCGCCATCGCCGGCATCCCCGCCGAGGCGTTCGTCGACGAGCTCCTGCTCGGTCAGCTTGGCGCCGCCGGCCTCGTCTGCGGCTACGATTTCCATTTCGGCAAGGGCCGCACCGGCTCGCCGGAGATGCTGCAGGCCCGCGCCGGCCATGCCGGCATTCCCGTCGCCGTCGTCCCGCCCTTCGCCTTCCAAAGCGAGCCGGTCTCCTCGACGCTGGTGCGCACGGCGCTCGAAACCGGCGATGTCGGCCATGCCGCCGCGCTGCTCGGCCGGCCCTGGTTCGTGCGCGGCGAGATCGCCCATGGCGACAAGCGCGGCCGCGATCTCGGCTATCCCACGGCGAACATGCATCTGGCCCGCGATTGCCGTCTGCGCTTCGGCATCTATGCGGTCCGGATCCGGATCGATGGCGTCTGGCGCGACAGCGTCGCCAGCTTCGGCAGCCGCCCGACCTTCGATGACGGCGCACCCAGGCTCGAGACCTTCGTCTTCGACTTTTCGGGCGATCTCTATGGCAAGACGGTCGACGTCGCCTTCGTCGCCTTCCTGCGCGGCGAGGCGAAATTCGATACGCTCGACGCGCTGATCACGCAGATGGATGCCGACAGCGCAAGGGCGCGCGGCATCCTGGCGACGACGCCGGCCTTCCTTCCGTGACCACGCTTTGCTAGAAGCCGGCCATGTCCGCTCCGCACCTCGTTTCGCTCCGGCGAATTACCGGCCCGGCTGCCGCCCTGCGCTGATAGCGCGGGCGCTTGCGCAGGCCGGGACGATATTCGCTTCCCCGTGACATCTAAGGATGGGCGCCGCCATGCGTGATGAAGGCAGCCCTCCGCACCGCCGAGCCGGATCATGACCGACAAGACCGCCGAAAAGACCGAGACCACAGACTATTCGCAGACGCTGTTCCTGCCGCAGACGGAATTCCCGATGCGCGCCGGCCTGCCGCAGCGCGAGCCCGAGCTGCTCGCCCGCTGGGCCAAGATGGACCTCTACCGCAAGCTGCGCGAGGCCGGGCAGGGGCGCGACCGCTTCGTGCTGCATGACGGCCCGCCCTATGCCAACGGCAACATCCATATCGGCCACGCGCTCAACAAGGTGCTGAAGGACCTGGTCACGCGCTCGCAGCAGATGCTCGGCTACGATTCCAACTATGTGCCGGGTTGGGACTGCCATGGCCTGCCGATCGAGTGGAAGATCGAGGAGCAGTACCGCGCCAAGGGCCTGAACAAGGACGACGTTGATGTCGTCGAGTTCCGCAAGGAATGCCGCGTCTTTGCCGAGAAGTGGGTCGATATCCAGCGCAACGAGTTCAAGCGGCTCGGCGTCGAGGGCGACTGGGACGATCCTTATCTCACCATGGCCTATGGCGCCGAGGCGCAGATCGCCCGCGAGATCATGAAGTTCGCCGAGAACGGCCAGCTCTATCGCGGCTCCAAGCCGGTGCTCTGGTCGGTGGTCGAGAAGACCGCTCTGGCCGAGGCCGAGATCGAGTATGAGGAGCACACCAGCGATACGATCTTCGCGGCGTTCCCATTGTTGAATGTGCCGGGCCCATTTCCGGCACCGGGCCCGGGTCCGATGGAAACGACGTTCTACGACACGGTGGAGTACGCCGACGACCTTCGCAAAGCTTCGATCGTTATCTGGACGACGACACCTTGGACGATCCCGGGCAACCGGGCGATCTCCTATTCCCGCAAGGTGCCGTATGGCCTCTATCGCGTGACCGAGGCCCCGGAAGGAAATTGGGCCGCAGTCGGCAATCTCTATGTTCTTGCGGATACCTTGGCTGAATCCGTTTTCAAGGCTGCCAAGGTTACCGGCTATTCGCGGTTGATGGGTGTCGATGGTTCCGTTCTGGAGCGCGCAACTGCGGCCCATCCCCTCCGTGGCCAAGGCTACGAGTTTGATGTCCCGCTGCTCGACGGCGACCATGTCACGGATGATGCCGGTACCGGTTTCGTCCACACCGCGCCGGGCCATGGCCGCGAGGACTTCGACGTCTGGACGGCCAATGGCCGCATGCTGGCCGAGCGCGGCATCGAGACCCGCATCCCTTACACCGTCGATGCCGATGGCCGCTTCACCAAGGAGGCTCCGGGCTTCGAGGGTGCGCAGGTCATCACCGACAAGGGCGAGAAGGGCAATGCCAACGAGGTCGTGATCAAGGCGCTTGCCGCCACCGGTAACCTCGTCTCGCGCGGGCGCCTCAAGCACCAGTATCCGCATTCATGGCGCTCGAAGAAGCCGGTGATCTTCCGCAACACGCCGCAATGGTTCATCGCCATGGACAAGCCCTATGGCGATGCGGGCGCGCCCGATCCGGCAGCGCCGGCCCCGACCGCCGGCGGCAATGCCGACACGCTGCGCAATCGCGCTCTCAAGGCGATCAAGCAGACCGAGTGGGTTCCCGCCGCCGGCGAGAACCGCATCAACGGCATGATCGCCAACCGGCCGGACTGGGTGGTCTCGCGCCAACGCGCCTGGGGCGTGCCGATCACCGTCTTCGTCGAGAAGGAGAGCAAGGAGATCCTCCTCGATCCCAAGGTCAACGCCGCGATCGCCGAGGCCTTCGAGCAGGAGGGCGCCGATGCCTGGTTCACCGACACCGACGGCGCCCGCTTCCTCAAGCCCTATGGCTACGACCCGGCGAAGTACGAGCGTGTCGTCGACGTGCTCGACGTCTGGTTCGATTCAGGTTCGACCCATGCTTTCACTTTGGAGAAGCGCGCCGATCTCAAGACCCATCGCGTCGTCGACGGCGGTCGTGACAAGGTGATGTATCTCGAAGGCTCGGACCAGCATCGCGGCTGGTTCCATTCGAGCCTGCTCGAAAGCTGCGGCACGCGCGGCCGCGCGCCCTTCGACGTGGTGCTCACCCACGGCTTCTGTCTCGACGAGAAGGGCGAGAAGATGTCGAAGTCGAAGGGCAACGTCACCGCGCCGCAGGACATCATCAAGGACAGCGGCGCTGACATCCTGCGTCTCTGGGTGGCGGCGGCCGACTATTCAGACGATCTGCGCATCGGCAAGGAAATCCTCAAGACCTTCGTCGAGACCTATCGCAAGCTGCGCAACACCATGCGCTGGATGCTCGGTACATTGGCGCATTTCGACGAGGCGATCCGCATCTCCGACCCGGCTTCGATGCCGGAGCTGGAGCGGCTGATGCTGCATCGCCTTGCCGAGCTCGGCCCGCAGGTCGAGGAAGCCTACCGGACCTACGACTACAAGAAGGTCGTGACCCTGCTCTCGCAGTTCATGAACACCGAGCTCTCGGCCTTCTATTTCGACATCCGCAAGGACGCGCTCTATTGCGACCCGCGCTCCAGCCATGTCCGCAAGAGCGCGCTGACCGTCGTCGATCATCTCTTCCGCTGCCTGACGACCTGGCTCGCGCCGATCCTGGTCTTCACCGCCGAAGAAGGCTGGCTCGAACGCTATCCGCAGGTGAAGGCCGGCGACGGCTCGGTGCATCTCGAGCTCTTCGCCGAAGCGGACGATGCCTGGCTCGATCCGGAGCTGGCCGAGCGCTGGGCCAAGATCCGCCGCGTGCGCCGCGTCGTCACTGGTGCGCTCGAACTGGAGCGTGCCGCCAAGCGCATCGGTTCCTCGCTGGAAGCCGCGCCCATGGTCCACATCGCCGATCCCGATCTGCGCGCTGCGTTGAGCGGGCTCGACCTCGCCGAGATCTGCATCACCTCCGGTGCGAAGATCGCGGACGGGGAGGGGCCGGCCGACGCCTTCCGCCTGTCGGATGTGCCCGGCGTCGCGGTCGTGCCGGCGCGCGCCTCGGGCATCAAATGCGCCCGCTCCTGGAAGTATTTCGACCCGGCCACGGCCGAGCCCGGCTTCCCCGAGGTGACGCCGCGCGACGCCAGGGCGCTGCGCGAGCTCGGGCGCGCGGCATGACGTCGCCGCGCCGCCTCGGCGTCTGGATCGTCGCGCTGACCTTCGTGCTCGACCAGGCGCTGAAGCTCTGGCTGCTCTTCGGCCTGAAGCTTGCCGAGGAGGGGCCGTTCCAGCTCGCCTCCTTCCTGGAGATCGTGCTCGCCTGGAATCGCGGCATCTCCTACGGCCTGTTCCAGCAGTCGACCGATATCGGCCGCTGGGCTTTGGTCGTGCTTTCCATCGTCGCCGCGGTCTGGCTCTGGCGCTGGATGTGGCGCAGCGACGACAAGCTCACCGTGGTGAGCCTGGCGCTGATCATCGGCGGCGCGCTCGGCAACGGGCTCGACCGCGTCGTCTACGGCGCCGTCGTCGATTTCGTGCATTTCCACGTCGGCAGCTTCAGCTGGTACATCTTCAACATCGCCGACGCGGCGATCGTTTTCGGAGTGCTCGGGCTGCTCTACGAGTCGTTGCGCCCGGGAGCGGACCGTTCCAAGGCCGCTTGAGGCGCGCTGGAGCCTCCGGCAAGTCCGCCGGCCACAGCTCATTTACGGCGATCCGGCAAAAGGGCTCCCCGTTTTGCCGGATATGGGTTAAAAGGCCCGCCATGCTTTTGCCGCGTCGATCGCGCATGACGCCGGCAGATGTCCGTATGGAGAGGTGAGATGGCTTATCGGATCCGTGCTTCGCGCATGCTGCTCGCAGGCGGCGTGCTGCTGACGACGACCCCCGCTTTCGCCCAGGAAGGCGTGCTCTTCCAGAATCTGGTGAAGGGCATGGGTCTGTTCGGCACCGATCGCGCGGACATCGAGTACAAGCAGCGCGCCCCGCTGGTCGTGCCGCCGTCTTCGACCCTGCCGAAGCCTCAGGAAGCCGGCGCCAGCCGCAGCGCCGCCTGGCCGGATGATCCGGACGTCGCCCGCCGCAAGGCCGAGCGCGACAGCTCCAACATCCTGTTCCAGAACACCGAGTCCTATCGCGCAAACACCAAGCCGCTGCTGTCGCAGGAGGAACTGCGCCGCGGCCGCGTGGCCGGGACCGCCAACGGTCCGGAGAACATCGTTCCCGATAACGGCAACTACAGCAACCAGATCGCACCGATCCGCGTCGGCCGCGAGATGGCAGCCCGCCAGGCCCAGACCGACACCTCCAACCTGCAATACGGCACCGAACCGTCACGCCGTTACCTGCACGAGCCGCCGTCCGGCTATCGCCGCCCGGCCGCCACGGCCGCGCTCGGTCCGGGCGCATCCGGTCCGCGCGAGGACAAGCAGGCGGTCGGCCAGCGCGAGTTCCTCGTCGGCAAGAAGGTCTACGAGAACCAGTAGGCTTTAAGCCATCGTCCGGCGCCGCGCTGGTTTTCCGCTACGGCCGGACTATCTAGAGTACGAGCCCTTCTCCCGGCTCGGGTCCATGCGGGCCCGGGCCGGTTCGTTTCTAGCCTTTGCGATCTGCAGGAGCTTTCCAAGGTCATGACGGTCCACACCGCTCCCGCCAATGCAGCCAGCCAGATCGAGTCCTATCGGCTCGCCAACGGTTTGCAGATCGTGGTCGCGCCCGACCATCGCGCGCCGGTGGTCACCCATATGGTCTGGTACCGCAACGGCTCCGGCGACGATCCGGCCGCCAAGTCGGGCATCGCCCACTTCCTCGAGCACCTGATGTTCAAGGGCACGGCGAAATGGCCGGCCGGCGAGTTCTCGAAGATCGTGGCCAGCTATGGCGGACAGGAGAACGCCTTCACCTCCTATGACTACACCGCCTATTTCCAGCGCGTGCCGAAAGAGCACCTGCGCGCGATGATGGATTACGAGGCCGACCGGATGACCGGCCTCGCCTTCGACGAGAGCGTGGTCGCCCCCGAGCGCGACGTCGTGCTGGAGGAGCGGCGCATGCGCGTCGACGCCGACCCGGCCGCCCAGCTCGGCGAGGAATTCTCCAGCGCGCTCTATGTCCACCACCCCTACGGCACGCCGATCATCGGCTGGGAGCACGAGATCGAGAGCCTCTCACGCGACGACGCCTTCGCCTATTACCAGCGCTTCTATACGCCCGAGAACGCCATCCTGGTCGTCGCCGGCGATGTCGAGCCGGCCGAGGTGCTGCGCCTCGCCCAGGAAACCTATGGCGTGATCCCGGCCCGCGGCGAGGCCCCGGCCCGCAAGCGCCCGGCCGAGCCCGAGCCGCGCGCCGCGCGCCGTGTCGCACTGTCCGATCCGCGCGTGCAGCAGCCTTCGCTGCGCCGCGCCTGGCTGGCGCCGACCTATGTCTCGCCGCAGCGCGACGAGGCCTTCGCGCTCGAACTCGCCGCCGAGATCCTCGGTGGCGGCACGACCTCGCGGCTCTATCGCAGGCTCTGCGTCGAGCAGGAGCTCGCCGCCGGCGCCGGCGCCTATTTCATGGGCTCGATGGTCGACCGCTCCGCCTTCCAGCTCTCGGTCAGCCCGCGTCCCGGCGTCGAGATGGCAGCGCTCGAAGCCGGGCTCGATGTCGCGCTCGCCGCCTTCATCGCCGAGGGGCCGACGGAACTGGAGCTCACCCGCGCCCGCACCCGCCTCGTCGCCGAGACCGTCTTCGCCCGCGACAGCCAGTCCTCGCTCGCCCGTATCTTCGGCTCGGCGCTTGCCGTCGGCGAGAGCGTCGAGGACGTGCTGCTCTGGCCGCAGCGCATCGAGGCGGTGACGCGCGAGCAGGTCACCGAGGCGGTCCGGCGCTATCTCAGGCCCGATCGCTCGGTCACCGGCCTGCTCCTGCCGGCCGCCGCCTGACACCGCGCTGAAGTCGTTACAGGCGGGCTCCGGTTCGCCATCGAGGATTGCCGATGACCCATTCTCTTGCTCCCGCCATCGCGGCTCCCGGCCCTTCGCTCGCGGTCCAGCGCGTCACCGCCGCCTGCGGCGTCGAGGCCTGGCTGGTCGAGGAGCACAGCCTGCCGCTGCTCGCCCTCGAATTCGCCTTCGACGGCGGTGCCAACCGCGATCCGGCTGATGCCGCCGGCAGCGCCAACCTGATCTCCGGCCTGCTCGACGAAGGCGCCGGCGAGCTCGACGCCGAGGCCTTCCAGGGCCGCCTCGCCGACCACGCCATCAACCTCTCCTTCGATGCCCGCCGCGACGATTTCCACGGGCAGCTCCAGACCCTGTCGCAGCATCGCGAGGTCGCTTTCGAACTGCTCGGCCTCGCCCTCAACGCGCCGCGCTTCGACGCCGACGCGGTCGCGCGCGTCAAGGCGCAGGTGATCGCCGGCCTGCAGCGCCAGGCGCAGAATCCGGATTTCATCTGCCGCAATGCGCTCTTCGCCGCGGCCTTCCCCGGCCACGCCTATGGCCGGCCGGAGCGCGGTGACGTCGCCAGCGTTGGTGGCCTGCAGCCCGGTGCGCTGAAGGCGCTGACGCGCGATCTCTTCACCCGTGGTGGGCTGAAGGTTGTCGCGGTCGGCGATATCACTGCGAGCGAATTGGCTGCGCGGCTCGACGCCCTGTTCGGCGCCCTGCCGGCCGGGGCGCCGCGCGCCTTGCCGGCAGCCCCGCTGCCGATCGCCGACCTCGGCCAGACCCATATCGTCGATCTCGACGTGCCGCAGACCGTGCTGCGCTTCATCGGCCCCGGGCTGATGTGGGACGACCCCGACTTCATCGCCGCGACCGTGCTCAACCACATCCTCGGCGGCTCGGCCTTCACCTCGCGCCTGTTCATGGAGGTGCGCGAGAAGCGCGGCCTCGCCTATGGCGTCTCCTCCAGCCTGATGCCGCTGCGCCAGACCGGCTTCCTCGTCGGCGGCACCTCGACCCGCAACGAGCGAGTCGCCGAATCGATGGCGGTGATCCGCGAGGAGATCGCCAAGCTCGTCAGCGAGGGGCCGAGCGAGCACGAGGTCGAGGAAGCCAAGCGCTACCTGATCGGCTCCTACTCGCTGCGCTTCGACACCTCGCCGAAGATCGCCGGCGAACTGCTCGGCCTGGCGATGCGCGGCGAGCAGCCGGACTTCGTCGAGACGCGCAACCAACGCTTCGCCGCGGTGACCCTGGCCGATGTCCGCCGCGTCGCCCAGCGCCTGTTTGGCGAGGGCAAGCTGCTGGTTCAGGCTGTCGGCCGGCCGGTCGGGCTGGTCTGAGACTTACGGCTTCGGCGGAGTCTGCTTCGCCGTTCCCTCGATGAGCTGGCGGAACAGCGGCGCCAGCAGCCCGACCAGCACCTCGGGCTCCGCCTTGGCGAGCGCGGTCAGGCCCATCATCTGCCGCATCACCTGGAAGCCAGCGACCAGCGCCAGCACCAGCGCGGCGCGCTCTTGCGCATGCGGGCCGCCGAGCGCGGCCGTCATTGTGCGATGATGTCCCTTCTCGATCTGGTCGCGGCCGATCTCGGCCGCGCGCTGGCTCGAGGCCGAATGCAGCATGATCAGGAAGCCGTCGAGCGGCGTCTCGCCCGAGCGCGTGATCTCGACCAGCATCCTCGCGATCGTCTCGCCGAGATCGGGCGAGGCAAGATTCTCCGGCGTGAGGATAATTGGTTCCGCGGCAGCCGCGATGACCTCGGCGAAGAGCTGTTCCTTCGAGCCGAAATAGCGATTGACCAGCATGGCGGTGACGCCGGCGCCGGCCGCGATCTCGCGCACGCCGGCGCCGTCATAGCCGGCCCGCGCGAAGGCCTGCCGGGCCGAGCGCAGGATCGCCTCCCGCGTTGCCGCCGCATCGCGCCGACGCGGCGGTTCGCACAGATTCCAGATCATAATCTACACCTGTAGACATAAGGACTTCGCTCAAGTATACAGCGGTAGACATCGCCGCGGCAATTGCGGTCGAGGAGAGCCGGCATGACCGCCATCTGCGCCTATACCGACCATCTGCGCTTCCTCCGGGCCTGGGCCGGCGATCCGCTCCGGGTTGCCGCCGTCGCGCCATCCGGCGATGCGCTGGCACGTCTCATCACCAGCGAGATCGACCCGTCCGCCGGCCCCGTGCTCGAACTCGGACCCGGCACCGGCGCCTTCACCCGGGCGCTGCTCGCCCGCGGTGTCCGGGAGAGCGATCTCACCCTGGTCGAATACGGTTCCGAATTCGCCCGGATGCTGGAGTTCCGCTTCCCGCAGGTGCGGGTGCTCTGGCTGGACGCGGCCCAGCTCACCAATCATCCGCTGTTCGAGGGCGCACCGCTCGCCTCCGTCGTCAGTGGCCTGCCGCTGCTCTCCATGCCGCCGCGCAAGGTCGTGGCGATCCTCGCCGGCTCCTTCGCCTATCTGCGGCCGTCCGGCGGCTTCTACCAGTTCACCTATGGCCCGCGCTGCCCGGTGCCGCGCCCGATCCTCGACCGGCTCGGCCTCAAGGCGACGCGCATCGGCTCGACCTTGCGCAATCTGCCGCCGGCCGCCGTCTACCGGATCTCGCGGCGCAAGCCCTTCATCGTGCCACGCCGAAGCGACCGTCTCCCAAGCCAGGGGGAAGACGCGTGACCGAGACTGTCCTCGTCACTGGCGGCACCGGCTTCGTCGGCAGCTGGTGCATCGCCGAATTGCTGCAGCGTGGCTATACCGTGCGCACCACCTTGCGCAGCCGCTCGCGCGAGGCAGGTCTGCGCGCGGCGCTCGCGGCAAAGGGGCTGCCGGTCGAGAGGCTGACGGTCTTTACCGCCGATCTGCTCGCCGATGACGGCTGGGACGCGGCCATGGCCGGCTGCGACTATGTCCTGCACGTCGCCTCGCCGCTCTCCGGCGGCAAGGCCGGCGACCGCGAGTCGCTGGTGGCGCCGGCGCGCGACGGTACCCTGCGCGTGCTGCATGCGGCGGTGAAGGCCGGCGTGCGCCGGGTGGTGATGACCTCCGCCGCCGCCACTGCCCGCCCGCCCTTGAATTCGGAGCGGGTCAGCGACGAGACGATCTGGGCTGATCCCGCAGACCCGCAGTTCGACGCCTATCGCGTCTCGAAGATTCGGGCCGAGCAGGCGGCCTGGACCTTCGTGCGCCAATATGGCGGCGCTGCCCGGTTGACGACGATCCTGCCCGGAGCCGTGTTCGGGCCGCTGTTGACCAAGGACATGCCGGGTTCGGTCGGCATCATCGACGGGCTCCTCGCCGGGCGGCCGGCGGCGATGCCGCGCCTCGGCTTCTGGGTCATCGATGTCCGTGACCTCGTCGATCTGCACATCCGCGCCATGCTTGCGCCCGAGGCTGCCGGCGAGCGCTTCATCGCGGCCGGCGAATTCCTGTGGATGGAGGAGGTCGCCACGGCGCTGCGTGCCGGCCTCGGCCCGCGGGCGGTACGCGTGCCGAGCCGGCGCCTGCCCGGCTTCGTGGTCAAGCTGCTCCTGCCCTTCATGGGCGAATTGCGCGGGCTTGCCCCGTTGATCGGGCGCAGATTCGCCCTTACCTCGGACAAGGCGCGGCGTGTCCTCGGCTTCGCGCCGCGCCCGGCCGGGACGACCATCGTCGACTGCGCCGAGAGCCTGCTGGCGCGAGGGAAGGCCGCGGCGGCCTGAACCGTCCGCACAGCAAGGCTGAGCATGAGTATTCGCCGTCTCGATCCCGTCCTCGTCGATCGCATCGCTGCCGGCGAGGTGATCGAGCGGCCGGCCGCGGCGGTGAAGGAACTGGTCGAGAACGCCATCGACGCCGGTGCCGCCAGCATCGCGGTCACCATCCGGGCCGGCGGGCGCGAACTGATCCGCGTCGTCGACGACGGCATCGGCATGAGCCCGGACGATCTTGCCCTCTGCGTCGAGCGCCACGCCACCTCCAAGCTCCCCGATGGCGACCTCTTCGCCATCCGCTCGCTCGGCTTCCGTGGCGAGGCCTTGCCTTCGATCGGCTCGGTGGCGCGCCTCTCGATCACCACCCGCCAGCGCGATGCGGCGCAGGGCTCGGCGCTGGTGGTCGAGGCCGGCGCGAAGGGCGCGGTGCGGCCGGCCGCGGCCGCGCCTGGCACCCGCATCGAGGTCAGCGACCTCTTCATCTTCACCCCGGCGCGCCTGAAATTCCTGAAGAGCGACCGGGCCGAGGCGCAGGCCGTCTCCGACATGCTGCGGCGGCTCGCCATTGCCCATCCGGAAGTCCGCTTCTCGCTCGAGGGCGAGCATGCCGGCGCCTTCGACTGGCCGGCCGAGCCGATCGGCAATGACGGCCATCTGCGCCGCCTTGGCCGCGCCCTCGGGCGCGATTTCCCGGAGAATGCCCTGCCGGTCGAGACCGAGCGCGAGGGCGTCCGGCTTTCCGGCTTCGCCGGCCTGCCGACCTTCCATCGCGGCACCTCGGCCGGCGTCCACATGGCGGTCAATGGCCGCCCGGTCCGCGACAAGCTGCTGCTCTCGGCGGTGCGCGGCGCCTATGCCGACGTCGTGCCCTCCGACCGGCACCCGGTGCTCTATCTCGACGTGCTCTGCGATCCCGCCGTCGTCGACGTCAACGTCCATCCGGCCAAGAGCGAGGTCCGCTTCCGCGATCCCGCGCTGGTGCGCGGCCTCGTCGTGTCGAGCCTCAAGGCGACGCTCGCCGGCGCCGGCCATCGCGCCACCACCACCGGCGGCTCCCGCACGCTCGACGCCTTCCGTGCGGTCTTCTCGGGCGGCGGTTTCGGTGGTGGTGGGCCGGCGACGATCCAGCGGCCGAACTTCGGCAGTGTTGCCAACTGGCGCATGCCCGAAGCCCCAGCCCAGCCGCTGCAGACCGGCTTCGCCGATCTCGCCATGCCCTCGGCTGATGCGAGAGCCCATCTCGCCGAACCGCCGCAGGATGCGCTCGACCGGCCGCTGGGTGCGGCCCGCGCCCAGGTCCACGGCACCTATATCGTCGCTCAGACCCGCGACGGCATGGTCATCGTCGACCAGCACGCCGCCCATGAGCGCCTAGTCTACGAACGCCTCAAGGCCGAGCGGGCCAAGGCCAGCATCGCCCGCCAGCCAATGCTGCTGCCGGAGGTGGTCGAGCTCGATCCCGTCGATGCCGACCGGCTGAACGCTGCGGCTGCCGATCTCGCCTCGCTCGGCCTCGTCATAGAGAGCTTCGGCCCCGGCGCCGTGCTGGTGCGCGAGGCGCCGGCCGCGGTTGCTGGCGGCGACCTGCAGGGCATCGTCCGCGATGTCGCCGATGCGCTCGCCGAGCATGGCGATGCCGGCTCGCTGGAGCGCCGGCTCGACCATGTCCTGGCGACGATGGCTTGCCACAACTCGGTCCGCGCTGGCCGCCGCCTGCGCCCCGAGGAGATGGACGCGCTCTTGCGTGAGATGGAGGCGACACCGAATTCCGGCCAATGCAATCACGGCCGGCCGACCTATGTCGAACTGAAGCTCAGCGATATCGAGAAGCTGTTCGGGAGACGGTAGGGACACCTCGCTCAGGCACGCTGGAGCAGTGCCTGCGCCTTGCTATGCCCAGTTCGACGCCGCGGCTGGCCCTCATCGGAATCGGACCTGCCGAGCAGGGCGACGAGGCCCAGCGGCAGGAGCCAGGCGGCCCAGGCGGCCAGCCCATAGCTCATCTCGAACGGCAGCTGCAGCACAACCGCCAGCCACAAGGCCAGCCGCAGCCAGATCGCGCCGGAAGCGACCGCCGCCATCGCCATCATCAATCGCGCATGCTGCTTCGCATGGCCGAGCCGGATCGCTGTCACCGCCGCGATCAGCAGTGCCAGCCAGACGATGTCCTGTGCGAAGAAGCCGGCCTGCGCGACGGGGCCGGCCTCGCTCGCCAACGCCACGGGCAGGGCCGTCAGCCCGCCGACCAGCACACAGAGCGCGGCGATGCGTCCCACAGCCCGATGAAAGCCACGCCGCTGCCTCGTGGCCGCCGCGATCGCTATGAAAATCAGCGCCAGCCCCGACGCGATCATGTGGAGTGGGAACGCCAATGGCAGCTTCTGGCACACCAGCAGCAGGACGTCGGGCAGGGGCAGCTGCTTGCTTCCGATCGCAATTGCGGTCCCGGCTGTCGGAGCGACGAGGATGGCGATGACCAGTCCGGCGATCATGGCACGCGGGCGCATCCCCCGGATCATGTTGAGATCGCGCATCCATGCCTTCTCCCGTCGCGCTGCGACGCTGGCTGTGATTTTTGTCGCCAGCGTGGCGCTGGGCGAGGCCCACGCCGCAGATACGCCCGATCTGACCGGCCGCTGGTCCGTGCAGCGCCCGAAGCTGACCCTCGATATCGTCCGCTGCGGTGCAGGGTGGTGTGGTACCGAGGTGACCGCGAGCGGCGGCTGCGGCCGCACGGCCCTGCGTCTCGAAGCCGCCCGCAATGTCTCGGGGTCTATCCCGAGCTTCGCTGGCCGGCTCGAGGTCATGTCCGAGGCCGAGCCTTATGTGGTCAGCGTGACGGTCAAGGATCAGGGCAACGCTGCCGCCCTGTGGATGCTCGGGCACACCGGCACGACGCTCCTGCCGCGACGCGTGTATCAGCTCGACGCGCATTTCGTCCGGCTTGGCGATCCCGCCTGCACCGAGCCGAAACTGTCCTGAGGCGCATCGCAGGGTGGCGGCAGGGCGATGCCGGCTCGCTGGAGCGCCGGCTGGACCATATCCTGGCGACGATGGCCTGCCACAACTCGGTCCGCGCCGGCCGCCGCCTGCGCCCCGAGGAGATGGATGCTCACTTGCGCGAGATGGAGGCGACGCTGAATTCCGGCCAGTGCAATCACGGCCGCCCGACCTATGTCGAGCTGAAGCTCAGCGATATCGAGAAGCTGTTCGGGCGGCGGTGAGAATTAGCAGATCGCATACGCGCCGTGCAGGAATATGAACCTGAGTGCGTGTGTCCTTATGATCACTTCGGTAAATGGTGTTTCTCTAGGTTGATGTTGAGCGCTTTTCCTTAGTCGCTTCAAGCATGCGCAGACGCTTCTCGTCCATTTTCCTTAGGGATGACTTTGAGATAGTTGAAATTCGAAAGCGGGCATGCGCAATTTGATTGTCAAGTTCTTTAAGTGACAGCGTCGACATCTCTGATGGTGTCGAAGCCATGACGCTGCGCCGGCCCATCCCCACCTCCCAATGCAACCAAAAGGCTGTTGAAAGTGCCCACTACACTCCATTATGGGTGCAGGGAGTAGTGAACTTAAGGTCGATGTTCAATTCGCCCTTAGAAACCGCACCTGCGTCTCGCCATAATCGCGCCGGTCGAGCTCCTCGAACCCGTCCGGCAGCGTGATCTGCGCATCGGCGGCCTCTTCCAGCACGACCAGCGCCTCGCTCGCCAGCCAGCCGCCCTCGCGGGCCGAGGCGAGAGCCTTTTCGCCCAGCCCCTTGCGATAGGGCGGGTCGCAGAAGACGAGGTCGAACGGGGCCATGCCGGCGATCGGGCCGAGCCTGGTCGCGTCGCGGCGGAAGATGCGGCTATAGCCGGCGAGCCCGAGTGCCATCTGGTTCTCGCGGATCAGCCCGCGCGCCTCGGCCCCGTCATCGACCAGCAGCGCGAAGGCGGCGCCGCGCGAGAGTGCCTCGAACGCCATCGCGCCGGTGCCGGCGAAGAGATCGAGCACGCGCGCGCCGTCGGCCGCATCGCCATGGCCATGCGCCAGCACGTTGAACAGCGATTCCCGCAGGCGGTCCGAGGTCGGCCGGATCGCGCCGATGCCCGGCTTCGGGCTGGCGAGCGGCCGGCCGCCGAAGCGTCCCCCGACGATGCGCATCGGTTAAACCTCAGCCGCGACGGTCACGCCCGCCGCCAGAGCGCGGCGGACCGGAGCGTGGCGGCTTGCCGCCGCCGGGCCGCGGGCCGCGCCCGCCGGGGCGATCGCCACCTGGCCTGTCGCCGACTGGCTTGCCGCGGAAGGGGCGGGCCGGGCGCTCGTCGGTGCCGGCACCGCCGCCAGGCGGACGCTTGCCGCGCGGCGGCTTATCGGCCCAGTCGCCGCTGCCGCGCCAGGGTGCCTCGCCGCCGCGGTCGCGGCCGAAGCTCTCTTCGCGCGGCGCCCGGCTCGGACGCTCGCCGCGCGGCGCGCGCGCCGGCCGCTCGGCCCGCGGCTCGTCGCTGGGCGCGGCACTGATGCGCTCGACCTTGACGCGCCGCCCCTTTGGATCGGCGATCGCCTTGTCGCGCACGCGCTTGACCGTGCCGGTCGCTTCGCGCGCCTGCCGCTCCTCCTTTGGATCGAGGCCGCGCCGCGGCGCCGCCTTGCGCTCGCGCTGCGGCTCTGCCTCGGCATCGCGCCAGACGCCGCGCGTCCACGGCTTGTCGCCACGCAGCGGACGGGCCTCCTCGGCCTGCTCCTCGCGCGGACGGCGGCGTGGCCGGTCGTCGCCTGCCGGCGCAGGCCTGCCGCGCGCGGGCCTCTCGTCCGATCGAATCTCGTCGCGCCGCGGCGAGTCGAAATCGACGCCCGCCTTGGCCATCAGCTCGGTGCCGAGCTGGTCCTTCAGCACCTTGGAGCGGACCTCCTCGGCCTCGCCCTCCGGCAGGTCGCCGAGCTGGAACGGGCCGAAGGAGACGCGGATCAGCCGGTTCACCTGCAGGCCGAGATGCTCGAGCACCGTCTTGACCTCGCGGTTCTTGCCCTCGCGCAGATCGACGGTGAGCCAGGTGTTCGAACCCTGCTCGCGCTCGAACTGGGCGATGACCGGCCCGTACTGGACGCCGTCGATGGTGACGCCGCCCCGGAGCGTATCGAGCTGTGCCTGGTTCACCTGGCCGAAGGCACGGACGCGATAGCGCCGCAGCCAGCCGGTCTCCGGCAATTCGAGCATGCGCGCCAGCCCGCCGTCATTGGTCAGCAGCAGCAGGCCTTCGGTGTTGATGTCGAGCCGGCCGACCGAGAGCACGCGCGGCAGGTCCTCTGGCAGGGCGTCGAACACGGTCGGGCGCCCTTCCGGATCATGGTTGGTCGTCACCAGGCCGCGCGGCTTATGGTAGAACCAGAGCCTTGTGCGCTCGCGCGCCGGCAACGGCTCGCCATCGACCAGCACGACATCGTTCGGGCCGACATCGAGGGCCGGGCTCTCGATCACCTTGCCGTTCACGCTGACGCGGCCTTCCGCGATCAGCGCCTCGCTGTCGCGGCGCGAGGCGACGCCGGCGCGGGCCATCACCTTGGCGATGCGCTCCGGCTCCTGCGGCGCGGCCGGAACCGAGACGGCCTCGGCGATCTCGGCGGCGTTGCGATGCGCCCGGTCTGGGCGAGTGCGGGTCGGATTGCTGCCACGCGGCGCGTCGAAGCGCTTGCCGCCGCCGAAGCCGCGGCCTTCGCTACGATCGCGATCTTCGCGGCGCGGCGGGCGAGCGGCACGCGGGCCTTCGCTGCTGCGCTCGCGGAAGGGACGCTCGCCGCGGTCCCGCGGCGGCCGGCGCTCCTCGCCATCGCGCGGGCGGAACGACCGCTCGCCGCCTTCGCGCGGTGGGCGCGACGGTGCGCCGTCCCGTGAAGGGCGCCCGAACCCGCCGGGCCTGTCGCCAGCAGTCCTGTCGCGGCTTGGCCGGTCGCCATCGCGCGGCGGTCGGCTGGCGCGCCGTTCGTCACCGCCGCGATCGCGGAATGGCCGCTCGCCTCCCTCGCGCGGCGGGCGTGCCGGTGCGCCGTCCCGGGAAGGACGCCCGAACCCGCCGGGCCTGTCGCCAGCAGTCCTATCGCGGCTTGGCCGCTCGCCATCGCGCGGCGGCCGGCTGGCGCGGCGCTCGTCGCTGCCACGGTCGCGGAATGGCCGCTCGCCGCCCTCGCGTGGCGGGCGCTCGCCGCTCGGGCGCTCGCGGAACGGCTTCTTCTCGAAGCGCGGCGCCGCCGGGCGCTCGCCTTCGCTGCGGCGACGCTCTGCACCTTCGGCAGGCGCGCGTCGGGGCCGCTCCTCGCCATCGCGCGAGCGGAAGGGAGGCTTGCCGCCACGTCCGGGCGGCCTGCCGCCAGGCCCGCCACGGCCGGGACCGCCATCGCGCCCGCCGCCGCGGCCGCCGGTTCCGCCGCCCTTGCGCGGGCCTCGGCTTTTCTGATTGTTGTCGTCGCTCATGGTGGCTCCTGAAGCCGGATCATCGCGGACCGGGTTGCGAAGCGATCCGGGACGGCAGCGGCTCTTGAATCTGGTATTAGCCGGCGCTTGTAGCAGGCGTTTTCATGCGCTGCGACGGCAAAGATGAAGGTTCGATGGGATCGATCGACGCAAAGCAGGTCGAGGTGGTGCCAATGGCGCTGGCGCTGGCTGAAGCGCGCGCCGCGGCGGAGCGTGGCGAGGTGCCGGTCGGGGCGGTGATCGTCCGTGGCGGTGAGGTGCTGGCGAGCGCCGGCAACCGCACGCTCGAACTGAAGGACCCGACGGCGCATGCCGAGACATTGGCGATCCGGCTGGCCTGCGAGGCGATCCAGTCCGAGCGGCTGATCGATTGCGATCTCTATGTCACGCTCGAGCCTTGCCCGATGTGCGCCGCGGCGATCTCCTTCGCCCGGATCAGGCGGCTCTATTTCGCCGCTTCCGATCCGAAGGGCGGCGCGGTCGAGAACGGCGTCAGGCTCTATCGCAGCCCGAGCTGCCATCACGCGCCCGAGGTCTATGGCGGCCTCAGCGAGCGCGAGGCGGCGGAATTGCTGCGCGACTTCTTCCGGGGGAAGCGCTGATGGCGGAGGCCATACGGGCAGCAACTCCGGCCGATGCGGAAGCCATTGCCGCCCTCAATCGTGCCGCTTTTGGCGGCGAGGAGGAGGTCGGCATCGTCGAGCGCCTGCGCAGCGACGGCCTCGTCGCGGTCGAGCTGGTCGCGGAGCAGGGTGGTGCGATCATCGGCCATATCCTGCTGAGCTGGCTGCCGACGATGATGGACGGCCGCGCCGTGAAGGCCCTGGCGCTGGCGCCGATGGCCGTGCGGCCGGGACTGCAGAAGCAGGGCATCGGCGGCCGGCTGATCATGGCGGCACTCGACGAGGCGAGGGTTGCGGGCGCCGAGGTGGTGATCGTGCTCGGCCACCCCGGCTACTATCTGCGCTTCGGCTTCTCGGCGCCGCTGGCGCAAAACCTCGCTTCGCCCTTCCAAGGCGAGGCCTTCATGGCGCTGGAGCTCGTGACGGGAGCCCTGGCGGGGAAGCAGGGCTCGGTCAGCTACCCCTCGGCATTCGGGCTGTAGCCGCGAAAGACGATCCGAGGGCCGCGCGGTCGCGGCGAACTCCCGGCCGGCTGGGTGAATGCTTCGGCGGTTCCCGTCAAAACTGCATTTAGATGTAATGGTTCGATTATCTATCGTATAGAGTGGATCGGTCTATAGATAAAAATCAAAGTATTTAGCCGATTGGTTAGTTCGATGGGCTTAGTCCTGATGGTGTAGGCAAAATCCGGGGCTGATCGGATCCCGAAAGCATATCGTAAGCTGCCTTGTTTTTGCCTTGTATCCTCCGTAGGTCGCCGCTGCACTGCTCAGCCAGACCAAGGAATGGTGGCTTGAGCCTCCCATTCCCCAAAGTCGGTATTTCTCCATTATGCGTAAAGTTGCGTTGGCTGCGCTGTCCGCGGCCTGTTGGTCTGTGTCCCCCTCCTTTGCCGCCGATACCCATCTCGCGATGATCTCGTTCCAGCCGCAGGTGAAGGGGCTCGGTTGCCTCAAGCCGGAAACCCTCGGCATGATCAAGGAACTCACCGCCAAGATCGGCCCGATCCAGATCACCTCGACCTGCGGCGGCCGCCACGCCCGCAACTCCCAGCACTATCGCGGCAATGCCATCGATTTCCGCCCGCTCGCCACCTCGCCGCGGAACGCTGCGGCCGTCGCCAAGAAGATCGAAGCTGTCGGCGGCGTCGGCTCTTACTCGAACGGTCTCGTCCATGTCGATGTCGGCGACCGCGAGATCGCCTGGTACGGCCACAAGCGCAGCCGCCGGCTGGCCTATGCCGGGCGCGGGCGCTGATCGAGCTCAGAGCAAGGTCCGGGCAACCAGGTAGCCGCCCAGCCCCAGCAGCCCGGCGAAGAAGCAGAGCTTGAAGGTCGCGGCCGAGATGCGCTGCCGGATTGCCTGGCCGAACCACATCCCGGCCAGCGCCGGCAGCAGCGCCAGCAACGAGGCGCCGGCGACCTTGAGGTCGAGTGCGCCGGCGCCGACCAGCCCGAAGGACAGGGCGATCGTCGAGACGATGAAGGAGAGGCCGAGCGCCTGCACCAGCTCGTCCTTGTCGAAGCCGAGCGCCTGCAGATAGGGCACGGCCGGCAGCACGAAGACGCCGGTCGCCGCAGTGGCGGCGCCGGTGATCACGCCGACCAGCGGGCCGAGCCAGATCTCGGCCTTTTCGGGCACGCGCAGCTTGGCGGCCTTCAGGCCGACCAGCGCATAGAGCACCAGCGCGATGCCGAGCCAGAGCGTCGCCGAGCCGTCTTTGGCCTTCTCCAGCAGTCCGGCGCCGGCCCAGGTGCCGACGCAGGTCCCTGCCAGCATCGGCCAGAGACGGATTGCAATGGCCTTCAGCTTCGGCCCGGTCAGCTGCCAGCTATTGGTGACGAGATTGGGGATGACCAGCAGCGCCGCCGCCTGCGCCGGCGCCATCACCACGCCGAGTACGCCGACGGCGATCGTCGGCAGGCCGAGCCCGATCACGCCCTTGACGAAGCCGGCGAGCACGAAGGTCGCGGCGATGAAGGTGAGGAGCGTCGTCTGGTCCATGATCCTGCCAATCCGATCGATTGCGATGCCGCGACTTGTGGCAGTCCTGACCCCGGCTGTCGCTCTTCGATACTACGGTCTCCGCCGTAGCGTCCTTGCTTGCCTCAGCGGGCGCGGACGTCATCATGGCGGCCACAATGGAGGCGTCGAGCCATGGCCATGCACGGACCCTATCTCGCCGAGATCGCCCATCTCATGGGTGATCCCGCCCGCGCCAACATGCTGCATGCGCTGATGGACGGGCGCGCGCTGACGGCGAAGGAGCTCGCCTTCCTCGCCGGCGTCGCGCCGCAGACCGCGAGCGGCCATCTCGCCAAGCTGATGCAGGGCGGCCTGCTCGGCGTCGCCGTGCAGGGCCGCCATCGCTACTACCGGCTCGCCGGGCCGGAGGTTGCCGCCGCTCTCGAAGGGCTGATGGTGCTCTCCGGCGGCCAGGCGAACGGGCGGCGCCTGCCCTCGCGCGTCGGCGCCGACCTCGCCCGCGCGCGCACCTGCTATGACCATTTCGCCGGACGGCTGGGCATCGCGATCCATGACGCGCTCGTCGCCGGCGGCCATCTCAGCGTCGCAGATGGCGGCTACGGGTTGACCCGCTCCGGCGTCGCGCTCTTCGCCGAGCTCGGGATCGAGCCCGCCACTGCGAGCAAGGGCAGGCGGGCAGCACTGCGTCCCTGTCTCGACTGGAGCGAGCGCCGCCCGCATCTCGCCGGTTCGCTTGCTGCGGCTTTGGCCTGCCGCTGCTTCGAGGCTGGCTGGGTGACGCGGATCAGGGACAGCCGCGCCGTCCTCCTGACCGAGGAGGGACGTTCGGCGCTGGAGGCCGGCCTGCCGGGCTTCCGCTGCGACGAGCCGGAGGCCGTCACGCCGCCCGTTCGAGCGCCTCTGACAGTTTCCGCTTGACCTCTTCCTTCGCCGGCTGGGCGGCCTCGAGGATCGCCTGCCAGCGGAAGAAGTCGAGCCCGCCGAAGCCCTCGCCACCGGCGCGGATCAGGATGTCCGGCGGCTGGCGCTCGATCATGCGCTGGACCAGTGCCCGCGTCAGGATCTGCGAGACGCCGACCATGGCTTCCAGCGGCTCGGGCACGCGGCTGTCGCTGACGGTCGCCGGCGCGCTGGTGTCGACCGCGAGCACGAGACGTCCTGGGCCGAGCAGGCGGTCATAGGGCAGGGGGTTGATGGCGCCGCCATCGATCAGCACCCGCCCGCCGATCGTCACCGGCTTGACCAGGCCGGGGATTGCCAGCGAGGCGGCGACGGCCGGCGTCAGCGGGCCGCTGCCGAGGACGACCTCGTCATGCAGATGGTAGTCGGTCGCGACGCAGAGGAACGGGATGCCGAGCTCCTCGAAGCGATCAGGCACGGCCTGCGGCCAGAACAGGTCGAGCAGGCGCTCGCCGTCGATCAGCACGGGATTGCCGAGACCGCCGCGCCAGAGATCGGCGATCTTGCCGATGCGCGCTTCCAGCAGTCTTGCGATCACCCGGGCCCGGTCGCGGAAGCTCGCTTCGACATGGGTGCGCAGGTCGCGGCCGGAGAGGCCGGCGGCATAGGCCGCGCCGACGATCGCCCCCATCGACGAGCCGGCGATCAGCGCCGGCTTCAGGCCGAGCTCGTCGAGCGCCTCCAGCACCGGGATATGGCTGAGCCCGCGCGCCCCGCCCGAGCCGAGCACGAGGACGAGCTCGGGCCCGGACGGGTCGGGCAGGCGGGCGAGGGGGCTGGAGACGCCGGTCATGGCCTGATGTTGCGGTGCGGGAGCCGCTCAGGCAACCTCCCTCGCGAGGAAAGGTTTCACCGCCGCCAGCGTGTCCTGCGGATTCTCCTCCGGCAGGAAATGGCCGCTGACGATCGCCTGGCCCTCCGCCTGCGGCGTGAAGGTCTCGCGCCAGATTGCGAGCGGGCTCGCACCCTTGGCAGGGATGCCGGCCTCGCCCCAGAGCACCAGCACCGGGCAGAGGATCTTTTTGCCCGCCCCGAGATCGGCCTTGTCGTGCTCGAGATCGGTGGTCGCGCCGGCGCGATAATCCTCGCAGGCGGCATGGATGCGCGAGGGATCGTTGAAGGACGCAGCGTAGGCCGCCATTGCCAATGGGTGGAAGGCCTCGATCTTCTTGGCCCGCGTCCAGCTTGCGATCGTGTGGTCGAGCCATCCGGCGGGATCGGCCTGGATCAGCTTCTCCGGCACCGGCTCGGGTTGGGCCAGGAAGGTCCAGTGATAGACCTGCATGGCACGTGCCGCGTTCATGCCCTCCCACATTGACACGGTCGGCAGGATGTCGAGCAGGACGAGCCGCTCGACCCGGCCGGGATGATCAAGCGCGAGGCGATAGGCGACGCGGGCGCCGCGGTCATGGCCGATCACCGCGAAGCGGTTGAAGCCGAGCGCGCTCATTGCGGCGACGATGTCCTCGCCCATGCCGCGCTTGCTATAGAGCGCCTTGCCGCCATCGCCATGCGGCGCCGCCGACCAGCCATAGCCGCGCAGATCCGGGCAGACGACGGTATGCGTCTTCGCCAGCTCGCCGGCCATCTCGTGCCATTCGGCATGGGTCTGCGGGAAGCCGTGGATCAGAACCACCGGCGGCCCCTCGCCGCCGACGCGGGCGAAAATCTTGCCGACCGGCCCGTCGATCCAGCGCGCCTCGAAACCGGGAAAGAGGCTGTCGATATTGGTCATGGCCGCTGCTCCTGTGACGGTACGGCCGCGGCGATGTCCGTCAGGCCGAAATCCTCGCCCTTGTAGAGCAGAGGCGCGTTCAAGGATTTGGCAAGAGCATAGGAGAAGCAGTCGCCGAGATTGAGCTTGGCCGGGTGGCGGCCCTTGCCGAAGCGCAGGAAAGCCTCTGCGGCGAGGACGGCTTGTTTTTGATCCAGCGGCACGGTCTCGATCCCAAGATCGTCGAGCAACCTCAGATGCAGGACGACCGGAGCATCAGCATTGCGGTTCGTCGAGACCATGAAGCTCTCGACGAAGGTCACCATGGAACAGAAGTTGGCGCTGCTGGTATTCAGTCCGGCTAACAGCCTGTCTTGTTCAGGCTCGCTGCGAAGGATCGCGATGATTGCCGAGCTGTCGACGACAATCGGCGAGGCCGTCACGACGGAAGGCCGTTCTCATCGTAGCCGATGATCTCATCATCGGTCAGATGCTCGTTGATCCTTGGATAGGAGCGGATTTCGGCAAGCGTTCGCTCCAACTTCTCCATGTCGATCCGCCCCTTGCGAGGCGGCAGCTCGGCGAGCTCGCGCTCCGCCGCTGTCTTGACCGCATCAGTGATCGTCCTGCCCGTGCGCGCCGCGAGCTCGCGCACGATGCGGTCCGTTTCGGGATCCTTGATCAGGATGGCCATGGCATCCTCGTGTATATATCGATTGCTGGTTCGATATATACAACGCGCCGATCGCCCTGTCAGCCTTCGCGCTCGCGCTTGATAGCCTGCCAGCCGATGTCGCGGCGGCAGAAGCCGCCCGGCCAGTCGATCAGGTCGACGGCCGCATAGGCCTTGGCCTGCGCCTCGCTGACGGTCTTGCCGAGCGCGACGATGTTGAGCACGCGCCCGCCATTGGCGACGATGTCACCATCCTTCGCCTGCGTGCCGGCATGGAAGACCAGCACGTCCTTCTCGGCCGCGGCCTTGTCGATGCCCTTGATGACGCTGCCCTTTTCCGGCGTGCCGGGATAGCCCTTCGCCGCCATCACCACCGTCAGCGCGACATCGTCGGACCAGCGCAGGTCGACGGCGTTGAGCACGCCGTCGCGGGCTGCGAGCAGCGCCGGGACGATGTCGCTCTTCAGGCGCGGCATCAGCACCTCGCATTCGGGATCGCCGAAGCGGGTGTTGTATTCGATCAGCTTCGGGCCGTCGGCGGTGATCATCAGCCCGGCATAGAGGATGCCCTTGAAGGGCGTGCCACGCTGGATCATGCCCGTCAGCGTCGGCGCGATGATCTCGGCCATGACGCGTGCTTCCAGGGCCTTGGTCATGACCGGGGCCGGCGAATAAGCGCCCATGCCGCCGGTGTTGGGGCCGGTGTCGCCATCGCCGACGCGCTTATGGTCCTGCGCCGAGGCGAGGGGCAGGGCGTGCGCGCCGTCGCAGAGCGCGAAGAAGCTGGCTTCCTCGCCGATCATCCACTCCTCGATCACGACCTCGGCGCCGGCCGCGCCGAGACCGCCGGAGAACATCATGGCCAACGCCTCATTGGCCTGCTCGATGGTCTCGGCCATGACGACGCCCTTGCCGGCTGCGAGCCCGTCGGCCTTGATCACCAGCGGCGCGCCGGTCTTGGCGACATAAGCCCTGGCCGCAGCCTCGTCGGTGAAGCGGGCGAAGGCCGCGGTCGGGATGCCGAATTCGGCGCAGAGCTCCTTGGTGAAGGC
The DNA here is from genome assembly GCF_053645455.1 of Allobosea sp. NPDC055332. Taxonomy (NCBI): domain Bacteria; kingdom Pseudomonadati; phylum Pseudomonadota; class Alphaproteobacteria; order Hyphomicrobiales; family Alloboseaceae; genus Allobosea; species Allobosea sp. NPDC055332. The sequence continues at coordinate 1,012,091 of NZ_JBSHMO010000002.1, read as the reverse complement.
CTTCGAGCCTTCGAGCTGCGCCGCGGCCCTGGACGGACCGAAGGTCTTGATCCCGGCGGCCTCGAGATCGTCGGTAATGCCCTCGACCAATGGCCCTTCCGGCCCAACGACGACGAGGCCGATGCTCATCAGCTTGCAGAAATCAGCAACGGCACGGTGGTCGGCGATGTCGAGCACTGCATTCGTGCCGCACTCCGCGGTGCCGGGATTGCCGGGCGCGATGAAGAGCTTGTCGCAGAGAGGGGAGGCGCAGATGGCCCAGGCCAGGGCGTGCTCGCGCCCGCCGGACCCGATCAGAAGAATGTTCATCGCCTCTCTCCGCTTGCTCAGGGCGCAATAGCTGCCGCAGGCTGACGGAGCAACGCTTCTGCTCGCGTCCTCCTGTCGTTAAATACGATCCATGGACAGCGAATCGCCCCAGCCTGCCGGCAATGCCCCCGAATGGTCGGTCTCCGACCTGTCAGGCGCGCTCAAGCGCACGCTGGAGGACGCCTTCGGCTTCGTGCGCGTGCGCGGTGAAATCTCCGGTTATCGCGGCCCGGTTGGCTCCGGCCATGTCTATTTCTCGCTGAAGGACGCCAACGCCAAGATCGACGCGGTGATCTGGAAGGGCGTCTTCGGCCGGCTGAAGACCAAGCCCCAGGAGGGGCTGGAGGTGATCGCCACCGGCAAGATCACCACCTTCGCCGGCAAGTCGAGCTACCAGATCATCATCGATTCGCTGGAGCCGGCCGGCATCGGCGCGCTGATGGCGCTGCTGGAGGAACGCCGCAAGAAGCTCGCCGCCGAGGGCCTGTTCGATCCCGGCCGCAAGCAGCTCATCCCGTTCCTGCCGCGCGTCGTCGGCGTCATCACCTCGCCGACCGGCGCCGTGATCCGCGACATCCTGCACCGGCTGGAGGAACGCTTTCCGCGTCAGGTCCTGGTCTGGCCCGTGCGCGTCCAGGGCGAGAGCAGCGCGGCCGAGGTCGCCAATGCGATCGCCGGCTTCAACGCGCTGCCAGAAGGCGGCCGCATTCCGCGCCCGGATGTGATCATCGTCGCGCGCGGCGGCGGCTCGCTCGAAGACCTGATGGGCTTCAACGAGGAGGTGGTGGTGCGCGCCGCCGCCGCCTCGCTGATCCCGCTGGTTTCGGCGGTCGGCCACGAGACCGATGTCACCCTGATCGACCATGCCGCCGATTTGCGCGCGCCGACGCCGACCGGCGCGGCCGAAAAGGTCGTGCCGGTGCGCGCCGAGCTCCTCGGGCAGGTCACGGATCTGTCGCGTCGGCTCTCCGGCGCGACGCTGCGTCTCTCAGAACGCCGGCGCAACGATCTGCGCGCGCTCGCCCGGGCCCTGCCGACGCCCGAGAACCTGCTGGCGGCGCCGCGGCAACGGCTCGATCTCGCAGCCACGCGGCTCGGCCCGGCATTGGCGCGCAATGCCCGTGCTTACGAACAGCGCCTCGGCCAGCTCGACCGTCGCTTGCATACGCAATCGCCGGCAGCACGGCTTGCGACCCATGCCGCCCGCCTCGACGGGTTCGGCAAGCGGCTCGCCGCAGCGCGTGGCGCGATCTTCCGGGCGGAGCGTGATCGTATCGCCCGCGCTGGTGACCGGCTCGATTCCGTCGCCGCGCGCGCCGTCGCGGCTTTCGCGCGCCAGATCCAGCGCCGTCGTGACCGGCTCGACAGCGTCTGGGCGCTCGCTAGCTCGCTCGGCCCCCAAGCCGTGCTGGCACGCGGCTACGCGCTGGTGCGCGACGAGGGCGGCAATCTGCTGCGCAGTGCCACCGCGGCACGGCCGGGACTAACCCTTCAGGTCACGCTCGCCGATGGCAGCTTCGGCGCCGTCGTGCCCGGCGGAACGGCTGCGCCGCAAGCGCCACGGCCAGCCTCTCGCAAGCCGGCCGGAGGCGGCGGGCAGGGCGATCTGTTCTGACATCCCGAAAACCGGTCATTCACCACCATTTCGGATGAGCGGCCTCCCGTTCAGATAGCGTTCAGCTAGTGCTGGCTAATCGCTGCCTGATAGCGGTTGGGGGAATGCTCCTTGATGCTCGCCGGTTTCCGGATACGCCTTGCTTGTGCCTTTGCCATGCTTGCGCCGCTGGGCCTGCAAGTGCAGCAGGCGAACGCGACCGAATTCGTCTGCAGGCCGTCGACGCTTACCCGAGATGCCGGCGATCTCGCTTCGACCTTGAACAGGGGCGGTGCGCCCCTGCGCATCCTCGCCATCGGCTCGTCCTCGACCGAGGGCATCGGCGCCAGCGGCAAGGACAAGACCTACCCGGCCCAATTGGGGACGCTGCTGCGCACGGGCCTCTCGGGCCGTTCCATCGAGATGGTCAATGCCGGCATTGGCGGCGAGACCGCGCCGCAGACGCTCTCGCGCCTCAAGGCCGCGCTGGTCGAAGGCCACTATGATCTGGTGATCTGGCAGGTCGGCACCAACGATGCGGTGACCGGCGGCGATCTCGCGACCTTCCGCAATCTCGTCGCCGATGGCATCGCGGCTGCGAGGCAGGCCCGTACCCGGCTCGTCATCCTCGATCCGCAATTCTATCCCGGTATCAAGGAGACGGCGCGTTATCGTGCCTATGTCGATGCCATCGCCGAGGTTGCCAAGGCGCAGGCCGTCCCGGTGCTGTCGCGCTATCAGGCGATGCTGGGCTGGTACCAGCGCGACGCCGAGGGCTTCATGGCTGCGCTCGCCGGCGACCGTTTCCACATGAGCGATGCCGGCTATGGCTGCCTGGCTCAGGACATCGCCCGCTCGCTGCTGGGCGACAAGCCGGCGGTGACGCTCGCAGCCTCGGTACGCTGACGGCACAACGGTTTCAGAACCGATGCTCCGCCGTGAGCGCGGTCACTTGCCCAGCAGGAAGGCCTTGACCCGTCTGATCGCGTCGTCCCGCGCCGCCGGGTCGGTGCCGATGGTGACCTTGCCGGTTCCGGAGGCAGAAAAGGCCACACCTTCCTTCTCGCGCCGGTCGAGGCGGGGGTGATCGAAATCATGCACCGCGCCGGGATAGAGCACGAGCTCGACCGGTTCGCCGCGGGCCCGCGCCGATTTGGCGAGGAAGTCGCATGGCGCGGGCGGCGTCCAGTCGTCGGCATCGCCCATCAGGATCAAGGTCGGCAGGCGAGCTTCGAAGCTGCCCGACTCCGATTGGGTACGACAGCCGGGATAGAACGCCACGGCGCGGGCGAAGTCGGGCTGGCGGTCGGCCGGCCTACGGTCCTTGCGGATCGCGGCGAGGATGGTGGAGCCGCCGCCGGACCAGCCGAGCAGCGCGATCGCGTCACGCCGCACATCGGGCCGTTCCTGCAGCCAGCGCCGGGCCGCCATCGCGTCGCCGACGCGTTCGCGGCTGGCGCGGATGGTCACGTCCTTGACGCCGCATTGCGAGCCGAGTCCGCGTGGGCCGTAGCTGTCGGGCATCAGCACGACGAAGCCGGTGGCGGCAAGGCGCTCGCCCCAGTCGCTATGCCGTGTCGAGAGCTTGTCCGTTTCGCGCCAGAGGCCGCCGCAGCCATGCAGCGCGACAATTGCCGGAAAGGGCCCGGGCCCGGTGGGGCGAAACATCACCGCATCGAGCTGGTAATCGTCATGTGGAATACGGACGCGCTCATAGCCGCCCGCAATCGCGGGGATCGCGAGCAGGGTAACAAGACCAATCGCCAGTTTCATGGCGTGGGTCAGGCTGGACATCATCGCAACTGACGCTATCACAGAAAGACCATGTTGGAACAATGCGTGGTTTCAGAGATGGTTGCGTCAAACTGCAACCTGTACGCTAACCCGTCGCCGCTTTATCATCCTGGCCCGTGATGAACATCAACGAACGCCTGCCTCCCTCTGGCTCCGAAGCGCTGGTCGATTACGGCCATGGTGAGTTCCGCGTCGTGCGTCCTGGCGCCTTCGTCCGCTGCGCCGTCACCGGCGCGCCGATCCGGCTCGAGGAGCTGCGCTACTGGTCGGTGGAATGGCAGGAAGCCTATGCCTCGCCGGAGGCCGTCTTATTGCGCGTGCGCCGCGCCGGCCGCGCCTGAGCGGGTTCTTGCCAGGCATTCGCGCAGCAGCGCGTCGAGAGCGGCCTCATCCTCGAAGGCGAGCGTGACCGGCACGCAAAGCAGCAGCGAGCGCTCCGCGGCGGGCCAGAGCGGCGCGAGCTTGACCATGTCCTTCTCGGTGACGGCGACACAGCAGGCTTTCGCCTTCGCCTCGGCGATCAGCGCCGCGACCTCGCCCGCCGTATAGGCGTGGTGGTCGCCATAGGCGTGCTCGCCGATCAGCCGCGCTCCGGCGGCGCGCAATGTCGCCGCGAATTTCTCCGGCCGGCCGATCCCCGAGACCGCCAGCACCGGCAGGCCGGCGAGCGCAGATTCAATATCGGCCGGTGGCGTCAGGCTCGCCCGCAGCACGCGCTTGCCGGCGGTCAGGGCCTGAGCGGCGACATTGTCGCCTGCCGCTCCCTCTCCGATGATGACGAGCGCATCGACCCGCCCGAATTGCTCCGCCAGCGGCGCGCGCAGCGGCCCGGCCGGCAGGCACAGGCTGTTGCCGATGCCGACGGCGCCGTCGACGACGGCGAGCCGCAGGTCCTTGTGCAGCGAGGGGTTCTGCAGCCCGTCATCCATCAGGACGAGGCTGGCGCCGGCATCACGCACAAGCGCAGCGCCCGGCGGCCGCTCGCGCGCCACGACCGTCGGCAGGCGCGCGGCAAGCAGCAGCGGTTCGTCGCCGACATCCCCGGCATCGTGCTGATCGAGGTCGACGCGCACTGGGCCAGGCAGTCGGCCGCCATAGCCGCGCGTCAGGGCAAAGGGCGTCTCGCCCATCGCGGCGAGCCTGGCTACGAGGGCCAGCGTGGTCGGTGTCTTGCCGGCGCCGCCCGCGACGAAGTTGCCGACGCAGATCACTGGGATTCCGACCCGCATGCCCGGTCTGCGCATGCGCCTCAGCGTGATCGCGCCGTAGAGTGCCCCGAGCGGTTGCAGCAGCCGGGCGAGGACGGATGGCGCCGGGCGCCACCAGAAGCCCGGGGCGCGCATCAGTCGACAGTCTCGCGCTGGCCGATGGCGGCGCGCAGCAGCAGCGGTTCGATCGCCTGGACCGTGCGGTCGAGCGCGCCGCTGAGCTCGGTGCTGGTGCGGGCCGCGGCGCGGGCGGCCTGGCGCGCAGCGGCGGGATCGCTGAGCCAGCGGTGCACGCCCTGGGCGAGCTCCTGCCGGTCGGCGACCTGGATGGCGCCGCCGCCGGCGTCGAAGGCGGCGAAGAGATCGGCCGATTTATGAACGAGCGGGCCGTGCAGCAGGGCGCAGCCGAGCTTGGCCGGCTCGATCGGATTGTGGCCGCCGATCGGCGCGAGCGAGCCGCCGATGAAGGCGACCGGTGCCAGCCGGTAGAACAGGCCGAGGTCGCCGAGCGTGTCAGCGATGTAGAAGTCGATGTCGCGCTCGGGCAGGTGGCCGAGCGAGCGGCGGGCGCTGGCGACGCCATTGGCCTTTGCGAGCGCTTCGACCTCGCCGCCGCGATCGGGGTGGCGAGGCACGACGATGGTGAGGAGCTTGGGCAGGTGTGCCTGGACGCCGAGATGGGCGGCGAGCACGTCCTCCTCCTCGCCCGGATGGGTCGAGGCGGCGACCCAGACCGGGCGGCCGGCAGCGAGGCCATCGAGCAGGGCGAGCGTGTTGGGATCGGCCGGCGGGGCGGGGACGTCGAATTTCAGGTTGCCGGCGATGCTGACGCGTGGTGCGCCGAGCTGGGCGAGGCGCTGCCCGTCCTCCTGCGACTGCGCCAGGCAGCGATCGAAACCGGAAAGCAGATAGCGCGAGGTCTGCGGAAACTTGTACCAGCGCTGGAAGGAGCGCTGCGACATGCGCGCATTGATCAGGACGAGCGGCACGCCGCGCTTGCCGGCCTCGATCATCAGGTTAGGCCAGATCTCGGATTCGCAGATCAGGCCGAGATCGGGCCGCCAATGGTCGAGGAAGCGCCGCATATAGCGCGGCACGTCGAGCGGCAGGAACTGGTGGATCGCTCCGGCCGGCAGGCGCTGCGCCAGGAGCCGCGCCGAGGTCACCGTGCCCGACGTCACCAGCACGGCGAGCCCGCGCCGCTGCAAGCGTTCGATCAGGGGCAGCAGCGTCACCGTTTCGCCGACGCTGGCCCCGTGCAGCCAGACAAGGGTCTTCGCCGGCCGCTCGACGCTGGGGTGACCGCGTCGCTCGAACAGGCGCGCCGGGTCCTCCTTGCCACGCCGGCGCCGCCAGAGCAGGAGCCCGGCCGCGACCGGCTCGAGCAAGGCGGTGAGCGTCCGGTAGGCGCTGATGATGAAGCTGCGGCCGATCATGCGGCGTTGGCCTTGGCAGCAGCCTTGGCGGCCTGGGCCTCGCGCAGATCTGCGCCGGGATCGCGCGCCCCGATCAGCGCATAGGCGCGCTCATGCACGGCGTCGAGCCCGGCCTGGACGGCGAGCCGCGCCGCCTCGCAGGTCGCTTCATCCGCTTCGCGCGCAACCCATACGGGATCGCCGACGACGATGGCGCCGCGCCCGAAGGGCAGGCCGATCGAGGCGCGGTCCCAGCTGTTGAAGTCGATGCGCCGGCTGGTCACCACCGCGATCGGATGGATCGGCCGACCCGAGGCGCGCGCCAGCTGGACGATGCCCGGGCCGCAGATGCGCGCGCGCTTGGGGATGTCGGCGGTCAGCACCATGGTGTCGCCGGCGGCGAGGCGGCGGACCATGGCGAGAAAGGCCGGCGCGCCGCCCTTTTCGCGGACCTTCTTGCCCGAGGCACCCGAGCCGCGGATCGCGCCGATGCCGAGCTCGCGCAGTGCGACCGCATTGAAGCCGCCATCGCCATGACGCGAGACCAGCGAGCAGGACGGCATCCACTCCGGTCGGGCGAACGGGATCATGATGTGCTGGCCGTGCCACATCGCGATGATCAGCGGCAGTTCGCCGCGCACGCGCTCATAGACATCGGCCGGCTCGACGACGAAGCGGTTCGTGCGCCTGACCAGCCGCAGATAATAGGCGAGGCTGCGGCCGAGCGCCTCCTGCGCGAACTTCGTCTTGAGCAGGGAAAATCCCATCGAACCGGACTGGTATCGCCCCTGGAATCAGCTCTGCGCCGTCGACGGGTCAAGCAGACGGTGCAGATGGACGACGAAATAGCGGGTCTGCGCCTGGTCGACTGTCGCCTGCGCTTTCGCCTTCCAGGCGGCATGGGCGGCGGCATAGTTGGGATAGACGCCGACGATATCGACCTTGGAGAGGTCCTTGAACTCGACGCCGTCGAGAGAGCTCAGCTCGCCGCCGATCACGAGGTGCAGCAGCTGCTTGGTGTCCTGGCTCGTGCTCATCGTCCGTCTCCGGCCTTCTGTCCTGAAATCTCTGTCGAAAGCAGGCCGAAGCGCCGCCGGATCCGCTCCGACCTGCCTCGCCTGCGTTTTTGCCGTGCGATCAGATAAGCCATCCGCCGCTCGCGCGCGAGGCCCGATCGCCAACAATTTGCGCTTATTTCCGGCAGTTTTCGTCCTGACGCGACGGTAGCGGCCTTGCGCCGCATTCAGCTGCGCTGCGGCTGGCTCTCACGCAGGCGGCGCAGTGCCAGCGCAAGCGGAGCGGCGAGGTTGCTTCCCGACGCCATCAGCATGCCATGGACCGGCACCTCGCGATTATAGGCGAGGGCCTCGCCCTCGGCCGTCGTGACCTGCCCGCCTGCCTCGCTGAGCACGAGATCGGCGGCGGCGAGGTCCCAGTCGCGGGCATCGGGCGAGACCAGGCCGGCATCGATCGTGCCGTCGGCGATGCGGGTCAGCCGCAGCGCCAGCGAGGGAATCTTGTCGGCGGCGATGAAGCTGTCCTGGCGCGCCAGTGCGTCGAGCATCGGCTTGGGGCCGGCGATCCGCGCAGCGGTGAGCGTGTCGAGGCCGGTCGTCCGGATCGGCTTGCCGTTGCGCATGGCGCCGGCACCCCTGATCGCGGTGTAGGTGGCGCCCGCCGCCGGCGCGTGCACCACGCCGAGAACAGGACGTCCCTCGTCGAGCAGGGCGACGCAGACGGCCCAATCGGGCGAGCCGGACATGTAGGCGCGCGTGCCGTCGATCGGGTCCACCACCCAGACGAAGCGGCGCGACAGGCGCAGCGTGTCGTCCGCGGTCTCCTCCGAAAGCCAGGCCGCATCCGGCAGCAGCGCCGACAGGCGCACATGCAGGAAGGTGTCGACGCCGATATCAGCCTCGGTCACCGGCGAGCCGCCGGCCTTCGACCAGGTCTTGGCGGCGGTCTGCGCCCCGGGGCGGAACAGGTCGAGCGCGAGCTGGCCGGCCTCACGGCAGGCGGCTTCGACCGCGGCCAAGAGGCCCTGAGCGATTGGCAATGGTGTCGATGTCATCGCGCTTCGTTACGGCCTTGCAGGGCAGCTGAACAAGGAAAAAGCCACCATCGCGAGAAAGATTCCGTCAAGCATCAGCTGGGAAACCGACCGGAAGAAGGCGGAAAACCGCTTCATCACCTTTGTTTAACCCTCAAGCTTAAGCGCTCGGACAATCCTTCCGGCCACTCTCCTCCCTGCAAAGCACGAGAACCCCGCATAGACAGAGGGTTCCGGGCAGCAGGGATTAAAAGAGAGGCGTTAAAACCGATGGCCAGCGTCACGCCGGCTGCCGGGGAGGTCGGGCGCGTGCCCGTTTTCCCCGGCAGCGCAGATAACCAGAGCGGACAGCCCTCGCAGCCGGCGCGTGCGCCGCAGCAGTCCGATGGCCCCCGCATCGAACGTGTCGGGCCGGTGCGCATCCTGCGCGGTGGTGCCGGCTGGCGTGGTATCGCCCTGCGCCTGGCCGGCGGCGTGATCGCCGATGATGACCGTTTCCAGCTCGCCTTGACCGCCGGCGACGGTCGTTCCGTCGTCGTCGCCGTGCTCGATCAGGACGATGCCATCGCCGTCTGGCGCGATGCCGGCCAGACCAGCGGCCTGCCGCTGCTGCTCGAAACCAGCGACGGCGCGATCACAGAACCCTATCCGCAGGTCGGCCGGGTCGCGCTCGGCGCGATCCACATCCGCCGCCGGCATGCCTTGCTCGCCGGCCGCCGCCCGCGTTTCCTGACCCGGCGCAAGACCGGCCGCCTGCCGGAACGCCCGATCGTGATCCGGGGCGAGATCCTGTCCTGATCGGCGAGACCGCTTAAAACGCGAACTTCACCAGCGCGTCGAGCGCCAGGCCGGCCGCCAGGATCAGGCCGGCGTGCCAGTTGGACCGGAACAGTTTCAGCGCCGTGGCTCCGTCGGCGCCGGCGATGCTGTGGACCTGCCAGCCCAGGTGCAAGGCGAACAGGCCGAGTCCGATGAAGGCGACGAGGCCGGCACCGGCGAACCAGGCGGCGACGCCGGCGAGCGCGATCGTCGCGCCATAGCAGAGGCCCACGGCCTGCTGGGTGAAGGCGCCGAAATAGCGGGCGCTCGATTTGATCCCGGCGATCACGTCGTCCTCGATGTCCTGCATCGCGTAGATCGTGTCGTAGCCGATGGTCCAGAACACCGCGGCGGCATAGATCAGATAGGCTGGGGCATCCAGCTGGCCGAACACGGCGCTCCAGCCGACGAGCCCGCCCCAGGAAAAGGCGAGGCCGAGCACGAATTGCGGCATGTTGGTGATCCGCTTCATGAACGGATAGATCGTGACGATCGCCAGGGAGGCGATGCCGGCGATCACCGTGAAGCGGTTGAACTGCAGCAGGACGACGAGGCCGACCAGCGACAATCCCACCATGAACAGGGCAGCCGCCTTCGCGCTGACCTGACCGGAGGGCAGGGGCCGACCGCGGGTGCGCGCCACCTGGGCATCGAGCTTGCGGTCGACGATGTCATTGAAGGTCGAGCCTGCACCGCGCATCACGATGGCGCCGATCAGGAAGAGCAGGCAGTGCCAGGGATTGGGGAAGGGTTGGCCGGCCGCGATCGCTGCCAGCCCTGCCGCCCACCAGCATGGCAGCAGCAGCAACTGCCAGCCGACCGGGCGTTCGATCCGGGCGAGCTTCAGATAGGGCCGAAGGGCGCGCGGCGCTTTGGTATCGACCCAATGCCCGGTCAGAGCGTCGGGAAGTGGCGCATCCGCGAGAGGAGGCGAGGGCGCCATCGTGGCGCCGGCCGAATCAGAGCGCGCCCTGCGGCACGCGCACCGGACCGCCGGTGATGGAATCGCTGCCGCCGAACGGGTTGTGGCCCTGCTGTTGCTGCGCCTGTTGCTGCGCCCGGCGCTGCATCTGCGCTTGCTGTTTCACCGCATTGCAGGCCTGGCCGCGGATGGTGCCGGCCTTTTCATTGTCCGCCTTCATGCCCTCGACGAAGGATGGCGGAATCTGGCACCAGTCCTGGTTGGCGCTGGCGAACTTGATCAATGTATTGCCGTTGCCGACCAGCCGGCCCAGGATGCCGCAGGCCTGTTGCGGCGTCATCTTGCGCTTGGCCTTCGCATTGGCATTGAGCTGCCCCACGATCGACTGGCGCTCCTGCATGAGCTTCTGGATATTTTCGCAGCCCGAAGGCACCTGCGCCAATGCCGGCTCGGCCAGGCCCAAGCCAGCCAGCGCTACAGCCAGCTTCAGGGTCGCGTATCGCCGCATCATCCGCTCCGCTCTTGTCCCATCACCCACGCCCGTCCCGGCGTCGCGGGCCTTTCCATAACAGCCAGAGCCCTGCGCCAACAAGCGCCAGCTCGCATTTCACCGAGATTGCTTGCCGATAGCGTGGGATTGTGGCGACTTTCGCGCCATTCTGACGGGATCGGATTCGAAGAGCATGCGAGATTTCACCAAGCATCGGCTGTACAGCGAGGCACCGTTGGCGGCGGGCGCCGTGGTGGAGCTCGCGCGCGACCAGGCCAATTACCTGCTCAACGTGCTGAGATTGCGCAGCGGCGACAGCATCCTCGTCTTCAACGGCCGCGATGGCGAATGGCTTTGCGCGATCAGGGCTGAGGGGCGCAAGCAGGCGAGTCTGGAGGCGTTGGAGCAGACCCGCCCGCAGCCGCCTGCGCCCGATCTCATCTATCTGTTCGCGCCACTGAAGCATGCGCGGCTCGACTATATGGCGCAAAAGGCGGTCGAGATGGGGGCGGGCGTGCTCCAGCCGGTGCTGACGCGCTTCACCCAGGTCTCGCGACTCAATCTCGACCGGCTCACCGCCAATGCGGTCGAGGCGGCCGAGCAATGCGGCATCCTTGCCCTGCCGGAGATCCGGCCCGAGCAGCCGCTCGCGGCGGCGCTTGCCGCACTCGAACCGGAACGGCTGCTGATCTTCTGCGACGAGGCACAGGATGCCGAGAGTCCGATCGCGGCCTTGCAGGGCGCGCAACGCGGGCCGCTCGCCGTGCTGATCGGTCCCGAGGGCGGCTTCGACGAATCGGAACGCGCCTTGATCCTGCAGCGCGAGCGGACACTACGCCTCTCGCTCGGCCCGCGCATCCTGCGGGCGGACACAGCTGCGGTCGCGGCGCTCGCCGTCGTCCAGGCGACCTTGGGCGATTGGTCCGTCAAATAACTCCGTAACTTGCGTGCTGCCGGCTTCCTCCCCCCGGCTGGAACGCGATGGCGGCTTCCGCGTTTAGGCGTGGAAACTGCGCCACCGGTCGCAGTTCCGACTCATTGACTGGCAGTCTGGCGCCGCTGCTTCGCTCCGGAGCGGCCCGCCACGGGGGAGAGACATCATGGTGAGCAGCGCCTACCGCTTCGGCATCGAGGAAGAATATTTCCTGTCCGATGCCGGAAGCCGCGGCGCCGTGCGCAAGATCGCACCGCGTTTCATCGAGGCGGCACAGGCTGCCTTCCCGGACGAGCTGCAGCGCGAGATGCTGCAATCGCAGATCGAGGTGGCGACGCCGGTCTGCGAGAGCATGACCCAGGCCCGCCATTCGCTGCGGCGGCTGCGCGCGGGTCTGGCGACGATCGCGCGCGAGCACGACATGCTGCTGCTCGCCTGCGGCACCCATCCGAGCGCCGTCTGGGTGCGTCAGCGCGCCACCGAGGCCAAGCGTTATGACGGCATCATGCGCGACCTGCAGATGCTCGGCAGCCGCAACCAGCTTTGCGGACTGCATGTCCATGTCGAGGTGCCGGACGAGGAGCAGCGCATCTCGATCATGGTCAGGATGCTGCCCTATCTGCCGCTGCTGTTGGCGCTCTCGACCTCTTCGCCCTTCTGGCAGGGGCGGCGCACCGGGCTGATGGGCTACCGGCTCTGCGCCTATGCGGAACTGCCGCGCACCGGCCTGCCGGAACTCTTCGCCAATGCCGCCGACTACCGCACCTATGTCGACACCATGGTTGCGTCTGGCGCCATGCGCGATTCCAGCTTCATCTGGTGGGCGATCCGCTCGTCGCACCAGCATCCGACGCTGGAGCTGCGCGTCGCCGACAGCTGCACACGGCTCGACGACACGCTCGCCATCACCGCGCTCTATCGCTGCCTCGTGCGCCATCTTGCCCGCAAGCCCGGTGTCAACGCCGATCTGACGGCTGCCTCGCGCGCCCTGGCCGGCGAGAACATCTGGCGCGCCCAGCGCTATGGCCTGCATGGCGGCTTCGTCTGCGAGAAACGCCGCGCCATGCTCCCGGTCGGGCAGGTGCTCGACGAGCTCCTGGAGTTGCTGAGCGAAGATGCAGCTGCGCTCGGCTGTGGTCTCGATCTCGCGCATTGCCGCAACATCGTCGCCGGCGGCACCAGCGCTGACATGCAGCTCGCGATCTTCGAGGAGGCCCGCGCCAAGGCCGGTGGTCAGGCGGCAGGGCTCGTCGCCGTTACCGACTGGATCGCTGCGCTGACGCGCGCCGACGATGCGGATGACGACCGGTTCGCGCCGAAAGGTGCAAATCTGCTGCGCGGCGCTGCCTGACGCTGTTGTGATCATGCATTGATGCAAGGTCGGTGCGCGTCCGCACGCGTTTGCGCTCGTTGTCGGATGAGCGCTGCTCGCCTATTGCTGGCGCTCCTCGACGCATGGCGCGGCGGAGCGTCCGCTCCCGCTGCCTGTGCGGTACCCGATCCGGCGCGTTGTCCGGCTGCCGAGATCGGCAGGCGGCGCGCCGAAGCACGCATGCCGGAGCGCTCATGGCCCGCGACGTATCCGATTCGACTCCGATCAGCTCGAAGGCCGAACTGGTCGGCTGGATCGCGCAGGGTGAAAAACCGGCTTCCGAATTCAGGCTCGGCACCGAGCATGAGAAGTTCCCGTTCTATCGCGACGATCTCAGCCCGGTTCCCTATGAGGGCGGTGCAGCCGGCCGCAGCGGCGGCATCCGGCAATTGCTCGAGGGCATGCAGGCGCGCCTCGGCTGGGAGCCGATCCTCGATGCCGGTCACGTCATCGGCCTCGCTGGCCCCGATGGCGGCGGTGCGATCTCGCTGGAGCCCGGCGGCCAGTTCGAACTCTCGGGCGCGCCGCTTGCAAATGTGCATGAGACGGCCCGCGAGCTCGACCAGCATCTCGCTGATCTGAAGGCGGTGGCCGAGCCGCACGGCATCGGCTTCCTGCCGCTCGGGCACTCGCCGCTCTGGACCCGCGAGCAGACGCCGATGATGCCGAAGCGGCGCTATCAGATCATGAAGAACTACATGCCGAAGGTCGGCACGCGCGGCCTCGACATGATGTTCCGTACCTGTACCGTCCAGGTGAATCTCGATTTCGCCGATGAGGCCGACATGGTCCGCAAGCTGCGGGTCTCGCTTGCCCTGCAGCCGCTGGCAGCGGCGCTCTTTTCTGCCTCGCCCTTCAGCGAGGGCAGGCTCAACGGCTTCCAGTCGATGCGCTCCGAGATCTGGCGCGACACCGACAATGCCCGCTCCGGCATGCTGCCCTTCGCCTTCGACGAGGGCATGTCCTACGAGGCCTATGTCGACTGGGCGCTCGACGTTCCCCTGTATTTCGTCAAGCGCGGCGACACTTATCACGATGTCGCCGGCGGCTCCTTCCGCGACCTGCTCGCCGGCAAGCTCCAGCAACTGCCGGGCGAGCGCGCCACCATGTCGGACTGGGTCAATCATCTCGGGACCCTGTTCCCGGAGGTGCGGCTGAAGCGCTATATCGAGATGCGCGGCGCCGATGCCGGCCCGGTCGAGATGCTGAATGCGCTGCCGGCCTTCTGGGTCGGCCTGCTCTATGACGATGCCGTGCTCGAGGCGGCCTGGGACCTGGTCAAGGGCTGGAGCACGGAGGAGCGCCAGCAGTTGCGCGACACGGTGCCGAAGGCCGGGCTCAACACGAAGATCGCGAACCGCCCGCTGCGGGAGCTAGCGCGGGAGGTGGTCGAACTGTCGCGCGCCGGCCTCGCCCGCCGGGCTCGGCTCGATGAGCAGGGCCGCGACGAGGCGATCTATCTAGAGCCCATCATCGCCATCGCTCAGAGCGGCCGCACGCTCGCCGAGCGCCTGGCCGTGCGCGAGCAGGGCGCGTGGGGCGGCAAGGTCGAGCCGGTCTTTCCGGAACTGGCGCTGTAGGCGCCCGGGCGAGCCCGACACATCGCGCGACCACGGCGCGTTTCGCGCTTCGGATTAACCAATTGTCCGGAGTTTTGCGCTAATCGATGGGCATGGAGCGCCTTTTTGCCCTTGCCATGGACTTCCTGCGCGACCGGCGCGGCGCGACCGCGCTCGAATACGGCATGATCGCGTTCTTCGTCTCGATCGCCGCCATCGCGACGATCCGGCAGATCGGGCCGCTGCTGGATTCGAAATACGCCAGCATCCTGCCGGGGCTGCAGTAGCACCCGTTCGCATCCAGCTTCGCCGAAGCGCGGCGATCTGTGCCTGTGCTTCAGTTCTCCTTTCAGTTTTAACAGCATTTTACCATATCGCCCGAAGACTGCGCCGATCGGCGGGTTTTCCTAGCGATACCAGAGACATTCACAGGTTTTGGAAAGGTTTTCTCAATCGCCTGGCGCCTAGCGTCCGCGCAATCGTTCCGTTGCTCGCCTGCACCCTTCACGAGGCTTTCCGATGTTCGGCCTGTTCCGTGCCTTCCTGAAGGATACTCGTGGCGTCAGCGCCTTGATGTTCGGCCTCGCCGTGCCGGCGATCGCGCTGGCGGTTGGCGGCGGCATCGATCTCAGCCAGGCGGCATCGCGTCGGCAGAGCATCGCCAGCGCAGTTGAGCTGGGTTGCCAGCACGCGGCCCAGGAAGTCGGCTATCAGAAGCGCCAGTCCGGCGCCGACCCGAACAAGAACTACAGCTCGGTCGTCAACACCATCGCCAACAAGAAGATCACCGATCTCCAGCTGCGTGGTGTGACCGGCGTTTCGGTCTCGAGCACGGTCGCCAACGATGTCATCACCATCCAGGCCTCTGGTGCGAGCGCCAATGTCTTCGGTGGCATCTTGGGGTACAACACGGTTTCGCTGAACGTGACGCGCAACTGCACTGCGATTGCGGCGCCCGCCGGCAAGGTGCTGTTCACCGAATCCTTCGAGACCGGCCACAACGTCGCCTCGAACAGCTGGACCGTGCTCAACAACTGGAACGGGTGGGTGACCCAGACCGGCAAGGGCGGCATCGAGATCAACGGCATCCCCGAGCTCGCCGCCAACGACATGCGCTTCGGCAACTTCTTCGCCGAGCTCGATTCGCACTGCTATACGTCGGGCTGCAGCACCAACTCGAATATGTGGCGTGAGTTCACCCTCACGGCAGGCGATTACGAGCTGAACTACTGGTATATCTCACGCGTTCGCAACACGGCTGCGGATTATGCCGGCAAGGCGATCTGCGTCGGGAGATATCCGGAGAACAACACCAATCCGAACTGGACGACCAGCTTCGGCGCCTGGGCGACCAACTGGTACAAGGTCGTCGACTGGGCGACCTGGGAAGGTCAGACCAATCGGATCGAAGCCTTCTTCGAGAAGAAGCCCTATGGCAACACCAACACTCCGCCGACGACGGCGATGGTCGATGTTTGTGTTCACGCCGACAAATGGACGCAGCGCATCATTCCTCTCAAGGTCACCGCCAGCGGCACCTATCGCATCTACTTCCGGGCTGCGGGACGCGAGGATACCTATGGCGGCCTGATCGACTACATCCGCTTCTGCAGCGGCAAGTGTCCGTGACGGAGCGCTGACGTGTTGCGATCTGGGGCGTCACGACTGGTTCTGAAGCGGTTCACCGCGAGACTGGGCCGCTTCCGCCGCGATGCGGCGGGCTCGACCGCCGTCGAGTTCGCCTTCATCGGCCTTGCGTTCATCACGCTGTTCCTGGGCCTGATTCAGTTCGCACTGGTCTTCATGGCGCAGATGTATCTTCACGACGCCGTCTCGGACGCGGCCACCGGACGGACGGCTGCCGCCTATGCCGGAAACCGCACCCAGGTGGTCACCCAGATCTGTGCGCGCATGATCGCGCTCGACCGTTGCGCAACCAATCTGCTGGTCGAAACCCAGCCGCTGGCGAGCTATCCGACGACGGCGCAGCCGATCTCCGGCACGGTCTTCGCCGCCGCCGCGGTCCGGACGCCGATGCTGATCCGGGCGCGGGCACCGGTCGTGACCTTTGTGCCCGGTCTCCCGGCACTGCAGGTCCGCGCTTCGGCGCTCTACGCGAGGCTGCAATGAGCATATCAAAGCGTGTCGGAGCCAAGCAGCGCCGTAGCTTCACCCGCGACGAGAGCGGCGTGGCCGCGATCGAGTTCGCCCTGATCGCGACCGGCATGTTCGCCATGCTCTCCGGAGCCGTCGACGTCACGCAGGCGATCACCATCCATCGCGACCTCAACCGGTTGACGGCCGAGGTCGCGCAGGTCCTGGCGGCATGCCCCGACCTGACCTGTCGCGAACTGGTGATCCGGTCGGTCAACGATAGGCGCGCGAACATCGCGCCGCAGTTCCCGACGATGCAGATCAGCGTCGCGGCTTTCGAGAGGATAAGCGACAAGATCGACCGGATGGAGGGCACGATGACCGAGCTGCCCGCCGATATGAACACGAAGGCGCTGGCGATGCTGGCGAATGGCGACAAGGGCGTCGCGGTTCTCGCCACCTACACCCACCAGCCGATCATCCTCGGCCTTGCCGACGATTGGGGCTTCGCCACCAAGAGCTTCCGCGCCTACAGCGTAAACCTGAGCAGCCGTCCCGGGTCCTGAGCCCGGGGGCGATCCTACTCCGCTGCCACCTTGAAGCTCTGCAGATTGTCCAGGCTCTGGATGATGTGCTCGGCGAGGGCGTTGGACAGGATCGACGGGTCGTGCCGCGTCCGCAGCAGGCCGATCTTGCAGGAGGGCAGGGTCGAGAAGCCTTCCGCCGGCCCGAGAATGCGCATGCCCGGCCGGACCGCGCTCTCCGGCAGCACCGAGATGGCAAGACCAGCCACCACCGCGGCGCCGACCGCGGTCGAGTTCCAGCTGGCATAGAGCACGCGGAAGCGCCGGCCCTTGCTCTCCAGCGCCTCGACCGCCGCCTGGCGCCAGTTGCAGGTCGGCCGGCCGAGCGCCAGCGGCAGCGGGTCCTCGTCGTGCACGCAATGGCGCGCCGAGGTCACCCAGAGCAGGGGCTCGATCCGGATGATCTCGCCCTGGCCGCGGCCTTCGACATGGGTGATGATCGCAAGGTCGATGTCGCCGCTGCCGATCCGCTCGGCCAGCATCGGCGTCGGCTCGCAGACCACGGTGACCTCCGTGCGCGGATTCGAATGGGCGAAGCGCGCCAGGATCTCCGGCAGGTAACGGTCGGCATAATCATCGGGGACGCCGAGGCGGATACGGCCCTTGAGATCGGCCTCGGTGAAGCTCGCGACGCATTCTAGGTTCAGCCGCACGATGCGGCGGGCATAGTCGAGCAGGCGCTCGCCATCCTCGGTCAACTTGGCGTGGCGCCCGTCGCGGCCGAAAAGTGGCCGGCCGATCCGCTCCTCCAGCCGCTTCATCTGCATCGAGACGGCCGATTGCGTCTTGAAGACGATCTCGGCGGCGCGGGTGAAGGAGCCGGTGTCGGCGATGGCGACGAAGGTCTTGAGCTGATCGGCGTCGAGCACATGGGCCATGACGGCCTCCTCCCAGAGGTTCATCAAGATCGGTTGTGTTAAACATCATAACCATTCGTTTGGCTGATGACCAGCGCAGAGTTATCGTTTGGACATTCTCCCGCTCCTGCCGGCCGATGTCGTGGCCCGGGGGGAGTATCGATCGTCCAACCCGAGGAGGCTGTCATGCTGGTCATGACCTTCGTCACGAAGACCTTGTCTGCCGTTTCCGGCGGCGCGGCGCGTGCTGCCGCCCATTCGGCCACGGGCACGAAAAATCTGGTGCGCGCCTTCCTGCACCGCCGCGAGGTGATGCGCCTCAGCGAGCTCGATGAGCGCGGGCTGAAGGATATCGGCCTCGTCCGCTCCGATATCGACGGCGCGCTCGCCGTCTCCTGGCTGAGCGACCCGTCGAGCGTGCTGCAGGATCGCTCGAACCAACAGCAGGCGGCTGCCGTAAGCCGGCGAGAGGCCGGGGTTCGACGGCCCGTGGTGATCCAGGCCGCAGCGCGACCGAGCGCAAAGGACATCAAGATCGCGTGCAACGCCTGACCCCTTGGCGTGACGCGTCCCTGCGGGCGGTGGCTTCGGCTGCCGCCCTTTTTCGTGCCGGGAATGCAACCGCCCCGCGATGGTTAATCGGCGCGCGCGCGACGTAACGCTTCATTCAGCAAATTCGGACACATTTGCGCCGCATTGCGCCGATTCCGGCGCCCCGATCCGCCGCCCCGGGGTTTTTCATGCGTCGTTTTCGCCTTCACGACCTGAGGATCAGGACCAAGATTGCCATTCCGATGCTCGTCATGGGAGCGATCGGCATCGGCTCGGCCGTCTATGGCGCGTTCGAGTTCGGCAAGATCGAGAAAACCTATGGCGATCTGGTTTCGCAGCGTGCCGCCGCCATCCTCGATTCGGCCCGCGCCGCCAGCGGCATGACCGAGATCGTCGGCAATCTCTACCAGGCGATCGCCTATCCCGAGTTCATGAAGCAGAACACGACCAGCATCGAGAAGGTGAAGACCGCCTATGCGGCCTCGCTCCAGGCGCTGGTCGAGGCGAAGATCAGCTTCCCGCAGCGGGCCGAGAGCTTCGATGAATTGAGCCGCCGCCTGCAGGCGGCCAAGTCCGATATCGACCAGATCATCGCCCAGGCCGCTCGCGACGAGGACCTGCCGGCGCTCTCGATCATGTCGCAGCTCGACAAGACGATCAGCGAGATCGCCGGCGCCGCCGCCAAGGTCAACGACGAGATCAGGAAGGATACGGAAGCGACCTCGGACGGACTGGCGGCCGATGCACACCGCGTCACCATGGTGGCGATCGGCCTCAGCATCGCCGGCACCCTGCTCGGCCTGATCGGCGGCGCACTTCTGACCGGTGCTGCCATCACGCGTCCGCTGGAGCGGCTCAAGCTCCGCATGGGCCAGATCGCCAATGGCGACTATGCCGCCGAGGTGGAGGGCCAGGATCGCAGGGACGAGGTCGGCGAGATGGCCCGCGCCGTCCAGGTGTTCAGGGAGAACGGCCTCGCGGTCCAGCGCCTCGAAAGCGAGACCGAGGCCAGCCGCACCGGAGCCGAGCGCCAGCGCCTCGCGGCGGAGGCCGAGCGCACCAACGCCGCGGCCGTGCAGCAACGCCTTGCCGCCGAGCAGGCGGTCGTGGTCAGGGCCCTGGCCGAGGGATTGACCAGGCTCTCCCAAGGCGATCTCAGCGCGCGCGTCGAAGACGAGGTCGCCGCCGACTACGCCGCGCTGAAGCAGGATTTCAACAGCGCCGTCGGCCATCTGGCGGAGACGATCGCGACCATCCAGGCGACCTCGGTCGATGTCGGCAATGCGGCGCGCGAGATCAACTCCGGCGCCGACGACCTGTCGAAGCGCACCGAGGAGCAAGCCTCCTCGCTCGAGGAGACGGCCGCCACCACCGAACAGCTTGCGGCCTCGGTCAAGGCCTCGGCACAGGCTTCGCGGCAGGCCGTCCAGCTCGCCAATGAGGCGACCGATGTCGCGGTCAATGGCGGAGCGGTCGCCAGCCAGGCGGTCGAGGCCATGGCGCGGATCGAGCAGGCCTCAAAGAAGATCTCCGACATCACCTCGGTGATCGACGAGATCGCCTTCCAGACCAATCTGCTGGCGCTGAACGCCGCCGTGGAAGCAGCCCGTGCCGGCGATGCCGGCAAGGGTTTCGCGGTGGTCGCCAGCGAAGTCCGTACGCTGGCCCAGCGTTCGGCTGAAGCGGCAAAGGACATCACCGCGCTGATCGATCAGTCCGGGGTCGCGGTCGAGCAGGGCGTCGGCCTGGTGCGGGCCGCCGGTGAAGCCCTGAGCCGGATCGTCGAGGCTTCGAAGAAGGTCTCGGCCACGGTCTCCGACATTTCGGCAGCGGCAGCCGAGCAGGCCAACGGCATCGACGAGATGAGCCAGACCGTCGCCCATATGGACGAGATGACGCAAGCGAACGCGGCACTCGCCGAACAGAGCGCGGCGTCGGCCGGCTCGCTCAGCGGTCAGATCAGGCGCCTCAACGAATTGGTCGCGAGCTTCCGCACGGAAGGGCAGGCGGTCGCCCCGCACGCTCATGCCGAGGCCGCGGACCAGTATGAGTGGGATGAGCGCCTGCGCGCCTGAACTGGATCACATCACCAGGATTGATGAACGGCGGCCTGGTGGCCGCCGTTCGTTTATCGCTCAGGTCTTGCGCTGGCCGCCGCCGAGCATGGTCTCGAAGATCGAGCGCAGGGCGTCCTGCTGCCCCGCCTGCATCTGGCGACCATGCTCGAACATCTGGTTGAGCGCGTCGAGCCCGATCGAGCCTGGCCCGGTCTCGCTGGGTGGCGGCGTCTCGTCCGGCTCGGGCTCGGGCGCAGGCCGGCGCGATTGCGGCGCGGGCCTGGGGCTGTTCTCAGCAGCTTGCCCCTGCGCGCCGCCGAACATGCCGCCGAGGATCTGGCCGAAGATATTGCCCATGTCAGCGGGCATGCCGGGCATGGCGCCGCCAAAGGGGCCGCCGCCCTGCGCCTGGCCGGCCTGTGGCCTCTGCCCGCCGAACATGCCGCCGAGGATCTGCTCCCAGGGGTTGGCGGGAGCATTCGCCTGTGGGGCCTGGGGCTGCATGCCCGGCATCTGGCCGCGCATCATCTCGGCGAACTGGCCGAGGATGCCGCCGAGGCCCTGATTGTTCACCGACTTGAACAGCCCACCCATCACGATCGAGGCGATCACCGGCAGCATCTGCTTCAGGATCGCCTGGCCGACGCCGCTGGTCGCCGCCGCCTGCGCCGCGACGGCATTGGCAACCTCCTTCGAGCCGAAGAGCTGGCTCATCACATCCTGGCCGAGCGGCATCGCCCGGTCGGGGATGCCGTCGCCGTCGCTGTCGTACATCTGGCCGAAGGGCGTCGCCGTCATCATCTGGGCGAGGTTGCCGAAGGCGTAGGGGTTCTGGGTCTGGCGCTGCAGCCCCATCGAGAAGGCCGGCAGCAGTGCGTCGAGCGCAGCCTGCGTCTGCTGCATCGAGAGCCCGTATTGCCGCGCCAGGTTCTGCATGGCCTGGCCGTTCTGGGCCGACTGCATCATCTCGAACAGGTTCATCATGGCGCGGTCTCCCCTTTGCGGGACAAGCCCGCCAATTCAGGAGATCGACGATAGCAGCAGGCCGCCGTCAGGCAAGCGACGGCCTGGCAGCAACCTGCGCCGCGCCTTCAAGACGGCTGATGCCGCGATAGGCGGTGACGAGGGCCGCGACCCCGAACACCACCGCACCGAGCGCTGCGCCGGCGAGCGCGCCTTTGGGGCCGGCATATTGCGCGCCGAGCCAGGCGAGCGGCACCGTGCCGAGCGTGGCGCGGCCCCAGCTGAACAGGGTCGAGTAGAACGGCATGCCGAGATTGTTGAACGCGGCATTGGCGACGAAGAGGGCGCCGACGAAGAGCCACATCGGCCCGGCGATCAGCCCGAAGAAGGCGACGAGCTCGGCAGTCTCGCCGCTCGCGCCGAACAGGGCGCTGATCTGGTGGCGCAGCAGCGCCAGCAGCAGGCCGGCGACGGCGACATAGGCGGCGGCGAAGGCGACGGAGTCGGTCAATGCCCGGCGCATCCGGTCATAGCGCTGCGCGCCCCAGTTCTGTGCCAGGATCGGCCCGACCGCGCCGGACAGCGCGAACAGCACGCCGAAGGCGACCGGGACCAGCCGGTCGATGATCGCACTCGCCGCGATGACCTGGTCGCCGAAGCGGGCGATGATGCCGAAGAAGAAGGCATTGGCGATCGGGTTGGCGAGATTGGTCAGGATTGCTGGAGCCGCGATCGCGAAGGTCGGCTGGATGTCGCGGCGCAGCGCGGCGAAGCTCGGGCGCGCGATCATCCGGTGCACGCGAAGAGCGCCCTGGAGGCCGACCGCCAGGAAGACGATGCGCGAGAACACGGTCGCCCAGGCGGCTCCGTCGGAGCCGAGACCAAGGCCGAAGATCAGGAGCGGATCAAGCGCTGCCGTGACGATGCCGCCGGCCAAGGTGACATACATCGCCCGCTTGGCGTCGCCGACCGCGCGCAGGACACCGGACAGGCCCATGCCGAGCGCCATCAGCACGTTCGAGGGCAGGGTGATCCACAGGAACGAGGTCGCGACGGAAAGCGATTCGCCATGCGCGCCGAGCTTGGGCAGCAGCCAGGGCAGGAGCGGCAGCATGACGAAGCTGAGCGCCAGCCCGGCGACGGCCATCACGGTGAGCGTCGAGCCCGCCATGCGGCGCGCGCCCTCGCGGTCACCGGCACCGAGCGCCCGCGCCGTCAGCGCGGTCACCGCGATCATCAGCCCGACATTGAAGGAGATCATCAGGTAGAGCACGATCGTCGCGTAGCCGACGCCGGCCGTCGCCTCGGGCCGGCCGAGGCGCGAGACGTAGAGCAGCGACAGGAAATCGACGACGAAGATCGCGATCAGGCCGACCGAGGCGGTCGCAGTCATTACCGCGACATGGCGCAGCGTCGAGCCGCTGACGAAGACGGCCTGCTGGGGCTTGGACGGTGCGTTCACTCGGCCGGCTCCCCGACGCCGCCGACCGCGACTTCGGCGCCGCCATCCTCGATGACCTCCTGCGTCTCCTTGGTGAGCGCCTTCGACTTGCTCTTCGGTGCGACGATGGGCTCGGGCGTGACGCGCGGCACCTTGTCGAGGCCGGCGGCGATGCCTTCGCTGAACTGGATCTCCATGCGTTGCGCGTCGCGATCGCGCACATGCTCGATCACGAAGCTCGCTTCCTCATAGCTCAGGCCGAGCGCCTCCAGCGTCACCCGGCCGAAGCCGAGCGCCGATTCGAAGGTCTCGCGCATCTGGTAGTCGACATCGGCCCGCATCAGGTCCATGGCGTGGACGCGGTCATAAGCGCGGGCGTGGATGCGCGCGGCCGGGAATTCGACCTTGGCCATCTCGACGATGCGCAGCGCCGCCTGCCGGTCGTCGAGGCAAAGGCAGATCACCTTGGCCTTGCCGGCGCCGGCGGCGCGCAGCACGTCGAGCCGCGTGCCGTCGCCATAATAGATCTTGAAGCCGAACTTGGCGGCCGAACGGATCCGCTCGATGTCGGAATCGATGATGGTGACGTCGAGATGCTGCAGCAGCAGCGCCTGCGTCACCACCTGGCCGAAGCGGCCGAAGCCGATCACCAGCACCGAGGGCGCCACGCCGTCGAAGGTCTCCTCGATCTCCTCGGGCGGCGGCGCGTTGGCGGCGAGCCAGATATCGATCAGCTTGGCCGCGATCGGACCGATCAGCATGCTGAGCGCGGCGATCGCGGTCGCCAGCGCGCCCTGCTTCTCGTCGAGCAGGCCGAGCGAGGCGGCGAGCGGCAGCAGCACGAAGGCGAACTCTCCGGCGGGCGAGAGCAGGGCGCCGGCCCGGATCGCCTCGCTTGTCGAGGAGCAGGAGGCGCGCAGGATCGCCGCTGCCGCCGCGATCTTGAACAGCACCAGCAGCGGCGCTGCCAGCGCCAGCAGCAAGGCGTTCTCGGCGACGAGCTTCAGGTCGATCGACATGCCGACCGCCATGAAGAACAGGCCGAGGAGCACGCCACGGAACGGCTCGATATCGGCCTCGAGCTCGTGCCGGAAATGCGAATCCGCCAGCAGCACGCCGGCGAGGAAGGCGCCCATCGCCATGGAGAGCCCGACCTGCTCCATCAGCAGGGCGGCACCGAGCACGACCAGCAGGGCGGCGGCCGTCATCACCTCCTTGGCGCCGGCCTTGGCCAGCAGGCGGAAGAAGGGATTGAGCGCATAGCGGCCGGCGAGCACGACGACGGCGATGGCGAGCAAGGCCAGCCCCAGGCCCGTCAGCGCCTTGGTCGAGCCGCCGCCATGAGCGGCGCCGGTCGTCGCCAGCAGCGGCAGCAAGGCCAGCGCCGGAGCGATCGAGATGTCCTGGAACAGCAGGATCGAGAAGGTGCGCCGGCCATAGGGCTCGGCGCCGTCACCGCGTTCCTCCAACAGCTGCAAGGCGATCGAGGTCGCCGACAAGGCGAGTGCGAGCCCGATGGCGATGGCGCCGCCAACCGCGACGCCGAACTGCCAGGCGGCCGCGCCGATCGCCAGTGCGCTCAGCACCATCTGCGACAGGCCGGCGCCGAGGATGTCCTTGCGCATCGAATAGAGCCGCGCCGGCTGCAATTCGAGCCCGACCAGGAAGAGCAGCAGCACGACGCCGATCTCGGCGGTGCTGCGCACCGTATCCGGATCCTTGACCAGCGCCAGGGCCGACGGCCCGATCACGATGCCGGCGGCGAGATAGCCGAGAACGGCCGACAGGCCGAAGCGGCGGAACAGCGGCACCGCCACCACCGCCCCCGCGCAGAAGGTCAAGATCGGCGGCAGATAGCTGGCATGCGAAACGGCATCGGCCATGCGGGAACTCGTGCTGAAGCGAAGTTGGGCCGCGCGGGGGCGATGGCCGGTCGCGTGCAATGTAAGGCCTGCCGCCGTATCCTGCGAGAGGGCTGTTGCATGGGCGGCGATGCGCTGCGGCGCCGGGCTTCCTTGACATCGCCGCCGCCAGACCGAAAAGAAGGCGCGATCGTCTCGGAACCAGCGCCCAGTGACCGCCAAGCCGCCGCTCGACATTCTGCTCTGCGCCCCGCGCGGCTTCTGCGCCGGCGTGGTCAGGGCGATCGACGCCGTCGAGAAGGCGCTGGCCCTGCATGGCGCGCCGGTCTTCGTGCGCCACGAGATCGTGCACAACAAATACGTGGTCGAGTCGCTGAAGCGGAAGGGCGCGGTCTTCGTCGCCGAGCTCTCCGAGGTGCCGGACGCGACCCGGCCGGTAATCTTCTCGGCGCATGGCGTGCCGAAATCGGTGCCGGCGCAGGCGCAGGCCCGCAATCTCTTCCATATCGACGCAACCTGCCCGCTGGTCACCAAGGTGCATCGCGAGGCCGAGGTCCATCACAAGCGCGGCCGGCACATCCTGCTGGTCGGCCATGCCGGTCACCCCGAGGTGATCGGCACGATGGGGCAGTTGCCGGACGGCGCGATCACCTTGATCGAGACGCTCGAGGATGTCGCGACGCTCGCGCCGCCCGAGGGCAAGGAGCTGGCTTTTGTCACGCAGACCACGCTCTCGGTCGACGATACCCGCGAGATCGTGCAGGCCCTGCAGGCGCGCTTTCCCGCGCTGATCGCCCCGCACAAGGAAGACATCTGCTACGCCACCACCAACCGCCAGGAGGCGGTCAAGCGCGTCGCGCCGCTGGTCGACGGGCTGATCGTGGTCGGTTCGCCCAATTCCTCGAACTCGCAGCGCCTGCGCGAGGTCGCCGAGCGCGCCGGCTGCCCGGTCTCGCGCCTGGTCCTGCGCACCGACGAGATCGACTGGGCGCTCTTCGGCGATATCCGCCGTCTCGGCATCACCGCCGGCGCCAGCGCGCCGGAGGTGCTGGTCGAGGAGATCATCGACGCTTTCGCCGAACGCTATGACGTGACGGTCGAGACGGTCTCGACCGCCGATGAGAGCGTCTTCTTCCCGCTGCCGCGCGAGCTGCGCGAGCCGACCCCGACCGCAGCCGAGTAGTTCCAGCGTGGCCGTCTATACCGAAGTGCCCGATGACGAGATGGCCGCCTTCGTGGCCGGCTACGGCATCGGCGACCTGCTCTCCGCCAAGGGCATCGCCGAGGGCGTCGAGAACTCGAACTATCTCGTCCACACCAGGCAGGGCTTCTACATCCTCACCCTCTACGAGAAGCGGGTGAACCCGGCCGACCTGCCGTTCTTCATCGGGCTGATGCAGCATCTCGCCGGGCGCGGGCTGAATTGCCCGGTGCCGGTGCTCGACCAGTCGGGCCAGGCGCTCGGCACGCTCTGCGGCCGCCCTGCGGCGATCGTCAGCTTCCTCGATGGCCTCTCGGTGCGTCGCCCCGGCGCCGGCCATTGCGGCGAGGTCGGGCGGGCGCTCGCTCTGCTGCACCGGGCCGGCGCGGACTTCGGGATGACGCGCGTCAACGCGCTCTCGGTGCCGGGCTGGCGCCCGCTCGCCGAGCAGGCCGGCGCCGATGCCGACAAGGTCTCGCCGGGGCTGGCGCGCCGCGTCGCGGCCGAGATCGCCGTGCACGAGGCGGGGTGGCCGAAGGACCTGCCTGGCGGCGTCATCCATGCCGATCTCTTCCCGAACAACGTTTTCTTCATCGGCGACAAGCTGTCGGGACTGATCGACTTCTATTTCGCCTGCACCGACGCCTATGCCTACGACCTCGCCATCTGCCTGAACTCCTGGTGCTTCGAGGCCGATTCCTCGTTCAACCTGACCAAGGGCCAGGCGATGCTAGCCGGCTATGAGAGCGTACGTCCGCTCGGCGAAGCCGAGGTCGCGGCCCTGCCGGCGCTCTGCCGCGGCTCGGCGCTGCGCTTCCTGCTGACTCGGCTGGTCGACTGGCTCAACGTGCCGCCCGGCGCGCTGGTCAAGCCGCATGACCCGCTCGAATACGACCGCAAGCTCGTCTTCCACCAGCGCGTCAGCGACGCGCGCGAATACGGTCTGAGGCGATGAGCGAACCGGTTGAAGTCTGGACGGACGGCGCCTGCTCGGGCAATCCGGGACCCGGCGGCTGGGGCGCGATCCTGTCCTATAAGGGCAAGGAGCGCGAGCTTTCCGGCGGCGAGGCGCTGACGACCAACAACCGCATGGAGCTGATGGGCGCGATTTCGGCGCTGGAGACGCTGACCCGGCCCTGCACCGTCGCGCTCCACACCGACAGCCAGTATCTGCGCCAGGGCATCACCAGCTGGATCCATGGCTGGAAGAAGAATGGCTGGAAGACCGCCGACCGGAAGCCGGTCAAGAACGAGGAGCTCTGGAAGCGCCTCGACGCCGCGCTGAAGCAGCACAAGATCGAGTGGAAATGGGTCAAGGGCCATGCCGGCGACGAGATGAACGAGCGCGCCGACGCGCTGGCGCGCGCCGGCATGGCGCCGTTCAAGCCGGGGCGGTGAGCGGGCGGCGGATTGCTATCTCAAGGGCAGCTGTGGATCGGAGAGAGATTGGGGCCTCTGATCAGTCTCGTGCCCCACGTGGAAGAGGCCTTCCCGTTATGGCTGTGACGTAACCCTCGCTCCAATGATCCTTCCCAATCTCATAGGGGTCGATCACGAAGCCTTCTGGTGCGTCGCGGAAGCCCTCTAGCACTGCGGTCCGTGCTTGAGCCTGTTGGGCGTCGGCCAACGATGCGTAAACACCAATGAGCTTGCTGTCGGTCTCCCCTTCCCCGAGATCATGCGTGTGGAAGAGCAGAAATACGTTCGCCATCTACCCATGCCCGGAAGCGGAGTATCGCAACCGCGTATCATGTCGCGAAAGCAGCGTCAGCTATAGATCGGAGGCGGGATCATCAGACCGGTATCCCATTCTCTCCTGTGACATAGCTAAGTGCCTCCTCAGCGCCAGCCGAGCCCCGGCGCGACATGCTTCAGGATCGCCTCGATGACATGGGCGTTGTAGTCGACGCCGAGCTGGTTCGGCACCGTCAGCAGCAGCGTGTCGGCCTCGGCGATCGCCTCGTCCCGCTTCAGCTCCTCGATCAGCTTGTCGGGCTCGGCCGCGTAGCTGCGCCCGAAGATCGCGCGCGTGCTGTCGTCGATATAGCCGATCGAATCGTCGCCCTGATTGCCGCGGCCGAAATAGGCGCGGTCGCGGTCGTCGACCAGGGCGAAGATGCTGCGGCTGACCGAGACGCGCGGCTCGCGCTCATGGCCGGCCTCGCTCCAGGCCTGCCTGTAGTCGCGGATCTGCTTGGCCTGCTGGATATGGAAGGGCTCGCCGCTCTCGTCGGTCTTCAGCGTCGAGCTCTGCAGGTTCATGCCCTGCTGCGCCGCCCAGACAGCCGTGGCGTCGGAGGAGGCGCCCCACCAGATCCGCTCGCGCAGCCCTTCGGAATAGGGCTCCAGCCGCAGCAGGCCCGGCGGGTTGGGGAACATCGGGCGCGGATTGGGTTGCGCGAAGCCTTCGCCGCGCAGCACGTCGAGGAAGACCTCGGCATGTCGGCGCGCCATGTCGGCATCGCTCTGCCCTTCCGCCGGCTGGTAGCCGAAATGGCGCCAGCCATCGATCACCTGCTCCGGCGAGCCGCGGCTGATGCCGAGCTGCAGCCGTCCGCCGGAGATCAGGTCGGCGGCGCCGGCGTCCTCGGCCATATAGAGCGGGTTCTCATAGCGCATGTCGATGACGGCGGTGCCGATCTCGATACGGCTCGTCTTCGCGCCGACCGCAGCCAGCAGCGGGAAGGGCGAGCCGAGCTGGCGCGCGAAATGATGCACCCGGAAATAGGCACCGTCCGCGCCCAGTTCCTCGGCGGCGACGGCAAGCTCGATCGACTGCAGCAGCGTATCGCCAGCCGAGCGGGTCTGGGATTGCGGCGAGGGAGTCCAGTGTCCGAAGGACAGGAAGCCGATCTTTTTCATGGTGTGACGCCTGCAAACGACCGGGGGCAGCGGAGCTGCTCCACGAGAGGAGAACGCCCGAGCGGCTGGCGCCGTCGGGCGTGTTCTATCCCATATAGGCGGGATTCACGGTCTTGCCGCGGCGTTCATGCAGAGGCGCCAATGCCGCGGTGCAATCTCGATAGCGAGCGCCTGAAGGCCTGCCTCGCTATCCCGATGACGGGAGACTCTCTCAGAACCTCATCTCGATCCTGCCCTTGAGAGCGTGATCGCGGGAGCGTTCGCCGATTGCCGCGGAGTAGGTCAGCCCGAGGGCGGTGGCTTGCGAGATGCGCCAGTCGAGGCCGGCCTCGGCGGTGAGCGCGTTGCGGTCGATCGGGGCGGCGAAGACCACGGCCGGGTTGGTGCCCAGCGCGAAGGCGGTGCGCGCCTGCGGGGTGAGCTCGCCGAAGCCATGGCGCCAGCCGAGCATGGCGCGGGCGAACAGCGGCATCGTCCCGAGCTGCGCCTCGGCCCTTAAGCCGAGCGTGGTGAAGCCGAGCGTCTGGTCGCTGGAGAGCACCCGCAAGGCCGCGGCGCCGCCCTGCTCGGTGCCGGCATCGGTCGAGACCCGGAGCAGCGCCAGCTGGGCGAAAGGCTCGAGCGCAAAGCCGCTGAAGGCAAAGCCATAGCCGAGCTCGGCAAAGCCCTGCAGAACCGAACCTGGACGCTGCAGGCGGAGCAGGTCGCCGAAGCCGCGGATCGCGACCTGGCGGCGGATGTCGCTTTCGCTCCAGCTATAGGCCGCACCGGCATCGAAGCGCAGGCTGCCGAAGCGGGCGCCGGCATAGAGCGCGGCGTGGCCGCTTTCGAGCTTGCCGGAGGACAGGCGGGCGTCGAGATCGAAGCGCGACTGGCTGTAGCCGCCGGCGACGCCGACCTTCAGCGAGGAACCGGGCGCGTCATAGAGCATGACGTCGGCACCAAGCAGGGCGCCGCCGCTGCGGCGGCTCAGGCTCGCGGCATTGCCGTCGGCGTCGGTATTGCCGGCGCTGCCGAAAGCCTCGCCCCAGAGCGTGTAACGCGGCTGCGGAACCGGCGCGGCCATCGTGACTGCGCCCTTGCGACCGGGCAGGTCGGCGCTGAACGCGGCCGCGACCTGCTGGCCGGGCTGAGTGAGCAGCGGGCCGCGCAGGCGGTTGAGGATGCTCTCGCGCACCAGCCGGCTCTCATCGACCATCACGCTGACGGCCTGGGCATGCGCCTCGCCCGAGAGCAGGTCGAAGCCGGCCCTGGCCTCGGCCGCGGTCGCCGAGATCAGCGCGTCATAGACCGGGTTGCCGACGCCGAGCGCCTCGGCGGCATTGGCGATGAAGCCCTGGTTGCGGGTCTGGGCGATGTAGTTGCCGGACGTGCTGCCACCCGGGGTCGTGCCGCCGCCGCCCGGTGTGGTGCCGCCGCCGGTGTCCCCACCACCCGGCCCGAAGCCGGTGTCGTTGCGCGTCATGGTCAGCGTCACACTGGTGCCGCCATAGCCCAGCGAGGGCGTCAGGAAGGCGAGGTTCGAGCTGACACTGGTGAAGCTGCCGGTGACGCCGCCCGAGGCGGTCAGGATGGTGTAGTTGGTCGCCGCCGCGTAATTGCCGTTCTGCGCCAGCACCTCGACCCTGCCGCCAGTGATCGTCGCTGAGCCCGATGCCGCGATCCTGTCGCTCTGCCCGGCGGCATTGACCTCGACCTGATAGGTCGAGCCGCTGGCGAAGGCGACATTGCCGGAAACATTCAGCGTCCCGATCGAGTTGCCCGGCGCCACCGTCGCGCCGCTGGCGACGCTGATGCCGCCGATCGTGCCGGAGCCGCCCAGCGTGCCGCCACTCAGCGTCACCGCGCCGGTGATCGAGCCGTTCACCACGAGCTTGCCGCCCGAGACCTTGGTCCCGCCAGTGTAGGTGTTCGTCCCCGTCAGCGTCAGCGTGCCCGTGCCGGTCTTGTCGAGCGAGCCATTGCCGCTGATCGTGCCCGAGAAGGTGGTCGAGGCGTTGCTGCTGCCCGCCTTCAGCTTTGTGCCGGTGCTGATCTGGATCGTCCCCGCGCCGGCGAGCGAGCCGGCGGTCACGATGCCCAGCCCGTCGCTGATCTCCAGCCTCGCGCCGCTGGCGATGCTGTAGTCCGACGCTGCCGACAGCGCCGGCGCGGCGTTGATGAAAATCGCTCC
Organism: Allobosea sp. NPDC055332; assembly: GCF_053645455.1. Lineage (NCBI taxonomy): Bacteria > Pseudomonadati > Pseudomonadota > Alphaproteobacteria > Hyphomicrobiales > Alloboseaceae > Allobosea > Allobosea sp. NPDC055332. The sequence goes on along the minus strand of NZ_JBSHMO010000002.1, from coordinate 980,979 downwards.
GGCTTCGATCGTGGTCGCGCCGGAATAGGTGTTGGTGCCGGACAGGATCAGCGCGCCGGCACCCTGCTTGGTCAGGCCGCCCGTGCCGCTGATGGCGCCATTGAAGCTGATCGAATTGCTACGATTGAAGATGAGCTGGCCATTATTGACGATGTCACCAAGAATGGAGCCGCTCGTGCCGCCGTCGCCGATCTGGAGCGTGCCGCCGGAGATCGTCGTCCCGCCGGTATAGGTATTCGCATCCGTCAGCGTGACCATGCCGGCGCCGGTCTTGCGCAACCCGCCAGCGCCACTGATCGCATTGGCGATGGTGACGTCGATGCCACCAGCCTGGTCGAGCGTCAGCGTGCCCGACACCAGCTGGATGCCGCCGAACAGCGAGGCGGTCCCGGTTCGCGCGATGGTCAGCTTGCTGTCGCCAGACAGCGAGAGGGCATAGGTGCGGCTACCGTCGCCGTTCAGGCCGCCCGCGATCCCGCCGCCATCCAGGACGATGGTGACGTTGTTGCCGGCGATGCCCGCGCCACCGGCGCCGTTGGCGCCGGGCGTGGAGCCGGAACCACCGGCACCGCCATTGCCGCCGGTGACACCGTCGTAGACGATGATCACCGCGCCGTTGCTTGAAGACACGCCGGCACCGCCAGCGCCGCCGGCGCCGCCGCGACCATTCGTGCTGGTGCCGCCTGCGCCACCATTGCCACCAATGACGTTCTGATAGAGCTCGACCGTCGAGGCGCCTGTCACGAGCAGGCCATGCCCGCCGGCGCCGCCAGCGCCGCCGGCGCCGCCGAAGCCGGTGATATTGCCGCCGTTTCCGCCATGCCCGCCGCGAAGGTCAGCGCTGGTCTCTAGTCTCGTCGTGGCATCACCGATCACCGCCCCGCCATGGCCGCCGCTGCCGCCACCACCCGCGCCGCTATCGCCGTGGCCGCCATTGCCGCCGTTTCCACCCGTCGCCGCAGAGGCGAGCGTGCCGAGCCCGCCCGTATCGGCCATGACGGCGCCCCAGCCGCCAGCGCCCCCGCCGCCCCCGGCGCCGAACATGCCTTCGCCACCGTTGCCCCCCTTGCCGCCGGTCGTGGCGACCGATGGAGCCGTGGTGTTGACATAGCCGTGGGCGCCGCCGCCACCGCCGCCCGCGCCTGCCCCGGGAAAGCTACTGCTTCCGCTATCGCTGCCTGCAGCACCCGGGCTTGCTCCACCCGTGCCGCCTGAGGAGACGGGGCCGGCCCCACCGTCGCCGCCGGTCTGACCGGCGCCACCGCCGCCGCCGCCGCCGGGACTGCCACTAATGCCAGGGCCGCCGGGGGCAGTCGCTTCGTCGTTGCCGCCGGGGCCGCCGCCAACACCGCCGGTACCGCCTTCAGCCATCACGGCGCTTGTCATGCCGAGCAGCCCGATACTGGCAAAGAGAAGGGTCAGGCCGACGAGAGCGGTCGACGCCTTGAGCGATCTGCAGTGTTTCGGCAAAGGCTCGGCGCGGACCGGGCGAGCACAGGCCGGCAGCGCTGCGGCATCCAACAGGCGCGACATAGGCTGCTGCCGAACGCGCACAGCCATCGGAACGAAGACGAACGTCACGGGAATCCCCAGCCCTATTCTGTCAGCAGGCTAGGCAGCCTCGCGCGCGAGGCAATGAACAGCCGTTCACAACCCGCAAAGTCGATCGGGTGTGGCAGATTTGCTGCGAGTTCCGAGGCAGACGCGACGGTCGGTCCTGGCCAAGAGCCGGGCGAACCGCCGCTCAGCCGAGCGGCTGGCGGTAGACGATGAAGCCGGACTTCTGCGCGACCTTGTCGTAGAGCTCCTGCGCCTGCAGGTTGCTCTCATGCGTCTGCCAGTAGACGCGGAAGAGACCTTGCTTCTCGGCCATCTGCCGGACGGCTTCGATCAGCTTGCGGCCGACGCCGTGGCCGCGCGCCTCCTCGCTGGTGAAGAGATCCTGCAGATAGCAGATCTCCTTCGGGCTCCAGGTCGTGCGGTGCAGCACATAGTTGACGATGCCGAGCGCCTTGCCGTCGCGCTCGGCGATGAAGCCGCCCATCGGCTCCTGGCCGCCGGTCAGCCGCGCGAAGGTCGTGTCCGTCGTCTCCGGCGTCAGCGAGGCCTTGTAGAATGTGAGATAGCCCTGCCAGAGCGGCTCCCAGGCGGCGCGATCGCTGGCCGTGAGCGGGCGGATGCTGATCTCTGACATGGCGTAGCGTCTCCTCGATTTTGTCGGGAGGCTAGCGGCGCTCGTCAGTGCTGTCTCATGACAAGCGCAGATCGGATCGATCGGATTTCGTGCTGGAAAGCGAAAGCCCGCGCCGAGATGGCGCGGGCTTGAAGATGTGAAACCGAGGCTGGGCTCAGAGCTGGTTCAGCAACGCCTCGGCGCCGGAGACATCCGCCTTGCCCGGCGCGTCCTCGATGTTGAGCGCGGTGACGACGCCGTCCTCGACGACCATCGAATAGCGCTGCGAGCGGGTGCCGAGACCGAAGCCCGAGCCGTCCATCGACAGGCCGATCTCCTTGGCGAAGTCGGCATTGCCGTCGGAGAGGAAGGTGATCACGCCGACGCCGCCGGTCGCCTTCGACCAGGCGTCCATGACGAAGACGTCGTTGACGCCGGTAACGAAGATCTCCTCGACGCCCTTGGCCTTGATCTCGGCCGCCTTGTTCACATAGCCGGGCAGGTGGTTCTTGTGGCAGGTCGGGGTGAAGGCGCCCGGCACGGCGAAGAGCACGATCTTGCGGCCCTTGAACAGATCGTCCGTGGTCTTGGCGGCCGGCCCGTCGGCCGTCATCACGCGAAACGTCGCCTGGGGAAGCTTGTCACCGACCTTGATCGCCATCGCCATGTCTCCGGTTCGCGGCTGAGTTGCCGCTTCGAGGGCAGGGTTACGGCTTCGCGTTGCCGATGTCGAGTTCGAGCCGCGTCTCGACCGCCTGCGGCTTTCCGCGCACGGTGATGATCAGGGGCGTCGGCCCGGTCGCTCCCTTGGGGCGCTCGACGATCTTCAGCTTCGCGGCGACGGTGCCATCGGGCTGCGGCATCATTATCGGCCGGCCGAAGGACCACATTCCGGCGCCTTCGACGAAGACATCGTCGACCGAGCCGCCCTCGGGGGCCTTCAGCAGCAGCTTCACCGCGGCGTCGCTATGCGTGACCTCCAGGATCGACAGCCGGTCGCTGGTCGCTCCCAGCTTGGTCGCGTGCGGAATCTGCGCCTCGAACTGCTCCAGCCGTGGCGAGGTGACCGAGGTGACGCCCGGCTCGAGCCAGAGCCGCGCTTCGCCCTTGGCCGGAACGCAGATCTTGTCGCAGACGGCATAGTCGAGCTTCAGCACCACGGTCACCGGCCGCGTTGGGTCGGTCGGCTGGACCGAGACCGGCACCACCACCTCGCCGACATAGCCGATGCCGGAGCCGGCGCCGTCCTCGAAGCGCTCCGGTGTCGGCCAGCGCACGTCGAGCCCGCCGACATTCTCCGAGCCACTCCAGTCGAACACCGGCGGCACGCCGGCATCGCCGGGGCTGCGCCAATAGGTCTTGAACCCTGGCGACATCGTGATCTCGACGCCGATGCGCTGCTTGCCGGACGGGGCGGTCGCGCCGGCGATCAGGCGCATGGACGAATAGGCTGCCTTCGACCACGGCGAAACCGCGGCCTCCTGGGCGGAAGCCGGTGCGCCGATTGCCAGCGCCGCGAACAGGGAAAGGGTCGTGACCGTTTTCACGTGGTCTGATTTAGGCGATCCAGCCGGGATTTGCGAGAAGGATACCGGAGCTGTGATCCGGCAGCGGTATGCAGCTGAGCATCGCGCGCTTTGCGCCAGCATTGCGGCGATGCCCGGCCGGTAGCCCGGATCGCCGTCGGTCTACACCCGAATACCCCGGATCGCCTGCGAGCCAAAATGGCTCCCACATCCGTCGAACATGTTCTAGCATGGCAGCATGAATCTCGGGTCGAACCAGCGCATCAGCGGCCGCAGCTATCTGGACGGGCAGTGCCTGATCGCCATGCCGGGCATGAGTGATCCCCGCTTTGCCCGCAGCGTCGTCTATCTCTGTGCCCATTCCGAGGATGGTGCGATGGGCATCATCGTCAACAAACCGGCTTCGGACACGCGCTTTCCGGAACTGCTGGTCCAGCTCGACGTGATCCCGTCCGATCAGGCGATCCGCCTGCCGAGCCAGGCCGAGAGGATGAAGGTGCTGCGCGGCGGCCCGGTCGAGACCAAGCGCGGCTTCGTCCTGCACAGTGCCGATTTCTTCCTGGAAGCGGCGACGCTGCCGATCGACGACGGCATCTGCCTGACCGCGACGCTCGACATCCTGCGCGCCATCGCCGTCGGCACCGGGCCGGAGAACGCCGTGCTGGCGCTCGGCTATGCCGGCTGGGGCGCGGGGCAGCTCGAATCCGAGATCCAGTCGAATGGCTGGCTGCATTGCGCCGCCGACCAGGCGCTGCTCTTCGACGACGCGCTCGACACCAAATATGCCCGCGCGCTCAGCAAGCTCGGCATCGACCAGGCTTTTCTGTCGAAGGACGCCGGGCACGCCTGACGGCGCGCTGCTCTCAAGCCGCCTCGAAGGACGAGCTCGACGCTCCGACCAGCCGCCGCGCCTCCGCCGCCGTCATCGGCTGGCCGAAGGTGTAGCCCTGCGCGTACTGGCAGCCGAGCTGGTAGAGCTCGATCGCATCCGATTCGGTCTCGGCGCCCTCGGCGACCACGTCCATCTGCAGATCGGCGGCGAGCTGGACGATCGAGCGCAGGATCACCGGCGGCTTGCCGTTGCCCATCTGGCGCACGAAGCTCTGGTCGATCTTGATGGTGTCGAAGGGGAAGCGCTGCAGATAGGACAGCGAGGAATAGCCGGTGCCGAAATCGTCGAGCGACAGGCCGGCGCCGAGATCGCGGATGCGGCTGAGCATCTGCGCTGCATATTCCGGGTTCTCCATCACCAGGCTCTCGGTGATCTCGAGCTTGAGCGTGCCCGGCAGGACCCGCCGGCGCGCCAGCACCGCCTTGACGTCCTTCAGCAGGTCGTGGCGCAGCAGCTGGCGGCTGGAGACGTTGACGCTGGCGAAGATCGGCGGCTCGACCTCGAGCGCCGCCTGCCAGGCGGCGAGCTCGCGCGCGGTGCGGTCCATCACATAGACGCCGAGGTCGACGATCAGCCCGCTCTCCTCGGCGATGGCGAGGAAGTCCTGCGGCAGCAGCCGGCCCTCGCGCGGATGGTCCCAGCGCATCAGCGCCTCGAAGCCGGCGATGGTCCGGTCCTCCAGCCTGACGATCGGCTGGTACATCACCTGGATCTCGCCGCGCTCGATCGCCCGGCGCAGATCGCTTTCGAGCGCGAGCCGGTCGTTGCGGTCGCTGCGCATCGCCGGGACGAAGACCTCGACCAGGTTGCCACCCTGGTTCTTGGCATGCGCCATGGCGAGCTCGGCGTTCTTCAGCGCATCGTCCTTGCGCGCCGTCGGCGTGCCGTCGAAGAGCGCGAGGCCGATCGAGGGGGTCAGCACGATCTCGCGCTCGGCGAAGGTGATCGGCGTCGAGACGGCGCGGCGGATCAGCTCGGCGAGGGCGAGCACGCGCTCGGGATCGCTCTCGGAGACCAGGATCATCGCGAAGATGTCGCCGCCGATCCGCGCCAGCGTGTCCTGCGTCCTGAGCAGCCGGCCGAGGCGGCGCGCCAGTGTCAGCAGGATCGAATCGCCGGCCGAGAAGCCGACCGATTCGTTGACCTGCTTGAAGCGATCGATGTCGATCACGATCACGGTCGGGCGGATGTTATCGTCGGCGCGGCTGAAGCCGAACACGGCAGAGAGCCGGTCCTGGAACAGTTCGCGATTGGGCAGGCCGGTCAGGTTGTCGTGCACGGCGTCGTGCAGCATGCGCTCCTGCGCCGTACGCTGCTCGGTGACATCGGCGAGCGTTCCGATGACGCGGATGACCTCGCCGTCGGAGCCGATCACCGGTCGGGCCTTCAGGCTGAACCAGTGATAGGCGCCATTGGCGGCGCGCAGGCGAAAGTCGAGCTGCAGCTTGCCGCGGCGCTGCTCGATCACGGCGTCGAGCGAGACGCGGTAGCGATCGCGATCGGCGACATGCATGTGCTCGAGCCAGCGTGCGGCCGAGCCTTCGAGCGCACCCTTCGACAGGCCGAGCAGCGTCTCGGCCTGAGGCGAAACGAAGATCTTGTCGGCGGAGACGTCCCAGTCGAAGACGAGGTCGCCGGCGCCGGAGAGCGCCAGCGCCCGCCGCTCGGTGTCCGAGACCAGTCCCTGCGCCAGTGCGCCGCCGGCGAAGGCGTGCTGCACCACGGTGAAGCCGATCAGCAGAACGATCAGGACGAGGCCGCCGATCAGCGCCGGCGGCACGAGGTCGCGCGTCACCTGGCCGACCACGGTGAAGCCGGCGGCGGTGACCCAGACCAGCAGCAGGAACCAGGTCGGGATCAGCATCACCGCCCGCTCATAGCCATGGGTGGCGAGGTGCAGGATCAGCACGAAGCCGATGGCCGCGACGGCCGCGATCGAGATGCGGGCGATGCCGGCCGCCATCGGCGCGTCGAACACGGCAAGGCCGACGAGGCCGGCGAGGCCGAGGATCCAGACGATAGTGATGTGGCTGTAGCGCACATGCCAGCGCGACAGGTTGAGATAGGCGAACAGGAAGACGAGCAGCGTCGCCGCCAGCACCACCTCGGCGCCGGCCCGGTATATGCGCTCGATCGCCGGTGTCAGCGGGAAGATGCGCTGGAAGAAGCCGAAATCGAGACCGGCATAGGCCAGAACCGCCCAGGCCAAGGCGGCCGCGGCCGGGAAGATCACCGCGCCCTTGACCACGAAGATGATGGTCAGGAACAGCGCCAGCAGGCCGGCAATGCCGATGATGATGCCCTTGTAGAGCGTCAGCCCGTTGGTCTTCTGGCGATAGGCCTCCGGCTCGAACAGATAGAGCTGCGGCAGGTTCGGTGATTTCAGCTCGGCCACGAAGGTGACGGTGGTGCCGGGGTCGAGCGTGATCTGGAAGATGTCGGCGTCGGGCGCTTCCTCGCGCTCGGGCCGCAGGCCCTGGCTCGCGGTGATCGCCTCGATGCGGCGATCGCCGAGATCGGGCCAGACCACGCCCGAACCGATCAGGCGATGGAAGGGCGCGACCAGCAGCCGGTCGATCTGCTCGTCGGAATCATTGGTCAGCGCGAAGACGATCCAGTCGGGCCTTGCCCCGGATTCGCGCGCCCTGACGGCGATGCGCCGGACGATGCCGTCGGCGCCGGGCGCGGTCGAGATCTGGATGACGTCGCCATCGGCCTTGTTGCGCTCGACCACATCCGTCAGGTCGAGCACCGGCACGTCGAGCGGCACGCGCTGCGCCTCGACCGCCAGCGCCGGCCGCAACAGCGACAGCAGCACCAGCATCAGGAGGCCGAAAACGGCGATGCCGGACCGGAGGAAGCGGGGCGTCGATGACAAGATGGACTCTGCGGGGGGCTCTTCAGGCGTGATGGCCAGTGGTATCGGCGGGACGTGGCGAGGGCAAGGCAGGCTGTTCACAGCTTGCGATCGATTTCGGAGGGACGGCGCAGCTCGGAAGCGAGCATGCCGTAGAGCAGATGATCGGCCCAGGCGCCGTTGATGCGCAGATAGCCGCGCGCCTCGCCCTCACGGGCGAAGCCGACGCGCTCCAGCAGCCGGCGCGAGGGCTCGTTGTGCGGCAGGCAGGCGGCTTCGACGCGGTGCAAAGCGAGTTCGGAGAAAGCGAAGTCGAGCGCGCCGCGCACCGCTTCCGTCATGTGGCCCTTGCCGGCATGGCGCTGGCCCATCCAGTAGCCGAGCGTGCAGGCCTGCGCGACGCCGCGCCTGACGAGGCCCAGCGTCAGCCCGCCGAGCAAGGTTTCCGAGCGGCTGTCGAGGATGAACAGCGAATAGGCTTCGTCGGTCGCGATCTCGCGGGCGGCGCGTTTCACCCGCAGGCGGAAGGAGGCGCGGGTCAGATCGTCCTCGGTCCAGACCGGCTCCCACGGGGTGAGGAAGTCACGGCTCTCCATCCGCAGGCCCGCCCAGGCCGAATAGTCGCCGGCGAGCGGAGCGCGCAGGATCAGGTTCTGCGTCCTGATCAGCGGCCGCGTCGGCGGGTCGGTGGCGAAGCGGAAGAGGGCCATGGCTGTCAGGCTGCTCGCGCCAGCATGGCGCGTAGGGCCGCCACCGGAGCGAGGCCGGCGAGCGGGCCGACGGCGGCGACCGTGACCACGCCGTCGAGCAGGCCCTGGCCGGCCGCGCGCACATCGGCGAGGCTGACTGCATCGAGCCGGCGCGCCAGCTCCTCGCGCGGGATCGCCCGGCCGAAGACCAAGACCTGCCGCGCCATCTGCTCGAGCTTGCCGCCGGGGCTTTCCAGCGAGGCCAGAAGCCCGACCTTCATCTGGGCCCGGGCCCGGGCGACCTCGGCCTCGCTGACGTCGCGGGCCGCCTGGCTCAGGCAGTCGAGCGCGACCTCGACCAGCTCGCCGACATCCTCCGGCGCGGTGCCGGCGCTGATGCCGAAGACGCCGCAATCGGAGAAGGGCCAGTGGAAGGCATCGATCGCATAGGCGAGGCCGCGACGCTCGCGCACCTCCTGGAACAGGCGCGACGACAGGCCACCGCCGAGCACGGCCGAGAAGATCTGCAGCGGATAATGCGCGCCATTGGTGAACGGCTTGCCGGGGAAGCCAAGCACGATGTGCACCTGCTCCTCGTCGCCGTCGATGCGGGCCTCGCCGCCTTGATAGGTCGCTTGCGTGCGCGCCTCGGGCATGTTCGCGGGCCGTGACGGCAGGCCGGCGAGCGCCTTCTCCGCCAGGGCGACCAGCTCGTCATGGTCGACGGCGCCCGCGGCGGCCAGCACCATGTTGCCGGCGTGGTAGTGCCTGTCGAGATAGGCGCGGATCGCGTCGGGTGTGAAGCTGTTGACCGTCTCGGCGGTGCCGAGGATCGGCCGGCCGAGCGGCTGCTCCGGAAAGGCGGCCTGCAGGAAACGGTCATAGACCAGATCGTCCGGCGTATCCTGGACGGCGCCGATCTCCTGCAGGATCACGCCCTTCTCGCGCGCCAGTTCCTCCTCGCTGAGGGCGGGTGCGGTCAGGATGTCGGAGAGGATGTCGACCGCCAGTGGCAGGTCTTGGCCGAGCACGCGGGCGGTGTAGCAGGTGTATTCGACCGAGGTCGCGGCGTTGAGGTCGCCGCCGACGCTCTCGATCTCCTCGGCGATCTCGAGCGCGGTGCGCCGGGCGGTGCCCTTGAACGCCATGTGCTCGAGCAGATGGGCGAGGCCGTGTTCGTGCGGGAGCTCGTCGCGGGCGCCGGCGCCGATCCAGATGCCGAGCGAGACGGTCGAGGCATGGGCCATGCGCTCGGAGACGATGCGCAGGCCGGACGGCAGCGTCGTCAGGCTGACGGCGGGATCGTGACCGGCTGCGTCGCCTGGTTTCACGGCTTGGGGCTTCTCCGTCTTGGCCTTGAGCGTCTTCGCCACCGTCATGCCGCGGCACTCCGGACTGCCCGGGCTCGCTCGGCGACGAAGCGCTCCAGCTTGCTCTGGTCGTTCGGCAACAGCGACGAGCGCTCCTTGCGCTCCATCAGGTCGGCGAGGTGCGCGGGCAATGCGGGCGTGACGCCGCTCGCAGCCGCGACCGCAGCCGGGAACTTGGCGGGGTGGGCGGTGCCGAGCGCGACCACCGGCGTCGCCGGGTCGGCCTCGAGCAGCTTGCGGGCGGCCGCGACGCCGATCGCGCTGTGCGGATCGAGCAGATAGCCGGCCTCGCGCCAGACCGTGCCGATCTCGCTGGCGATCGAAGCCTCGTCCTGCGAGACCGCATCGAAATCGGCGCGGATGCGGGCGAGCGGCTCAGGCGCGATCTCGAAGCGGCCGGACTGCGCCAGCGACTGCATCAGCCGGCGCACGGCGGCGCCGTCGCGGCCATGCGCCTCGAACAGCAGCCGCTCGAAATTCGAGGAGATCTGGATGTCCATCGAGGGCGAGGTCGTCGCCGCGACGCCGCGCATCTCGTAGACGCCGGTTTCGAGCGTGCGCGCCAGGATGTCGTTGCTGTTGGTGCCGACCATCAGGCGGCCGATCGGCAGTCCCATCTGCTTGGCGATCCAGCCGGCAAGGATGTCGCCGAAATTGCCGGTCGGTACCGAAAAGGACACCGGCCGGTGCGGCGAGCCGAGCGCGGCGGCGGCGGTGAAGTAGTAGACGACCTGCGCCGCGATCCTTGCCCAGTTGATCGAGTTGACGCCGGAGAGGCGGAGCTCGTCGCGGAAGGCGTGGTGGTTGAACAGCGCCTTCACCAGGTTCTGGCAGTCGTCGAAGGTGCCTTCGATTGCGATGGCATGGACATTGTCGGCTTCGACCGTGGTCATCTGCCGGCGCTGCACGTCGGAGACGCGGCCATGCGGGTAGAGGATGAAGACGTCGACGCGCTCCAGCCCCTTGAAGGCGTCGATCGCGGCGCCGCCGGTGTCGCCCGAGGTCGCGCCGACGATGGTGGCGCGCTCGCCGCGCTGCGCCAGCACATGGTCCATCAACCGCCCGAGCAGCTGCATCGCCACGTCTTTGAAGGCGAGCGTCGGGCCATGGAAGAGCTCGAGCGAGAACAGGTTGTCGCCGAGCTGGACCAGCGGGCACACCGCCGGATGGCGGAAGCTGCCATAGGCTTCGCCGATCATGGCTTTCAGCGCGTCGGCCGCGATGTCGCCGTCGGCAAGCGCCCCGACGACGCGTTCGGCGACCTCGGCATAGGGCTTGCCGGCAAAGCCGGCGATCTCCTGCGGGCTGAGACGCGGCAGGGCCTGCGGCAGATAGAGCCCACCGTCACGGGCGAGTCCGGCGAGCAGCGCGTCGGCGAAGGAGAGCGACGGCGCTTCGCCACGGGTCGAAATATGCAGCACGGTTCATGATCTCGGATGTCGTGCTGATCCTATAGGCCTGTTGGCTGGGCAGGGCAAAGTCCGGCTGCGCAAAGCAGCCTTGCCCTGCGAGGTTTCCGAGGTTCGGGCGCTTCAGCTCCCCGGATCGGGCTTCGTCAGCGCCTGCCAGGCATAGGCCGCGAATACGCCGATCAGCGTCAGCGCAAGCCCCCACCAGGTCAGCGCGTATTGCAAGTGGTTGTCGGGGATGCGGGCGATCAGCTCGTTGACGTCGACCCCGGCAGGCGGAGTCAGCCCGTCGCCCTGGCGTTCGGCCTCCAGATAGAATGGTGCGATCGTCCCGATGCCCAGCGCTGCGGCGATGGCGACGGGATCGCGCGTGTAGAACTCGCGCTGCTGCGGCAGGTCGTCCGGCGTGAAGCTGTTGCGCGCTTCGGGCGCGCGCAGATAACCGGTGATGGTGGCAGTTCCGGTTGCTGGTGCGATCGCCGCGAAGCGACTCTCCGGCACGAAGCCGCGATTGACCAGGATCGTCATGCCGTCCTCCAGGCGAAAACCCTGGAAGATCCAACGCCCGAAGCCGGAAAGCTGGCGCGAGCCGGGCGGGCCGGCGGCGATGGTCGTGCGCACGCTGGCCATGCCGTCGAGATAGCTACCCTTGGCCTGCGCACGCGTGAGGTCGAGCTTGGGCCAGCCGCCATTGGCGGACAGCTGCACCGGGGCAGCCTTGGCCTGCGCTTCCAGTCGCTCGATGAAGAAGCGCTTCTCGCTCATGCGCAGCCATTGCCAGGCGCCGAGCGTGCACAGCACCGCGACGCCGACGATGGTGAGGAGCGCCGGCAGCAGCAGCTTCGGCCGGGGCGTAGGGGAGGCGGACGCGCTCACTTCTTCAGCCTGCCTTCCTCGGCCTTGTTGGCGTATTGCAGGGCGACCGCCAGCCCCTTCATCGGCCGCAGCAGGCCGAGGCAGGTGACGAGTGCCAGCGGCAGCCAGAGCGCAAGGTGCACCCACATTGGCGGGGTGTAGGCGATCTCGACATAGAGCGCGAGGCCGAGCACGAAGAAGCCGGCGATCAGCATGATGAACACCGCCGGCCCATCGGCCGAATCGGCGAAGGAAAAATCGAGCCCGCAGGCGGCGCAGCGCGGCTTCAGCTTGAGATAGCCGTCGAACAGCTTGCCTTCGCCGCAGCGCGGGCAGCGGCCGGAGAGGCCCGTCGAGAAGGGTGAAGGCGGAGTGATCTGCGGCTGCGTCATGGCGGCCTCCTCCAATGGAAAGGGCGGCCTTGCGGCCGCCCCTTGTCAGGTTCGCGGCCGCTTCCGGCCTTGACCTCAGTGCCCGGCCGGCACTCCGCCGGCGCCCCAGACATAGATCGAGGCGAACAGGAACAGCCAGACCACGTCGACGAAGTGCCAGTACCAGGCGGCGAACTCGAAGCCGAGATGCTGGTCCGGCTTGAAGTGGCCGAGATAGACGCGCCACAGGCAGATCGCCAGGAAGATCGTGCCGATGATGACGTGGAAACCGTGGAAGCCGGTCGCCATGAAGAAGGTCGCGCCGTAGATGTTGCCTTTGAAGGCAAAGGCGGCGTGCGAGTACTCGTAGGCTTGGCAGGCCGTGAACAGGATGCCGAGGATCACGGTCAGCCACAGGGCCTGCTTCAGGCCCTTCCGGTCGCCCTGGATCAGGGCGTAGTGCGCCCAGGTCACGGTCGTGCCGGAGGTCAGAAGGATCAGCGTGTTGAGCAGCGGCAGATGCCAGGGATCGAAGGTCTCGATGCCCTTCGGCGGCCAGTGACCGCCGGTGAATTCGGCGCGGGCGTACTGGATGTGCTCGCCGGTGAACAGGCTGGCATCGAAATAGGCCCAGAACCAGGCGACGAAGAACATCACCTCGGAGGCGATGAACATCATCATGCCGTAGCGGTGATGCAGCTGCACCACGCGGGTGTGGTGGCCCTCGCGCTCGGCCTCGCGGGTCACGTCCATCCACCAGGCGAGCATGGTGTAGAGCACGCCGAGCAGGCCGACGCCGAAGACCAGCGGACCGATGGTCATGCCGGCGATCGGCAGCGCCTTCATCCACATCACCGCGCCGATCGCCATGATGGTTGCGCTGGCGGCACCGACGATCGGCCACGGGCTCGGGTCGACGAGGTGGTAGTCGTGGTTCTTGGTGTGGGCCCCGGCCATCGTGCTCAAGTCTCCGCGTCCGTAGAAGTGCAGCGCTTGTCGCGCAGCTTTATAGTTTCGATTGGTTGCCGTCACCCTTGCTTTCCGCCACCGGCTGCCCGTTCTTCGACGGGAAATAGGTGTAGGACAGGGTGATCGATTTCAGGCTGGCGAGCTCGCGGTTCAACTCGATCTCGGGATCGATGTAGAACACCACCGGCGCTTCCAGGGTCTCGCCCGGCTGCAGCGTCGTCTCGGTGAAGCAGAAGCACTGGATCTTGACGAAATAGGCGCCCGACTGGTTCGGCTGGACGTTATAGGTCGCGATGCCCGTCATCGGCCGCGAGGACGTGTTGGTGATCTTGTAGAACACCGTCTGCGTCACGCCGACCTGCGCCCTGATCTCGGTCTTCTCCGCCTCGAAGCGCCAGCCCAGGGCCGGCGCGACATTGGCGTCGAAGGCGACCGAGACGATCCGCTCGCTGGTCTTGCCGGTGGCGGCGGTGCCGACCATCGGCGTGCCGGCGAAGCCGGTGACCTTGCAGAACAGGTTGTAGAGCGGCACCGCAGCAAAGGAGAGCCCGGTCATGGCGAGCACTGCGACGCTGCAGGCGAGGACGGTGCGGCGGTTTCTGGAGGCGGCGGTCATCGCGTCACAGTGGCCGGTTGAGAATCGCCGGCCCGGTCTTGGCCAGCGTCACGATGAAGAAGAACACCACGAGGCCGCCGAGCACTAGCGCGAGCGCGATCGAGCGGCGATTGCGCCGTGCCATGTCCTCCGGCGAGAACGGCGCCGGCGGCTGCTTCTTGCCCTGCGGGTCCTGGCTCATCCCAGCACCTTGGGCAGGGCCCACATCAGGCCGAGGCCGTTTTCGGCCAGCAGCACCGCAAAGAGCAGGAAGAGATAGAGGATCGAGAAGCCGAACAGGGCATAGGCTGCCTTGTTGGCCGGTTCGCCCTGGGTGACCTTCAGCACGCGCAGCGACAGGCCGATCATGGCGAGCCCGGTGACCACCGAGACGATCAGGTAGATCAGCCCGCCGAAGCCCATCAGCGCCGGCAGCACCGCGACCGGGGCCAGTACCAGCGTATAGGCGACGATCTGGCGGCGCGTCGCGGCCGGGCCGGCGACGTTGGGCAGCATCGGGATGCCGGCGCGGGCGTAATCTTCCGACTTCACCAGAGCGAGCGCCCAGAAATGCGGCGGCGTCCACAGGAAGATGATCGCGAACAGGACGATCGAGGTCAGGCCGAAATCGCCGGTGACCACGGCTTCGCCGATCATCGGCGGGAAGGCGCCGGCGGCGCCGCCGATCACGATGTTCTGCGGCGTCGCCCGCTTCAGCCACATCGAATAGATGACGGCGTAGAAGAAGATGGTGAAGGCCAGCATCGCCGCCGAGAGCAGGTTGGCGACGAGGCCGAGCACCAGCACCGAGCCGACCGAGAGGGTGAGCCCGAAGGCGAGCGCCTCGGAAGGCAGGATGCGGCCGGCTGGGATCGGCCGACCGGCGGTGCGGGCCATCACGGCGTCGATATCGGCGTCCCACCACATATTGAGGCAGCCCGAGGCACCGGCGCCGACCGAGATCGCGAGCAGGGCGGCAAGGCCGATGATCGGATTGACCGTGCCCGGCGCCGCGACCATACCGCCGAGCGCCGTCACGATGACGAGGAACATCACCCGCGGCTTGAGCAGCGCGAAGAAGTCGCGCGCCTCGCCGGTGGAACTCAGCGAGACTCCGTCGTCAGCCTGGGGGATCTGATCGAAGGCAGCAGACATCGAAATTCGTTCGCTTCAACTTTCATGATGCCCGAGGGCATCGTTTGCGGGATCCGCCCGTCTCCGGAGCGCCTCGGATCAGGCGCTCGGGGGAGGGGCGGCGGCGGGCGAGAGGCCCGCCGCCGATTTGATCAGTGGTCCGAGCCGGTGATGCGCGGCAGCGTCTCGAACTGGTGGAAGGGCGGCGGCGAGGACAGGGTCCACTCCAGCGTGGTCGCGCCTTCGCCCCACGGATTGTTGCCGGCGAGCTCCTTCTTCGTGAAGGCGACGACGATGCCGTAGAGCCAGATCAGCAGGCCCGCCGCGAAGATGTAGGAGCCGATTGACGACCAGAAGTGCCAGCCGGCGAACGCGTCGGGATAGTCGACATAGTGCCGCGGCATGCCGGACAGCCCGAGGAAGTGCTGCGGGAAGAACAGCAGGTTCGCGCCGATGAAAGCGACCCAGAAATGCAGGCGGCCGATCCAGTCCGGGATGATGTAGCCGCTCATCTTCGGGAACCAGTAGTAGAAGCCCGCGAAGATGCCGAACACCGCGCCGAGCGACAGCACGTAGTGGAAGTGCGCCACGACGTAGTAGGTCGCGTGCAGCGAGCGGTCGAGGCCGGCATTGGCCAGCACCACGCCGGTAACGCCGCCGACGGTGAACAGGAAGATGAAGCCGATCGCCCAGACCATCGGCGCGGTGAAGCGAAGCGAGCCGCCCCACATCGTCGCGATCCAGGAGAAGATCTTCACGCCGGTCGGCACCGCGATCACCATCGTCGCGAAGACGAAGTAGCGCTGCGTGTTGAGCGACAGGCCGACCGTGTACATGTGGTGGGCCCAGACGATGAAGCCGACCACGCCGATCGCGACCATGGCGTAGGCCATGCCGAGATAGCCGAAGATCGGCTTCTTCGAGAAGGTCGAGATGATGTGGCTGACGATGCCGAAGGCCGGCAGGATCATGATGTACACTTCGGGATGGCCGAAGAACCAGAACAGGTGCTGGTAGAGCACCGGGTCGCCGCCGCCGGCCGGATCGTAGAAGGTCGTGCCGAAGTTGCGGTCGGTCAGCAGCATGGTGATCGCGCCGGCGAGGACCGGGAGCGCCAGCAGCAGCAGGAAGGCGGTGACCAGCACGCCCCAGGCGAACAGCGGCATCTTGTGCATGGTCATGCCAGGCGCGCGCATGTTCAGGATGGTGGTGATGAAGTTGATCGCACCCAGGATCGATGCCGCACCGGCAACGTGGAGCGACAGGATGCCGAAATCGACCGACGGGCCGGGGTGCCCTGTCGAGGAGAACGGCGGATAGATGGTCCAGCCGGTGCCGACGCCCTTGGCGCCGGGGGCGCCTTCGACGAACATCGAGATCAGCAGCAGGATCAGACCCGCGACCGTCAGCCAGAACGAGATGTTGTTCATGCGCGGGAAGGCCATGTCCGGCGCGCCGATCATCAGCGGCACGAACCAGTTGCCGAAGCCGCCGATCACCGCGGGCATGACCATGAAGAAGATCATGATCAGGCCGTGACCGGTGACGAAGACGTTGTAGCTCTGGCCGTTGGCGAAGATCTGCAGGCCCGGCTGCTGCAGCTCGATGCGCATCATGATCGACAGGAAGCCGCCGATCAGGCCCGCGACGATCGAGAAGATCAGATAGAGCGTGCCGATGTCCTTGTGGTTGGTCGACAGCAGCCAGCGGCGCCAACCCGTCGGGGTGTGGTGCTCGTGGGCGTGGGCGTCATCATGCCCGTGGGCGTGGGGAGCCGCGGTAGCCATGAAATTCGTCTCCTCCTGCGAATGCCGTTCGCGTGAGTTCTTTCAAGAGTGTCGGGTTCAGCGGGTCGCTTCGGCGACCTTGCTGGCGGCGTCGGCCGCATTGGCGAATTTCTGCTTCGCTTCCGCGAGCCAGGCCGTGTAGCGCTCCTGGCTGACGACGCGGATGGCGATCGGCATGAAGGCGTGGTTCTGGCCGCAGATGAACGAGCACTGGCCGTAGAAGATGCCTTCGCGGTCGGCCTTGAACCAGGTCTCGTTCAGGCGGCCGGGGATGGCGTCGATCTTCACGCCGAAGGCCGGCAGTGCGAACTTGTGGATGACGTCGGCGCCGGTGACCTGCACGCGCACGATCTTGCCGACCGGAACGACCGCCTCATTGTCGACGGCGAGCAGGCGCGGGGCCTCGGATTCGGCGATCTTCTTGGACTGGATCGCCTCGGCGCGCTGCTTCTCGTCGAGCATCAGCGAATCGAAGCCGAAGCTGCCGCCTTCCTGCGGGTACTCATAGGACCAGTACCACTGCTTGCCGGTGACCTTCACGGTCATGTCGGCCTGCGGAATCTCCAGCTGCAGCTTGAGCAGGCGGAAGGAAGGGATCGCGATCACGACCAGGATCAGGACCGGGACGATCGTCCAGGCGACCTCGAGCAGAGCGTGGTGCGTCGTCTTCGAGGCGACCGGGTTGCGCTTCTCGTTGAAGCGCCAGGCGACATAGATCAGCAGCCCCAGCACGAACAGCGTGATGATGAAGATGAGGACGTTCACCCAGTCATGGAACCAGTGGATGAAGGTCATCACCTCGGAATTGGCCGGCTGGAGATTCAGCTCCCAAGGCTGCGGCATGCCGTTCTGGGCCGATGCGACGGCCGGCGAAAACGCTACCAGGGCAGCAGCAAGGGCCGCCAGCGCGTTCCTGAGAGGAGTGGTCACAAATCGCATCGGTCCGACATAGCTCCTTTGATGCCGCGCGATCTGCCTTCGTCAGCTCAAGACAGGCGCGCGCCGGGACGGCCACGTCTGGCCACCCCGGTTCTTCGGCATTGCGATAAATCAAAGATCACGCTTGCGCCAGTGGGGCAATGACAGGCTGTGACGCAGCCCGTGCGGCATAAGTACGCGACAAGTGCATGGGTGCCGGGCAGCCGATCGACGCTGCCCTCCGCGAGTCTGCGGTGAGTCTCCTGTGCAAGCGCATGTGATCCTTCGCCTTGACAGGAATCGGGACGCATGGTCGGAACGCAATCTCGTATGGCGGGGGCGCCGTTCGGCGTGGGTATGTGCGCATCCCTACGTCTGGAAGAGGAGGACAGGGATGCGCTCAATCATCGGTCCCGTGGCCGCGGCGCTCGTCGTCCTCGGCTGCGGCTGGCTTTCGGTCGCGCCGGCTCAGGCCCAGGGCGCGGTGCGCTCCACCCATGGCGATTGGCAGATGCGCTGCGAGACGCCGCCGGGCGCCAAGGCCGAGCAATGCGCGCTCGTGCAGAACGTCGCGGCCGAGGATCGCCCGAATCTGACGCTGCTCGTCATCGTGCTGAAGACGGCCGACCAGAAGAGCCGCCTGCTGCGCGTCGTCGCCCCGCTCGGCGTGCTGCTGCCCTCCGGCCTCGGCCTCAAGATCGACGACAAGGATATCGGCCGCGCCGGCTTCGTGCGCTGCCTGACCACCGGCTGCGTCGCCGAGGTGGTGATGGACGATACCCTGCTCGGCCAGCTCAAGGGCGGTAAGAGCGCCACATTCATCGTGTTTCAGACTCCCGAGGAAGGGGTCGGAATCCCGGTTTCGCTCAATGGATTCGGTCCCGGTGTGGAGGCTTTGCCGTGATTGATCGCTTCGCTGGCCGCGTCGGCCGGTTCGCTCTGCCTGCTGCTCTGGCGCTTACGCTCGCCGGTTGCGGTTCTTCCGGTTCATCCAGCACCGGCGAGCCGAGCTCCGCGCAGAAGCTCGGCAATATCCTGATGTTCCAGTCGACCACGCCGCCGCCGGTCGACCAGCTGCCGCAGGACGACGAGGTCAATTTCATCTGCCCGCAGGTGATCATCTCCGATGGTGGTGCCGCGATCCGCGCCCAGTCGGGGCCGGACAGCGGCAGCCTGCGCAGCCAGGTCTCGATCACCACGGTCGCGCGCGAATGCACGCCTGTGGGGAAAGACGGTGCCTTCACCCTCAAGGTCGGCGTCGAAGGCCGTATCCTGATCGGCCCGGCCGGCGGCCCGGGGAGCTATGGCGCGACGCTGTTCACCCAGGTGACGCGCAACAACCAGGTCATCGCGCGCCGCAGCTCCCGCGTCGGCGGCGCCATCCCCAGCGGCCAGACCGGCGCCGATTTCTCGCATGTCGAGAGCAATATCAGCGTTCCGGCGGGCTCCGGCGAAATCGAGATCATCGTCGGCCTGAGTCCTGGCGGCGCTGAGCCGGCGCGGCGCCGGCGCAGATAAGCGGCACGCTGCCGTGAACTGAGGCAGGGGGCCGATTGACTCGGCCCCTCGCTCGTCTATTGCTGGCTCAGCCGCATCATCCCCGCGGGAGAGACCGGGACCGGACTTGTCCGGACCCGGCGCCGAAGGCGCAACCGCCCCGGAAACGCTCAGGCAAACGGACCGCGTGGGAATTGGCGCTCTGGAAAGTGGCGGGCCTTTGAGGCTCGCCCACCGACGGGGGTAACTCGCCCAAGGCTTCGGCCTGGCGGGGAAATCTCTCAGGTCCCGAGACAGAGGGGGCGCGCTCCGGACGAATCCGTCCGGGGCTCGCGCTCGACTCTGGAAGGGATGCCATGGCTGCCGAAGCCGAGACTGCAAGCACCGAGCCGCTGCTCAAGACGCCGCTGCACGCCCGCAATGTCACGCTGGGCGCGCGCATGGTGCCGTTCGCCGGCTATGACATGCCGGTGCAGTACCCGGCCGGCATCATGGCCGAGCACAACTGGACGCGCGAAAGCGCCGGCCTGTTCGACGTCTCGCATATGGGCCAGGCCTTCCTCGTCGGGCCCGACCACGAGACCACTGCCCGCGCGCTCGAGGCGCTGATCCCGGCCGACATCGTCAACCTGCCTCCCGGCAAGCAGCGCTATTCGCAGCTGCTGAATGAGGAAGGCGGCATCCTCGACGATCTGATGGTGACGCGCTCGGCCGATCCGGACGAGGACGGTGCGCTGCTGCTCGTCGTCAACGCCGCCTGCAAGACCGAGGACTATGCCCATATCGAGGCGCGGCTGCCGGCCAATGTGAAGCTGGTCAAGGCCGAGCATCGCGGCCTGATCGCCCTGCAGGGACCGAAGGCCGAGGAGGCGCTGGCAGCGCTCAATCCCGAAGCGCCCGAGATGGGCTTCATGACCTTGCGCACGCTGAAGCTCGGCGGCGTCAAGGCGAATGTCAGCCGCTCGGGCTATACCGGCGAGGACGGCTACGAGATCTCCGCCGCGGCCGACCGGATCGGCGAGATCTGGGATGCGCTCCTGCTCGACGCACGCGTCAAGCCGATCGGCCTCGGCGCCCGCGATTCGCTGCGCCTCGAGGCGGGCCTCTGCCTCTACGGCCATGACATCGACACCACGACCTCCCCCGTCGAGGCGGCGCTCAACTGGTCGATCCAGAAGCGCCGGCGCGAGGAGGGCGGCTTCCCGGGCGCGGCCCGCATCCAGCGCGAGTTCGCCGAGGGCGTCTCGCGCGTCCGCGTCGGCCTGCTGCCGGAAGGCCGGGCCCCGGCGCGCGAGGGCGCGGAGATCGCGACCGCTGACGGCACCGTCGTCGGCAAGGTTACCTCGGGTGGCTTCGGCCCGACCCTGAACGGCCCCTGCGCCATGGGCTATGTCGCCAAGGAGCATTCGGCTCCAGGCACGAAGCTCGATCTGATCGTGCGCGGCAAGCCGCTGCCGGCAACCATCGCCGCGATGCCTTTCGTCCCCAACCGCTACAAGCGCTGAACCCACCTGTTTCGTCGGAGGAAACCATGGCCGAGACCCGTTACACCAAGGACCACGAATACATCCGTATCGAGGGCGACACCGGCACGGTCGGCATCACCGACTACGCCCAGGGCCAGCTCGGCGACGTCGTCTTCGTCGAGCTGCCGACCGTCGGCAAGGCGCTGAGCAAGGGGGGCGAAGCCGCCGTCGTCGAGAGCGTCAAGGCGGCCTCCGAGGTCTATGCGCCGGTCTCCGGCGAGGTCGTCGCCGTCAACAGCGAGCTCGAGGCCGCGCCCGGCACGGTCAACGAGGATCCGGCCGGCAAGGGCTGGTTCGTCAAGCTCAAGCTGGCGAACACGAGCGAGCTCGACGGCCTGCTGAGCGAGGCCGAGTACCAGGACTACGTCAAGACGCTCTGAAACCGTCATTCTCGTCCGGAGATCCGAGATCTCCGGACGAGAAGGCACGGGTTGAAGAGATGCTCGGGCCGAGCCTGAGCATGACGCCATTCAAGGAACCTCCATGCGCTATCTCCCCCTGACCGAGACCGACCGCGAGGATATGCTCGCGCGCATCGGCGTCGCCGATGTCGACGCACTTTTCTCCGACGTGCCGAACGGCAAGCTGCTGAAAGAGCCGCTCGATCTGCCGCGCGCCAAGGGCGAGCTCGAGGTCGAGCGCATCCTCGGCAAGCTATCGGCAAAGAACACGGCGGCCGGCTCGGTGCCGTTCTTCGTCGGGGCCGGCGCCTACAAGCACCATGTTCCCGCGACGGTCGATCATCTGATCCAGCGCTCGGAATTCCTGACCAGCTACACGCCCTACCAGCCCGAGATCGCCCAGGGCACGCTGCAATACCTGTTCGAGTTCCAGACCCAGGTCGCGGCGCTGACCGGCATGGAGGTCGCCAACGCCTCGATGTATGACGGCTCGACCGGTACGGCCGAGGCGGTGCTGATGGCGCACCGTGTCACCAGGCGGCGCAAGGCAGTGCTCTCCGGCGGCCTGCATCCGCATTACACCCAGGTCGTCGAAACTCTCTCCGAGATGGCGAACGACGAGGTCGTGGCGTTGAAGCCCGACGTTCGCGCCACTGAAGACATCCTCGCCGCGATCGACGACAGCGTCTCCTGCGTCGTCGTGCAATCGCCCGACGTCTTCGGCAATCTGCGTGACCTCAGGCCGATCGCCGAGAAGGCGCATGCCCATGGCGCGCTGTTGATCGCGGTCTTCACCGAGGTCGTCTCGCTCGGCGCGGTGACGCCGCCCGGCGCCCAGGATGCCGACATCGTGGTCGGCGAGGGCCAGTCGATCGGCAACGCGCTGAACTTCGGCGGCCCCTATGTCGGCCTGTTCGCCGCCAAGTCGAAATATGTCCGCCAGATGCCGGGCCGGCTCTGCGGCGAGACCGTCGATGCCGATGGCCGCCGCGGCTTCGTGCTGACGCTCTCGACCCGCGAGCAGCACATCCGCAGGGACAAGGCGACCTCGAACATCTGCACCAATTCGGGCTTGTGCGTGCTGGCCTTCACCATCCACATGACGCTGCTCGGCCAGGCCGGACTGGCTCTGCTCGCCGAGGTCAACCACGCCAATGCGGTGAAGCTCGCCGACGCGCTTGCCGGCGTGAAGGGCGCTGAAGTCCTGAACGAGAGCTTCTTCAACGAGTTCACGGTGAAGCTCGCCAAGCCGGCGGCCGAGGTGGCCGAGGCGCTCGCCGCCAAGGGCGTTCTGGCCGGTGTGCCGGTCTCGCGCCTGCTGCCGAGTGCCGGGCTCGACGATCTCCTGATCGTCGCCAATACCGAAGTGAATACGGCTGAGGATCGGGCGGCCTTCGTGGCGGCGCTCGCGGAGGTGCTGTGATGCTGAACCGTCAGGGACGTCCCACCCAGGCCGGTGAGGCCGCCGCCGAGGTCCACGAGACCTTCACCGGCAATCGCGCGCTCCAGCAGATCGAGCCGTTGATCTTCGAGATCGGCCATCACGAATCGACCGGTGTCGACATCGAGAAGCCGGCGCCGTTCAAGAGCCGCCTCGGCAAGCATGCCCGGCAGGGCGAGATCGGCCTGCCCGGCCTCTCCGAGCCGGAGGCGATGCGCCATTATGTGCGCCTCAGCCAGAAGAATTACGGCATCGACACCGGGCTTTTCCCGCTCGGCTCCTGCACGATGAAGCACAATGCCCGCCTCAACGAGAAGGTGGCGCGCCTGCCGGGCTTCTCCGACGTGCACCCGCTGCAGCCGGTCTCGACCGTGCCGGGCGCGCTCGATGTGATGCTGGAGCTCGCCCGCTATCTGATGACGCTGACCGGCATGCCGGCGGTGGCGCTGTCGCCCAAGGCCGGCGCCCATGGCGAAGCCTGCGGCATGATGGCGATCAAGGCCGCGATCGAGGCCAAGGGCGAGGGCGCGACCCGCAACGTCGTGCTGGTTCCCGAGTCGGCGCATGGCACCAACCCGGCGACCGCCGCGCTGATCGGCTTCTCGGTGAAGGCCGTTCCGGCCCGTCCGGACGGCACCGTCGCGGTCGAGGACGTCAAGGCGCTGCTCGGCCCCGAGGTCGCCGCGATCATGCTGACCAACCCGAACACCTGCGGCATCTTCGAGCCGCAGATCGTCGAGATCGCCGCGGCGATGCATGAGGCCGGCGCCTATTTCTACTGCGACGGTGCCAACTTCAACGCCATCGTCGGCAAGGCGCGTCCGGGCGATCTCGGCGTCGACGCCATGCACATCAACCTGCACAAGACCTTCTCGACCCCGCATGGCGGGGGCGGCCCGGGCGCCGGCCCGGTCGTGCTGTCGGAGCGGCTGGCGCCGTTCGCGCCGGTGCCGTTCATCCATGTCGAGGGCGGCAAGTCGCGTCTCGTCGAGCACAAGGCCGATGCGCCCGAGGGGAACGACCCCTTCGGCCGCATGACCGCCTTCCATGGCCAGATGGGCATGTATGTCCGCGCGCTCGCCTACATGCTCAGCCATGGCGCCGACGGCATGAAGCAAGCCTCGGAAGATGCGGTGCTGAACGCCAACTACATCCGCGCCGGCCTCGCCGACCTGATGTCGCTACCCTTCCCGGACCATCCCTCGATGCACGAGGCGCTGTTCGACGACGAGTGGCTGAAGGGCACCGGCGTCTCGACGCTCGACTTCGCCAAGGCGATGATCGACGAGGGCTACCACCCGATGACGGTGTATTTCCCGCTCGTCGTCCATGGCGCCATGCTGATCGAGCCGACCGAGTCCGAATCGAAGGCCTCGCTCGACCTCTTCATCGCGACGCTGCGCGACCTCGCCATCGCGGCCAAGGGCAACGACAAGAGCCGCTTCACCGCCGCTCCGCACCACGCCCCGATCCGTCGCCTCGACGAGACGAGGGCCGCGCGCCAGCCGGTGCTGAAATGGGAAAAGCCCGCGCCGGTGAAGGAAGCGGCGGAGTAAGAGGGCTTAGGGCTGCTCGATCCAGGGGTCGAGCAGCCGCAGGCCGAGGCGATCGAAATCCCGGATGTTGCGCGTGACGAGCGTCAGGTCGCGCGCGACGGCGGTCGCGGCGAGCAGGCCATCCATTGCTTTGAGATTCGTGCCCCTGCGTTCCGACAGTGCCATCAACTCGCCCCAAGCCGCTGCGATGTCGACATCGATGTTGAGGATGCGGCTGCCGAAGCGAGCGGAGACGTCCTGATCGAGCCAGTTTTCGAAGGCTAGGCGCCTTCGGCCGTGTTCCATGCGCGCTATGCCGAAACGAATTTCGGCAAGGGTGATGACACTGACGTGCAGCCGGTCTTCGAAGGCATCCACGAACTGCGACACATTCGGTGACGCGTTGGGGCGGATCAGCTCGGAGACGACATTGGTGTCGAGCAGATAGATCACAGATCGATCTTACGTGGCGGGTGGTCCAGTCGCTCCAGTTCTATCCCACTATCGTAGAGCGGCGAATTCCGGAAGAACTCGGACAGCGTGCCCTTCGGCGCCGTCTTCTTCTCCCACTCCTCCACCGACACCAGCACCGCCGCCGGCTTGCCGTTGCGCGTCACCATCTGCGGTCCTTCAGATTTCGCCTTGTCGATCAGCTCCGAGAAGCGTGCCTTGGCGTTGGCGACGGTCCATGTTTCCTTGGGGATCGCGGTCATGCTGGTCTCCGCAGAAAAATGACTATCTTGACCATATAGGTCAGAGTTTGGTTCGAGCAAGGCGGAACCTGCCCTTTCGTCACCTGAGCCGGCTGCCTTAAGGCTTCCTTGACCATATGCGAGGGAAGCTTCCAACGGCGTGTATGTTCGCGCCTTGGAAGCTCGGCCATGTATCGCGTTCGCCTTCGCCATGTGCTCACCGCCGCGGTCTCCTTCGCGGCGATGCTCTCGGCCTCCCGCGCCGAGGAGCCGGGCTATGGCCCCAAGACCTATGACCGCACGCTCGAGGCGCTGATCGCGCATGAGGACATCGCCGGCCGCGGCGGCTGGCCGAAGATCAGCAACGCGGCGACCGCGCTGAAGCCCGATTCGCAAGGGCCGGACGTCGCGCTGCTGAAGCAGCGCCTGATGCTGAGCGGCGACCTGCCTCCCGATTCGCTGCAGGGCGACGTCTATGATGCCGCCGTCGTCGCCGCGGTGAAGCGCTTCCAGCGCCGCCACGGCCTGTCGGATCTCGGCACGGTCGGTCGCCTCACTCTGAAGGCGCTGAACGTGCCGGTCGAGGTCCGCCTCAACCAGCTGACCGCGACGCTGGAGCGGCTCAAGGGCAATGGCTTCAGCTTCACCGAGCGCTATGTCGTGGTGAACATTCCTGGCGCCAGTGCCGAGGCGGTGGAGCGTGGCGTCGTCCAGCGCCGCCATCTCGCCGTGGTCGGCCGGCCCGACCGGCCTTCGCCGGTGCTGCAGGCCAGCATCACCTCGGTCAACCTCAATCCCTACTGGACCGTGCCGATGTCGATCGTAAAGGCCGACATCATCCCGAAGATGCGCAAGGAGCCGGACTTCATCGCCAAGTCCAACATGAAGCTGCTCGGCGCCGAGAATCGCGAGATCGACCCGGCCAGCGTCAATTGGGCGAGCCTGAGCAATCCGTACTTCTACGTTCGGCAGGAGCCGGGCCCGACCAACTCGCTCGGCCAGCTCAAGATCGACATGCCGAACGCCGAGGCGGTCTACATGCACGACACGCCGAAGAAGTCGCTGTTCCGCAACGATGTCCGCTTCAACTCTTCCGGCTGCGCCCGCATCGAGGGCGTGCGCGACCTGGCGGCCTGGCTGCTCGAGGGAACAGAGTGGACGCAGCCCGCGATCGAGGCCGAGATCGCCAAGGGCGAGCGCAAGAACATCACGCTGAAGAAGGCGGTGCCGGTCGCCTGGGTCTACATGACCGGCTGGCAGGATGCCGAGGGGCTGGTGCAGTTCCGCGATGACATCTATGGGCTCGATACGCCCCATGGCATCGTCACCTCGACGATCCAGCCGCGTCGGCCGAAGCCCAAGCCGGTCGTCGCGCCCACGGCGGCGCCGGCGACGGCCAAGCTGCCTCAGCCCGTCGTCCGTCCCGTGCTTCCGAAGGCTGTCGCGGCTCCAGCCGCCACGCCGCTCCCGCCTCCCGGGACGGCCGTCGCCATCCAGTAGGGTGGGGCTTCGCCCTCCGATCGATCAAACAGAAACGCCGCGGTCCGAAGACCGCGGCGTTTCTGTTTTGCTTTGGTGAGGCTCGCGCAGCTCAGTTGAGCTTGGCGCGCACGTCCTTGAGACCGGCGGCGATCAGGTCGGCACCGGCCTTGCCGGCGACCTGGCCACGCAGGATGACCTCGGCGGCGCGGGTCGCAGCCTCGGCGGCGGCGGCACGGACCTCGGCGGTGGCCTGGGTCTCGGCCTGGGCGATCTTGTCCTCGGCCGACTTGGTCCGCCGGGTGACGAACTCCGCCAGCTTCTCCTCGGCGTCCTTGGCGAGGCGCTGGGCCTCGTCCTTGGCGTTGGCGACGATCGCCTCGGCCTCGGCCTCGGCGGCCTTGCGCTTGCCCTCGAACTCGGCGAGCAGCAGCTCGGCCTCGTGACGCAGGCGGCGGGCCTCGGCGAGTTCGCGGGCGACGAGCTCGCCGCGGGCGTCGAGCGCGCCGATGATGCCCTTGAGAGCGCCCATCTTCACCGCCATGGCGAGGAAAATGACCGTCGAGACGAGAACCCAGAAGGTCGGATTGCTCAACATGGTGCTCAGCCTCCCAGCGCGGTCTTGACCGCCTTGGCGGTGTCGGCCGGGGCCGGAACCGTGCCGGTCAGGTGACCGACGATGGCGCCGGCCGCGTCGGCGGCGATCGCCTCGACATGGCTCATCGCCTCGGTCTTGGTGGCGACGATCTTGGCTTCGGCGTCGGCGAGCTTGGCGGAGAGGTCGGCCTCGACGCTCTTGCGCCGCTCGGCGCTGTCGGCGCTGACCTTCTCGCGCGTCTCCTGCGCGATCGCCTGCGACTTGGCGCGGGCCTCGGCAAGGGACTTCTCATAGGCCTGGCCGGCCTCTTCGGCCTTCGCCTTCATCGCGGCCGCCTCGTCGAGATCGTTGCCGATCTTGTTGGCGCGGTCCTCGAGGATGCTGCCGAGACGCGGCACGATGACCTTGGCGGCGAGCCAGTAGAGGAAGCCGAAGGTGATCGCGAGCCAGAGCAGCTGCGAGGCGAAGGTTTCACCCTGGAAGGGCGGGAAGCCGCCGCCATGGGCGGGAGCCGCGCCGCCATGGGCGGTCGTTCCGGTGGTCGTGGCTGGCGCTGCCATCACTGAACCTCATCCGGCCGCACGAGCCCGGACGGTTCGCACGGCGATAGGGAAGGGAGGCGGGAGCCCGCCGCATGACGCCTTGTGAGGCGTCGCCCGCGGCAGGCTCGGGTAGCGTTCGCGATCAGACCGCGAAGAGCAGCAGCAGCGCGATCAGCAGCGAGAAGATGCCGAGCGCTTCGGTCAGCGCGAAGCCGAGCAGCAAGGTGCCGCGCTGGCCATCGGCCGCCGACGGGTTGCGCAGGGCGCCCGAGAGGAACTGGCCGAAGAGGTTGCCGAGGCCGATGCCCGCGCCGGCCATGCCGAGGCAAGCGAGACCAGCGCCGATGTACTTGGCTGCGACGGGATCCATGGAAATGCTCCTTAGGGGGATAGTTGTTGTGACAGTCGAGGGGTGAACTTGAACCTGGCCGCTCAGTGGCCCGGATGCAGGGCGTCGTGCAGGTAGATGCAGGTCAGCACGGCGAAGACATAGGCCTGCAGCCCGGCGACCAGGAATTCCAGCGCGATCAGCGCGATGGTCAGCACGAGGGGCAGCGGCGAGAGGATGGCCCAGCCGCCGGCGAAGAGCAGCGTCGCCACGAAGCCGGCGAAGATCTTCAGCGCGATGTGGCCGGCCAGCATGTTGGCGAAGAGACGGACCGACAGGCTGATCGGGCGCGAGACGAAGGAGATCACCTCGATCGGCACCAGGATGATCAGCATCAGCGGATGCACGCCCTTGGGCACGAACAGGCCGAAGAAATGCGAGCCATGCTTTGCGATGCCGTAGATGATGACGGTGAGGATCACGAGCGCGGCGAGCGCGGCGGTGACGATCAGATGGCTGGTGACGGTGAACGCGCCCGGGATCATGCCGAGCATGTTGCAGGCCAGCACGAACATGAAGAGCGAGAACACCAGCGGCATGAACTTCATGCCGTCATGGCCGGCCGAGTCCTTCACTGTGTTGGCTACGAACTCGTAACCCATCTCCGCCAGCGATTGCAGCCGGCCCGGAACCAGCGAGCGGTTGCGCGTGCCGTAGACGAAGAGCAGCACGATGACGGCGACGGCAGCCACCATGAACAGGGCCGAATTGGTGAAAGCGATTTCGCTTGCACCGATCTTGCCGAGCGACACGATCGGTTTGATCTCGAATTGTTCGATCGGACCAGCCATCTCTCGCCCTTGTTCCTGCCATAAGACGGCCCCTTTCGGAGCCGCGCCTCAGTTCTGCGCGCCCGACTTATCGTCAGTGCGCGATTTCATCAAGCCCGCTGCGCGCACGACGTTCATCACGCCAGCGCCGAAGCCGAGCATCAGCAGGACGATCATCCCGAAGGGCGCCGTCCCCAGCCACTTGTCGACGGCCCAGCCGAGCATGCCGCCGACGATGATGCCAGCAACGAATTCCGTGGAAAGCCGCATCGCCTGGCCGATTCCGCTGGAATCGGAGGGAGTGGCCTCGCGCCGGATCTCGGCTTCCGTCTGGTTGGTCGCACGTTTCAGGCCTGCATCGAGGGATTTGAGCCGGCTTTCCAGGCTCGCATCCTTGTCTGTAGTCCGCTGCGGACCCGAACCTTTGTCGTCCTGGCCCGTCATCGCCGCTTGACCGTCGTCATGACACGACCCCTCCGTGCTCGGTCCCCTGGAGAACCGGACAATACCGGAATTGTCGCTGATTTGCGCTGCCTGAGCCGGCTGATCCGTTGCCGGATCAGCATGGCGGGCGCTCATCGGATTGCCGATCACCCCGTGCGATGAAAAAGCCCCGCCGCCCGGAAAAATCGGGGGCACCATATTGACGGGGTCATATGGTGTCAAGCCGGGTGGGTGGTGATTAATGCCTTGAAAAATAAAATGATTTTAGAGTTCGTCGAAGCGTTGGGAGCGATTCTTGTGCGCCGCGGCGAAGGAGTCAGACCGCCTCGCGGATGCGCTCGGCGGTGGCGAGGTCGACCGAGACCATCTGGCTGACCCCGCGCTCGGCCATGGTGACGCCGAACAGCCGGTCCATGCGCGCCATGGTGATCGGGTTGTGGGTGATCAGGATGAAACGCGTCGAGGTGTTGCGCGCCATCTCCTCGAGCAGGTCGCAATAGCGCTCGACATTGGCGTCATCGAGCGGCGCGTCGACCTCGTCGAGCACGCAGATAGGCGAGGGGTTGGTCAGGAACACCGCGAAGATCAGCGCGGTCGCGGTCAGCGCCTGCTCGCCGCCCGAGAGCAACGTCATCACCTGCGGCTTTTTGCCCGGGGGGCGGGCGATGATTTCGAGCCCGGCTTCGAGCGGATCTTCCGAATCGACCAGCGTGAGCTCGGCCGTGCCGCCGCCGAACAGCACACCGAACAGATGCTGGAAATGGCCGTTGACGATCTCGAATGCGGCAAGAAGCCGCTCCCTGCCTTCGCGATTGAGCGCTCCGATCGCCTGGCGCAGGCGCCGGATCGCCTCGGTCAGGTCGTCGCGCTCGGTCGCGAGGCCGCTGCGCTTGCCCTGGACCTCGGTCAATTCGTCGTCGGCGCGCAGATTGACCGCGCCAAGCCGCTCGCGCTCGGCCTTGAGCCCGCCGAGCCGGCGCTCGACATCCTCCGCATCCGGCGGCGTGTCCCCCACCTTCAGCCCGGCGAGCTGGTGCAGGTTCGCAACTTCCGTTTCCAGCCCGTCGACGATCTGGCGCACGACATCGGCGAGGCGCTGGCGCGCGGCTTCCAGCCTGGCCTCGGCGCTGGCCCGGCCTTCGCGTGCAGCCGACAGCCCTTCGAGCGCGGCGCGCGCCTGCCGGTCGGCTTCCGCCTGCGCGACCTCGCCGGCGGCGAGCTTGTCGGCGGCGCCGCGCCGGTTGCCCTCGGCAGTTTCGATCTCGGCCAGGAGCCGGCGACGCTCGACCAGGAAAGTGTCGGGTGCCTCCAGCAACGCCTTGTGCTCGCCCGCCGTCGTCTCGATTCGCAGGCGCGTATCGGCTGCGCTCTGCTCGCTCGCCGCCGCCCGCTCGCGCCAGGCGAGCAGCTCCTGGGCGATCGCCTCGCGCCGGCGGCTGCGCAGCTCCGCCTCACGCCCTTGCGTCTGCACCCGCGCCCGCGCTTCGGAGGCCGCCGCACGCCGCTCGCCCAGTTCGGCGCGGGCGGCGAGCAGGGCGCTCTCCAATTCGGGCGCAGGAGCGAGGCCGGCGACATCCTGATTCGCGGTCTCGGCCTGCGCCTGCGCATCGGCGATGTTCTGGCCGAGCCGGCCGATCGCTTCGGTCAGGGCCGAGCGGCGTGCGGCGGTCTCGCCGGCCTTGCGCTCTGCCTGCGCCAATCGCTCGCGCGCCTGGTCGAGATTGCGCCGGGCTTCGCGGGCCGCCTCCAGCGCCTTCGTCTCGGCCTGTGCGGCGGCTTTTGTGCGCTCGCTCGCTTGGTCGAGCCCGTCGCGCGCCGCTTCGGACGCCTCGCGCGCTCCTTGCGCTTCCCGTTCGAGATCACCGAGCCGGTTCTTCTCGGCGAGCCGGCGGGCGGCGGGCGAGGGCGCCTCGGCCGCACTGGTGAAGCCGTCCCAGCGCCAGATGTCGCCCTCGCGGGAAACCAGCCGCTGGCCCGGCAGCAGCTTCGGCCGCAATCCAGCGCCATCGGCCCGGGAGACGACACCGATCTGGCGCAGGCGCCGCGCGAGCGCCGCCGGCCCGCGTACATGCCTGGCGAGCGGCTCGACACCGTCCGGAAGGGCAGGGTCGCTCTCGCCGTTGTCGCTCTCGGACCAGTGCGCCGGTGCGCTCGGATCGACAGAAGCGTCGAGATCGTCGCCGAGCGCTGCGCCGAGCGCCGTCTCGTAGCCCTTGGCCGCAGCGATCGAGTCGAGAATCGCTGGCCAGCGCCCCCCCGATGCGGGAGCGAGCAGCTTCTGCAGGGTGCGGACTTCGGTTTCGAGGCGCTGCGCCTTGCGGTCGGCCTCCGCGACCGGCCCGCGCAATCGCGCTTCGTCCTCGCGGACGGTGGCGAGGGCGCTACGCGCCGCGCCGGCAGCGGCATCCGCGCCTTGCATCGCCGCTTCAGCCGTCGCGACCGTGCTGCGCAGCCCGTCGAGCGAGGCGGCGGTGCCGTCGGCATCGAGCGCCGCCTGGTCGCGCTGCAGCCGCTCGCGCTCTGCCGCATGGCGAGCCTCGCGCTCCTTGGCCTCGCGCAGGGCCCGTTCGAGCGCACCGCGCCGGGCGGCCAGCTCAGACAGCCTTGCCTGCACCGCGGCATGCTCGGCTTCCGCTGCCGCCAGCGCCTTCTCGGCCTCGGCGAGTTCGGTTGCCGCCGCCTTGCTGCCACCGGCAGCGGCTTCGGCCTCCAGCCGCAGGCTCTCATCCTCGGCCGTCAGTCGCGACAGGCTCTCGTTCGCATCCTTGCCGAGGCTGTCCTGCCGGGCGAGGTCGCCCTGCAGTTCGGCGAGCCGCTTGGCCAGTTCCTCGGTGCGCTGCTTTGTGCGCCGGTTCTCGGCTTCGATTTCGTCGAGGCCGCGCTTCAAGCGAACGAGCGCGGCCGCGGCGGCGGCCTCGCCCTCGCGCAGCGCCGGCAGCGCATGCGCTGCGACCGCCTGCAGCCGCGCCGCCTCGGCCTGGACGCCGGTCTTATCGGCGACCTCGCGTACGGCCGCTTCGAGGGCGCGCTCGGCCACCGCTTCCTGAGTCCGCGCCTCGTGATGGGCGATCAGAGCCAGCACGGCCTCGGCCTTGCGGATGTCCGAGGCGAGGTTGCGATAGCGCGTCGCCTGCCGCGCCTGGCGCTGCAAGGCCTCGACCTGCCCGTCGATCTCGGCGAGCACGTCTTCGAGCCGATTGAGATTGTCCTCGGCGCCCTTGAGGCGCAATTCCGCCTCGTGCCGGCGGCTGTGCAGCCCGGCGATACCTGCGGCGTCCTCGAGGATGCGCCGGCGCGATTGCGGCTTGGCCGAGATGATCTCGCTGATCTGGCCCTGGCGCACCAGCGCCGGCGAGCGAGCGCCGGTCGCCGCATCGGCGAAGAGGAGCTGCACGTCGCGGGCGCGCACCTCCTTGCCGTTGATCCGGTAGGTCGAACCTTCCTCGCGCTCGATCCGGCGGGTGACTTCCAGCACCTCGGCGTCGTTGAAGGCGGCGGGTGCCTTGCGGTCGCTGTTGTCGAGGGTGAGGGCGACCTCGGCCATGTTGCGGGCCGGGCGCTCGGACGAACCGCCGAAGATGACGTCGTCCATGCCCGAACCGCGCATGTTCTTGAACGAGCTTTCGCCCATCACCCAGCGCAGGGCTTCGACGAGATTGGACTTGCCGCAACCGTTCGGCCCGACGACGCCGGTCAGTCCCGGCTCGATCTGGAACTCGGTCGGTTCGACGAAGGTCTTGAAGCCGGCAAGCTTGAGGCGCGTCAGATGCATCGACGCCTCGCTCCTTCTCCCCCCGGGGGAGAAGGTGTCTGCGAAGCAGACGGATGAGGGTGGTACGACTGGGTGAGACGAGGGGAGGCTACGGCTGACCTTCCCTCATCCGTCAGCGCTTCGCGCTGCCACCTTCTCCCCCGAGGGGAGAAGGACAAGCGCGCGTCAGCTGCCGAGCAGCGGCTCGAGGATCTTGTCGAATTCGGCGAGGCTGAGTGCACCGGAGCGCTTCTGCCCGTTTATGAAGAAGGTCGGGGTGGAGTCCACGCCAGCCTTGGCTCCACCTTCCTTAACCTGCGTGACAGCGTCGTAAATGTCCTGACGTTTCAGGCAGGCCTCGAAAGATTCCTGTGTGAAACCGGCCTGCTTGACCAAGTTGGAGAGCGCATCCACCGGCTTCTCGGTGAAGGCCCAGTTCCGCTGCTGCGCGAACAGCAGGTCGGTCAGCGGGTAATATTTGTCGGTGCCGTTGCAGCGCGCCAGCATGAAGCCGGCCGTGGCGAGCGGATCGAGCGGGAATTCGCGCAGCACGAAGCGCACCTTGCCGGTGTCGATGTACTTGGCCTTCAGCGCCGGCCAGGTGTCCTTGTGGAAGGTGGCGCAGTGGCTGCAGGTCAGCGAGGCGTACTCGATGATCGAGACCTTGGCGTCGGCACTGCCGAGCCAGACGTCGCCGAGCGGATTGGCGACACCGGGAAGGGTCTGGGCCGAGGCGCCCTGGCTGGCGAGAAGCGGCGAGAGGGCCAAGGCGGCGGAGCCGATCAACACCTGGCGGCGGCTGGTCATGAGACAATCCCTGGTGGCAAAGTAATTGCTGCGGACCATAGTCACGATCAGGATTGTGGCAAGATCGGTTCGCTGCTTCCCGCTCACGAAGCCGTGTCGTCGACTGCGGCCTGGCGCCGCTGAGCGATGCCGCGCCCGAGCCGCGCCAGCGCCGCGCGCAATTCGGCGTTCTCGACGCCTGCGACCTGTGCCTCGATCCGCGCCAGCGCGGCGGGGTCCGGCGGCGGGGCCGGCTTCGGCGCGGGCGGCGGCGCGACCGGCCCCTGCTTCAGTACGAGCTTGCCGACGGCGCGCCAGCCGAGATGACTGTTGACCCGCTCCAGTACCAGCGGCCCGAGCTGCTGCATCTCCAGCGCGAAGGCGCCCTCGACGCGCACCACCAGCGTCGCCGGGTCCGACAGCTCGCCCGGCGCGCCCCGCCGCCGCGGCCAGTCGATCTTGAGCGGCCGCGTGCGCTGCGCCAGCCGTTCCCCGACGATCTCCGGCCAGAAGGCGACGACCGAGCGTCCCGCGAAACCCTGCGCGGCGAGCGCGGGTGCGAGGCAGTCGTCGATCAGTTCGGCGAGAGGTTTGGCGGGCATGGGCTATTTTGCGATGGCAGGTAGTGCCGACGCAAGCTGCGCCTTCGGCGATCAACCTATCAGCCAACGAAACGCCCGCTTGAGGAAGGCATGGCCATCGACACGGACCGGGGTTCCATGCGCCATCAGCACCTTCCCGGCCGGCCAGGACAGCAGGCGTTCGGCTGCGGCCCGTGCCGCCTTCCGGTCGGTGAAGGCGAGGCGGAATTTCCGTGGCACCGAGGGTTCCGGGGCGAGCATCTGGTCCCATTTCGCGATGAGCGCTCGCCAGCCGCTGAACCAGCGGGGCGGGAACTGCTGCAACAGGTCGGTGAACAGCACCGTGCCGCTCTTGGCATGAAAGAAGACGACTTCGGTCGTGATCACATTGCCCGCCATGACGATGTGAGCGATCTCGCTCGTCCAGGGCAGGATCGCCTCATCGGTGACCTCGGCATCGAAGGCGAGGTCCCTGCGCTTCTGCTGCAATCCCGGCGCGGCATAGAGGCGAGCCTCGGGATAGGCCTGCTTCCAGCTCGCGATGAACAGGTCATGCAGCGAGTTGGGCGCGACGAGATGGCGGACGGGGCCGAGCGAAGCCAGCTCCGTCTTGAGTTCCTCGCTCAGCGCCGTCGGCGACCAGACGAGCAGCTCTCCGTCAGCGAGGCGGATCACCGCCATGCGCGTCGGGTAGTTAAAGCCGAGCGCCGCCGTCACCTGCGGCCCGCTCGCGATCCAGATGTCGGGACCGAACTCTTCCAGCACAGCCGTCACGACAGCACCGCCTTGTCCTGCTTTGCGAAAACTCCTGCCGATTGCGAACATTTGTGTGACGGCTCCCGCCAGGCAACGGCATTGTGGTCATGGTGCCCCTGCATGCATCGCAGTGACCTCTGGTGCCTTTACCTGTCCCGCCCGACGCCATTACACCCGGGGACCATGGACGCTCTCACTCCCCAGCCTCGCGCTGCCGATCTCCTCGCCTGGTATGACCGCCATCGCCGTGTCCTGCCCTGGCGGGCGCTGCCGGGCGAGCGGGCCGATCCCTATCGCGTCTGGGTCTCCGAGATCATGCTGCAGCAGACCACGATCGCGGCGGTGAAGCCCTATTTCGAGCGCTTCATGGCGCGCTTCCCGACCGTCGAAGCCCTGGCGACGGCGTCCTCGGAGAACGTGATGCAGGCCTGGGCCGGTCTCGGCTATTACTCCCGTGCCCGCAATCTCCACGCCTGCGCCAAGGCGGTCGCGGATCAGCATGACGGCCGCTTTCCCGATACGGAGGAGGGCCTGCGCGCCTTGCCCGGTATCGGCATCTACACGTCGGGGGCCATCGCGGCGATCGCCTTCGACCGGCCGGCGGTCGCGGTCGACGGCAATGTCGAGCGGGTGATCACCCGGCTCTTCGCCATCGAGGATGAGATGCCGGGCGCCAAGCCGCTGATCCGCGAGCGGGTGCTGGCGCTGCTGCCGCACGGCCGGCCCGGCGATTTCGCGCAGGCGCTGATGGATCTCGGCGCGACGATCTGCACGCCGCGCTCGCCGGCCTGCGGGCTCTGTCCCTGGCGCGAGCCCTGCCAGGCGCGCATCGAAGGCACGCAGGAGAGCTTTCCGCGCAAGGCGGCGAAGAAGACTGGCAAGACCCGCTATGGCGCGGCCTTCGTGGCGATGCGCGAGGATGGCGCCGTGCTGGTCCGTACCCGGCCGGCCAAGGGCTTGCTCGGGGGCATGGTCGAGGTGCCCGGCAGCGACTGGCGGGCGGATTACGAGCTGGCCGATGCCTTGCGCGATCAGCCGGTGCCGGCGCGATGGCAGAAGCTGATGCTGCCGGTCCGCCACGTTTTCACGCATTTCCCGCTGGAGCTGACGGTCTTCGCCGGGCGGGTCCCGCTGGAGACGCAGGCGCCGGAGGGAATGCGTTTCACGCCGTTCAAGCGGCTGAAGGAGGAGGCGTTCCCGAAAGTCTTCCTGAAGGCGCTCGAAGCAGGGCTGGAAGAGTTGCGGCGCTCCTGACGGGGCGAGATCTGCTTTGCGGAGGACTGTGATGACCGATGCAATGACGTCAATGATGCAGCCGGAGCTTCGCAGCGAGATCACCTGCCCGGAGTGCGGCCATCGCAAGGTCGAGACGATGCCGGTCGACGCCTGCCAGTTCTTCTATCAATGCGAGGGCTGCGGCAGCGTGCTGCGGCCGATGGCCGGCGATTGCTGCGTGTTCTGCTCTTACGGCTCGGTGCCGTGCCCGCCGATCCAGCTCGAACGCTGGACCGGTAGTGGGAGCAGCTGCTGCCGCACCGGTTGATCTCTGAAACGGCGGCCTAGGCCGCCGCCAGCTGCGCCCTGATCTCGCCGCGCAGGACATCGAGCAGCATGGCTTTGCCCTCGCGCTCGACATGCCAGAAGGTCCAGCCATTGCAGGCCGGCAATCCTTGCGCCAGCGCGCCGACCTTGTGGATCGAGCCGACGGCGGGGCCGAGCACCAGCGTGCCGTCGGCGCGGATCGTGGCGCTGTGGCGGCGCTTCTCGTCGAAGACGCGCTCGCCCGCCTTGACCAGCCCGGCCTCGACCAGGCTGAGGAAGGGTACGCGCGGCTCGCTGCGCTTCGACGGGGCGGTGGAGAAAGCTTCCGGCGGCAGCGGCTGAACCGCGGCGATGCGCTCGCGCGCGGCCTTGGCATAGACCTGCTCACGCTCGATGCCGATGAAATGGCGGCCGAGCGCCTTGGCGACAGCGCCGGTGGTGCCGGTGCCGAAGAAGGGATCGAGCACGACGTCGCCGGGATTGCTGGCCGAGAGCAAAACGCGGGCGAGCAGTGATTCGGGCTTCTGGGTCGGGTGGACCTTGGCGCCCTTGTCGTCCTTCAGCCGCTCCTCGCCGGTGCAGAGCGGCAGATACCAGTCCGAGCGCATCTGCAGGTCGTCATTGCCGCCCTTCAGCGCCTCGTAGTGGAAGGTGTATTTCGAGGCTTCGCCGCGCGCCGCCCAGATCAGCGTCTCATGCGCATTGGTGAAGCGCCGGCCGCGGAAATTCGGCATCGGGTTGGCTTTGCGCCAGACGATGTCGTTCAGCATCCAGAAGCCGAGATCCTGCAGGATCGAGCCGACGCGGAAGATGTTGTGGTAGGAGCCGATCACCCAGAGCGCGCCGTCCGGCTTCAGCGCCCGGCGGCAGGCGGTGAGCCAGGCGCGGGTGAAGGCGTCGTAATCGGCGAAGGAGGCGAACTTGTCCCAGTCGTCGTCGACGGCATCGACGAGGCTGTCGTCGGGCCGGCGCAGATCGCCGCCGAGCTGCAGATTATAGGGCGGGTCGGCGAAGACGAGGTCGACGCTGCCCGGTGGCAGCGCCTCGATCGCGGCGACGCAATCGCCGACGATCACCTGGTCGAGCGGAAGCTCGCGAGGCAGGATCTCAGAGTGGAGAAGGCTCTTGGCCTTCATCCGGGCCCCCAGCGCGGGCCGTCCGGTACGCGAAACCTGAATCCGGACGGGAGCGCTGGCGGTCCCGGTACGCGAGGTACTCATGACGCCAAGACCGTTACGCAACTTCAACAGTCGCGATCCTGGCCGGTCAGGGTAAAGGTCGGGTTTCCGGGTTGAAAAAAATGCGTCCCATTCTGGGGCTGCAATTTTTGCCTAGCCCATTGAATATGTTTGGAAATTCGTAACGGAGATTAAGGAAGGGTAACCGGCTTCCACCTGCCGCAGCGGCAGCTTGGGGGAAGCTCAGCCCGCCCCTGAACCGTCAATCGGGCAGATAGATTTCGGCCTTCATGAAGGTCACCGCCTGCCCGGTGATCAGCACGCGCTCGCCCGCCATTTCGCAGCTGAGATGCCCGCCACGTGCCGAGGCCTGGAATGCCTCGAGGTGGCTCTTGCCGAGCTCGCTGGCCCAGTATGGAACGAGGGTGGCGTGGATCGATCCGGTGACGGGATCCTCGGGGATGCCGGCGCTGGGGGCGAAATAGCGCGAGACGAAATCATAGGTGTCGCCACGGGCGGTGATGCCGAAACAGAGCGGGGCGAGAGTCGCGATCGCCGCCGCATCGGGCACGAAGGCACGCACGGCCTGCTCGTCAGCCAGGACAGCGAAGACGTTCTCGAAATTGCGGAAGAGCGCAAGCGGCGGGACCGGGAAGAGCGCCGCGATGACCGCAGGCAGTGCCTCGACCGGCTCCGGGGCGAAGGCCGGCAGGTCGAGCCGGTAGCCGTTTTCCTGCCGCGAGACCCGGATCGGCCCGACGCGGGTCAGGAATTCCATGTCGCCTGACACGCTGTGGGCACTGGCGAGGACATGCGCGGTCGCGAGCGTGGCATGGCCGCAGAAATTGACTTCGTGGACCGGGGTGAACCAGCGCAGATCCCAGCCGTTGCCGTTCGGGCGGGCAAAAGCGGTTTCCGCCAGATTGTTCTCGTTGGCGATCGCCTGCATCGTCGCTTCCGGCAGCCAGTCGTCCAGGATCAGAACCGCGGCCGGGTTGCCGCCAAACACCTGGTCGGTGAACGCGTCGACCTGATGCATCGTCAAGATGGGCATGGCGTCTCCGGCAGGCTCAAGCGATCGAGCGCGACCAGACACCTTTGATCGGAGCGAAGGAATAGCGATGCGCGGGGCAGGGGCCATGCGTCTTCAGCGCGGCACGGTGCGCGGGCGTTCCGTAGCCGGCATGGCTGGCGAAGCCATAGGCCGGGTAGGTCAGCGAAAGCCGCGCCATCATCCGGTCACGCATCACCTTGGCGACGATCGAGGCCGCGGCGATCGAGGCGATCAACCCGTCGCCGCCGATGATCGACTCGCAGCCGCAGGCCAGCGCCGGCGGATCATTGCCGTCGACCAGTACGAGATCGGGCGAGAGCGGCAGCGCTCCCACCGCTCGCCGCATGGAAAGCAGGGTCGCCTGCCGGATGTTGATCCTGTCGATCTCGGTGGCAGAGGCGCTGCCGACGCCGACCGCCAATGCGCTGGCGAGGATCAGGACGCAGAGCTCCTCGCGGCGCTGGGCGGTGAGCTCCTTCGAATCGGCCAGCCCGTCCGGGATCGCCAGGGGATCGAGGATGACCGCGGCCGCCACGACCGGGCCGGCGAGCGGCCCGCGCCCGACCTCGTCCACGCCGGCGACGCGGGCGCGCCCGGCAATCATCGCGGCCTGCTCGCGGCTGAAATCGGCGGTCATGATTTCGCTATGCCAGATGATGGCGCGAAGGTCTGCCGTCGCCTGCGTCACATCCACAGTTCAGCTTCGATCCCGGAAGAATGCGCGCAAGGCTTCCGCCGTCGCCTCTGGATGCTCTTCCGGGAAGAAATGCCCGCCGGCAACGGCGCCGCCCTCGATGCGATCGGCCCAGCGGCGCCAGATCGCGAGCGGTCCGCCATCGGCCTCATACCATTGCGCCAGGGCGCCCTCGGAACTCCACAGGGCGAGCATGGGACAGGCGATGCGCCGCCCGTGCCGCTGGTCTTGCGCGTCATGCTCGCGGTCGATCCCGGCCGCGGCCCGATACTCCTCGCAGAGCACGTGGATATGATAGGGATCGCCGAGAGCCGCGACATAGGCCTCGCGGGCGGCGGCTGAGAAGGTCGAGGCCGGCGTGCCCCAGCCATTGAGCGCGCTGTCGATGATCGCATCCGGTGCCGCCGCGAGCAGCCGCTCCGGCAGGGGCTCGGGCTGGGCGAGTAGCGACCACGGCCAGAAGCCGAGCGCGAAGCGGGAATCGGCACGATCCCAGGCTTCGGCCGTCGGCACGATGTCGAGCACGGCGAGCTTCGCGATCCGCTCGGGATGGTCGAGTGCCAGGCGGTAGGCGACGCGGCCGCCGCGATCGTGACCGGCCACGCAGAAGCGGCGGAAGCCCAGCTTCTCCATGACTGCGACCATGTCGGCGGCGAGGGCACGCTTGCTGTAGGGCGCGTGGTCGGCGGTCGAGGGCGGGCAGGAGCTTGCGCCATAGCCGCGCAGATCTGCGCAGATGACGGTGAAATCCTCCGCCAGCAGCGGAGCTACGTCCCGCCACATCAAATGCGTCTGCGGGAAACCGTGCAGCAACAGGAGCGGCGGGCCGAAGCCCGCTCTGCGCAGGAAGATCGTGGCCTCGCCCGTTTCGATTACCTCGCTGCTGAAATTGTCCATGACGGCCTCCGCTTCATAGGCGGAAACGCATGGCGGTCCGATCGGTGCCGCGAGGCGCCGGGCCGGAGCGCTCAGAACAGGCTGAGCTGCGCCTTCTCCTTCTCCGGCTTGACGAAGAGGTCGGTGCGCAGGCGCAGCCGCGTGCTGTTGAAGCCGAGCCGCTCGGCGGCCATCTCGAAGCGCCGGCCGATCATCCAGGCATAGGGGCCGGAGCCGACCTGGCGCTGGCCCCACGCAGCGTCATAGTCCTTGCCGCCGCGGGTCGAGCGGATCAGCGAGACGACATGGCGCATCTTGTCGGGGTGATGCGTCACCAGCCAGTCCTGGACGATGTCCTTCACCTCGAGCGGCAGGCGCAGCAGCACATAGCCGGCCTCGCGCGCACCCGCAGCTTTGGCGGCGTCGAGGATGCGCTCGATCTCATGCTCGTTGATCGCCGGCACGATCGGCGCAACCAGCACCGTCACCGGGATGCCGGCCTCCGAGAGCTTGCGGATCGTCTCGATGCGCTTGGCGGGCGCGGCGGCGCGCGGCTCCATATTGCGGGCAAGCTTGGGATCGAGCGTCGTCACCGAGAGCGCGACCTTGACCAGCCCCTTCGCCGCCATCGGCGCGAGAATGTCGATGTCGCGCTGGACCAGCGCCGATTTGGTGACGATGCCGACCGGGTGATTGAACTTCGCCAGCACCTCCAGGATCGACCGCATGATCCGCAGCTTCTTCTCGATCGGCTGGTAGGCGTCGGTATTGGTGCCGATCGCGATGGTGCGCGGCTGGTAGCTCGGCGAGGACAGTTCCTTCTCCAGCAGCAGCGCCGCGTCAGGCTTGGCGGTCAGCTTGCTCTCGAAGTCGAGCCCGGGCGAGAGGCCGAGATAGGCATGGCTCGGCCGCGCAAAGCAGTAGACGCAGCCATGCTCGCAGCCGCGATAGGGGTTGATCGAGCGGTCGAAGGAGATGTCGGGCGAGTCGTTCCTGGTGATGATCGTGCGCGGCTTCTCGACCGAGACTTCGGTCTTGAATGGCGGCAGTTCGCCGAGCGAGTCCCAGCCGTCATCCTCGCTGATGCGCTGCTCGGCTTCATAACGGCCGCCGGGATTGATCGTCGCCCCGCGTCCGCGCCGCCTGTCAGGGTCGATCTGGCTGCCGATATGGGCGAGCGGGTCGACAGGTGCGAGTCGCACCGGAGCGGACACCGTGCCCGGCTCGTTGTCGCGGCGCTTGAGCGGTTGCGTCCTGGCTGAGGGCCTGGCCTGCAGCATGGCTTCGTCTCCCGGCGGAATCGGTGGTTCCGAGACCAAGGAATGTGAACATAAAGGGAACAAAAGGCAAGTGACAGGATTGCGACATGTTGCACTGCGTCATAAGCTGGGTGCCCATGATCACCGCCGTCATCCGGGCCAATCGTGACGCCGAGGCGCTCGCCGCGACCTTGTCCGTGCTGATTCCGGCCGTCGCCAAGGGCGTGATCGGCCATGCCGTGGTGATCGACGATGGCGACGATGCCGCGATCGCCCGCCTCGCCGACGAGACCGGCGCCAGCTATGTCAGGGCGAAGAACGGCGAAGCCTGGTCGTCCGGGGTCGCAGAGGCGCGCGGCGACTGGGTGATCCTGCTCGAGGCCGGCGACCTGCCGGAGCCGGCGTGGACGCCGAGCATCGAGCGGCATCTGCTGACGGCGGCGGCCAGGCCAGCGCTGATGCCGCTGCGCGGAATGGCTGCCGCCTTGCGCGAATGGGGCGCGGTCTCGCTGCGCTCCCGCGGCGTCAGGGCGGGGCTGCTCGCGCCGAAGAAGCAGATCCTCTCCGGCCGGCTGGCACGCGCGCCGCGCCGGCTCACGGTCCGCCGCGAGCGCGCCGTGCTCTGAAACTCAGAGCTGGTTGGTGCGGAAGGTGTCGCAGCTCTGCATCGAGCCGGATTTGAAGCCGGTGTTGAACCAGCGCGTGCGCTGCGCCGACGAGCCGTGGGTGAAGGAATCGGGCACGACCACACCGCGGCCCTGCTGCTGCAGCTTGTCGTCGCCGATCGCCGCGGCCGTTCGCATCGCCTCGTCGATGTCGCCGGGCTCGATCCGGTCCATCGCCTGGAGATTGTAGGCCCAGACGCCGGCGAAGCAGTCGGCCTGCAATTCGACGCGCACCGAGAGCGCGTTCGATTCGCGCTCGGAGATCCGTTGGCGCAGCTCGTTCACCTTGGGCAGGATGCCGAGCAGATTCTGGATGTGATGGCCGACTTCATGGCCGACGACATAGGCATAGGCGAAGTCGCCGCCGCCGCCGAGCTTGCGCTGCATCTCCTGGAAGAAGGAGAGGTCGAGATAGACCCGCTGGTCGTTGGGGCAGTAGAACGGCCCCATTGCCGCCTGTGCCGTGCCGCAGCCCGAGCGGTCGACGCCGCTGAACAGCACCAGCTTCGGCTGCACATATTTGCGGTTGGCCTGCTGCGGCAGCACCTTCGTCCAGATGTCCTCGTTCTGCGCCAGCACGGCCGAGACGAAGCGGCCCATCTCGTCCTGCGGCGGGCCGGCCGATTTGCGCTGCTCCTGCGTCGGCGGGCTGCGGCCGCCGATGCCGCCGATCAGTTCGGCCCCGCCGATCAGGAGGCGCGGGTCGATGCCGAGCGCCCAGCCGAGCAGGCCGAGCACGACCATGGTGCCGATGCCAATGCCGCCGCGCCCGCCGGGAAGGCCGGCATATTCGCCGCCGCCGCCGCCGCGCCGGTCCTCGAGATTCTCGGACTGGCGGTAATCTTCCCAACGCATGCGCGAGCCCTTGTTGCAGCGCCGCCAATGTCGGCGAGGATGCGGAGGAACTCAAGCCGTGCTGTTCGCCCGGTGAGTGGCCGAGCGGCCAAGCGTCGCTCGCTGCGAGGGGGATGCGCTATTTGCCCTGGCCACGCGATACGTCGGTGATCATGCGGGCCAGCAAATAGAGCCGGGGCGTGATCGAATCGAGCGCGACGTATTCGTTCTGGTTCGAATGGGCGCCGAATCCCCTGAGGCCGAAGCCCTCGATCACCGGTGCCTTGGTCTCGAGCGCGGCATAGGCGGCGTCGGTCCCACCACCGGTCGCCGTCTCGATCACGGCCAAGGGCCGGTCGAGCTCGCTGAAAACCCGCTTGGCATGGGCGCCGAGCACCTTGGCGGCCTCAGTCGGCGCCAGCGGCGGGCGGCCACGCGTCAGCGTCGCCTCGACCACGGTGTCGGGGATGAGCTTGTTCTGGATGCGCTGCTTCACGGCCGTCTCGATCAGGTCGAAATCGGCCATGCGCAGCGCCCTGACATCCGCCTGCGCCTTCGCGTCGGCCGGGATTGCGTTGCTGACCGAGCCGGCGGAGGCGATCGTCCAGTTCAGCTTGAGGCCCATCTCGGGCTTGGACAGGTCGCGCATCTGCAGGATCTGATGCGAGAGCTCATAGAGCGCGTTGCGGCCCAGCTCCGGGGAGCTGCCGGCATGCGAGGCCCGGCCGGTGACCTTGAGCTGGACCGAGGCGATGCCGCTGGTGGCGAGGCGCAGCGCATCCTGGTTGATGGGAGAGCCCTCGCAGGAGAATACCGCGTCCTGATCAGCCGCGATCCTGGTGATCAGCGCCTTGGAGCCAGGCGAGCCGATTTCTTCGTCGCCATTGATGAGCACGGTGAGCGTGCCGTAGTCCCTGGCCGCGATCTTGTTGAGCAGCGCGACGGTGTGGAGGATCAGGGCGACGCCGTGCTTGTCGTCG
Organism: Allobosea sp. NPDC055332; assembly: GCF_053645455.1. Taxonomy (NCBI): domain Bacteria; kingdom Pseudomonadati; phylum Pseudomonadota; class Alphaproteobacteria; order Hyphomicrobiales; family Alloboseaceae; genus Allobosea; species Allobosea sp. NPDC055332. The sequence continues at coordinate 937,165 of NZ_JBSHMO010000002.1, read as the reverse complement.
GCGATGCCGAGGCCATAAGCCTTGTCGCCGTCGATCCGGAAGGGCTGCTGGGCGAGCATGCCCTTGGTGTAGACCGTGTCCATATGCGCCAGCAGCAGCACCTTCCTGGTGCCAGTGCCCTTGAAGCGGGCGAGCACGGTCTTGCCGGGAGATTTCGACGCGTCCGCCGATTCCACGACCTCGACCTCGCCGCCCTGCGCCTTCAGGCGCTCGGCGATGAGGGCAGCGATCGTCGCGAGCCCTTCGGCATCGCGTGATCCGGATTCGATCGATACGAGGGCCTTGAGCGTATCGAGATAGGCGGGCTTCTCGGCCTCTGCCGCGTCGAGCACCGGCTTCTGTGGCGCCGCAAAGGCCGGCGCTGCAGCGAGCATCAGAAGCCCCGCCGCCGCCCGCCGCAACATCCTGGTCCTGCTCATGGTGTCCTCCGGTTGCGGCTTCTTTCTTTCCGCCTGTCCCAGCTGCGGGTGCAGGCGGCCTTTAATGATAACCGGCATCGGCTTTCACCTTGCCGCGGAAGGTCCAGTACACGAAGGCCGTGTAGAACAGGATCATCGGCAGCAGGAACGTCACCCCGATCAGCACGAAGATATGCGAGGCCGGCGCCGCTGCCGTGTCCCAGATCGTCAGCCCAGGCGGCACGAGATAGGGATAGTTCGAGATCGCGAGCCCCAGAAAGCAGAGCAGGAAGATCGCGATGGTGAAGGCGAAGGGCGTGAACTCGTGTGCGCCGTGCAGCCGCTTCCAGGCCATGTAGCCACAGAGCGCGGTCAGCACCGGGAAGGGCCAGAGCAGCATCAGGTTCGACGGGGTGAACCAGCGCTCGGCGATGCGCGGATGCGCATAGGGCGTCCACAGCGAGACCAGCACGGCGAAGGCGAGCAGGCCGAGGAGCAGCGTCTTGGCCTGCCGGCGGGCCCGCTCCGCGACCGGCCCTTCCGTCTTGTAGACCAGCCAGGTGGCGCCGAGCGTGGCGTAGCCGATGACGACGCCGACGCCGCACATCAGCGTGAAGGGGGTCAGCCAGTCGAAGGGCCCGCCGGCGAACTGCCTGTCGACGACCTTGATGCCCTGCAGCAGTCCACCGAGGATCAGCCCCTGCGCAAAGGCAGCTACCGTCGAGCCAGCCCAGAAGGCGAAGTCCCAGACCTTGTGGTGGGGCTTGGCCACCCAGCGGAACTCGAAGGCGACGCCTCGGAAGATCAGCGCCAGCAGCATCAGGATCACCGGGATGTAGAAGGCCGGCATGATGATGGCGTAGGCATAGGGGAAGGCGACCCAGAGGCCGCCGCCGCCGAGCACCAGCCAGGTCTCGTTGCCGTCCCAGAACGGCGCGACCGAGTTCATCATCTGGTCGCGCTCGCTTTCGTCCCTGGTCGTTGGGAACAGGATGGCGATGCCGAGGTCGAATCCGTCGAGCACGACATAGAGCATCACGGCGGTGCCGATCAGCCCGGCCCAGATCACGGGGAGATACCATTCCATAGTAGCTCTCCTCAGCTCGCCGGCTGGATCTTGTCGTCGCCGGGGTGGCCGTCGCCGAAGATGGCGGAGGCCGGCGCCTGCGCCGCCTTGAGCGGCCGCTTCGACGGCTGCTCGGGTGGATCCTCATGGCTGATCTCGTCCGGCCCCTTGTCGATCAGGCGGTTTATCAGCGCGATGCCGGCGGCGAAGACGACGCAGTAGACGAAGACGAACAGCGCCAGCGAGATCGCGACCTCCAGCGTCGTCACCGGGGAGACCGCATCCTTCGAGCGCAGCACGCCGGTGGCGAGCCAGGGCTGGCGGCCGACCTCGGTGACGAACCAGCCGGAGAGGATGGCGACGAAGCCGGCCGGCCAGCTGTACTGGGCGAGCCAGAGCCAGCGGCGTGCCTCGAACACAGTGCCGCGCTTCCAGAGCCAGGCGCCGACCCAGCCGAAGATGATCATCAGCGTGCCGATGCCGACCATGGCGCGGAAGGCGAAGAAGGGGATCAGCACCGGCGGCCGATCCTCGACCTTGAAATCCTTCAGGCTGGGAAAGAGCGCATCCATGCTGCCATGGGTCAGCAGGCTGGCGACGCCGGGGATCGCGATCTCGAAGCGATTGAGCTCGGCCTTCTCGTCCGGCCAGGCGAAGAGCACGAGCGCGCCCGGCTTGGACGAGTCCCAATGCGCCTCGATCGCCGCCAGCTTGGCCGGCTGGTAGACCGCGGTCTGCTTGCCGTGGAAATCACCGATCACGGCCTGGAGCGGTGCGGTCAGTGCGATCATCAGGATCGCCATGCGCACCATCGTCCTGGCCGATTCGGTACGGTGCCCGGCGAGCAGATGGCGTGCGCCGGTCGCCAGCACGACGAAGGCCGTGGTGAGATAGGCCGCCGTCATCATATGGGCGAAGCGCAGAGGGAAAGTCGGGTTGAAGACGATCTTCAACCAGTCGACGGGATAGGCGATGCCTTCGCGGACCTCATGGCCGGCCGGGTACTGCATCCAGCTGTTGGCAGAGAGGATCCAGAAGCCGGACAGGGCGGTGCCGCCGGCGACGATCACGGCCGAGAGGAAATGCAGCCAGGGCGGCACCCGCTTCCAGCCGAACAGCATCACGCCGAGGAAGGAGGCTTCGAGGAAGAAGGCGGTCAGCACCTCGTAGCCGATCAGCGGGCCGATGACGTTGCCGACCGCGACCGAGAACCGGCTCCAATTGGTGCCGAACTGGTAGGACAGCACGATGCCCGAGACCACGCCCATGGCGAAGGAGACGGCGAAGATCTTGGTCCAGAACCGGGCGAGCAGATGGAATTTCTGGTCGCCGGTCTTCAGCCAGAGGCCGAGCAGCGTCGCGATATAGGCCGAAAGCCCGATCGTGAAGGCCGGGAAGACGATGTGGAAGGAGACGGTGAAGGCGAACTGGATGCGTGACAGCAGAAAGGCGTCGATTTCCATCGCATCGCTCCGGCGTGCCGGCCACGAAGCTCATGGCCGAATGACCCTGCTGATTGCAGCGTCTACTTTGCACTCGGAATAATCAAGCCGATGCGAGGGGGCAGCGGTCGGTGGTGACGCAGTGGCATCGCGCCGCTGCGTCAAAGCGCGTCGAGAGCGGCCTTGAGCGCGCGAAGATCGCGCCAGGCAAGGCGCTTCTGCACCGGCTGGCGCAAGAGATAGGCCGGATGCAGCGTCGCGATCGCCCGGATCATGCGCCTGCCGGTGTCATATTCCATCCAGCGCCCGCGCGAGGCCAGGATGCCGGAGACGCCGAGCAGCCCCTGTGCCGACGGGCCGCCGATGCAGACCAGGATGTCGGGGTCGGCGAGCTCGATCTGGCGCTGGATGAAGGGCAGGCAGATCGCGACCTCCTGCGGCGTCGGCGTGCGGTTGCCGGGCGGGCGCCAGGGCAGGAGGTTGGCGATGTAGACATGCTCCTGCCGGTTGAGGCCGATCGCGGCCAGCATCCGGTCGAGCAGTTGCCCCGAGCGGCCGACGAAAGGCAGGCCGATCCGGTCCTCGTCGGCGCCCGGCGCCTCGCCGACGAACATCACCTTTCCCGCCGGATTGCCGTCGGAGAAGACCAGGTTCTTGGCGGTCGCCTTGAGCGGGCAACCCTCGAAGCTCGCGAGTGCCGTCTTGAGCTCATCCAGCGTCGTCGCCTCGCGTGCCAGCGCCCGGGCGGACAGCGCCGCCTCGTCAGGCGGGGTCGCCGCAGCCACGGCGACAGGACGCCGCGCCGCCTGCTGAGGCGTCGTGAGGGAGCGTGCGACAGGCTGTCGCGCCGGCTCTGGTGCGGCTGCGAAATGGTCGTGCGGCGTCTCGTCGAGCGCCTCGGTCACGCCCATTTCGGCGTACCAGGCGATCAATTCGGCTGCGGAGACGGCGTCGAGCGACATGGCGGGAGAATAGAGCGGCGTTCGGAACGAAGCGAGCCCTTCGCTGTTGCAAAATGAACGGGAGCCCCGGATAGAGGAATTCCAATCAGCCATGCGGCAGCGCTTGGCGGGTTGATCAAGATAGTTCATATATAAACTATCTAACGAGACATAGCCGGCGCGGGGTGGAGGGCAGCATGGATCTGAAGGAAGCGCAGAGCACGCCGCGCGAGAGCATGGACTATGACGTCGTCATCATCGGCGCCGGTCCCGCCGGGCTTGCCGCCGCGATCCGGCTGAAACAACTCGACGAAGCCATCTCGGTCGTCGTGGTCGAGAAGGGCTCCGAGGTCGGCGCGCACATCCTCTCCGGCGCGGTCATCGATCCGATCGGCCTCGACAAGCTGCTGCCCGACTGGCGCGAGGATGAGGCGCGTCCGCTGCATACGCAGGTGAGCGAGGACGTCTTCTATTTCCTCGGCCCGGCCGGCGGCGCACGCCTGCCGAACTTCGCCATGCCGAAGCTGATGAACAATCACGGCAACTTCGTCGGTTCGCTCGGCCTTGTCGCAAAGTATCTCGCCACGCAGGCCGAAGCGCTCGGCGTCGAGATCTATCCCGGCTTCGCCGCCGCCGAGCTGCTCTACAACGAGGACGGCTCGGTCGCCGGTATCGCCACTGGCGACATGGGCATCGCCAAGGACGGCACCGTCTCCGACCGCTTCACCCGCGGCATGGAACTGCGCGGCCGCTACACCCTGCTCGGCGAGGGCGCCCGCGGCTCGCTCTCCAAGATCGCGATCAAGCGCTTCGCCCTCGACGAGGGCCGCGAGCCGCAGAAATACGGCATCGGCCTCAAGGAGATCTGGCAGGTCAAGCCGGAGAAGTTCAAGAAGGGGCTGGTGCAGCACTCCTTCGGCTGGCCGCTCGACATGTCGACCGGCGGCGGCTCCTTCCTCTACCATTTCGACGACAACCTGGTTTCGGTCGGCTTCGTCGTCCACCTCAACTATTCCAACCCGACGCTCTCGCCCTTCGACGAGTTCCAGCGCTTCAAGACCCATCCGATGATCCGCGACGTCTTCGAGGGCGCCAAGCGCCTCTCCTATGGCTCGCGCGCCATCACCGAGGGCGGCTGGCAGTCGGTGCCGAAGCTGACCTTTCCGGGAGGGGCGCTGATCGGCTGCGCCGCCGGCTTCGTCAACGTGCCGCGCATCAAGGGCAGTCACAACGCCATCCTGTCGGGCATGCTCGCGGCCGAGCATCTCGTGCCGGCGCTGGCGGCGGGCCGCTCGCACGACATGGTCGACGGCATCGAGGAGAGCTGGCGCGCCTCCGAGATCGGCCGCGACCTGAAGCCGGTGCGCAACGTCAAGCCGCTCTGGTCGAAGCTCGGCACGCTCGGCGGCGTTGCGTTCGGTGCGCTCGACATGTGGCTGAATCAGCTCTTCGGCTGGTCGCCCTTCGGTACGCTCAAGCACGGCAAGCCCGACCATGCCACGCTGAAGCCGATCGGCATGGTCACGCCGATCGTCTACCCCAAGCCCGACGGCAAGATTTCCTTCGACAAGCTCTCCTCGGTCTTCCTCTCGGCGACCAATCACGAGGAGGACCAGCCGGCGCATCTGAAGCTGACCGACCCCAACGTGCCGGTGCTGCAGAACCTGCCGATCTATGGCGAGCCGGCGCGGCTCTACTGCCCGGCCGGCGTCTACGAGGTGGTCTATGCCGATCCGGAGAAGCAGAGCCTGCCGCGCTTCGTGATCAACGCGCAGAACTGCGTGCACTGCAAGACCTGCGACATCAAGGACCCGGCCCAGAACATCACCTGGACGGTGCCGGAAGGGGCGGGCGGTCCGAACTACTCGAACATGTGACAGTGTTCGGCAGCAATGTTCAATAATAAAGGCCGCGCCGGGTCTGTTCGGCGCGGCCTTGTTCTTTGTGCCGGATAAGGCGACGAATCAGCCCTTGCGGACGATCGGAGCGGGCTTCTCCGGCTCCTTGGTGGCGCAGCCACCGGCGATACCGGCGAGCGTCAGGACCGCAGCGAGAGCGAGCGAGACCTTCTTCATTTGAAGTGTCCTAAACGAATCGTCGCGAATATCCGCGACAGCGGAATTCTATGCCGATTTGCTTTGCGGAAAGCTAATGTTTCAACTGTCGTTTCAAGCGGTCGATTATGCTTTTCACGTCAGCGTGACAGGGCAGGTTCCGCTGTGATGCCGCACTTGTCGGCAGGCCCGGAAACGGCCATGTTGGCGGCCTAATCGTTCAGGTCACGGTCCCGTCCACGGACCAGTCCCCGGCGCCGGGGGCGGACCGAGGGAGAAAGTCGAACGTGACGTTTCAAATCGACGGCCGTAGCGCCGCTCTCGTGCTGGCGTTTATTGCCGGCATGCATGTTGGCATGCCGGCGCTCGCGCAAGCGCGCCCGGTCGACAAATTCGAACCAGCCGAGAGTCTCGAAGGCAATTATCTGGCGGCTGTGGTCGCCGGTTCCGCCCGCGACCTCGGTGCGGCCTCGATCTATCTGCGCGAGGCGATCAAGAACGATCCGCAGAACAGCGAGTTGCTCGAGCGCGGCTTCGTCGCCTTCCTTGCCGACGGCGCGATGAACGAGACGTTCCGGGCCGCCGAGAGGCTGATCCAGCGCGACGCCACCAACGGCCTTGCCCAGCTCGCGCTCGGCGTGCGTGCGCTGAAGCAGAAGAACTATGCCGCGGCTCGCAGCCAGTTGCAGCGTGGCGGGCGTGGCCGTTCGGCGGACATCACCGCGACCCTGCTCGCCGCCTGGGCCTATTCCGGCTCGGGCGAGACCAATCGCGCCATCGATACCCTGGAGCGTCTCAAGGGCGAATCGACCTTCGACCGCTTCCGCGATTTCCATGCCGGACTGATCCTCGACATCGCCGGCCGCCGCAACGACGCGAACCGCCGGCTCAAGGCGGCCTATGACGCCGAGAAGACCAATCTGCGCCTCGTCGACCTCTGGGCCCGCCAGCAGGCGCGCGCCGGCGACAGCGAGGCGGCCCTGGCGACGCTGAACGATTTCGAGCAGCGCGTGCGCCCGAACCATCCGGTGGTGCGCGACGCCATCGCCAAGATCAGCAGCAAGGAGCCGCTGCAGCGCATCGTCGGCAACACCCAGCAGGGCGCGGCCGAGGTGCTCTACGGCCTCGCCAGCGCCGGGATCCTGCAGGGCGACGAGGCGACCGCGCTGCTCTATCTGCGTTTTGCGGTCTATCTCGACCCCGGCCACGACCTCGCCGTGCTGACGCTGGCCGATATCCTCGAGCGCGCCAAGCAGACCGAGGACGCCGTTCAGGTCTACCGGCGCATGCCTGAGAACTCACCGCTGCGTCCGGTCGCCGACATCCAGATCGGGCTCGGCCTCGAACAGCTCGGCAAGACCGAGGAGGCCGTCAAGCATCTTGACGGAATCATCGTCGCGCGCCCTGACGACATCGACGCGATCTCGGCTCTCGGCAACATCTATCGCTCGCGCAAGCGCTTCGAGGAGGCGGCCGCGACCTATGACAAGGCGGTCGCCAAGCTCGGTACGCCGAGCCGCTCCAACTGGGACCTCTTCTATTCGCGCGGCATCGCCTATGAGCGCATCAAGAAATGGCCGCAGGCCGAGGCCGACCTGCGCAAGGCACTGGAGCTGATGCCGGAGGCGCTCGGGCGCGAGCGCGCCCTCGTGCTCAACTATCTCGGCTATTCGCTGGTCGACCAGAACCTCAAGCTCGAGGAAGCGCTCGGCATGCTGCGCCGCGCCGTCGAGCTCAGGCCGCGCGACGGCTACATCATCGACTCGCTCGGCTGGGCGCATTACCGCCTCGGCCGCTATGACGAGGCGGTCAGCGAGCTCGAGAAGGCGATGGAGCTGCGCCCGTCCGACCCGGTGATCAACGACCATCTCGGCGACGTCTATTGGAAGACCGGGCGCTATCTCGAGGCGCGCTACCAGTGGAACTATGCCCGCGACCTCGGGCCGGAGCCGGAGGACCTGACCCGGATCCAGCGCAAGATCGAGAAGGGCCTCGAGGATCCGGCGCCTTCGGCCAATGCGGCCGAGCCGAAGAAGGATGGCGGCTGAGCTTTCATGGCTCCGCGCTTCTTCGTCATGGTCGGGCTTGTCCCGACCATCCACGTCTTCCTTCGTGAAGTGTGGTGTTCAAGACGCGGATGCTCGCCACAAGGGCGAGCATGACGAACTGGACCAGCGTAGTGGTCCCGGCGTCCGGGCTCACGCCCTTGGAATGACGGCGTAACTCCATGCTGCTCCCGTTGGCGACCCGCGCCCCGGCCAAGGTCAACCTCTCCCTGCGTGTGATCGGCCGCCGGGCCGACGGCTATCATGAGCTCGACAGCCTCGTCGCCTTCGCCGGCGTCGGCGACGCGCTGAGCCTGTCGCCGGGCGAGCCGTCCGGAGTGCAGATATCCGGTCCGTTCGGCGCTGGCCTCTCGATCGGAGCGGACAATCTCGTCCTCAAGGCCGAGCGCATGCTCCGCGAGGAAATCGCCGGCCTGCGCTCCGGCTGCTTCCATCTCGTCAAGCGCCTGCCGGTCGCCTCTGGCATCGGCGGCGGCTCAGCCGATGCGGCGGCGGCACTGCGCCTGCTGGCGCGGCTCAACGACCTGCCTTTGTCGCACCCGGCATTGCTCGCTGCGGCAGGCCGGATCGGCGCCGATGTACCGGTCTGCCTGGAAGCCCGCGCCCGGGTGATGCGCGGCGTCGGCGAGCAGCTCGGCCAGCCATTGCGCCTGCCGCGGCTGTTCGCGCTGCTGGTCAATCCCGGCGTCGCGGTCGAGACGGCGCCGGTGTTCCGCGCGCTCGGGCTCCTGCCGGGGCAGGGGCATGCCGGCGGTGTCGAGCCGTTCCAGGCAGAGGAGCCATCGCCGGTCACCTCGGCGTTCCTGATCGCCGCCCTGGCGGCCTCCGGCAACGATCTCGAAGCGCCTGCCCGATCGGTCGCTCCGGCGATCGGCGAGGTCTTGTCGGCGCTGTCGGCGCTGCCCGGTTGCCGGCTGGCGCGCATGTCCGGCTCGGGCGCGACCTGCTTTGCCCTGTTCGACGATTGCCGCGCCAGTGCTGATGGTGCCAAGCTTCTGGCGCATGGCCGGCCGGATTGGTGGCTGAAGTCGACTGTGCTGAGATGAGCGCCGTGGCTTAACGCCGGAGGGCGCATCATGACGCTGGCCTCTTTCCTCGCTTATGTCGGTGTCGCGGCGCTGGTGATCTGCACGCCGGGGCCCGACACCGCCCTGACCATCCGCAACACCTTGTTCGGCGGCCGCGCCGGCGGCGTGCTCACCGCGCTCGGCGTTGCGACCGGCCTGTCGATCTGGGCGCTGGCGACCAGCCTCGGCCTCGTCGCGCTCCTAGTGGCGAGCGAGCCGGTCTTCCGCGCGATCCAGTATGCCGGCGCCGCCTATCTGATCTATCTCGGCGTCATGGCTTTGCGCGAGGCTTTCCGCCGTCAGGGACACGCAGCGTCAGCTGCCGCCGAGCTGCCGCCGCCGCGCCGGCTTGCTCCAGCGACCGCCTATCGTCAGGGGCTGATCAGCAATCTCGGCAATCCCAAGATCGCGGTCTTCTTCGCCAGCCTCCTGCCGCAGTTCGCGGCCGCCAGCGGCAGCTTCAGCACGCTCTTCCTGCTCGGGCTGGTCTTCGCCGCGATGACGCTGCTCTGGCTTTCCGCCTATGCCCTCGTCGTCGCCAAGGCAGGCGACGTGCTCCGGCGCTCGCAGGTCAGGCGCGTCATCGAGGCGGTGACCGGCGGGCTCCTGCTGGCGCTGGGCTTGCGGATCGCGGCCGAGCAGCGCTGACGGGCGCTCAGTGCGCCCGCGCCACGCAGAAGTCGACGGCGTCGTTGAGCGCCTGCTTCATCGGCGATGAGGGGAAGAGGCCGAGCGCGTCCTTCGCCATCTTGGCGTAATGGCGGGCGCGCTCGATCGTGTCGGCGAGCGCACCATGGCTGCGCATCAGTGCCTGTGCCTGCTCGAGGTCGCCGTCGCGGACCTCGCCTTCCTGCAGGGTGCGGCGCCAGAAGGCACGCTCTTCCTCGTTGCCGCGGCGGAAGGAGAGCACCACCGGCAGCGTGATCTTGCCCTCGCGGAAGTCGTCGCCGACATTCTTGCCGAGCTGGCCCGAGGAGCCGCCATAATCGAGCGCGTCGTCGACGAGCTGGAAGGCGATGCCGAGATTGAGCCCATAGCTGCGGCAGGCGGCCGCCTCGCCCTTGGACGAGCTGGCGATCACCGGCCCGACCTCGCAGGCGGCGGCGAAGAGCTCGGCCGTCTTGCCGCGGATCACGGCGAGGTACTCGTCCTCGGTCGTCTCGGTGTTCTTGGCGGCGGCGAGCTGCATCACCTCGCCTTCGGCGATCACGGCGGCGGCGGTCGAAAGGATGTCGAGCGCGCGCAGCGAGCCGACCTCGACCATCATCTTGAAGGCCTGGCCGAGCAGGAAGTCGCCGACCAGCACGCTCGCCTCATTGCCCCAGAGCATGCGGGCGGCGGCCTTGCCGCGGCGCATGTCGCTCTCGTCGACGACATCGTCGTGCAGCAGCGTCGCCGTATGCATGAACTCGACGCTGGCCGCGAGCTTGACATGACCCTCGCCGCGATAGCCGCAGAGCGCCGCCGTCGCCAGCGTCAACATCGGCCGCAGGCGCTTGCCGCCGGAGGAGATCAGGTGGTTCGCGACCTCCGGGATCATCGTGACCTCGGAACCGGTGCGCGACAGGATCATCGCGTTGACGCGCTCCATGTCGGCGCGCGTCAATCCAACCAGTGCCTCGATGCCAGCCTGGCCGGTGTCCTTGTCTTCGAAAGCTACGACGACGCCCACGCGCAAACTCCGGCCGTTTATCGCGCATCCGTGCGCACCATGCCCTTGCCACAAAGCTCGCATGCGTGGCCAGCCCCGGCAATCCTTTCGCGACGCAACAGATTGACGCTGCGCCGCCATACTGGGCCGGGCGATGCGATCTTTCCTGTTGCGTCGGATCAGCCTCGTGGGCTCCATGACGGCATGCACGAACTGGTACGCTCCAATGATCTCGTCCTGCTTGGCGCCATCGAGGCGCTGCTGGCCTCGGCCGATCTCGACTGCCTGATCGCCGACCAGCACATCAGCGCACTCGAAGGCATGATCGGCGCCTTTCCGCGCCGCCTGCTGGTGCGCGAGCAGGACAGCAGGCGCGCTCGCGCTTTGTTGATCGAGGCCGGCTACGGCGATGAACTGCGCCATGAGCGCTGAAGCAGCAGGCCTCGGCGAGATCGGCGAGGATCGGCTGCTCGGTGGGCGCCTGCGCCTGCTGCAGCCGGTGAAGGGCCATCGCGCCGGCTCCGATGCCGTTCTGCTCGCGGCGGCGATTCCCGCGCTTGGCGAGGGGCCACTCGCCGATTTCGGCGCCGGCGTCGGCACGGTCGGGCTCGCCGTCGCCTTGCGGCAGCCTGCGATCGAGGTCGTGCTGGTCGAGCGCGATCCGGAGCTCGCAGCGCTCGCGGCGCGCAATGCCGGGCTCAACGGTCTGGCCGGGCGGGTGCGTGCCGCGGTCGGGACCATAGGCGAGAAGAGCGGGGGGCTGGCCGAGTGCGGCCTGATGCCGGCCTCCACGGCCTGGGTCGCGATGAACCCGCCCTTTTTCGAAGCGGGCGAGGTGCGCGCCTCGCCGGTCGCCAATCGGCGCGTGGCCCATGTCGCCGGGCAGTCGCTCGGCGACTGGCTGAAGGCGGCCCGTCATGTGCTGAAGCCGGGCGGCGGCATCAGCATCATCCATCGCGCCGAGGCGCTGGGCGCGATTCTCGCGGGGTTGGAGACCGGGTTCGGCGCGGTCGAGATTCGCCCGGTTCACAGCCAGGCGGACAGGCCGGCGATCCGGGTGATCGTCTCCGGCCGCCTAGGCAGCAAAAAGCCGGCAGCCTTGCTGCCGGCTCTCATTCTCAACAGTGCGGACGGGCGCTTCACCGCCTTCAGCGAGGCGCTCCACCGCGGCGAGGCCTTGCTCGCCTAGACCAGATGCCTCAGCGGCAGATGCGGCGCTCGCGCACCACCCAGCCCCAGCCGTCCCAATAACGCACGGGGCGGACATAGCAGCGCGGGCCGTAGTAGCCGCCGCCATAGCCGTAATAGGGGCGGCCATAATAGCCGCGGCCACCCCAGCCGGGTCGGCCATAGTAGCCGCCGCCCCAGCCGGGGTTGCCATAGCGCGGAGCGTAGGGATGGCGGCTGCCGCCGCCGGGATAGCCATAGCCACCGCTCAAAGCCTGCGCATCGGCCGGGGTTGCGGTGACCGCACCCATGCCGAGGCCGGCCACGCCGAGCGCAGCGGCCGCCGAAAGTCCAAGGACGAGTTTGCGAAGCATGATTGCCTCCTTCGCTGATGCCCCCGGCCAGTGCCGGGGCAATCGGATGTCATCGTGGCGGCCAGCTTGCGGCCGCGGGGCTGAACGGGGCGTGGCCGCGCCGTTCAGCCTCTCTTCATGAGCGCAGGTGGCCGTCAGCGGCAGACGCGTGTCGAACGGATCACCCAGCGCCGGCCGTTCCAGACGCGCTGGTCGACGATGCGGCAGCGCGATCCATAATGCGGGCGGCCATAGCCCGGCCGCGGGCGGCCATAATATCCGCCGTTGCCCCAACCGGGATTGCTGTAGCGCGGTGCCGACGGATGCCGGCTGCCGCTGCCGGGATAGCCATAGCCGCCGCTCAGGGCCTGGGCCTCGGCCGGAGCCGCCGTGATGGCGCTCACGCCGAGCGAGGCGGCGCCGAGGGCCGCGGCGGCCGAAAGGCCGAGGAAAAGCTTGCGAAGCATGTCGTATCCTTCTTCATGAACCGCGCCGGCCTGTGCCGTGACGATCGGGCGTCATTATGGCCGCCGGTTAGCCTCGGGGCCTGACGGAGCGTGCCGCCAGGCCCTTCGAGGGGCTATTGCGTCAGCGGCAGACGCGCACCGGGCGGATCACCCAGCGCCAGCCGTTCCAGACGCGCCGGTCGACGAAATAGCAGCGCGGACGATAGACCGGGCGGCCGTAATAGCGGCGCGGGCCGTAATAGGGCCGGCCATAATACTGGGCCTGCTCGATCTGGCCGGTGGTGGCCGGGACGCTGCCCGCCGCGATCGGCGCGGCATTGGCCGGGGCGACGGCGAGGCCGGTGAAGAGGAGGGCGCCGGCACCGAACAGGGCGGCGGCGATACGGTTCGACAGCATTGTGTACTCCTGCTTGTCGCGTCGGCCCGGCTCAAGCGCTCGCCCCGAGCGCCGCGGACCGTTCGATAAGGCGACAATAGCCGCCTCTCTATGAACGCGATCCTTGCCGAAGGGTTCATGCCTCATTCATGGCCAAGCGCTTGACCATGAGCGCCGCCAGCCCCTAATCACGCCGCACGTTTTCGACAGTTTAAAAAGGCTGATGCCCTTGGCCGCGTCCTCCGATGCCATGAACCCGACCCGCTCCTTCCAGGGACTGCTGCTGACCTTGCAGCGCTTCTGGGCCGAGCGCGGTTGCGTCATCCTCCAGCCCTACGACATGGAGGTCGGCGCCGGCACCTTCCACCCGGCGACGACGCTGCGCGCGCTTGGGCCGAAGCCCTGGAAGGCGGCCTATGTCCAGCCTTCGCGCCGGCCCAAGGACGGCCGCTATGGCGAGAACCCCAACCGGCTGCAGCACTACTACCAGTTCCAGGTGATCCTGAAGCCGTCGCCGGCGGACCTGCAGCAGCTCTATCTCGACTCGCTCAAGGCGATCGGCGTCGACCTTGCCCTGCACGATGTCCGCTTCGTCGAGGACGATTGGGAGAGCCCGACGCTCGGTGCCTGGGGCCTCGGCTGGGAGTGCTGGTGCGACGGCATGGAGGTCAGCCAGTTCACCTATTTCCAGCAGGTCGCCGGCGTCGAATGCGCTCCGGTCGCGGGCGAGCTGACCTATGGGCTCGAACGCCTCGCCATGTATGTCCAGGGCGTCGAGAACGTCTACGACCTCAACTTCAACGGCCTCGAGGGCGAGGACCGTATTAGCTATGGCGACGTCTTCCTGCAGGCCGAGCAGGAGTTCTCGCGGCATAATTTCGAGCATGCCAATACCGAGGTGCTGTTCCGCCACTTCAGTGACGCCGAGGCCGAGTGCAAGGCGCTGCTCGCCGCCGGCGAAGCCGATGCCGCCAGCAACGACCAGAGCCACAAGCTCGCTTTGCCGGCCTATGACCAGTGCATCAAGGCGAGCCATGTCTTCAACCTGCTCGATGCGCGCGGCGTGATCTCGGTCACCGAGCGCCAGAGCTATATCCTGCGGGTGCGCGAGCTCGCCAAGGCCTGCGGCGGCGCCTGGCTGAAGACCGCCGGCGGGGGAGCGAACTGATGCCTGATCTCCTGCTCGAACTCTTCTCCGAGGAAATTCCGGCCCGCATGCAGCGCAAGGCGGCGGAGGACCTGAAGAAGCTCGTCACCGATGCGCTGGTCGAGCGCGGGCTGACCTATGAGGGTGCCAAGGCCTTCGCGACGCCGCGCCGGCTCGCGCTCACCATTGCCGGCCTGCCGGTACGCGGCCGCGATGTCCGCGAGGAGCGCAAAGGGCCGCGCGTCGGTGCGCCCGACGCAGCCGTGCAGGGCTTCCTCAAGGCGGCGGGGCTGACCTCGCTCGATCAGGCGACGATCGTCAGCGATCCCAAGAAGGGCGATTCTTACGTCGCCGTGATCGAGAAGCCCGGCCAGGAGACGGTCGCGGCCATCGCCGAGATCGTGCCGGCGGTGATCCGCTCCTTCCCCTGGCCGAAATCGATGCGCTGGGGCAAGGCCTCCGCCGAGTCAGGCTCGCTACGCTGGGTGCGCCCGCTGCACTCGATCCTCTGCACCTTCGGCGCCGAGACCGAGGATCCGGAAGTCGTGCCCTTCGAGGTTGACGGCATCAAATCCGGCAATGTCACCTATGGCCACCGCTTCCATGCGCCGGGGCCGATCACGGTCAAGCGCTTCGACGACTACGTTCCGAGCCTGGAGCGGGCCAAGGTCGTGCTCGACGCCGACCGCCGCAAGGAGATCATCCTCGCCGACGCCAAGAACCTCGCCTTCGCCGCGGGGCTGGAGTTGGTCGAGGATGAGGGGCTGCTGGAAGAGGTCGCCGGCCTCGTCGAATGGCCGGTCGTGCTGATGGGCGATTTCGAGGAGCGCTTCCTCGAGATCCCCGGCGAGGCGATCCGCGCCACCATCCGCGCCAACCAGAAATGCTTCGTGCTGCGCGACCCCAATAGTGGCGAGCTCGCCAACCGCTTCATCCCGGTCTCGAACCTGATGGCGAGCGATGGCGGCCTGGCGATCACCGCCGGCAATGGCCGAGTCGTGCGTGCCCGGCTCTCCGACGCGTCTTACTTCTGGCAGACCGATCGCGGCCCGCTGCCCGATCTGGAGACGCTCAAGGAGAGCGCCGAGAAGCTGGGGCTCGATCTCGCCAAGCCGCTCGACCAGCGCATGGCCAAGCTCGACAGGCTCGGCGTCGTCTTCCACGCCAAGCTCCGCACGCAGGGCGAGCGCGTCGAGCGCATCGCCGCGCTGGCGAAGGAACTGGCGCCGATCGTCGGCGCCGATCCGGCGCTGGCCGAGCGCGCCGCCAGGCTCGCCAAGGCCGATCTGCCGACCGAGATGGTCGGCGAGTTCCCTGAATTGCAGGGGCTGATGGGTCGGAAGTACGCTGAGCTGCAGGGCGAGACCGCCTCGGTCGCCGCCGCGATCGAGGAGCATTACAAGCCGCTCGGCCCCTCCGACCGTGTCCCGAGCGATCCGGTCTCGGTCGCGGTAGCGCTCGCCGACAAGCTCGACACGCTGGTCGGCTTCTGGGCGATCGACGAGAAGCCGACCGGCAGCAAGGACCCCTATGCGCTGCGTCGCGCGGCGCTGGGCGTGATCCGGCTGGTGGTCGAGAATGGGGTCAATCTAGGTTTGTTGGAGCTGCTGCGGCGTCATGCGGACCGGAGCCCGGGCATTAAGACCGTCTCCAAGGGCACGAATGGCGTCGATGAAGTGACGTTCCCGGTCGATGAGGATGACCGTGCTCTGGCTGCTGACCTCCTCTCCTTCTTCCACGATCGCCTGAAGGTGATGCTGCGCGACCAGGGCGCGCGGCATGATCTGGTTGATGCGGTGCTGGGTGAGGGCGCGTCGGCCAATGACGACCTCCTGCTCATCACCCGCCGCGTCGCCGCGCTCGGCCGCTTCCTCGAAACGGAAGACGGCAAGAGCCTGCTGGCTGGCTACAAGCGCGCCGCCAACATCCTCAAGGCCGAGGAGAAGAAGGACGGCGAGGGTGCTTTCGCCGGCAAGGCCGATCTCCAGCTCATCGCCGATGCCGGGCTGATCGAGGAGAAGGCGCTCGCGGTCGCACTCGCCCAGGCGACGCCGAAGGCCGAGGCCGCCATCGCCGCCGAGGACTATGAGGGCGCCATGGCGGCGCTCGCCGAGCTTCGGCCGGCGGTCGACGCCTTCTTCGACAAGGTCACGGTCAACGATCCCGATCCGGCCCTGCGTGCCAACCGTCTCAAGCTGCTGAACCAGCTGCGCGAGGCGACCCGTGCGGTCGCGGATTTCTCGCGGATCGCTGGGTAAGGCGCGGGACACGCGACGCGAACCCCTCTCCCGGATGAGAGAGGGGCAGGGGTGAGGGACCGCCGCTGATTGCTGGAATGCAACGGCGCCGCTGTGCCTTCTGCGGCTAGCGCAGGCCCTCATCCGGCGCTTCGCGCCACCTTCTCCCATCCGGGAGAAGGTTTCCTGCGCCCTTCATCCCAGCCCGGCGCCAACCCCTCAGCCAGCTACCCTTTCGGAACTTTTTCCCAGGGCTCCACGTTCTCTTGCCCGAGATCGCTCTCTGCGAATGCGTCGCAGCTAGCACCTCGGGGGGCCGGCTTTCGGCCGCGATAAGAGGATTTGAGCCATGAGCATTCTGATTTCGCTGTTGATCACGATCCTGGTGATCGCGCTGGTGCTTTATCTGGTGCGGATGCTGCCGGTGGACGGTAACATCAAGAACATCATCCAGATCATCGTCATCCTCATCGGCATCCTCTCGTTGCTGCGCTACCTCGCCGTCTTCTAGGAAAGGGGCCCGCGTCATGCCCGCCTCGCGGCGGGTAGCTGCACCGAGTCTGCGCTCGATCGCAGACCGTGCGGGTGGCCGGACCAGGACCGGCCACGACGCCGGGGCGGGCGCGATCATCGGAGCAATTGACGAAAATCACGCGCTGATCCAGACTCTCATCGGTCCAGAGGGCCCCGGACACGACCCGTCCCGGGGCCCTTTCCCGTTCGAGATCGAGCGATCGCCGCGATGACTTCGCAGAACCGCACCAGCCATATCCGCCTGACCTCGCATCCTGAGCCCGGCAGCGCCGCTGCCCGCTTCCCGATCCAGTGGGGCGCCGGAACGCCGGAGGAACGAGGCCCGGTCATCGCCTCGACCACCAACCCGGCCGACCGCAACGTCATCGGCGCTCATGGCGGCTCCTATTCGGTCTATCGCGCGCTCGCCATCTCAGCCCGAGCGATGAACCCGGCGCAGCGCCCGGATTTGACCAACACCCACCCGACCTCCGACATCCTGCCGCAGCCGCAATGGTTCGAGCCCAGCCGGATCGTCTCGCTCGATCCGTTCGGCCATCGCGTCGCCCAGGATTTCGGCAAGTGGATCGGCGAGGGCATCGACATCCGCCCGACCATCGCGGTGACGAAGGCGCGGCTCAACCTGCCCGAGATCCTCGCCGCGATGGCCGGCCATCGCCTCGCGGCCGATGGCGCCATCCTGCACGGCTCGGGCGACATCAGCGTCACCAAGATCGCGGTCGATCCGGTCTGGCATCTGCCGGGCATCGCCGACCGCTTCGGCACCAGCGAGAATGAGCTGCGCCGCACGCTGTTCGAACAGACCGGCGGCATGTATCCGGAACTGGTGACACGGCCCGACCTCAAGGTCTTCCTGCCGCCGATCGGCTCGATCACCGCCTATGTCATCGGCGAGGTCTCGGCGATTGCCAACCCGAAGAAGACGCTGGCCTGCCGCGTCCATGACGAGTGCAACGGCTCAGACGTGTTCGGCTCCGACATCTGCACCTGCCGGCCCTATCTCGTGCATGGCATCGAGGAGGCCGTGAAGGAGGCGCAGGGCGGCGGCGTCGGCCTGATCGTCTACAACCGCAAGGAGGGCAGAGCGCTCGGCGAGGTCACCAAATTCCTCGTCTACAACGCCCGCAAGCGCCAGGAAGGCGGCGATTCCGCCGCGACCTATTTCGAACGTACCGAATGCGTCGCCGGCGTGCAGGACGCCCGCTTCCAGCAATTGATGCCGGATGTGCTGCACTGGCTCGGGGTCAAGAAGATCGACCGGCTGATGTCGATGTCGAACATGAAATACGACGCCATGGTCGAGAGCGGCATCGAGATCGGCGAGCGCGTCGCGATCCCGCCCGAACTGATCCCGCCGGACGCCTCGGTCGAGATCGAGGCCAAGAAGGCGGCGGGCTATTACTCGCCCGACGGTGCGCCCGGCGACAACGCACTCAAGGCCACCGTCGGCCGCGACCTCGAGAAGTTCTGATAACGCCTATGCCTGACTCCAATCCCGAAGCCGTCCGCCAGTTGCTCAAGCCGGCTGCCGTTCGCGAGCGCGCGCAGGAGATGCTGCGGCTCGGCCTCGAGGGCCGGCTCGCGCATTTCAGCGTCCATCCCGAGCGGCTCCAGCCTTGCGCCGCCTACGTGCTGGAGACGATCCGCCAGAATTATCCCTCGCTCGACATCCCCTTCCATGCCCGCTGGCGCCATTTCGTCATCGCCGGCATGGACCGCTGGAAGGTGCTGGATGCCGGTGCCCAGTTCGCCGATGCCCGGGCGAGGGGCCGTGCCGCCTATGATCTCGCAGTCGTCAGCGTCCTGCTCGATGCCGGCGCCGGCGCCGACTGGCGCTATCGCGACGCGGTCACCGGTCAGAGCATCGGCCGCTCGGAAGGGCTGGCGCTGGCCTCGCTCGACATGTTCGCCGCCGGAGCCTTTTCCAGTAATCCGGCCGAGCCGCTGCGGGTGGATGTCGCTGCGCTCGAACATCTCGACGTTGAAGCGCTGGCGGCCGGCTTCCAGGTCTCGGACGGCAATCCGCTCATAGGGCTGGGAGGGCGTGCCGCGCTGCTCAACCGCCTCGGCGAGGAGCTGGAGAAGCATGGGCTGACCCGGCCCGGCGACCTGTTCGACCGGCTGGTCGAAGCGGCCGAGGGGCGTTCGATCCGCGCCGGCTATATCCTCTCGCAGGTGCTGGAGGTGCTGGGTGGCATCTGGCCGTCGCGCCTGACCTATGCCGGCATCGCGCTCGGCGACAGCTGGAAGCACCCGCTGATCGCCCCGGACGAGGTGACCAGGGGCATCGTGCCCTTCCACAAGCTCTCGCAATGGCTGAGCTATTCGCTGATCGAGCCGTTGCAATGGGCCGGCATCCAGGTGGTCGGTATCGACGACCTCACCGGCCTGCCGGAATATCGCAATGGCGGGCTCCTCATCGATCTCGGCGTGCTCGAACTGAAGGACCCGTCCGATGCCGCGCGTGGCCACGAGGTCGGCTCGCAGCTCGTCGTGGAGTGGCGGGCGCTGACGGTTGCGCTGCTCGACAGGATCGGCGAACTGGTCCGGGCCGAGCTCGGCCTGAGCGCCGAGCAGTTGCCGCTCGCCAAAGTGCTGGAGGGTGGCACCTGGGCGGCCGGCCGCCGCATCGCCCGCGAGAAGCGCGAGGGCGGCGGTCCGCCCTTGACCATCGTCAGCGACGGCACGGTATTCTAAAAAACAAAGACAAGACGAAGGGGATCAGGGCTACATGACCACGAGCGTGAACGGCGTCACCGTCGTCGACCATCCGCTGGTGCAGCACAAGCTGACGCTGATGCGCGAGAAGGACCGCTCGACCAAGAGCTTCCGCCAGCTCCTCAACGAGATCGGCATGCTGCTCTGCTACGAGGTCACGCGCGATCTGCCGACCGAGATGATCGAGATCGAGACGCCGCTGCAGAAGTCGATGCAGCCGGTGATCTCCGGCAAGAAGCTGGTCTTCGCGCCGATCCTGCGCGCCGGCGTCGGTTTCCTCGACGGCATGCTCGAGCTCGTGCCGGCCGCCCGCGTCGCCCATATCGGCCTCTATCGCGACCCGCAGACGCTGCAGGCGGTCGAGTACTACTTCAAGGCGCCGTCCGACATCGCCGACCGCATGATCGTGGTGATGGACCCGATGCTGGCGACGGCGAATTCGGCGGTGGCGGCGGTCGACCGGCTGAAGGAGCGCGGCGCCAAGGATCTGCGCTTCGTCTGCCTGTTGGCAGCGCCGGAAGGCATCGCCCGCATGCGCGATTCCCATCCGGATGTCCGGATCTGGACGGCGGCGATCGACGAGCGGCTCAACGATCACGGCTATATCGTGCCGGGCCTCGGCGACGCCGGCGACCGGATGTTCGGGACGCGCTAGGTCGCGGGAAAACCCTGGCGGGTCGTCAGCTTGCGTCCGAAAGGACGCGCGGCGATCCGGGGCTCCTTGCAGAGCTGCTATCGTCCCGAGGTTGGACCGACCACTTCGCGCATCGCGATATAGGTGTGGTACTCGGATACGTTCGGGTCGTCATGGAAGACTTCGCGGGCAAAGGCGGCGTAGGCCGCCATGCTTTCGACCTGCAGATGCAGCACGAAATCGGCTCCTCCCGTCACATAGGAGGCCTGTTTGACCTCCGGACGAGCCTGAAGTTTCCGGGAAAACTCCCCGAAGGTTCGCGAGCCTCGATCGATTGAGACGAGCACGTGCACGGTGACGGGCACGCCGAGGATTTCGGGACTGACGATCGAGACATCGGCGGTGATGATCCGTTCGGCACGTAAGCGACGCAGCCGCCGCAACACTGCGCTCTGAGACAGGCCGACCCGCTCCGCCAGGACGCGCGCGGGGGTTTGGTTGTCGATCTGCACCTCTTTCAGCAGCGCATGATCGAAACTGTCGAGCTCGACTGTTTTCATCGTCCATGCCCAAGAATGCGCCTGAATTCGTTATCTGATAGCTGAAATGGGTGAAACGCGTCACGCGTTTTCAATGAGGATGATCGCGAGCCGCTATGCGAGGACCGGGATGGGCCGGGTCTGGCGGGCATCGGAAAGCGATCATGCGCCCGAACAATTGGACCAAGCGTTCACGCGCCGCGCAGGCGCTGGGCAAGATCGACGCGGTTACGAAGGCGGTGGTGCCGCCGATCCATGTCTCGACGACCTATATCCGCGACGAGGACAACGCCTATTCCTCCGGCTTCATCTATGGCCGGCCGGACAATGAGACGGTGCATGAGGCGCAGGCCGTGCTCGCCATGCTCGAGGAGGCGAAGGCCGGCGCCCTGCTGTTCGGCTCGGGCATGGCCGCGGCGACAGCGGTGTTCCAGGCGCTCTCGTCCGGCGACCACGTCGTCGCCTCCAAGGTGATGTACTGGGCCCTGCGCGCCTGGCTTTTGACCGAGGCGACGCGCTGGGGCCTGACGATCGACTTCGTCGAGACCGACGACCTCGCCAGGCTGAAGGAGGCGGTCAAGCCGGGCGTCACCAAGCTCATCTGGGCCGAGACCCCGTCCAACCCGCTCTGGACCATCACCGATATCGCTGCCGTGGCCGAGATCGCCCATGCGGCGGGCGCCAGGCTCGCGGTCGATTCGACCTGCGCCTCGCCGGTCCATACCCGGCCGCTGACGCTCGGCGCCGACATCGTCATGCATGCCGCGACCAAGGTGCTGAACGGCCATTCCGACGTCGTCGCCGGCGCGCTCTGCGCCCGCGAGGACGACGCGTTCTGGGCCCGGATCAAGACCGTGCGCAAGGGCCAGGGCGGCATCCTCGGCCCGTTCGAGGCCTATCTGCTGATGCGCGGCATGCGCACACTCCATCTCCGGCAGGAGCGCCAGTCGGCCTCGGCCATGGCGCTGGCGCAAAAGCTGTCAGCGCATCCGCTGGTCTCGCGCGTGCTCTATCCCGGCCTGCCGCAGCATCCCGGCCACGACATCGCCGCCCGCCAGATGGAAGGCGGCTTCGGCTTCATGCTCTCGGTCCAGGTCAGCGGCGGCGAGGCCGCGGCGATCAAGTCGGCTGCCCATGTCGAGCTCTACAAGCGCGCCACCTCGCTCGGCGGCGTCGAGAGCCTGATCGAGCACCGCGCCTCGATCGAGGGCACAGGCTCGCCCTGCCCGCCCGATCTGCTGCGCCTCTCGACCGGCATCGAGGACGTCGACGACCTCTACGCCGATCTCGACCAGGCCCTCAAGACCGGCCACCGCTGAGCCGCGGGCATGAGCAGCCCGGCAGCGGCACCCGAGGTCGCCGATCAGCAATTCGGCCACCTCCTCCTTCTGGCCACGGCGGTTGGCTGGGGGCTGAACTGGTCCGTCCTCAAATTCGTCCTCCAGGATTGGCCGCCGCTTTTCGCGCGGGGAGTAGCCGGGCTGCTCGGCGCCATGGGCCTGGCTGCGATCGCCTTGCTCCGGGGCGAGCGCTTCGCCGTGCCGCGCGAGGCCTGGCCGCGCCTCGTCCTCGCCGCCGGGATCAATGTCTTTGCCTGGATGGGTTTCACCGCCCTGTCGCTGAACTGGCTCAAGGTCTCGGAAGGGGCGCTGATCGCCTATTCCATGCCGATCTGGGCGATGCTGATTGCCTGGCCTTTGCTCGGTGAGCGGCCCGACCGCCGCAGCCTGCTGGCGCTGGCGCTGGGCATCGCCGGTGTCGGCGTGCTGATGGGTGGTCCGGATCTCGCCCCCGGCAAGGTGCCGGGCATCCTGTTCGCGCTCGCGGCCGCGATCCTGTTCGCCCTCGGCACGGTCACGGCCCGCAGGCCCATTCCGCTGCCTTTTGCCGTGTCGACGGCATGGCAGGTGGCTCTCGGCTGCCTGCCCATGGTGGTGCTCGGCCTGTTGCTGGAGCAGCCCGATGTCCTCGCGCTGTCGCGTCAGGGGCTCTGCGGCCTGGCCTATATGGCGATCGGCCCGATGGCGTTGTGCTACCTGACCTGGTTCGCCGCGCTCAGGCGTCTGCCCGCTTCCGTCGCCGCGACCGGCATGCTGATCGTCCCGATCGTCGGAACATTGTCGGCCGTCCCGCTGCTGGGAGACGCCGTGGGGATGCGGCAGCTCATTGCATTCGCCCTGACGCTGAGCGGTGTCGGACTGGCGCTCCGGCGCTCATGAGGGCGAGAAAAAAGACCCGCCCCGTTGCCGGGGCGGGCCTGCTCCTATCGAGCGACTCGCGCGTCACTCGATGATCTGGACCACGCGGCGGGTCTGCGGCTCGACCAGCACGGCCCGGTTGTTCACCACCGTGTAGCGATAGCCGCTGGCGCGCTCGCCGAACTCGGCCGGCACCTCCCGATAGACCACGCCCTGCTGCGGCAGCACCGTGCCGACGGCGACAGGCTCGGCATAGGCGTAGGAGGGGACGCGCTGCTCGACGACGTACTGGCGGAAGCGCGGGGTGTTGTCGCCGATCACAGCTCCGGTGAAGCCGCCGACCACCGCGCCGCCGACACCGCCGACGACCGCGCCGACCGGGCCACCCACTACGGCGCCGCCGACCGCACCCGCGGTCGCACCGCCGACGATGCCACTGGCTGCGCCACCCTGGGCGCCTTCGGGATTCTGAGCGAACGCTGCGGCCGGAACCACGGCGAGGGCGGTAATGAGAGCAAGCTTCTTGAACATGTCCGTTCTCCTTCAGAGGGGAACCCTCGACATAAGGAACGGGAAAGCGCCGGTCACAGTTCCACCGGGGTGGTCACGAGCTGTGAACGATCGTGAACGACCGATATGGATTCGGCTTGTTCTACAGGGTGTTGACGTCGATCACGACCTCGACGCCAGCGCTGCGAAAATCGTGGACCTGCGTACGCTCGGGCGCCCGCCCGGGGTTGTCGAACAGCTCGTTCACCGTCGCCTCCTCCGACAGGAAGAGGAAGTCGGCATGGCTTTCGCGCTCCGGATAGGCGTCGATCGCGTGCCAGGTGCCGCGGTGGAACAGCACGCCTTCGCCATCGAGCCGGAAGGCCCGCAGCGCCTCGGGCGCCGGCGGCAGCTCCGACGGCTCGGCGACCACGATGATGGCGGTCGGGCCACCGAGCGGCTGGCGCGCTTCAGTGACATGACGATGCCGTTCGATCAGTGCGACGATGAAGGGCCGCGCGTGATAGCGCACGATCTGCAGCCGCGGCCGGCTTTCGGCGGCAAAGGGCTGGATCCAGATGTCGTAGCCCTCGCGGCCGGTGTCGCGTGCTCCCGAAGGAGACAGGACGCGCCCATAGGGAGCGAAGGTTTCGGCGGAGAGCGGGGAGACAGGCAGGACGATGCGGCGCATGCCACATCGTAGTCGGCACGGCGTAAAAGAAAACGGCGGGCCGGTGGGCCCGCCGTCCATAAACACTTGTGTCGTGCCGCTTACTGCTTCGGCGCGGCGGCGAGCACCGGCGAGAGCTTGTCGGCATCGCGCTTGATGATCGCGGCGAAGCCGGCAGGGGTGCGCTCTTCCTTGGTCGGCAGCACGGTGCCGAGGTCGAGCAGGCGCTTCTTGACGGTCTCGTCGTTCAGCGCCTTGTCGAGCGCGTCGACCAGCTTGTCGACGGCCTCCTTCGGCAGGCCCTTCGGTGCGGCGATGCCGTTCCAGGCCTCGATCTGGTACTCCGGCAGCCCGGCTTCCTTGGTGGTCGGGACGTCGGGCAAAGCGGGCGAGCGCTCCGCCGAGGCGATGGCGTAGGCCTTGATGGTGCCGGCCTTGATCTGCTCGGCGACGCTGACGATCTGGTCGCACATGAAGTCGACCTGGCCGGAGACGAGGTCGTTCAGCGCCGGACCGGTGCCGCGATAGGCGACCGAGTTCAGCTTCGGCACGCCGAGCTGGCCCTTGAGCAGGGTGCAGGTCGTCCACGACACCGAGCCGACGCCGGCATGGGCCTCGTTCACCTTGTCGGTGTTGCCCTTAACATAGGCGACGAATTCCTTGAGGTCCTTCGGCGCGAAGGCCTTCTTGGCGACGATCAGGATCGGCGTGCCACCGGCGAGGCCGATCGTCGTCATGCCGTTGATCGGGTCGTATTTCAGGCCGGGATAGGTGGCCGGCGCCGCCGAGAAGGTGCCCAGATGCCCCATCGCGATGGTGTAGCCGTCCGGCGTCGCCGACACCGCGCGGGCGATGCCGGTGGTGCCACCGGCGCCGGCGACGTTCTCGACCACGATCTGCTGGCCGAGCGTCTTCGACATGTTCTCGCTGACGATGCGGGCGATGATGTCGGTCGGGCCGCCAGCGGCGAAGGGCACGATCATGGTGATCGGCCGCTCCGGATACTTGGACTGGGCCTGCGCCGGCAGTGTCAAGGCGAGCGCTGCGGCGAAACCAAGGACGAGCGTCTTCACGAGGTTATCCTCCCTAATGCGGTATCCTGAAGATGGTGGAACGGGATTGGACGACAACCCCGTCATTCGGTGAAGACCTCGTCGCGCTTCTTCGACATCGACGGCAGGAGCGCGATGACGAGGATCACGACGGCGACCAGCAGCAGGCCGGCCGAGATCGGCCGCTCCAGGAAGGTCATGAACGAGCCGCGCGAGATGATCAGCGCCTGGCGCAGCTTCTCTTCCATCAGCTTGCCGAGCACGAAGCCGAGCAGCATCGGAGCCGGCTCGAAGCCGAGCTTGATCAGGAGGTAGCCGAACAGGCCGAACAGCGCAGTGAAGGCGACGTCCACGGGCTGGTTGTTCACCGAGTAGATGCCGATCGAGCAGAAGATCAGGATCGCCGGGAACATCAGCCGGTAGGGCACCTGCAGCAGCTTCACCCAGACGCCGACCAGCGGCAGGTTGATGATCAGCAGCATCAGGTTGCCGATCCACATTGAGGCGATCATGCCCCAGAACAGGTCGGGGTTCTTGGTCATGACCTGCGGGCCGGGGATGATGCCGTGGATCGTCATCGCGCCGACCATCAGTGCCATCACCGCATTCGGCGGGATGCCGAGGGTGAGCAGCGGGATGAAGGCGGTCTGCGCGCCGGCATTGTTGGCCGATTCCGGCCCGGCCACACCCTCGATCGCGCCCTTGCCGAAGCGCGAGGGGTCCTTCGCCAGCTTCTTCTCGATCGTGTAGCTCGCGAACGGCCCGAGCACTGCGCCGTTGCCGGGCAGAATGCCGAGAATGCCGCCGATGAAGGTGCCGCGTATGCACGGCGCCGCCGACTGCTTGATGTCGTTCCAGTCGGGCAGAAGCTTGCCGATCTTGGACTTGACGACATCGCGTGCTTCCGGGTTCTCGAGGTTGCGCAGCACCTCGGCGAAGCCGAACACGCCCATCGCCAGCACGGCGAAGTCGATGCCGTCCGAGAGCGGCGGGAAGCCGAAGGTCATGCGCTCCTGGCCGGTCTCGAGGTCGGTGCCGACGGTCGAGAGCAGCAGGCCGAGCATGATCATGCAGAAGGCCTTGAGGATCGAGCCGCGCGCCAGCACGACGGCAAAGCACAGGCCCATCACCATCAGCGAGAAGTATTCGGCCGGGCCGAACAGCAAGGCGAGCCGGGTCAGCGGCGCGCCGAGCGCGGCGATGATCACGGTCGCGACGCAGCCGGCGAAGAAGGAGCCGATCGCTGCAGTGCCGAGCGCGACGCCGGCGCGGCCCTGCTTGGCCATCTGGTGGCCGTCGAGCGTGGTGACGACGGCGGTCGCCTCGCCCGGGATGTTGACCAGGATCGCCGTGGTCGAGCCGCCGTACTGCGCGCCGTAGTAGATGCCGGCGAGCATGATCAGCGCGCCGACGGGATCGAGCCCGAAGGTGATCGGCAGCAGCATGGCGATGGTGGCGACCGGGCCGACGCCGGGGAGCACGCCGATCAGCGTGCCGACCAGGCAGCCGACGAAGCAGAGCGCGATGTTCTTCAGCGTCAGCGCGACGCCGAAGCCCAGCGAGAGATGCGCGAGCATTTCACTCATGGCTCAGATTCCCAGCAGCCAGGGCGCCAGCGGGATCGGCAGACCCAGCGCGTATTTGAACATCAGGGCGCAGCCGATCGTCATGGCGATGGCGAAGATCACCAGCTCCTTCAGCTTCACATCCTCCGCCGCGAGGCCGGAGATGATCACCACGAGCGGACCGGAGACGAGCATGCCGAGCTGCGGCACCTTGAGCGGGCCGACCTCGAAGCCGCGGATCGTCAGGCCGAAGACGACGGCCGCACCGAGCACGAAGATGACGCCGCGCCAGGACCAGCCGGCGAGCTTCTCGCCGTTGTAGCGCAGCGAGTTGAAGGCCAGCAGCGCGCCGAGCCCGGCGCAGATCACCGCAAAGCTCTTCGGCAGCATGCCCGGGCCGATCTGGCGCAGCGTGCCCATCGGAAGGTCACTCGACAGGAGCAATGCCAGCCCTGCCAGAGCGATCATGAACAGGCCGGCGGCCAGGTCCTGCGTCGAGCGGATGCGCCAACCTCGCGCAGCCTCGATCTTGTTCAGACTCATCAATGTCCTCCGGCTCGGGTGGTTGCTGCGCGCGCGGCAGATTTCCTGCCGTGCCCGGTTACGCTGAACGGCAGCACGTTGCCGTCGTCGATCAGGGTCACGCTCTCGCGCAGGATGGCGAGGAAATCGTCGCGGGCGGCGAGCTTCTGGTGCGGCCGCCAGGCGACGCCGACCAGTGCGCCGGGAGGTGGCGGATCGAGCAGCGCGCCGCGCAGGCGCCGCATCGTCACGCCGGGGAAGCTCAGCCGCGAGACCCAGTCCGGCGCCAGCGCCATGCCGAGCCCGGCGGCGACCGCCGACATCATCGCCGGCTTCTCGGTCGCCTCGATGGTGACGTTGGGAACCGCGCCTACGCTCTCGAAATAGGCCATGACGAGGTCGTAGGCGAAGGGGCGGATGCGCTTCGAGGGCACCACGAAGGGCTCGCCGACCAAGTCCTGCATGGTGAGATATTCACGTGCGGCGAGCGGGTGGCTCTCGCTCAGCACCACGATCGGCCGCTCGACGCGCAGGATCTCGAAGGCGCAGTCGGTCGGCTTGCGCGGCGGGCGCAGCAGAGCGAGGTCGAGCTTGCCCGCCTCCAGCATCTGCACGAGCGGGGCCGTCATCGCCTCGACGAACTTGATCTCGATGCCGGGATGGCGCGAGCGGAAAGTGACGAGCGCTTCCGGCACGAAGCTCGAGGAAGCGGCATCGATCGCGCCGACGCGCAGCACCTTGCTCGAGGCCAGCGAGGCCTCGCGCACCGAACGGGAGGCCCGCTCCATCCGGACCAGGATGGCCTTGGCCTCTTCCAGCATGATCAGCCCGGCGCGCGTGAGCGCGACCTGCCGCGTGGTGCGGGTCAGGAGGCTGACGCCGAGCTCGTCCTCGAGCGCGCTGATCTGGCGTGAAAGCGCCGGCGGTGCGAGGCCGAGCCGCTCGGCCGCCCGGCCGAAGTGCAGCTCTTCCGCCACCGCGATGAAACATCGCAGTTGCCGCAGGTCCATGGTTGTCGCGCTCCCCTCTGGCGTATCGCTTTTTGTGATATCATCCAGTCGTTTCGGTTATGCCCTTTAGCGCTAATCGCCAGTTTTGCGACCCTAGAGCAATTCATAATTTTTTGGCAACAAAGCTCATCGACGCGCCAGCACCGTCCACAGCGTGAACGGCGCCGCATCCAATCGGGCGGTGCGATATGGTTCTTGCAGGCTTGTGAGTGCCGGGCCGAGCTCGGTCAAGCCGTCGGGGCGTCAGCCCGCTTGGCGCTCCACAGCCCGGCAACACGACCGTCGATCAGGGCGAGCCCGACGAAGATCGCCGCCATGCCGGCGAAATGGCGCGGCAGCAGCTCCTCGCCGAGGAGGCCGGAGCCGAGCAGGATGGCGCTGACTGGGATCAGGAAGGTCACGAGCATGACATTGCTCGGCCCGGCGGTGCGCATGATCCGGAAGAAGATGATGTAGGCCAGCGCGGTCGAGATCAGCGCCAGGCCGATCGCGGCCAGGATAGCCTGTTGTGAGGGCATCGGCAGCGTCCAGGGCGGGTGCAGCACGAAGACGATCGGGATGATCATGATCGTCGACGCCGACAACTGGCCGGTTGCGGCGACGAGCGGCGGCAGGCCGCGGAAGCGGCGTCCGAACAAGCCGGAGAAGGCATAGGAGACTGCGGCTAGGACGCAGGCGAGCTGCGCCGCCAGATTTGAGCCGAGGCCGCCAAGCGCGTCGGGGCCCATCAGGATGCCGACGCCGACGAGGCCGGCGAGCACGCCGCCGAGCTTCAGCCCGGTCGCCTTCTCATTGCCGAAGCAATGCATCACCAGAACGGCGAAGATCGGCGTCGTCGCATTCAGGATCGAGGCGAGGCCGCTGGCGATCTGCTGCTGGCCCCAGAGAAACAGGCTGAACGGGATCAGGTTGTTGAGGATGCCCATGCCGAAGAAGGCGAGCCAGATGCTGCGCCCGACCGCCATGGATTGTCCGGTGATCCGTACCACCAGCAGCAGCGAGAGCGCCGCCAGCCCGACGCGCACCTGCACCACCGCGAAGGGCGGCCATTCCGCAACGGTGAGCTTGTTGAAGAAGAACGAGCCGCCCCACAGGATCGAAAGCGCGACGAGCAGGAGCCACTCGGTCGGGCCCATGCGCAGCGAGGCGGCTGAGGTCGGCTGTGTCATGGCGCAATCTGTCCTCGCAGGGCGGGTCATCCTGCGTCAGTAGGCAGCCGGGACAGTCCCGGCCACCCGATTTCCGCGATGCTGTTACTCAGGCGGGCTCCGCCTCGCGCGCCGCCCACATCGCCTTGAAGCCCTGGCGCTGATGCAGCTTGTCGAGCCAGGCCTTGACGTTCGGGGCGGCGTCGAAGAGCTGCGTCGCCGGCTTGGCGTAGCGGATCACCTCGGCGGTGTTGATGTCGGCGACCGTGAAGCGCCCGCCCATGACATAGCCGCCGCCTTCCGCCAGCGCCTTGTCGAGCACCGCGAACGGGGCGGCCAGCGCCTCGAGCGCCTTGCTGACGATGGCCGGGTCGCGCTTCTCCGGCGGATAAGCGGCGAGATGGTAGGTCAGGTTGAGCGCATTGGTTTCGCATTCTGTCGCGGCCCATAGCGCCCACATCGTGGCGAGCCCTTCCTCCTGGACGTCTTTCGGCGCGACCGGCCCGCCATGCTTGCGGGCGAGGTAGAGGTTGATCGCCAGCGATTCGTGCATGACGAAGCCGTCATCGTCGATCGACGGGACATGGCCGTTCGGGTTGACCGCCATGAACTCGGCGCTGCGAGTATGGATCGGCGCGCCCGGAGCGTTTGGATCGGGCAGGCGATAGACCTGGATCACCGGCACATGCTTGAAGGTGATGCCGAGCTCGTTGGCGAGCCAGACATTGCGGGTCGCGCGCGAGCGATAGCAGCCATAGATGGTCAGGGACATCAGCGGGATTCCGGCGAACGGGAAAGGGCTCCGAATCCGGCGGATGCGGAGAAGGAAATTCTATAGCATCGGACCGAAAAGTGGAATCCACTTTTCGGGAAAATCCGATGCTATAACAATGTGCTAGATCATCGTGACCGCGTCCGTTCAAACGCGCGATGATCTAGGAAGCTCAGCCGAGCTGACGCAAGGTCTCGCGCGCGATGATCAGGCGCTGGATCTCGGAGGTGCCCTCGTAGATCCGGGTGATGCGGGCATCGCGCGCATAGCGCTCGACCGGGAAGTCGCGGCAATAGCCGGTACCGCCATGGATCTGAATCGCCGTATCGGTGCAGCGATGCGCCGCCTCCGAGGCGAAGAGCTTGGCCATCGAGGCTTCCTTGGCGAAGGGCTCGCCGCGATCCTTCTTCGCCGCTGCGTCGAGGATCAGGAGGCGCGCTGCGTGCAGGTCGAGCTCGCGGTCGGCGATCATCCACTGCAGGCCCTGGAACTCCGAGATCGCCTGGCCGAACTGCTTGCGCTCGCGCGCATAGGACTTGGCCGCGTCCATCGCGGCGCGGGCGATGCCGAGCGAGACGGAGGCGACGCCGATGCGCCCGCCGGCGAGCTCGCCGACCGCGACGCGAAAGCCGTCATTCTCCTTGCCCATCAGATTGGCGGCAGGGATGCGCGCCCCGTCGAAATGGATGGTGTTGGTCGCCGAGCCGGTCTGGCCCATCTTTGTCTCGGCCTTGCCGACGCTGACGCCTTGCGTGTCGGCCGGCACCAGGAAGACCGAAATGCCCTTGCCCTTGGGCGCATCGGGATCGGTCACGCCCCAGACCACGAAGAGCCCGGCATATTCGCCGGAGGTGATGAAGATCTTCTGGCCGTCGAGAACGTAAGCATCGCCGTCGCGCCGCGCGCGCAGCTTCATGCCGGCTGGGTCGGAACCCGCCCCGGCCTCGGTCAGGCAGAAGGCGCCGGCAGGATAGGTGCCGTCAGCCAGTTTCGGCAGATAGGCTGACTTCTGCTCCTCGTTGCCGACGGCCTGGATCACCTCGCCGACCATGTTGGTCACCGAGGTCGTGACCGCCGTCGAGGCGCAGGCGGCGGCGAGTTCTTCCAGCGTCAGGGCGAAGGCGACGGTGCCGGCTTCGGTTCCGCCGAACAGTCCCTTGACGTTGAGCGCCATGAAGCCGTTCTCGGCCAGCAGCTTCAGGTTGGCGAGGAACTCCGGCCGGCCTTCGCCGCGGTCGAGCCGCTCCGCCAGCGGCGCCAGCCGCTCGGTGGCGAGCTTGCGCGCGCTCTCGCGGATGAGCTCTTCCTCCTCGGTCAGGGCAAAATCCATGGCGGCTCGCTCACTCGTCAGAACAGATGCCGAAACTCTAGAGCCTGTGCTGCCGGCCGCCAATGCGCGGCTTCGCCCGCCGCGTCGTGCAGATGCGAGGCAGAAGGGGGTTGACGAGTGCGGCGCCCGGGCGCATGTGCGCCCTCGTTCGCCGATCCGTGCTGCGGCCCGGCCGGCGACTCCACAGGAACCCACGATCCCCATGCCAAGCGACAGTCCCAGTCGACAGTCCTTGCCGTCTTCGGCTCGCCCGGGCGCCTGATCCTTAACCGGCAGGCTCGCTTTGGTTTGGCCGCTCGACGGCCAACCCAGAAGGAAGCGAGCCATGAACGCCGCTGTCACCGAAATCCTGCCTGCCGTCGAGCTCCCGGCCGGGGCTCTTGCCGCAACGCTGGCGCGTACGCACGTCGCCGACATCGTCGAGCGGCTCAACGAGCATGAGCCTGCTTATGCCGCGGACGTCCTGCTGAACCTGCCCAAGGGGCGGGCGATCGATGTCCTCGACCAGCCCGAGCTGCATGAGCCGGGCGCCATCCTGAAGGCGCTGCCGCTCGACCGCGCCGTCGGCTTCATCCAGGGGATGTCGTCCGACCGGATCGCCGACATCTTCCGCAACGACCTCTCCGAGCCTGAGCGGCATCGCTTCGTCGCGCGGCTCGACCGCGAGACCAAGGCGGCGCTCGCCTCGCTGCTCGCCTATCCCGAGCACAGCGCCGGCGCGATCATGACCACCGAATTCGTCAGCGTCCCGGCCGACTGGACGGTGGCGCAGACGCTCGAGCATGTGCGCACCGTCGAGCGCACCCGCGAGACCGTCTATGCGATCTATGTGCTCGACCCGTCGACGCAGACCCTGCAGCAGGCCGTGGCGCTGCGCCGGCTGATCTCGGGTGATCCCGAGGCGCTCGTCGGCTCGGCGGCCGGCCGGCGCGAGCCGGTCAGCGTTTCACCCGCGACCGATCGCGAGGACGTGGCGCGGCTGATCGCCAAGTACAATCTGCTGGCCGTGCCGGTGGTCGATGATGACAGGCATATCCTTGGCATCGTCACCGTCGACGACGTCATCGACGCGATGGTCGACGAGACCACCGAGGACGTCCACAAGCTCGGCGGCATGGAGGCGCTCGGCGAGCCCTACAACCAGATCGGCTTCCTCACCATGATCCGCAAGCGCGCCGGCTGGCTCAGCGTGCTGCTGATCGGCGAGATGCTGACGGCATCGGTGATGCAATATTTCGAGGGCGAGCTCGAAAAGGCGATCGTGCTGACGCTGTTCATCCCGCTGATCATGAGCTCGGGCGGCAATTCCGGCTCGCAGGCGACCTCGCTGATCATCCGCGCGCTCGCCCTGCGCGAGCTGGCGGTCCGCGACTGGTGGCGGGTGGCGCTGCGCGAATTGCCGACCGGGCTGACGCTCGGCGCCATTCTCGGCACGATCGGCATCGTCCGCGTCATCGTCTGGCAGAAGCTCGGCCTCTACGATTATGGCGAGCACTGGATGCTGGTTGCGGCGACGGTGGGCGCGGCGCTGGTCGGCATCGTCACCTTCGGCTCGCTGACCGGCTCGATGCTGCCCTTCATCCTGACCCGGCTCGGCTTCGACCCCGCCAGCGCCTCGGCGCCGTTCGTGGCGACGCTGGTCGATGTCTCCGGCCTCGTCATCTATTTCAGCATCGCCGCGCTGATCCTGGGCGGAACGCTGCTCTAGCGCGCCGCCGTCAGGGCATCCGCACATCGCTCAGGCAGCCGTCCGCGTGACCACCCGGTTGCGGCCGGCCGCCTTGGCCTCGTAGAGCGCCTGGTCAGCGGCCTCGACGAGATCGGACCAGCTACCTGCGGCCGGCGCCATCGCGGCGACGCCGAAGCTCGCGGTCACCGCCAGGGTTGCCCCCGTATCGAGCGTGAAGGGCGAGGCGAGGAAGGTGTTGCGCAGGCGCTCGGCGATCTGGCTCGGCGGCGTCTGTGGGTCCGGCAGCAGGATCGCGAACTCTTCGCCGCCGAAACGGGCGACGATGTCCACCGGTCGCAGGGCGGCCTGCAGCCGGCGCGCCGTTTCCTTCAGCACCTCGTCGCCGGCGATGTGGCCGTAGCGATCGTTGATGCTCTTGAAATGGTCGATGTCGAGCAGGATCAACGGCAGGGACTGTTGTGGCGGGAGGGCGGCCAGCAGGCTCGCGGCGCGTTGTTCGAGCGCGCCGCGGTTGAGGATGCCCGTCAGCCCGTCCGTTTCCGCCAGCTGCCGCAATTGGGCGGTCAGCTTCAGCTTTTCCCGGTCGAGGGCGTCGCGCTCGATCAGCTTGCCGCGCAACGTGTCGAGGGCCTTGAATAGGCTGCCGATCTCTCCGCGCGCACCTGGCGCTG
The DNA here is from genome assembly GCF_053645455.1 of Allobosea sp. NPDC055332. Taxonomy (NCBI): domain Bacteria; kingdom Pseudomonadati; phylum Pseudomonadota; class Alphaproteobacteria; order Hyphomicrobiales; family Alloboseaceae; genus Allobosea; species Allobosea sp. NPDC055332. The sequence continues at coordinate 903,191 of NZ_JBSHMO010000002.1, read as the reverse complement.
CATAGGATTTTTCGGTCCTGCCGGCGGCCAGGACCATAATGGCGTCGCGCGCCTGGAGAAGCGGGCGGAACAACAGGGTCTGGCTGGCGACGACGAGCACCAGCTCGAGCAGCAGGGCAGTCAGGGTGATGGCGCTGATGATGATCAGGAGCCGGCGCGCATGCTCGCCATCGGCCTTCACTTTCGCGACGGCTGAATCGAGGTAGATGTCGCGCAGCCGTTCCATCGAAGCGAAGGTCGGCACGATCTGGTTCGTGAAGCCGATCGTATCGAAGCTGTAATTGCCGTCATCGCCAGCAGCGAGGATATCGCGGTAGATCGCCATGCCGCGGCCGAAGAAATCCTCGCTGACGGTGCGGCACATCGCGATGGCCTGCGGGTCAGAGCTGGTTGCGATCTGCTGTTCGACCATCTGCCAGAAGCCGAGTACCCGGCCATAGGCGATATCGTGCGCCGTGCGCTGCTCGGGGCTGATCGGCGTGCGCGCTGCGATCGAGGCGACGAAATTCGAGCCCATGCGCCCGACCTGCTCGCGGATGTCGCTCAGCATCCGGGCGACCAGCGCGGTTCCGATCAGGTGAGCTGATTCCGTGGCGTTGAAGTCACCGATTGCAGCGTCCACCAGCGACTGCGCCGTGTCGACGGCCGCGAACATTGCCAGGACGACGTTGTGGAACTCCTCCGGGCTGCGGGCCCGCAAGGGCTGGCGGTCGAGGGCGTCGACCAACTGCCGGGCATGCGCGAGAGACCGGCGCGCCTGCGCCAGCTGCTGCGAGAACCCGACGATCGGGCCCAGCTGGTCCAAGGCCGCGTCGGTGTTCGCCCGGAAGGTAATCAGACGCTTGCGCGACGGACTGTCGGCGCTCGGCTCCTCGCCAAGCACGCTGTTGACCGGGCCACGCTCCGCCGAGAGGCGGTTCACCGCTCGCATCACCAGCTGGAAGTGTTCGAGCCGCCTCTCGCTGAGCCGGGTCGCCTGCAATTCGCGATAATAGGTCGAGATCAGGATCGCGCCGAGAACCACGGAGCAGCCGAGGATCACCGCGAGAGCCGCCCAGAACCGGTAGCTGAGGCTGTGATGCTTCGACATCGGGTAACCGCACGAGTTCGATGCTCGCCGGCTGCCCGGGAATGCGCCAGCGCCGCAGAGCCGTGCGGACAGCGGCCGCATATCCCGGACATCGGCCTACGGCATCCCGGGAAGATGTGCGGGGTTTTTCCTTAAGATTCCGCTTCTGCCGGCTTCGAGCGGCGTGCTCCGCCGCTCCGCGCCGTCAGCTCGCCAGCACCCGCTGCGGCGGGAAGGTGACCTCGACCAGCGTGCCTTCCTTCTTGACGCTGGTGATGGTCAGCGCCGCCCGGTTCGCCTCGACCAGCGCCTTGGTGAGCGGCAGGCCGAGACCGGTGCCGCCGGATCTGCGCGTCGTCGGCACCTGGCGGAACGGCTCCAGCGCCAGCTTGATCTCGTCATCGTCCATGCCGATGCCGGTGTCGCGCACCCGCAGGATCGCCTCGCCCTGGTCGCCGAGCGCGGTCGAGACGATGACCTGCCCGCCGGCATCAGTGAACTTCACCGCATTGGAGAGCAGGTTGATCACGATCTGGCGCAGCGAGCGCTCGTCGGCGACGACCGGCGGTAGCTTCGGCGCGAGGCCGGAGCGCAGCACGACGCGGCCGCGCTGCGCTTCCGGCTGCAGCAGGTTGACCGCCGAGAGCGCGATCTCGTTCAGGTTCACGCTGCCGAAGTCGAGATCGAGCTTGCCGGCCTCGATCTTGGCGAGGTCGAGCAGGTCGTTGACCAGGCTGATGACGTAGCCGCCCGACTGGTGGATGTCGCGCAGATATTCCTTGTAGCGCTCGTTCTCGATCGGCCCGAAACGCTCCTCGGCCATCACCTCGGCGAAGCCGATGATGGCGTTGAGCGGCGTCCTGATCTCATGGCTGATCTTGGCGAGCACGTCGGACTTTTGCGCGCTCGCCTTCTCGGCAGCCTTGCGCGCCTCGACCAGCTCGCCCTCGGTCTTCTTCCAGGCTGTGATGTCGCGCAGCACGGCGCAGAACTTGCTGTCCGGCCCCTCGGCGATGCGGCCCATGGTCATGAACAGCGGGATGCGCCCGCCCTGGCGCACGCGCCCGATGACCTCGCGGCCATCATTCATCAGCGAGGCGACGCCGCCGCCGATCAGCCCGTCGAGATAGTCGAGCGCCGGCGAATGGCTCTCCGGCGCGAACAGCAGGGTGAAGAGCTCGCCGGCAACCTCGCGCTGGTCGTAGCCGAACAGCGCTTCGGCGCTCTTGTTGAGCGCGAGGATCCGGCCGCGCCCGTCGACGGTGACGACGCCGTCGGTCGCGGTGTCGAGCATGGCGGCGAGCTCGGAGACGCGGGCTTCGTTCGCCTGCCCCTCCATCCTGAGCAGCTCGACGCGGGCGGACGCCTCTTCTTCTTCCGCCTCGAACTCGGCCGCGAGCTCCTGCTCCTCCGCCTCTTCGGGCGTCAGCATCTTGAGGTCGCCGCCCGGCACGCTGTTGCGGAAGGCCATCAGCGTCGCGGGCTCGCCCTGCCAGCTCACGCTGGAGAGCCGGCCGTCGACGCTGATCAGCCCGCCCTTGCGGTCGACCAGAATCATCGCGCCGCCGCTGCTGCGGCTGGCGCCCTTGATCAGCTTGCTGACGCCGCCGGCCGCGGTGAGATCGTCGAGATCGGCATAGTCGAGCAGATCGAGCAAAGTGCGGTTGGCGTAGAGCGCCGCCTCGTCGCGATTGACCAGCACCGCGATCGGCAGCCGGTCGAGAATCTCGGCATGGGCGTTGGCGACGCGCGGCCGCGCTTCGACAGTCGCGGCTGCCGGTGAGGGCGCAGTCGCCGGAGACGGAGCGGACGTATTCTCCGTCGCCGCCGCTTCCTTGTCGCGGACGCGCAGCGGGGCGGCGACCGGCAGGCGCGGTTCGCCGGGCTCGTTCTCCTCCCCGGCGATGCGTGCGCCGAGCGCCTTGGCGATCTCGCGGAAGGCGCTGCGCTCGGCCGAGGAGAGCAGGGTTTTTGACGGCTCCAGCACTGGGCGGACGGCGGCGAGATGGCCGTTGCGCAGCGGCACGACATTGGCGTGCGGAGCTGCAGGGGCCGGCTGCGGCGGCTCGCTGGCCTGCGGGGCGTCGCCGCTGTCGTCAACCTGCTCCGTCTGGATGCCGTCGGCCGAAGCACCGAGCTCGGCTGCGATGTCCTGGGCTTCAAGCTGCGCAGGCGCCTCGACCGAGCTCTCCGCTTCAGGGTTGTCGTCCGCGGAAACGGCTTCGGCAGGTTCAGCAGAGACAGAATTGGATTCGTCGACGGCAGCGCGTTCCGGCAGGGGTTGCTCGGTCGTGGCTGCTTCCGGCTCCGTGTCTAGGCCTTCGGCCTGCGGAGCAATCGCGATGGCGTCCTTTTCCAGAGCCTCACGCTCCGGAAAAGCTTCGTTCGCAGCCGAACGGGCCAGACCGAAACCGCGGAAGCCAGCGGGGTTGCGCTCGCCATCGAACAAGGGAAAGCCCGAAAGCTCGACGCGGGCACCTTCGCCAGCGGAAACGCGCCAGAGCACGGCCCGGCCGCTCCAGGTCGAGGAGGTCGCGAGGCGCGTCGCAAGGTCGCCCTCAAGGTCGACGACATCGCTCGCCAGCAAGGCGCGCCAGTCCCGGCCTTGCGTTGCGTTCGCGGCTTGCTGGCCGACCAGCCCGGCGAAGTCCTGCGACAGGCTGATCAGCCTGCCGCCGAGGTCGCTTTCCCAGAGGAAGCGCAGATTGGCGCGGCGCGGCTGCCTCGGTGATTCGGTCGGTTCGTCCGCATCGGAGATCGTCGCGGGCGCGGCAGGGGAGGGGGTAACAGCCGGCGCCGCAGGAGCAGACGGCGCTTCCTTCGGCACGGTGATGCCGAGGCGCCGGAGCTCGGAGGCCGTGACGCCGACGGCCAGCGCCGGGCCCGAACCGGTCTCGACGCGCTTGCAGCCGCAAGTCACCAGCCCGGTCAGGGACGCGCCGAGCCGCAATCGTTCGAGCCTGAGCGCAGTCAGCGAGGCGAGCCCGCTGGCGAGGAGGTGCAGGCGCTCGCGCGTCGCTATCGGTAGCTTCGCCGCGCCGCCGAAGGCATCGAGCAGCGCGCGGCCGCCGGCATTGGCGAAGGCCGGCGCATCGGCGCCGGCCGGCCAGAGCAGAAGCGCGCCGTCGCGAGCGAAGCCCGCAAATGCGGGATCCTGCACCAACGCGCCGGCAATGCCGTCCCAGTCCCGTCCGGATTCGCTCATACCGCTCCGCTCAACCTGCTGGCGACTCCAGCCCGCGCGAATATGCCTAACAAATCTTTAATAACCGCGCGAGCAGGGTGAATCCATGTGGGAACCCTGCCTCTCCCCCGACGTTTCGAAACAGCGTTAATATGCCTCTGGCCGCTTGGTCCGGGGCGGCGTTGTCATTGCACCGCAATAATGATATTGCAGTGCACAATAGCGGCGTGACGTCGGAGACGGCGAGAACGCCTGGCCCGGTCGCAGGAGGACCCACGATGGACGGCAAGCTTCCCTACGAAGTTCCCACCGAAATGCGCGAGTTCGCCGAGAAGAGCGTCGACCAGGCTCGCAAGGCCTTCGACGGTTTCATCGGCGCCGCCCAGAAGGCCGTCGACAGCGCCCATGGCTCGGCCGAGTCGGCCCGCGTCAACGTCCAGGACATGACCAAGAAGGCGATGTCCTACGCTGAGAACAACATCGCAGCCGCTTTCGACCTCGCTGACAAGCTGGTCAAGTCCAAGGACATGAACGAGGTGCTCCAGCACCAGTCCGAGTTCCTGAAGGCGCAAGTTGCCGCGCTGCAGGAGCAGCTCAAGGAAGTCGGCGCGACGGTGCAGGATGTCGCCAAGAAGACCGCCGAGACCGCCGCCAAGGCGACCAAGCTGAAGTGAAGCCGGCGCGCCGCGGGCGCGGAGCGGGCTTTCACGACGTGGCGGCCGGGCCCAGATGCATGACCCCAGGCAGGTGAAGCCGCCTCTCGGGGCCATGCCCAGGCCCGGTTTCGTCGATCGCGCAGGTTGGTCCTGCCGCAACCGTGAAGGAGAGATCCGATGGCTAAGCAGACTACCCCCGGCAAGGCGCCGGTCAGCCTCGCGCCGGTCAAGGCGCTGAGCGAGCCGAAGCCGGTCGCGCCGGCGGCTCCGGCCAAGGCCCCCGAGGTCAAGCCCGTTGTCGACGTGAAGCCCGCCGCCGCCCCGGTCGTGGCTGCGCCTGCGCCCAAGGTCGAGGCCAAGCTCGAGCCTGCCCCCCAGCCGATCGTGAAGGCCGCGCCCGCCGCTGTTGCCGTCGCGAAGCCCGCTGCGAAGCTTGCGCCGGAGCCCGCCAAGCGCGTTGCCCCGCAGAAGACGAAGGTCGCGAAGTCGGCCGCCAAGGTTGCCGCTCCTGCAGCGAAGTCCGAGACCAAGGTTGCGGCTGCGAAGCCGGCTCCCGCCACATCGCCTGCACCGGTCAAGGCCGTCGCCGAGCCGGTCAAGACGCAGCCGGCTCCCGCCAAGGTCGAGCCGGTTGCCGCGAAGCCGGTGGCTCCCGTCGCGGCAACGCCCGCTCCCGCGCCGGTCAAGGTCGTCGAGGCCGCCAGGCCGGCGGCTGCCCCCGCCGCCATCGTGCCCGCTGCCGCTCCGCCCGTCGAAACGCCGAAGCCGGCTGCCGCCGTCGCATTCTCTGCGGCTGCCTGGCTCGAGCCGACGCTGGCGCTGACGCGTGCTTTCGGCACGGTCCAGGCCAAGGTGCTCGACCACGCCTGCGCCGAGCTGAAGGCGACCCTGGGCGAGGTCGAGACCCTGGCGAGGACGCAGAGCGCCGCCGACGCGGTCGCGCTCCAGGCCAAGGCCTTCCGCCGCAGCTACGAATCCTTCGCGGCCCATCTCGGCGATCTCGCCGCCACGGCCCGCCAGGAGCTGCCGCGCCGCTGATTTCAAAGCCGGCGCGGTTTTCCGCGCGCCGGCATGCATTTCACCGTTGCATTCGGCGAGGCGTGGCACTAGGTTCCGCGCCGTCGCCGGACCGCTTCCGAGCGCCGCGACACAAGGCGCAAGCCGTGCAGCCATAGCTCAGTTGGTTAGAGCGCTAGATTGTGGATCTAGAGGTCCCCCGTTCAAGCCGGGGTGGCTGTACCACCTTTCCCCCTTAAAATTCAGCCTTATGCGGGCGGTGCTGTGCCATCCGCTTCGCCGAGCTCGCGCATGGCACAGGCTCGCGGCGTTTCTCTTCAAAGCCTCGGCGTACTGTAGAGACGCTTGCCCTGGACCGAGATCTCGACCTCCTGCAGGTAGCTCTGCAGTGCGGCGGTCGCGACCTCGATGCCGAGGCCGGGCGCATCCGGAGCGGCGACCTGCCCCTGTGCGTCGCGCTCCAGATGATTGGCGGAGATCGCCGTCGCGAGCGGCTTCGGCATCGCCGGATATTCGCAGATCTCGTGATCGGCGAGCCCGGCATAGGGCTGCAGCGAGGCCGACAGCGCCAGATGCGAAGTGAAGGTGTGGTTGACGAAGGTCACGCCCTTCGCCACCGCATAATTGGCCACCGCCTTGGACGGGCCGATACCGCCGATCCGGCCGCAATCGATCTGGACATAGCCGATGCCGCCATAGTCGATCAGGTGCCGCGCCATCGATTCGTTGTGGGCGCCTTCGCCGCCGGCGAGGCGCACCTTGGCGCTGCGCCTGGCGAGAGCGCCGTAGGCTTCGAGAGCGCTGGCGTGAAAGGGCTCCTCGAACCAGAGGACACCGGCCTTCTCCATCGCCGGCAGCCGGGCAGCGGCGCGCTCGACATCCTCGATGAAGATCTGTCCGGTATCGACCAGCAGGATGCCATCCTGCCCCAGGCCCTCTCGCGCCGCGACGAAATGCTCGGCGTCGGCCTCGACGCTGCCGCGGCCGATCGGTCCCCAGCCGAACTTGGCGGCACGGAAGTTCCGCGTCCTGGCATCCCGGGCGCGCTCCAGCGTCTCCTGCGGCGTGTCGCCGAACAGGACGGACGCATAAGGCGTCTTGGCATGGCTTTTGGCATAGCCGAGCAGGCGCCAGACCGGCTCGGAGCGCAGCTTGCCGAGAATATCCCACAAGGCCATCTCGACGCCGGAGAAGGTATGCGGCGCCTGCAGCAGGTCCATCGAGTTGTAGGCGACGGCGGCGGCGATGCGGGCGATGTCCTCCGGTCCCTCCAGCCTCTGACCGATGACGGAATCGGCGACGGGGCGGCAGACCCCGTGCGACATCGGGCAGATGAAGGCGGCGATGGAGGGCAGCGGCGCCGCCTCGCATTCGCCCCAGCCGACATGGCCGCCGGCGGCGACCCTGACCAGCAGCGCGTCCTGGCTGCCATCGGCCTCGTCGGTGACGACGGGCATGGCGAGATAGAAGAAGTCGACAGCCTCGATCCTGGGCATGGGCGCAGTCCTCACAGTTCGTAGATCGTCGCGCGCGGCGCGAAGGCGACGTTGTCGTCGAGCGGATAGACCGGGCGGGCGCAGATGCGGTGGCCGAGGCTCTTGAGATTGGCCGAGGTCGCGCCGGGCGCGTCGATGTTGAAATTGCGGGCGCACCACTGGTCGTACATGTGGAATTCGGTGTGCGGCGACTTCACCACGACGAGGTCGAAATCCTCGGGGTCGAGCCCGTTGGCGTAATACATCGCCCGGTCGAACAGGCTGACCGAGCGGCTCATCACCACGACAGTGACGTTGTCGTAAGTCAGCACCGCGGTCGGGCCGGCCCGGAGCGGCGCCTTCATCGTCTCGAGCGAGGCTTCGCCGTCCGAGAGCAGCTTGACCGTCGCGGTCACCGGCTGCGGCGGGAAGCGCGCTGGATCGATCGAACCGCCGAGCGTCAGCGATAAATTAGCACCGACACCGGCGGCATGCGCGGAGGCGGCGGCCGGCGCATCGACGATCTGGGCCAGCGCGCGCTTGCCGTAGCCGGCCTGACGCAGGCCCGTGAGGATCGCATTGCTGTCACCCGAAGCGCCCGAGGAGGTCGCGTCGGCGGCATCGGTGAAGATCACGGGGCCGTCGATGCTGCGGGCTTGGGCAATGGCGCGATCGAGCGGCACGAGCTTGCCCTGCATGCGGAAGCGCAGTGGCCAGAACTCCTGCGCCAGCCTTGTCGCCTGCCGCTCGGCAGTCGCGGGGTCGCCATCGGTGAGGATCAGCACCTGCGAGCACAATTCCGGCACGTCGGTGAAGGGGTTGCCGATCATGATGCCGGCCGCGAGCACGCTGCCCTCTTCTTCCAGCCGGCGGCATTCGGCGAGCAGGTCGCCATAGCAGCCGGTCTTGGTGATGAGCTCGTCGCCGCGGACCAGCGCGGGGATGACGACGCGGGCCGCGACCGGCCTGACGCCACCCGCCATCAGCTTCAGCAGCAATTCGGCTGCGCGCCGCCCGGTATCGGCGAAGTCGACATGCGGATAGGTCCAGTAGATCGCAAAGCCGTCGACCTGGCGCAGCATGCGGTCGGTCAGGATGCCGTGCAGGTCGAGCGAGATGACGATCGGCATCTCCGGTCCGACGCGCTCGCGCAGCTTCTCCAGCAGATAGCCTTCCGGATCGAGCTCGCCATCGGCGCCCATCGCGCCATGCAGCGAGACATAGATTCCGTCGATACCGTCTAGCTTTGCAAAGATCGCGGCCAGCACCTCCTCGGAGAGCCTCTTCCAGCCCTCGGCCGAGAGCAGCCCGGCGCTGCCGGCCCGCGCGCAGATCGTCGGCACGATCTCGATGTCCGGCTGTGCCTCGAACACCGCGAGCGCGCCGCCGAGCTCCTGGTTCTTGCCGCGCTGCTCGTAGAGCCCCTCGCCATGGCGGATCAGGAAGTCGTCGTACCCTGAGGGCAGCGGGTTGAAGGACGAGATCTCCTGCTTGCAGTCGGCGATCAGGATGCGTTTCATCGCAGGCTCCGGCGGGTCAGAATTTCAGACGGGGATCGAGCACGTCGCGCAGGCCGTCGCCGAGCAGGTTGAGGCCGAGCACGCAGACGATGATGGCAAGGCCCGGAAACACCGTGATCCACGGCGCCTCGCGCATGAAGTCGCGGCCCTGGGCGATGATCGAGCCGAAGGAGGCGGCCGGCGGCGGCGGCCCGGCGCCGACGAAGGACAACGCCGCCTCGGCCAGCACCGCGATGGCGAAGACATAGGTCAATCGCACGATCAGCGGCCCGGCCGCATTGCGCAGCACATGCTTGAACAGGATGGTCAGCTCGCCGACGCCGATCGAACGCGCCGCCGAGACATAGTCCAGCTCGCGCTCCAGCAGCACCGAGGCGCGCACGATCCGGGCGGTGTGCGGCGTCGTCGCTATCGCGAGCGCGATCACGACATTGGTCAGCGAGGCGCCCAGCACGGCCGAGACGACCATGGCGAGCACGATCGAGGGGAACGCCATCAGTGCGTCCATCACCCGCATGATCGGCTGGTCGAGGCGTGGGAAGAAGCCTGCGACCGCGCCGCAGAGCGTCCCGGCGATACCAGCGAGGATGGCGGTGAGGGCCCCTATGGCGAGCGAGATCCGGGCCCCGATCATCACGCGCGAGAGGATGTCGCGGCCAAAATGGTCCGTGCCGAACCAGTGGGCGGCGTCAGGCGCGACCAGCCGTGCGCGGATATTGCTGCGCAGCGGATCGAAGGGCGAGAGCAGGTCGGCGGCGAGCGCGACCAGCACCATGGCGAGCACCAGCACGCCCCCGATCATGAACGAGCGGTGGCGCAGCAGGCGCCGGAGGGCAGCGCGGCCGATGAGCGGCTCAGCCGCGCTCATGCCAGTCTCACGCGCGGATCGACCACGGCGTAGAGGATGTCGACCACGAGATTGATCGAGAGATAGACGACGGCGAGGAACAGCAGCCCGCCCTGCAGCACCGGGAAGTCGCGCGCGGCGATGGCGCCGACGATCAGGCGGCCGATCCCCGGGATCGAGAAGACCTGCTCGACGATGACGGCCCCGCCGAGCAGTGCGCCGGAGACGATGCCGATCACGGTGAGGATCGGGATCAGCGCGTTGGGCAAGGCATGGCCGAGCACGACGCGCAGCTTCGCGAGGCCCTTGGCGTCGGCGGTGCGGACATAGTCCTGCCCGAGCGTGTCGAGCATCGAGGCGCGCGCCATCCGGGCGATGAAGCCGACCTGCACGAGCCCCAGCGTCAGCGCCGGCAGGATCATGCAGCGCAACCACTCGCCGGGCGATTGGCTGAAGGCGGTGAAGCCGCCGCTCGGCAGCCAGCCGAGCGAGACCGCGAAGACGAGCACCATGACCAGGCCGAGCCAGAAATCCGGAACCGAAAGACCGAGCAGCGCTGCGGTCATCACTGCCTGATCGGGCCAGCGGTTGTGGTTGACGGCGGCGACGAGGCCAGCCGTGACGCCGACCACCACCGCGAAGGCGAGCGCCAGCGCCGCCAGCGCCAGCGTCACCGGCAGGCGCTCGATCAGCGCGGCGCTGACCGAGCGGTTGAGCAGGATCGACTGGCCGAGGTCACCGCTGAGGATCCGCCCGTACCAGCCCAGCATCTGCTGCGGCAGCGACAGGTCGAGTCCGAGCGCGCTGCGCAGCGTGGCGATCTGCTCCGGCGTCGCCGAGGCGTCGAGAAAGGCCGCCGCCGGATCGCCTGGCACCAGCCAGATCAGCGCGAAGGACATCAGCGAGACCAGCGCGAGCACGAGGAAGGCGCCCGCGAGCCGGCGGATCAGGAAGCTTCCCATGCCGCTCCTCAAGGACCGAAGTGACAGCAGCCATCGCCGCCGGCGTGGCCTGCGGGAGTGTCCCGCAGGCAAAGGTTCAGGCGCTCGCGCTCACGGCTCGAGCCAGACGCCCCACATCCGGGGAATGCGATAGGGCTTGAAGTTCTTGAGCTTGGCGGTCGAGGCCTGGAAGACCCCGTAATTGCCGGCCTTCATCGCGACGGCGGCGTCGTACATATGCTTCTGGAAGGCATCGTAGAGCGCCTTGCGCTTGCCCTCGTCCTGCTCGGCATTGAAGGCGGCGGCGATGCGGTCGATCTCCGGGTCCTTGGCCTGCTGCGACAGGCCGTTCACCCAGGGCGCCATCACCGAGCCCGGCCCCTCATAGGGCTCGATGCCGAAGCCATGCGTCCAGAACGTCCAGTTCGTCGGCGTGAAGCCGATCTTCGAGACGGTCGGCCAGTCGGAGACGGCGATGTCGACCTCGATGCCGATCTCCTTGAGCTTCTGCTGCACCACGGTGGCGGTGTCGACATTGGCGCGCAGGTTGTCGACGATGAAGGTGACTTTGCCGCCCTTGTAGGACGACTTGGCGAGCAGCTCCTTGGCGAGCTTCAGATCGGCCTTGTTGTATTTGTCGCTGCCGATGGTCGAATGGAAGGCGGCGCCGGGATAGAGCCAGCTCGGGTCCATTTGGTAGATGTCGGCATAGGAGATCGCCATGATCTCCTCCATGTCGAGCGCCGCCTGCACGGCCAGGCGGAAGTTCACGTCATTGGCCGGCGGCTGCGCCTGGTTGAACTTGATCACCTGCAGGCCGAACGGCATCACCTTGTGGATGGTGAAGCGCGTGTCGCTGGTCAGCCGCTTCGCCGTCGGCCCGTCGACGGTCTCGTTGAACTGGATCTGCCCGGCTTCGAGCGCCGCCGTCCGGGCGCCGCCTTCCGGCATGAAGCGGAAGGTCACGGCGTCGAGGAAGGCTTCCTTCTTGCCGGCGAAGCCGTCGCGGCCGCTGCCCTTCGGATTGGGCGTATAGCCGTCATAGCGGGTGAGCTTTACATGGCTGTCCGGCTTGTATTCGACGAACTTGTACGGGCCGGTGCCGATGATCTCGATCTTGCCGGCCTCCTTGGCGGCCTCGCTCGCCGGATAGATCGCGATCGGCGCGCGCGGTGACGAGAGATTGTCGAGGAAGGTCGACTGCGCCTGCTTCAGCGTGACCGTGACCTCGTGCTCGCCGCTCGCCTTGACCGTGTCGATCGCGGCGACGAGCGCAGGCGAGGCACCGATCTTGCGATAGCGCTCGAGCGAGGCGACGACGTCGCCGGCATCGAGCTTCTTGCCATTGTGGAAGGTCACGTCCTTGCGGATCGGGAAGACATAGGTCTTGCCGTCCGGCGAGATGGTGACGCCTTCGGCGAGCTCCGGCACCGGCCTGGCGTTCTCGTCGCGAGCGTAGAGCGTCTCGAAGATGTGCAGGGTGACGTTGCGCGCGGCTTGCGCCGAGGTGATCTGGGCATCGAGCGAGGGCGGCGCCTGGCTGATGCCGATCGCGACCTCGCCGCCCTTGCGCTGGGCCAGCGCGCCTTGAGCCCCTCCCAGGGCAAAAGCCACGGCGATGGTTGCGGCGAGAAAGCTGTGCTTTGCCATGTTCTTCTCCCCTCCGGATTGATGGTCAGGCACGAAGTCGGTCAGGCGGCGGCGCGCAGCGCGTCGTAATCCTCCATCAGCACGGCCACGGCATCGCCGCGCTGCACGCGGCCCGGTCCCGCCGACATCCACAGCACGCCGTCGCGGCGGTAGCGCACCTCCAGCGGCGCGCGGTCGATGTCCTCGACGAAATGCAGGTAGCCAGCGAGATCGCCGGCCCGGCAGGCATCGCCGACGACGTTGCGCGGTTCGAACAGCCCGCCGGCGGGCGCGAAGGAGTAGCCGGCCGCGTCGCGCACCATCATGTGGCGCGTGCCGGGTGAGCCGTCGCGCTGGCGCGTCTCCGGTGCGCCCTCCACCAGCCCGAAATGCTTGAGGATGTTGGTCAGCGCCCGGTCGGCGATGCGCACGCCCTCGACATTGACGCGGCCCCAGCCGCCGAGCTCGGTACCGAGCGAGAGGATGCCGCGGCGCTCGACGCAGGAGGTCAGCGTCGCGCCTTCGTCGACGCCCCAGAACACGACATTGTAGGGCGCGCCGAAGGCGGCCGCTGCCGCCATGGTGCGCTCGCGCAGGTCGGCATCGGCGACATAATGCATGTTGGTCGAGAGGGCGGAATCGCCCGAATGCCCCGCCGTGTGGAGGTCGACGGAGATGTCGACCAGCGGCAGCAGCACCGCATCGACGAAATGCGCCAGCATCTCCGAGAAGGTGCCCTTCGGATTGCCGGGAAAGCAGCGGTTCATGTCGCGGTTGTCGACCGGCGAGAGCCGGGTGTCGTTCATCACCGCCGGGATGTTGAGCGCCGGGATCATGATGACGCGGCCCTGGATCGTCGCCGGGTCGAGGCTGCGGGCGAGCCGCGAGATCGCGATCGGGCCTTCATACTCGTCACCGTGCACGCCGCCGGTGAACAGGATCGTCGGGCCAAGGCCGTTCTTCATGCTGACGATCGGGATCTCGACGACGCCCCAGCCCGAGGTGTTGCGGGAGAGCGGCGCGCGTAGATAACCGGCCTGACGGCCGCTCGCCTCGAAATCGATCTCGCAGCGAACCCGGCTGGTGGATGTCATCGGCAAGCCCCTCCTTGCTCTCGTTATCGTATGATTGTATACGATCATACGAAGTGTCAAGCGAGAGAGATTCGAATGCCGGAGACTGGCGGACGCGAGGCGGCGGGCGAGGTGGTGGCAGTGCAACGGGCAGGGGCGCCGGCTCCGGACTGGCAGCCGCTCCAGCCGCAGACCCTCGTCGACCATGCGATCGAGGCGATCATCGCCGGTGCCGCCGCCGGATTGATCCTGCCGGGCGACCGCATCGTCGAGGTCGACCTTGCCCGCAAGCTGGGGGTCAGCCGCGTGCCCGTCCGCGAGGCGCTGCGGCTGCTGGAAAGCCAGGGCGTCGTGGTCAGCGAGCCCTATAAGGGCATCAGGCTGCGCCCGGTCACCAATGAGCGCGTCTCCGACCTGATCGAGGCCCGCATCGCGCTTGAGGCCAGCGCCACCGCCCGCGCCGTTGCCGCCGGCCGCAATCGCGGCAGCCATCTCGACGAGTTGCGCAGCGCCGTCGCCGAGATGGAGCTGATGGCGGCGCGCGGCAGCGCCTATGGCGTCGCCGTCGCCGATACGCGTTTCCACCGCGCGCTCTGCCGGCTCGGCGGCAACAGCGTCACGCTCGACCTCTGGGAGACGCTGGCGCCGCAATGCACGATCATCTTCGGCCTCGCCACCTTCGGCAAGCCGATGGCTGGCGTGGTCGAGGAGCATGTCGATCTGCTCGCGGTCTTCGAAGCCGGCGATATCGAGGCGATCGGGCGCACGCTCGACGAGCACATCACCGTGATGAACCACGCGATGGACTACGAGGCCATCGTCGCCAGGCGCCGCAGGGAAAGGGACGCACAGTGAACGACCAGGCTCTTCCGCAGACGCGCGCGGGCAACCGCCCGGCAGCGCTGCCGCCCTTCAGGATCACCCGCATCGAAGCCGCCCCGCTCTTCGGCGAGAGCCCGAAGGGCGGCTGGTCCGCCGAGATCAGGCCGGAGGATTCGATCCACGCCCTGATCGCGGTCCACACCGACCAGGGCATCACCGGTTATGGCAGCGTCTTCACCGATGGGCGCCTGGTCCAGGCCGGGCTCAAGGTGCTGGAGCCGCTCTTTCTCGGCGCCGATGCGCTCTCGCCGGATTTCGTCAGCGAGAAGCTGCATCAGAACACCTTCTGGATGGGCCGCGGCGGCACGCTGACCCATACAATCAGCGGCATCGACATCGCGCTCTGGGACATTCTCGGCCAGGCGACCGGCCTCAGCGTCGGACGGCTGCTCGGCGGCCGCTATCGCGAGCGCGTCCAGCCCTATTGCTCGCTGCTGATGGAAGAGCCGGACGCGATGCGGGAGGTGGTCGCGAGCTATCGCGACAAGGGCTTCACCGCCTTCAAGATCGGCTGGGGTCCGTTCGGCCGGGCGCTCGATACGAAACTCGACGAAGCGATCGTGCGCGCCGCGCGCGAGGCCGCCGGCGAGCGCTCCAAGCTCTTCGTCGATGCCGGCGCCAGCGACGCGCTCTGGCCGCACGGGCTGAAATGGGCCAAGCGCACCGCCGAGATGCTTGCCGACTACGAGGTCGGCTGGTTCGAGGAGCCGGTGCGGCCGGACGCGATCGACGATTACCGGGAGCTGCGTCGTTCCTCGCCGGTGCCGATCGCCGGCTGCGAGGTCCTGACCCGGCGCCAGAATTTCATTCCCTGGCTGACCACCGGCGCGGTCGATATCGTCCAGCCCGATGTCACCAAGGTCGGCGGCATTTCCGAGCAGCGGCGCATCGCCTGGATGGCCTATGATCTCGGCATCAGATATGTCGGCCATGGCTGGAACACCGCACTCGGCCTCGCCGCCGACTTGCAGATGGCCACGGCCTTCCCGGACGCCGATCTCGTCGAATTCATCGGCGGCAGCCCCTATGTCGACGGCATCCTCGCCAGACCCTTCGATCTCGATGCGGAAGGCTGGCTGACCATCCCCGACCTACCGGGCCTCGGCGTCACCATCGATCGTGACAAGCTCTCTAGGTATACGCCCGACGCGGGAGCTCTCTTCGCATGACGATGCCGGAAGACCGATAGCGCGCCCGGCGAGAGCGCCGGGCACTGCCAAAGGCGCGGCTGTGCTGCAGTCGATTGCGCAAGCGCCCTGCGCTGGCCTAGCTTGCCGGCCCGGCGGCCGGGAGCCGCCAGCTTCGGGAGCTCGCCCATGCCTAGCAAGATCGATCTCGTCAGCCCCGCCTCGCTCTCGCCGCCGACCGGCTACTCGCACCTCGCGATCGTCGAGGCCGGCAAGCAGGTGCATGTCTCCGGCCAGGTCGCTTATGACCCGATGGGCAAGGTGGTCGGGGAGGGCGACATCGCCGCCCAGGCCGAGCAGGTCTACGCCAATCTCGCCGCGGCGCTGAGGGCTGCCGGCACCGACTTCGCCAAGGTGTTCAAGCTGGTGACCTATGTCGTCGACCTCTCGACCGAGAAGGCGGTCGCCGTGCGCAAGGTGCGGATGAAATATCTCGGCGACGGCCCCTTTCCGGCGAGCACCATGGTCGGCGTCACCGCCCTGGTCGACCCGCGCCTTCTGATCGAGATCGAGGCGATCGCCGCGCTGGACTGAGGCGGTGGTCCACAGGGCTTGCGGCGCACCGCGCCGCTCGCCATATCCTGCTTACGCGGTTGGGTTCGCCTTTCGCGTACGGGGCGCTGCGCAAGCGGGCTCCGGTAGTTCCAGAGGCGCCTTTCAAAGGGCTTCGTGATGACGCGTCCGCCTAGTCTGTCGCATCCCTTCCTGCTCGGCTTCGACGATATCGAGCGGGCTCTCGACCGGGTCGCCAAAGGCGCCGGCGATGGCTATCCGCCCTACAATATCGAGCGCATGCCGCGCACCGAGGATGAGCCCGATAAGCTCAGGATCACGCTCGCGGTGGCCGGATTCTCGCGCGACCAGCTCGAGATCACGCTGGAAGAGAACCAGCTGACCATCCGCGGTCGTCAGGTCGACGACAAGACGCGGCATTTCCTGCATCGCGGCATCGCCGCGCGGCAGTTCCAGCGCTCCTTCCTGCTCGCCGACGGCATGCAGGTCCTGGGGGCTGATCTCTCGAACGGGCTGCTCGCAATCGATCTGGCCCGTCCGGAACCGGAACGGCTCGTCCGGCGTATCGATATCATGAGCCGCGACTAGGCCCCTGAGGGCTACAGAAGGTCGGTACGTGAGGGCATGCGGTTTGCTTTCCGTTCATGATCAGGAGTCAACAATCAAACCGCCTCGCACTGCTCTGAAGGAGGGCGCGATGACTGAGACCAGAACCTCTCCCCTGACCACGGCTGAATTCGCCGCGCTCGGCAACGGCCAGGTCGCCTATCTCAAGCCGATCATGTCGGATGAGTTGGCCCGCATTTTCCCGCAGGCGCCCGAGATCGAGCCCGGTCTGCAGCTCTTCGCGCTGCTCGCGGCCGATGGCGTACCGATCCTGGTGACCGACTCCCTCGAGGCCGCGACGGCCAACGCCTGGGAGCACGATCTCAGGATGGTCAGCCTGCACTAACCTGTTTCAGGCCGTCGCGGGTACGACCCCCGCGACGGCTGTCACCAGGCGCTCGATGTCGTCCGGTGTCGACAGGCGATGGTCGCCGTCCTTGATCAGGGTCAGCACGACCGGATCGTGTGGCAGATGTTCGACCAGCTTCAGCGCCTGATCATAGGGCACGTCGGGATCCTTCATTCCCTGCAGGATATGGACGGGGCAGCCGGTCTCCAGCGGCTGCCCGAACAGGAGATGGCGCCGGCCGTCCTCGATCAGCGCCCGCGTGATCGGCATCGGCTCGGGCGAATATTCCGACGGCCGCTGCCAGACGCCCTCCGTCATGATGGCTGCGCGGATCGCCTCCGGCATCTGCGCCCACATCAGCTCCTCGGTGAAATCGATGGCGGGCGCGATCAGCACGAGCCCGGCCGGTTGCAGTCGCGGCGCGGTCTTGCGCAGCTTCAGCGTCGTCAGCAGTGCAACCCAGCCGCCCATGGAGGAACCGACCAGGACGGCCGGGCCCTGGGTGTGAGCGGCGAGCAGGGCCTGCGCGTCCTCGATCCAGTGCGACATCGTCCACTGCGCGAAGTCGCCGCTCGATTCGCCATGGCCGGCATAGTCGAAGCGGATGAAGGCGCGTCCGGTGCGCTCCGCCCAAGCGGCGAGTGCCTCGGCCTTGGTGGCGCGCATGTCCGAGCGCAGCCCGCCGAGCCAGACCACCGGCGGGCCCTTGCCGGCCTGCGTCAGCACTGCGATCTCGCGGCGCTCGCTGCCGGCGCCGACGCTCAGAAATTGCGGCTCAGGCCTCATCACTTTATTCTCTCCTGTGATGAACCGGGTGAAAGCAGGCATTACGTGCTGCAATCCCGCCCGATTTAGTGATCATCAGACCCCCGATAGCATCGGCGAGTCGCCAAGCAGAAGGCCCATTCGAGCAGTGAACACCTCCCTGCGTTCCGGCGCGCAATTGTCCCTGCCTTCGACCGAGACGCATCCGCTGGCCGGGCGCACCGTGCTGCAGATCATCCCGGAGCTGGAGGCAGGCGGCGCCGAGCGCACCGCGGTCGATATCGCTGCCGGGCTGACCGAGGTCGGCGCGCGGGCGCTGGTCGCGACCGAGGGCGGGCGGCTCGTCGCCGAATTGCAGGCCAAGGGCGGCATCTGGCTGCCTTTCCCGGCCGCGGCCAAGAACCCGGTCTCGATGCTGCTCAACGTGCGGACCTTCGCACTGCTCTGCAAGCGCGAGCGGGTCGACCTCGTCCATGCCCGCTCGCGGGCGCCGGCCTGGGTTGCGCTGGCGGCGACGCGGGCGCTGAAACTGCCCTTCGTCACCACCTATCACGGCTCCTACAATGCCCGTTCGGCGGTGAAGAACCTGTACAATTCGGTGATGGCGCGCAGCGACGTCGTCATCGCCAACTCTGCCTACACCGCCGACCTGATCCGGGCTCGGCATGGTTTCGCCGGCGACCGTATCCGCGTCGTCCACCGCGGCACCGACTTCTCGGCCTTCGCGCCGGCGGCGGTCAGCCCGGAACGGATCAGCACACTGCGCAGCGCCTGGGGCGTCGAGCCGCATCAGCGCATCGTACTGCTGCCCGGCCGCCTGACCGGCTGGAAGGGCCAGAAGGTGCTGATCGAGGCGGCGCGCCAGCTCCGCGACGCCGGCGACGAGGACACCGCCTTCATCCTTGCCGGCGATGCGCAAGGCCGCGACGGCTATGTGCGCGAGCTCGACGACGCCATCGCCAAGGCCAAGCTCGAAGGCCGGGTCCGCCGTGTCGGCCATTGCTCGGACATGCCGGCCGCCTTCCTCGCCGCGGCCGTCGTTGCCGTGCCCTCGACCGAGCCCGAGGCTTTCGGCCGTGTCGCGGTCGAGGCGCAGGCCATGGGCACGCCGGTCGTCGTCTCCAACCTTGGCGCCGTGCCGGAGACGGTGCTGGCGCCGCCGCAGGTTGCGCCGCAGGAGCGCAGCGGCTGGCACGTCCCGCCCGACGATGCGGCGGCGCTCGCCGAGGCCCTGCGCGAGGCGCTGGCGCTGCGCCCGTCCGCCCGCGATGCGTTGGCGCGTCGCGCCAGGCTGCATGTCGAGCGCCACTTCTCATTGGCCTCGATGGTCAATGACACACTCGATGTCTATTGCGCCCTGCTCGGGCGCTGAAACCGTCTGATCCATTGACAACGCTTCGCGTTGTGCAATGTGTCTCCCCAACGGCGCGATGCGCCATTCACAGGAGAATACAGCCATTCGTCGTCCCTTCCGTGCCGCACCAGCCCCCGTCAAGGACGGTCCTCGCGCCAACCGCGACATCCGTGGCGTCCGCGACGTCCAGCTCATCGACGATACCGGCGCCAACCGTGGCGTGGTCTCGTTCTTCGAGGCGCTCAAGATTGCCGAGGATGCCGGTCTCGATCTGGTCGAGATCGCCCCCAATTCTGTGCCGCCCGTCTGCAAGATCCTCGATTACGGCCGCTTCCGCTTTCTCGAGCAGAAGAAGGCGTCCGAGGCGCGCAAGAAGCAGCGCACCATCGAGATCAAGGAAATCAAGCTTCGCCCCGGCATCGACAAGCACGACTACGATGTGAAGATGAAGGCGATGCACGGCTTCTTCGAAGAAGGCGACAAGGTGAAGGTCACCCTGCGCTTCCGCGGCCGCGAGATGGCGCACCAGGACCTCGGCGTGAAGGTGCTGGAGCGCGTCAAGGCCGATACGCTCGAGGTCGCCAAGGTCGAGAGCGACTGGCAGCTCGAAGGCCGCCAGATGGTGATGGTGCTCGCCCCGAAGTAAGGCGAGGCTGGCGCGCCGTGCCGAAGGCACTGCGCCCGCATCTGACTTTCACAAAGCCCGGCCGTTTCGGCCGGGCTTTGTCATGTCGGTGACGTCTAGCTGACCGAGCGGATGATCTCGCGATAGGCTGCTTCGGGGAAGGCCTTGAGCGTTTCGGTCCGCACATTGCCGAGCATGGCGAGCTGCAGGCAGAAGCGCGCCTGCACGGCATCATCCGGCGCCTCGCCGATCACGACCATGTCGTATTTGCCCATGGTCATGAAGAAGGCCTTGAAGTCGCCGCCCATGTCTTTCAGCGCCTGCTTGGCCGCATCGAGACGGGTGGGCGAGTCCTTGAGGTTGCGTGCGCCCTGGTCGGTCCAAGTCAGCAGCATGATGTAGGTCGTCATCGCGCCTCTCCCCGAAAGGCCCGGCCTTTCGTCGGAAGCTGCCTACGGCGGCCCGCTTGTCGCCGCGCGGTTCCGGATGGCCGTTGAACCATCCGCCGGGCCTGTCCCGCCAATCTAGCATGACGGGACAGTGTCAGGCAGGGCCTATTCCGAGCAGGCGCCTGAGCTTCCGGACTGCGCTGTCCGGCGTCGTCAGCACCGGCTTGCCCGTCGCGGCCGCGACCGCGGTCGCCGCCCGTGCCAGGCTGAACTGCGCCAGCGCGATCGCGTCGCACTGCGCCAGATCGCTTGCGGCCAGCGCCGCCAGCCGGTCGTGCTCCGCCGCGTCGCCGTGGTCGAGCGCGGCGAGCGCGCCCTCGGCGAGTTTCGGCTTGACCGTCAGCGATGCCGGGAACTCCGGCGGCATCGATTGCAGCGTCGGTCCGAAGCTGGCGAGCAGGCCGATCCGGGCGCCGACCGCCTCGGCTTCTTCGATCATCGCTTCGTTCGGCTTCAGCACGGGGAGGGGGGCAAGCGCGCGCTGTACCGCTTCGATACAGGGGCCGAAGGCCGAGCAGGTGAAGAGGATGCCGTCGGCGCCGGTCGCCCGCGCATAGCTGGCAAGGCTGAGGAAGCGCCCGGTCATCGCCTCGGTGATCCGCCCGTCGCGGGAAAGATCGGCCGAGAGGCTGTCGTCGAGCAGGTTCATCAGCGTGGCCTCAGGCCACAGCCGCGCGAACGCCGCCTCGATCGGAGGCGGCGAATGGCGCAGCGCGTGGATCAGCGCGATCCGCATCAGCGGATGGGGTGCGGGTATTGCAGCCCGCCCTTGGAGGCGAGGTCGTTCAGCCCGCGCTTCAGCTGCAGCTTCGAACCTGCGCCGACATTGCGCTCGAAGCTCTCGCCGTAATTGCCGATGTGCTTGATCACGCGATAGGCCCAGTCATTGGTCAGGCCGAGGCCTTCGCCGAACTTGCCCTCGACGCCGAGCAGGCGCTTGACCTCGGGATTCCCCGACTTCAGCTGCTCGTCGACATTGGCCTTGGTCACGCCCAGCTCCTCGGCGTTGAGCATGGCGTAGTGCACCCATTTCACCAGCGCGACCCAGCTCTCGTCGCCGCGCTTCACCGCTGGGCCGAGCGGCTCGCGCGAGATCAGCGTCGGCAGGATGACGAAATCGTCGGGCTTGGAGAATTTCAGGCGCTCGGCGGCAAGGCCCGAGGTGTCGGTGGTGAAGGCGTCGCAGCGTCCGGCCTCCAGCGCCTTCACGCCCTCTTCGTTGGTGGCGAAGCCGATGATCTCGTATTTCAGTTTGTTGGCGCGGAAGAAGTCGGCGAGGTTGAGCTCGGTCGTCGTGCCTTGCGTCACGCAGATCGAGGCGCCATCTAGCCCCTTCGCTTCGGCGACCCCCAGCGACTTGCGCACCATGAAGCCCTGGCCGTCGAAATAGTTGATGATTGGCCAGGACATGCCGGCCGAAGTATCGCGCGACATCGTGTAGGTCGCATTGCGGGCGAGCATGTCGACCTCGCCCGACTGCACCACGACGAAGCGCATCTGCGGCGTCGTCGGCACGAACTTGATCTTGTTGGGATCGTTGAAGATCGCTGTCGCCACGGCGCGGCAGAGGTCGATGTCGAGCCCGTCCCAGCGTCCGTCGGGGCCCTGGATGCCGAAGCCGGGCAGGGCGATGTGGTTGCCGCAGATGAGTTCGCCGCGCGCCTTGACGCGCTCGAGCGTGCCGGTCTGGGCGCTGGCAGCGCCGGCAAGGCCGAGCGTGGCGAGGCCGTTGAGGAGCAGATGTTTCAACGACTTCATGGTGGTTCCCCTGTTGTGGAAGCACCGGGCTCTGCTGGCCCGGATTGTGGTGAGCCTCAGGCCGGCCGGGCCGAGGCCAAGCTCGCATCGAGCGCGTCGCCGAGGCGTTCGACGATGGTGTCGACGGTCGCGGCGTCGATGATGAAGGGCGGCGCCAGCAGGACATGGTCGCCGGCGGTGCCGTCGGCGGTGCCGCCCATCGGGTAGATCAGCAAACCGCGCTCCTGTGCCGCCTGCTTGATCCTGGCGTTGAGCTTCAGGGCCGGGTCGAAGGGAGTCTTGGCCGAGCGGTCGGCGACGATCTCGACGCCCCAGAAATGGCCGCGCCCGCGGATGTCGCCGACATGGTGGTGGTTGCCGAAGCGCTCGCGCAGGCGCTGCTCCAGCCGCGCACCCTGCTTGCGGACATTGGCGAGGAGATCGTCGCGTTCGATCACCTTTTGCACCGCGAGTGCGGTGGCACAGGCGAGGGGATGCCCGACATAGGTCTGGCTGTGCGGGAAGATGCCCGAGCCCTGCCGGACCGCCTCGACGATCCGCTTCGAAGCCAGCATGGCGCCGATCGGCGCGTAGCCGCCACCTAGTCCCTTGGCGATCGCCATCAGATCGGGCGCGATCCCTTCCTGCTCGCAGGCATGGAGCGTGCCGGTGCGGCCCATACCGCTCATCACCTCGTCCAGGATCAGCAACACGCCGTGGCGGTCGCAGATCTCGCGGATACGCTTGAAGTAGCCGGGCGCGGCCGGCACCGCGCCGAGCGTCGCGCCGACCACCGTCTCTGCGACGAAGGCGCAGACGGTCTCCGGCCCGAGCTCTAGGATCTTGGCCTCGAGCTCGTCGGCGACGCGCAGGCCGTATTCCTCGCTGGTCTCGTCGGCCCGCCGGCCGCGATACTCGTAGCAGGGCGAAATGTGATGGCCCTGCATAAGCATCTCGGCGAAGGGCGCACGGTCCTTCATCCGCCCGCCGACCGAGAGCGCGCCCAGCGTGATGCCGTGATAGCTCTGCCGCCGCGAGATGAAGTTGACGCGGCGCGTTTCGCCCTTCTCGACGAAATAATGCCGGGCCAGCTTCAGGCAGGCCTCGACCGCCTCCGAGCCGGAGCTGCAGAAATAGACCGACTCCATGCCGGCTGGCGCCCGCGCGATCAGATGGTCGGCGAGCTCCTCGGCGGCGTCGGTGGTGAAGAAGCTGGTATGGGCATAGGCGAGCTTGTCGATCTGCGCATGCATCGCCGCCAGCACGTCGGGATGGCCGTGACCGAGGCAGGAAACGGCGGCGCCGCCCGAGGCGTCGATGTGCTCGCGCCCGTCGCGGTCGCGCAGCACCATGCCCTCGCCGCCGGCCGCGGTCGGGTAAGTCTTGCTCAGCATGCGATGCAGGATGTGGCTCATCGATGGCCTCGCCTGGTGGGTCTCGGATTGAGGAAGGTGCCGGCCGCGTCGAGCGCCGCCTCGTGGCGGGCGATCGCGTCGAGCGCGGGCTTGCCTTTGCGCGCCGTCATCAGCGCCGCCAGGCATTCGACCGCAGCGAAAGCCGGGGTCATCGTATGGAAGAAGGACGGCGTCTCGGTCCTGACCAGCAGCGCCACATCGGCAAGGGCGGCGAGGGGAGACAATGCGCTGTCGGTCAGCGCCACGACCTTTGCGCCGCGCTCCCTGGCGATCTCGGCCGACTGCACCGTCTGGCGCGTATAGGGTGCGACCGAGACGGCGAAGAGCGCATCGCCCGGGCCGATCCGGCGCAGCGCATCGATGCCGCGCCCGCCGGCGCCGTCGGCGAGCACGGAGCCGGCGCCGATCAGGTCGCGGATATAGTCGAGCATGAAGGCGGCCGGGAAAGCCGAGCGCAGGCCAAAGCAGAACACGGTCTGCGCTTCGCTCAAGAGGTCGGCAGCCTGTTCGAGATGGGCGAGCGCCTGCGGCTCGCGCAGTGCCTTGAGATGCTCGGCCAGCGCCGCGAACATGTCCTGCGCGATCGCGCGCGGCCCCTCTTCGCCATGGCGCTGCATCAGTTCGCCGGCGCGGCCGGCAAAGCCCTCCGGCCGCCGCCGCAGCGCCGCTGCGTGGACGGCGCGCAGTTCGTCATAACCTTTGAGGCCGAAGCGCTGCGCCAGCCGGGTGAGGGTGGCCGGCGACAGGCCGGCTCGCTTGGCCTGCTCGCGCGTGGTCAGCAGCGCGACATCGGCCGGATGGTCGAGCACCCAGCGCGCTGCCGTCTGCAATTGCTGCGGCAATTGCTCGAAGCTCTCGCTGAGGCTCGCCGTCAGGCCGGGTTTGTCCATGCGCCGGACCTTAGCAGGGCGAGCAGGAATGTGAAACAAAATCTCTAATTCAGATCATATGAAACATTTGTTTCTGATCTAGTGTTGGTTGTCACATTGCTCGGAGCTTCGTTCAGCGCCGCATGAGCAGCCCGTCGAGCATCAGGTTGAAGGCGTCGATCGCCTTGCGCGAGGTCGCCTGCGGATCAGGCGCATTCGCGATCCATTGCGCCGCATATTGCGTCGCTCCGGCTATCAGCCGTGCGGCAGCTTCGGGATCGATCGGAGCAACGATGCCGCTTTCGGCCAGCTTTGCCATGCTGTCGGTCATCGAGCGGATGCACTCGCTCAGTGTCGGCCAGTCCCAGGGGTCGCCGAGCACGGCCGGACCATCGCGCAGCATGATGCGTTGGATCTCCGGATCGAGTGCCAGCTCGATATAGGCGGTGCACTCATCGCGAAAGCCGATCCAGGGGTCGGACGCCTTCGCGGTGACTGCCCGCATATGTGCGTTCATCTCGCCGTCGATCTCAGCGATCACCGCAATCAGCAGGCCCTTCTTGTCGCCGAAATGATGGTAGAGCGCCCCGCGCGTCAGCCCGGCTGAGGCGGTGAGATCATCCATCGAGGTCTGCGCATAGCCGACCGTGCCGAAGGCGGCGCGCGCCGCGGCGATCAGCTTGGTCCGCGTCTCGGCGATCATCTGGCTGCGCGGTTTGCGCATCGTCCATGTTCCTTTCGCATACGAAGCGTATGTGAATTGACATACGCTTCGTATGTAACTAGTCATGTCACATACGCAACGTATGTCAATTGCGCTTCCAAATTGCGCCCCGATGTGACGGAGACGTCCATGCCTAACCCTTATCGCGAGATTTTCCGGGCTCCCGGCTCGATCGGCTTTTCGGCCGCCGGCTTCCTCGCCCGCATGCCATTCTCGATGCTGACGATCGGCATCGTCACCATGCTCTCCCAGGCGCGCGGCCAGTATTGGCTTGCCGGTGGCGTCGCCGCGACCTTCGCGCTGTCCAATGCGCTGATCGCGCCGCAGATTTCGCGGCTGGTCGACCGCCATGGTCAGAGCAAGGTGCTGATCCCAGCCACGCTCGCGACCATTGTCGCGCTGATCGGGCTGATGCTGGCGACGCGCCTCGAGGCGCCGATCTGGGTACTCTTCCTCTTTGCCGCTCTCGCCGGGCTCGAGCCGAGCATGATGGCGATGGTGCGCGCCCGTTGGACCGAGATCTATCGCGATACGCCGCATTTGCGCACCGCCTTTGCCTTCGAATCGGTCATCGACGAGGTCATCTTCATGCTCGGCCCGGTGATCTCGATCGGCCTCAGTGTCATCTGGTTCCCGGAAGCCGGGCCGCTTGCGGCGACGATCATGCTCGCTGTCGGCATGGCCCTGTTCGTGGCGCAGCGCGCGACCGAGCCGCCCGTGCACTCGCAAGGCGTCGACGCCAGCAGTTCCGCCATCCGCCTGGTGCCGGTGCAGATCATTGCGCTGCTGATGGTTGCGCTCGGCGTCGTCTTCGGCACGGCCGAGGTCACTGCGGTCGCCTTCGCCGAGGCACAGGGCAACAAGGCGGCGGCGAGTCTGGCGCTCGCGGCCTATGCCGCCGGCTCCTTTATCACCGGCCTCGTTTTCGGTGCGCTCCGCCTGCGCCTGCCGCTCGCCACACAATTGCTGCTCGCGATCGGGCTTGCTGCGGCGACGACATTGCCGCTGCTGGTCGTCTCGTCGCTCTGGATGCTGGGCATCGTGCTCTTCATCGCCGGCGCCTCGATCTCGCCGACCGTCATCGTCGCGATGGCGCTGGTCGAGCGGCATGTGCCGGCTTCGAAGCTGACCGAGGGCATCACCTGGGTGATGACCGGCATGGGGATCGGCATGGCGGCGGGTTCGGCCGCCTCCGGTTGGCTGATCGACATCTATGGCGCGAGCACCGGCTTCTACGTCTCGGTCGCCGGCGGGTTTTCGGCGCTGGCGACCGTCACGATCGGGTTCTGCCTGATCGCCGAGCCGCGGCGGACGGCGATGGCATGGACGGGCTGAAGGCAAGCCGCACGTAAAGTCCGTCTCAAAAAAAAGGGCGGCCTCCCGGAGGAGGCCGCCCGATCTGTTTGCGAACCGCTCAGCGGATCGGCGGTGCGTATTGCAGCCCGCCCTGCGACCAGAGCTTGTTGACGCCGCGCGGTAGCGGGTTGCGGCTCTGGGCACCGAAATGCCGCTCGAAGCTTTCGCCGTAATTGCCGACCGCCTTGACGATCCGCACCACCCAGTCATTGCTCAGGCCGAGCGACTCGCCGAACTTGCTCTCGGCGCCGAGCATGCGGCGCACTTCCGGATTCTGCGAGCTCTTCGCCAGCTCCTCGACATTGGCCTGGGTGACGCCGAGCTCCTCGGCATTGATCAGCGCGAACACGGTCCAGCGCACGATGTCGAACCAGGCCTGGTCGCTCTTGCGGACCCAGGGACCGAGCGGCTCCTTGGAAATGACCTCCTGGAGCAGGATGTGCTCGTCCGGCTTCTGCAGCTTGTTGCGCGTGCCGGCGAGCGAGGAGAGGTCGGTGGTGTAGGCGTCGCAGCGCCCGGCCTCATAGGCGGCGACCGTCTCCTCCAGCGTGGCGAAGGCGACGGTCTCGAATTTGAGATTGTTGGTGCGGCCGTAGTCGGCGAGGTTGAGCTCGGTGGTGGTACCCTGGGCGACGCAGACCGAGGCGCCATTGAGCTCCTTGACCGTGTTCACGCCGAGCTTCTTGCGCAGGATGAAGCCCTGGCCGTCATAATAGTTCACCGCCGTGAAGCTGAGGCCCTGGCCGATGTCGCGGCTCAGCGTCCAGGTGGTGGTGCGCGCCAGCACGTCGATCTCACCCGATTGCAGCGCCACCAGGCGGTTCTTGCTCGACAGCGACAGATATTGCGCCTTGTCCTGATCGTTGAAGATCGCAGCCGCGAGCGCGCGGCAGACATCGGTGTCGAAGCCGTTCCAGACGCCCTTGCCGTCCTGCAGCGAGAAGCCCGGCACGCCTTCGCTGGTGCCGCAGACGATATGGCCGCGCGCCTTGATCCGGTCGAGGGTCGACTGGCTGCCGCCCTGGGCGAAGGCGGAGACGGCGGAGGCGGCGACGAGCGCAAGGCCCGCTGCCAGGCTGAGGAGGGGTGTCTTCACGGTGAGTGTCTCCGGGCGGGAAAGCGGCTGCGATGGTCGGAAATAATTACGGTTCTATGACGATTTTCAGATGATGGATGTCCACTGACGCAAGGCATGCCATCGAGGGGCGGTTTTCCCCGCAACTGCAGGCTCTTGCCAGCTCCAGGCTTTTCTGTCATAGGCCCCACCTTCGATCGCCCGGCTGATAAGGGCTGCCGTGGCGGTCGTACTTTGCTTCCCAAAGCAAAATTGAAGCGGCGCATTGTTCGCGCTCGCGACCTATGAGGAGCTGAAATGCCCAAGATGAAGACTAAATCGGCCGCCAAGAAGCGGTTCAAGGTCACCGGAACCGGCAAGGTGCTCTACGCCCAGGCCGGCAAGCGTCACGGGATGATCAAGCGGACCAACAAGCAGCTCCGCAATCACCGTGGGACGAACGTTCTTTTCGAAGGCGATGCCGCCAACGTGAAGAAGTACTTCCTCCCCAACGGCTGACGTCCCCTAACTTTTCCGGAGATCAAACATGGCTCGCGTGAAACGGGGCGTTACGTCCCACGCCAAGCACAAGAAGACATTCAAGGCCGCCAAGGGCTTCTATGGCCGCCGCAAGAATACGATCCGCGCCGCCAAGGCGGCCGTCGATCGTTCGATGCAGTACGCCTATCGCGACCGCAAGAACAAGAAGCGCACCTTCCGCGCGCTCTGGATCCAGCGTCTGAACGCTGCGGTGCGCGAGCATGGCCTGACCTATTCGCTGTTCATCGGCGGTCTCGCCAAGGCGGGCCTCGAGCTCGACCGCAAGACCCTGTCGGCCCTCGCCATCGACGACGCTGCCGCCTTCGCTGCGGTGGTCGAGACGGTCAAGGGCGCGCTCGGCGCCGAAGCCAAGGCCGCCTGAGCGGACTTGCCTGATCGGAATACAGAAGGCCGGCGGAAACGCCGGCCTTTTTGTTTGGGCTCGCCGTCATGCTCGCCCTTGTGGCGAGCATCCACGTCTTGAACACCTCTCTAACGGCAAAGACGTGGATGGTCGGGGCAAGCCCGACCATGACGGGGGCGTGGGACCGCTTACGTCTGCACCTTCTCGGCCGCCTTCGGCGTCCAGTTCTCGCCGGCGCCGTCGACAATGCGCTGGTAGGCCTCTTCGGGGCTGTCGGCATAGCAGAACAGCTTGAGGTCCTCGGGCCGGACGAAGCCGGCTTCGGCCATCCGCTCGAGGTTGATCAACCCCTGCCAATAGGCGCTGTCATAGAGCACGATCGGCACCGGCGGCATCTTGCCGGTCTGCACCAGCGTCATGATCTCGAAGAGTTCGTCGAGCGTGCCGAAGCCGCCGGGAAAGACCACCAGCGCCGCCGCCCGCATCGCGAGGTGCATCTTGCGCATCGCAAAATAATGGAAGCGGAAGGTCAGGTCCGGCGTCGACCAGGCATTCGGCTCCTGCTCGTGCGGCAGTGTGATGTTGAAGCCGATCGAGACCGCGCCCGCTTCCGTCGCTCCGCGATTGGCGGCCTCCATGATGCCCGGCCCGCCGCCGGTGGCGATGACATGGTGCCGGCCGCTCTCTTTGCCGTCGAGCGCGCCGCCGCACTCCGAGGCGATCTTGCCGAACGCTCGCGCCGCCTCGTACCAGGGATTGCCCTCGCGCACCCGTGCCGAGCCGAAGACGACGATGGTCGAGACGATGCCGCGGGCCCGCAGGGCATCCTCGGCCTTCTGGTATTCGAGCATGAAGCGCGCCCCGCGCGTCGAGTCGCCGAGGAGAAAGTCCTGGTCGAGTGCGGCGACCCGATAGGAGGGCGAATTCTTCTGGGCGGTATTGTCAGGCATGGTCGTCTCCCGGCCGGCGTGCCGTCCGTCGAGCCGGGTGTGGTCGAGGGATCGCGCGCGCCGACTCAATCGGTTCTATCTCGCCCAATTCCGCGCATTCACGACAGGTATTTGCGCAGCACTGCCGCCATGCGCTCTGATGAGGTTCGATGCGGCAGCAAGGTCAGGAAACGGCCGTCCGGTCCCATCAGATAGGTCAGGGAGCCGTGGTCGATTGTGTATTCGCCTGGCCCGTGATGTCCCTGGCTCAGCTTGCGGCGGTGAACCTTGTAGGCTTTCGCGACCGCGGCGATCTCGGCCTCGCTGCCGGACAGTCCGACCAGCCGCGGATGGAAATTGGCGACATAGGTCGCCATGATGGCCGGGGTGTCGTTGACCGGGTCGACACTGATGAACAGCGGAGTGATCTTTTCGGCGAGTGGGCCGAGCCCATCGATCGCCCCGGCGATCACCGGCAGGTCGATCGGGCAGGTGTCGGTGCAGCGGGTGAAACCGAAATAGACCAGCATGAAGCGGCCGCGAAAATCGGCGTCGGTCGCGCGCTTGCCGGTGTGATCGAGCAGCGCGAACGGGCCGCCGAACTGCGTCGCCAGCGGGTCGCGCGATGCGGGCGAGGTGGCGTCATGGCCGAGAGCCGGCACGGCCAGCGCTGCGGTGAGGCCGGCGAGAAGGCTCCGGCGGGCGAGCCGGCGGCTCACGGCTTCGGTTTCGGTTGGAGGCCCTTGATCCCGAACGGTCCGTCCGCGGCGATGATCCGGTTGGCTTCGGGGTCTGCGCGCCACCATTCCTCGGCCTTGCCGTTCCTGGCTTCCCAGCCGACCTTGAAGCGTTCCGCGACGATCCAGTCCTGATCTGGCCGCTCGCGCAGGCGCTGCACGAAGAACAGGGTCACGGCCGGGTTCTCGATCAGCAGGCCGTCAGCTTCGACCGCGCGACCGCAATAGGGCGAAAGATCCGCCGTCGCTCCGGCGAAGTCGATGTTCGATTTCGCGACGAGGCGGAAGGTGCCGTCGGCGAGCACGAGTCCGAGTTGCCGCCTGCCGCCGCCGCAGTCCGGCGCGCAGCGGCCCTTGAGCTGGCAGAGCGCATCGACGACGCGGCCCTTCAGCACGGCCTGCTTCTCGTGCGGGATGTTCCAGGGCTCGGCAGCGACAGCCGGCGCCGTTGCCAGGCCGGCTGCGATGATCAATGCGTTGAGACCGCCTCGCATGGCCTCAGTTCCCGAACGGCTGGATGCCGTGTTCTTCCTGCGTCATCGTGATGACGCCCTTGTCATCGGCGATGCGGTCGACCAGCAGGTACTTCACGCCGTCGCGTTCCAGCAATTCGCCATCGACCGTGACCTCGTGCGTCGCCAGTTTCGCCACGCGCGGATTGCCGGCGCTGTCCTCGTCGTCGCCGATCTTCAGGATCAGATAGAGATTGCCGCCGGCGTCGCGGATCGCGACGGGGATGCCGCCGAGCGCGCACCAGACGGCACATTGATGATGGGCCGTGCCCTTGGCGAACATCAGCCCGCTGATCGTGCACCAGCTGTCGCTGATCTCACCGGTGATGGTGACGCGCTGGCCGCTCTGCTGGGCCGATGCCGGCAATGCGATAGTGAACAGGCCGGCAAAAGCCGTGGAAAGCAGCACGCGACGCCGAGCTTGAGACAAGATTGTCATCTTTGCACGCGATCCCGGATTTCGGGTGGCATTTCCGTGCTGGCGAGATGCTTTGCCAGCACGATTGCCCCTAGCTTCACCGCCGCCGACACCATAGAAGATGCCTCGCAAACGGACCAGAGCAGGCATGAACGACATCGACACCCTTCGCGATTCCCTGGTCGGGGAGATCGAGGCGGCCGGCGACGAGGCGGCGCTGGAGCAGCTGCGGATCGCGGCGCTGGGCAAGTCCGGCTCGGTTTCGGGCCTGCTGAAGACGCTCGGCACGATGACGCCGGAGGAGCGCAAGGAGCAGGGGCCGCGCATCAACGGCCTGCGCGATGTCGTCCAGCAGGCGCTCGCCACCCGCAAGGACGCGCTCGGCGAGGCGGCGCTGGAAGCGCGGCTGGCGAGCGAGCGGCTCGACATCTCGCTGCCGGTCCGCGAGGGGCCTGAGGCGCGCGGGCGCATCCACCCGATCAGCCAGGTCATCGACGAGATCACTGCGATCTTCGGCGATATGGGCTTCGCGGTCGCAGAAGGCCCCGATGTCGAGACCGACGATCTCAATTTCACCAAGCTGAACTTCCCGGTCGGCCATCCCGCCCGCGAGATGCACGACACCTTCTTCTTCGCGCCGGATTCCAATGGCGAGCGCAAGCTGCTGCGCACCCACACCTCGCCGGTTCAGGTGCGCACGATGATGTCGCAGGAGCCGCCGATCCGGGTGATCTGTCCGGGCCGGACCTACCGCATGGATTCCGACCAGACCCACACGCCGATGTTCCATCAGGTCGAGGGCCTCGTCATCGACAAGAAGACCCATTTCGGCCACATGAAATGGGTGCTGGAGGAGTTCTGCAAGGCGTTCTTCGAGGTCGAGGGCGTCAAGATGCGCTTCCGGCCGTCCTTCTTCCCCTTCACCGAGCCGTCGGCCGAGGTCGACATCCAGTGCTCGCGCAAGGACGGCGAGATCCGCTTCGGCGAGGGCGAGGATTGGCTCGAGATCCTCGGCTGCGGCATGGTCCATCCGAACGTGCTCAGGAATTGCGGGCTCGACCCGGACGTCTACCAGGGCTTCGCCTGGGGCATGGGCATCGACCGCATCGCCATGCTGAAATACGGCATGCCGGACCTGCGGCCCTTCTTCGAGGCCGATATCCGCTGGCTGTCGCATTACGGTTTCCGTCCGCTCGACCTGCCGACCCTGACCGGTGGGCTGACCTCCTAAACCTCACCGCAAGGGGAGACGCATGAACGGCGCGCAATGGGCTGGGCTGATCGCGGCGCTGATGGTCGCCGCCAATCTGCTGTGCTTGGCCGTCGCCTTCGTGCGCCTGCGCCGGAAGCAGGCGCCATCGCGCCTGCAGAGGCTCGCGCCAGCGGTGACGATCGTCCGTCCCGTGCGCGGCATCGAGACCTTCAGCCGGGAGACGCTGACCTCCGGCCTCGAGCTCGACTATCCCCAGTACGAGACGATCTTCTGCGTCGCCGACGGCCATGATCCGATCGTGCCGCTGATCGAGGAGCTGATCGCGACCCATGGCGCCGACCGCGTTCGCCTGATCGTCGGTGACGTCGCCGTCAGCGCCAATCCCAAGCTCAACAACTGCGTCAAGGGCTGGGAGGCGGCGCGCCATGACTGGGTGGTCCTCGCCGATTCCAACGTGCTGATGCCGAAGGACTATATCCAGCGGCTGATGGCCTCCTGGCGCGAGGATACCGGGCTCGTCTGCTCGACGCCGGCCGGCTCGCGGCCAGGTTGTTTCGGCGCCGAGGTCGAGTGCGCCTTCCTAAATACCTTCCAGGCGCGCTGGCAGTACGCCGGCGAGGCGCTCGGCTTCGGCTTCGCCCAAGGCAAGTCGATGCTCTGGAACAAGCCCTTCCTCGACGCCAATGGCGGCATCGCCGCGCTCGCCGCCGAGATCGCCGAGGATGCGGCGGCGACCAAGCTGGTGCGCAAGGCCGGCAAGCATGTCCATCTCGTCGGCCAGCCCTTCGAGCAGCCGCTCGGATCGCGCGCGTTCGGTGAAGTCGTGCAGCGCCAGTTCCGCTGGGCCCGCCTGCGCCGCGTCACCTTCCTGCCCTTCTTCGCGCCGGAGATACTGGTCGGGTCGCTGGTGCCGGCTGTGCTCGCCGCCTTCGCCGCGCCAGCCTTTGGCTTCGCCCCCTGGCAAGGCGTGCTCGCCGTGCTGGCGCTCTGGTATGCCGGCGAGATCGCGCTGGCCAAGGGCGTCGGCTGGTTCGTGAACTGGCGCACGCCGCTGGCCTATCTGGCGCGCGACCTCGTATTCCCCGGCATCTGGGCCTATGCCTTCGTCGCGCGCGAAGTCAGCTGGCGCGGCAATGCCATGAAGATCAAGGCCGATGGCGAGGACGAGCTGAATAAAGCCGTCCCGGCGCTCTCGGCAGTCAATATGCGTAGCGACGGAAGACCATGAAATTCACGCTTTCCTGGCTCAAAGAGCACCTCGACACCACCGACTCGCTCGACACCATCACCGAGACGCTGACCCGCATCGGCCTCGAAATCGAAGGCGTCGAGGACAAGGCCAAGGCGCTCAGCGCCTTCACCATCGCCTATGTCATCGAGGCCAAGCAGCACCCGAATGCCGACCGGCTGCGCGTCTGCATGGTCGACACCGG
The DNA here is from genome assembly GCF_053645455.1 of Allobosea sp. NPDC055332. Taxonomy (NCBI): domain Bacteria; kingdom Pseudomonadati; phylum Pseudomonadota; class Alphaproteobacteria; order Hyphomicrobiales; family Alloboseaceae; genus Allobosea; species Allobosea sp. NPDC055332. The sequence continues at coordinate 869,749 of NZ_JBSHMO010000002.1, read as the reverse complement.
CTCGGGCGAGCCGGTCCAGGTCGTCTGCGGCGCGCCCAATGCCCGCACCGGCATGAAGAGCGTGTTCTCGCCGCCCGGCACCTATATCCCCGGCAAGGACATCACCCTCGGCAAGGGCGTGATCCGCGGCGTCGAGTCGAACGGCATGCTCTGCTCTGCCGCCGAATTGCAGATCTCCGACGACCATGACGGCATCCTCGATTTGCCTGAGGACGCGCCGCTCGGCCAGTCCTATGCGACCTATGCCGGGCTCGACGATGCCGTGATCGAGATCGCCGTGACGCCAAACCGCGCCGATGCGCTCGGCATCGCCGGCATCGCCCGCGACCTCGCCGCCGCCGGCCTCGGCACGGTCAAGACGCCGCTGGTCCAGCCGGTGCGCGGCGCTTTCCCATGCCCGGTCGATCTCAGGCTCGACTTCGCCGCGGAAGACCGCAATCTCTGCCAGGCCTTTGCGCTGCGGCTGGTGCGCGGCGTCAAGAACGGTCCGTCGCCGGAGTGGCTGCAGGCGCGGCTGCGCGCCATCGGCCTCAGGCCGATCAACGCCCTGGTCGACATCACCAACTTCATGACCTTCGACCGCAACCGACCGCTGCACGTCTTCGACGCGGCCAAGGTCAAGGGTGATCTCGTCGTCCGCCGTGCCAGGGATGGCGAGGAGGTGCTGGCGCTCGACGGCCGGACCTATGCGCTCACGGACGAGATGGTCGTGATCTGCGACGACAACGGCGTCGAATCGATCGCCGGCGTGATGGGCGGCGAGCATTCCGGCTGCGACGAAAACACCACCGACGTGCTGGTCGAGAGCGCGCTCTGGAATACGCTCAACATCGCCCGCACCGGCCGCGCGCTGGGCATCAATTCCGATGCGCGCTATCGCAACGAGCGCGGCATCGATCCGGACTTCACCCGACCCGGCCTCGACATGGCGACGCAGATGATCATGGCGCTCTGCGGCGGCGAGCCCTCCGAGGTCGTCTTCGCCGGTGACCTGCCGGAGAGCCCGGGTGCGATCGATTTCCCCTGGTCCGAGGTCAAGCGCCTGACCGGGCTCGACCTGCCGCTGGTCGAGATGAAGCTGGCCCTGACCTCGCTCGGCTTCCACGTTTCGGGTGCCGGCGAGCGCGTCAAGGTCGCGCCGCCGTCCTGGCGCGCCGATGTCGAGGGCAAGGCCGATCTCGTCGAGGAGATCCTGCGCATCGCCGGCATCGACCGTGTCGATCCGGCGCCGCTGCCGCGCATCAAGGGCGAGGTGATCAAGCCGGTGTTGACCGTGCTGCAGAAGCGCACGCGCCAGGCCAAGCGCCTGCTCGCCAGCCGCGGGCTGGTCGAGGCCGTGACTTGGTCGTTCATCTCGCATGATGCCGCCAAGCTCTTCGGCGGCGGCTCGCGCAAGCTCGTGCTCGCCAACCCGATCGCGGCCGATCTCTCCGACATGCGGCCCTCGCTGCTGCCGGGGCTGATCCGCTCGGCGCAGGCCAATGCCGATCGCGGCTTCGGCGACGTCGCCTTGTTCGAGGTCGGCCAGATCTTTCAGAGTGACGAGCCGGAAGGCCAGCTCATCGCCGCCGCTGGCCTGCGCCGTGGTACGGCCAGGCTGGAAGGCGCCGGCCGCTATTGGGACGGTGCGCTGAAGTCCGTCGACGCTTTCGACGCCAAGGCCGATGTGCTCGGCCTGCTCTCCGGGCTCGGCGTGCCGGTTGGCGGCCTGCAGATCGTCGCCGGCGGTCCGGCCTGGGCCCATCCTGGCCGCTCGGCCACGCTCCAGTTCGGCCCCAAGGGTGTGATCGGCGCTTTCGGCGAGGTTCACCCGCGCGTGCTCAAGGCGCTCGACGTCAAGGGCCCGCTGGTCGCCTTCGAGATCCATCTCGATGCGCTGCCGCTGCCCAAGTACAAGCCGACCAAGGTCAAGCCGAAGCTGGCGCTCTCCGACTTCCAGCCGGTGACGCGCGACTTCGCCTTCATCGTCGACAAGGCGGTGGCGGCCGGCGAGATGGCCAAGAGTGCCCAGAACGCCGACCGCGCGCTGGTCTCGGACGTTGGCGTCTTCGATCTCTATGAGGGCACGGGCGTCGAGCCGGGCAAGAAGTCCGTGGCGCTGGCGGTAACCTTGCAGCCGACGCAGAAGACGCTGACCGATGCCGAGATCGAGGCCGTTGCGGCCAGGATCGTCGCCGAGATGGCCAAGCGCTACGGCGCGGTGCTGCGCGGCTAGGACTCAGGCCGGGGCTGCCGTCAGCGGCAGCCAGACTTCGTCTTCCGGGCGTTCGTCCGATGGTCCCCAGCTGTAGCGGCCATCGGCCCGGTAGGCGAAGACGTCACCGGACTCGCGATAGACGAGCCATTGCTCGTCTTCGCCATCGTCATAAGGTGAAGCTTCCAGCAATCCGCCGAGATCGAAAGTGAAGGTCGATCTGCCCCGATGCGGCTCGACTGTCACCGCAAGAAGGCGCTGGCCGTCCAGTTCGGCGGCCGCTGCTGCAATGTCGGCGTCGGCAGAATCGGAACGTGCGATCTCCACGCCGTTCGCAAGGCATCGCCAGTTACAGCAGTAGATCCAGAGATGCCACTCGCCACGCGGCGTGACCCTTCGCCGAGCCAACAATGCTCCTGTCCTAGGACTTGCCCCTGCGCCGGTGTCGATTGGCTCTCTGATCTGGAGTGAAGGTTCTCCAAACTCGAAAGTCAGCATCGAGCCTTGCCCTTTTCGAACGTTCCAGGCCGGCCGGCCGATGAGAGGAGCAAAGGCACGCTTGACCGGGTCGCTTTCGTCCAATCCAGTGGGAGGCACGGTCATTCGCTGCAGCTCTGCCTTCGTTGGCGTCCGCTCCCGTTATTGACCAGAATTATGAAATAATCGACGCGCGAAATCGGTTGAAAATACGGGTATCGGCTCCGATTGTTGCAATCCGAGAGGCCTGATGTCGCTGACCGAGCTCCCAGTCGAGGACGATCTGTTCCCCGGTTTCCGGCTGCTCGACGTTGCGACGTCAGGTGCACGCATTCGCGTCCGCACTGGCGGGGAGGGGCCACCGCTGCTTCTGCTCCACGGCTATCCGCAGACGCACATCATGTGGCGGCGCGTGGCTCCGCAGCTGGCGCAGCGCTTCACCCTGGTTTGCCCGGACCTGCGCGGCTACGGCGATTCCGAAAAGCCGCCGAGCGCGGCCGATCACGCGCCCTATGCCAAGCGCGCCATGGCGCAGGACATGGCCGAGGTCATGAGCGCGCTCGGCCATGACCGCTTCTTCGTCGGCTCGCATGACCGCGGTGCCCGTGTCGGACACCGGCTGGCGCTCGATCACAGCGAGCGGGTGCTGAAGCTGGCGACGCTCGACATCGCGCCGACGCGCGAAATGTATCGCGACACCACCGACGCCTTCGCCCGCGCCTATTGGCACTGGTTCTTCCTGATCCAGCCGGCGCCGATGCCCGAGCGCATGATCGGCGCCGATCCGGAGTTCTATTGGACGAGCCGGCGCGCCTCGGACATGAAGCTGTTCGAGCCCGCGGCGCTGAACGAGTATCTCCGCTGTTTCCGCGATCCGGCGATGATCCATGCCAGCTGCGAGGATTATCGCGCCGCGGCGACGATCGACATCGCCCATGACGATGCCGATGACGGCAGGAAGGTCGCTTGCCCGCTGCTGGCGCTGTGGGGCGATCGCGGTGCCGTCGGAAAATGCTTCGACGTGCTCGGGCTCTGGCGCGAGCGCGCGGAAAACGTCCAAGGCCGGGCCCTGCCGGGCGGGCATTATCTGGCGGAGGAGATCCCCGATCTCGTCGTCGCCGAATTCTCGGCCTTCTTCGGAGAGAACATATGAGCCGCACCAATCGCGTCTACCGCATCGCCGCCATCGCCGGTGACGGCATCGGCAAGGAGGTCATGCCCGAGGGCCTGCGCGTGCTCGAGGCGGCCGCGAAGAAATACGGCTTCGAACTCCAGCTCGACGAGTTCGATTTCTCCTCCTGCGACTACTACGCCAAGCACGGCAAGATGCTGCCGGACGACTGGAAGGAGAAGATCGGCGGCCATGACGCGATCTTCTTCGGCGCCGTCGGCATGCCGGCCCAGGTGCCGGATCACATCTCGCTCTGGGGTTCGCTGCTGCTGTTCCGCCGCGAGTTCGACCAGTACGTCAACCTGCGCCCCGTGCGGCTGATGCCGGGCGTGCCCGGCCCGCTCGTCGGCCGCAAGCCAGGCGACATCGACTTCTTCGTCGTGCGCGAGAACACCGAGGGCGAGTACTCCTCGGTCGGCGGGCGCATGTATGGCGGCACCGAGCGCGAGATCGTCATCCAGGAGACGGTGATGAGCCGCGTCGGCGTCGACCGCGTTCTCAAATACGCCTTCGAGCTGGCCCAGCGCCGGCCGCGCAAGAAGCTGACCTCGGCGACCAAGTCGAACGGCATCTCGATCACCATGCCGTACTGGGACGAGCGGGTGAAGGAGATGGCGAAGAACTATCCCGACGTCGCGGTCGACCAGTACCATATCGACATCCTGACCGCGCATTTCGTGCTCAACCCCGACCGTTTCGACGTGGTCGTCGCCTCGAACCTGTTCGGCGACATCCTCTCGGACCTCGGTCCGGCCTGCACCGGCACGATCGGCATCGCACCGTCGGGGAACATCAACCCGACCGGCGAATTCCCGTCCCTGTTCGAGCCGGTGCACGGCTCCGCCCCGGACATCGCCGGGCAGGGCATCGCCAACCCCGTCGGCCAGATCTGGTCGGGGGCGATGATGCTCGATCATCTCGGCGAGCACGAAGCGGCCAAGGCGATCGAGGCCGCGATCGAGCGCACGCTCGGCGATGCCCACACCCGCACGCGCGATCTCGGCGGTAGCCTAAAGACTGAGGCGGCCGGCAAGGCGATCGAGCAGGCGCTGGGTTGACGACGACGCTGGTGCTGACCACAAGCAGTGGTCGGCGCCGAAAAGACGTAAGACTAAAGGAGGGGGAACAAGGTGCCCGATCTGACGTTTTCGCTGCTCGACCCGACGCTGTGGGGCAAGCTCTTCGAGATCATCGCGCTCAATATCGTCTTGTCGGGTGACAATGCGGTGGTGATCGCGCTCGCCTGCCGGGCCTTGGCGCCCGAGCAGCGCGCCAAAGGCATCGCGCTGGGCGCAGGCGTCGCCGTGCTGCTGCGCGTCGTCTTCACCGTGCTGATCGCCTCCCTCCTCAACATGCCGTTCCTGCACATCGTCGGCGCGATCCTGCTGGTCTGGATCGCGGTCAAGCTGATCATCGAGGACGGCGAGAGCGACGAGAACGCTGTCGCCGCCAGCAGCAAGCTCTGGAAGGCGGTGCAGACCGTCGCCATCGCCGACATCGTCATGAGCCTCGACAACGTGCTTGCCATTGCGGCCGTCGCCAAGGATTCGATCCCGCTGCTGGTCGGCGGCCTGATCATCTCGATTCCGCTGATCGTGCTCGGCGCCTCGCTGATCACCTCGCTCCTGACCCGCTTCCCGATCCTGGTCTGGGCTGGCGCCGGCCTGCTCGGCTGGGTCGCGGGCGAGATGTTCGAAAGCGATCCCTGGCTGATCGGCAAGCTCGGCGAGACGCTCGCCCACCAACTGGAATACCCCGCTGCCATTCTGGGGGCCGTGCTCGTGCTCGGTCTCGGCTATTTCCTCAAGCAACGCCGGCCAGATCCGGCCCTCTAAGACAGGGACTGACCGACCTATGGATTTCGCATCTTCCGCTTTCTGGACGTCATTGCTCCAGATCATCTGGATCGACCTGCTGCTCTCCGGCGACAACGCGGTCGTCATCGCGCTCGCGGTGCGCTCGCTGCCGGAGAAGCAGCGCAAGGTCGGCATCTGGCTCGGTGCCGGTGCTGCGGTGGGTCTTCGCATCATCTTCGCGGTGGTGGTCACCTACCTGCTCGCCGTCCCCTTCCTGAAGGTCGTCGGTGCGCTGCTGCTGTTCTGGATCGCGATCAAGCTCGCCAAGGGCGAGGAAGAGGCGCATGGCGAGATCGAGGCCAGCGACAATCTCTGGAAGGCGGTGCGCACCATCGCCATCGCCGACGCGGTGATGAGCCTCGACAACGTGCTCGCCATCGCCGCCGCGGCGCGCGGCCATTTCGAGCTCTTCATCTTCGGCCTGCTGCTGACGATTCCGCTGATCATCTTCGGCGCCCGCATGCTCTCGACCGTCCTCGAGCGCTTCCCGATCCTGATCTGGCTCGGTGCGGCCCTGCTCGGCTGGATCGCCGGCGAGATGCTGCTGAGCGACATGGCGGTGCTGCAATGGCTGCAGGCGAACATGCCGAACTGGGTCGTCAGCGTCCCGACCTCCGAGGTCAACCCGATCGGTCTGCTGCCAGCCAAGATGCCGTTCTATACGGCGGCGATCCTCGGCGCGCTGGTCGTCGTCGTCGCCGGCTATCTCCTGAAGAAGAAGCCGGTCGACCAGCCGGGCTGAAAAGTCAGGCCCGATCGAGAGCAATGAATGCGGCGGCCATGGTTTCATGGCCGCCGTTTTTCGTGAGCCGGACGAAGCCGCTGGCGCGGCGGCCATTGTCCTCATCGCTGACGGCGAAGCCCTCGGCGCCGTCGAGTTGCACCGAGAAGCTCTCGGGCGCGCGGGCGAAGCCGATGCCGAGCGCTTTCACATAGGCCTCCTTGGCGCTCCAGAGCTGGGCGAAGGCGAGAGGCCGGGCAGGGGCGGGCAGGCTCTCGAGCCAGCGGCGCTCGTCGGGATGGAGCACAGCGAGCGGCGGCTCGCCTGCGGTGGCGACCTGCTCGACATCGATCCCGACCGGACCATGCCCCAGGGCGACGGCGACGAGCCCCGACCGTGTTGCAAGCGAGAGGTGCAGCCCGGAGCCGTGCGGTGACATGATCAGCGGCCGGCCCGCCGGCTCATGCCCGATCTCGACAGCATCCTCGTCTAGGCTGAACTGGCGCGCCAGCAGCTTGCGTGCCAGCGATCGCCGCAACTCGGAGCGCTCCGGCAGGTTTGCTGGTCGTGCCTGTGTCGCGATCAGCCACGCCGCGGGCAGGGCAGGCGCGGTCTGATCGATGGAGGAAAGCCAGAGCATCCCGCGATTCTAGTGCAGCCTGCGCCAGTGCGGAAGGAGACGGCTTGGCCCGCCCTGCGTCACGCTCATGGAGGCCCGCAGCTTGCAAGGCGTTGACGCATCATGGGGAAACCGGTTCGAGGAGACATGCCTTCCGAAGCGAAATCCGAACCGCAAGCCGCGGCCCGACTGACCCTCGCCGGCATGCTCCTCGGCCTGCGCCGTGTCTCCGTGCTGATGCCGGGCGTCATCGTTTTCGCCGTCGCCTTCGGCGCCGCTGCGTCGGCCAAGGGCCTCAGCCTGCTCGAGGCCGTGCTGATGAGCGCGCTGGTCTATGCCGGCGTCTCGCAGCTCGTGGCGATGGAGCTCTGGCGGCCGGAATGGAGCTGGGGTGCGATCGTCGCGCTCGCCGTCGTCACGGCCACGGTGAACGCCCGCATGGTGCTGCAGGGCGCCTCGCTGCAGCCCTGGTTCACGCGCTATCCCAGGCTGGTCAACGCGGTGCATCTGTTCTTCTTCACGGATGCGAACTGGCTGATCGGCACGCGCTACCATGGCGAAGGCGGGCGCGATCTCAGCGTGCTGGTCGGCGCAGGACTTGCGCTCTGGCTGGTCTGGGTGGCGGCGACCGTGCCGGGCTATCTGCTCGGGGCGCTGGTGTCCGATCCGCGCCAATACGGCATCGATCTCGTCATGCCGATCTTCTTCGCGGCGATGATCGTGCCGCTCTGGCGTGGGAAGCGGGCGGCGCTGCCCTGGATCGTCGCGGGCATCGTCGCGCTGATCACCACGCGCCTTGTCGACGGCTACGCCTTCATCATCGTCGGTGCGCTCTCCGGCGCCCTTGCAGGGGCTTTCCTCGATGATGCTGCCTGAGCCTGGAAGCTGGGGGGCCTATCTCGCCATCGCCGCCATGGCGCTGGCGACCTATCTCTGTCGCATCTCCGGCGTCGTGCTGATGGGCTTTGTCCCGCTGACGCCGCGGGTCCGGCGCGGTCTTGCCGCCCTGCCGGGCTCGATCGTGGTCGCGACCGTCCTGCCGCTGATCGAGCGGCTCGGCTTCGCCGCCGGGCTCGCCCTGCTGGCGGCGGTCGCCAGCATGGTGATCCGGCGCAGCGAATTGCTCGCCTTGCTGGTCGGCATGGTGGTGGTCGCGCTGATGCGCGCCGCCGGCTTCTGAGGGCAGGGCGGGATCGCACAGGCCCCGTCGCGGATTTTCAACCTGATGCCGTGATCCATCACCGGCTACGATCGCACCCATCACAGCAATCGTTCGCCGGCATGCGGCCGGCATGTTGACGCCGCCTTGCCTGCGGCAGACGGTGCCGGGCAGCAACCCTGACTGATCGGAGCGCATGATGGCCTGGTATTCGCAGACATGGACCTGGTTCGACGGAGAGTGGCGCGAGGGTAACCCCGGCATCATGGGCCCGCGCACCCACGCCGCCTGGCAGGCCTCCCAAGTCTTCGATGGCGCCCGCCATTTCGACGGCGTCTCGCCCGATCTCGACCGGCATGCCGCCCGCGTGAACCGCTCCGCTCTGGCGCTCGGCCTGAAGCCGACCATGTCGGCCGAGGAGATCGTCGCCAAGGCCGCCGAAGGCGTGAAGAAGTTCAGCAGCGGCGCCGCGCTCTACATAAAGCCGATGTACTGGGCCGAGGCCGACGGTCCGTCGACCATCATCGGCGATCCCGAGTCGACGCAGTTCGCGCTCTGCCTGTTCGAGGCGGCGATGGGTGATCCCGGCAAGGGCTTCTCGGTGACCAAGGGCGCCTATCGCCGCCCGACCCTGGAGAACGCGCCGACCGACGCCAAGGCCGGCTGCCTCTATCCCAACAACGCCCGCGTCCTGCGCGAGGCCAAGGGCAGGGGCTTCGACAATGCGCTGGTGCTCGACATGCTTGGCAATGTCGCCGAGACCGGCACCTCCAACATCTTCCTCGCCAAGGACGGCGTGGTGAAGACGCCGGCCCCGAACGGCACCTTCCTGAACGGCATCACCCGCCAGCGCACCATCGGCCTCTTGCGCCAGGCCGGCGTCACCGTCGAGGAGACGACGCTGCGCTATGAGGATTTCGAGCAGTCCGACGAGATCTTCTCGACCGGCAACTACTCGAAGGTGATCCCGATCTACAAGATCGACGATCGCGAGCTCCAGCCCGGCCCGATGTTCCGCAAGGCCCGCGAACTCTATATGGACTTCGCCCACAGCAAGGGCGCCTGAGGCCAGATGGCCCGGCTCGCCACCCGCCTGACCGAGCGCCTCGGGATCGAGCATCCGATCCTCTCGGCGCCGATGGCTCTGGCGGGCGGCGGAGCGCTCGCCGCCGCCGTGACCCGCGCCGGTGGGCTCGGCCTGATCGGCGGTGGCTATGGCGACACTGGTTGGCTCACGACGCAATATGCCGCTGCCGGCAATACCCGTACCGGCTGCGGCTTCATCACCTGGTCGCTGGCGAAGCAACCGCATCTGCTCGGTGAAGTGCTGGCCCGCCAGCCAGCGGCTCTGATGCTCTCCTTCGGCGATCCCATGCCCTTCGCAGGCGAGATCGCTGCGGCCGGCGTGCCGCTGATCTGCCAGTGCCAGAATCTCGGTCATGTCCGCACCGCGCTGGAGGCGGGCGCCGCGATCATCGTGGCGCAGGGCGCCGAGGCAGGTGGGCATGGCCATGCACGCGGCACGCTTCCCCTTGTGCCGGAGGTCGCCGACCTTTTGGCGCGTGAAAGCCCGGACACCTTGCTGCTCGCCGCCGGCGGCGTCGCCGACGGGCGCGGCCTTGCCGCGGCGCTGATGCTGGGCGCCGACGGCGTCCTGGTCGGCACCCGCTTCTGGGCGAGCCGCGAGGCGCTGGTGCATCCGAACCATCATGCCGTGGCGGTCGCGGCGACCGGCGACCAGACGGTGCGCTCGGCGCTTCCCGACATCGCCCGCCGGCTCGACTGGCCGCGGCCCTTCGACATCCGCGTCAGCGACAATGCCTTCATCGCCAGATGGCGTGGCCGCGAGGCCGAGCTGCGCGCCGCGATCGAGGATGAGGCGCCAGCCTATCGCGAGGCTTTCATGGCCGGCGATCCGGACAGGGCGGCAGTGGTCTTCGGCGAGGCGGCAGGTCTGATCTCGGATATCCCGTCCGCCGGCGAGGTCGTCGCGCGCATGGTCGATGAGGCGGCTGATCGCCTGCGGGCTGGTGCCAGGCTGGTCGCAGGCTGAACTAGCGCAGCAGTCGCCAGAGTCCGGCTGACCTCAGCCCGCCGAGCGCGACCGCGCCATAGATGCAGCCGGCAGCGAGGCTGAGGATGGCGAGTGCGATCAGACGCGGCTCGTAGGGGAACCGGATCAGCAAGCCGTAGAGTGGCTCGGCCAGCAAGCGCGCGATCAGCGCGGCGAAGCCGGCGGCGACACCGACGATCACGATCAGCAGCGGCAGGCCGCGGTCGGGATTGGTCCAGCCGCGTTTCAGCGCGAGGCCATAGAGCGCGCCGAGATTGATCCAGGCACCGACGGCGGTGGCGAAGGCGAGGCCGGGCGCGCCATGGCTCTTCCAGAGCAAGAGCTTCAGCCCGACATTGGCGGCGATGGCGGCGAGCGAGACCAGCATCGGCGTGGTCGTGTCGCCCCGCGCCTGGAAGCTCGAGACCTGGGCCCGGATGAGCACGATCGCCGGCAGGCCGATCGCATATGCGAACAGCACTGCGCCGGCGGCTTGGGTCGCCGCTTCGTCGAAACGGCCGCGTTCGAACAGCGCCCCGACGATCAGTTCCGGGATGGCGAGGAAGGCGGCGGCGAAAGGCGCGGCTGCGACCAGGGTCAGCGCGATCGCGCGATTCTGCGCCGCCTCCGCTTTGGCCTCGCTGCCGGTAGCGATGGCGCGGCTCATCGTCGGCAGCAGCACCGTGCCGACGCCGATCGCGATCACGCCGAGTGGCAGCTGATAGAGCCTCTCGGCATAGTAGAGTGCCGAGTAAGCGCCGGCCGGCAGGAGCGAGGCGATGATCGTGTCGGCGAAGAGGGCGATCTGTACGCCAGCCGAGCCTATCACCGCCGGCCCGAACGCCTTGAGGAAGCTCTTCACCTCGCCATCGAGACGCGGCCGTGTCAGCGCAGCCGAGACGCCCGCCTGCCGTGCCGCGATCCAGAGCAGCAACCATTCCAGCACGCCGGCGACGGCGACGCCCCAGGCGGCGGCATGGGCCGCGCTCGGGAACAGGAAGGCGATGAAGAGCGCCCCGATCAGGCAGACATTCAGGAGAATGGGCGCCGCAGCAGCGGCGGCGAAGCGGTCGACCGCGTTGAGATTGGCCGAGAGCAGCGTTACCAGGGTGACGAAGAGCAGATAGGGGAAGGTGATCCGGGTCAGCGTGACCGCGAGGTCGAAGCGAGCGGGATCGTTGACGAAGCCGGGCGCCAGCAGCCGCACCAGTTCCGGCATGAAGGGGATGGCGAGTCCCAGCAAGACGAGCTGGACGATCAAGTTGAGCGAGAAGACGCGGTTCGAGAACTGCGCCGCAGCCGCCTCGCCCGACTGCTCGCGAATGCGGCTATAGGCCGGGATATAAGCCTGGTTGAAGGCGCCTTCGCCGAAGACGGCGCGGAAATGATTGGGCAGGCGCAGCGCCACCGAGAAGGCGTCCATCAGCCCGCTGGCACCGAGCGCGGCCGCGAGCACGATGTCGCGGAGGAAGCCGGACAGTCGCGAGAGCAGCGTGAAGCCGCTGACGGAGAGGATCTTTCTCAGCATCGCGCCACTCGGGGCCGCCGGGGTCGGCAGGCCACTTGCATCTAGCCGCATAGCTGCGTCGCGGGAGATGGTCCAGCTGTAGCGGCTACCCGATCCCGGGCGGCAGCACATCGCCGCGCGGCGGGACGCCGTCGTGCTTGTCGAGGCCGATGCGCTCGCCGACCAGGTAGAGCGGCCGGCGTTTCACCTCGGCGAAGATGCGCCCGACATATTCGCCGATCATCCCGAGCGAGATCAGCTGGATCCCGGAAAAGAACATGATCGAGACGATCAGCGACGGGAAGCCGGGCAGGTCGGTGCCGAAGAGCAGTGTGCGGACCAGGAAGTAGAGGCCGGTCAGTGTGGCGATGATGGCGATGACGACGCCGAGCCAGGTCGCGATCTTCAGCGGCACGGTCGAGAAGGAGGAGAGTCCGTCGAAGGCGAAGCTGAACAGCCTGCTGAAGCGGAACTTACTTTCGCCATGGGCGCGGTCGGCCACCGCGAAGGGCACGCCGGTTGCCCGGAAGCCAACCCAGGCATAGAGGCCCTTTGAGAAGCGTGCCCGCTCGGGCAGTGCCCGCAGAGCCTCCACGACCCGGCGGTCGAGCAGGCGGAAGTCGCCGGCCCCTTCCGGCAGCTCGGTCTCGCCGAAGCTGGCGAAGAGCTTGTAGAAGGCCTTGGCGAAATTGCGTTTCAGCGGGCTCTCGCCTTCGCGGTCGGTGCGCTGGCCGTAGACGTTGAGGAAGCCCTCGCGCCATTTCGCCAGGAAAGTGGGGATCACCTCCGGTGGGTGCTGCAGATCGGCATCCATGATCACCACGGCGTCGCCATTGGCATGGTCGAGCCCGGCGGCGATCGCGACCTCTTTGCCGAAATTGCGGCTGAAGGAGATGGCGTTGATCCGGCTGTCCTGCGCATGCAGGGCGCGCAGCGCCGCCAGCGTCCCGTCGCGGCTGCCGTCGTCGACGCAGATGATCTCCCACGAGGCGACATGGGCGTCGAGGATCGGTTCGAGCCGGGCGACCAGCGGCGCGAGATTGTCCGCCTCGTTGTAGACCGGCACGACGATCGAGAGTTCCGGCCGCGGAGCGGGCGCCGGCGTCGTGGTGGAAGCGGAGCTGGGCGCAATCGCGGACAAGACTTTCAGGACCTCTTCGGCTCGGCTAGGGCTGGTGCTGTAAGGCGCGCAGCCGCAGGCTGCATACACCAGAGCAGATGAATAGGGGGTAACAGCCGGCATGACCCGCAGCTTCGTGCTCTGCGCCGATGATTTCGCCATGACCGAGGGTGTCAGCCGCTCGATCCTGGAGCTGCTCGGTGCCGGCAGGCTCTCGGCCACGGGGGCGATGACCAACCGGCCGCATTGGCCCCGGCTCGCACAGGAGCTCGCAGCCTTCTCGGGGAGGACAGATCTCGGCCTTCACCTCAACCTGACCTGCGCTGCGCCGCTCTCGGCGATGCCGACCGTGGCGCCGTCGGGCACCTTGCCGAAGCTCGGCGAGCTCGCAAAGCTGGCGCTGCGCTCCGGCACTGCGCGCGACGAGATCGCGGGTGAGATCGCGCGGCAGCTCGATGCCTTCGAGCAGCATTTCGGCCGGGCGCCCGATTTCGTCGACGGCCATCAGCATGTCCATGTCCTGCCTGGCATTCGCCGGGCGGTGCTCGATGCGATGGCCGCCCGCTATCCCGCCGGCTCGGTCTATGTGCGTGATCCCTCCGATTCCATCGCGGCGATCCGTGCGCGCGGTGTCGCCGTCGGCAAGGCCCTGACCGTTGCCGGGCTCGCGACCGGCCTGCGCAGCGCCGCCGCCCGGCGCGGCATCCCGACCAATCGCGGCTTCTCGGGCTTCTCGCCCTTCGATGCCGGGCGCGATTTCGCGGTCGATCTCGCGGCCTTCCTCGTCCAGCCGGGTCCGGAGCATCTGGTGATGTGCCACCCCGGCCATGTCGACGACGAGCTCGCCACGCTCGACCCGGTCGTTGCGACGCGTCCGCTCGAACATGCGGTGCTGGCTGCTTTCGAGCCGCCGCCGGGGCTGCTGATCGGCCGGTTCGGCGCCGCTGCCTGAGCTCACGCTCCGCTGCCGCCCAGCGTGCAGGCTCCGTCTGTGCGCAATCGAAAATTTACCCCGCTCGTTCACTCTATCGGACAGCAGTCCCGACATCTCCGTGGGACGTCGGTGTCTGGAGTCCGCGGACGATGAGCGTGATGGCCTGGTTACAGTCACGGGCGCGGCGACCGCAGGCGGGCCTGCCACAGGCCAGCCACGCCGAGACTGTGACGCGCTCGCTCAGCAGTCAGATCGCGGGCGCTGCCGTCGCCATCGTCGCCGTCGCCATCGTCTTCGTCGTGGTGGCCGCTGCCCGCTACAACGAAACCAAGACGCGTGGCGATCTCGAGCAGAAGATGATGTCGCTGACCGCGATGATCGCCCATGCCTCGCCGCCCCTGATCCTGGCGCGCGATACGATCACGCTGAGCTATATTCTCGAATCGCTGAAGCGCGATCCCGATTTCGACGCCGGTTTCGTCGCCGATGATCTCGTCGCGCTCGCCTCGGCCGGCCGCAATGACGAGGCGCGGCTGTCCTTCACCCCGAACAAGCTCGGTCGGCAGCTCGGGCGGGATGCATGGGAGGTGCTCGGCGAGCAGGACACGCTCCGGCTCGAAGACAAGACCTATGTGACGCAACTGCTCACCGTAAAGGTCGGCGGCTTCAAGAAGCAGATCGGCTATGTCGCCCTGCGTTTCGACAAGACCCGGCTCATTGCGCGCTCGGCCTGGGAACAGTTCCTGACGATCGGGCTCGGCATCGCCCTGCTCGTCGTCCTCGGGCCGCTGCTCTGGATCTCGCTGTCGCGGACGATGCGGCCGCTGAAGAGCATGACCCGCGCCATCGTCAATATTTCAGACGGCAAGCTCGACACGCCGATCGACGCGGTCGGCCGTCAGGACGAGATCGGCGCCATCGCCAGGGCGCTCGGCGTGCTGAAGCTACGCCTTGCCGAGCGGGCGAGCCTGCAGGAGCAGCAATTGGTGACGGAGGCGGATCGCCATCGCAACCAGAAGCGCGTCGAAGAAGCGATCGCGCTGTTCCGCGGTGAAGTCGGCGTCGCGCTCGAGGCCTTCAAGAGCAATGCCGACCGCATGGGTGAAGCGTCGGACGGCCTGGCCCAGGTCGCGGCGGAATCGTCCGAGCGCGCCGCCCGTGCCGCGCAGAATTCGCACGGCGCTTCGGCCAATGTCGAGAATGCGGCCCAGGCCGCCGAGGAGATGGGCGCGGCGATCCGCGAGGTCGAGTTCCAGGTGCGCCGTGTCCGTACCGAGATCGTCGAGGCGGCGTCAGCCTCCCGCGACACTGCCGGCTCGGTCCAGGCGCTGGATGGGACGGCCCGCGCGATCGGCGAGGTGGTGAACCTCATTCGCGACATTGCCGCGCAGACCAATCTCCTGGCGCTCAACGCGACGATCGAGGCGGCGCGTGCCGGCGAGGCCGGGCGTGGCTTTGCCGTCGTCGCGGCCGAGGTGAAGAGTCTCGCCTCCCAGACGGCCGATGCGACCGACCGGATCGTCAGCCAGGTCGGCGCCATCCAGGGCGCGACGACCGAGGTCGTCGACGCGATCCAGAACATCGCCACCCGGATGGGTGCGATCGAGAGCTTCGCCAATTCGGTCGCGACCTCGATCGAGCAGCAGGCGATCGCGACCGGCGAGATCGCCAGCGGCGTTGCCATGGCAAGCACCTCGGCGCTCTCCGTCTCCAGCGATCTCAGCGTGCTGGCCGACAGCGTCGAGGAGACCGGTCGCTCGGCCGAGCAGGTCCGTCATGCCGCCGGTGAGGTCTCGGCCCAGGCGATGCGGCTCGATTCGACCGTGGACCAGTTCCTCAAGCGCGTCGCGGCCTGAGCCCTGCCCAAACGAAACGGGGCCCCGAAGGGCCCCGTCCATATTCGTCGTTCGAGCGTAGCGATCAGGCCTTGGCGCCGTCATAGAGCTCGGCGACATAGTCCCAGTTCACCAGGCTCTCGAGGAAGGCCTTGAGATAGTCCGGGCGGCGATTGCGGTAGTCGATGTAGTAGGAGTGCTCCCAGACGTCGACGCCGAGGATCGGTGTGCCGCCATGGACCAGCGGGCTCTCGCCGTTCGGGGTCTTGCTGACGGCGAGCTTGCCGCCCTTGACCTCGAGCCAGGCCCAGCCGGAGCCGAACTGGCCGACGCCGGCGGCGACGAAGTCTTCCTTGAACTTGTCGACCGAACCGAAGGAATCGGTGATCGCCTTCTCCAGCGCGCCCGGCAGCTTGCCGCCGCCATTGGGCTTCATCCACTTCCAGAAGTGGAGGTGGTTGTAGTGCTGGCCGGCATTGTTGAACACGGCCGGGTTCTTGCCGTAGGAGCCCTTGACGATCTCCTCGAGCGATTTGCCCTCGAATTCCGTGCCCTTGATCGCGTTGTTGCCGTTGTTGACGTAGGCGAGATGGTGCTTGTCGTGATGGTACTCCAGCGTCTCCTTCGACATGAAGGGCTGGAGGGCGTCATGCGCATAGGGAAGATCGGGCAGGGTAAAGGACATCGGGCCTCTCCTTGGGCTGTCGAAATCGCGACGTGAGAATGGCTGCGATGACGCAACGCTTGGGCAAGGTTTGCCCGGCGGAACACCCCGCCATTCGCCTGTTAGTTAAGCCCCTCGGTTCGCAGCGGCAACCGCCGGGGCCCGAGAAATCCGGCACGGCCGGGCTGCGTCGTCGGCGGGAGAGCGTCGGGGGGCCATTTGGTTGGCAATCCGGAATGGTATCGATAGTTTAACCGCCGAGGCGGCAAGCTGTCGCAGCTCGCCCAGCCTCAAAGGAGCAAGCGTTGGTCAAGCTTTTCGTGGTTCTCGGGCTCGCTCTGCTGGCGGGCGGCGCCTATGCCATCGTCGATGGCTGGCCATATCTCGTTCTGGAACGTGGCTTCACCGAAGTCATCCTGGGGGCTCTGGCGACGATCGCCGGCCTGATCCTGCTCGCGCTTGCGGCCGTGCTCGCCGAGGTCCGTCGGCTCAAGGGACTGGTCAGCGGCGCCATGGCGGTGGTGGCGCTGTCCGAATCGCGCGCCGGCGAAGGGCCGCTGCCGAACGCGGCGCCCGTCCGCCCGGAGCCCGCGCTCGCAAAGGAGCCTGCGCGCGAGGCCGGGCATCTCGGCATCGCGACCACGCTGGCCGCGGGCGCTGGAGCTGCCGTGGTCGCCGGTGCGCTCACCGGCCTGGCGCAGAGCGAAGAGCGACCGAAGGAAGAAAATCCGGACAAGGCGGATGTGGCCGACAAGGCGGAGGGGGGCGACGGCCATCACTCCGAGCCCGCCGAGACTGCTGCCGAGCCGTCGCAGTCGCCGCCGGCCGTGGCCGAGGAACCCGACAGCTGGCTGCTTCCCCCAGCCTCCATGGCACTCGATGCGGCGCCTTCGGATACTGAGCCTGATGAGCGAAGCGAGAGCGACGAAGCCGACGAGACGGCCGAAGGCTTACAGGAGAAGCAGGAGCGCCCGGCTTCGGCGGGCAATGACGAGGTTTCGCAGCCGGACGACGCAAAGGGCGATGCCACAAAGGGCGAAGACGCGAAGGATGAGGAAGCCGAATCGTCCGCCGCCTCCATCGAGGAGCCTGAAGCCACGCAGCAGGAGGACGAAGTCGACGCCGCAAAGCAGGAAACCGTGCCTGCGCCGAGTTCCGAGGATCAGCTCTGGTGGCCCAAGATCGAGCGCCCCGCCCGCGCTGAGGTCGCTTCGATTGATGACGAGTTCAACGCGCTGCGCAATCAGCTTGCCGGCGTCGTCAATGCGCCCGAGGTCGAGCCGCCGCGACGCGATAGCGATGCGCTGGCTTCTTCCGAGAGTTGGATGGCGCCACGGCCCTGGCCGCCGGTGACCCAGCCGCGCGATCTCGGCGTTTTGGGCGATGCCGATGCCGAGGCTGCCGCCAAGGCCGCGCCGGATGAGGTGAAGACCGAACCGGTTCCTGCGGAGAACGAGCCTGCGGTACCGGAGTTGGAGACCGAGGCCGAGCCTCAGGAGAAGGAAGCCCCGGAGCCGGCTTCTGCCGACGCTGAGGTGCCCCCTGCGGAGAAGGTCGAGCCCTCAGCCGTCGGGACCAAGTCCGACGAGGAGCCCGCGGCGTCGGATGAGGGCGTGATCGGCGCCTATCAGGTCGGCGAGACGCAGTTCACCATGTTCGCCGATGGCTCGATCCACGCCCGCACGCCGGATGGCGATTACACCTTCGCCTCGATGGAGGAGCTGAAGGCCTATCTCGCCAGCGAGAAGGACAAGCTGGAGTCTAGCTCGAACTGATCGGCTCGCTGGCCTCGTCCCAGCCGCCGCCTGCCGCCGTGATGGCGAAGGCGTAGGCGAGGGCGGTCTCCTTCAGCGAGTCGAAGCGCCCGGCGGCGCCGGCATGGCCGGCGTCCATGTTGGTGTGCAGCATGATCGGGCCGCCACCGGTCATGGTCGCGCGCAGGCGCGCCACCCATTTCGCCGGCTCCCAATAGGTCACGCGCGGATCGGCCAGACCGCCCGTCGCCAGGATCGGCGGATAGGCCTGCGGCTTGACATTGTCATAGGGCGAATAGCCCAGGATCGTCCGGAAGGCGGCGAGGTCCCGGATCGGGTCGCCCCATTCCGGCCATTCCATCGGGGTCAGCGGCAGGCTCTCGTCGAGGATGGTGTTGAGCACGTCGACAAACGGCACCTCGGCGATGATACCCGCGAACAGCTCCGGTGCGAGATTGGCGACCGCACCCATCAGCATGCCGCCGGCGCTGCCGCCCTGCGCGACGATGCGGCCGCGGCTGGTGAAGCCCTCGGCCGCGAGCATCTCGCCGGCGGCGATGAAGTCGGTGAAGCTGTTCTGCTTATTCTGGCGCTTGCCGTCGAGATACCAGCCCCAGCCCTTGTCGGTGCCGCCGCGGATATGGGCGATCGCATAGACGAAGCCGCGGTCGACCAGGCTGAGCGGCCGGGTTCGGAACGAGGCCGACATCGCCGCGCCATAGGAGCCGTAACCATAGAGGAGGCAGGGCGCCGAGCCATCGAGCTTCAGATCGCGCCGATGCAGCAATGAGACCGGCACCCTGGCGCCGTCCTTTGCCGTCGCGAAGATGCGGCGCACGACATAGGCGTCCGGATCGTGGCCGGAGGGCACCTCCTGGCGCTTCACCAGCGTGCGCTCGCCGGTCGCGAGATCGTAGTCATAGGTTTCGGCCGGCCGCGCCATCGAGGCATAGATGAAGCGCAACCGGTCGGTGTCGAACTCGTAGCCGGCATCGATGCCGAGCCCGTAGGCTTCCTCGTCGAAGGCGATGCTGCTCTCGGCCCCGCTCGTGAGGTTGCGGATGACGATGCGCGGCAGGCCCTCTTCGCGCTCCAGGCGGATCAGCCTGTCGGCGAGGCAGATATGGCTGAGGACGAGCCGGCCGCGCTTGTGGGGCACGAGATCGGTCCAGTTCGACGGCGAAGGATCGCTGAGCGGCGCGCGAACGACCTTGAAGTCTTCGGCACCGTCGGCATTGGTCAGGATCAGCAGCTCGTCGCCATGATGCTCGACACTATACTGCCGACCCGCCAGCCTGGGCGCGATCAGCCTGGGCTTGCCGGCCTTGTCGGCGAGGTCGACCAGGCTGACTTCCGAGGTCTCGTGGTCGCTGCTGGAGATCAGCAGGAAGCGGCGCGACTGGGTCTGGTCGATATCGACGAACAGGCCGGGATCGGTTTCTTCGTAGAGCAGCTCGTCCTCGCTCTGGGGCGTGCCGAGCCGGTGGCGCAGCACGCGCGTCGGCCGGTGATCGTCGTCGAGCGCGACATAGGCGAAGGCGCTGGAATCGGCGGCCCAGATCATCTCGCCCGAGGTGTCGGAAATCCTGTCCGGCAGGTCCTTGCCGCTGGCGAGGTCGCGGATCCTGATGAGGTAAAGCTCCGAGCCGGCCTCGTCGGCGCTCCAGGCGAGCAGCCGATGATCTGGGCTGTGCTCGGCGTCGCCTAGATCGAAGAACTCTTTCCCTTCGGACAGGGCGTCGGCGTCGAGCATGACTTGCTCGCGGCCGGCCTTGTCGCCTCTAACCGCACGCGGCTTGCGGCAGATCAGCGGATGCTCGCCGCCGCGCCGATAGCGGCTGTAGTAGAGGAAGGGGCCATCCGGCTGCGGCGGCTCGCTGTCGTCTTCCTTGATGCGCCCGCGCATTTCCTTGATCAGCGTGCGCTGGAGCGCCTTCGTCGGCGCCATCAGCGTGTCGCACCAGGCATTCTCCGCCTCGATATGCGCTTTGATCTCGTCGGGCAGGGTGTCCGGATCGCGCAGGACCTCGCGCCAGTTCTCGGCGCGCAGCCAGGCGTAATCGTCGGTCAGTGCGACACCATGGACAGTGCGGCTCTGCGGGCGGGCGGCAGGAGTCGGCGGGCCGGTGAACCTGCGCTGGCTAGTCATGTTTGGTCTCCGGATACGATTTGACCGCCTCGAACGCCACGATCGCTCTCAGGATCGCCTCGTCATTGCCTGCGACGACAGGTAGAGGTCGATGCGGACACTGACAAGGACAACCTTTTGGCGCAAATGCTGCAGCGCAAAGCGCTCAGGTTACGATTTGTGCGCCTCAAATCAGCAATAATATGTCTCGATGAATGTATTCGAATCCTTGTTAGGCCACTTGCGACATTGATCAGCATGGCTTAGACGATTGCCTGCTGGTCCGTTTTGCATGATTCTATTCCGGCGGAAATTCGACCGTTCGTCGGCGGAGATCAGGGAAGGCGCTTGCGCCTGGAAACAGAGCTGGGCGCAGTCACCGCTACGACCGGTCAAGAAAACAATGGAGCAACGCCATCATGGCTGACCAAGACGGTTCCGATTTCATCGAACTCACGGCAGATATCGTTTCCGCCTACGTGTCGAACAATTCTGTTCCTGCCTCCGAACTGCCGGCGCTGATCAGCGATGTTCACGCTGCGCTCAATCGCGTCGTCGGCGGTGTCGCGCCGGTTGTTCCGGTCGAGGCGCCCAAGCCTGCCATCGCGGTGAAGAAGTCGATCACGGCCGATTATCTGATCTGCCTGGAGGACGGGAAGAAGTTCAAGTCACTGAAGCGCCATCTGCGCACGCAGTACAACATGTCGCCCGAGCAGTATCGCGAGAAGTGGGGTTTGCCGCCCGACTATCCGATGGTCGCGCCGAACTATGCCGAGGCTCGTTCGCAGCTCGCCAAGAAAATGGGTCTCGGGCAACAGCGTCGCAAGCGCCGCTGATTCCTCTCTGACCGGGCCAGCTTGCGAGCTGGCGCCAGGAAGCCGTCGGCAAAGCCGGCGGCTTTTTTGCGTCTTGGGTCTTGTCCGAGGCAGAGCCGCTACGCAGGCCGGAAATCGCCGTGACGACCGGCTGAGCGAGCATCGGGCCGACATTCGTCGTCGCGGGAGACTGCAAGCCCAAACTTGTCAGCAGTCTGTCGGGATGTCCGATCATCCGCTTGCCGTGAAGCGATATAGGAATATATACCTGTTAACGTCACGGTTGAGCCGGGAGGGTGATGCCCGCAATGGAACATATCATGAACACAGCAGCTGCCAAGCGGCGGCGGGATCCCCAGCAATGGCGCGCTCCGGCGCGACTTGCCGAAGCCGCCGTCTGCGGCGCCATGCGCCTGCCCGCCGGGGCGTTGCAGGCCGGACGCGGAACCCGCCGGATCGCCTCCGCTCGCCAGCTTGCGATGTATCTGACGCATGTCGGCTTCGGCTTGACCCTGACCGAGGTCGGCGCCTGCTTCGAACGCGATCGCACCACCGTGCGGCACGCCTGCGCCCTGGTCGAGGACCGGCGCGATCAGCCGAGCTTCGATCTCGCCGTCTCGGCGCTCGAGGCCGGTCTGGCGCATCTCGCTTTCGGATTGCAGCTGGGCATTGGTTTCGAGGGCGCGCGATGAGCACCACAGATGATCGCAATCGACCGCCGTCCCGCCTGCTGCGTCACCTGAGCGAGCCCGGCGCCTACGCCATCGACTCGCCGCTGGATTGCGGACGGATCGCGCTCTACCGTCGGGGCGCAGGCGGCGCCACGCTCGGAGCCGGCTATGTCCCCGCCGCCGAGGCCGCTGCTCTCGTCGCTGCAGGTTTCGCCGGCTGGATCATGGAAGCAGGGCGACGGCGGCTGCGCCTGCTCGATGCCGAGGCCGAAAGGCCGCGGGCGACGACCACGGTGATGGTCGACGGGCAGGCGCAGCAGGTCGTGCTGGACGAGCGCGAAAGTCCGCTGCTTTGGCTCCACCGCCGCCCCGGCAAGGATGGAGCACCGCAGATATCGGCGGTCGAGTTTGCCGCCGGCGAGCGCTTTCGCGCCGATCTGACGCTCGCGCAACTGCTGCCGCGGACGACGGTCAACTGGGATGCAGGCCTCGCCGCCGGCACCCATTCGCCGACGCACGGGCCGGCCGAGGCATCCGATTCCAGCCTGGCGGCGCGCCAGCGCACGCGGCTCGCCTGCAAGCGCCTTGGCCCTGAGCTGTCAGGGCTGGCGATCGATGTCTGTGGCTTCCTGAAGGGGCTCGACCAGGTCGAGCGCGAGCGCAGATGGCCGGCGCGCTCGGCCAAGGTCGTGCTCCGACTGGCACTGTCGGCGCTGGTCGAGCACTACGGGCTGGGCGCAAAGCAGGGTCTGCCGGCCGGCCGCTCCGCTTGGCGCGCAGCCGATGCGCGCCCGTCGATTCCGCCTTCGCCGGAGCGTTCCGACTAGGCGAGCGCGGCGCGGGCGTCGCTTTTAATCCGCTCCATCATGGCGCGCACGCCGTTGGAGCGCTGCGGCGTCAGATGGGCGGCGAGGCCGAGCCGCTCATAGATCGCGAAGGCGTCGGTCGTCAGGATGTCCTGCGCGGTGTGGCCGGAATGGATGGCGATGGCGAGCGCGACCAGGCCGCGCACGATATGTGCGTCGCTGTCGCCAAGGAAGAAGAGGCGCGTCGTTTCGCCGGGCCCGCCTTCGGTCCGGGTTTTGAGCCAGACCTGGCTGGCGCAGCCGCGCACCTTGTTGGCGTCGCTATGCGCGTCTTCGGGCAGAGGCGCGAGCGTCCGCCCGAGCTCGATCAGATAGCGATAGCGATCGTCCCACTCGTCCAGCACTTCGAAATTGGCGACGATCTCGTCGAGGCTCTCGCTCATGAACTCCGCTATCGGCCTCCGGCTCGCTCCGCCGCCGCTATGAGGCGGCGATGACGAAGCGTCTTCGGCCTGTAGCGCAGCGAGGTCAAGCGTCAGCGCTGTCGCGGCTGCGTCTCGGTGGCGCGGGTCGCGGCGTTCGCTGCCAGGGCAAGAACCCGGGCACGGGTTTCGGGCTCCAGTCCGGCCAGCACCTCCGCAGCTTCGCGCAGGCTGGTCGCGCCCTGCAAGGCCGCCTTGGGGTCGATCTTGGCGAGGATCGCGATTGCCGCCTTGGCGTCGACTGCGAGCGTGTCGGGCTCGCTCTTCGTGCCGTGCACGGGCGAATTCAGCGCGATCACGCCGACGATCGCCAGGCTGCGCAGAAGATAGGCCATTTCGGTCCCCATCGGCTCCGGGCTCACCAGCCCGCGAATGATCGAACCTTAGTGCAGGGTTCGAAAGATCGCGTGTTGTTGTTGAATCAAAGGCAGTGTGCCGTCTTCAGCTTCCGTTCACCTTGCCGGCAACAACCACTTGGCCGGCTGTAGCATGTGTCGGTCCGCGCAATTTGTTGAAAAACCAAAGCTATTTCGATGCTCGGCGGGAAGGTGGCCCGATTCCGGACGCCGTCGCTTTAAGCCCCGCTTAAACGGCAGCCGCGAGGATCGTGGCAACAAGGCGAGGCGAAGGCGCCGATTGCCGGCAGAGGTGCGCGTTTGCGGTTTTCCAGTTTGATGACGGCGGTGAGGGCGCAGGTCGCGGCGATGGTCCATCCATCGGCGCTGGCCGATTCGCTCGAGCGCATGCGTCATGAGCGCTTCATGCTGAGCAGGCTCGTCGCTTCGATCGCGGCGCTCAGCCTGATGCCGGCCTATATCGCCTGGCGCGGCCGTATCGGCGCCCTCGAACTGCTTGTGCTCGTCGCGATGGCGCTGCCGTTGGTGGCGGTCTTCCTGCTCTCGCGGACGGGGCGGCTCGATCTCGCGCATTGCCTGTCCGGCGCCGCACTCACCCTGTTGATCACCACGCTGGCCTGCCTGACCGGCGGGGCAGCCTCGCCACTGCTGCTTTGGCTCGCCGCGGTTCCGGCCGAAGCGATGTTCTTTGGTTCCCGGCCCTATGTGGCGCGCGCCAGCGCGCTGGCGGTGATCGGTCTGGGGACCGTCGTCGCCCTGCAGGGAGCTGGCGCGATCGCGGAGCCGGCGGCCTGGACCTGGCAGGCGATGCCAGTCTTCGCCGCGATCGCGATCCTGCATGCAGCGCTGATCACCGTCGGTTTCCTCTACCGCCGCGACGACGAGCTGCGCGAGCACCGCGCGTCCGACGCACGGGCGCAACTGATGCTCGAGCATGTCGGAGACCTCGTCACCTGGCATGACGCTGCCGGCGCTGTCGTCTTCTCCAACGAGGCCGCCCGCGGCCTGACCGGTGCCGAACCGGCAGAGCTTTTCGGCCGCGGCCTGTTCGAGCGCGTCCACATCGCCGACAGGCCGCTCTTCCTCAAGGCGTTGAACGATGCTGCGCATGGCAGCGGCCGGGCCAGCGCCTGCTTCCGCGTCCTGTTCATCCCGGCTGCTGCCGGCGAGCATGGCTCGGCCGGTCCGGTCGTGCGCTGGCTCGATCTCAGCGCCCGGCGCATCGAGCAGCGGGGCGCCCTAGGTGCCGCTGCCGTGGTCTGCGTCAGCCGCGATGTCACCGACCGGCATGCGATCGACGAGGAGCGCGAGCGCAATCGCGCCGAGGCGGTCAAGGCGAGCGACGTCAAGGGGCAGTTCCTGGCGACGGTCAGCCATGAGCTGCGCACGCCGCTCAACGCCATCATCGGCTTCTCGGAGATGCTGAGCGGCGAGCTCGGCCCGTCCTTCAGCCCGGCGCAGCGCCAGGAATACGCCAGGATCATCCACGATTCCGGCCAGCATCTGCTCGATGTCGTCAATACGCTGCTCGACGTCTCGAAGATCGAGAGCGGGGCAATGGCGATCGAGCAGGATCCGCTCGACATGGCCGAACTCGCCGAGGATTGCTGCAATGTCGTCGCGCTCAAGGCCAGGACCGGCACGGTTGCGCTCGAACGCATCGTCGGCCCGGAGCTGCCGCAGCTGCTTGGTGACCGGCGCGCCCTCAAGCAGGTGATGCTCAACCTCCTGTCCAATGCGATCAAGTTCACACCGCCGGGCGGACGCGTCACCCTTGCGCTGGTGCGCGATGGCGGCATGATCGACCTGTCGGTCTCCGATACCGGCATCGGCATCTCAGCTGCCGACCTGCCGCGGCTGGGTGATCCCTTCTTCCAGGCCAAATCCTCCTATGATCGCGCCCATGACGGCACCGGGCTTGGCCTGTCGGTGGTGCGTGGCCTGGTCGGCCTGCATGGCGGCACGCTCACCATCGAGAGTGCGCCGGGGGTTGGTACCCGCGTCGGCGTCCGCCTGCCGATCGGGGGCGTCGCCGCTGCGAGCGAGCCGGCCCGCATCGCGACCTTCGCCCGCGCGCCGCGCCGTGGCTTCGAAACCAAGCAACCCGTTCGCCTGACCGCCTGACCGAGAGTTCAAGACCCATGTCAGCTACGCTCGCCGCCCGTGCCCGCTCAGATGCGACGCTGTCCATGCCCGTCCGACGCCCTGCCGGCCGGCGGGCGGCGCCGTCGCTGCCGGCGCGGCTGCTACGCTGGCTCGTCCGCCGCCCGGGCCGTGGCCTCATCGTGCTGCTCTTTGCCGCCGTATCGGTGCTGATCGTCCTGAATGCGGTGCTGTTCCAGAAGGGTCGCCATCCCGCGCCGATGCTGTCGCCGCCGCAATCGGCGGCCCGGCCGGCCGAGCAGCGTCGGGTCGAGGCTCCGGCCGCCGCCGAATCGACTAGCGCAGTCCCCGCCCAGCAGACGGTGATGCCGCCGTCGCGCCCCGGCACCCTCGCGCCGGCTGCCCGCGAAGCGGCACCGCGCCCGCCGGCGCCGGTCGCGCCCGCGCAACCGCGGCAGACGCAATCGGCGCAGGCCCCGGCTCGCCCGGTTCCGGCCGCCGCGCCGGCGCGCGATCCGATCGCCGACCTGATCAACGGCGCCGACATCCGCCCGCCGGCCGATATCCGGGGGCAGCGGCGCTGACGGCCATGTCGCGCGGACTGCGGGAGCGCGCGCCTTGCCGCGCCTGACCAGCGACTTCTGGGTTTCGGCCTATCTGCGCCAGGCCGCCTATGACGGATTCGTCGCGGTGCTGCGGCGGCGCGGTGCGCGCGAGGCCGGGGCGATCTTCGTCAAGCTCGACCGGCTCGATGGCACTGCGGCGCTCTACGGCCCGGCGCCGCAGGCGCTGGCCGACGAGGCCGGCGAGCGGCGCTTCCAGCTCGTGCTCGACGCCGATCCGCTCGCGGTCGAGGACAGGGTCGCGCGCGAAGTGCGCTTCGACAGCGATCTCTGGCTGGTCGAGATCGAGAACCGTGCCGGCGATGCACGCCTCGATGTCGTCGAAAGCTAATCCTCAGTCGCCGTTGCCGCCGAGCCTGCGCCTGACTTCCTGAACGATGCTGCGCGACGGCGCCCGCTCGGCACCCGGCCGGGCCGGCGTGCCGCTCGGGGCCATCGCGGGCTGCAAAGCACCTAAACGGGTGCTGCGCGGCGCGATCCCACCGATCTGCTGAGCCAGCCGGCGCGCCACCGTCGGCTGCAGCGACCGCATCAGCTCGACCAGCGCGAAGATGCGCTCGACCGAGCGGGCGGCATCGTCGCCGAGCCCGATCAGGAAGCGCGTCGCATCCTCCGGGCTGGCCCCGCAGCCGATCAGTGCCAGCGCCGCGAGCTGGCGCGATTGATCGTTCGCCATGGTCGTCGCAAAGCGGGCATCGCCGCCAAAGGCGTCCGCCAGCGC
This sequence comes from Allobosea sp. NPDC055332, assembly GCF_053645455.1. Taxonomy (NCBI): domain Bacteria; kingdom Pseudomonadati; phylum Pseudomonadota; class Alphaproteobacteria; order Hyphomicrobiales; family Alloboseaceae; genus Allobosea; species Allobosea sp. NPDC055332. The sequence goes on along the minus strand of NZ_JBSHMO010000002.1, from coordinate 842,980 downwards.
CGCGAAGGCGCCGGGCCGGTCGGAAAGCACCGTCGCGATCAGGCTGGCAATCTGCTCGCTGGGCAGCGCTGCCGGTCGTGGCGAGGGCGCCAGCGCCTCGTGGGCCGTGGCGGCTTCGATCATGGTGAGGCGTTTTTCCAGGCTCGCCTGCAGGAAGAGCGGTGTCAGGTCCGACATCGGCAGATCGGCCCGCGCCAGCAGGCTGGCGCCAAGGGCGGGCGTCTGGATTGCGCGCGGCAGCAACAGGTCGAGCGCGGCATGCGGCAGCGGTGCCGCCGCGTTGGCGGCCAGGGCGGCGTCGATCTGCGCATTGTTGCAGCCGGCGAGGGTGACGCTGGCATTGCCGGAGAGATCACGACGGCTGGCGAGGGCGATCCTCGCCTCGTTCCCGCCTTCGGCTGCGATCTCCTCGATCTCGGCCGCCGCGAGCGGCATGTCATGGCTGATCAATGCGGCCAGCACGTCGCCTCCACGGGCGCGCAAGGCGGCGAGCACCTCGCGCGGCGCATGCGGCCAGCTTGCGAGCTTGCGGGCGAGGATCGTCGCCGTCGCCTCGTCGATCACGGGGACCAAGGCCTCGGCCATGGCGCGGAAGGCGTCCATGTCCTCGGGCGACGGGCTCGGCGTCGCCAGCAGGAGATCGGTCTTCACCCGCAGCGCGACCTGGCGCAGGTCGAGCCCGCCATCGCTGGCCAGCCTGGCGAGCTCGGCGAGGTCTGTGGCGATGCGGGACGGCATGGGCGATTCTCGTCGGGCGAATTTCACTTTTGCGAAACTTATCTGCGATGCGTTAGCACGGCGTTAACCATGATGGCCCCTTGATGGTCTTGAGGATGGCAGGCGCGATGTGTGCAACCAGCCGTCCGGGCTTCCGTGTTGTTTGCGAATTGGGCGCAGGCGCCAGCAAGGGAGGCGCATCATGGCAGACGTCATTCCTTTCGCGCCGCGCAGGCGCTCCTCCAGCCAGAACCTCGCGGTAGCGGGGCCGTTCGGACAAATTCTGTTCTTCACCGGCGTGCGCTACGAGCGCCAGCACGAGCCGGTTGCGAACAAGCCGCCGCGGCGGCCGCGTCCAGCCGGCCGCAGCGAACGCGAGACAGGGCGCAGGCGTCCGGGCTGAGAAGCCGACGGATCAGGATGATTCTGGATCGACCCGGAATCATCGCGATCCCTGTTTGAGAGTTCGAGTGGGATTCATGCGAAAGACCGGTTCCCACTTTTTCGCATCCCGTTCGGTCGCGATCGCGGCCTTGTCCTGCCTTGTGCTCGCCGGCTGCTCGACCACCGGCGATCTCGGCCGGCCCCGCCCCAATATCTTCGCCGACCAGATCGCCCCGGCGATCGGCGACTGGAGCGCACGCTTTCGCGGCGAGGCCTCGTCCTGGTTCCATTTGACCGACGATGAGGAGCAGTTGCGGGCTCGCGCCTGGCGGCTGGTCTTGCCTGCGCATGAGCGCAGCGATTTCGATCGCGAGGTGTCCAAGCTCGCCCATGCCCGCATCCTGCCAGTCGAGGCGCAGTCGAACGATATCACCTCCTATCACCGCGCCCTGACCTCCGGCTCCTTCGCCTCGCAGGCCTCGCGCTACAACCGGCTGAGCGAGGACGCCAATGGCGACCGGCTGCTGCTCGGGCAGTTCCGTGCCAATGCCTTGCGGGTCATCAATGCCGATCGCGCCCGCCTGCGGACCCTCGACGCTTCGCAGCAGGTGCCGCCCGAGCAGCGCGACCCGGCCTGGCAGCGCGTCGTCGAGAACGAAGGGCTGATGCTCTGGGGCTGCGAGCGCGCCCGCTTCCGGCTGAAGAGCTATCGCTACTCGGTCGACAACCTCGTCGTCGAGATGCCCTCGCGCGAGGCGGTCAAGGCCGAGCGCGCCATCATGGGGCTGGAGAGCGAGCTGGGTCCCGCCTGCAACCTGCCGCTGATCGGCGTCTTCTCCGGCAAGGGCGGCGGCGCGCCGGCGGAGCGTGGCCCGGTGGTCTACAAGGGCTAGCCGGCCTGCGTTCAAGCTCCTGCGCCTGCTGAGAAAAAGATTTCCATCGTCCTCGGCTTGGGTCTAGCCTGCCGATCATGAGCTGGCGATCGGTGGAGTGACTCATGTCAGTCGCACATCTCAGATTCACGGCCTCCACTGCGATGGGGCCCTCCGGCGATCCGCCCGTCGACCAGGGGCAGCGTCACGAAGTCGGCATCGTCGCCTCGAGCGTCTACGCCCATGGCGTGCGCATCGCCGACATCCCGATCGAGGAAGCCGGCGAGTGGTCCCGCAAGGATGGCCATGTCGTCTGGATCGGGCTGCTGGAGCCTGAGGCGGCACTGCTCAAATGCGTGCAGGAACAGTTCAACCTGCACCCGCTCGCGGTCGAGGACGCGACCAACGCTCATCAGCGGCCGAAGCTCGAGCAATATGGTGACGCGCTCTTCGTCGTCGCCCGCACCGCGCAGATGGTCGACAAGCGCATCGCCTTCGGCGAGACGCACATCTTCGTCGGCCACGGCTACATCGTCAGCGTCCGCCATGGCGCCTCGACCTCGTACAAGTCGGTCCGGCAGCATTGGGAGACCTGCCCGACCTCGCTGGCCAAGGGCGAGGATTTCATCCTCTACGCGATCCTCGATTTCATCGTCGACAACTACATGCCGGTGCTCGAGGCGATCCATGACGAGGTCGAGGAGATCGAGGACAAGGTCCTCGCCAGGCCGATGACGCGCGCCGACATCGAGCGGCTCTACATGCTCAGGCGGGATCTCCTGCGCCTGCGCAACGCGGCCGGCCCGCTCGTCGAGGTCTGCCAGCGCCTGACCAATGGCAGCGTGCCGCAGGTGCGCCCGACGTTGGCCGCGATGTTCCGCGACGTGACCGACCATGTCCGCACCGTGCAGGAGAAGATCGACAGCCTGCGCGAGGTGCTGGCCTTCGCCTTCGAGGCGAGCCTGCTCGTCGGCCAGAGCCAGGAGAACGCGATCACCAAGCGGCTCGCCTCCTGGGCCGCCATCCTCGCGGTGCCGACGGCGGTCGCCGGCATCTACGGCATGAACTTCAAGAACATGCCGGAACTCGAGATGCATTACGGCTATTACGTCGTCCTCGCGTTCATCGTCACCGCCTGCCTGACGCTCTTCTGGCGCTTCAAGCGCAATGGCTGGCTCTGATGGGGGCGATGTCGCGCCCTCTCGATGGTTTGGCCAGGCAACGCGCCGATATGCGCGTCATTGACATCGGATACTGCAAGTTGAACCTTCCGGTTGTGATCGGCCAGCTACGCCGATAGGCGCGCCGGCGGGCACTGCATTGCTGACCTTGGACATGAGGGAGCGAGACAATGGCAGCCGCGGCGGAAACCAAGAAACGGCCACCGATCACCATGTATGTGCTGATCGGCATGATCCTCGGCGTCATCGTCGGCTATATGTGCAACACCAACTACCCGGACCCGAAGGTCGCCGGGCAGATCGCCGACAACATCAACATCATCACCACGGTGTTCCTGCGGCTGATCAAGATGATCATCGGCCCGCTGGTGCTCACCACCCTGATCGTCGGCATCGCCCATATGGGCGACACCTCCGCGGTCGGCCGGGTCGGCCTGAAGGCGCTCGGCTGGTTCATGATCGCTTCGCTGATCTCCCTGGCGCTCGGGCTCATCCTGGCGAACCTTCTCCAGCCCGGCCACAATATCGGCCTGCCGCTGCCCGATGTCGGCGCCGCGACCAATCTCAAGACCTCCTCCTTCACGCTGAAGGACTTCATCACGCATCTGGTGCCGAAATCGGTGGCCGAGGCGCTCGCCACCAACGAGATCCTGCAGATCGTGGTGTTCTCGCTGTTCGCCGGCGTCGCCCTCGCCTCGATGGGCGAGACGGGCAAAGCCCTGACCGAGATGATCGATCAGATGGCCCATCTGATGCTGAAGATCACCGGCATGGTGATGTATTTCGCGCCGATCGCCGTGTTCGCCGCCGTCGCCTCGACCATCACAACCCAGGGGCTCGGCATCCTCGTCACCTTCGCCAAGTTCATGGGCTCGTTCTATCTCGGCCTGTTCGTGCTCTGGGGGCTGATGATTCTCGTCGGCTTCCTGATCCTGGGGCCGAGCGTTGCCAGGCTCGTCAGCCTGGTCAAGGAGCCGTTCCTGATCTCCTTCTCGACGGCGAGCTCGGAGGCGGCCTATCCGAAAATGCTGGAAGCGCTCGACCGCTTCGGCGTCAGCCGCAAGATCTCCAGCTTCATGCTGCCGATGGGCTATTCCTTCAACCTCGACGGCAGCATGATGTACTGCACCTTCGCCGTGCTGTTCATCGCTCAGGCCTACGGCATCGAACTGTCCTGGGGCACCCAGATCTCGATGATGCTGCTGCTGATGCTGACCTCGAAGGGCATGGCCGGCGTGCCGCGCGCCTCCCTCGTCGTCATCGCCGCGACCCTGAACCAGTACAACATTCCGGAGGCCGGGCTGCTGCTGATCATGGGCGTCGATCAGTTCCTCGATATGGGCCGCTCCGCCACCAATGCCGTCGGCAACTCGATCGCGGTGGCGAGCGTCGCCAAATGGGAGGGGCAACTCGGCGAGCCGGTGGACGATCTGGCTCCAGCCGGAGTGTCGCCCGGCCTCGCCGGCCAGGTCGCCTGATCCGGCACCGACGACGGGGAACCAATGGGGTAGGCGGCCTTAACGGCCGCCGGGAAAAGGAGCGGTGATGCGACGGCTCTTTGTCGGCTTGATCACTCTGTTCGGCTGCCTCGTCGGAGCGGCTGTCGCAGGTGCCCAGGACCAGCCTGGTGCGCTGGCCGGCACGCTGAAGAAGGCGCGCGATGCCGGCGCCATGACGATCGGTTATCGCGAGGCCTCGTTTCCCTTCTCCTATCTCGACGCCAAACGGGAGCCGGTTGGCTATTCGATCGATCTCTGCCGGCTGATCGTCGAGGCGGTCGGAGACGAGATCGGGCGCGAATTGCAGCTGAAATGGGTCCCGGTGACCTCCGCCTCGCGCTTCGATGCCTTGACCAGGGGCGAGATCGATCTCGAATGCGGCTCGACCACGCAGAACCGCGAGCGGCAGGCCATCGCCGGCTTCTCGCCAGTCATTTTCGTCGCCGGTACCAAGCTCCTGGTCCGCAAGGATTCCGGCGTCCGCTCGTTCCGTGACCTGCGTGGCCGCACCGTGGTTGCGACAGCCGGCACGACCAACGAGAAGGCCCTGAACGATCTCCAGGCACGCTTCAATACCGGCGCGACGCTGGTCACTACGCCCGACCACGATCAGTCCTTCGCGCTGTTCATGGCGGGCAAGGCGGACGCCTATGCCGGCGACGATATCCTGCTCTACGGCATGGTCGCGCGCGCCAAGGCCGAGGACAAGGTGATGGTCGTCGGCGACTTCCTGTCCTACGATCCCTACGGCATCATGTTCCGCCGCGACGATCCGGCGATGGCGGTGCTGGTCGACAGGATGTTCCGCACAATCGCCGAGAGCCGGGAACTCGAGCACACCTATAATCGCTGGTTCATGCACAAGCTGCCGGGTGGCGAGCGCCTGCGCCTGCCAATGAGCGCGCAGCTCGAATCCATCTTCGGAACGCTGAGCGCCAAGCCGGACTAATCCGCCAGCCCGCAGGCCACACCTGTCGCCAGTGCCTCCGCCTCGCCGCGGTCGAAGGCGCGCCGGACCGCGACCCGGGCGATGACGAGCCCTTGCAGCGAGGGCGAGACCACGCGCAGTTCCCGCGAGGTTTCGCCTTCCTCGTCCTTCGCCAGCCTCTCGTCGAGCTGTTCCTGAGTCATCACCACGAATTCGAGCACACCGCGGATCGCGGCCCGGTCGGTGATCGCATAGGCGACGCCGCCGCCGCGACGGTGGACGGTGAGGCCGAGCGGCATCGACCCGGTCCGGGCCACCACGCGCAGGGGGCCGGCGGAGAGGTCGTAGCCGCAGGCGGCGGCGACACTATTGGGGTCGGCATCAAGCAGGGCCGGCAGTCCGGCTGGAGGCGGTGTCACCAACTGAGCATTGCCGTTCATTCCCAACGCCGCGTAAGCAGTGGCCGCGTCGCGCGTGGCGAGGGCGGGGACCCGCAACACCGTGACGATGTGGACGATGCCGGCGAGCAGCAAGCCGGCCAGCGTCAACAATGTGAACCGCAGCAGGCTGCGTCCCAGCCGTGACAGCCAGCGGCGCGGCTGGGATCCGGCGCGGGGAGAAGGCTCGCTTGCCGCCGGGCGCATTGCTGCCTCGTCCGCCGCGCTCATCGGCAATCGATCCGCGCGATACGGGGCAGGGCGTCCGGCCTGAGCTCGCCGGCATGGCTCGAGATCGGCGTGTCGTAGAGCCGCAGACGAAGCTCGAAGCGGCCGCCGGTCGGCAGGGGCAGCCAGTTGCCGGCCTCGGGCGTCGTCGCCAGTGCGATGCGCATGCCGCCGCGCTCGCCACGGACGATCTCGGCATCGGTGAAGCTCTCGCGCGCCACGGCGAGTTGCAGCGAACGGCCCGCCGGGTCGGTCACGCCGAGGGACCAGCCGCGTGCCGGCGGCGTCGAGCCGGTGATAAGATAACGGCAGCGTGCCTCGAGCGCCCGGCCGGCATCGTCGCTCGCCGCGATCAGCTCGAGCCCCTCGCCGGCGCCGAGCGGCAGGTGTACGCCGCGCGCCAGATGGGCCCGCATATAGGGGTCGATGTCGCGTGCGCCGCTCTTGGGCCAGGTCGTCCAGGCCCCGATCTGGGCCCGGCCGAACCAGGGTCGCTCCGCGACCGCGTAGCGGGCGGAGGCGAGGCCGAGCCCGGCGCCGAGCGCGATCACGTAAGCGAGCGGGATGACACGCATGGGGTCGGGTCGGGGCGCATGGGCGCCAGCCTAGCGGATGATGGGTCGGCCGGCGGGAACCTCGCGGATTCCGGCCTGGACTGAAGCGCGGGCGGCTCGCGGCGCCTCGACCGCCTTGAACATCGCGCCGACGGAAGAGAGCACCTCGAAGGATTTGCGCGGCATATGACCGGCACCGGCGCCAGTCGCCGGATCGGCCGCCTTGGCGACGACCGTCTTGGCATCGCCGGGTTGCGGCGCCACGCCCGGAATCGGCTTGAGCTCGATACCCTGATGGGCGAAGGCCATGATCTCCTTCCAGGTCATCGCCGGCAGCGAGCCGCCCGTCATGTTGTTGGTCTCGGAGGAGTCGTCATTGCCGAACCAGATCGCACCGACGAGGTTGCCGGTGTAGCCGACATACCAGGCGTCCTTGTAGCCATTGGTCGTGCCGGTCTTGCCGGCGCTGACGACGCCGTCGAGTGCGGCGCGCCGGCCGGTTCCGGCGGTCGGCACGGTCGACAGCATCTGGTTCATCTCGAAGGCGACCTGCGTGCTGAGCACCTGCGCCGGCGCCGGCTCGTCGCGGTCATGGCGGTAGATTTCCTCACCGGCCGAATTGCGGATGTCGAAGGCCGCATAGGGCTTGGCTCGTTTGCCGCCGCTGGCGAAGACGGCATAGCCGGCAGCCTGCTCGATGACGGTGACCTCGCCGGCGCCGATCGGCAGCGAGACCGTGTCGGTCAGCGGCGTGGTCAGGCCCATGGCGCGGCAGGTCTCGACGATCTTCATCCGGCCGATGCGGGCGGCCCGGGCCTCATGCGTCTCGCCGGTCGCCTTGCCGATCGCGATCGACATCTGCACGGGGATCGTGTTGATCGACTTGGCCAGCGCCACCGTCAGCGGCATCGAGCCGGCATAGGAGCGCCCGTAATTGTTCGGGCACCAGTTGCCGATGCAGACCGGCCGGTCGGTGACGATCGTCGTCGGCTTGTAGAGCCCGGCGCTCATCGCCGCAGCGTAGACGTAAGGCTTGAAGGAGGAGCCTGGCTGGCGCAGGCTCGCCGTGGCGCGATTGAACTGGCTCGCACCATAGTCGCGCCCGCCGACAATGGCGCGCACCGCCCCGTCCGGATCCATGATCACCGCCGCCGCCTGCCTGGCGCGATAGGCCGGGCCGTGCTGGCGCAGCACCGATTCGATCGCCTCGTCGGAGCGCTTCTGGATCGCCGGATCGTGCGGCGTCTTCACCGTCAGTACCCGCTCCGGGCCGAGCTTGCCGTCCTCGGCGAGCTTGCGGACCTCGTCGAAGGCCCAGTCGAGATAATAGTCCGGGCTGGAATCGCGCCGACGGTCGATCGGCGTCGCCGGGTTGCGCCGGGCGGAATCGATCTGGCCGGCGGTCATGAAGCCGGCATCGACCATGGCGCTGAGCACGTCGCTGGCGCGTGCCCGGGCCGCCGGCAGGTTGACATGCGGGGCGAATTTGGTCGGGGCCTTGAACAGGCCTGCGAGCATGGCCGCTTCCGCCAGGGACACGTCCTTCACCGATTTGCCGAAATAGTATTCGGCCGCCGCCGCCACGCCGAAGGTGCCGCCGCCCATATAGGCGCGGTCGAGGTAGAGCTTGAGGATCTCGTTCTTGCTCAGCCGGTATTCCAGCCAGAGCGACAGGAAGGCTTCCTTGATCTTGCGATCGAGTGAGCGCTCGTTGTTGAGGAAGAGGTTCTTCGCCAGCTGCTGGGTGAGCGAGGAGCCGCCCTGGACCACGCCGGAGGCACGGGCATTGACGGTCAGCGCCCGGAAGGTGCCGAAGATGTCGATGCCGAAATGGTCATAGAAGCGCCGATCCTCGGTCGCCAGCACCGCCTTGAGCAGATGGTCCGGAAATTCCTCGAGCTTCAGCGAATCGTCATGGCGGGCGCCGCGATGGCCGATCTCGGAGCCGTAGCGATCGAGGAAGGTGACGGCGAAGACCTGGTTCTTCAGCGCCTCCTCGCGCCCTTCACGAAAGGCCGGGATCGCGAGCATCAGCATCACGATCGCGCCGGCGATGCCGACGTTCAGCCCCTCGCTGGCGAATTCGGCGGCGAGTCGCTTCGGGCCGCTGACGGTCAGCCGGTCGGTGATGCTGCGGACGCGCTCATAGACCTCGCCGGCGCGATGCCCGGCCGAATAGAGCGAGGCGTCGATCCACGAGTCGACGCCCAGCGCGAGGCGCTTGAGACGGGTCGTCCAGCTCGCTTTTCTGAACTCCATCACGTCTGTCGGCCATCCTGAGCATGCTGGCGGCTAGCATCCGCGGCGTCCCGGGCCGGTCGGCGAAGACCTGACCCGATCTCAGAAGGTAAGGGCTCGGTGCCGCCAACGGAAGAGGGCGGCAGGCTAACTGCACGGCAAAAACGGTGTGCTGCCGGTTGGTCAGTCTTTGGTCGCGAGCAGCGCGAAGCGGGTCGAGGACGCGAGCCGGAGCGCATCGTGCAGGGCGCCATGGCGCTGCTGCGCCCTGACGACCTGTGCATAGTCGGCGGCCTCGATGCGGGCGAACCCGGCCTGGCGCAGCATCGCGCCGAGCCGCTCGAAGCTCAGGCCCTCGCGGAAGAAGAAGCGCTTGGTGATCGAGTCGAAGGCTTCGCGGTCGGAGCCGTGCGCGGCGGCGCCGGCGCGCTCGCGCAGGAAGGTCGCTGCCCGGTTGAGCAGCCCCTGCAGCCAGGAGCGGTTGATCCAGTCGCCATCGATGACTAGCAGCTTGCCGCCCGGCTTTAGCACCCGGAACCATTCGGCGAAGGCGGCCTCGGGATCGGTCAGCGTCCAGACCAGATGGCGCGTCACCAGCGCGTCATAGCTGGCATCATCGTCGAGCAGGCGTTCGGCATCACCAGCCAGGATGCGGGCGTTGTCGCCGTGCTTGGCCCGGGCACGGGCTAGCATATCCTCGGAGAAGTCGATTCCCGTGACCTTGTGCCCGAGCGAGAGCAAGGCGCGGGTGATCTCACCGGTACCGCAGGCGAGATCGAGCACTTCGCGCGGCTCCGCACCGAAGGATTGTCGCAGCAGCGACTGGAAGGCGGCGAGCTCGGCGTCCGACTTGATAGCGTGGCCGACCTGCTGGTCGAAAGTGGCGGCCCGGCCGGACCAATAGGACCGGATCTCCTCCTTGAGGGAGAAGTTGGCGCCAGGGGTGGAAAGACCAGTGGGAAGGCTGCTGTCGGACATCGGCGGTTCGCCAAGCTGAACTCTGAGAGGGTGTTATTCCGCTGCCTGGGCGGGCGCAAGCTGCGCCTCGCCGCGGCTCCGCCTGCGGGCCGAGCCGTGGACGACGACGAAGGGCGTCTCACCGTCATTTGCCTCGACACGGGCGACGACGCCATAGACCTCTTCCAGCAAAGCGGGCGTGATGATCGCGCGCGGATCGCCGAAGGCAGCGAGCCGTCCCTGCGACAGCACCATCACCTTGTCGGCGATGCGCAGGGCCTGGTTGAGGTCGTGGATCGCGATCAGCACGCAGATCTGCCGCTCGCGCGCCAAGCGGCCGACGAGGCTGAGAACCTCGAACTGGCGGTGCAGGTCAAGTGCGCTGGTCGGTTCGTCGAGCAGCATGATCTCGGGCCGACGCACCAGCGTCTGGGCGATCGAGACGAGCTGGCGCTGGCCGCCGGAGAGCTCGCCGAGGCCGCGAAAGGCGAGGTCGGCGATGTCGAGCGCGTGCAGGGCTTCGTCGATCGCGGCGAGCTCGTCGTCGCCGACGCCCCAGGACCCGCCCTGCTTGCGGGCGAGCAGGATCGATTCATAGACGGTCAGCACCGCGTTCACCGCGGTATCCTGCGGCAGGTAGCAGGGCGTCTTGCCAGTCGTGCTCTCGACCTGGACCTTGCCGGCGCCCGGGATCAGACCGGCGATGCGGCGGAACAGGCTCGACTTGCCGGCGGCGTTCGGGCCGATCACGGCGACGACCTCGCCGCCGGTCATGGTCGGCGTGGTGATCCCCGAAAGAATCTGGCGCTTGCCATAGGCGACGCCGACATCATTGAGCGCAAGGCGCTTCACCACGAGCGCCTCCGGCTGGTCAGAATCAGGCTGAAGAAGAAGGGCACGCCGACCAGTGCGGTGACGATGCTGATCGGGAAGATCAGCCCGGGGATCAGCGACTTAGAGACCACCGAGGAAGCCGAGAGCACGGCGGCCCCGGCCAGCGCGGAGGCCGGCATGAAGAAGCGCTGATCCTCGCCGATCACCATGCGCGCGATATGCGGGCCGACCAGGCCGATGAAGCCGATCGTGCCGACGAAGGCGACCGGCACCGCCGCGAGCAGCGCGACGAGCAGCATGGTCTCGAGCCGCAGATACCTGACGTCGATGCCGAAGCTCGCCGCCTTCTCGTCGCCGAGGCGCAGCGTCGTCAGTGCCCAGGCCCGGCGCGCGAACAGCGGAATGCAGATCAGCAGAACCGCCGAGGTGATGGCGAGCTTGTGCCAGTTCGCCTTGGTCAGCGAGCCCATCATCCAGAACACGACGGCGCCGAGCGCCTGCTCGGAGGCGAAGAACTGCAGCAGCGCCAGCAGGGCGTTGAAGGTGAAGACCAGGGCGATGCCGAGCAGCACCACCGTCTCGGTGGTGACGCCGCGGCGCTGGCTCAGCAGATGGATCAGCAGCGAAGCGCCCATCGCCATGATGAAGGCGTTGAGCGGCACGACATAGTCGATCGCGAGCGGCACGATCGAGACGCCGAAGACCAGCGCCAGCGCCGCGCCGAAGCTCGCCGCGGCCGAGATGCCGAGCGTGAACGGGCTGGCGAGCGGGTTGTTCAGCACGGTCTGCATCTGTGCGCCGGCGATGGCGAGGGCCGCGCCGGTGACGACGGCCATCAGCGCGACGGGCAGGCGGATGTCCCAGATCACCACCCTGACCGCAGCCGGGGCGGTCGAGGGCGAGATCAGCGCGTTGACGACTTCGGCAACGCTGTAGCGCGCCGGCCCAAGCATCAGGTCGACGATCAGGCAGGCCAGCAGCACAGCGGCGAAGCCGGCGAGGATCAGCTTGCGGCGCAGCGCCAGCGCCCGGTAGGCATCGCGCCCCTGGGCGGCCGCTCGCGGCGCCTCCGCTTGCGGAGGCGCGATCTCGTCAGCGCTGGCGGGAGCAAGGCTCACTTGGCAGCCTCGAGGGAGACCCACAGGCCGGGCTCGTAAGGCAGTGGCAGGAAACGCTCATGCAGCGTCTTCATGGTCGCGTTCGGGTCGACATCCTTGAACAGCTCGGGGTGCAGCCATTTCGCGATCTCCTGGATCGCCACGAACTGGTAGGGACTATTGTAGAACTGGTGCCAGATGCCATGAACCTGGCCGGTCTTGACGGCGGTGGTCTGGGCGAAGGCCGGGCGCTTCATCAGATTGGTCAGCTTGCGGCGCGCCTCGGTCATGTTGGCGCCATAGCCGAGCCCGACCCAGTTGCCGCCCGGGACAAAGCCGTCCCAGTTGCTGCCGGTGACGATCACGACATCGGGATTGGCGGCGACGATCTGCTCGGCATTGACTGTGCCGAAGGTGCCGGGGATCAGCGGGGTCGCCAGGTTCCGGCCACCGGCGAAGTCGACCATCTTGCCGAAATTCTCATTGCCGAAGGACATGCAGCAATCGTCGGAATAGCCGCCGGCGCGCTCGACCATGACGAGCGGGCGCTTCAGATCCTTGGCGCCGGCGAGGCGGTCCGTGACGAGCTTGATCTGCTCGGCCCGGAACTTGATGAAGTCCTCGGCGACCTGCTCCTTGCCGAAGAGCTTGCCGATCAGCCGCATCGACGGCTCGGTGTGCTCGAACGGCTTCTCGCGGAAGTCGACATAGACGACGGGAATGCCGACCGAGGCGAGCTTTTCGACCAGCTTGGCCTCGTCGCTGGCGATCTTGGCCTCGATATTGAGGAAGAGCACGTCGGGCTTGAGCGCGATCGCCTGCTCGATGTCGAAGGCGCCTTCCTTCATGCCGCCGAAGGTCGGCAGCTTGGCGATCTGCGGATAACGCTTTTCATAGGCGCGATACGTCTCGGGATCGGCCTTGCCGAGATCGTCGCGCCAGCCGACGACGCGTTTGAACGGCTCGTCCTTGTCGAGCGCGCCGACGAAATACATCTGCCGGCCCTCGCCGAGGATGATCCGCTTGACCGGCGCCTCGACCTCGACCTTGCGCCCGACGATGTCGGTGACTGTGACCTTGTCGGCCAAAGCGGGGAGGGAGGTGATCGCAAGGCCCGCGGTGACGGTAAAGGCGCGCAGCAGATGTCGGCGGGTCAGCATCGGGAAAGCTCGGAAACGAGGGAATTCTTCCTCCCGTTAGGCCGATCCGAGTATTCGGTCAATTTTCATAGATTATAATGCCTCTAAACAAAGATTAGAATGACTATAAAATTGTGACTGCCGCGCCGCGTCGCTGCGACGCTGGCGCGCTTCCCTCCGTGCCCTCGCCGGGGCATAAGCGGCCATGGCCGACCAGATGATCGACAGCACGCCCTTCTGGCGTAGCAAGACGCTTGAGGAGATGACCGAGGCGGAGTGGGAATCGCTCTGCGACGGCTGCGGCCGCTGCTGTCTGGTCAAGCTCGAGGACGAGGATACCGGCAAGATCCACGCGACCGATATCGGCTGCCGCCTGTTCGATGCGGCGACCTGTCGTTGCCGTGACTACACCAATCGCTCGAAGACGGTGCCGGATTGCGTCACGCTGACGCCTGATGCCGTGCGCTCGCTGTCCTGGCTGCCGCCGACCTGCGCCTACCGTCTCGTCGGTGAGGGCAAGGACCTGCCCTGGTGGCATCCGCTCGTTTCGGGCGATCCGCAGACTGTCGTCGCTGCGGGCGTCTCCGTCCGGGACAAGGTCCACGCCAATGAGGACGAGGTCGGCGAGGACGAGATCGTCGAGCGCATCGTCAATTGGCCACTGCGTTGGCCGAAGGCTGCACGCGGCAAGCGGGCCGGCTGAACGCAGGTCGAGGGGCCGCGCCGCGCAGCTAGCGGAAGCGCAGATTCTCGCGCGACAGCTGGTCGAGCCTGGTCACGCCCATCAGCTTCATGCCGCGCTCCACCTCGGTCCTGAGCTGGCCGAGGGCCCGTTCGACGCCCGGCTGCCCGGCCGCCGCGAGCGGATAGAGGTAATAGCGCCCGACACCGACCGCCTTGGCGCCGAGCGACAGCGCCTTCAGCACATGGGTGCCGCGCTGGATGCCGCCATCCATGATCACGTCGATACGATCGCCGACCGCATCGACGATCTCAGCGAGCTGGTCGAAGGCTGCGCGCGAGCCGTCGAGCTGGCGGCCGCCATGGTTGGAGAGGATGATGCCGGTGCAGCCGATCTCGACCGCGCGCCTGGCGTCGGCGACCGACATGATGCCCTTCAGGCAGAACTGCCCGGACCAGAGCCTGACCATCTCGGCGACGTCGTCCCAGGTCATCGCCGGGTCGAGCATCTCGGTGAAATAGCGGCTGATCGACATCACGCCGCCACCCATGTCGACGTGGCTGTCGAGCTGCGGCAGGCTGAATTTCTCATGGGTGAGGTAGTTCAGCGCCCATTGCGGCTTGATCGCGAACTGCGTCACGCCGGCGAGGTTGAGCCTGAACGGAATCGAGAAGCCGGTACGCAGATCGCGCTCGCGGTTGCCGCCGGTGATGCTGTCGACGGTCAGCATCATCACATTCACGCCAGCCGTTTTGGCGCGCTCCATCATCGCCCGGTTCAGGCCGCGGTCCTTGTGGAAGTAGAACTGGTAGACCTGCGGCCCGCTATGGGCCTTGCGCAGCTCCTCGAGGCTGATCGTGCCGAGCGAGGACACGCCGAACATGGTGCCATAGCGCGCCGCGGCCGCGGCGACTGCGCGTTCGCCCTGGTGATGGAAGAGGCGCTGCAAGGCAGTCGGCGAGAAGTAGAACGGCACGGCGAGCTTCTGGCCCATCACCGTGACGGAGGTGTCGAGGCTGCTCACGCCGCGCAGGACACTCGGAACGAGGTCGCAGCGCTCGAAGCTCTCGGAATTGCGCCGGAGGGTGACCTCGTCATCGGCGCCGCCATCGATGTAATTGAAGATCGGGCCTGGCAGCCGCTTCCTGGCGAGGGTGCGGAAGTCATGGAAGTTGTGGCAGTCGTTCAGGCGCATCGTTCGTTCTGGAAAGGCGGGGCGGCGCCGGCAACCATCGGATCAGCGGTGGCCGCCGCTGCTCAAGGCGGGACGGCACCCTATCGCGCAACGCCCACCTTGGCCATATTGCGCCGCCTGCCGCTGCGCATGCTCATTGATTGTTCATCCGGTTTTCGGCATGACCACGCCGCACCGGTGCGCTGCAGCAAGCGGGCACTGCAGATGCGAAACCATGTGGGCGCGCAGGCGTTGATCAAGCCGGCGACAACCTTGGGAAAGGCAGGCTATGGCAGGGCAGAAGTGGGTCTACACCTTCGGCGACGGCAAGGCCGAAGGCGAGGCGGGCATGAAGAACCTGCTCGGCGGCAAGGGCGCGAACCTGGCCGAAATGAGCAATCTCGGATTGCCGGTGCCTCCCGGCTTCACCATCACCACCGAGGTCTGCACCTGGTATTACGACAACGGCAAGAATTTCCCGGCCGAGCTCGATGCCGAGGTCAAGGCGGCGCTGGCCGGCATGGCCAGGCTCACGGCCAAGACCTTCGGGGACCCGGCCAATCCGCTGCTCGTCTCGGTCCGTTCCGGCGCTCGCGCCTCGATGCCGGGCATGATGGACACGGTCCTCAATCTCGGCCTCAACGACGTCACCGTCGAGGCGGTTGCCAAGGCCTCGGGCGATGCCCGTTTCGCCTATGACAGCTATCGCCGCTTCATCACCATGTATTCGAACGTCGTGCTCGACGTCGATCACGGCCATTTCGAGGAGGCGCTCGAGGATTACAAGGAGCGCAAGGGTCTCAACCTCGACACCGATCTCTCGGCCGATGACTGGAAGGTGCTGGTCGGCAAGTACAAGGAAATCGTGAAGAAGGAGCTCGGCTCCGAGTTCCCACAGGATCCGCAGGAACAGCTCTGGGGCGCGGTCGGCGCCGTCTTCTCCTCCTGGATGAACGCCCGCGCCATCAAGTACCGCGAGCTCAACAGCATCCCGGCCTCCTGGGGCACGGCGGTCAACGTCCAGTCGATGGTCTTCGGCAATATGGGCGAGACCTCGGCGACCGGCGTCGCCTTCACCCGCAATCCCTCGACCGGCGAGAACGCGCTCTATGGCGAGTTCCTGATCAACGCCCAGGGCGAAGACGTCGTCGCCGGCATCCGCACTCCGCAGGACATCACCGAGGCGGCCAAGATCGCTGCCAAATCCGACAAGCCTTCGATGGAGAAGGCGATGCCGGAGGCCTATGCCGAGCTTTGCCGCATCTACGGCATCCTCGAAAAGCACTACCGCGACATGCAGGACATGGAATTCACCATCCAGGAGAGCAAGCTCTGGATGCTGCAGACCCGTTCCGGCAAGCGCACCGCCAAGGCGGCGCTCAGGATCGCGGTCGAACTCGCCCGCGAAGGCCTGATCACGGAGCAGGAGGCGGTCGGCCGTGTCGAGCCCGGCGCGCTCGACCAACTCCTGCATCCGACCATCGACACCAAGGCCGAGCGCCGTGTGCTGACCGCCGGCCTGCCGGCTTCGCCCGGCGCCGCCGCCGGCGAGGTGGTCTTCACCTCGGAGGCGGCCGAGGCCGCCAAGAAGGGTGGCAAGAAGGTCATCCTCGTCCGCGTCGAGACCTCGCCCGAGGATATTCACGGCATGCACGCCGCTGAGGGTATCCTGACCACGCGGGGCGGCATGACCTCCCATGCCGCGGTGGTGGCGCGCGGCATGGGCAAGCCCTGCGTCTCCGGCGCCGGTCAGATCCGCGTCGACTACGCCAAGGGCACGATGACCGTCGGCCCGACCACGCTGAAGGCCGGTGACTTCGTCACCATCGACGGCAGCAATGGCCAGGTGCTGCTTGGCGAGGTCAAGATGCAGCAGCCGGAGCTCTCCGGCGACTTCAGGACGCTGATGGGCTGGGCCGACAAGGTACGGCGCCTCAAGGTCCGCGCCAATGCCGAGACCCCGCGTGACGCCAAGGCGGCCCGCGAGTTCGGCGCCGAGGGCATCGGCCTCTGCCGCACCGAGCACATGTTCTTCGATGCCGGCCGCATCCTCGCCGTGCGCGAGATGATCCTGGCCGAGGACGAGAAGGGCAGGCGGGCTGCTCTCGCCAAGCTCCTGCCGATGCAGCGCCAGGACTTCGTCGAGCTCTTCGCCATCATGCAGGGGCTGCCGGTGACGATCCGCCTGCTCGATCCGCCGCTGCACGAGTTCCTGCCGCATACCGACGACGAGATCGCCGAGGTCGCAGTGGCCATGGGCACGACGGCCGAAAAGCTGAAGCGCCGCGCCGCCGAGCTGCACGAGTTCAACCCGATGCTCGGTTTCCGCGGCGTGCGCCTCGCCGTCGCCTATCCCGAGATCGCCGAGATGCAGGCGCGCGCGATCTTCGAGGCGGCGGTCATCGCCGCCAAGGAGACCGGCCACCCGGTCATCCCGGAGGTGATGGTGCCGCTCGTCATGGGCGCGCCCGAGCTCGACCTGGTCAAGGGCCGGATCGATGCGATGGCGGAGGCCGTCAAGAAGGAGAGCGGCAGCGCCTTCACCTATCAGGTCGGCACCATGATCGAATTGCCGCGCGCCGCGCTGCGGGCGGAGGAGATCGCCAAGAGCGCCGAATTCTTCTCCTTCGGCACCAACGACCTGACGCAGACCACGCTCGGCATCAGCCGCGACGACGCCGGCTCCTTCCTCGGCTCCTATACGGCGCGCGGCCTGCTCGAATCCGATCCCTTCGTGACGATCGACCAGGATGGTGTCGGCGAGCTCGTCAGGCTCGCCGCCGAGCGCGGCCGCAAGGCGCGCCCGAACATCAAGCTCGGCATCTGCGGCGAGCATGGCGGCGATCCGGCCTCGATCGGCTTCTGCGAGAGCGTGGGGCTGGATTACGTCTCCTGTTCGCCCTTCCGCGTGCCGATCGCGCGCCTCGCCGCCGCGCAGGCGGCGCTGGGGGCGATCAAGGCCAAGGACGCCTGAGAAGCGGGGAGGGCGCGATCCATCATGGCGGCACGCGCCCTCACCACCATCGGCTTCGATGCCGACGACACGCTCTGGCAGAACGAGCAGTTCTTCCGCCTGACGGAAGATCGCTTCGTCGCGCTGCTCGGTGAGCACGGCGAGGCCGCCGAGATCTCCGGCAAGCTGCTCGAGGCTGAGAAGCGCAACCTCGCCTTCTACGGTTTCGGCATCAAGGGCTTCACTCTCTCGATGATCGAGACGGCGCTCGAGATCACCCGTGGCCAGGTACCGCCGGCAGTGATCGGGGAGATTCTGGCGGCGGGCCGCGAGATGCTGACCCATCCGGTCGAGACGCTGCCGCATGCCAAGGACACGCTCGCCGTGCTCGCCGGCCACTACCGGCTGGTGCTGATCACCAAGGGCGATCTCTTCGACCAGGAGCGCAAGCTGGCCCAGTCCGGCCTCGGCGATTTCTTCGACGCGGTCGAGATCGTCAGCGACAAGAGCACCGCCACCTATGAGAAGCTCTTCGCCCGCCATGGCGACGGGGCAAGGCGGGCGATGATGGTCGGCAATTCGCTGAAATCCGACATCGTCCCGGCGCTCGCCGCGGGCGCCTGGGCGGCGCATGTGCCGCACGAATTGACCTGGGTCCTGGAGCATGCCGAGGAGCCGGCGGACGAGGCGCGCTTCCGCAAGCTCGCCGATCTCGGCGGGCTGGTCGATCTTGTCAGCGAGATCGGCTGAAGCGCGCCCTCTATTCGATCCATAGCCCGCGCTTGCGGTGCCACTCCTCGATTGAGTCCTGCGGATAGTCGTCGAAGCGCTGGTCGCGAGGGCCGATATCGGGTTCGACCCAATCCGCCTTGAAGCGGAGCAGCAGATGGGTCTTCTCGTTTGCTTTCGGCAATTTGCTGTCGATGACGGAGGCGAAGGGGTGGATGAGCTCCGGCCAGGCCGGATCGAATACCCATAGCGCCGTGCCGCAACCCTTGCAGAAGCGCCGTTCGCCGCGCGACGTCTCGCAATGGCCGGAGTCGTCGCAAATCTCGGCATGGAAGACGCCGATCGAGTCTTCGCCTTCGATCTTGAGCGTGGCCGCGTCCGCCATGATGTTGATGGCGAAGCCGCCGCCACCGGCGGTCTTGCGGCAGATCGAGCAGTAGCAGAGCTGGTAGGGTACCGGCGTGTGACTCTCGGCTGTGAAGCTCACCTTGCCGCAGCGACAGGAACCTTTCAGCGTGATCGGCATCGTTCGCCTCCCGACAATCTTCTGACGACAACCAGCCGGACGCGTGGTTGTTCAACCTGTCGCAAAGGAGGCGAAAACCCGCTCTGCTGGACCGAGCTTGCAATTTATGCTAGCTCCACCGATGTAAGACGAGATGCGGCCGGTTCTGGCCAATCCTCCGCGCGGGTATTCCGACCGGCGGGCCACTTCAGATCCACCACACGTCGATACAAGGCCATGGCAAGGCGTCCGCGCGTCCGGTTATGGGTTCCACGAATACGCGGATCTGAAGTGCAAGGATTAGTCCCGCTATGAACAAGGGCACCGTCAAGTGGTTCAACGCCACCAAGGGCTACGGCTTCATCACCCCTGAGGCTGGCGGCCCGGACATTTTCGTCCACATCAGCGCCGTCGAGCGCGCTGGCCTGCGCGAGCTGCGCGAAGGCCAGGTCGTCTCCTACGAGCTGATCGCCGATCGCAAGACCGGCAAGTCCTCGGCTGGCAACCTCGTCGCCGGCTGAAGACGTTTTCGGGCGGACCATCCGTGTCCGCCCGTTTTCAAGATGCGAGCCTTGAGGCCCGCGACACACGACATCCTCCGGCGCAGTGGCTAGCGGTTCGCCGGGCGGAAAGAGACCATGCGTAGACCGAGACGGCATGTCGAGGCGCTTCCGTTCACCACGTGCGCCCCATTTCGTTCGGCTCAGAAAGACCTGATTTGACCAAATTTACCGACCTCGGCCTGGCCGAGCCGCTCCTCAAAGCGCTCGCCGCCGAAGGTTATGAGACGCCCACGCCGATCCAGGCGCAGGCGATCCCTTCCATTCGCGATGGCCGTGACCTGCTCGGAGCCGCCCAGACCGGCACCGGCAAGACCGCCGCCTTCTCCCTGCCCATGCTGCACCGGCTGCTCAACCAGCCGCGGCGCATGCAGCCGCGCTCGGTGCGCGCCCTGATCCTGTCGCCGACGCGCGAGCTCTCGGCGCAGATCGAGGCCAGCATCCGCACTTATGCCCAGTTCACCTCGCTGAAGTCGACAGTGATCTTCGGCGGCGTGCCGGTCGGCAAGCAGATCCGCGCGCTCGGCCAGCATGTCGACATCCTCGTCGCGACGCCCGGCCGCCTGCTCGACCTCGTCGACCAGCGCGCCGTCTCGCTGCGCGAGATCGAGTTCCTGGTGCTGGACGAAGCCGACCAGATGCTTGACCTCGGCTTCATCCACGCGCTGCGCAAGATCGCGACGCTGATCCCGAAGCAGCGCCAGACGCTGCTGTTCTCGGCGACCATGCCGAAGGCGATCCGCGAGATCGCCCAAGCCTATCTGACCGACCCGGTCGAGGTCGCGGTCGCGCCTGTCGCGACCACGGCCGAGAAGATCGAGCAGCGCGTCATCTTCACGGAAGCTGGCCAGAAGCCGGCACTGCTGGCGAAGACCTTGAGCGTTCCCGAGATGGAGCGCGCCATCGTCTTCACCCGTACCAAGCACGGTGCCGACAAGGTCGTGCGCCAGCTCGAGCAGTCCGGGATCAAGTCGGCTGCGATCCACGGAAACAAGAGCCAGGGCCAGCGCGAGCGCGCCCTCGGCGCCTTCCGTGACGGCGAGCTGCGCATCCTGGTCGCGACCGACATCGCCGCCCGCGGCATCGACGTCGACGGCATCAGCCATGTCGTCAATTTCGACCTGCCGAATGTGCCGGAGACCTATGTCCACCGCATCGGCCGCACCGCGCGCGCCGGGGCGTCGGGCCTCGCCATCGCCTTCTGCACGCCGGAAGAGCGTGGCGATCTCGCTGCGATCGAGAAGCTGACCAAGATCGCGCTCACCCCGGTCGGCGACGTGCCGCATTGGGATGGCCGCACCCCGAAGAAGCCGCCGCAGAATCGTGGCGGCCGCGGCCAGGGGCGTCCGCAGAACGGGCAGCAGCCGGGTCAGGGTCAGCGCCGCGACGGCCGCGGCGCGCAGGGCCGCAATGGCCAGCGCCAGGAACAGGGCGAGCGTCAGGGCCAGCCGCATCGCGAGCAGTCCCGTCCGAACCAGCAGCGTCCGCATCAGGCGCGCCCCGAACAGCAGCGTCATGAGCGCCCGGCCCAGCGCCAGGATGGGGGCGGTGCACGAAAAGACGCGGTTTCCGGCAAGGAAGGGCTTGGCGGCGTCGCGTTCTTGCAGCAAAGAACGGGACAACGACGCACCGGCGGCGGCGGGCGGCGCCCGAACTGATAGGCACCGCAACCGCTAGAGCCCGTTCCGATCAGCTTGCATTGCAAGCTGATCGGCAAAACGGTCTCTAACTAAAAGTGAGAGACGGATTCACCGATCAGGTTGATTCAACCTGATCGGATCCGGCTCTGGGCTAGGCCCATCCGGCCTGGCCCCGCGCCGAGGACAAGACGAAGGATCAGCGAATGGCGAAAGAAGAACTGCTCGAATTCGACGGCACCGTGGTCGAGGTGCTCCCGGACGGTAACTACCGGGTCAAGCTCGACAATGATCACGTCATCCTGGCCTATGCGGCCGGCAAGATGAAGAAGAACCGCATCCGCACCATCGCCGGCGACCGCGTGGTCGTGGAGATGTCGCCCTACGACCTCGACAGAGGCCGGATCAATTTCCGCCAGAAGACCGCGAGCCCCGGCCCGATGCCGCCTCGCCCGCAGAACTTCCGCCGGCGCTGACGCCCGTGCGCTTCAGCCGGCCCGAGCAGTTCTTCATCGCGGCCGGCGCCGGGCTCGGCGCGCTCGCCTCGCTCGCGGTCCACTCCGGCTGGATCGCCAGAGGCGGTACCTTCCCGCCCTTCGTCTATGTGCTGCTGGCTCTCGCGCTGGTCGAGGTCGTCGCCGGCTTCGCGACGAAGCAGCCGCCTGGCACCCTGTTCTCCATGCCCGCCCGCATCCTCGCCTTCGCGCTCGGCGTCGGCGTGCTGATCCTGCTGACCGGCGGCTTGGCCTGACAGCCAGCGACGTTTCAAGCTCGACATTGATCCAATCGCGTCATGCTCGCCCTTGTGGCGAGCATCCACGTCTTGCCCACTGCGCACGGCCGGCGAAGACGTGGATGGTCGGGACAGGCCCGACGATGGCGGGGGAAGGCAACTTGCGCGCCTCCCCAGTTGTCGATCCAAGACAAAAAAGCCCCGGCCGAAGCCGGGGCGTGAGGTGCTTGTTACGTGGTGACAGGTACTACGAAGAAAACTCGAAAACTCAGTAGCCGCCCCTGGCCCAGTATTGCGAACCGGGGCTGACCAGGACCTGGCGCTGGCGCGTCGCATATTCGGCCGGCACGGTCTCGTGCTCGACCCGCGAGGCGCTGACCATGACGCGGCGGCTGCGCTGGCCATACACGGCCGGAATGACGTCGTAGTCGACCGAGGCCGGCGAGACTTCGACGGTGCGCTGCTGATAGCCGTATTGTGCGGGGACATGCACCCAGCAGCCGGTCGTCTGGCCGTAAGCGTCGCGGGTGACTTCCCAGCGCTTGGTCGCCGGCGAGATCAGGACCTTCTCGGAGACGGTCCTGTACTGGGCCGGGATGTGGCGGGCGACGCGGCGCTCCGGCTGGAGCACCACCTGCTCGGTGACCGTGTCGTATTGGGCCGGAATGACCTTGGAGAAGGTACGCTCGGGGCGCACGACATAGCTCTCATCGACGGTACCGTAGACCGGCGGGGTCGAGACCAGCTTGTAGCAGGAACCGCCGCCGCACGTGCTGACCGGCGCCCGGTAGCAGGAGGAAGCGTAGCAGCCGCCGGCGACCGCCGGGGCGGCGAGGCCGAGAAGGGCCGCCGCGGCGAGACCCGAAAGCGAAAGAAGCCTGAACGTCATAGTCGACCCCAACCCTGCGTTGCGCACCGCTGCCGCTGCGTCGTTGAGGGTAGAAAGCCCGAAGCGATCTATGAAGACAAGGTTAACTGCAAAACAAGGTAAAATTAACCAGTTTCAGCGGCGCTGAAGCTGCTGGTATCCTTGTCGGAGCGTCAAGCCGGCCGCCGGCATTCGAGTGAATTTCCCTTGCCCGCCCGCTACCTCTCAAGGCAGCAGGCGGTGCCTTTCGACAGGGGAGCGCTTCTCGGCGTAGGTCACTCGATCGCGCCGCGCTTCATGCCGAAGCCTTCGATATAGCAGCCGCAGGACGAGTTCCGTGGCGCGGGTTCCGCCGCGCATGAGCCGCGCGAGGTCAGACAGACGTCGCCGAAGCGCCGGCGAGACGGCCGATCATAGCCGTAGCGCGGGCCGTCGTCGCGATAGCGCGGGCGGTCATCGTCATAGCGCGGTGGCGGCGGCCTGTCGTAATCGTAGCGCGGCGCCGGCCGGTAATACGGGTCGTAATACTGGGCGTTTGCGCTGGTCGCGGACGAGATGGCTGCGCCGACGAGAGCGGCGAGAGCGAGCGTCCTGAGCATGCCTGTCCTCCTGGTCGCCCGGCCGGGGCCGGGTGTGAATCCATCGGAGGTCAGAATAAGGGCCAGTCTATGAACGGCGCGTGAGTGTCGGTGCCGGATGAGCCGGAAGGCTTGGGTCAGCTCAGCTGCCGGCCTTCATGCTGTTGGCCCAGTAGTCCTTGACCTGCTTCACAAGCGTCTCCGGCAGCGGCACATAGCCGAGCGTGCTGGCGTCGGCAGCGCCGCTCTCGAAGGAGAGGCGGAAGAAGTCGAGCACCTCCTGCGTCCGGCGCGTGCGCGGCTTAGGCACCAAAGCGAAGGTGGTGGCGACGATCGGGTAGGCCTCGGCGCCGGGCGCGTCCGTCAGCATCAGCGAAAAGTCCGTGGCCTTGGCCCATTCGGCGCTGGCGGCGGCGGCAGTGAAGCTCGCCGGATCCGGCTTGACGAAGTTGCCGGCCTTGTTCTGCACCTGGGCGTAGGCGAGGCCGGCGCGCACGACCTGGCCGAATTCGACATAGCCGATCGCGTTCTTGGTCCGCTTCACCGCGTCGGTCACGCCCTGCGTGCGCTCGGCGCCGGCGCCGACCGGCCAGGGGACCTGCGTGTTGACGCCGACCTTGCCGCGCCATTCCGGGCTCGCCTTGGCGAGATAGTCGGTCCAGTTGAAGGTCGTGCCCGAGCCGTCCGAGCGATAGATCACGCTGATCGGAGCGTCGGGC
The DNA here is from genome assembly GCF_053645455.1 of Allobosea sp. NPDC055332. Classification (NCBI taxonomy): domain Bacteria; kingdom Pseudomonadati; phylum Pseudomonadota; class Alphaproteobacteria; order Hyphomicrobiales; family Alloboseaceae; genus Allobosea; species Allobosea sp. NPDC055332. The sequence goes on along the minus strand of NZ_JBSHMO010000002.1, from coordinate 818,777 downwards.
AGCTTCAGCTCGGGATTGGCCGCCTTGATCGCCGGGTCGGACCAGAGCTTGATCCTGCCGAGATAGATGTCGGCGAGGAGGGGGCCGGTGAAGCGGATCTGGCCGGGGCCGATGCCGTCGATGTTCACCACCGGGACGATGCCGCCCATCACGATCGGGAACTGGATCAGGGCCGAGCGCTGCAGCTCCTCGGCGGAGAGTGGCCGGTCGGAGGCGCCGAATTCGGCGGCGCGCTGGGTGACGCGGACCTCGCCGCCGAGCGAGCCGATCGGCTCATAGTCGACGCCGATGTCGAGCGGGGTCATCTCGGCGCCGTCGGACTTGGCGACGCGGTAGTTCTGCGCCCATTTGCCGATGACCGGGAAGGCGAAGCTCGAACCCGCGCCGGTGATCGGCTCGGCGGCGGCAGGCGCCGTGCAGGCGGCGAGAACAGCGCCGGCGACGGCCAGCTTGACCAGGAGCTTCATGCGTCCACCCACCCTGTCGCGGCCCGAGAGGGCCAAGGCCAACGAGGTGACGCTAGGGAGGCGCGGTGACGTTGCGATGACGTCGCTGCTCCGGCAAACGAAAGGCCCCGCCGGTGCGAGCCGGCGAGGCCTTCCTCAGCGGTGATGCCGGCCTTGCAGCCTGCATCGACCGTGAGTGGTCAATGCCAGGTCTGGCGGCCGTACCAGGCGTCGACATCGGTCCGGACCTTGTCCTTCTCAATGCCGTAGCGCTCCTGGATCTTGCCCTCGAGCTGGTCGCGCTTGCCGGCGATGACGTCGAGATCGTCATCGGTCAGCTTGCCCCATTGCTCCTTGACCTTGCCCTTGAGCTGCTTCCAGTTTCCTTCGACGCGGTTCCAGTCCATCGGACGCTCCTCATCTTCGTGATAGGTGTATTCAAGGAACGCGCGGGCGGCGGAATTGTTCGGCGGAAACTGAATTCCTAAGGGCGCTCGGGGCTGCGAGCAGCGAGCCGCGCACGCAGGCGCGGCGTCATCCAGTCCAGGAAGGCGCGGACCTTCAGGCTGCGCAGTCCACCCTCCGCATAGGCGAGGCTGACCGGCAGTGGCGCCGGCGCGAACGGCTCCAGCACCGCTTCGAGCGCGCCTTGCCGGAGCTGCTCCTCGACCTGATAGGACAGCACGCGCACGAGGCCGAAGCCGGCCAATGCCGCATCGATGGCGGCGGCGGTCGAGTTCACCGACAGCCGCGCTCTCGGCTCTTCGCCGAGGGCGGGATTGTCGCCGCGATAGCGCCATTCCGGCGTGACCGAAAAGCCGCGGAACGAGACGCCGTCATGATCCCTGAGCTCCTCCGGCGTTCGTGGCCTGCCATGGCGGGCGAGATAGGCCGGGCTGGCGCAGATCACGCGGCGGACTTCTCCGACCTTCACCGCGATCAGCCCGCCGGCGTCGAGATGGCCGATCCGCACCGCGACGTCGATGTGCTCGTCGGCGAGATTGATCTGCCTGTCTTCGAGATGAAGCTTGAGCGCGATTTCCGGGTTCTGCTCCAGGAAGGCGAGGGCGATCGGCAGGACATGGCGCTGGCCGAACAATGTGGGAGCGGTGACGCGCAGCTCGCCGCGGGGTGCGCTGTATTCCCCGGCGGCCATGCGCTCGGCCTCCTCGACCTGTTCGAGGATCCGCCGGCTGGCTTCGATATAGGCGAGGCCCGCTTCGGTCAGCTCGGTTCCGCGCCGCGTGCGCAGCATCAGTTTCGCCCGCAGATGGCTTTCGAGCTCGGCGATCTTGCGGCTGACAGTCGCGAGCGGCATGCGCAGCTTGCGCGCGGCCGCCGACAGGCTCCCGGCCTCCACCACCGCGAGCAGCACCGCCATGGCGTCCAGACGATCCATCAGCCTTCCATAATTCGAGAGGGTGTCTCCACGATACGTCCATAGCACCCGACGATCGAGAGGACTACGTCGCTCCTGACTGAGGCGCCGCTCTTGGCGTCTCGCGCTCGGATGAGCCCAGGAGTTCACGATGACCGGTCTTTCACGCAGGGGATTTTCGCTCGGCCTCCCGGCCCTGGCGGCTGCAGGCGCTGCTCTGTCGTCGGCCGGCCTGGCGCAGGCGCCGGCAGCGGCCGAGCGTTCCGCGGATCAGCCGCCCTTGGCGCAGCTCAGGATCGGCCGCTTCACGGTGACGGCGTTGAGCGACGGCTATGTCGACATGCCCTATGAGTACTTCCCCGGCCGCTCCGCCGCCGAAGTCGAGGCGCTGGCGAAGGCGCAGTTCTCGGCGCGCGCCGGCGGCGTCAGGATGATGTTCAACCAGTATCTGATCGAGGACGGCAGCAGCCGTATCCTGATCGATGCCGGGCCGGGCGGGACCATCGGCCAGTCGGGGCGTTTGCCGGCGGGCTTGAGCGCGCTCGGTCTCGATCGCGGCCGGATCGACGCCGTGATCGTCACCCACATGCATCAGGACCATATCGGCGGCCTCGTCGCTGGCGAGCAGGCCAATTTCGCCAAGGCCGAGATCTATGTCGACCGGCGCGAGCTGGCGCACTGGACCAATCCGGCGACCCGCTCGGCCTCTCCTTCCTATCTCCAGAACGGCATCAAGCTCGCCGGCGAGGTCGCGCGGCTCTATCCGAAGCTGCAGGCCATCGATGGCGAGCGCGAGATCATCCCCGGCGTCTCGATCGTCGATCTGGCCGGCCACACCCCCGGCCATATCGGCGTACGCATCGCCGATGCCGGCCAGAGCCTGATCATGGCCGGCGACATGCTGTTCCCGGTCGTGCATCCGGCGGGGCTGGATGTGAACTTCCTGTTCGAGCAGGACCGCCCGGCTGCGCAGGCGATGCGCACCCGCTTCTTCCAGCGTGCGGCAGCCGAGGGCGCCCTGATCGCCGCGACCCATATGCCCTTCCCGGGGCTGGGCCGCGTCGTTGCCGATCAGGGCCAGTATCGCTGGCTGCCGGCCGCCTGGGCTTTTCAGGACTAGCCGGCTCGGCAGGCGTCGTCCGAAAGCTGGGAGCGAGGCCGGGAGCGATCCCGGCCTCGCGCTGCATCGCGGCGATGCTCGCATCGGCTGCGTAGGCGGCTTCCATACAACCCGGCATGTTGACGTGGCGCCTCGGCCGATGCCACATCGCGCGGCTCTGGAGTCACGCGGTGAATCGCCTATTGCTGCAAACCGTGATCGTTGGCGTCGGTTGCCTGCTGCTGCTGCGCCTGCTCGACGCCTATTCCTCCTGGCAGGGACAGGCGGCGCTCCGGTTGGTCGCGGGCTGGGGCGTGATTTATCTGGCGCTCGCCGCGCCGCTTTATTTTCTGGCCTGTCGCGACGAGGACCACGGGACCGAAACGACCTCGGCCCCGAAGACGGCTCACCCTGCAGAACAGATCTTCGGCATGGGCTTCTTCGGCGTGATCGGCCTGCTGCTGCTGGGCCACTATCTCACCAGGATCTAGAGCGCCTCCCAAGCGAAGCCTCGGGAAGAACTGTGCGGCAGGGCGCTCGGCGATTGCCGCCCCGCCTGGGCTTGCCCGGCTCGCAGCCCGGTGCCGGCTTCGACGCAGGCCTGGCGCGCACGCAAAATCGCCAATCCGCTAAAATGCCCGTCAAATCCGTAGCGGTTGGCCAACGGCCAGCGGATTAGAGGAGCGCCAGCAAAGCCCAGAACAGGCCATGACATATTCATCGCAAGACATCTCGAACGCGCTTCTGCGAATCAAGGAAGACGGGTTCGTCCTCGACAACGACGCTTTCGGCTATGCCGCGATCCGATGGGACCTGCGCAGGCTCAGGCGCGATCTGCGCGAGGCCGGCTATGCCGGCGCCGAGCTCGCCCAGGGCCGGATGGTGAACGAGGGCGAGGACATCTGCTGGCTCTACAATCCCGACGCGATCGGGAAAGACCAGGTCGACAGCCTGGCCGCGGCGCGGCATTCGGCGCTTTACAGCGGGTAGCCGTCGAGAGCAGGCAGCCTGGCTGCGGCCGCTCATCGCTCGTCTCGACCAGAGGAATGGATCCTGGTGCCTAGCGTGAGGAGCAGGGAGCGCTCTTCTCGAAGGCCTGTTCGCCGGTACCCACGCCGACCCCGTCGACTGCTGCGGCCGCCCGAGGCGGTGCGAGCAGCGCGATCGGCGTCTTGCGACCCGCCCCGCGCAAGAAACCCCTGACAACGGCGATGGCTGTTCCGATGCCGAAGCCTTTCAGCATTGCAATCACGAACAGGTTGACGATGATGGCCCGGGTCGGGCTGCCATGTTCCAGGATCGGAATCAGGCCGAAGGCGAACAAGGCCAGACCGGAGATGATAGCGAGCGCAACGGTCATCGTGCCTACCGCGTAGTCAGGGGCGCGGTATCTGGCACAGCAACCGGTGGCTGTCCAGAAGGGCGAATTGCAACTTTCGGGTACCCACCCGGCGCTGCGCGCATGCGGTTCGTCAAAGCCGGGTTTGAAATCCGCGGAGCACTGTGTTTGCTGCCATGGCGAGCCGTCGAAGGCCTGCCAGGACAGGCGTGCTGCCCATTAGGCCGGGGCCGGAAGACGCTCCGCAGCCTTGCCTACGAACGCGACAAGACATCCTGAAGACGATGCTTATCGTCCCTGCTGGAACTGGGGCGCGGCAATGTCTTGTTCGAAGGCTTCCGCTTGCCGCTCGTAGTCGCTCGCCATCGCCTTCAGGCGGGCCGCGGTCTCGTCGTCACAGGCCGTATCGGCCCAGCGGCGGCATTTCAACGCTTTCACACGCAGGGCCTGGGCCTGTCGAAGTCTGTCGTGGTCCATGAGGGCGCTCCAGCACAGCAGATCGCCAGGCTGTTTGTGGCGGTCAGGGCGGGAAACGCTTGGGCTGGGTGGAAGGATGGTCGAGATTCCCGTGATGCTGACAGGGTTGGGATCGTGAACGGCTCGAAGGGCTGGTACGAGCGCGGCGGTCGCGTCCGGAAGGTGCAGGTCGCCGAATAATTCGACGATCATCGAAATACCCCTTGACGGCCTCCCACAAGTGGCACAGTCTATTTCCATGAAAATCGAAGAAGCGGCAAAACAGCTTGAGGCGCTTGGCAATCCGACCCGCCTTGAGCTTTATCGGGTCCTGGTCCGCGCCGGCCACAGTGGGCTGCCGGTCAATCAGGTGCAGGAGCGTCTGGGCATTCCCGCCTCGACCCTCTCGCACCACCTTCAGCGCCTCGTGCAGAACGGACTGGTCTCACAGGAGCGGCAGGCCACGACCCTGATCTGTCGGGCCGAGTATTCTGCCATGGCTGCCTTGCTTGGTTTCCTCGCAGATGAATGCTGCGCCGATGAAGCCTGCTCAGCCTCCAATCAGGCCGCCTGAAGCGCCTTTTTATTTGCCCTATAATTCCATCCTTCTAGAATGATAGGAGAGCTTGTTATGATGGAACTCCCTGTCGCCGTCATTGGCGCCGGTCCTGTCGGCCTTGCCGCTGCGGCCAATCTCGTTGCGCGCGGCCTTCCCGTGAAGGTCTATGAAGCCGGTACCGCGGCCGGTGCGAGCATCAGCGATTGGGGCCACGTTCGGCTGTTCTCGCCATGGGCCTATAATGTCGATCCAGCGGCGCGCTCACTGCTGGAGAAGGCGGGATGGCGGGCGCCGGATGCGACCGTCTACCCGACCGGCAACGACCTCGTCCGCGATTACCTTGCTCCGCTGTCGCAAGCTCCCGAACTGGCGCCGGTCATTGAATATGGAGCTTGCGTCAAGGCTATCGGCCGGCGCGGCGTCGACAAGGTCGTCAGCCGTGACCGCGAGTTGCGCCCGTTCCAGCTGACTATCATCGGCAGCGACGGCCGTGTCCGCCGCGACCTCGCGCGGGCTGTGATCGACGCCTCGGGAACGTGGATGTCACCAAATCCGCTCGGCGCAGGCGGCGTGGCCGCAGACGGCGAGGAAGCGTTCGCGGACCGGATTGCCTACCGCATTCCCGATGTGCTCGGCCGGGACCGGGCCCGCTATGCCGGGCGCACGACGGTCGTTGTCGGGGCCGGTCATTCTGCAGCGAATGTGCTGCTCGATCTCGCCGAACTCGCGACCGCCGAACCCGCCAACAAGACGATCTGGCTGACGCGCAGCAACAACCTCTCCCGTGTCTACGGCGGCGGGGCCAACGACCAGCTCGCGGCGCGCGGCGACCTCGGGCAGAGACTGCGGCAGCTCGTCGAAGCGGGCAGCGTCGAACTCGTCACCAGTTTCGCGGTCATCACCGTACGAGAGGCGAATGGTCGCCTCGCGCTCGACGGCGAGACCCCGGAAGGTCTTCGCACGGTTGTGTCTGTCGATCAGATCGTGGTGTGCACGGGCCAGCGTCCGGACCTCGCATTGACCCGCGAACTGCGCATCGAGCTTGACCCGTGGCTGGAGAGCGCCAAGGCACTCGGGCCGATGATCGATCCCAACCTGCATTCCTGCGGTTCGGTGCCCCCGCACGGACACCGCGAGCTTTCTCATCCCGAGCCCGGCTTCTACACCGTCGGCATCAAGAGCTATGGCCGCGCGCCGACCTTCCTGATGCTGACCGGCTATGAGCAGGTCCGTTCGGTGGTTGCCGCAATCGCCGGTGACATGGCGGCGGCCGATACTGCCCAGCTCACCCTCCCGGAGACCGGCGTATGCACGACCGCACCGGAAAGCTCAGGCGGCTGCTGTGGCGGCCCGGCCCCGAGTGACGCAGACGCCTGCTGCGTCGACGACGCTTCCGCCAAAGCACAGGGCAAGGCGGGTTGCGGCTGTGGCAGCTCGTCGAAAATCGATGAGGCCGCCCAAGCGCAATGACGACACTCGCCGATTCGGAACATGGCCCGGGCCCTAGTGCGGGGATCGGGCTCATCCTCGCTCTGGGCATCACACAGGTCGCTGGTTACGGCGCGCTCTACTACGCGTTCGCCGTGCTCGCCCCTGGCATGACCAAGAGCTTTGGCTGGGCACCCGAATGGACCTATGGCGGCTTTGCCATTGGACTGCTCGCCGGCGGCTTGGTGGCGCCCTTCGCAGGGCGCCTGATCGACAAGTGCGGCACGCGCCGAATGATGAGCGTCGGCAGCGTGCTGGCGAGCCTGTCTCTCTTTGCCTTGTCCAAAGCTGAGGGATTGGTCAGCTACTACGCGGCAATGATCGTCCTCGAGGTCGTCTCGACGCTGGTTCTGTATGACGCCGCGTTCACGGCTCTCACTCAGGCGCATGGCGCGAATGCCAGGCGCGCGATCAGCAAGCTGACGCTGATTGGTGGCTTCGCCTCGACATTGTTCTGGCCGCTCACCACTGCGCTGCTGGCCCAGGCGGATTGGCGCTCGATCTATCAGATTTATGCAGTGGGGTATCTGGCCCTGGCGCTGCCGTTGCACGCCCTCCTGTTGCCTCGCGGCCGGGTGGCTGCCGCAAGGCCGTCTCAGCCGAGCGAGAAGCAGGACCATGGCGGTTATCTCGCCGGGCAGGCCCGCCGACGTGCCTTTGTCCTTCTTGCGATCGCGTTCTCGCTGCAAGGCTTCGTCGTCTCGGCGATGTCGGTTCATATGCTAACGCTGCTGCAGGGCTTCGGTTTCAGCGCGGCGCTGGCGGTCACCCTCGGCGCCATGGTCGGCCCCTCGCAGGTGACCGGACGGCTCATCGAGATGCTGTTCGGCATCAACGTCGCTCCAGTGACGACTGCGTGGGTCTCCGGCGCGCTCATGCCGCTAGGGTTCATCTTGCTCGCCTTCGCCAGCAACACGGCAGCGCTCGCTGGGCTCTTCGCGATCGCCTACGGCGTCAGCATGGGCTTGAGTTCGATCGTCCGCGGCACGGTGCCGCTCCAGCTCTTCGGTCCGGCCGGCTATGGCGCCATGCTTGGCAAATTGTCTGCACCCGGCCTGATCATCCGCGCTGCCGCCCCGCTGGGTTTTGCGGTCATGATGGAACGCGCTGGGCTGTCTGCAAGCACCGTGGTCTTGGTCGCGCTTTCTGGTGCCGCGGCATTGGCGTTGCTGCTGCTTGCGCGCGACGTGGCCCGCTAGATATGGCGCAGGACCTTAAGACCGGGGTCGGAAAGCTGTCGTTCGTCGGCAACCAAGCCTAGGTCCGAGTAGCGTCCAGCTTGGCCTAGCTCTGGCAGTGCCATTCGATTTTTCGCGCTACAGCAAGCTTTACGTCTGCCCCGGCCTGAGCTTGTAAAAAACATGCCGGCCGATCGTGTCCATCTTCTTCAGCTTGCGGGCCCAGTACGGCCGGACATAGTCGGCGTGGTAATGGGTCGAGGCGCCGACTTCCGCCAGATAGGTCGTGCCGTCATAGACCTCGCGGGCGATGCGGACCGCGTCGCGCCAGGGGCCGGGCTCGGTGATGCGCAGCGACTTGCCCTCGCAGGCGAAGGTGAACTGGCAGGCGAGATGGCGGCTGGCGTTCTGGTAGACCGCGCCGCAGACCGTGTTCGGGTAGAGCCCGCTCTTGACCCGGTTGAGCACCACCTGCGCCACCGCGGCGCGGCCCTGCTCGCCTTCCGAGCGCGCCTCGAAATAGACAGCCTCGGCCAGGCAGCGCTGCTCCTTGGCCATGTTCTCGGGCGCGATCAGGCTGGTGTAGATCTGCTTCTCGGCGGGATCGACGGTGCGCAGGTCCGTGGTTGGCCCACGCTCCGATTTGGCGACGCGGCTGCGCGACTTCGGCTCGGCGGCGACCGGCGCCATCTGCATCGGCGTCGCGGAGGCGCCGCCGGCGATGCCGGTGGAGGTCGGCGTGCTGGAGGACTGGCCGAGTGCGGTTGGGACGGTCGGCGTCGCGCCGTCGAGGTTTTCCGGATTGAGTTCGCCATGACGCGGCGAGCCGATGTTCTTTGGAACCGCCGTCGGCGAGGAATCCGACAGGGCCGGGTCGGTGACGCCCTCGTCGCGCAGGAAGGGCTCGAAGCCGAGCGGCGGCTCCTCCGGGCTTTCCTGCGCCTCGAGCGAGAAGCCGCCCGAGATCAGCCCGGGCTGGGTGTCGCCGAAGACGACGCGTTCGAGCTCGCCGGGCGGGCCGTTGCGGGTCAGCGTCGGGCGCAGCGACACGATCGGGTCGCCCTTGCTGCTGCGGTCGACCTGCGGGAAGCCGCTGGCGGAGCGCTTCATGTCCTCGCGCGGCTGGCGCGGATCGATCGCGAAGATGTTCTCGGGCTGCTCGAAGGAAAGGCGCGCCGGCTGGATCAGGCGGGCATAGGCGCGCTCGGGCAGATGGAAGGCGCTGGCGGCGACGAGCAGGGAAGGACCATCGGCCAGATCGGAGAGCGGGCCGGGCGCGGTACGCGCGATCAGCGAGCCTGGCGGGCCAAGGGGCGCCGGGTTCTGCCCGGCCGAGGCGGTGAAGGAGACCAGCATGCCGGCCGAAAGCGCCCAGGGCGCGACCGTCGCCAGCGCCCAGCGCAGACGCTGCCAGCCCACTCGCTTCGATCGCCGACGCAGACGCAACTGACCAGAGCCCTCATAGCCAAAAAGACGAAAGACGAGCGGCCGCGAACCGCGATGATGCAAATTCGCGACAGTTGGATAATCCCTTGTCAGGGTTGAAGGGGGGTTAACGCGGCAGGGCTCGCCGTAGCGGACATCCGCCAAAAGACGGCTTTCGCGATCCGCGATTCTTCCCTTATGCTGCGCCGCAACAAAGGGAGAGAGACATGAATGCCACCGCCCTCAAGGCCGATTCCGAGGCCAATGCCGTCGCGTTGATCGCTGCCGCCTTGCCGGGTTTCGAGGCTCTGCTGGAGGAGGCGGTCGCTGCCGTCAGGCAGAAGGTGCTGGTCGAGGGCCGGATCTCCTCGGCGAGGCTCGAGCAGGAGCAGCACGCCGCCCACGGCCTCTCTTGGCTCGCTACCTATGTGATGGCATTGCGCGAGCTGAAAGCCTATGGCGAGCGCCTGCAGGCCGAGGATCGCTATGGTGCGATCGAGGACTACGCCATCAGGATCGGCGCCGGCGAATATGCCGCCCAGATATTCGGCGGCATCCCGATGAGCCAGGGCGAGATCGTCCGCCTGCCGGCGCTCGGCCTTACGGCCAAGGCCGTCGCCGCTGCCTGCTCGGATGCGGCCGAGCAGTTGATCGCCGAGGGCAATACGCCGGAGAACCGCGCCCGCTTCGTTGCGCTGTTCAGCCAGAGCCAGGGCCTCGCCAGCGTCGGCGATCCCGGCCTCGACGAGACACTGGAAGCTATCCGCTCCGAGATGCGCCGGTTCTGCGAGCAGCAGGTGACGCCGCATGCGCATGAATGGCATCTTCAGAACGAATACATCCCGATGCCGGTGGTCGAGCAGATGGCCGAGCTCGGCGTCTTCGGCCTAACCATCCCCGAGGAGTTCGGCGGCATGGGCCTGTCGAAGGTCTCGATGTGCGTCGTCTCCGAGGAACTCTCGCGCGGCTATATCGGCGTCGGCTCGCTTGGCACCCGCTCCGAGATCGCCGCCGAACTGATCCTGAACGGCGGTACCGACGAGCAGAAGGCCTATTGGCTGCCGAAGATCGCCTCGGGCGAGATCCTGCCGACCGCGGTCTTCACCGAGCCGAACACCGGCTCCGACCTCGCTTCCTTGCGCACCAAGGCGGTGAAGGATGGTGAGGTCTGGAAGGTCTACGGCAACAAGACCTGGATCACCCATCCGGTCCGTGCCGACATCATGACGCTGCTGGTCCGCACCGACCCGGATGCGCCGGGCTATCGCGGCCTCTCCATGCTGATCGCCGAAAAGCCGCGCGGCACAGACGCCGAGCCGTTCCCGGTCGAAGGCCTGACCGGCGGCGAGATCGAGGTGCTCGGCTATCGCGGCATGAAGGAATACGAGCTCGCCTTCGACGGTTTCGAGGTCAAGGGGGAGAACCTGCTCGGCGGTGTCGAAGGGCAGGGCTTCAAGCAATTGATGCAGACCTTCGAGGCGGCCCGCATCCAGACCGCGGCGCGCGCGCTCGGGGTCGCGCAATCGGCCTTCGACCTCGGCCTGCGCTATGCCCAGGAGCGCATCCAGTTCGGCAAGCCGCTGATCGCCTTCCCGCGCGTCGCCGACAAGCTCGCCATGATGGCGGCTGAGCTGGTCATCGCCCGCCAGCTCACCTATTTCGCCGCCCGCGAGAAGGATGCCGATCGGCGCTGCGATCTCGAGGCCGGCATGGCCAAGCTCTTGGGCGCCCGCGTCGCCTGGGCGGCGGCCGACAACGCGCTGCAGATCCATGGCGGCAATGGCTTTGCGCTGGAATATCCGGTCAGCCGCGTGCTCTGCGACGCCCGCATCCTCAACATCTTCGAGGGCGCGGCCGAGATCCAGGCGCAGGTGATCGCGCGGCGGCTGGTTGAGGGTTAGCCCTCGTCCTCAGCATCGCCACCGACCAACAGGTGCCGGATGATCTTCGGTACCGGGTAGCCATAGCCGTCGCCTGGCTCGATCCATCTGAGCCGGCCGGAGCGGTGATAGTCGCTGGTGTAGAGGTCAGTCCCGACCGCTTTCAACGCCAGCAGTATCGCCTGCGTTGCATCGATGCCGTAGCCGAAACCGCGGCGCTGGCCGTCCGGCCAACCGATCTCGTATGCGCAGGACCAATCGTGTTCGCCTTGGCGCGGTGTTTCGATGGTGATTTGAACCAGGATGTCGCCGGACCCAGACGCGTAAGTCAGTGTCCTCCGCAACATGTCATAGCCCTCGCGTTTCTAAAGGCTCGCCGCTGCCCGTGCCGCCTGGTCGTACTGCCCTGAGAGCGAGCGCATCGCGGCGGCGATCTCCGATAGCCGGGCGGGGTCGATGCCGGTCGCCAGCACTGACTTGACCAGCAACTGCTCGCGGATCTGGGCATAGCGCCTGCAGGCTTCTTCGCCGGCGGGGGTGATCGCGACGGTCTTCTCCTTGCCCTTGCGCCCGCTCTTCAGGAGCTTCAGGCGCTCGAGCTTCTTCAGCGAGTAGTTCACCAGATGCGTGTCCTCGATGTTGAGGACGAGACAGATGTCGGCGAGGCGCTTGGCCTTGCCGCGATGGTTGACGTTGTGCAGGACGAGCACGTCCATCGGCGTCAGTTCCGGCACGCCCGCTGCCGTCATGGCGCGCAGCATCCAGCGATGGAAGGCGTTGACGGTCATCGTCAGCGCGAACTCGAACTCCGACAGCGCCGGCATCGCGCCGGAGGCGAGATGACCGGAGGAGACGATCGGGCCGAGGTCGTCGGAAGGGTGCATGCTGCTTCTTGCCGAAAGGGGCGCGGTACGCGGGGAGCTTCCTTCTCCCCTCGGGGGAGAAGGTGTCTGCGGAGCAGACGGATGAGGGCGGTGCGACCGGGTGAGGTGAGGGCAGGTCGAGCCCGTCCTTCCCTCATCCGTCAGCGTTTCGCGCTGCCACCTTCTCCCCCGAAGGGAGAAGGGTTCGCGTCGCCCTCGTCCTGAGCCGCCTCACATCTTCTTATAAGCGTCGACGATCGCCTGGCCGTCGGCGCCGGCTTTCTTCAGCCAGTCGGCGGTCAGCGTCTCGCCGGCCTTCTTGAAGCCGCTGGCGAGGGCCGGCGAGGGCGCATTGACCTTCATGCCCTTGCTCTTGAGCTGGTCGAGATACCAGTTGGTCTTCTCTTCCCAGAGCTTCCAGCCGCGAGCTTCCGCATCGGCCGAGGCCTTGAGAATCGCGTCCTGCGTCGCCTTGTCGAGGCCGGCAAAGGCCGCCTTGTTGACGAAGGTGGCGTTCTTCGGGATCCAGGCTTGGACGTCGTAGAAATGCGTCAGCGTCTCCCAGGCCTTCGAGTCGTAGCCGGTGCCGCCCGATGACATGAAGGAATTGACCACGCCGGTCGCCAGCGCCTGCGGCAGCTCCGCCGCCTGGATTGTGACCGCCTGCATGCCGAGCAATTCGCCGAGGCGGGTCGTGCCGACATTATAGGCCCGCCACTTCAGGCCCTTCATGTCCTCGATCGTGTTGATCTCCTTCTTGGCGTAGACGCCCTGCGGCGCCCAGGGGACCATGAACAGGAGCTTGATACCCTGGCTGTCGAGCTTCTTCTCGACCGCTGCCTTCGAGGCCGCATAGAGCTTCTTCGACTCGACGAAGGAGGTCGCCAGGAACGGCACGACGTCGATGCCGAAGACCGGGTCCTCGTTCTCGTGCAGCGACATCAGCACCTCGCCCATCTGGGCCTGGCCGGTCTGGACGGCGCGTTTGATCTCGGGCGCCTTGAACAAAGCGGCATTGGCGTGGACCGTGATCGAGAGCTTGCCTGATGTCGCCGCCTCGACGTCCTTGGCGAAGGTGGCGAGGTTCTCGCTGTGCGGGTTGTCGGACGGGTAGGCCGCCGGCAGGTTCCACTTCGCCTGGGCGAAGGCCGCGGGGGCGGCGAGCGAGATGCTCGCGGCGGCGACGCCGGCGACGAGCATGCCCTTGATGAAATCGCTGCGCTTCATGGTGTTCTCCGTTCCCTCTTGGTGGTTGCGCATCATCCTGGAAAGGCGAGCTGGGGCAAGATCATCACGATCTGTGGGAAGATCGTAATGATCGCCACTGCGGCGACCAGTAGAAAAAAGAAGGGCAAGGCGGCGAGCGCGACCGTGTTCGAATCCTTGCCCGACATGGTCTGCAGGACGAACAGGTTGAAGCCGACCGGCGGCGAGACCTCGGCCATCTCGACGATCAGCACCAGGAAGATGCCGAACCACACCAGGTCGAAGCCGGCGGCCTTGATCATCGGGATGACGATCGCGGTGGTCAGCACGATCATCGAGATGCCGTCGAGCGCGGTGCCGAGCACGATGTACATCACGGTGAGCGCGGCGATCAGCGCATAGGGCGAGAGATGCAGGCTATCGACCCATTCGGCCAGCGCGGCCGGGATGCCGGTATAGGCCATCGAGGTCGACATGAAGGAGGCGCCGGCGAGGATCAGCATGATCATGCAGGTGATCCGCGTCGTGCCCATCACGCTCTGCCAGAAGGCTTCTTTGGTCAGCGAGCCCGACCACCAGGCGATGCCGAAGGAGCCGAGCACGCCCCAGGCCGCGCATTCCGTTGCTGTCGCCCAGCCGAGCAGCAGCGACAGGAACACCAGCGCGATCAGCAGCATGCAGGGGATGAGATTGGCCGATTCCCGGAGCTTCTCGCGCAGACTCATCCTCGGCTCGGCCGGCGGCGCCTTGTCCGGATGCAGCATGTGCCAGATCGCGATGTAGCCGGAATAGAGCGCCATCACGAGCAGGCCGGGCAGGAAGCCGGCGAGGAAGATCTGGATGATCGAGACATTCGCCGCCACCGCATAGACCACCATGGTGATCGAGGGCGGGATCAGGATGCCGAGCGTGCCAGCGCCGGCGAGCGAGCCGAGTGCGAGCTTCTCGTCGTAGCCGCGGCGCTTCAGCTCGGGCAGGGCGATCTTGGCGACGGTGGCGCAGGTCGCGGCCGAAGAGCCGGAAACCGAGCCGAAGATGCCGCAAGCCAGCACGTTGACATGCATCAGCCGGCCCGGCAGCCAGTTCAGCCAGGGGGCGAGGCCGCGGAACATCTCTTCCGACAGCTTCGTTCGATAGAGAATCTCGCCCATCCAGATGAAGAGGGGCAGGGCGGCGAGTGTCCAGGAGGCGCTGTTGCCCCAGATCGTCGTGGCGAGCACCGAGCCGGCCGGAATGCCGCCGGCGACGAATTGCATCGCGACCCAGCCGCAGGCCATCAGCGAAATCGCGATCCAGACGCCGCCCGCCAGCATGATGACCAGCAGGACGAGCAGCAGCGCGGAGATTTCCATCATCGACATCGCTCAGACTCCGCTCGCCATGGCACGCTCGACGATCTCCTCGTCGGATTGCGGCGGCGGCTTCTCGTAGCGCGGCGGCTGGCCACGCAGCACGACGTGGACGAACTCGTCGAGCATGGCGATGAACAGGATGACGAGGCCGCCGGAATAGCCGAGCTGCGGGATCCACATCGGCATGGCGACGACGCCGCCGGCGACGTCGTTGAACTCATAGGACTGCCAGGTCATCACCACGGCGTGCCAGGCGAAGAAGCCGGCAAAGCCGAGGCCGAGAACGAGGGAGAAGACCTCGAAGAACCAGCGCTTGCGACCCTGGAAATGGTCGATCAGCAGGCCGACCCGGATCATCTCGCCGGATTTGAAGGTGTGGGCGAGGCCGAGGAAGGCCATCGCCGCCATGCACCAGGAGGCGAAATCGTCGCCGGCCGGGATGTTGAAGCCGACCTCGCGGCCGATCGACAATCCCATCATCAGGACGAGGATAGCGATCAGGAACAAGCCGGCAGCATAACCGGCGAAGAGGTAGAGCGCATCGAGGAAGCGGCGGATCATGCGCGCGCCTCGCGACGATGGGCCGTCGCACCGGGCCGCTCGGCCATGCGCAAAGCGGCGGTTGCCAGGACCGGTCCTGTCATGAAAGCCTCCCCTCGATCGGCCCGGCCCCTCAGCCATGTCCCGATCGCTGATGTCGATCCTAGTCGGCGAAATGAGCTTGTCAACGTTTCATCGACGATTTATCGATGAAACGTCAAAGAGCCTTATTGGCCAATAATCGGGGGATCAGATGACGAGCGGCCGTTGGGATTTCTGGATCGACCGTGGCGGCACCTTCACCGACGTGATCGGCCGCGATCCTGCAGGCAAGTTGCATGCCCGCAAGCTGCTCTCCGAAAATCCCGGCGCCTATCGTGACGCTGCCGTCCAGGGCATCCGCGACCATCTCGGTCTCAAGGCCGGCGAACCGATCCCGGCCGGCACGGTCGGCGAGGTCCGCATGGGCACGACGGTCGCGACCAACGCGCTGCTCGAGCGCAAGGGCGACCGTACTTTGCTCGTCACCACCAAGGGTTTCCGCGACGCGCTGCGCATCGGCTACCAGGCCCGGCCCGACATCTTCGCCAAGGAGATCATCAAGCCGGAGCAGCTCTACGACGCCGTCGTCGAGATCGAGGAGCGCGTCCTCGCCGACGGCGCGGTCGAGAAGGTCGCCGACGAAGCCGCGATCCGCGCCGCCTTGCAGGCACAGTTCGATGCCGGTTTCCGCGCCGTCGCCATCGCCTTCATGCACGGCTACCGCTATCCGGCCCATGAAGAGCTCGCCGCCAAGATCGCCCGCGAGATCGGCTTCCCGCAGGTCTCGGTCAGCCATGAGGTCTCACCTCTGATCAAGCTGGTCGGGCGCGGTGACACCGCCGTGGTCGATGCCTATCTCTCGCCGATCCTCGCCCGCTATGTCGCGCAGGTCTCCGAAGAACTCGACATCGCCCGCACCGGCGCGCGGCTGATGTTCATGATGTCCTCGGGCGGCCTCACCGCCGCCGAGCTGTTCCAGGGCAAGGATGCGATCCTGTCCGGCCCGGCCGGCGGCGTCGTCGGCCTCGCCGAGACCGGCCGTTCGGCCGGTTTCGACAAGGTCATCGGCTTCGACATGGGCGGCACCTCGACCGACGTCGCCCATTTCGACGGCGAGTACGAGCGCGCCTTCGAGACCGAGGTCGCGGGCGTGCGCATGCGCGCGCCGATGATGCTGATCCATACGGTCGCGGCCGGCGGCGGCTCGATCCTGCATTTCGACGGCTCGCGCTTCCGCGTCGGCCCTGACTCCGCCGGCGCCAATCCTGGCCCGGCCGCCTATCGCCGTGGCGGCCCGCTCGCCGTGACCGACGCCAACGTCATGGTCGGCAAGCTGATCCCGTCCTATTTCCCGCCGATCTTCGGCCCCGGCCAGGACCAGCCGCTCGATGTCGCGACAGTGCGCGAGAAGTTCGCGACGCTCGCGGCCGAGGTCGGCGATGGCCGTTCCCCGGAGGAGGTCGCCGATGGCTTCGTCCAGATCGCGGTCGCCAACATGGCCGAGGCGATCAAGAAGATCTCGGTCCAGCGCGGCTATGACATCACCCGCTATGCGCTGAATTCCTTCGGCGGCGCCGGCGGCCAGCATGCCTGCCTCGTCGCCGATGCGCTCGGCATCAAGACCGTGCTGCTGCACCCGTTCTCCGGCCTGCTCTCGGCCTATGGCATGGGCCTCGCCGAGATCCGCGCCACCCGGACCGCGGCGCTCGATGTGCCGCTCGATGCCGAGGCCAAGGCCGCGATCGGCGCGCTCGCCGACCGGCTGGGCGCCGATGCGAAGGGCGAGGTGGCAGGGCAGGGCGTGCCGGATGGCGATATCGCCATCCATGTCCGCGCCCATATCCGCTATGCCGGCACCGATACCGCGATCGCGACGCCCTTCGGCAGCCGCGCCGAGATGCAGGACGCCTTCCAGGCGGCGCACAAAGCCCGCTTCGGTTTCATGGACGAGACCAAGGCGCTGGTCGTCGAGGCCGTCGAGGTCGAGGCCGTCGGCGGCGGCGCCCGCTTCGAGGAGGCTGCTGCGGCTGAGAACGCTGGCGAGCCCGGAATCGCCGAGCGCACCCGCTTCTTCTCGAAGGGGCAGTGGCACGAGGCCGCGATCGTCCGGCGTGAGGCGATGGCGCGCGGCCAGGGCATTGCCGGCCCGGCCATCGTGATCGAGCCGAACCAGACCGTCGTGGTCGAGGACGGCTGGACCGCCAGGCTGACCGCCAAGGACCATCTCGTCCTGACCCGCAGCAAGGCGCTGGTCCAGAACGCCGCGATCGGCACCAAGGCCGATCCGGTCATGCTCGAGATCTTCAACAACCTGTTCATGTCGATCGCCGAGCAGATGGGCGTGACGCTGCAGAACACCGCCTATTCGGTGAACATCAAGGAGCGGCTCGACTTCTCCTGCGCCGTCTTCGACCAGACCGGCGCGCTCGTCGCCAACGCGCCGCACATGCCGGTGCACTTGGGCTCGATGGATCGCTCGGTCGAGACGGTGATCTCGAACAACCCGGTGATCCGGCCTGGCGACGTCTACTGCCTGAACGCGCCCTATAATGGCGGCACGCATCTGCCCGACATCACGGTCTGCACGCCGGTCTTCGACAATGAGGACAAGGACATCCTGTTCTGGGTGGCGAGCCGCGGCCATCATGCCGATGTCGGCGGCACGGCGCCGGGCTCGATGTCGCCGCTGGCGACCAATATCGAGGAAGAAGGCGTCTATATCGACAACTTCAAGATCGTCGATCAGGGCCGCTTCTGCGAAGAAGAGCTGGTCAAGCTGCTGACCGGCGCGCGCTATCCCGTCCGCAACGTCGTCCAGAACGTCAACGACCTGAAGGCGCAGATCGCCGCCAATGAGAAGGGCGTGGCCGAGCTGCGCAAGATGATCCGCTCCTTCGGCCTCGACGTGGTCCAGGCCTATATGGGCCATGTTCAGGACAATGCCGCCGAGAGCGTCGCACGCCTGCTGACCCGCCTGCACGACTCCGAGTTCACCTATCCGATGGACCAGGGCTGCGCGATCAAGGTGAAGATCATCATCGATCGCGACAAGCGCGAGGCGATCGTCGACTTCACCGGCACCTCGCCGCAGCGCGAGGACAACTTCAACGCGCCGGCGCCGGTCACCCGCGCCGCCGTGCTCTATGTCTTCCGCGTCATGGTCGACGACGCGATCCCGATGAATGCTGGGTGCCTGCGGCCGATCAAGGTGATCGTGCCTGAAGGCTCGATGCTGGCGCCGCGCTATCCGGCCGCCGTCGTCGCCGGCAATGTCGAGGTCAGCCAGGCCGTGACCAACACGCTGTTCGGCGCGCTGGAGGCGATGTCGTCCTCGCAGGGCACGATGAACAACCTGACTTTCGGCAACGACCAGTACCAGTATTACGAGACGATCTGCTCGGGCTCGCCGGCCGGGCCGGGCTTCAACGGCACCTCCGGTGTCCACGTCCACATGACCAATTCGCGCCTGACCGATCCGGAGATCCTGGAGACGCGCTTCCCGGTCGTGCTCGAGGACTTCCACATCCGCGCGGGATCCGGCGGCAAGGGCGAATGGAATGCCGGCGACGGCACCAGCCGCACCATCCGCTTCCTCAAGACGATGGACTGCGCCATCCTGGCTTCGCACCGCAAGGTTCGCCCCTTCGGCATGAAGGGCGGTGAGCCCGGGCAGCTCGGTCGGACGCTGGTCCGGCGGCTTTCGGGCGAGGTCGAGGAGCTCAAGCCATCAGACCAGACGCTGCTCCAGGCCGGCGAAGCGGTGACCGTGATCACGCCGACGGCGGGGGGCTATGGAAAGCCGAAGGGCTGAGGCTTAGGTCTGGTCTTCAAGATGGAGACCGACCATGCCCCAGACCTGGATGATCACCGGTGCCAATCGCGGCATCGGCCTGGCGTTGACGATGGAATTGCTGCGGCGGGGCGACCATGTCGTCGCCGCAGCGCGTGATCCCTGGGGTGGGGCGCTGGCGGAGGTCGCCGGCGGACAAGCGGGAACGCTGACCCCGCTCGAGCTCGACGTCACCTCCGACAGAAGCATCGCCGCGGCCAAGCAGGCGCTCGATGGCCGTCCGATCGACGTGCTCGTCAACAATGCCGGCGTCTATGGCCCGCGCGACAAGCAGTCGGCGCTGGACATGGACTTCAAGGCCTGGCGCGAGGTTTTCGAGGTCAATGTCTATGCTCCCTTACGGGTGGCGCAGGCTTTCCTGCCCAATGTCGAGGCCGGCTCTGGCCGCAAGATCGTGACGATATCGAGCCGCATGGGCTCGATCGGTTCCAATCCCTCCGGCGCGATTGCCTATCGCTCCTCGAAGGCGGCGGTGAACATGGTGATGGTCGGCTTCGGCAATGCGGTCCGCGACAGCGAGGTCGCGGTGCTGCTCTTCCATCCCGGCTGGGTCCGCACCGATATGGGCGGCGGCGGGGCGGACATCCCGCCGGCCGAGAGCGCTGCCGGGCTGATCGCCACGATCGATGCCTCGAGCATGCGCGAGACCAACAGCTTCCGCAACTGGAAGGGCGAAGAGATCCCCTGGTAGGGGATCAGCTGCCGCGGGTCGAGGCGAGCCAGAGCCCGCCGCCGATCAGGAAACCGCCGCTGACCTTTGACATCAGCCGGACGCGCCGCTGCGAGAGGAAGCGCCCGGCCCGTCCGGAGAGGATCGCATAGGCGCCGTCGCTGAGCGCGGCGAACAGCATGGTGGTTGCGCCCATGATTGCGATCTGGGTGGCATGGTCACGGGCTGGATCGAGGAACTGCGGGAAGAAGGCGCCGAAGAAGACCAGAGTCTTCGGGTTGCTCAGCGCGACCAGGAGCCCCTGCAGGAAGAAGCCGCCGCGCGGCGGACGCGCTTCGATGAGGCCCTCGGCCGCCGCCCCGGCACTGCGATACATCTTCCAGCCCAGCCAGATCAGATAGGCGGCGCCGGCGAGGCGGACCCAGTCGAACCAATGGCCCATCGCCGCGATCACCGAGCTCAGGCCGATGCCGACGATCGCGATCATGATCGCGAGGCCAGCCTGTGTTCCTGCCACGTTGAGAAGCCCAGCGCGGCTACCATGCCTCAGGCTGTTGGCGATGATCAGCGTCACGGTCGGGCCGGGTACGATGATGATGACCAGGCAGGCGACGAGATAGGCGGCGAAGAGTTCGAGTGACATGGGATAGCCTCCGGCGGCTTGGCGGCCGCCTTGAAGACGGCGCGTCATTCCTCTCCTGTTTGCGCCGACCTGTCGAGAGAGGAGGGCGGACGTGCCGAAAACTGGTTTCCAGGTCGTCCCGCTGACACCGGAGCATTGGCCGGCGCTGGAAGACCTCTTCGGCCCGCACGGTCCCTGCTATGGCTGCTGGTGCAACCATTTCCGCATGCCGCCGAAGCTGCGCAAGCCATTGCTCGGCGAAGGTGCGCGGCAGCTCTTCGAGGACCGGGTGAGGAGGGGGCCGCCGCCCGGCGTGCTCGCCTTCGCCGGCGACGTTCCGGTCGGCTGGCTGCAGATCGGGCCGCGGGCACATGTGCCCGAGTGGAACAATCCGCGCCGCGCCTCGACACCGCTGCCGGATGCACCGGCGCAGGATGAGCGCAGCTGGGCGGCGTCATGCTTCTTCGTCCGCAAGGGCTTTCGAGGCCAGGGTGTCACGGCAGCTCTGCTCGCCGGCGGGCTCGCTTTCGCCCGGGCGAGTGGCGCACGCCTGGTCGAGGCTGCGCCGATGGACAACGAGGAGAAGCGCAGTGCCGATGGGCTCTATGTCGGGCCGGAGAGCGTGTTCCAGCGCGCCGGCTTCGCCGAGGTCGCCAGGCAGAAGCCCGGTCGGCCGCTGATGCGGTTCGCGTTCTGAGAGCCGACGGGCGCAGGCTCGCGCCCGGGTCGTTGTCAAGTTTGAAATTTAAGATATTTGAGGTAGTTAGCTGGCTCCGTTAAGCATCTGTTTGCTTCGCAACTGCGAGAAGTCCGCCGCTCGACATTGGCGGTGGATATGATGCGGCGGTTCGGGTTGACGGCGAAGATCACGGCGCTTTTCGCGATCTTCGGCATCGCGGCGGCGCTCGGTCTCGCCAGTGCCGTGAGCGGTCTCGATTCCGTTCACGACATCGATCGCCAGGCCTTTGCCGGGCAGCAACTCGCCAACAAGGCAGCACTGCTCTCCAGCCGGGTCGCGCAGGCGTCGCTCCTCAGCCGTTTCGAGGACGCGGCCGAGCCACGGGCCGTCGAACAGGCGCTCGACCAGCTCGACGCCGCCATCGAGCTTGTCGATGCGGCGCGGGCCAATCTGGCCTCTTCCTTGCCGGCAAATATACAGCAGTCCAACGCGACGCTGGATGCGCGTATCCGGACCTTCGTCGATTTCCAGCGCGACATCGTCGAGATCGGCCGCAAGGTCTCGCCGAAGGCCGCACTGATCGAAGCCTCGGCCGAAGCCGCAAAGGAGAATGTCCGCCAGATCATGCTGGTGACCTCGGCCATGCGTGACGATCTCGATCGGCAGGCCGGGATCGCGGCGTCCCGGGCGCAGGATCTTGCTTCGCAGGTGAGGTTGCGTGTCATCGTGATTGCCGCCGGCCTGCCGCTCGCCGGCGGGATGCTGGCGATCCTGATGTTGCGGACGCATCTGACCCGGCCGCTGCGCGAGCTGATGGACGCGATCAAGCTGGCGACATCGTCGGACCGGGTCATCGACGTGCCGCATCGCAGGCGCCGCGACGAAATCGGCGAGCTTGCCCGCACGGTGCGGACGCTGAGCGAGTTCCGTGCCACGCTCGTCACCCGCGATGCCGAAGCCGATCTCTCGCAGCAGCACCAGCAACGCCGGACCGAGGAACTGCACCGCATCGCCCAGGAATTCGAGACGCGCATCGGTCGCCTGCTCGCCGATATCGGCCGGTTGAGTGAGGGGTTGCGCGCGGCGCTCGCCGCCTCTGCCGCCCGTTCCGCGCAGATCTCGCACAGCGGCAACGCTGCCGCACAGGCCGTCGCAGGAGCCGGCGATGAAGCAGAGCGCATCGCCGATGCTGCCGTGCGGCTGGAGGAGGTCGTCGAGCAGATCAATCGTGAGGTCCGGCGTGTCTCCGAGACCGCGAGCCTGGCGACCCGCGACGCCGCCGGCACGGTCGGCCTCGTCGGCAGGCTGACCGAGAATGCCGGCAAGATCCGCGACGTCGTCCAGCTGATCGAGGCGATTGCCCGGCAGACCAATCTGCTTGCCCTCAACGCCACCATCGAGGCGGCCCGCGCCGGCGCGCATGGCCGCGGCTTCGCCATCGTCGCCAGCGAGGTGAAGGCGTTGGCGACGCAGACCGCCGACGCGACGGCGCAGATCTCCAAGCGGATCGCGACCGTGGACACGGCCCTGTCGCAGGCAGCTCAGGCGATCATCGGCATCGCCGGCCGGGCCGGTGCGGTCGAGCAGGCGAGCACCGAGATCTCGACCATGGTCGCCTCGCATACCGGCCTGCTGCAGGGGCTCGGCGAGACCATCGCGCGCATCTCGGTGGTCACCGGGCAGGCCGCCAGCGCCGTGACGACGATCGCCGGCGCCGGTGTCCAGACCTCTGCCCATGCCGAGCAGGGCGCGAGCGGTGCCCGCCAGCTCGACGAGCGCATCTCGGCGCTGCAGGCCGAGGCCGACGAGTTCGCCCGGCGGCTGCGCGCCGCCTGAACCGGCTTGCCTTGGCCGCCCGACTCGCGGCCTTGTGCGCCATGCCCAAAAGCATCCGCCTTCTCTCATGAGCTGGTCGCCGCAGCAGGACGCGGCGCTTGCCGCCGTGGCCGATTGGCTCAAGGCCGGCTCGCCACAGCTCTTCCGCCTGTTCGGCTATGCCGGCACGGGCAAGACCACGCTCGCCCGCCATATCGCCGAGGGTGTCGACGGCACCGTCGTCTTCGCCGCCTTTACCGGCAAGGCGGCGCTCGTGCTGCGCAACAAGGGCTGCGAGGGCGCGCAGACCATCCATTCGCTGATTTACCGCTCGCGTGGCGTTGACGAGGAGAGCCCGACATTCGTGCTCAACCGCGAGAGCACCGCCGCCAAGGCCAAGCTGATCATCATCGACGAATGCTCGATGGTCGACGAGGAGCTCGGCCGTGACCTGCTCTCCTTCGGCACGCCGGTACTGGTCCTCGGCGATCCCGCGCAGTTGCCACCGGTCAAGGGTGGCGGCTTCTTCACCGAGGCCGAGCCCGACATCATGCTGACCGAGGTCCATCGCCAGGCGGCGGACAACCCGATCGTGCGCATGTCGATGATCGTGCGCGAGGGCGGCCGGCTCGAGGTCGGCGACTATGGCGCGAGCCGGATCATCCGGCGCGCCGAGATCACGCCGGAGATGGTGCTCTCGGCCGATCAGGTGCTGGTCGGCCTCAACAAGACGCGCCGGCAATACAATGCCCGCATGCGCCAGTTGATGGGCCATGTCGCCAATGTCCCGGCGGTCGGCGAGAAGCTGGTCTGCCTGCGCAACGACAAGAGCAAGGGCCTGCTCAATGGCGGCGCCTGGATCGTGCAGGAGCTGAAGACCTCGAAGAAGGGCCTCGTCACCATGCGGGTGACGCCGGAGGACGACACCGGCGGCAAGCCGGTCAAGGTTTCGGTCATGCCGAACTTCTTCGACGGCACCGAGGACGAGGTGCCGTGGGAACTGCGCCGCCACACCGACGAGTTCACCTTCGGCTACGCCCTGACGGTGCATAAGGCGCAGGGCTCGCAATGGGACAACATCGTCATGTTCGACGAGGCCTACGCTTTCCGCGAGCACCGGGCGCGCTGGCTCTATACCGGCCTGACGCGGGCGGCCGAGACGATCACGGTGGTGATGTAAGCTCCGCGAGCAGGCGGGCGCGTTCGAGGTCCTTGGGGCGCCCAAAGCCTTCGATGATGTTCCGGAGTTCATCGCGCTCAGGGACATAGACGGTGGCGCCATCGATCGTGAGCGCCTGCCGTGTCGCCGGCAGGACCGGATGCCAGGCATTGCCGACACGATGCTCGAAGCCGGCCATGAGATCGACCGGCACGGGCGGCGCCGGCCATTTTGCCAGGACCTGCGACCGGAACAGCGGGTTCGGTGGCCCCTGATAGGGCTCTATGCCGAGAACCGGCAGGATGCGGTTGATATCCTCGACGCTGAGCAGGATATCGACATCCGCAACCGTGATCGGGCTTGCCCCATGCAGAGCGGCTGCAGCGCTGGCGATGATCCACCAGGGATCGCGCGCCGTCGCCATGATCGCAGCGACGGAAACGAAGGTCTCGACCAGAGGGGCTGGCAGGCTCATGAGCGGCCTATAGCAGCCCCAAGGCCGCAGCGGCGAGCTGGCGCCAGACCGCCACGGTAGATTGGAATTGCGTGAAACGCTGCTGGCGGAGAAGAATTTTCTTGGTATGCGATGGTTTCGTGCTGGCCCGGCAATGCATCGGAACCCGAGATGATCGCAGCTTCGACCTTTGACTTGCACATCGACCGCCGCGGCAGCAACTGCGCCAAATGGGACAAGATGGAAGCCATCTACGGGGTGCCGGCTTCCGAGGGCATCGCCATGTGGGTCGCCGACATGGATTTCCGCCCGCCGGCCTGCGTGCAGGCCGCGGTCGAGGCGATGGCCGCCCATGGCGTCTACGGTTATTTCGGCGACGAGAAGACCAATAGCGATGCGATCCGCTGGTGGATGCAGGAGCGCCATGGCTGGGCCGTCGAGCCGCAGGCGATCTTCACCACGCATGGGCTGGTGAACGGCACCGCGCTCTGCGTCGATGCCTATACCAGGCCGGGCGACGGCGTCGTGCTGATGACGCCGGTCTATCACGCCTTCGCCCGCGTCATCAAAGCAGCCGGCCGCGAGGTCGTCGAATGCCGGCTCGCGCAGGAGGATGGCCGTTATGTCCTCGACATCCCCGCTTGGGATGCGCAGATGACCGGCAAGGAGAAGATGCTGATCCTGTGCTCGCCGCATAATCCCGGCGGGCGGGTCTGGAGCCGTGAAGAACTCCGCCAGATCGCCGATTTCTGCGTCCGCCACGACCTCGTTCTGGTCTCGGACGAGATCCACCATGACCTCGTCATGCCCGGCTACAAGCACACGGTCATGCCCCTCGCGGCGCCAGAGATCATCGATCGCCTGGTGATGATGACGGCGACGACCAAGACCTTCAACATCGCCGGCGCCCATGTCGGCAATGTCATCATCTCCGACGAGAAACTGCGCGCGCCGTTCCGCGCCCGGATGAACGCGCTCGGCATCTCCCCGAACTCCTTCGGCATGGAGATGTCGACCGCAGCCTACAGTCCGGCGGGGGCGGCCTGGGTCGATGCGCTCACGACCTATCTCGACGGCAACCGTCGGCTCTTCGACGAGGCGATCCACGCCATACCCGGCCTGCGCTCGATGCCGCTGGAGGCGACCTATCTCGCCTGGGTCGACTTCGCCGGAACCGGTATGGAGCCGAAGGACTTCATCGCTCGTGTCGAGAAGCAGGCGAAGATTGCGGTCAACCACGGCACCAGCTTCGGCGCCGGCGGCGACAGCTTCCTGCGCTTCAATCTCGCGACCCAGCGTTCCGTCGTGGTCGAGGCCGCCGAGCGCCTGAAGCGGGCCTTCGCTGACCTGCAGTGAGGGCAGTGGCTAATCAGAAATGCGCGAGATAGCCGCCGTCGACCGGTAGGGTCACGCCGGTGACATAGGCCGCTTCCGGAGAGCACAGGAAGGCGACGGCGCCGACCAGCTCGGTCGGCGCGCCCCAGCGTCCGATCGAGGTGCGCTGCGCCAGCATGCCGGCGATGCCGGGATCGGCGACGAGGCCGGCATTGGCCTCGGTCGCGAAGAAGCCGGGCGCGACGGCGTTGACCGTGATGCCGCGCTGGCCGAGCTCGGCCGCGAGCGCCCGGGTGAGCGCCTCGAGCCCGCCTTTGGTCGCGATGTAGCCGGGATCGCCGGCTCGCGCGATCGAGCCGGCGATCGAGGTGATGTTGACGATGCGCCCGCCATCCGGGATGTGCCGGGCGAGGCGCCGCACCAGGTCGAAGGGCGCGACGAGGTTGACCTCCAGCAGCGCGCGGAAGGCGGCACGGTCGAGCGCATCGAGTGGCCTGCGGTCGCGCAGGCCGGCATTGTTGACGAGGATGTCGATGCGGGGGTGACGGTCGAGCAGCGCATCGAGCGCCGCTGCTGTTGCCTCCTCGTCGGCAAGGTCGGCGGCGAAGGTCGAGACCGCGAGGCCTTCGGCGGTTAGCTTAGCGGCAGCGCTGTCGAGCATGTCCTGGCTGCGACCATGGATCACCACATGCGCGCCGCGCGCCGCGAGCCCTCTGGCGATCGCTAGGCCGAGGCCCTTGCCGGCCCCGGTGACCAGAGCCGTTCGTCCGTTCGGATCAGTCATTGCCTCTCGCCGTCAGCCCTGCAGGTCCGCCGAGCTTGTCGCCCGGCGGCGTCCTATCGCGTCAGCACCGGTCCGGTCCATCACAGCCGCTGCGAGGTCGTGCCCTTGGCGATGATCGGGCCGGTCGGGCGTCCGGTCGGCGAGCCCGATGCAGGCTCCAGCGTGATCTCGAAGAGCTGGTCCTTGCCGAGCGGCAGGTTGTCGAGTCGCAGGGGTGTCGAGCGGGCACGATCGATCAGGCCGACCGAGCGCGGGCCGACCGCACGGTCCCACAAGGTCCAGATCTCGAGCGCCTTGCCGGCCGGCACGTCGATGCTCTGCAAGGGCAGCATTTCGACGCGCCCGTCGGCGAAGGTGTTGACCACGGCGGCGGCGGCGTTGCCCTCGGTCAGAAGCACCGCGACCATCAATGGCTGGCGCTTGGCACGATCGAGTGCGCTGACGAGACCGATGGCCAACAGCACGGTCGCCAATGCACCGGCGAAGGCGGCGCCGCGCCAGATGAACAGGCTGTTCCACCACTCGGCGAAGCGGCTGGAGCCGGCCATTGTCGCGCGTGACGTCGCTGCCGCGGAGGAAGCCGTCGGCTGGAGCAGGCCTGCCAGTCCGGCCTCGATCCGGGGCCAGAGATCAACGGATGGCGCGAGCGGCGTGGCCGTCGCATCGATTGCGAAGAAGTGCAGGCGCCAGCGCTCGACGGAGGCGGCGAAATCGCGATCCGTGTCGAGACGGCGCTCGGCCGCGGCGAACTCGACCCCGTCGAGCAGGCCGAGCACATATTCGCCGGCGAGCGCGTCGCGCTCCGGCGGGCCGAGCTGGTCATCGCGGGAGGCGCTCATCCGAGACACTCCTTCAGCGAGAGCAGCGAGCGGCGGATCCACGATTTGACGGTCCCGAGCGGCAGCTTCATCCGTCCGGCGATCTCGCCATGCGTCAGCCCCTGGACGAAGGCGAGCAGCACCAGGCCACGCCGCTGTGGCGGCAGCATCTCCAGGCAGGCGCGCAGCGCCGTGGCATCCGACAGCTTCGCCATCACCGTCTCCGGATCGTCCTCCTCGCTCGCGGTTTCCTCGGCGATCGGCGTGTCGCTCGTCTCGGTGCGCTTCTCGTCGCGCAGGATCGACAGCGAACGATTGCGCAGGATCGCATAGATCCAGGTCAGGCCGGCGCCGCGTTCCGGATCGAAGCGGTCGGCATGCCTGAAGATCAGCACGAACGCGTCCTGCACCGCTTCCTCCGCCAGGGCCCGGCGCTTCAGCAGACGCTGCGCCACACCGAGCATACGCGGCGACTCCGCCTCATAGATGCGCCGGAGTGCAGTTTTATCGCCGGCGGCGCAGGCGAGCAGCGCGGTTTCGATCTCGCCGGCCTGTCGCGGCTGCGTAGCGTCGGTCGCCATCCGTCTCCCCGGTAATCCGGCCGTCATCTCGGATGCGGCGAGCCCATTGATACGCGATCGCTGTGGCTTTGGATGCGTCCGAGGCTTTTATTTTTTCATCCGCATCTGCCCCGAGAGTTCGCCGCTATCCGCCATGGGTGCCGCACCGCAGGAGGCGTCGGCCAGCCCCTTTGAGATCGCGACACGAACCGGAGGACATCACATGACCAAGGCTCGCAACCTGCTTCTCGCTTCCACCATTCTCGCCACCGCTTTCGCTGCGGCCAGCGCGGCCCAGGCCGGCATGCTTGCCGTCCTGACTGGCGACGACACGCTGACCATGGTCGATACCGCGACCCAGAAGGCCGGCAAGTCGATGAAGGTCAGCGGCATCAACGGCAAGATCGCCGGCATCGATGTCCGCCCCGCCGACGGCATGCTCTATGCGCTGGCGACCGACGGCACGATCTACACGGTCGACAAGGCCGGCAAGGCCACGATGAAGTCGAAGATGGATACGGTGCTGCCCGCCAGCACCATGGCGACGGTCGACTTCAACCCGGCCGCCGACCGTTTGCGCGTCATCGGCGCCGACGGCACCAATCTTCGGGTCAATGTCGACGACGGCAAGACCACGGTCGACGGCAAGCTGAAATTCGCCGAGACCGACATGCACAAGGGCGAGACGCCGATGGTCGTCGCCGGCGCCTACAGCAATTCGGTCAAGGGCACCAAGGAAACGGCGCTTTACGATATCGACGGCAAGATCGGCGGGCTCTTGAAGCAGGCGCCGCCGAATGATGGCGTGCTCGGCGCGATCGGCAAGCTCGGCGTCACGCCCAAGGCAATCGCTTTCGACATCGAGACGGCTGCTGACGGCACGAATACCGGCTGGCTCGTCGCCGATGGCGGCCTCTACAAGGTCGACCTGACCTCGGGCAAGGCCGCGATGGTCGGCAAGATCGGCGGGCTCACCGCGCCGGTGCGTGATGTCGCGGCGCTGCCGGCGATGTGACCCGAACGCATCTTTCGACCTGCGGGAGGCCGTCGTTCCCTCGGGAGCGGCGGCCTTTCGCGTTGCGAAGACGGCCGGGCTTTCGCCATAGTTGCAGTGGAATCTGTCGGCGGCGGCGCAGATGGCGGAGGCGAGGGCATGGCAGATTGGTCAGACCCACGCTTGAGGATGCAGGCCTTGCAACGCTTCGGCCTCGGTCCGAAGCCGGGGCAGGGCGTAGCGCTGGCAGATGTTCGCGAGCGCCTGCTCGCGGAGATTCGCAGCGAAGGCGCTACCCAGCCGCGCGTCAGCTTCTCCGGCGCGGCGCCGATCGGCCGGGCACTCTATGCCTTCGAGGACGAGGAGCGGGCCGCGCGCGAGGCAAAGCGTGTCGCTGCCCAGCAGGGTGGCCAGCAAGGCATGGGGCAGGGCGTGCAGGTCGCCGCCGCGCCGCCCATGCCCGGACAGCCGCAAGGCCAGATGCCAGCCCCCGCACAGCCGGTTCCCCAGTTTCCGCAGGCGATCTATCGCGAGGAAGCGGTCGCGCGCTTCCAGGGCGCGCTCGAGGCCGAGACCGGCTTTGCCGAGCGGCTGGTGCAGTTCTGGTCGAACCATTTCTGCGTCTCGGTCGCCAAGGGCAACTTCGTCCGCGCCATGGCCGGCGCCTTCGAGCGCGAGGCGATCCGCCCCAACATCTTCGGCCGCTTCGAGGAGCTGCTGGTCGCGGTCGAGAGCCATCCGGCGATGCTCAATTTCCTCGACAACCAGCTCTCGATCGGCCCGGATTCCCGCGCCGGCAAGCGGCGGGGCCGCGGCCTCAACGAGAATCTCGCCCGCGAGATCATGGAGTTGCACACGCTCGGCGTCTCCGGTGGCTATACACAAGGAGACGTCACCTCGCTGGCGCGGATCATCACCGGCTGGACGGTGGTCGGGCGCGATGCCCGCCTCGGCTTCCCCGGCTCTTTCGCCTTCAATCCCGGCCTGCACGATCCCGGCGGCCAGAGGCTGCTCGGCAAGGTCTACCGGCAGGAGGGCAAGGAGATGGGCATGGCGGCGCTCGCCGACCTCGCCCGCCATCCGAGCACGGCCTCTTTCATCGCCCGCAAGCTCGCCCGCCATTTCGTCGCCGACGATCCACCGCAGGCGCTGGTCGCCGAGCTCGCCCGCAACTTCCGCGAGACGGGAGGTGATCTTGCCGCGCTGTCGCGCACACTGGTGACCTCGGAGCTTGCCGTAGCCGCCCCCGCGACCAAGCTGCGGACCCCGCAGGAATTCCTCATTGCCGCGTTCCGGGCGCTCGGCCGCAAGCCAGAGTTCGGCCAGGTCGCCGGGCCGCTCGGCGTGATGGGCCAGCCGCTCTGGCAGCCCTCCGGGCCGGACGGCTATCCCGACAGCAATGCCGCCTGGGCGACGCCGGAGGGGATCAAGACCCGCATCGACGTCGCCGCACAGCTCGGCCGCCAGGCGGCGGGCTCGGTCGCCGATCCGCGCGCGTTGGTCGAGGAGGTGCTCGGCCCGCTCGCTTCGCCGCAGACGCGGCAGGCCGTAGCGCGTGCCGAGAGCAAGCCGCAGGCGCTCGCGCTGCTGCTGATGTCGCCTGAATTCCAGCGGAGGTGAGCATGGCCGCCGACGATGACGATTGCGAACGCATGACGCCTTCGCGCCGGGCCGTGCTCG
This sequence comes from Allobosea sp. NPDC055332, assembly GCF_053645455.1. Lineage (NCBI taxonomy): Bacteria > Pseudomonadati > Pseudomonadota > Alphaproteobacteria > Hyphomicrobiales > Alloboseaceae > Allobosea > Allobosea sp. NPDC055332. Next base: position 788,106 of record NZ_JBSHMO010000002.1, on the reverse strand, counting down.
GGGCGGCCAGCGCACTCTTCGCCTGGTCTTACATGCCGAAATTCGCCCATGCGGCGGCGGGTTCGCGCGATTCCCGCTTCCTGCTGGTGGTGCTGCGCGGCGCGCTCGACGGGCTTTCCGCCGTGCCGCCGCTCGGCGATCCCGCCTACGCCGAACTGCGCGAAGGCATCGCTTTGGCCAAGGACGGGCCGGAGGCGGCGCTGCCGCTCGACGGCTTCTTCTACCTGCACCCGGCGATGCCGAACCTGGCCCGGCTCTATGCCGATGGACAGGCGGCGATCGTTCACGCCAGCGCCACCGGCTATCGCGAGCGCTCGCATTTCGACGGCCAGGATGTGCTCGAAAGCGGACAGGGTGGCCCGGGCAAGACCGATAGCGGCTGGCTCAATCGCCTGATCGCCAGTCTGCCCCCGGGCGAGGCGGTCTCGCGTCATGGCGCGCTTGGCGTCGGCGTCGTCCCGCCTCTGGTGGTACGGGGCGAGGCGCCGGTGCTTGGCTGGGCGCCGCCGCGCATGGCACGGGCCGGCGCCGATCTCGTCCAGCGCCTCGGCGATCTCTATGGCGAGCGTGATCCGGCGCTGGCGCTTGTGCTGAAGCGGGCGATCGAGACCGAACTGATCGCGTCGAGGCAGGGCGCCGAGCAACCGCGCGGCGGCGGCGGGCCTGACAGCGCCGAGGGCATGAAGCGCATCGCCGAAGGCGCAGCGAGGCTGGTCGGCGCCGAGGATGGTCCGCGCATCGCTGCTTTGGCTTTCGAGGGCTGGGACACGCATGCCAACGAAGGCGGCGCCAAAGGAAGGCTCGCCACGCTGCTTGGCGGGCTCGACGGTGCGCTCGCGACCTTCGAGAGCGGACTGAAGCCGGTCTGGAAGGATACGGTGGTGATGGTCGTCACCGAGTTCGGCCGCACCGCTCGCGTCAACGGCACGGTCGGCACCGACCACGGCACCGGTACGGTCGCCTTCCTGGTCGGCGGCGCGGTCAAGGGCAGGCGGATGATCGTCGACTGGCCCGGGTTGAAGCCGGAGCAATTGCACGAGCAGCGCGATCTCAGGCCGACCATCGACATCCGCGCGGTTGCGAAGGGCGTGGTTGCGGATCTGTTCGGGCTGTCGGGGCCTGTGCTGGCCGAGAAGGTGTTTCCAGGTACCGGCGGCTTGGCGCCGATGCAGGGGCTGGTTGTCTAGCGTCCTTCTCCCCTCCGGGGAGAAGGTGCCGGCAGGCGGATGAGGGCGGCACGACTGGGTGAAACGACAAAGGGCCGCTCACGCGGCCCTTCCCTCATCCGTCAGCGCTACGCGCTGCCACCTTCTCCCCCGAGGGGGGAAGGGCTCAAGCCCAGGCGCGGCCCTTCAGCTTCTCCTCGAAGGCGTCGATCTTGCTCGACTTCTCCATGGTCAGGCCGATGTCGTCGAGGCCGTTGAGCAGGCAGTGCTTGCGGAAGGGGTCGATCTCGAAGCGGACCTCGCCACCGTCGGGGCCCTTGATGCTCTGGTTCACCAGATCGACGGTCAGCGTCGCGTTCGAGCCGCGATCAGCGTCGTCGAACAGCTTCTCCAGGTCTTCCTGGCTGACCACGATCGGCAGGATGCCGTTCTTGAAGCAGTTGTTGTAGAAGATGTCAGCGAAGCTGGTCGAGATCACGCAGCGGATACCGAAGTCGAGCAGAGCCCAGGGCGCGTGCTCGCGCGACGAGCCGCAGCCGAAATTGTCGCCGGCGACGAGGATCTCGGATTTGCGATAGGCCGGCTGGTTCAGGACGAAGTCGGGGTTCTCCGAACCGTCCTCCTTGTAGCGCATCTCCGAGAACAGCGCCGTGCCGAGGCCGGTGCGCTTGATCGTCTTCAGATACTGCTTGGGGATGATCATGTCGGTGTCGACATTGATCACCTTCAGCGGGGCGGGGGTCGAGGTCAGGGTGGTGAAGGGCTGCATGGCGGATACTCCGGCAGGTCGTTCTGGTCAGGATGGGATGAGGCGGCGCGTCAGAGCTGCGCCGTCAGGAGCTTGAAGCTGGCGAAGGTGAAGAAGGCGGCGAGGCAGGCTTCCGCCCGGCGGCGGATCCGGCGATAGCCCGCCACCATCGAGGCGGTCGAGAACAGCCAGGCATAGGTCTGGTTGATCGCGAGCGAGATCGTCAAGCATCCCAAGATGATGGCGTAGAGCACCACCGCCGGCGTCTCGGGCCTGAGGCCGAGCGCGATGATCGCCGTCCAGCTCAGGATCGCCTTCGGGTTGGTGAGGTGCATCAGGTAGCCGCGCAGATAGAGGCGGCGGCCCGAGCCACTGGCTTTCGGCGGCGGCATCTCCGCCTGCATGGCCGAACGCGCCGAGCGCCAGGCCAGGAACAGGAGATAGAGTCCGCCGACGATCTTGATGGCGTAGAGCGCGCCGGGATGGGCGACGATCAGCGCGGTGACGCCGACCGCGGCGAGGATGCCCCAGGTCAGCGATCCCGTGGTGACGCCGAGCGCCAGCGTCATCCCGGCTTTCCGACCATGTTCCATCGAGGTCGCCATCACCTGGAGATTGCTCGGTCCGGGGCTGGCGACGGCGATGAAGAAGGCCGAGAAGACCAGAGCCAGATCGGGCAGGTGGCGGATCAGTTCGTCGATCATCGTTCAGTCTCCGTCGCGGCGTCGAGGGCAGGCGTCGGTGCGACGCGAACGATCCGGGTCCCGGCCAAGATGTCGTGCAGCGGTGCGTGCGGCAGGTCCGGACGAACGCTGAATGGCCGCCACCAGACGGCATAGGCCGTCGCGAGACACAAAAACACCAAGGCCAGCAGCCAGGCGGTGAGGCCCTTGGTAACGACCAGCCAGAACACGCCGAAGGCAATAGCCAGGCCCAGGGCCGTGGCGGCCGCGCCATAGACCAGACGCAGCAAAGCGGCGGCAAGACCGACCCGTCCGCCGTCCGAGGCCACGAGCCTCAGCCCGAACAGGCGCAGGGCCGGGGTCGCCTGCATCGGCGAAATCACGAACAGCACGGAGACGGCTACGAAGAAGAGGATGCCAAGCCAGTCGAGATAGGTCGGGTCGACCGGGTTGCCGGCAGCGTCGACCGCCACACTGGCCCAGCTCGTCTGGGTAGCGTTGTCCCGGATGCGTTCCTCCCGCGACAGCTGGACGATGCGATCGCGGACGAGGCCGAAGCTCGTGCCGTCGCAGAGGGTCGTCTTCGTCCAGATGATGCCGGGCATGGTCCGGCTGCCGGCGTCGAGTACGGCCTGTGACGGCTTCGTCTCCCTGCACTCGCTCGAGGTGACGCCGAGACCGCTGAGGCGGAACCGGTCGCTGGCCGTGCCGGCGATGGCACTGAAGGCGAGCACGAAGATCAGCGATGCAGCGACGAAATCCAGGCTGACCGCAATCACGCGGCGCCAATACCAGAGTTTCGGCGGTTCGGTCATGGTCACCCCGCCGCCTTCTCGATCGCGTCCATGTCGTCGTCGTCGAAGCCGAAATGGTGGCCGATCTCGTGGACGAGCACATGGCTGACGATGGCGCCGAGCGTCTCGTCATGCTCGGCCCAGTAGTCGAGGATCGGCCGGCGATAGAGATGGATGGTGTTGGGCATCTGCCCGGTCTGCGGAGCATAGCCCTGCTGCGGCAGGCCGATCCCGGAGAACAGGCCGAGCAGGTCGAAGGGGCTCTCGGCCTCGAGCTCCTTCAGCACGTCGTCCTCGGGGAACTCGGTGACGTTGATGACGAGGTCGGCGCAGAGCTTGCGGAAATCCTCGGGCAGGCGGTCATAGGCCGCTTGCGCCAGGATCTCGAACTCGGCGCTCGAAGGCGCACGCACGCCGTCCCAGTCGAGACCCTGCGAGGCCGGCGCCGAAGCGCCTGTCTTGATCGAGGGAACTGAGCCCATCACCAGATCTTCAGTTGATGCCCGAGCCACCAGGACAGGCCGATGAAGGCGATCAGCGAGAGACCGCGGCCGATGCGTCGGCCCCAGAGCTCGATCTTGTCGCCTTCCGGCGCGTCCTTGCCGGAGAAGTGGTCGGCCGCGCGCCCCATGGACGAGCCGAGGAAGCTCTCGTCGTCGCGCCTGACGCGATCGAGCGCTTCCTTGGCTTCCTTGGCGCGAGCGGCTTCGCGGGGATCGGTGCTCATGACATCCTCCCGCGAAACGATCCGCTTCAGCCCAGCGTACGCACGTCGACGAAGTGGCCGATCAAGGCCGCTGCCGCCGCCATTGCCGGCGAGACCAGGTGGGTGCGGCCGCGATAGCCCTGGCGACCCTCGAAATTGCGGTTCGAGGTCGAGGCGGCGCGCTGGCCCGGCTTGAGCTGGTCCGGGTTCATGCCGAGGCACATCGAGCAGCCCGGCTCGCGCCATTCGAAGCCGGCGGCGAGGAAGATCTTGTCGAGCCCCTCGGCTTCCGCCTGCTGCTTCACCAGGCCGGAGCCCGGCACGATCATGGCGTAGTCCAGGCTCTCATGAATCTTCTTGCCCTCGACGATCTTGGCGACGGTGCGCAGATCCTCGATGCGGCCATTGGTGCAGGAGCCGATCCAGATCACGTCGAGCGGGATCTCGGTCATCCTGGTGCCGGCGGTCAGGCCCATATAGTCGAGCGCCCGCTTCTTCGAGGCGCGCTTGACCTCGTCCTCGATCTGCTCGGGATCGGGCACCGCGCCGGTCACCGAGATCACGTCCTCGGGGCTGGTGCCCCAGGAAACGATCGGCGGCAGGTTGGCGGCGTCGAGCCTGACGATCCGGTCGAAATGCGCGCCCTCGTCGGTCCGCAGCGTTTCCCAGTAGCGCACGGCCTCGTCCCAGGCGGCGCCCTGGGGCGCCTTCGGGCGGCCCTTGAGATAGGCATAGGCCTTCTCGTCCGGCGCGACCATGCCGGCGCGGGCGCCGCCCTCGATCGACATGTTGCAGACGGTCATGCGGCCTTCCATGGAGAGGCCGCGAATGGCCTCGCCGGCATATTCGATCACCGAGCCGGTGCCGCCGGCGGTGCCGATCTCGCCGATGATGGCGAGCGTGATGTCCTTGGCGCCGACGCCCGGAGCGGGCTTGCCGTCGACCTGGACCAGCATGTTCTTGGCCTTCTTCTGGATCAGCGTCTGGGTGGCGAGCACATGCTCGACCTCCGAGGTGCCGATGCCGTGGGCCAGAGCGCCGAAGGCGCCATGCGTCGAGGTGTGGCTGTCGCCGCAGACGATGGTGGTGCCGGGCAGGGTGAAGCCCTGCTCGGGGCCGACGATGTGGACGATGCCCTGGCGGATATCGAGCTCGTTGAAGTACTCGACGCCGAACTCTTTCGCGTTCTTGGCCAGCGCCTCGACCTGGATCCGGCTCTCTTCCTCGGCGATGCCCTTGCTGCGGTCGGTCGTCGGGATGTTGTGGTCGACGACGGCGAGCGTCTTGCTGGGCGCATGGACCTTGCGGCCGGTCATGCGCAGGCCCTCGAAGGCCTGCGGGCTGGTGACCTCGTGGACGAGGTGGCGGTCGATATAGAGCAGGCAGGTGCCGTCGTCCTGGCGGTCGACGACATGGTCCTCGAAGATCTTGTCGTAGAGGGTGGTGGGGGCCTTGGTCGCAGTCATGGCTTCAATCGCCTTCGGTATGGAAATCGGGTAGCGGCCCGCTTTGGGGCCAGCACGCATCGCAACGGCCTGTCGCCGGCCGGACGGCCGGTCTCAGGCGAGCGTAAGGCCTGCTGCGAGCGAGGCCGTGAAGCGGCCGAAAAAGCGCCAGGGCAGGCGGGCATGGTCATGCAGCGCGGCGAAGCCCTGGGTGGTCGGAAAACGGCGCAGGTTCAGCGTGCGGCGCATCACGCGCCGGACTTCGCCCCTGTTCTGCCGCTTCACCGTCATGACCCGCTTCTACCAGTTCCAAACTGCACGGGCAACGCGGCGGGGCTGTCGCAGGGGCAGCCGCGTAGCGCGTTCAGTGCAGGGCTGATATCTAGCGGCTCCGGGTGCGCTGCGAAAGAGTGGCTGCGCCGGCAAACGGAACGGTGATGCGATGGCGCGCTTCTTTCCCTTCATGCTGCTGGCGGTCATCGCCTATGGCGTCACCGTCGCGGCGATGGGCGTGCCGCTCTCGCGCGAGCTCCTGAGCATCGGCCTGCCGTCGGGCGGTGCCTTCGTGCTGACGGTCAGCGAGCTCCTGCTGGCGATCTCGACCATCGTGCTCTTCTTCGAGATCATGAATGCGACCAGCGCCAAGTCGAGCTCGATCCTCAACCATGGCCTGTCCATGGTGGTGTTCATCGCCTGCGGGCTGATCTTCCTGTTCGTGCCCGGTTTCGGCACCGGCACCTTCGTGATCATCACGCTGATGGCGCTGGTCGATGTGATCGCCGGCTATTCGATCAGCATCCTGACGGCGCGGCGGGACATGACCTTCGGCAACAACGAGTAGCCCTTACTGTCATGGTCGTGCTTGTCCCGGCCATCCACGTCGTCTTGTGATGCGTGCGGTGTTCAAGACGTGGATGCTCGCCACAAGGGCGAGCATGACGAACTAGAGACGCGTCTTCGCCTTACAGCTCGCTGCGCAGCTGCCAGAGCTCCGGAAAGAACGAACGCTCCAGCGCCGTCTTCAGGAACTTCACCCCGCTGGAGCCGCCGGTGCCCTGCTTGAAGCCGATGATGCGCTCGACCGTCTTCATGTGGCGGAAGCGCCATTGCTGGAACTGGTCCTCGAGATCGACCAGCTCCTCCGCGAGCTCGTAGAGGTCGAAGTATTGGTGCGTGTCGCGGTAGATCGAAAGCCACACTGCCTTCACCGCCTCGTTCGCGACATGCGGCTGGCTCCAGTCGCGCTCGGTACATTCCGGCGGAACCGGCAGCCCACGGCGCGCCAAGAGCCGCAGTGCCTCGTCATAGAGGCTCGGCGCCTCCAGCAGCGCCTGCAGATGGGCGTGGTGCTCGGGGTGATGCTTGTGCATCGCCGCCATGCGCGGATCCTTGGCGCCGAGGCGGAATTCAAGCGCGCGATACTGATAGGACTGGAAGCCCGAGGACTGGCCGAGTGCGTCGCGGAAGGCGAGATAATCGGCCGGGGTCATGGTCGAGAGCACGTCCCAGGCAGTGACCAGTTGCGCCTGGATGCGCGAGATGCGCGCCAGCGACTTGAAGGCCGGCTGTAATTCGTCGGCCCTGATCGCGGCGATGGCGCCGTCGAGCTCATGGGCGGCGAGCTTCAGCCAGAGCTCCTGCACCTGGTGGATGGTGATGAACAGGAGCTCGTCGGGCGCGTCGCTTAGCGGCTTCTGCGCTGCGAGCAGGAGATCGAGACCGAGATAGGAGCCGTAGTCCATCCGCTCCTTGAAATCGGTCTGCATGCCCGGCTCGATCCGGCTCTGGTGATCGCCCGTTCCGCTGGTCATGATGCCGCCCTCGCTCGTCTCGCGCCTTGACTAGAGAGAGGCGCAAGATATTTTAAGCTTAAAGTATTTTGCCGGTTCGGCAAGGTGGCGGAGCCTGATGATGGACCAGATGACGAATGCTCCCGCGGCGCTCGGTCGATCGCCCTTCGATCTCGCGGCCGAGTTCTCGCGCTTCCGCCAGAACTGGCCGGCCAAGCTGCATTTCGCCGCTCACAGCCATCATTTCTGGCCGGATGCGACGCGCGAGGCCCATCTGCGTGCCTGGGACGATGCCGCCCGCCTCGTCGACGGCAAATGGCAGGAGGTGCTCGGGCCGGTCTGGCAGAAGCTGGCGCAGGGCGTGGCCCGGCATCTCAATCTGCCAGGGATCGATGGGCTCGTCCCGGCCAACAACACCCATGAGTTCGTCAACCGTTTGCTCTCCTGCCTGCCGCGCGAGCGCAAGCCACGCATCCTGACCAGCGATGCCGAATTTCATTCCTTCCGGCGCCAGATCGAGCGGCTCGGAGAGGATGGGCTGATCGAGCTCACCGTCGTGCCGGCCGAGCCTTTCGCCGGCCTCGCGGAGCGATTGATTGCGGCGGCGCAAACCGGCCCCGGCCCTGACATGGTCTTCGTCAGCCAGGTCCAGTTCAATTCCGGCTATGCGCTGACCGATCTGGAAAAACTGGTCGATGGCGTCAGGGCGCCCGGCCGGCTCGTCGTCATCGACGGCTATCACGGCTTCCTGGCCCGGCCGACAGACCTCTCGGGGATCGCCGGCAAGGCCTTCTACATCGCCGGCGGCTACAAATACGCCATGTCGGGCGAAGGCGCGTGCTTCATGCACTGCCCGCCCGGCTTCGCCATGCGGCCGCGCGACACCGGCTGGTACGCCTCCTTCGGCGCGCTCGAGGGGGCACAAGGCGAGATCGGCTATGCGCAGAACGGCTGGCGCTTCATGGGCGCGACCTTCGACCCATCCGGTCTCTACCGCATGGGCGCGATGTTCGACTGGCTCGACGCCAGGGGCCTCGATGTCGCAGCGATCCACGCCCATGCCCATGCCTTGCAGGCGATCTTTGCCGATGGGCTGGCGCAGCGGCCGTGCGGCGTGCTCGCGCTTGAGAACCTTGTCGTGCCCTTGAGCGAGCCGGCGCGTGGCAACTTCCTGACCTTCCGCCACGCCGATGCGGCGGAGTGGCATGAGAAGCTGAAGCAGGCCGGAATCACCGTCGACCTGCGCGGCGATCGCCTGCGTGTCGGCTTCGGGCTCTACCAGAACGCCGACGATGTGCAGACGTTGCTGCAGCGCTTGGCCAGGCTCGCCTGAAGGATCCTAGATCCGCACCTTGCTGATCGGGTCGAACAGCACGGCCTTGTCCAGGTTGAGCGCCAGCCTGCAGGTCTCGCCGGCCTTGACCGGGGCATCGGCGCGCAGGCGCGCGGTCAGCGTCACCTCGCCGCGGCGGGCGATGGCGTAGAGATCGGAACCGGTCGGCTCGACCACCTCGATCTGCATGTCGAGCGGGGCAAGCGCGCCGGCGGACGGGTCGGTGATGGCGGTATCGGTCACTGCCTCCGGCCGGATGCCGAGGATGACCTCCTGGCCGTCGCTCAGGGGCGCGTTGTAGGCGCTGCGCGGCAGGGCGATCTCGATATCCGCGCCGTTCTTGCTGACCAGACCCTTGCCGGCGACATGGCGCAGCGTCAGCAGGTTCATCGCCGGCGAGCCCATGAAATCGGCGACGAAGAGATTGGCCGGCCGGTTGTAGATCTCGTCCGGCGTGCCGACCTGCTGCAATTCGCCGTCGCGCATCACCGCGATCTTGGTGGCGAGCGTCATCGCCTCGATCTGGTCATGCGTGACATAGACGATGGTGTTGCCGGTGCGCTGATGCAGGCGCTTGATCTCGTGCCGCATCTCGACGCGCAGCTTGGCATCGAGATTGGACAGGGGCTCGTCGAACAGGAACACCCGCGGCTTGCGCACCAGAGCGCGTCCCATGGCGACGCGCTGGCGCTGGCCGCCGGAGAGCTGGGCCGGGCGCCGGCCGAGCAGGTGCTCGATCTGCAGCGTCTGAGCCACGGCGCGCACGGCCGCCTCCCGCTCCGGCTTGGGCACGTTGCGCATTTCCAGGGCAAAGGCGATGTTCTGGGCCACCGTCATGTTCGGGTAGAGCGCGTAGGACTGGAACACCATCGCGATGTCGCGCTTCGATGGGGCCAGATGCGTCACCGTCTGGCCGTCGATCAGGATGTCGCCGCTGGTCACCGGCAGCAGCCCGGCGATGGTGTTGAGCAAGGTCGACTTGCCGCAGCCGGACGGGCCGACCAGTACCAGGAAGCCGCCCTTCTCGAGGGTGAGGTTGATGCCCTTGAGCACCGGCGTGGCGCCGATGCGCTCGTGTACGTCGCGTATGTCGAGGAACGCTGCGCTCATGCTCACCCCTTGACCGCTCCGGCCATCAGCCCGCGCACGAAATAGCGGCCGGCGACGATATAGACGAGCAATGTCGGCAGGGCGGCGATCATCGCCGCCGCCATGTGGACGTTGTATTCCTTCACGCCCGTGGAGGAGTTGACCAGATTGTTCAAAGCCACCGTGATCGGCGCCTGGTCGCCGGAGGAGAACGAGACTCCGAACAGGAAGTCGTTCCAGATATTGGTGAACTGGTAGATCACCGTCACTACGATGATCGGCCCCGACGAGGGCAGCAGGATCCGCCAGAAGATCTGGAAGAAGCCGGCCCCGTCGATCTGCGCCGCCTTGACCAGCTCGTCCGGGAAGGCCTCGTAGAAATTGCGGAAGAACAGGGTGGTGAAGCCGAGCCCGTAGACGACATGGACCAGCACCAGCCCGGCGGTGGAGTTGGCGAGACCCATGATGCCGAGCAGCCGCGCCATCGGGATCAGCACGATCTGGAACGGGATGAAGCAGGCGAACAGCATCAGGCCGAAGATCAGCTGGTGGCCGGTGAAGCGCCATTTGGTCAGGACGTAGCCATTGAGCGCCCCCAGCATGGTCGAGATGATCACCGCCGGCACGACCATGCGGAAGGAGTTCCAGAAGAAGCCGCGAATGCCATCGCCATTGACGCTGCCGACGCCGATGCGCGCCTCGCTCCAGGCCTTCTGCCAGGGCTCGAAGGTCACCTCCTGCGGCAGCGACAGCATGGTGCCGCCCCGCAATTCGTCGAGCGATTTCAGCGAGGTGACCACCATGACGAACAGCGGCAGCAGGAACAGCACCGCAAAGATCGCCAGGAGGCCGTAGATCACGATCCGCGAGGCGACGTTGCCGCCGGGACGCATCGCGCTGGCGCCGCTGCTCATCCGCGCCGCTCCCTGAGTTCGGAGTAGAGGTAGGGCACGATGATCGCGGTGATCGTCATCAGCATGATCACGGCGCTCGCGGCGCCGACCGCCATCTGGCTGCGCTCATAGGTGAAGGAATACATGAAGGTCGAGGGCAGCTCGGTGGCGTTGCCGGGGCCGCCGCCGGTGAGCGCCTTGACCAGGTCGTAGGACTTGATCGCCATGTGGGCGAGCACGATGAAGACGGAGAGGAATACCGGCCGCAGCATCGGGATGATGATCCGGCGATAGATGGTGAAGCTTGAGGCGCCGTCGATCTCCGCTGCCTTGACGATCTCGCCGTCGATGCCGCGTAGGCCAGCGAGGAACATCGCCATGACGAAGCCGGAGGCCTGCCAGACGCCGGCGACGACGATCGTGTAGATCGCAGTCTCCGTACTGACCAGCCAGTCGAACTGCGCGTTTTCCCAGCCGAGCCAGCGCACGGGCGCCCATGTCTCCCAGCCCAGCGCGTGCAGGGTGCGCCCGAGGCCGAGCGTCGGGTTGAGGAACCATTGCCAGGCCGTGCCGGTGACGATGAAGGACAGCGCCATCGGGTAGAGGAAGATCGGCCGCAGCACCCCTTCGAAGCGGATGCGCTGGTCGAGCAGGATCGCCAGGGTCAGGCCGATCGCCGTGCACAGCACCAGATAGAGCGAACCGAAGATCGCGAGATTCTGCAGCGCGACATACCAGTTCGGCTGCGACCAGAGCCGTTGATAGGCGTCGAAGCCGATCAACTGATAGACCGGCAGCATGCGCGAGGGGGTGAACGACAGATAGATCGTCCACAGGATGAAGCCGTAGACGAAGACGAGCACGACGGCGAAACTTGGCGCCAGCACCAGCTTCGGCAAGGCGAGGCGCAGCCGTTCGGCCAGGGGAGCCGACGATCTCCCGGCCGCGTCGGTCAAGGGTGCTGCAGTCATGCGCTGGAGTCCGGCGGATGCCGGCGCGCAGGGTGCCGGCATCCGGGAGGGCAGGAGAGGCGGCTACTTGGCAGCGGCGATCGCCGCCGGCAGGCGGGTCAGCGCCTGGTCGGTGGTGAGCTGGCCGTTCAGGTGCTGGGTCACGACGTCGAAGAAGGCGTTCTTGATCGAGTCGGGCTGGGCATAGCCATGGGCGAGCGAGCCGACCATGGTGCCGGCGGCCATCGCCTCGGCGACATCCTTGATGCCCTTCTTGCCGCAGGCGTCGAACTCGGCGTCGGAGACGCCCAGGCGCGCCGGGGCCGAGCCCTTCACCTTGTTGAAGGCGATCTGGAAGCTCGTATCCAGCACGGCCGCCGCCATCTTGTGCTGCGCCGGAATGTCCTTGGTGCCGAGCTTGAACATCATGAACTGGTCGGAATTGAACAGCACATTGCCCTGCGTGCCCGGGAAGCGGATGCAGACGAAGTCCTGCTCCGGCACCTTCTTGGCGCCGATGAACTCGCCCTTGGCCCAGTCACCCATTTCCTGCGCGCCGGCCTCGCCCTTGATCACCATGGCGGTGGAGAGATTCCAGTCGCGGCCGGAGAAGCCCTTGTCGAAATAGCCGCGCAGCCTGGTCATCGTATCGAAGGCCTTGCGCATCGTGTCCGATTTCAGCGCCGCCGGATCGAGCTGGAGCACCGCCTTCTTGTAGAAATCCATGCCACCGATCGAGAGCACCACCGCTTCCCACAAGGTGGTGTCCTGCCAGGGCGAGCCGCCATGGGCGAGGGCGGTGATGCCTTGCGCCTTGAAGGCGTCGAGCATGGCGAAGAACTCGTCGAGGGTCTTGGGCGGCTGCAGGCCGGCCTTGTCGAGCGCCGCCTTGTTGATCCAGAGCCAGTTGGTCGAATGGATGTTGACCGGCGCGGCGACCCAATGGCCGCCATCCTTGGCGAATGCCTTGAGCGGTTCGGGGACCAGCTTTTCCCAGTCATTGGCCTTGGCGACGTCGTCGAGATTGGCTGCGAAGCCCTGCGAGCCCCAATCGCGCAGGTTGAAGCCGAGCAACTGCGCCGCGGTCGGCGGGGTGCCGGCGGTGACCCGGGCGCGCAATGCCGTCATCGCCTGCACGCCGGAGCCGCCGGCGACCGGCATGTCCTTCCAGGCGACACCTTGCTTGCCGAGATTGTCCTTGAGCACGCTCAGCGCGGCGGCCTCGCCGCCGGAGGTCCACCAGTGCAGGACCTCGACCTGCTCCTGTGCCTTGGCGGGGACGAGGCCGAGCAGGCCAGCGGCCAGAACGAATGTGAGCTTCCGGATCGTCATCGTTGTCCACTCCCTGGAAGAATTGCTGGTTCTCGCGTCGGCTCTTTGCCGATCGCCGCCATTTCGATGCAGGGGCGAGCTCACCCGCCCCTCGGTCGGGAAATCATATCGTCGCCGGTCCGCTTCACCCCGCTTGGTTTCGACGTTCCTGCTGGTCTCGCCATGGCGAGGCGATCAATCGCCAGCCTACATCGCAAGGGCGAATTTCTCGGGCCGGTCAACCTAACATGGTGGGATCGAAGCCGACGCGTCAATCCGTGATCCGCATCGGAAATGGATCTGCGCCGCTGGAGAGAATGGTGACGTTGCGGTAGCATCCCGCCCGATCAGCCACCCCCGCGCTGATCGATCGAGCGGACGGAGCTGACGCATGAAGACGCTGCCGGGCCTTGCGATGGCAATTGCACTCGCCTCCCTCGCTCCCGCCTTCGCGCAAGCTCCCGGGAAAGCCGCAGCGTCCCCGGCCGTGCAGAAGGAATTCGACGGCTTCATCGGAAAGTTCCGGGCGGCGCTGAAGGCGAACGATCCGGCGGCCGTCGCCGCCATGACGCGGTTGCCCTATATGGCCGACGCCTCCATCAGCGACGCCGCGCAGTTCCGTGCCAAGGCCTGGCCGCGTGATTTCACCGCCAAGAACCGCACCTGCCTTCAGCGCGCCAAGCCGGTCTACGACCGCGATGGCGCCAGGAACGAAATCTACGCCATCGCCTGCGGCGGCAGCATCTTCACCTTCACGAAGGCGCCGAGCGGCTTCCAGCTCACCGACGTCGATATCGCTGATTGATCAGGTAATGCGGCTTGTCAGCGCTGGGCGGTGTCGACGCTGACCACAACCGACATGCCGGGCGAAAGCCGCGCGGCCAGCTCCTGACCGGGATCGATCGCGATGCGCACCGGGACGCGCTGGGCGATCTTGACGAAATTGCCAGTGGCGTTCTCCGGCCGGATCACGCTGAACTCCGAGCCGGCTGCAGGCGAGAAGCGTTCGATCGTCCCTGTCAGCCTGGCATGGCGCAGCGCATCGACGGTGAAGGAGACCTTCTGGCCGATCCGCATGCCGGGCAGCTGCGTCTCCTTGAAATTGGCGATCACCCAGACCTGGCTCGGCACCAGCGCCATCAATTGCGTGCCGGCCGAGACATACTGCCCGAGCCGGGCCGAGACCTCGCCGAGGCGTCCATCCTGCGGCGCGGTGATGCGGGTATTCTGCAGGTCGATCTCGGCGAGGTGGACGGTGGCCTCGGCGCCCTGGACCGCCGCTTCGAGCGAACCCTTGTTGACGATCGCGCTCTGCACATCCTGACGTGAGACGTCGACGGCGGCGTTGCTCGCCGTCAGCCCGGCCCGGGCCTGGTCGAGCGCCTGCAGGCTCTGATCGGCATTGGTCTGGTTGACGACGCCACGCTCGCGCAGCGGCTCGATCCGGCCCCAATTGGCCTCCGCCGTACGCAAGGCTGCCTCGGCGCTGGCGACATTGGCCTCGCTGGCACGCAAACGTGCCTCCGCGGCGTGGCGGGACTGCTCGGAATTGGCGAGTGCCGCGCGCTGGGCAGCGAGGCTGGCGCGCGCCTGTTCCAGCCGCTGCTGGAAGATGCGCTCGTCGATGCGGACGAGAAGCTGGCCCTGCTTGACCGTGGCGAAATCCTGCACGGCCACCTCGGCGACATAGCCGGCGAGCTGCGGCGCGATCACCGTGACTTGGCCGCGGACATAGGCGTTCTCGGTGGTCTCGATCGCGCTGGCGAAGGGCGGCAACCGCCATGCGTAGAGGATGACGCCGAGCCCGGCGAGGCCGACAGCGAGCGCGATAAAGGTCGAGACGGAGCGGAAGATGCGGGTCATGGCTGGGGCGCAGGTTCAGACGTGGCGGCCGGAGCGGCGAAGCGCTCCCGCAGATTGAGGGCGGCGAGATGGGCAAGTAGGCCAGCGAGCGCGCTGCCGGCGATCACGGCGATCAGCAGGAAGGCGTCGTTGTAGGCGAGCACGGTCGCTTCCCGGATCGCCTGCTGGGCGAGCAGGGTGACGCCCTCGGCTCGCGTCAGTCCGGCGTCGGTCAGCATATGGCCATAGGTGCTGGCGAGCTCCTGGATGCGCTGGGCGACGAGCGGATCGGCCAGTGAAAAATGCTCGGCGAGCTGGCTGTAGTGGAAGCTGGTCCGGAGCGTGATGAAGCTGCCGAACAGCGCCGAGCCGAGCAGGCCGCCGAGACTCTGGGTGAACAGGAAGATCACGAAGAAGCTGAGGATGTAGACCGGCCCGCGCGCCAGCGCCGGGGCAAGGCCCTGTCCCATCGCAGCCGGCAGGAACAGGGCCGAGCCATAGGCCACCAGCGCCTGGCTGAGATGGATGTCATGCGGGCGGGTCAGGCTGGTGGCGCTGCTGTCGAGCAGGGCGCCGGTCATGATACAGATCAGAGCCGCCGCGTAGAAGGCGCTCTCCCGCCCGGGCCGCAGCAGTGCTGCGCAGGTGAAGCCGCCGGCGAGGATCGCCGCCAGGATCACGCCATAGAGCGGCATGGTCTGCTCGTTCTGGAAGCCGAGCGCCTGGAAGAAATTGGAGGCGCCGACCGTCTGCTCGGCCAGCACGATCCGGAAGAGCAGCAGCACCGTGGCATAGTGCAGCGTCGCCGGGCTGGTCAGCCAGCGTATGTCGATCAGCGGGTTCTGCCGGTGCAATTCGACGACCGCCGCCAGCGTCAGGCAGAGGATCGCACCGGCGAAGAGCCAGCCGAGCCAGGGCGCTTCCAGCCACCAGTAGATACGGCCGAGGGAGAGCGCGACGGCGGTGGCGCCGAAGCCGAGCGCGATCAGGAGATAGCTCACGCCGTCGAGCGGGCCGATCACCTTGACCCGCGGCGGCGTGGTCAGTGGCAGGGCGTAGACCAGGCCGAAGGCGACCAGCGCCAGCCCCATCTCGAACAGGGTCAGGCCATGGAAGCCGCCGATCTCGAGCAGGCTCGGCGAGAGCAACCGCGTCACGGGAATGCCGAGCGTGGTGTTGGTCAGCGCCAGTGACAGGCCGACGGTAAGTTTCTGGCGCGGCTGCAGCGGCTCGATCATGTAGAGGAAGGCGAGCGAAGACAGCGGCGCGGCCGCGATGCCGCTCATGAAGCGGACGACCACGGCCGATTGCAGGTCGTGCACGAAGAAATTCAGCAAGGCGGCGACCACGAAGCCGGCGATGCTGATCTCGGCGAAGTTGCGCAGGCCGTACTGCATCCTGATCTTGATCAGCGCGATCGAGAGCGAGACGTTCGGCGCCATATAGGCGGCGATCAGCCAGTTGGTCTCGGCGACGGTGGCGCCGAGATCGCCCTGGATCTGGTAGACATTGGTCGCCACGAGATTGGCGCCGACCTGCTGCGTCATCGCCAGCATCGTCGAAGCCAGCATATAGCCGAGCGCACGGGCGCGGCTCATGCCGGCCGCGGCGGGTGGCGGCGCCGCCTGGGGGGCAGGGGCAGGGGCGTTCATCGATTGACCCGGCTGGCGACGATGTTGTCCGACATCCGGGTGAGGACACGCAAGGCGATCTCCAGCTCGTGCGGGTCGATCCCGTCGAGCACGCCGGCGCGCAGCTCGGCCAGGAAGGCGAGGATATCCTCGGCCTGGGCGCGTGCGATCGGCGTCAGGAAGACGCGCCGGGCGCGGCGGTCGCCTTCGGCGGCGCGGCGCTCGATCATGCCGGTGCGTTCGAGCCCGTCGAGCAGGCGCACCAGCGTCGGCTGCTCGATGTCGAGCAAGCTCGCAAGGTCGGACTGGATCGGCCCGTCGGCCTTGGCGAGCTGCATCAACAGGCGAGCCCGCGAGAGCGTCAGCCCCATGTCGCGAGCGCGCTCGTCGACCAGCGCCCTGAGCTTGCGGTTGGCCGAAGCCAGTTCGGCGGTGAAGGCGGCCTGAAGCTCCGGAGAGTTCATAGTGACCACATAGATAGCTTGCTAATGATATGCTTACATATCAATGCGGTGAGCGCATTTCAATCTCTATTTGGCGGCCTTGATATGCGTATTGGGAATGTTATGCCCCGCGCCTTCGTCGAGCGCCGGCAAACAAAAAACGCGGCCCGAAGGCCGCGTTTCTGAAATCCCGAAGCGGGCAGAAAGGCTTACTTGCCGTCCTTGCCGCCCTTGGCGTCGACGCGTTCGGCGATGCGGGCCGACTTGCCGCGGCGATCGCGCAGGTAATACAGCTTGGCGCGGCGAACCTTGCCCTTGCGGACGACCTTGATCGAGTCGAGGTTCGGCGAATACAGCGGGAAGACGCGCTCGACGCCCTCGCCATAGGAAATCTTGCGGACGGTGAAGCTCTCGTTGAGGCCGCCGCCATTGCGGGCGATCACGACGCCTTCATAGGCCTGGACGCGGCTGCGCTCGCCTTCCTTGACCTTGACGTTGACCTGCACGGTGTCGCCGGGCTGGAAGTGCGGGATCTCCTTGCTCTCGGCGAGCTTGGCGATCTGCTCCTTGTCGAGCTGCTCGATGATGTTCATGGCTATCTCCATGGCCGTGTTCGCGCGGGTAGCGCGGGCTTTCGGCTCGCTGTTTTCAGTTGAGGGCGTGGCCATACAGGAGAGCGGGGCTCTTGTCGAGCGCCGCTGAGCCGGCGGAAGGGTTTTGCCTTGGCCGGTCGCCCTGCCTATGGTCGCCGCCTCGCTTGAGCTTTCCGGATCGCATCATGCCGCAAGACATCGCCAAAGTCGCCCTCATCACCGGGGCCGCGCGCGGAATCGGGCTGGCGACCGCCAAGCGCTTCCTTGCCGACAACTGGCGTGTCGCTTTGCTCGACATCGACGAGCCGCAGCTGGCGCAGGCGATGGCCGAGCTCGACGCGCCGACGGTGACGATGTCAATCGGCTGCGACGTCGCCATGCCCGCGCAGGTCGCGGCGGCGGTCGATGCGGTGGTCGAGCGCTTCGGCCGGCTCGACGCCCTCGTCAACAATGCCGGCACCGCCGTGTTCAAGCTATTGCTGGAGACAACCTATGTTGAATGGCAGCGTGTGCTAGCGGTCAATCTCGATGGGCCGTTCCTGACGACGCAGGCCGCTGCGCCGGTAATGGCCGACAATGGCGGCGGCGCCATCGTCAACATCACCTCGATCTCGGGCCTGCGCGCCTCGACGCTGCGTGTCGCCTACGGGACCAGCAAGGCAGCATTGGCCCATCTCACCAAGCAGCAGGCGGCCGAGCTCGCCGGGCTCGGCATCCGCGTCAACGCCGTCGCGCCCGGCCCGGTCGAGACGGCGATGGCTAAGGCGGTGCATAGCCCCGAGATCCGTGCGGATTATCACGACGCCATCCCGCTCGCCCGCTATGGCGCGGAAGAGGAACTCGCCGAGGCGATCTTCTTCCTGTGCAGCGACCGGGCGAGCTACATCACCGGCCAGGTGCTCGCCGTCGATGGCGGCTTCGACGCGGTCGGGATCGGCCTGCCGACATTGCGTGGGCAAAGGCGCAACCGCTGAGTCGTCATTGCGAGCGAAGCGAAGCAATCCAGAAGGACGTAGCGCTCTGCCGCTGCTGGATTGCTTCGTCGCTTCGCTTCTCGCAATGACGATGATTGTCGCGCCTAACCCAGCAGCCCGGCCAGCGCCTCCTTCAACGTGACGCTGCCGCGGCGCGTCTCGCCGACCTCCTCGAAGCCGGCCCGGCCGGCGTTCATGGCATCGTACAGCCCGGCCAGCTCGCGCGCATGGCTCGCGCTGAGCCCGGCGGCGATGAGGCCGGGTTCCCACTCCTCGCGCGGCGTCGGCACAGCCGCTACCGGCTTGCCGAGCAACTCGCCGAGCGTTTGCGCGGCGTCCTCCGGCGAATACTCCGCCGGCCCCTTCAGGTTGACGATGCGCTCGCCGGCGTGCGGGCGAGTGAGCTCGGCAGCCGCCTGCCGGCCGACATCGACCGCGGAGACGGTCTCGCCTGCGGCGTCGAGCGGCTGGCGCATGCTCGGCAGGATGCCGTGCTCGGCCGCGACAGCGAGGACGCTACCCCAGTTCTCCATGAACTCGGTCGCGCGGATGAAGGTCAGCGACGGCGCTGCGCCGCGCAAAGCCTGCTCGAAATCGTGCAGCGCCCGCACGATGCCCGTGCCTTCCGTGCGATGGGCGCCGCTCGACGACAGCGCCACCACATGCGGGACGCCGGCGCGGCGGATCGCCTCGGCGATCGCTGCGCCATTCTTTGCCGCGGCGGCGAAGACGTCCTCGGCGGCGTGCGGCACCGGGTTCAGGACATAAACCGCATCGGCACCGGTGAAGGCTGCCGTCAGCGCCTCGACATCATCGAGATCGGCCTTTGCCAGCAAGGCGCCCGTCTCGGCCAGCGCCGTGGCGCGGCTCGGCTCGCGGACGACCGCCCTGACCGCATGACCTGCTGCGAGCGCAGCCGCCAAAGCCGCGCCGCCCGTCTGTCCCGTCGCTCCCATGATCGCAAACATCCAAGTCCTCCATCGGTTGATGGAGCCGGGATAACAGGGCAGTATCAGGAGCGTAAGTACGCACAATTTTTATACCAGATTGGAGCAGCCGATGCGTCCGTCGCTCAAGGACATCCCCTTTGTCTGGTGCCCGGTGGAGGCGACGATCGACGTGATCGGCGGCAAGTGGAAGGCGCTGATCCTGTTCCAGCTGACGCGTGGCCCCTGCCGCTTCAACGCGCTGCGCCGGCTCCTGCCGCATGTGACGCAGCGGATGATGACCCTGCAGCTGCGGGCGCTGGAGGAGGACGGCATTATCTCGCGCAGCGTGCAGGAGACGGTGCCGCCCAAGGTCGAATATGCGCTGACCGAGCAAGGCTGGGCGCTTGCGCCGATCTTCGATGCGATGGCTCATTGGGGGCAGGCGCATGGTCCGCGCCGGTCGGAGCCGGCCTGAGCCAGCGGCAATATTCCGCTTGCGCCGGCTCCGGAACGGCGCGAACCTGCCTTCCGACATCCCTCTTCGACGGCCGCCCGACCCTGTCGGGCCTGTGCGACCGCCGCCTTTCCGGCGTGGGCGCTCCATTCCCGTTCCCGCCGGTCAACCGCCGCCCCGGACGAAAAGGCTTCAACGCCACCGTCCGCGCGCGGCCCGAACCGAAGGAGGACGACATGGCTGCGACGTCCGGCAATGGAGGACGCTCACCCGGAGACAGAGGCAGGGGGCCGCGATGCATCGCCCTCGTCGGTCCCTTCCAGAGCGGCAAGACCAGTCTGTTCGAGAGCATATTGGAGCGTTGCGGCGCAGTCTCGCGCGCCGGCTCCGTCAAGACGAAGAATAGCGTCGGCGACGCCTCCCCCGAAGCGCGCTCCCATCAGATGAGCACCGAGCCCAATGTCGCGACCGTCGAGTTCATGGGCGAGCGCTATACTTTCATCGACTGCCCCGGCTCCGTCGAATTCCTGCACGAGATGCGCCATGTCCTGCCGGCGGTGGACGCCGCGGTCGTGGTCTGCGAGGCCGACGACCGCAAGGCGCCTGCGCTGGAGCTCGTGCTGCGCGAGCTCGAGGAAGCCGACATCCCGCGCTTCCTCTTCCTGAACAAGATCGATTCCGCCTCGCGGCGCGTGCGCGAGACACTCGGATTGCTGCAGCGCGCCTCGCGCACCCCGCTGCTGCTGCGGCAGATCCCGATCTGGCAGGGCGGTATCGCCGTCGGCTTCATCGACCTCGCATTGGAGCGGGCCTTCATCTATCGCGAGCATGCGCCGAGCGAGGTCGTGCCGCTGGCGCCCGAAGAGATCGAGCGCGAGCGCGACGCCCGCTTCTCGATGCTGGAAAAGCTCGCCGACTATGACGACGAGCTGATGGAAGGCCTGCTCGGCGACATCGAGCCGCCGCGGGACCTCGTCTTCGACGATCTCGCCCGCGAGCTCAAGGAACGCCACGTCGTGCCCGTGCTGATCGGCGCGGCCGAGCGCGGCAACGGCGTGACCCGGCTGCTCAAGGCGCTGAGGCACGAGGCGCCGTCCCTGGAGGTGACACGCGGGCGGATCGGCGTGGTCGACAGCGGCGCGCCGCTCGCCCTGGTGCTCAAGACCTGGCAGTCCGGCCAGGGTGGCAAGCTCTCGTTGGCCCGCGTGCTGCGCGGGCGGATGGCCGAAGGCGACGTGATCACTTCATCCGGCGGCGTCGAGGCCCGTATCGCCGGCGTGCTCGAGCTCAAGGGCTCCGAGCAACAGCGTCGCCCGGTGGCGGAGGAGGGCGAGGTCGTCGCCTTCGCCCGGCTCGAAGGGATACGCACCGGCGATGCGGTCGCGGTCGGCAAGGTCCGGCCCGACATCGTCAGCGCCGTCGCGCCGCCCGAGGCGGTCCACGCGCTCTCGGTCGGCGTCAAGGACCGCAAGGACGATGTCAGGCTCAACACCGGCCTCGCCAAGCTGATTGAGGAGGATCCGGCGCTCTCACTCGAACATCGCGCCGAGTTCGGCGAGATGCGCCTCTCCGGCCAGGGCGAGATGCATCTGCGCGTCGCACTCGAACGGCTCGCCGCGCGCTACGGCGTCAATGTCGACAGCGGCGCGACCCAGATCGGCTATCGCGAGACCCTGCGCGGCAAGGCCAGCGCCCGTGGCCGGCACCGCAAGCAGAGTGGTGGCCATGGCCAGTTCGGCGATGTCGTATTGGAAATCGCCCCGCTGCAGCGCGGTGAGGGCATCCGCTTCGTCGACCGCATCACCGGCGGCGTCGTGCCGAAGCAATACATCTCCTCGGTCGAGGCCGGGGTGCGCGACTATTGCCAGCGCGGCCCGCTCGGCTTTCCGCTCGTCGATATCGAGGTGACGCTGACGGACGGCTCCTATCACACGGTCGATTCCTCCGACATGGCGTTCCGCCAGGCGGCGCGGATCGCGATGGGCGAGGCCTGCCCGCAAGCCAGGCCCGTGCTGCTGGAGCCGATCCTGGCGGTCGAGATCGTGATTCCTTCGGACGCGATGTCGCGGGCCTCGGCGATCGTCTCGGCAAGGCGCGGCCAGATCCTCGGCTATGACGCGCGGCCCGGCTGGCGCGGCTGGGACCAGATCAACGCGTTGATGCCGGAGGCGGAGATGAGCGGACTGATCGTCGAACTACGCTCGGCGACCGCCGGCGTCGGCTCGTTCAGTGCCCGTTTCGACCATCTTGCCGAGCTCGCCGGCAAGCCGGCCGATGCGGTCGTCGCGGCGCAGGCGATGGCACAGGCGCGCTAGAGCCCGTTCCGGCCCGCTTGCGCGGCGGGCCGGTCGGGAGGTTTAGTGTAGACTAAAGTCTACATACTAAGTGAGAGGGGCGGATTTGGCGCTGGCCCCAGGCTGGCGCGTTGCTGGCGATCCGGCAGAGCGCTGCCTTCGGCCTGTTGCAGCGCAAAAGTTTATATGTAAACTTTCTTGCGGCGAGCGCTTGCGCCCGCCGCAAGGCTTGCGCAGTGTAGCGCAGGACAATCAGAAGGTGCGGACCGCGACCGGCCGACGGCCGAGTGTCCGCCACGCGGTACCCACGCCCGGCAACAGGGCGGGCCGCCGAGGGGAGGGTGAAGATGACGGTTCTTTCCGCGGTTCAGGCGACATCGGATGCGCGTCCCTGGCTGGCGCATTATCCGCCGGCCGTGCCGCCGACCATCGACGAGGCCAAGGTCGGCACGCTCGCCGACCTGATCCGCGGGGCCTACGAGACCTACCCTGATCGCCAGGCCTTCGAGAGCTTCGGCAAATCGATCAGCTTTGCCGAGGTCGGGCGCGCGGCGCGGGCCTTCGCCGCCTGGCTGCAGGCGCAGGGCTTCAAGAAGGGCGACCGCATCGCGCTGATGATGCCGAACATCCTCGCCAATCCGGTGACGATCTTCGGCACGCTGCTCGGCGGCTTCACCGTGGTCAACGTCAACCCGCTCTACACCGCCCGCGAGCTGACGCATCAGCTCAACGATTCCGGCGCGCGCGCGCTGGTGGTGATCGAGAACTTCGCCCATGTCGTCGAAGAGGCGCGGCCCAATCTCAAGCTGGAGTCGATCGTCATCGCCACTGCGGGCGATCTGATGGGCTTCAAGGGGGCGATCGTCAATTTCGTCGCCCGCAAGATCAAGAAGGTGGTCAAACCTTACAATCTGCCGGGCGCGGTGCCGCTCAAGACGATCCTCGCACAGCCGGGGACGATGACCCCGGTCACCGTTACGCCCGAGGATGTCGCCTTCCTGCAATACACCGGCGGCACGACCGGCATCGCCAAGGGGGCGACGCTGACCCATCACAACGTCGCCTCCAATGTCGCGCAATGCGCGCTCTGGCTCGGCTGGGAGCTCGAGGCGCCGCATGGTCGCGGCGACTACCAGCACGTCATGGTGACGGCGCTGCCGCTCTACCACATCTTCGCCTTGACCTGCTGCTGCATGTTTATGTTGCGTATCGGCGCCAAGAGCCTGCTGATCGCCAATCCGCGTGACATCGCCGGTTTCGTGAAGATTCTGAAAGGAAGCCGGTTCACGCTCTTCTCCGGCGTCAACACGCTCTACAATGCGCTCGCCAGCCATCCCGAAATCAAGGATGTGGATTTCTCGGAACTGCGCTTCGCCATCGCCGGCGGCATGGCGACACAGGCCGCCGTCGCCAAGCGCTGGAAAGACGCCACCGGCCGGCCGATCATCGAAGGTTATGGCCTGTCGGAGACGTCACCGGTCGCCTCGGTCAACCGCACCGACATCACCGAGTTCACCGGCACGATCGGATATCCGCTGTCTTCGACCGATTTCGCCATTCGCGACGCCGAGGGCAATGACATGCCGGCTGGCGAGGCTGGCGAGATCTGCATTCGCGGGCCGCAGGTGATGGCCGGCTACTGGAACCGGCCGGACGAGACCGCCAAGGTGATGACGGCGGATGGCTTCTTCCGAACCGGCGATGTCGGCGTCCTCCTGCCGGACGGGCAGGTCAAGGTCGTCGACCGGATGAAGGACATGGTCATCGTCTCCGGCTTCAATGTCTATCCGAACGAGGTCGAGGACGTGCTCGCCAAGCATCCCGGCGTGCTGGAATCGGCCGTGATCGGCCTTCCGGACGAGCATTCCGGCGAAGCGGTGACGGCCTTCGTGGTCAAGCGCAACCCGGCCGTAACGGCAGAGGAGCTGCGCGCGTTCTGCAAGGAGAACCTGACCGGCTACAAGGTGCCCAAGCACATCATCTTCCGCGACGCGCTGCCCAAGACCAATGTCGGCAAGGTGTTGCGTCGGGCACTGCGCGAGGAGGTCGCCGCCCAGAAGGGCTGAGCGCGGCCTATTCCGGTGCGTGGATCGTCGCGCGCAGGGCCTTGAGCTGCGGAAGCGCGGCGGCAAGGCCGGCCTGATCGGTGGCACAGATCAGGGCGGTGCGGCCCTTGGCCGTCTCCACGGTCGAGGTGAACATGCGCACGTTCTGCGCATTCGGGCCGGCCTTGGGCGCGACGATCAGCTCGACGCCGGTGAAGCCCTGATGCTCGAACAGCTTGAGATCGGACACGGTGCCGATCGTCTCGAACATCTCGCGATAGAGCTGCTGCCATTCCGGCTTGGCCATCTGCTCGTTGATGGTCTCGCGCGTCAGCTGGGCGTTCTGTGTCGCCCGCTTGAAACCGAGCGTGCAGAGCTGGCCGGTGCTGTTGACGACCTTCGGCGTGCCGGTCTTCGAGTTGATGTCGATCGTCACCTCGAATTGCGGATGCGGCTTGCCGGCTTCCGCCTTGAAGCCCGCCGGCGGCGTGACGGACAGGCCGGTTGCCGCATCGCCATAGGATTGTGCGGCGGCGGCGCCGGCGAGCAGGCTGGCGGCGAGGGCGACGGGCAAGCGAAGCGGTCTGATCATGGCCACGGGCTGGTTCCTGATTGCGACAGCGGCGAGATGAGCGAAGTTCTGCGGGCTATGAGCGGCAAGCAACGGCCGGTCAAGCCGCCAGCAAGCATTTGCCGGCCCGGGTGTGTGCTGTCACCGGCAGGATCTGACCGGGCGCGACGCTGCGGTTGAAGCGCACCAGCGTGAAATCCTCGGCCCGCCCGCTGTCGCCGCGCTCGGTCAGCACCGAAAGCGGCCGGCCGATGCGGGCGGCAAGATGCCGCGCATGGGCGGCCTCTGCCGCTTCGCGCAAGCGGCCTGCGCGCTCCTTGATCACGCTGCCGGCGACCTGCGGCATGCGTGCCGCCGGAGTGCCCGGCCGGGCCGAAAACGGGAAGCCGTGAACATAGGACAGGCCGCAGTCCTCGATCAAAGCAAGGGTGCGCGAGAACATCGCCTCGTCCTCGGTCGGGAAACCGGCGATCAGGTCGGCGCCGAAGACGATATCGGGTCTCAACTCGCGCATCTCGGCACAGAAGCGGACGGCGTCGGCGCGGCTATGGCGACGCTTCATCCGTTTCAGGACGAGGTCGTCGCCTGATTGCAGCGACAGGTGCAGATGCGGCATCAACCGCGGCTCTACGGCGATGAGAGCGCGCAGCTCGTCATCGACCTCGACGGCGTCGAGCGAGGACAGGCGCAGACGCTGCAGTTCGGGCAGCGCGGCGAGGATCGCGCCGACGAGCGCGCCGAGCGTCGGCGCTCCCGGCCGCTCCCGGCCGTAGCTCGTCAGATCGACTCCGGTCAGCACGATCTCGCTGGCGCCGTCCGCAACGAGACGGCGCGCCTGCGCCACGACATCCTCAACGGGGGCCGAGCGCGCATTGCCGCGTCCGAGGGGGATGACGCAGAAGGTGCAGCGATGGTCGCAGCCGTTCTGCACCTGCAGGAAACCGCGCGTGTGCTGGCCGAGGGCCTGGGTGCGCTGAGGGGTTGTGTCGCGCGCCTGCATGATGTCGCCGACAATGATCTTGCCCGACGGATCGTCCGATGGGCTCGGGGAGCGCAGGCTGTTCGAGCCGGCGAGAGCCTGCCAGCTCGCGATGTCGAGTTTCTCGGCATTGCCGAGCACCCGCGCCACCTCCGGCATGGCGGCGAAACGCGCGGGTTCGATCTGCGCCGCGCAACCGGTGACGACGATCGGGCGCGCCGGCTGCTCGCGGGCGAGCCGGCGGATCGCCTGGCCGGCCTGGCGTACGGCCTCCGCCGTCACGGCGCAGGTGTTGATCACCGCGACATCGGCGAGGCCGGCGGCCAGCGCCTGCCGTTCGATCGTCTCGCTCTCGACGAGGTTCAGCCGGCAGCCGAAGGTGACGAGCTCGACGCCCATCAGGCGACGGCGGCGAAGAGGCCGGGCTCCAATACGCCGTCCCAGTCGAGCGCGGCAGGCCCGGTCATCAGCACATGGCCGTCGCTCTCGCGCCATTCGATGACGAGGTCGCCGCCGGGCAGGCTGACAGTCGCCTTCCGGTCGGAAAACTCGCGGCGCACCGCGGCGACCAGCGCCGCGCAGGCGCCCGAGCCGCAGGCGCGGGTGATGCCGGCGCCGCGCTCCCAGACCCGCAGCACGATATGGTCCGGCGCCTTGACGGCGGCGAGGCCGATATTGGCCCGGTCCGGGAAGATCGGATGGTTCTCCAGCAGCGGGCCGATCTGCTCGAGATTGAAGCGATAGGGATCGTCGACGAAGAAGACGGCGTGCGGATTGCCCATGCTGACGGCGCAGGGCGTGTGCAGGATCGGATCGTCGATCGGCCCGATCTGCAGTTCGAAGCGGCTGGTGTCCTCGAAAGGCTCGGCCAGCGGGATCTCGTCCCAGGCGAGGCGCGGCGCGCCCATGTCGACGGTGAAGACGGCTTCCGACAGGCGCGCCACCGGCAGGAGGCCGGCCTTGGTCTGCAGCAGCAGGCCGTCGCGGCCGGCTTGCCCCATCTGCGGGTCGGCGGTCATTGCCCAGGCGACGCAGCGGGTGCCGTTGCCGCAGGCGCCGGCCTCGGAGCCGTCGGTGTTGTAGATGCGGACATAGGCGTCGATGCCCGACGCCTTCGCGTCGTGCAGCACCATCAGCTGGTCGAAGCGGGTGCGCTCCTGGCTCGCGATGGCGCGTGCCTCGGCTTCGCTGACGACATGCTTCGTCCCGCGCAGGTCGAGCACGGTGATCTCGTTGCCGAGTCCGTTCATCTTGAGGAACCGGCGATTGGCGAGGGCGTTCATATGGTCACACGTCGTTGATGATGCGGGTATATGAGCCTGACGCCGAAAAAATGCCACCCTTCGCGATCTTCCTGCCGTAACGGGATCGTCGTAGCGTGCGGCACGGCGCGAATCGATCGTGTCAGCTCGGGATGTTCGGGTATGCGGCAGTCGAGATTCAGCGCGCTTCTTCTAGCGTTCGCCTTCGTTCACCCGGCCGCCGCGCAGACGCGCGTGGCGCCGCCGACCGCTGTCGAGAGCACGCCGCTCGCCGCGCCGCCGGGAACGGCGACGCCGGCACAGAACGCGCAGCCTGCCCAGCAGGCTCCGACCCAGACTCAGGCCAATCCGCCGGTCCCGGCCGAGCCGCAGCCCGTGCAGCCGCCCCCGGCACCGCAGACGCCGGTTGTGCCCCAGCCGGTCCAGCCTGCCCCGACGCCGCAGACGCCGATCGAGCCGCAACCCGTCCAGCCGCCGCCGACACTGCCCAATCCGCAGTCGGCGCCGCCCGTGCAGCAACAGCAGACGGGCGCCCCCAACCCCAATGCGACGCTCGCCGGCAAGCCGGGCGACCCCTCGGATGTCGACGAAGTCCCGCTGACCGCCAAGCCCGTCTTGCTGCTCGCCGGCCAGTCGAGCTGGGATCAGGGCTTCCAGAAGCTCTCGGAGGCGATCGGGCTGCTGCGCGGCGAGGCCGACAAGGCCGGGCTCAAGGTCGCCGGCCGGCCGCTGACCCTGTTCGTCGAGACCGACGACAACGGTTTCAAATTCGAGGCGATGCTGCCGGTCGACAGGGCGGCGGACGCAGCAAAGCCGCTGGCGACCGGCGTGCGCAATGGGCAGTCACCGGCGGGACGCTCGCTGCGCTTCGTCCACACGGCGCCCTATGACGACATCGATTCGACCTATGAGACGATCACGGCCTATCTCGAGGCCAAGAACATCGTCGTGAAGGACGCTTTCCTCGAGGAATATGTCAGCGACCTCAAGGATCCCGGTGATCCCAACCTCGAGATCAACGTCTACGTTCAGCCGAAATAGGGCACAGCTCCTTGCCGTCATGGGCAGGCTCGTCCCGACCACCCACGTCTTTGCTTCAGTGATGGAATTCGGTGTTCAAGACGTGGATGCTCGCCACAAGGGCGAGCATGACGGTGCGACAGTCTAAGCTTCCCAGACGAGCCCCGGCCGCATTGGCCGGAAGTGCTCCTCGGGCAGTCCGGCCTTCTCCAGCGCGACCTTCAGCGCCTCGGGCGGGCGGCCGACACCTTCGTCGGTGAGCTGGAACGTGCCCCAGTGATGGCCGAGCGCCTGCTCGGCGCGCAGTGAACGCATCACTGCCACCGCCTCTTCCGGATTCATGTGGTTGTCGCTCATGAACCAGCGCGGCTCATAGGCGCCGATCGGCAGCGCCGCCAGCCGGAACGGGCCGTACTCCCTGCCGAGCCGGTCATAGAGCGAGCCGTCATGATAGCCGGTGTCGCCGATGTGGAAGAGCTTGCCGGCGGGCGTCTCGATGACGAAGGAGCACCACAGCGCCATGCGCCGGTCGAAGGCGCCGCGGGCCGACCAGTGATAGCTCGGCACCAGCGTGGTGGTGACCTTGTCCGAGAGCTCCAGCCGCGCGCCCCAGTCATGCGCCTCGGCCCGGATGGCGGCGTCGCGCGCCCTCACGATCACGTCGTTGCCGAGCGGCATGATCATGCGCGGATTGTCGCGGGCATGGACCGCTGCCAGTGTCTCGACGTCGAGATGGTCGTAATGGTTGTGCGTGACCAGCACGACGTCGATCTTCGGCAGGTCGGCGAAGGCGACGCCGGGCGCATTCACCCGCTTCGGTCCGAAGAAGGAGAACGGGCTCGCGCGCTCGGAAAAGACCGGGTCGATCAGGATATTGAGGCCGGCGACCTGATACAGGAACGAGGCGTGGCCGAGATGCACGACCCGCAAGCCCTCGACGCGCGCCGGCGGCTTGTCCTGCGGTGGCGCTTCATAGAGCGCCGGGAAGACCTCGCGCTCGCGCTTCGAGAACTGCCAGCGCAAGACATCGGCCAGCCCCTTGGTGACCGGCCGGCCGTCGCTGAAGACCAGCCCGTCGAAATGGTCGCTGACCGGACCCTGGTAGTAAGGATTGCGCGAGCGCGCATAGGAGGCCCAGGCGAACCCGGTCGAGCCGAGGAGGGCGGGGATGCCGAGGAGGCGCAGGAGCTTGCGGCGTGTCATGGCTGATGGATGTGGGCCGGGCGGCACGATAATCAAGCTGCAGCCGGGCTGATCACCTGCGCCATCGTCATTCCCGCGCGAAACTCAAGGCAATTTGATCGCCGTCACGTGCAGCCAGCGTGTCGGCTCGTTGTCATAGCCGCCGCCGATGTCCTCGGCGATGTCGAGGCTGCGCCAGCCTGCGTCGCCATAGGCCGAGCGCAGCCATGCGGCGTCCGGGTAGTTGAAGTAGCGGCCGAAGCGGTCGCGGCCTTCCGCCTCGCCGGCCTTGAAGCTGGCGTAGAAGACCCCGCCTGGCCGCAGCGCCCGCTGCACCCTGGCCAGGATGCCGGGCAGGGCCGGGCGCGGGACATGCAGCAGGCAGGCATTGGCCCAGACGCCATCGAACGCGGCATCGGCCACGAGATCCTCGAAAAGCAGGACCGGGACAGGTCTGCCAAGGCGCTTTTGTGCCTGGGCGGCGAGCTCAGGGGAGCCATCAGTCGGCGTGACGTCGAGGCCGAGCGCAAGCAGGGCCTCGCTGTCCTGTCCCCCGCCGCAGCCGAGTTCGAGCACCTGGCCGCCGGCAAGGATCGACTCGGCGAAGCGCCGCAGTCGTGCTGCGCCGAGCTCGCGGGCCCGCCCGGCGTAGGTCTCCGCCTCGTCGGTGTAGAAATCGAGTGTCGCGCGGTCATCGCCGGACATTGTGATCTCCAGGACAGTATCTTCGGTCGCAGCTGCAGGTCGCTGACACATGCGGTCAGCGTCAAGCCTTGATCGTTCCCGGCGGAAAGGCATAGTCCGGCCTCGTCCCGTGAGGCTGACATGGCACGACTGTCCTTTTTGTCCGCGCTTCTCTTCGGTTTCGCCAGTACGGCGGCGCAGGCCTGTGGCTCGCAGGCCGAGCCCTGCAAGGTCGCGCTCGGTGACTATCATGCGGCCGTCCCCGCTGCCGCACCGCCGCGTGGAGAGAAACGGCCGGCCGTCCTGTTCTTCCATGGCGCGGGTGGAGGTGGTGACGCCGTCCTGGCGAGCGACTCCGTCCTGCGGCCCTTCGTCGAGGCGGGCTATGTCGTGCTCGGCCCGAACGGGCTGGTCATGCAGGGCAGCCGCTATGGCCGCGGCTGGTCCTTCCTGCCGGACGCGCCGCAGCAGCGCGACGAGCTCGCCTTTACGCAGCAGGTGCTCGACGATGCTGCCACCCGCTTCGATATCGACCGCAAGCGCGTTCTCATCGGCGGCTTCTCGATCGGCGCTTCGCTGACCTGGTATCTCGCCTGCCGGCAGCCGGACCTTGGCGCGGCCTATGTGCCGCTCGCCGGCAATTTCTGGCGACCGCATCCGACCAGATGCGCCGGGCCGGTCGACATCCTGCAGACCCATGGCTGGCGCGACGAGGTCTTCCCACTCGAAGGCCGCCAGCTCGGCCCCAACCATGCACAGGGCGATGTCTTCGAAGGTCTTCAGCTCTGGCGCGCGACCAATGGCTGCAAGACGACACGGCCCGATTCAATCGAAGTGCGCGGTCCGGTCTGGCAGCGCTCATGGACGAACTGCGAGAGCGGTCGGCAGGTTTCGCTCATGCTCCATGCCGGCGGCCATGAGGATCCGCCGAAGGAATGGGCCGAGCAGGCGCGCCACTGGTTCGAGGCGCGCCTGAAAGCTCGGCCGGCAGCGAATTGAGAGCCGTTTCAGTTGCTGCCCGAGCGCACCGCGACGGTGGCGATGCCGGCGCCGATCAGCAATGTGCCGCCGGCCTTGTTGAATAGGCCGATGGCGCGCGGATTGCCGACGAGGGCGCGGGCGCGCGAGGCGATCAGCGCATAGCCGAAGGCATTGGCGAAGGCGAGGGTGATGAAGGTCGCCTCGAAGATCAGCATCTGCGTCCAGAAGTCGGCCTTCGGATCGAGGAACTGCGGCAGGAAGGCGACGAAGAAGGTGATGCTCTTCGGGTTCAGCGCCGTCACCAGCCAGGCATGGCCGAGCATCTTCAGCGCTGAGGTGGCATCCCGACGCGGCTCGGCATCGAGGCTGCCGCCGGCGCGGAAGAGCTTGACGCCGAGATAGATGAGGTAGGCCGCGCCGGCCCATTTCAGCGCGGTGAAGATCGTCGCCGAGGTGGCGAGCAGCGCGCCGACGCCGAGCATGGACAAGGTCATCGCGGTGAAGTCGCCGAGCGCGACCCCGACTGCCATCGGCAAGGCAGTGCGCCAGCCCTGGCCGAGCGCATAGGAGATCACCAGCAGGATGGTCGGGCCGGGGATGACAAGCAGAACGGCGGTGGCGGCGGCGAAGGCGGCCCAAGCTTCAAAGGTCATGATGTGAAGGCTCCGCTAAAAACCAGAGCCATCACCAGAGCGGGGCGCTTGTAAAGCGGAAAATTTGGCGGCGCTCGCGGCGCCGCCATTGTCGGGCCGCTTCAGCGGCCGGCGCCGTTGATGATGCGGCAGAAGGCGGTGCGGATGAAGGCTTCGTCCGAGACCTGGCCGCTCTGGAGCTGGTAGAAGATCTCGACCACCGTGCCATTGCCGGCCTTGCGCGCAGTTCCTTCCAGGCGCTGCAGCCGGCCGGTGCCGGCGCCGTCCTTGAAGCCTGTCACGGTCCCTTCCTCCTGATCGACCGTGACATTCGAAAAGCCCTCCGCGGCCATGCCGCGCTTGAGGCCGTTCAGGGCCTTGGCCGGAGCGGCCTTGACGATGCCGGAAGCGCGATAATTGATCCCGGTCAGGAAGGGCTCGCCGCCGGCCGCGAAGGTCTTCTCGCAGCTCTGGGCCAGGGCGCCGGCCGTGCCGGAAAGCAGGAAGAGCGCAACTCCGGCGCAGGCAATGGTCGTCTTCGTCATTCTCAATCCCATCTCGAATCGGCGGCGCCGATGGCGTTGTGCGCTTGTCGAGGTCTGTGCGGATTTAGAGCGGCGCGCCCCAGCGGAAGGTCGTCGTCCCGCTGCCGCGCACCGGCACCAGCGGCCCGGCCGACATTTCCTGCCGCTTTTCCGGCTCGCCGGCGAGCACCAACGTCCACCAGGCGCCGTAGCGGGTCTGCGGGTTCTTCGCCAGCGCGAGGCCGATGCGCGTTGCCTGCGGCATCGACAGGTTGGCCTCGTGGCCCGACGATTTCTTCCAGCCGTCGAAGGCCTCCTGCGTCGAGTAGTAGCCGGCGCCGAGATTCTCCGCGGCGCGCACCGTGTCGAGACCGGCGGCATTGACGCGGGAGTTGAAGCTGCCGGCGGCGCTGTGGGAGAGATCGTCGCTGGCCGCCATCGCATCGGACTGGCGCTGCGCCATCGCGGTCAGCGTCGAATCGAGCCTGACCGGGCCGAGCCCCTTGCCGGCGCGGTAGGCGTTGAGGATGCGCACCGCCTCGGCCGGATCGGCCTTCACAGCCGCAAGGCGCTCGATCTTGCGCGGGCTCGGCGCCGTCGTCTCGCGCTGCGCTCCGGCGCAGCCGGCCAGAAGCAGGGCGGTCAGGAGGGCTGCGCCCACATGTCTTGTCATAACATCGATCTCGGCATTTGCTGTCGCCAGATGAGCCTGGGCTGGGGAGTCGGGCGCGCTTAGCGCAGCCCCGGCCGGGAGGAAACCCCATGAGCGATGACGAACGGGCGATCCGGGATCTCGTCGAGATCTGGATGAGTGCGACGAAAGCGGGTGACTCCGCAACCGTGCTCGACCTGATGAGCGACGATGTCGTCTTCATGGTTCCCGGCGCCGAGCCTTTCGGCAAGGACGCTTTCGCCGCCGCGCTGAAGGGGCTGGGGATCATGACGATCGAGGGCCGCAGCGATATTCATGAGCTCGCGGTGCTTGGTGATGTCGCCTACCTCCGCAACCGGATCGAGATGATCGCGACCGCGCCGGACGGCAAGGCCACCCGCCGCGCGGGCTGGACGCTGACGATCCTCCGCAAGGAATTGGATGGGCGCTGGCGGCTCTCCCGCGACGCCAATCTGCTGACGACGCAGGGCTAGCCCTGCGCGCCGGAGATCACGCGGCAGAGTGCGTCACGGACATAGCCTTCGGGAGCGACCTGACCCTGCTGGACGATGAAGACCGCATCAACCCGCGTGCCGCTGCCGCTCTTGCGGGCGGTGACGCGCAGGCTCTGCGGCCGTCCCGAGCCAGAGGTTTCCTGCATGGCGACGACGGAGCTGGTCGCATTGTCGATGCGCATGTCGGCGAAGCCTTCGGCGGAAACGGCGGCGCCGAGGTCCTTCAGCACCCGCGCCGGCGCACGTTTCGGCACGATATCCCAGGTCTTGTAGGTCAGCCCGGTCAGCATCGGCGTGCCGACCACCGAGAAATTGCCTTCGCAGGACTGGGCCTGCGCCTGGGTGAGGCCGAGCGCGAACAACGCGGCGGCAAGGACCGAAAGCTTCATGTCATCTCCATGATGAGGATCGCGCGAGGCTGGCGCAGCCGCCACTTGCGCGCTTCAGCTTGACTTTCGCCGCATTTGTCCGCTTTAACGCGCGCATTCGTTTCGCCGACATCGCCGAAACCTCATCCGCCGACCGGGCCGCCCAGCGGCTTTCATGAGCCCGGAGGTCAACGCCCGACAGCGCGTCTGCGCCCTCGGGCGCGAAACCGGTTGGCGGATAGCATAGGTGATGTCGACTTCTTGAGGCCAGGCAAAGCAGGACCGCATGTTCGGCACGCTGAGCGACAGACTTTCCGGCATCCTCTCGGGTTTGACCCGCAGGGGCGCGCTGACCGAGGACGACGTCAACGCCGCGCTGCGCGAGGTGCGCCGGGCGCTGCTCGAGGCTGACGTCGCGCTCGAGGTCGTGCGCAGCTTCACCGACAAGGTCCGCGAGCGCGCCGTCGGCGCCGAGGTGCTGAAGTCGGTCACGCCCGGCCAGCAGGTCATCAAGATCGTCAACGACGTGCTGATTGACACGCTCGGCGGCGAGGGCGAGGGCATCACCTTCGACGCCGTGCCGCCGGTCCCGATCCTGATGGTGGGTCTACAGGGCTCCGGCAAGACCACCTCGACGGCCAAGATCGCCAGGCGCCTGACCGACCGGGACAAGAAGAAAGTCCTGATGGCCTCGCTCGATACGCGCCGCCCGGCCGCGATGGAGCAGCTCGCCATCCTCGGCAAGCAGGTCGGCGTCGAGACGCTGCCGATCGTCGCCGGCCAGTCGGCCGTGCAGATCGCCCGTCGCGCGATCGAGGCCGGTAAGCTCGGCGGCTACGACGTCGTCATGCTCGACACCGCCGGCCGGGTCACCCTCGACGAGGCGCTGATGGCCGAGGTCGCCGAGGTCAAGGCGGCGACCAATCCGCATGAGGTCCTGCTCGTCGCCGATGCGCTGACCGGTCAGGACGCGGTCAACACCGCCCGCGCCTTCGACGGCCGCGTCGGCCTCACCGGCATCGTGCTGACCCGCATGGACGGCGATGGCCGCGGCGGCGCTGCGCTCTCGATGCGCGCCGTCACTGGCAAGCCGATCAAGCTCGTCGGTACCGGCGAGAAGACCGACGCGCTCGAGGATTTCCATCCCTCGCGCGTCGCCAACCGCATCCTCGGCATGGGCGACATCGTCGGCCTGGTCGAGAAGGCGGCGGCCACGGTCGATGCCGACAAGGCGCAGGAACTGGCGCAGCGCCTCGCCAAGGGCAATTTCGATCTCGGCGACCTGCGCACCCAGCTCCAGCAGATGGAGAAGATGGGCGGCCTCGGCGGGCTGATGGGCATGCTGCCCGGCATGGCGCAGATGAAGAACCAGATCGCCAGCTCGAAGATGGACGATAAGGTCATCGCCCGGCAGATCGCCATCATCAACTCGATGACATCGGCCGAGCGCAAGAATCCCGATCTGCTCAAGAACAGCCGCAAGAAGCGCATCGCTGCCGGCTCAGGCACCTCGCCCGAGGCGATCAACAAGCTGCTGAAGATGCACCGCCAGATGGCGGACATGATGAAGCAGATGGCCCGCCAGAAGGGCGGCATGCTCGGCAAGCTCGGCAGCATGTTCGGTCTCGGCGGCGGCATGGGCGGCCTGCCGGCCGGCATGCCCGACCCCTCGAAGATGGACCCCGCGCAGCTCGCCGAACTGCAGAAGCAGCTCGGCGCGGGCGGCGGCATGCCTTCGCTGCCTCCGGGCGGCTTCCCCGGTCTGCCCAAGGGCGTCACCCCGCCTGCCGGCATGATGCCTAAGCTCCCGGGACTGGGCGGCCTGCCTGGCCTCGGCAACAATCCGTTCAAGAAGAAGTAATTCTACCGCTCGAACCAAAGGAAGAAGAGCAATGTCCCTGAAGATCCGCCTGACCCGTGGCGGCGCCAAGAAGCGCCCGTACTACCGCATCGTCGTCGCCGACGCCCGCTCGCCGCGCGATGGCCGCTTCATCGAGAAGATCGGCGCCTATGACCCGATGAAGGCCAAGGACTCGCCGGAGCGCGTCGTGCTCGACCTCGAGAAGGCCAAGGCCTGGCTCGCCAAGGGCGCTCAGCCGACCGATCGCGTCCTGCGCTTCCTCGACGCTGCTGGCGTGTCCAAGCGCCCGGCCCGCAACAACCCGAACAAGGCTGTTCCCGGCGACAAGGCCAAGGAGCGCGCTGAGAAGAAGGCCGAGAAGGCTGCCGCCCCGGCCGAAGCTGCGGCTGAGTGAGCCGATTGCGGTCATGCTCGGGGCAAGCCCGAGCATGACCGGGTGGCCGAGAAGGAAGCGTGATGGCTGACGGTGATCTCGTCCTGCTCGGCGTCGTCGGCGCGCCGCATGGCGTGCGCGGCGAGGTCCGGATCAAGACCTTCACGGCCGATCCGCTGGCGCTCGCCGAATACGGCCCGCTCGTCGACGAGAAGGGCCGGCGCTTCGAGATCGCCGATATCAGGCCCGCCAAGGAAGTGGTCGTCGCCCGGCTCAAGGGCGTGACCAGCCGCGAGGGCGCCGAGCTCCTGAACGGCGTCAAGCTCCATATCGAGCGCTCGCGCCTGCCGGCGCCCGAGGACGAGGACGAGTTCCTGCAGGCTGATCTCGTCGGCTGCAGCGTCATCGGGCCCGATGGAGCCGTTCTGGGGACTGTCACCGCCGTCGCCAATTACGGCGCCGGCGACCTCATCGACATCGAGACGCCGGATGGCCGCTCGGTGCTGATGCCCTTCACCAAGGCCTATGCGCCACGCATCGACATCGCGGCCAAGCGCATCGAGGCACTGCCTCCCGCCGGATTGTTCGAGGATGACGATGCTGCCTGAGACGCCGGCCAAGGCGCTGATCTTCGACATGGACGGCACCATCGTCGACAATATGCGCTACCATGACGACGCCTGGGAGGTCTGGTACCGCAAATACGGCCTGCCCTTCGAGCGCGCGACCTTTTCGGCGCGGACCGCCGGCATGGCGATCTCCGACATCATCGGCCCGCATTTCCCCGGCGCCGATGCGGCCGAGCTGGATCGGCTCGCCGAGGAGAAGGAAGGGCTCTACCGCGAGACCTATGGCCCGCTGGTCACGCCGCTCGGCGGCCTCGTCGATCTGCTCGACCGAGCGGACAATCATGCCGTGCCGATGGCGGTCGGCACCGCCGCCGCGCCGCCGAACATTGCCCTGATCCTCGATACGCTCTCTTTGCGCCAGCGCTTCGCCACCATCGTTTCGCCGAGCCAGGGCTTTCGCGGCAAGCCGCATCCCGACATGTTCCTCGCCGCAGCCGAGCGCATGGGCGTCGCCCCGGCCGATTGCATCGTCTTCGAGGATGCCCCGAATGGCGTCGAGGCCGCTCGCCGCGCCGGCATGCGCGCCGTTGCGGTGCTGACCATGCTGCCGGCCGAGGCCTTCGCCGCCTTCGACAACGTCATCGCCAGCGTCAGCGATTATGCGAGGCTGGACGGGCATCCGGCACTGCGCTTTGCTTGAGCGATGGCATTCCGCGCCTCGGTCCTGACCCTCTATCCCGAGATGTTCCCTGGCCCGCTCGGCGCCTCGCTGGCGGGCGAGGGCCTGCGCACCGGGCTCTGGTCGTTGGAGACGCACCAGATCCGCGAGCACGGCATTGGCCGGCATCGCAATGTCGATGACACGCCGGCCGGCGGCGGCGCCGGCATGGTCCTGCGCTGCGACGTGCTGGCGGCGGCGATCGATGCGGCGGTTCCGGCTGACGATACCCGCCCACGCCTGCTGATGTCGCCGCGTGGGCGCCCGCTCAGCCAGCGCATGGTGCGGGACTACGTTGCCGGCGAAGGCGTCGTCATCGTCTGCGGCCGCTTCGAGGGCGTCGACGAGCGCGTCATCGAGGGGCGGGGGCTGACCGAGGTCTCGGTCGGCGACTACATCCTCTCCGGCGGCGAGATGGCCGCCATGGTGCTCCTCGACGCCTGCGTGCGCCTGATCCCCGGCGTGATGGGCAAGGAAGCCTCCGGCACCGAGGAGAGCTTCGAGAACGGTCTGCTCGAATACCCGCACTACACCCGCCCGCGCGAATGGGAGGGCAGGGGCCTGCCCGAGGCGTTGCTCTCCGGCGACCATGCCCGCATCGCCCGCTGGCGCCGCGAGCAGGCGGAACGGATCACGCGGGAGCGGCGACCGGATTTGCTCGGCGACCGCGAGCGTTCCTGAAGGGACACAGCTGCCTGTCTGAGGCCCGGCGTCAGATCAGCCTGTGCCCAGCCTCTGCCAGCAATGTGCACGTCTTCTCGAAATCGGTCGCCTTCACCAGCAGATGATCGCCATCGAAGGTCGAGACGATGAAGATGCCGATGCCGTTGCTCGACAGTGGCGCGATCACCGACAGGACGATGCCGGTTTCATCGAAGGCGAACGGCCCCTGCAGCTTGAGGCAGGACCAGCCGCCATCCATGCGCACATCGTGCGGGACACGGTCCTCCCGGCAGACGACCGAGAGTTCGTCATCGCTGCGGCTGATGCTGACGAAGCCAGCGCCATCGGCCCAGCCCGGAATCGGATCGGACGAAGCCAGCCGGGCCACGCCGTAGGCACCGTCCAAGGCTTTGAGTGTGACGCGAGATGCCATGTGAGATCCAACCTCTCCTGATGAGACTGTATTCGCCTGGGGCAATGCGCTGGCCATAGGGCCGATGATGTCAGGCAACAAAAATCCTGCCGACCGGGAGGTGGGCAGGTTGCGGAAGATTCTTCGGCGCCGGAATGAGGGTCTAGTGCCCTCGGAAGTCTCGTCGTCGCAGAATCGGCACGCCCCGCCGCTGGTTGATGCAGCGTCGGCGTCGGACGATGTTCGTGGGGCGCGGAGCGGAGTTCACCGCTCCAGCTTGGGGCCGGCGATGTGTCGCGTCAATCGGCCCGTTGCGGGGGTAGCCCCTCAAGGCCCGACCACCGGCAGGCCTTCCGCCAGCCAGCCCTTGTCCCTGGGATT
Source organism: Allobosea sp. NPDC055332 (assembly GCF_053645455.1). NCBI lineage: Bacteria > Pseudomonadati > Pseudomonadota > Alphaproteobacteria > Hyphomicrobiales > Alloboseaceae > Allobosea > Allobosea sp. NPDC055332. Next base: position 749,646 of record NZ_JBSHMO010000002.1, on the reverse strand, counting down.
GCCGAGCAGCCCGCCGCGGACGTCGACCAGTTCCTTCCAGCCACGCGCCGCGAGCGTCTTCTGCACGGTCGAGGTCCGGTTGCCGGTCCGGCAGATCAGCGCGATCGGCTTGCCGGGATGGTCGAGCTTCAGCGCCGCCAGCCTGACCTCGAAGGCGCTGCCGGTCATGTCGAGCTTGATCGCGCCCTCCGGCACGCCGGTATCGGCCCATTCCTCGGGCGTGCGGATGTCGACGAGGACGAGCTTGCCGGCTTTGGCTGCCTCGTGTGCCTCGCGGACGGAGAGCGAGGGCAGGGCTGTCTGAGCTTCGGCGCGTGCCGGGAGCGAGCAGAGGGCGGCGAGCAGCAGGAGCGCACGGCGGTTCATGCCGGAGCGTTATCCAAAGGCGCAGGTGATCGCAATTCACGAAGCCGGAAACGGCTGGCGTCTGCTCAGCGACGCGTCGAGCGAAACCCGGTCCTGTCCGCCTCGGTGATCGCGCGCAGCACCTTGCAGGGCACGCCGGCTGCGATCACGCCGGCCGGAACGTCGCGCGTCACGACGCTGCCGGCGCCGATGATGCTGTCGTCGCCGATCGTGACGCCCTGGTTGATCTGGACGCCGCCGCCGACCCAGACCCGGTTGCCGATCGTCACCGGCCTGGCATAGCAGCCGCCGGCCACCCGTTCGGCCGGATCGATGGCGTGGTTGGAGGTGTAGATGCCGACGCGCGGACCGAGCAGGACATGGTCGCCGATGGTGATCTCGCCGCCATCCAGCATGACGCAGTCGAAATTGGCGTAGAAGCTGCGGCCGATGCTGATGTTGAAGCCGAACTCGCAGCGGAAATTCGGCTCGAAATGCGCACCGGGGCCGATATCGCGCAGGACGGCCCGGAGCAGCGCCTCGCGCTTCGCCTGCGGCTGGCCGAGGCTGCGGTTATAGGCATCGGTCAGGCCGACGGCCTGCGCCCGCGCCGCGATCAGCTCCGGCGTCAGGTCGTCATACATGCGCCCCGACAGCATCAGGGCGCGCTGGTCTTCGAGTGTCATCGCGGATCAGAACGAGGCCGGCAGACGAGCCGCCGGCCTCGCGATGTCTCAGCGCAGCTCGGCGCAGAAGCGCTGGATACGGCGGCAGGCCTCTTCCAGCTTCTCGTCGGAGGTCGCGTAGGAGATGCGGAAGTTCGGGCCGAGGCCGAAGGAGGAGCCGTGCACGGCGGCGACCGCTTCGTTCTCCAGCAGGCCCATAACCAGGTCCTCATCGGTCTCGATTGTCTTGCCGTTCGGCAGTTTCTTGCCGATCAGCTCCGAGCAATCGGGATAGACGTAGAAGGCGCCTTCCGGCGTCGGGCACTTCAGGCCACGCGTCTGGTTCAGCATCGAGACGACGAGGTCGCGCCGGCGCTCGAACGCCTTGCGGAACACCGGGATATGCTCCTGGGTGCCGTCGAGCGCCTCGACCGCCGCCCATTGCGAGATCGCCGAGGTGCCCGAGGTCTGCTGGCCCTGGACCAGGTCCATGGCGTTGATCAGGTGCTGCGGGCCAGCGGCGTAGCCGATGCGCCAGCCGGTCATGGCATAGGACTTCGAGACGCCGTTCATGGTCAGCGTGCGCTCGTAGAGACCGGGCTCGACCTGCGCCGGGGTGACGAATTTGAAGTCGCCATAGACCAGGTGCTCGTACATGTCGTCGGTCAGGATCCAGACATGCGGATGGCGCATCAGAACGTCGGTCAGCGCCTTCATCTCGGCATGGGTGTAGGCGGCGCCCGACGGGTTCGACGGCGAGTTCAGGATCAGCCACTTGGTCTTCGGCGTGATCGCGGCCTCGAGATCGGCCGGCTGGAGCTTGAAGTTGTTGGCAAGCGTCGCCTCGCAGAAGGTCGGTGTGCCGCCGCAGAGCGCGACCATCTCGGGATAGCTGACCCAGTAGGGCGCAACGCAAATCACTTCGTCGCCCGGGTTCAGCGTGGCGAGCAGGGCGTTGTAGATGACGTGCTTGCCGCCGGTGCCGACGATGGTCTGGCTGGCCTTATAGTCGAGGCCGTTCTCGCGCTTCAGCTTGCGGGTGATCGCCTCGCGCAACTGCGGGATGCCGGGGACCGGCGTGTACTTCGTCTCGCCGCGGCGGATGGCGGCGATCGCCGCCTCCTTGATATTGTCCGGCGTGTCGAAATCGGGCTCGCCGACGGAGAGCGAGATCACGTCCTTGCCCTGCGCTTTCAGATCGCGCGCCTTCTGCGTGATGGTGATGGTCGCAGACGGCTTCACGCGCTTCAGGGCGTCGGCAAGGAAAGCCATGGTCCAGGTCTCCGGGAGGGCAAAGGCGCCCATCGCGGGCGCGGGGTGCTTCCTAGGCCCGCATGACCGGCCTCGCAAGCATTCGTTCATGATGCGATGCGACGCGCTGCGCAGATGTCACCTGCGGTAACGGCATGGAAACGCAGTTGCGAGAGGTTGCGCCATGATGATCCGCGCCCTTCCCGCCGCCAACCTGATGCTGATCCGGGCCGTCGCCTTGCCCTTCGGGCTGTTGGCCGGGGCGCTGGTGGCTGGCCTCCTCAGCTTCGCCTGGCTCGGCATCACCATCGAGCCGGCCAGCTGGCGCACCATGGGGCTCGTCCTCGCCATAGCGTCGGGATTCGTCCTGGCTGCGGCCTGGCTCGGCAATGCTGTGGCGACGTCGTCTGCGCTGAGCGTGGCGTGGTTCCTGCTGATGCCGGCGCCCCTCGCGATCTTCACCTACGCCACGGCCGGGCTTGGCGCGGGCATGCCGCTGATGGACCCTGTCCTGGCGCGGGTCGATAGCTGGCTCGGTTTCGACTGGCTCGCGGTCGTCGCCTGGTTCAACGAGAGCCCCACTCTGGTCTGGCTGCTCGGTTATGCCTATCACGGCACCATCGTGCCGCTGATCTATGTGCTCGTCCTGCTCAACGTGCTGCAATGGCACGCCCGCATCGTGGAGTTCATGGTCCTGCTCGTCGGGACATGCCTGTTGGCCGCCGTTCTGTCCGGTATCGTTCCGGCCGTTGGCGCCTATGTGCATTTCCGTCCCGACGAAACCGTGCGCAGCGCCATCTCGGCGGATGCCGGGGTTTGGCATCTCGCTCAATTCGAGGCGCTTCGGGCGGGAACCTTCACGCGTTTCAGCCTGCCTGCCACGGAAGGCCTGATCACCTTCCCGTCTTTCCATACGGCCGCCGCGCTGTGCGTGCCGCTGGCCTTGCGCGGGCTCGGCGCGGTGACCGCGCTGGCCTGGGCGGTGGCGGGCGCGATCATCATATCGACCATTCCGATCGGTGGTCACCATCTCATCGACGTCATCGTCGGCGCCATGATGACGGTTGCCTTGCACAGGCTGATCACGCAGCGGAAAGCCGGCCAGGTGGCGACGGGCGTCGTCATTGCCGCCGCCCGCCGGCCGAGCATGCCGACCGGGCTTCCAGGCTGATGCGGGCAGGCGTGCCACACGCCGGCTCTCATGTCAGGCTGCTTCGCGCAGGCGCTCCCGGCGACGCAGCACCGTCGCGACTGCGACGGCGTTCCAGCGCGGCCGCCCGAAGCAGGGAAAGCCGCGCCGGTTGAGGCGGCGGGCGATGTCGGCGGGATCGACGATGCCGGCGTCGACGAGCTGATCGATCAGCGCGCCTGCAGCTTCCAGGAAGATGGCGAGCAGCGCCCTGTCGAGGTCGCGGCTCGCCTTGTCGGCTGCGGGCATGCCCTCAATGGATGCCCAGGCCATAGCTCGGCTCGACCTCGTTCGGTGAGATCAGCACGGCATTGGGGTGGCCGCCCTCGGAAAGGGCGAAGCGGACCGCGTCTTTCTGGTTGCGGAAGATGCCTTCGCTGCGGCCTTCGAGGTCGCGCGCGACCCAGAAGCCATGGCTCGACTGGCCGACCAGGAAGAGATGGCTCTCGCCGGTAAGCGGCTGTAGCGGCTTGAACTGTCCCATGGTGGCGCGTCAGTTCGGCAAGGCGAACCAGGCGCGCAGGCCGATGAAGGCGGCGGCGGCCAGTGCGAACACGGCGAGCGCGACCATCTCGGCACAAAGGATTCCGACGACCGGGCGGCGGCTGGCGACGCTGTCATAGACGGCGCGGGCGCGGCGCTGCTGGCTGGTGCGGAACAAGGCGTTGTTCATCGACATATCGACCTCCATCGATGCCGATGATGTAGGTCCGCTCCCGATAAGACCGCCATGCGGAAGGCGTTCCAGCGCATAAGGCCGGCATAAAGGCGCTTGCGCCACGCCGGATCGCCTGCGATTGCGTGCGGATGGACGGTCCCGCCAACACCATTGCGATCTATGTCGACGCCGACGCCTGTCCGGTGAAGCCGGAGGTCTATCGCGTCGCCGAGCGGCACAAGCTCAAGGTCTTCGTCGTCGCCAACAGCTTCATGCAGGTGCCGCGCGAACCCTGGATCGAGCGCGTCGTCGTGCCCGGGAATTTCGATGCCGCCGATGACTGGATCGCCGAGCGTGCCAGCCGCGGCGCGATCGTGATCACTGCCGACATCCCGCTCGCCGATCGCTGCATCAAGGCCGGCGCCGACGTGGTCGGCCCGACAGGCAAGCCCTTTACCGAAGCCTCGATCGGCATGGCGCTCGCAACCCGCGACATGATGGAGGACCTGCGCGCCATGGGCAGCGTCAGCGGCGGGCCGAAGCCGTTCTCGCAGAAGGACCGCTCGGCCTTCCTGCAGGCGTTGGACGTCGCGGTGCAGCGCCTGAAGCGGGCGGGATTCTCCGCCTAGGGAATTTGCCCCGGTTGGAGAAGCTTGGGCAGGAAACCCGCAGCCAGCAGCAATCGCTTCTGACGCGCGGACACCTCGTTCAGGCTGCGGCGGAAGTGGATTCTGTGCACATACATCCAGCCGAGCTTCATCGGCGTCTGTCGGCGCAGGCGCGAAATCCACGGCGTGGCGTCATGATCGGTCACCACGGTCCCGCCGCCCATGATCGAATAGTATCGTCCGAGCGTCCGGCCATATTGCGCGTTGTCCTGCTGGGCTCTGGGCAGGGTGAGCGCATAGGACCGATCGATGTGGTCGAACACTGTCGAGCCGGGGTCGCGGAGCCAGTGGCCGACTTCGTGCGCGGCCGCGAATTGGCCGGTCTTCCCACCGATCCCGCGGGCCCGGCCCGCCCTGAAATTGTGCTCCCCGAACTGGACGCTTTCATCGGTGATGCGGGTCATCCGGTCCCGGAAGCTCGCCCCCGGATTGGCCAGATGCGCGACCTCGATGATGGCATGGCTACCCGCACCGGTCGGCTGCAGATCGATTTCGAGTACGCCCACGACATGCGCCGGCACCTTGGGATTGCCGATCAGTTGCCAGAAATCGGCGTCGCTCAGGCTGTCTCCATTCTCGGTCGGCAGGAACACCATCTGGTTGTTCCAGACGGTCTCGACGATGTGCTTGAAGCGCTTGGTGAAATCCTGCCATTCGCTGGCGAGCCAGCTCCGACAGGGCACGGGTTGGCCGCCGGCGTCGACGACGCTGCCGCGTTTGAAATCGGCCTCGCTCGCAGCCAGATGGGACGGAGGAAGCGGTCCCGCAGGCGATCCCGGAAGGTTGGAGGCATGGCGGCTTCTCGCCCACGCTGTCGACGGATCGAGGGGAACAAGCGTCACCTTCAGCCTGATGCGAAGCTGCGCCGGTTGTCCTGTTCCCGCGCGGTCGAAGAACGAGTCGTAGTTTGGCTCGAGGATGAAGGGCCGGATCGCCATTTGGTCACCTGCACTTTGGGAGCAGATTGGAGCGGACAAAGTCTCGCTCGAGGCACGGCTATCCCTGCCAGCGTAGCAGCAGCGGTGCATCATCGCCAAGCTGTACATAGGGTAAGCCGTGGGCGGCTGGACGAAGTAGGGCGTTGCCCCTAATCCTGCCCCGAAAGCCCGTCTCCCAATCGGGCTCCCGGGAGGAAATCCATGTCGCTGACCCGCCGTTCCACGCTCGGCCTCGTTGCCGGCGCAGTCTTCGCTCCGGCCATCGTGCGGGCGCAGAGCTATCCGTCGAAGCCGATCACGCTGGTCGTGCCTTACCCGGCGGGCGGGCCGACCGATGCGATCGCGCGCTTCGTTGCGCAGGACCTCTCGACCTCGATCGGCCAGAACGTTCTCGTCGACAACCGCGCTGGTGCCTCGGGCGCGGTCGGTACCCGTGCGGTCGCGCATGGCGTCGCCGACGGCCACACCTTCATCTTCGGCAACAACCAGACGCATGGGAACAACATGTTCCTGCTGAAGGAGCCGGGCTATGACGCGGTCAAGGATTTTGCGCCGGTCGCCGGCGTTGGCGCCTTCGAGCACGCCTTCGTCGTGCGCAACGACCTGCCGGCGAAAAACATCAAGGAGCTGATCGCGCTCGCCAAGGCCGATCCCGGCAAGCTCAACTATGGCTCGACCGGCGTCGGCTCCGGCTCGCATCTCGCCATGGAGCTGTTCATGCAGCGCACCGGCATCAAGATGACGCATGTGCCGTTCCGTGGCGCTGCGCCGCTGGTGCAGGAGATCATCGGCGGGCGCATCGACATCGCCAATTCGACGCTGCCTTCGGTGCTGGAGCAGATCAATGCCGGCACGCTGCGGGCAATCGCGCTGGCGAGCCCGGAGCGCAATCCGCGCGCCAAGGACATCCCGACTTTGCGCGAGCAGGGCGTGAGCGATGCCGATGCCGATAGCTGGGCCGCCTTCTTCGCCCCGGCCGCGACACCGGCGCCGGTGCTGGAGACCCTGTCCAAGGCCGTGCTGGCCTCGCTCGCCAAGCCGGTGATCGCCGAGCAGATCCTCAAGCTCGGCTTCACCCTCAAGGTCCGCGATCCCGCCGCCTTCCGGCCCTATCACCAGCAGGAAATCGCGACCTGGGAGAAGATCATCAAGGAAGCCGGCGTCAAGCCGGAGTGATCTTCAAAAGCCGCATATGCCATTTCCGTCATGGTCGGCTTGTCCCGACCATCCACGTCTTCGCTTCCTTGATCGCATGCGGTGTTCGAGACGTGGATGCTCGCCACAAGGGCGAGCATGACGGGTAGGGTGTGCCTTATGGGATCGTCGCTAACGGAGCCTGCCCATGAACCTGATGCCCAAGCTCGCCGCCCGCGCCGAGGCCGGCCGTCCCGTCCGCTGCGCTTTGATCGGTGCCGGCAAGTTCGGCTCGATGTTCCTGGCCCAGGTTCCGCATATCGAGGGGCTGGAGGTCGCGGTGATCGCCGATCTCGATCCCGAGCGGGCGAAAACTGCCTGCCGCACCGTCGGCTGGGACGAGACCCGCATCGCCGCCACGCGCTTCGTCGATAGCGGCGTCACCGCGGCGGAGATGGACGGCGTCGAGGTGGTGATCGAGGCGACCGGCCATCCGGCCGCCGGCGCCCGCCACGCGCTCGCCGCGATCGCGGCCAAGCGCCATGTCGTCATGGTCAATGTCGAGGCCGACGTGCTGGTCGGCCCGGTGCTGGCCGCGAAGGCGAGAGCGGCAGGCGTGGTCTATTCCATGGCCTATGGCGACCAGCCGGCGCTCGTCGCCGAGATGGTCGACTGGGCCAGAGCCACCGGTTTCACTGTCGCGGCCGCCGGCAAGGGCACCAAATACCTGCCGGCCTATCACCGCGTCACGCCCGACGAGGTCTGGAGCCATTACGGTTTGACGCCCGAGGCGGCGAAGGCCGCCGGCATGAACCCGCAAATGTTCAACTCCTTCCTCGATGGCACCAAATCGGCGATCGAGATGGCGGCGGTCGCCAATGCCTGCGGTCTCGATGTCCCGGCCGATGGACTGTCGTTCCCGCCTTGCGGCGTCGATGATCTCGCCCATGTGTTGCGGCCGAAGGCGGTCGGCGGCCAGCTCGACCATGACGGCATGGTCGAGGTCGTCTCCTCGCTGGAGCGCGACGGGCGGCCGGTCTTCCGCGACCTGCGCTGGGGCGTCTATGTCGTGCTGAAGGCGCCAAACCCCTATGCCGCCGCCTGCTTCAAGCAATACGGCTTGCCGACCGACTCCACCGGCCTCTATGCGGCGATGTACAAGCCCTTCCACCTGATCGGGCTCGAACTGTCGCTCTCGGTGCTGAACGCGGCCCTGCGCGGCGAGCCGACCGGCACGACCAGGAGCTGGCGCGGCGATGCGGTCGCCACAGCCAAGCGTGATCTCAAAGCTGGTGAGATGCTGGACGGCGAGGGCGGCTACACCGTCTACGGCAAGCTGATGCCGGCAACCGCCAGCCGCGCGGCGAAGGCGCTGCCGATTGGACTCGCCCATCACGTCAAGCTGGTGCGCGACGTTGCCGCCGGGGCGGTCGTCACCAGCGCCGACGTTGCGCTGGACGAGACCTCACAGATCGTCTCACTTCGGCGTGAGCTCGAAGCAACCGGCGGCTGAATCGTGCATTCTTCCTGAAGCGCTCGCCCCGTCTCGTTCGGGGCGGGACGTGCTGTCGTCACGAAGTGGCGGCAGGTTTGCTATCGACTTCGGGAGTTTCTGCATGCGGCTCGCCTTCATCGCCCTCGCTTTGGCTCTCGGAGCAACGCCCGCCGCGGCCCAGCAGCGCTATCCGTCGAGCGCCGGCGAACTCGTCGTGGAGACGGTAGCGAGCGGGCTGGAGAATCCCTGGGGCCTCGCCTTCCTGCCTGACGGGCGCATGCTGGTGACCGAGCGGCCGGGGCGCTTGAGGCTGGTCGGCAGCGACGGCAAGCTTTCGCCGCCGATCTCGGGCGTGCCCAATGTCGTGGCGCGCGGGCAGGGCGGCCTGCTCGACGTCGTGCTCGATCCGAACTTCGCCCAGAACCGCTATCTCTACCTCTCCTTCGCCGAGCCGCGCGCTAACGGCAACGGCACCAGCGTCGCCCGCGCCCGCCTCAGCGCCAACGGCACCACGCTGGAGGGCCTCAGCGTGATCTTCCGGCAGATGCCGACGATCGCCAGCAACATGCATTTCGGCTCGCGGCTGGTCTTCGACCGGACCGGTGCGCTCTTCGTCACGGTCGGCGACCGCTACAGCCAGCGCGACCAGGCGCAGAACCCGGAGAACCATCTCGGCAAGGTGCTGCGCATTCGCCCCGAGGGCGGAGCGGCGGAGGGCAATCCGAAGAAGCCGGGCTGGGCGCCGGAGATCTGGTCGATCGGCCACAGGAACGTGCAAGGCGCCGCGCTGCATCCGCAGACCGGCCAGCTCTGGACGGCCGAGCACGGCGCTCGCGGCGGTGACGAGATCAATACGCCGAAGGCCGGCCTCAACTATGGCTGGCCGGTCATCACCTACGGCATCGACTATTCCGGCGTGAAGATCGGCGAGGGCACCTCGAAGCCCGGCATGGAGCAGCCGCTGTTCTACTGGGATCCGTCGATCGCGCCGTCCGGCGCCGCCTTCTACACCGGCGATAAGTGGCCTGCCTGGAAGAATTCGCTCTTCGTCGGCGCGCTCGCCGGACAATTGCTGTCGCGGCTCTCGACCGATGGCGAGAAGGTCACTGGCGAGGAGCGTCTGCTGACCACTCTCGGTGAGCGCATCCGCGACGTCCGGCAGGGGCCGGACGGCTTCCTCTATCTGCTCAGCGACGATTCAAACGGGAAGGTGCTGCGGGTAAAACCGGCGCGCTGAGCCAGCTCGTCATTGCGAGCGCAGCGAAGCAATCCAGGGAGGCGTAGAGCTCTGCCGCCCCTGGATTGCTTCGTCGCTATCGCTCCTCGCAATGACGGAGAGGGCTCGTCACGGCCCGCAATCCCATTCACGCTCAACGACGAAGACCTTGCGGGTCGCGAGCTGCCCGCGCGTGTCGTAGAGGTCGCCGAGATAGTATTCGGTGCCGGCCGCGTCGCGCACGCTGCGGTCGACCTGCAGCGACCAGCCATAGCCGACCCGGTTTCCGCCCTTCCAGTCGCGATGGAGGTTACCGGGCGAGGCCGAGGCGAGGATGCGGGCGCGCTCGTCGCTCGGCGAGCAGGTCGGTCCGGCAAGGGCAGCGCTGGACAGGGCGGCAAGGCACAGGGCGAGCGTCATCGGCTTGAGCAAGGCAGGCATCCTTCGGGCAGTCCGGGGAGAATCAGGTGATCTCGGCGAGCCGCGTATCGAGCGACAGAACGAGGCACCAATGTGGCTCGAAGTCGGCTCCCAGCGGCCAGATCTGCTCCTTGAAGATCGTCAGCATGACCGCCTGATAACGCTCGAACCAGTGGCGCTGGCAAAGCACGAACTTGGTCGCGCCGACAATGGTCTCCCGGTCGATGATGCACAGCGGAACGATACCGGGATTGGCGGCGAGATACTCCTGCACCGCGACCATCAGCGTCGGGTAGCCGGGGTGCAGCATGTCGTCGAGCACGATCAGCCCGCCCTCGGAAAGGCAGGCGGTGGCGAGCGCCAGATCTTTGCTCAGGGCGGCGCGCGAGTGTTCGCCGTCGATATGGATGAAGCGCAGTTTCTCGCCGCGGGCATGGCCGATCAGCTCGGCCGGGGACATCGCGCCGGCATCGCCTTTGATGGTGACGCGGCGCTCGGGCGCGATGCCATGCTTCAGGCAGTTCGCCTCGAACCGGTCCTTCACCTCGGGGTTGGGCCATTCGAAGATGTCGATGCCCAGCGCGATCTCGCCGGGCTCGAGCGCATGGGCCAGCGCGATGAAGAAACGGCCTTCGAAGGCGCCGATCTCGGCGATCGGCCCTTTGACGCCTTCCTCCGTCTGCAGCCGCAGCAGCCGTGCGCAGACCGCAGCCGCAAAGCGTGAGGACATGCCGACGACGCTTTCATAGCCCTCGGCGAGATAGGCCTCGACGGCAGAATGACCGGAGTGCGGGATCGGCGCCATCGCTCAAGCCTTGGCGTGGAAGATGAAGAAGGCGCCGGCTGCGATCAGGGCGAAGCCGATGGCATGGTTCCAGGTCAGCTGCTCCTTCAGCCAGAACACCGAGAACAATGCGAAGACGCAGAGCGTCACCACCTCCTGGATCGTCTTCAGCTCGGCCGCCGAGTAGACGCCGTGGCCGATCCGGTTGGCCGGCACGGCGAGCATGTATTCCGGCAGCGCGATCATCCAGCTCGCCAGGATCGCCAGCCAGATCGCCGTGCTCTTGTAGGAGAGGTGGCCGTACCAGGCGAAGGTCATGAACACGTTCGAGGCGATCAGCATGCCGATCGGCAAGAGATGGGCAGTGCTGAGAGCTGGCATGGCAGGTTCCGGAATTGGGAAATCGGGTGGAGAAACGGCTCAGCCGTAGCGCAATTTCATCGTCAGGATGACGAGCACCAGCGCGAGCGTGACCGTATTGGCGCCGATCAGCGGCCACGAGGCGATCAGCACGCCATAGATCAGCCAGAGCACGATGCCGGTGGCGAACAGTGCCTGCGTCCACAGCGAGATGCCGCTGGTATCGCGCGTCTTGATCGTCTGCCAGGCCTGCGGCAGCCAGCAGAAGGTGGTGAGCAAGGCGGCGCAGAAGCCGAGCGCTTCGATGGCGGCGGTGGACATGCGGACCTGAAGCGATTCGCGCGGGCAGGAGAGGTCGAGAAGACATAGCCGGTTTCGGTGCGCCGCGCGCTCCCCGGACGCGCATGGTTAACCTCCGTTAACCGCAGCGCCCTAGATTCGCGCCAATCCTGCGATTCGGTGGACCCATGCGCGCTTCGATCCTGGCCCTGCCTTTCCTGCTCCTCGCCGCGACCGGTGCGCGTGCTGATTTCGACTCCTGCGTCGCCGGCCTGCGCTCGGCGGCTGCGGCCAAGGGCGTCTCCGGCGCCACCTTCGACCGCGCCATGGCGGGCGTTACGCCCGACATGAAGGTGATCGAGGCGATGAACAACCAGCCGGAGTTCAAGACGCCGATCTGGGACTATCTCGGCACGCTGGTCGACGACGAGAAGGTTGCGGAGGGGCGCTCGATGATGCGCCAGCACGCTTCGACGCTCGCCGCCGCCGAGCAGCGCTTCGGCGTCGACCGCCATACCATCGCGGCGGTCTGGGGCGTGGAAAGCGATTTCGGCAAGGCGCGGGGCAAGATGCCGCTGGTCCAGGCGCTCTCGACCGGCGCCTGCCTGGCGCCGCGCCGCAACGCCTTCTTCAAGGGCGAACTGATCGCCACCTTGCAGATCATCGAGCGCGGCGACCTTCGTCCCGAGCGGCTGTTCGGCTCCTGGGCCGGCGCCTTCGGCCACACCCAGTTCATCCCCTCGACCTATCTGCGGCTCGCCGTCGACGGCGATGGCGACGGCCGGCGCGACCTCGTCGATTCCATCCCTGATGCGCTGCATTCGACCGCCAACTTTATGGCCAAGGCCGGCTGGGTCACCGGTGCGACCTGGGGCTATGAGGTCCGCGTCCCCGGCGGCTATTCCGGCGGAGCCGGGCGCAATCCGAAGCGACCGGTGTCGCATTGGGCGAGCCAGGGCATCGTCAAGTTCGACGGCTCGGCGCTCTCCGGCTCCGGCAATGCCGGCCTCCTGATGCCGGCTGGCCGCAACGGCCCGGCCTTCCTCGTCTTCAAGAACTACGACGCCGCCTACAGCTATAATGGCGCCGATTCCTATGCCCTTGCGATTTCGTTGCTCTCCGACCGTCTGCGCGGCCGGCCGGGCGTGCAGGGCGAATGGCCGACCGACGATCTGCCGCTCTCGCGCGAGCAGCGCCGCGAACTGCAGCGCCTCTTGATCCAGCGCGGCTACAATGTCGGTGAGCCCGACGGTGCCGTCGGCGCGCTGACGCGCGCCGCGATCAAGGAGATCGAGGGCAAGGTCGGCATGCCGCAGACCGGCCGCCCGGGCGAGAAGGTCCTGCGCGCGCTGAAGGGCGGGCGCGTCTGACGCAGGAAACGGGTGGGCTGCGATCCAGCCGCCCGGCAGAGGACAGGGCTCACCTTCGGAGTCCCGCCATGACCCGCCGTCTCATCTCCACCGGCTCGCCCTTTGAGCGCTCCTTCGGCTATTCGCGCGCCGTCGTCGACGGCGATCTGGTCTTCGTCTCCGGCACGACCGGCTACGACTACGCCACCATGACGTTGCCGGAAGACGCCGCCGAGCAGGCGCGCAACATCTTCCGCACGCTGGAGGCAGTGCTGACCGAGGCCGGCTCCTCGCTCGCGCAGGTGGTGCGGGCCCAGTATTTCGTCACCGACCGGAGCTATTGCGAGCCGGTGCTCGCCGTCTGCGGCGAGGTCTTCCGCGAGATCCGGCCAGCAGGAGGCATGTACATCGTCGCCGGCCTGCTAAAGCCCGAGATGAAGGTCGAGATCGAGGTCACGGCACGGCTCGCATCGGCCTGAACGCCCGTTGCAGCGGGGCAGGGCTGCACGCCCGGCCTTGCGCCCATCGCGGCGCGCCCCTAAGCAGCCAGCGCATTTCTGTTGCGCGAGGCTCAATCGATGGCGAACCACAAGCTCCTGCTGCTCCCCGGCGACGGCATCGGCCCCGAGGTGATGGGGCAGGTCGAGAAGATCGTCTCCTGGTTCGAGAAGCAGGGCCTCGGCTCGTTCTCGCTCGAGCGCGGCCTCGTCGGCGGCGCCGCCTATGACGCCCACAAGCAGGCGATCTCGGAAGGCGACATGAAACTCGCCCAAGACGCCGACGCTGTGCTCTTCGGCGCGGTCGGCGGCCCGAAATGGGCCGACGTGCCCTATCAGCACCGTCCCGAGGCCGGCCTGCTGCGCCTGCGCAAGGATCTCGGCCTGTTCGCCAATCTCCGCCCGGCGATCTGCTATCCGGCACTGGCCTCGGCCTCGTCGCTGAAGCCGGAGGTGGTCGAGGGCCTCGACATCCTGATCGTGCGCGAGCTCACCGGCGGCGTCTATTTCGGCGAGCCGAAGGAGATCGTCACCCTGGAGGACGGCTCCAAGCGCGGCGTCGACACCCAGCTCTATACCACCGGCGAGATCGAGCGCATCTGCGCCGTCGCCTTCGAGCTGGCGCGCACCCGTCGCAACAAGGTCTCCTCGGCCGAGAAGCACAATGTCATGAAGACCGGCGTGCTCTGGAAGCAGACGGTCACCGCCCTGCACGCCAAGAGCTACAAGGACGTCGAGCTCGAGCATGTGCTGGCCGACAACTGCGCCATGCAGCTGGTGCGCTGGCCCAAGCAGTACGACGTCATCGTCTGCGACAACCTGTTCGGCGACATCCTCTCCGACGTTGCGGCGATGCTGACCGGCTCGCTCGGTATGCTGCCCTCCGCCTCGCTCGGTGCCGAGGATCCGGAGACCGGCAAGCGCAAGGCGCTTTATGAGCCCGTGCACGGCTCGGCGCCCGATATCGCCGGCAAGGGCCTCGCCAATCCGATCGCGATGATCGGCTCCTTCGCCATGGCGCTGCGCTATTCGTTTGGCGCCGGCGAGGCTGCCGACCGGCTCGAAGGCGCCATCGCCGACGTGCTCGGCGCCGGCACCCGCACCAAGGACATCGCCGCGCCCGGCGCCAACGCCGTCTCGACCACCGAGATGGGCGACGCCATCGTCAAGGCGCTCGAAGCGCGCGGCTGAGCTCGATTGCCACCGGCACAGGAAGCGGGTGGCGGCTGACGGGTGATAAGGGCTTCCTCGGAGCCATAGCGGTCGCTTCGGCCGCGCTGACTTCGAGGTTCCTATGAATGCCGACACCAGCGGCCTGTCCGCCATGGAGCTGCTCGAACGCATGTTCGCGGTCGAGCTGCGCTTCCTGCAACAGGACGAGGCCGATCTCGACCTGCTCGCGACCGCCTTCCATCCTGATGTCGTCGTGCATGAGCCGGCATCGCTGCCCTATGCCGGCGACTGGCGCGGGCTCGACGGGATCGGGCGCCTGTTCAGGACGATGCGCGCGACCTGGAGCGATCTTACGGTCGAGGGTCTGCAGGTGGCGAAGACAGGCGACACGGTCTTTATGAGCTGCACCCTGCGGCTCACGGCGCGCAGCAGCGGCAAGACACTCTTACAGCCTTTCGCGGAGGTGCTGCGCTTCGAGGGCGGGCGCCTGATCGAGGGCACACCGTTCTACTTTGATACGGCGGCGATCAAGGCTGCGCTCTCCTGAATTCGCAACCAGAACGTATCGGTACCGCTTGACAGCAACGGGTAAGAACAAATAGTGAACAAACAGCTTGAAGGCCAACCAAACGGGGAGGGGTGCGATGTCAATGGAGTTGCTTGTCGGCTTGCCGGCTGGAACGACGACCACCGGCGAGGCGATCGCGACCGAAGCCACGCGTCTTGGCCTCGAGCTCTCGTTCGACGAGGATTTTTCGCTCGATGAGGTCGGCGGATTTCAGCCGGGCAGGCTGGCGCAGATACAGGCCGGCATCGAAATCAGTGTCTACGATCGGGCTGAGGTTGAAGATCTGGTCGAGCTCTTCGGCCCACAAGCGGACGGGATCGTGCGCGTCGCCGCCTTCTATTGGGGCGCGAGTTTCGTCGAGGGCGCTTTCGCCTATGCCGTTGCCGCCGCACTCATCACGGCTTGTGGGGGCATCTGCTTCGATCCGCAGGGGGATGAGCAGCTGTCGCTCGAGCAGGCCTTGCAGGCCGTGGAAGGCCTCTTGTCCGAGGCCCGCAAGCACACGGCGGATTGAGAGGCGCTATCGCCTCCCACCGCCATATTGCGCTTCGTGCAGGCGTCGATAGATGCCCGGCCGCTGCACCAGCTCCTGATGCCGGCCCTGCTCGGCGACGCCGGTCTCGTCGATGACGATGATGCGGTCGGCGTCCTGGATCGTCGCGAGGCGATGCGCGATCACCAGCGTGGTCCGGCCCTTCGACAGTTCGGCGAGCGAGGCCTGGATGGCGCGCTCGGTCTCGGTGTCGAGCGCCGAGGTCGCCTCGTCCAGGATCAGGATCGGCGGGTTCTTCAGGAACATGCGGGCGATGGCGAGGCGCTGCTTCTGCCCACCCGAGAGCTTGACGCCGCGCTCGCCGATCACAGTATCGAGCCCGTCGGGCAGCCGCGCGATCATCTCGTCGAGCCTGGCGCGCCGGGCGGCTTCGGTGATCTCGTCCTCGCTCGCGGTCAGCTTGCCATAAGCGATGTTCTCGCGCAGCGTGCCGGCGAAGAGGAAGACGTCCTGCTGGACGATGCCGATCTGGCCGCGCAGCGAGGCCAGCGTCATCTGGCGGATATCGATGCCGTCGATGGCGATCTGCCCAGTCTCGACATCGTAGAAGCGCGGCAGCAGCGAGCAGATCGTCGTCTTGCCGGCGCCTGACGGGCCAACGAAAGCGATGGTCTCGCCGGCGCGGATCGTGAGGTTGATGCCCTTCAGGATCTGGCGGTCCGGCGTGTAGCCGAAGCTGACATTCTCATAGGCGATGTCGCCCTTGAGGCCGGAGACGGCGATGGCGCCGGGCAGGTCGGCGATGTCCGGCCGCGTATCAAGGAATTCGGTGTAGCGCCGGAAGCCCGCGATCCCCTTCGGATAGGTCTCGATCACCGAATTGATCTTCTCGATCGGCCGGAAGAACACCGTGACGAGCAGCAGGAAGCCGACGAAGCCGCCGGCGCTGAGGTCGCCGATCAGCACGTAATAGGCGCCGGCGATCATCACCGCCATCTGGGTCAGGCGCATGCCGAAATAGGAGAGCGAGGTCGAGGCCGCCATCAGCCGGTAGGCGTCGAGCTTGGTGCGGCGATAGCGCTGGTTGTCGACCGCGAACAGGCTACGCTCGTGCTCCTCGTTGGCGAAGGCCTGGACGACGCGGATGCCGCCGACATTCTCCTCGATGCGGGCGTTGAACGAGCCGACGCTGCCGAACAGCCTCTGCCAGTTCGCCGTCATCCGCCGACCATAGCGGGCGGTCAGCCAGGCGATCAGCGGCACGATCGTCGCGGTGATCAGCGCCAGCTGCGGATGCACGCTCAGCATCAGCGCGAAGGCGCCGATGAAGGTCATCACCGCGATGAACAGGTCCTCCGGCCCGTGATGGGCGACCTCGCCGATCTCCTCCAGGTCCTTGGTCAGGCGCCCGACGAGATGGCCGGTCTTCTGATTGTCGAACCAGCCGAAGGAAAGCTTCTGCAGATGGTCGAACGCCTTGCGGCGCATCTCGGTCTCGATGTTGATGCCGAGCATGTGACCCCAATAGGTCACCACCACCATCAGCCCGGCATTGATCAGATAGATCGCCAGCAGACCGAACGAGGCCAAAAGGATCAGGCTCCAGTTCGCGCTCGGCAGGAGCTGGTCAACGAACAGCTTCACCGCGATCGGGAAGCCGAGCTCGAGCAGGCCGGAAATCACGGCGCAGCCGAAATCGAGCAGGAACAGCCCACGATGGGGCCGGTAATAGGCGAAGAAGCGACGCAGCATGGCGGGCGGGGCTTTAGCACGCGATACGAGCGCGGGCCACGTGGCTCGGCGGCGAGGCGGCGTTGCTTGCGCCGCACCGATCCGCCAGCCTGGGGCGTCTAGTCGCGCGTCGGAAGGGCTTGCCGGTCGAACACGTAAGCGGAGCCGACGACCTCGAGCGCGACTGTCTCGCCAGGCGAGGGGATATCGATGCCGGAGATGCGCAGGCGTAGCGGTGCCTCGGTGGCAGCGTCGAGCGCGATCGTCACGACCGCGCTTCCGCCGCCGAATTCGACGTCGCCGACCGTGCCGGTGGCGCCTGCCGCCGCCAGGCGAATCTGCTCCGGGCGCAGCATGATCTGTGCCTGGCCTTGTCGCGCACCAGCCGGCACCGCGATCTCGCCGAGCAGGCAGCGCGCGCGCCCGGCCGTGATCTCGGCGTCGAGGATGATCGCCTCGCCAAGGAAGCGGGCGATGTCGGCGTCGACTGGGGCCGCATAGAGGTCGCGCGGGGCGCCCGCCTGGACGAGCCGCCCTTCGCGCAGGACAACGAGATGGTCGGCGAAGGAGAGCGCCTCGGCCTGGTCGTGCGTGACCAGGAGCGCGCCGATGCCCTGGTCGCGCAGCACGGCGACGACCGAGCGCCGCATCGCCTCGCGCAGGCCCGTGTCGAGCGCCGAGAACGGCTCGTCGAGCAGCATCAGCCGAGGCTTGCGCGCCAGCGCCCGGGCGAGGGCGACGCGCTGCTGCTGGCCGCCCGAGAGCTGGTGCGGCCGGCGTTCCGCCATCGCCGCGGGCAGTTCGACGAGATCGAGCAGCCGTGCGATCTCGGCGTCGCGACCTGCGAGTCCGCGCGGCAGGCCGAAGCCGATATTCTCGGCGATGCTGAGATGCGGGAAGAGCGAGCCGTCCTGCGTGACTACACCGATCTCGCGCTTATGGGCCGGGACGCCGGCCGTGCCGTCGACCAGCAGGTCGCCATCCAGCCTGACGCGGCCGGCATCGGCCTGCTCGAAGCCGGCGATGATCCGCAGCAGCGTCGTCTTGCCCGAGCCGGAGGCGCCGACGATGGCGCTGCGGGCGCCGGCCGGCACGGCGAAGCTGACATCCTTCAGCGCCTGGACCGGGCCATAGCCCTTCGACAGGCTTTCGATGGTGACCGCGGTCATTGCGCTTGCGCGCTCCGCGCTTGCCGGTGGAGCAGGATGGTCATGGGTAGCGAAAGCAGGATCATCAGCAGCGCGTAAGGCGTCGCGGCGACATAGTCGATCTCGGCGGTGAGCGACCAGAACTCGGTCGCGAGCGTGCGCGTGCCGTTTGGCGCGAGCAGCAGCGTCGCGGTCAGTTCGGTGGTGATGCCGAGCCCGACCAGCGCCATCGCGGCGGCGACGCCCGGAGCGGCAATGCGTAAGGTCACCTGGGCCACAGCCTGTAGCGGCGTGCGCCCGAGCGCCGCGGCAGCCCATTCGAGCTCGACCGGCGCCTGCGCCAGGCTGCCGCGCAGGCCGATCAGCGCGCGTGGCAGGAAAATCAACGCATAGGCGAGCACCAGCATCGCGCTAGTCTGGTAGAGCGGCAGCGCCACCCTGACCGTGATCGTCACCAGCGCCAGCGCGATGACGATGCCGGGCAGCGAGCCGACATAGACATGGCAGCTTTCGAGCCGGCGCTGCCACGGCCCGGGATTGCGCACGCAGAGCCAGGCGATGGGCACGGCGATGATGGTGGTGGCCAGCGCGCCGGCGGCGGCATAGGCGATCGTCGTGCCCAGCGCGGCCAGCAGCTCCGGCACGCGCCAGGCCTGGGCGCCGCCGAGGATGAGCCAGCGCCCCAGGGTATAGGCAGGCACACCGAGCGCGAGCGCGGCATAGGCGAGCGGCAGGCACAGAGCCGGCAGCGTCCAGCTGGCGAGCTCGCGCAGCGGCATTGCGCGCGGCGCGCCGGAGCCGACGCGGGCATAGCGTTCGCGCCCGCGCAGGGAGCCGTCGAGCAGCAGCAGGCCGAGGCAGCAGAGCACGAGCACGCCTGCCAGCATGTTCGCAGCTGGGCCGTTATAGGAGGACTGGAACTGGTCGATGATCGCCGTCGCGAAGGTGTCGAAGCGGATCATCGCGAAGAGCCCGTATTCGGCGAGCAGATGCAGGCCGATGAGCAGGGCGCCGCCGCAGAGCGGCAGCCGAAGCTGTGGCAGCACGACCTCCATGAAAACCCGGGCGGGGCTGCGTCCGAGCGCGGTCGCGACATCCTCCAGCGCCGGGTCGAGCCGGCGCAGCTGCGCCAGGACCGGCAGATAGATGAAGGGCGAATAGGCCAGGACCGAGATCAGCGTCGCGCCGGGCAGGCCCTGCAGATGCGGCGCGAAGCTCGCCCAAGCGTAACCTTGCACGAAGGCAGGCAAGGCGAGCGGCGCGACCGCGAGCCAGGACCAGAGCCGCCGGCCGGGCAGGTTGGTCCGCTCGGTCAGCCAGGCGAGCGCCAGGCCGAGCCCGATCGCCAGGGGTACGGTGCAGAGTTCGAGGAGCGCGGTGTTCAGCAGCAGCTCGGCGACACGGGCCCGGAAGACCAGCTGCGCCACGGTCTCCGCGCCGGTCTGGACCGTGATTGCGACCAGGAAACCGAGCGGGATCAGACAGGCGAGCGCGATCAGCCCCGCAAGGCCGGTCATGATCGCAGGCGCGCGCGGCGACAGGCGGCGCAGCGGCAGCTGCCGCCGCGCCGTCTCATGTGTTGCTGCCGATGAGGCGATGCTCATCTTGAGAACGCGGCCGGTCTCGTCAGAGCAGGCCGGCCTTGGTCATCAGCCCGGTCACGGCCTTGCTGTCGAGCTTGGACGGATCGAGCACCGGGCCTTGCAGATCCGGGATCGGCACCAGCTTGGGGTTCGAGGCAGCACCCTTGGCCACGGCATATTCGAAGGAATCGCCGGTCTTCAGGATGTCCTGGCCGCCCTTGCCCGCGACCCATTTGACGAAGGCCTCGGCCTCGGCCTTGTGCTTGCTGGAGGCGAGCACGCCGGCGCCGGAGACGCTGACGAAAGCGCCCGGATCCTGGTTCTTGAAGTAGTGCAGCAGGACATTGCCGCTGTTTTCAGCCGTCTTCGCCTGATCGCCGAAATAGTAATAGTGGTAGATCACCGCGCCTTCGACCTCGCCGGTGTTGACCGCCTTCATCGCGACGCTGTTGCCGCGATAGGCCTTGAAGTTCGTCTTCATCGCGGTGAGCCAGTCGGAGGTCGCCGCCTCGCCCTTCAGCGCCAGCATGGCGCCGACGATCGCCTGGAAGTCGGCCCCGCTCGGCGAGGCCGCCCAGCGGCCCTTCCACTCGGGCCTGGCGAGATCCATGATCGACTTCGGCAGCTTGTCGGCGCTGAGTTTGGTCTTGTCGTAAGCGAACACTGTCGAGCGTGCTGCGACGCCGAGCCAACGACCGTTCGCCGGACGATAGCCTTCCGGCACGAGATCGAGCGTCGCCTTGGAGAGCGGCGCGAACAGGCCGGCATTGTCGACCAGCACCATCGCCGGCGAGTTCTCGGTGATGAAGACATCGGCCGGAGAGGCCGCGCCCTCCTGGACGATCTGATTGCCGAGCTCGGTGTCGCCGCCCTTGCGCAGCGTCACCTTGATGCCGGTCTCCTTGGTGAAGGCCTCCGACCAGGCCTTGGTCAGGCTCTCATGCTGGGCATTGTAGACGACGATCCCTTCGGGGCTCGGGGCCTGGGCGTGAGCCACGCCAGCAGTGAAGACGCCGAGCGCGAGCGCGCCGGCGAGAGCCTTGAGAGAAAACGTCATGGGGAGCCTCGAATTCTGCGGCGAAAACAGTTTTCGTCGGCCGAATGCTTAGGCGCCGTGAAATGATGCTGTCAACGACAGTCATCATTCTTTAGAATAAGACCAAACAAGCGCTGATGGCATGGTATTACGACGTTCGTCTTAGGTGTCCGCCGCCCGCGATTTGCGCTCCTGTGCCGGCCGAACAGGAGTGATCGTCGGCGAGGAGGAGCAGTCACCGCTGATCAAGGCAGGCCCCATGTCACCGCCATCGCCTCGTCGGGCGCGCCGGAGACATGGTCCGAGCGGCACAGCGGAGGTACCGATCTTACCTCGTTGACGCCTTCGTGATGGTCGCCACGATCGCTGCTTTATCGCAGAAGGGGGCGGGCATGATCAGATTGGCGCTCATCGCAGGCGTGGCGGCCTCGTTCGCTGTGTCTTTCAGCGGTTCGGCATCTGCGCAGGAGGGCTGCAGGCAGACAGCCAGCTCCTGCTCGGCACTTTTCAAGAACTGCGAGCAGAACTGCAACAAGGTCGGCAACAACCCGTCGGCCTGCGTCGCCCGCCTCTGCAGCCAGCCGCTTGAAGGCTGCAGGGCGAACGGCGTCTGGCGCAGCGTCCAGAGCGGCTCGGCCTGCTGGGCGACGAAGAACAGATCCTGAGCGGCTAGCCGCCCAGCCGGTACTTCACGAAGCCTTCGCCCGCATCGCCAATCGGCTGCGCCTTCAGCGTCTCCGGCTTCTTGCTCACCGCAGCTGGCGCGGTCGGGAAGGTGACGTTGACGTTGGCCGGCAGCGGCTTCAGCGACCAGTTGCCGTCGGCGGCCGGGTTGATCGTCTTCTTCTCGATGATGAAGCGTACGATCACGTCGCGGTTGAGGTCGGGCGCCTCCAGCACCACCGTCGTCTTGGTGCCCGGGAAATTGCCGCCGCCGGAGGCGCGGTAATTATTGGTGACGACGATGAACTCCGCCTTCTCGTCAATCGGCTTGCCCTGATAGGCGAGGTCGACGATGCGGTGCGCATCGGGGGCGACCAGCTTGCCGTCGCCGTCATAGCGCGAGGCTTGCGTCACATCGATCTGGTAGGTGACGCCGTCGATCACGTCGAAGTTGAAGGCCGGAAAGCCCGGATTGATCAGCGGCTGCTCCTCGGTCTTGGCGACGTCGACCTTGTTGAAGATGCCGGCCGAACGCTCCAGCCATTCGCGCAATTGCGCGCCGGTGACTTTCACGATCTGCACGGTGTTCGGGTAGAGATAGATGTCGGCGACGTTCTTGATCGCGATCGGCCCGGCCGGGATATCAGTGAAGAAGGCAGGGCCTGCACGCCCGCCCGACTTGAACGGGGCGGCGGCCGAGAGTACGGGCAGGTCCTTGTGCGGCGTCTGCGCCATCAGGGGCTTGGCGTAGGCGATCTGCGCTTCCGCCACGATCTGCACTGAAGGATCGTCGGCGACGAGGGCGAAATAGCTGTTGATCGGAGCGCTCGTGGTGCCGACCGGCTCGCGCATATAGGTCAGCGTCGCCTCATGGTCGGCCTTCACTGTCGCCAGTACGGCCGCCTCGACCTCCGCCTTCGGCACGATCTTGCGGTCGGGCGTGCGCTCATAGATCGGCTTGGGATCGACCTTGAAATCGGCGATGCGCCAGCGCCCGTCGCGCTTATCCAGCTCGAGGTCGACGATGCCGACATGCGAGCCCCAGAAACCGGGCTGGCAGGCGGGCTTGCCATGCAGCGAGCCCTTCTTGTTGTCGACGCCGGGAATGCCGTCGAAGGCCTTGCCGCCGGGGAAGACGAGGTGCTGGTGGCCGGTCAGGACGACGTCGATGCCGTCGAGCTTGGCGAGGTGCAGCGCCGCGTTCTCCTCGCCGCCCTTGCGCTCGCCGCCGGCGATGCCGGAATGGCAGAGCGCGATGGTGAGGTCCGGATGGGCGAGCGCGATCTCCGGCAGGTATTTCTGCGCAGCGTCGACGATATCTGTCGCGGTCACCTTGCGGTCGAGATTGCCCTTGTCCCACTGCATGATCTGCGGCGGCACGAAGCCGATCACCGCGATGTTGAGGACATGCTTGGTCCCGGCCTCGTCCTCGAAGCTCTGCTCGAAGATGCGCCAGGGCTCGATCAGCGTGCCGCCGCCGACCTTATCGACATTGGCGCAGATGATCGGGAACTCGGCACGGGCGAGGCCGTGCTCGAGGAAGTCGAGCCCGTAATTGAACTCGTGGTTGCCGAGCGTGCCGCACTGATAGGGCAGGGCGTTCATCGCGGCGATCATCGGATGGGTCTCGCCGGCCTTCAGACCCTTCTTGTAGGCGACGAAATCGCCGAGCGAGGAACCCTGCAGGAAGTCGCCATTATCGAAGAGCAGGCTGTTCTTCGTCTCGGCCTGGGCGGCCTTGATCAGGTTCGCCGTCTTGGCAAGGCCGACCGTGTCGTCGGGCGCGTCGCGGAAATAGTCGTAAGGCACGACGTTGACATGGAGGTCGCTGGTCTCCAGCAGCCGCAGCTTGAGCTTGGCCGGCGCTTGTGCCGCGAGCGGCGTGGCGAGCGCTCCCGCCGCTGCGATGGTGGCCCCGGCCTTGAGCGTGTCGCGGCGGCTGAAACGGGGGGCGCGGTCCATCGTCGGCTCCTGAAGCGAGGTGCAGCGACAGACGCTAGCACCATGGCAGGACCGTGACACGCGGGAAGATGGTACTAGCGGCTCACGCCCTCCATCCGCACCCGCCCGTCGGCGCCTTCGGTCCAGGCGGCGATGGCGCCATCCGGGAGGCGCTTCGCCTTCACCTGGAAGGCCTCGCCCGCGATCAATGGCGCGAGCCCGCGATAGTCGAGCCGGATCGGTTCGCCACCGGAGAGGGTGGCGGTGATGTTCATGATCAGCGTCGCCTGGATCGGCCCGTGCACGACCAGCCCGGCATAGCCTTCGACGCCGGTGACATAAGGCTGATCGTAGTGGATGCGGTGACTGTTGAAGGTGATCGCAGAATAGCGGAACAGCAGCACCGGATCGGCCTCGACCGTCCAGGTCAGGTCGGCCGGGCGCGGCTCTTCTGGGGCTGGAGCAGCCGATGTTTCCGCTCCAGGCTTGGCCGCTTCGCGATAGACGATGTTGTGGCGTTCGCGCAGCGCGACGCCGCGGGCCGTGGCCAGCTCATGGTCGACCGCGACGAAGCAGAGCGGGCCGGTACGGCCGTCCTTGTAACTGACATCGCCGATGGTCGAGCGGCGGGTGACCTCGTCGCCTGTTCGCAAAGGCGCGATCGTCTCGATCCGCCCGCCGGCCCACATCCGCCGCGGCAGCGCGACCGGCGGCAGGAACTCGCCCTTGGCGGCATGTCCGTCCGCGCCGAGCGCGGCCATCGGCGAGATCGGCGGGGCGAGGCACCAGTGCAAGGCGAGCGGCGCTTCGCCTTGGGCATAGGGCGCCAGATGCGGCGCGAAGGTCGCCTCATAGCTGGCGACTAGCCGCGGCGTGATCAGGTCGGAGGCCTGTTCGGTCTTGCCGATCCAAGATTTCAGATGGTCGATATCCATCGGGCTCAATAGCTTCTCGGCATGCCGAGGACGTGCTCGGCGAGATAGGAGAGGATCAGGTTGGTCGAGATCGGCGCGACCTGGTAGAGCCGCGTCTCCCTGAACTTGCGCTCGATGTCGTACTCCTCGGCGAAGCCGAAGCCGCCATGGGTCTGGATGCAGGCATTGGCCGCTTCGAAGGAGGCGTCCGCCGCCAGCATCTTGGCCATGTTGGCTTCCGCGCCTGGATTCTCCCCGGCCTCGTAAAGACGGATCGCCTCGCGCACCATCAATTCGGCGGCGCGCATATTGGCGTAGGCCCTCGCGATCGGGAACTGGATGCCCTGGTTCTGGCCGATCGGGCGGCCGAAGACTTGGCGCTCTTTCGCGTAGTTCGAGGCCTTGTCGATGAACCATTTGGCGTCGCCGACGCATTCGGCCGCGATCAGGATGCGCTCGGCGTTCATGCCAGAGAGGATGTAGCGGAAGCCCTTGCCCTCTTCGCCGACGAGGTTTGCGGCCGGGACCTTCACATTGTCGAAGAAGACCTCGGTGGTAGCGTGGTTCATCATCGTCCGGATCGGCCGGATGGTGAGGCCATCCTTCAAGGCCTCGCGCATGTCGAGGATGAAGACTGAGAGCCCGTCGGTGCGCTTTTGCACCTGGTCGCGCGGGGTCGTGCGGGCGAGCAGTAGCATCAGGTCCGATTGCGCCGCCCGGCTGGTCCAGATCTTCTGGCCGTTGGTGATGTAATGATCGCCCTCGCGCCGGGCTGTGGTGCGCAGCGCCGTGGTGTCGGTGCCGCTGGTCGGCTCGGTGACGCCGAAGGCCTGCAACCTGAGCTCGCCTGAGGCGATCCCGGGCAGATAGCGCTGCTTCTGCTCGGCGCTGCCATGGCGCAGCACCGTGCCCATCACATACATCTGGGCATGGCAGGCGCCGCCATTGCAGCCCTGGCGCTGGATCTCCTCCATGATCACCGCCGCGGCCGAGAGGGTAAGGCCCGCTCCGCCATATTCCTCGGGGATCAGCGCGGAGAGGAAGCCGCTTTCGGTGAGCGCCGTGACGAACTCGGCCGGATAGGCCATCTCGCGGTCGAGCTTGCGCCAGTACTCGCCGGGGAAGTCGGCGCAGAGCCTCGCGACCGCCTCGCGGATGTCGGTGTGATCGTTGGCTGTCGTCATGCTCATCTCAGGCTGATCGCGTCGCCTTCGCCGCAAATTCGCGGCGCAACGCTTCATCATGTTCACCGAGGCCAGGTGGCGTCCTCATCGGCACGCGCTTGCCGTCGACCAGCACCGGCGGCGCCAGTACCTCGATGGGGCCGTTCGGGGTCGGGACGGGCAGGGCGGTCGCCGCCGGGTGGTCGATCAGGTCGGCCATGGTCGAGACCGTGCCATAGGCGATGCGGGCGGCATCGAGCCCGGCCGCCGTCTCGGCGTAGGTACGAGCGATCAGGATCGCCTGGATCGCAGCGTCGAGGGCAGGGCGGTTGCGCACGCGCAGCACATTACTGGCGAAGCGTGGGTCTTCGAGCAGGCCGGCATCGCCGAGCACGTCGCGGGCCAGGATCTGCCATTCGCGCTCGCTCTGGATCGAGATCAGCACCTCGGCATCGGCGAGCCGGAAGACACCATAGGGCGCGATCGAGGGGTGCGCGAGGCCGAGCCGCGGCGGCTCGATCCCGCCATAGCGCCGCGTCAGATAGGGCACGTTCATCAGGTCGGCGATGGTGTCGAACAGCGAGAGCTGGATGCGCGAGCCTTCGCCGGTACGACCGCGCCGGATCAAGGCCTCCAGGATCGCGGCATAGGCCGCGTTGCCGGTGGCGATGTCGGCGATCGAGATGCCGATCCGCGTCGGGCCGGAGTCAGGGCTGCCAGTGACGGCGGCAAGGCCGGCTTCCGCCTGGATCAGGAGGTCATAGGCCTTCTTGGTGTAGTGCGGCGTGCCCGGCGCATAGCCGGAGATGTCGCAGGTGATCAGCTTGCGATGGCGCTGGCGCAGCGCCTCGCTGCCGATGCCGAGCCGGTCGGTCGCGCCGGGGGCAAAGTTCTGGATGAAGACGTCGGCCTCAGCCAGCATCGCCTCGACCAGAGCGAGGTCCGTCTTGTCCTTGAGGTCGACCCGGCAGGATTCCTTGCCGCGGTTGATCCAGACGAAATAAGAGGAAAGCCCTCCGGCATAGTCGTCATAGCCGCGCGAGAAATCGCCTTCCTCGCGCTCCAGCTTGATGACGCGGGCGCCGGCATCGGCGAGCCGGCAACTCGCCATGGGAGCGGCCACCGCCTGCTCCAGCGCCACCACCAGGGTTCCATCGAGAGCATTGGTCATCAGTCAGTCATGCGCCTTCCGTTCCGCGCGAGAGATCGTCGTCGCCCCGGTGAAGTCAAATAGCGTTTCGCGATGGCGGCCATAGCGTCCGGCTCCATAGAAAAACCCTATGGCCTTCATCGCTTTATCCTTCTTGTCCGACTGCTGGCTCTATGCGCCCCTTTTTGCAGGACGAGGCGCCGCTCAAGAGCGCCCAGCTGTTCAGGGAGGACGCGAATGAAGACGATGAAACTGGCGCTGGCCGCGCTGGCCGGGACGCTGCTCGCAGGCTCAGTGCTGGCGCAGGACAAGCCCAAGGAATTGGTTGTCGGCATCGCGACCTTCCTGTCGGGCCCCGCTTCCGTGTTCGGCGTGCCCGGCCGCAACGCCGCCGACCTCCTGATCGCGGAGATCAACGCCAAGGGCGGCGTGCTCGGCGTGCCGCTGAAGCCGGTCTATGTCGACGAGGGCGCCGGCACCAACCAGCTCCTCTCCGAATATCGCCGCGTCGTGCAGGAGCAGGGCGCGCAGGTGATGCTGGGCGCGATCTCGTCCGGCTCCTGCAATGCGCTGGCGCCGGTGGCGGAAGACCTCAAGGTCGTCAACGTGATGTGGGATTGCGGCACGCAGACCATCTTCGAGGACGGCAAGTGGAAGTATTCGGTCCGGACGCAGGCCCATGCCGGCGCCGAGATGATGGCGACCTTGCTTTACCTGATGAAGGTGAAGCCCGACTTCAAATCGGTCGCCGTGGTCAACCAGGACTATGCCTGGGGCCGTGAATCCTGGGCGCTGCTGCAGGCCGGCCTCAAGGCGCTGAAGCCCGATGTGAAGGTCGTCGCCGAGCTCTTCCCAAAATTCGGTGCCCCCGATTTCTCGACTGAGATCACGCGGCTCTCGGCGCTCAGGCCCGATGTCGTGATCTCGACCTCCTGGGGCGGCGATCTCGACACCTTCGTCCAGCAGGCGGCGGCGCGCGGCCTCCTGAAGCAGTCGACCTTCGTGCTGCCGCTGGCCGAAAGCTCGCTGGAGCGGCTCGGCCATGTCCTGCCGGAAGGCGTGATCGTCGGCTCGCGCGGCGACCATTACTGGCGGCATCCCAAGCACAAGGACACGCCGGAGATGCAGTCCTTCGTCAAGGCGTACAAGGACAAGACCGGCGTCTATCCGATCTATCCGACCTTCCATATGCAGCAGGCCCTGACCGGCCTTGTGAAGGCCTATGAGAAGGCCGGCGCCGGCGGCAAATGGCCGAGCAAGGAAGAGGTCATCGCCGCCTTCGAGGGGCTCGAGTTCAAGTCGCTGACCGGCACGATCACCATCCGCCAGGACCATCAAGGGCTTGAGGACCAGCTGCTCGGCACGACCAAGCGCGTGCCGGAGTATCCCTTCGCGGTCTATGACAAGATGGCGCTTTATCCCGGCAAGCTGGTGACCACGCCGCTCGGCGAGAAGTCGCTCGACTGGTTCGCCAAGGTGAAGCCGGACCTCGTTACCGACAAGTCGATCGAGACCTTCGACTACGCGAAGTGAGCGATCAGCCCGAGCTCCTCGTCATTGCGAGCGTAGCGAAGCAATCCAGCAACGCGCTCTGCTGCCTGGATTGCTTCGTCGGCTTCGCCTCCTCGCAATGACGGCGAGGGGCCTTGGTCAACACCTGAAGAACGATCCTTATGCCCCCTGAAATGCTCCTCCTCGCCGCGCTCGACGGCCTCGCCTATGGCTCGCTGATCTTCCTGGTCGCGGTCGGGCTGTCGCTGATCTTTGGCGTGCTCGGCATCGTCAATGTCGCCCATGGCTCGTTCTATGCGATCGGCGCCTATGTCGCGGCAGCCGGCGTGCTCGCCATCGGCGCCGCAGGCCTGCCGACCTGGCTCGCCTTCCCGATGCTGCTGATCGCGGCCGCGTTGGTCGGCATCCTCGTCGGCGGTCTCGTCGAGATCGCGCTTCTGCGCCGCGTCTACGGCAAGGAGGAGGTGCTGCAGCTGATCGTCACCTTCGCCGTCTTCATGATCCTGGAGGATGCGCAGAAGGTCGTCTTCGGCGTGCAGCCCTATTTCGCCAATGCGCCGATGAACTGGCTCGGGACGGTCGAGGTCTTCGGCATCTTCTACACCACCTACCAGCTGATCCTGATGCCGCTGGTCGCAGCTGCGGTGCTGCTCGGCCTGCGCTTCTTCCTGCGCCGCACCAGCTTCGGCCGCGCCATCGTCGCGGTGACGCAGGACCGCGAAGCCGCGACCGCGATGGGCATCGATGCAGCGCGGGTCTACCTGATCACCTTCATCATCGGCGCCTTCCTGGCGGCGCTCGGCGGCGCGCTCGCCTCGGCCACGACATCGCTCACCCCCGGCATCGGCGCCGGCACGCTCGTCCTCTCCTTCGCGGTCGCCGCGACCGCCGGGCTCGGCCGGATCGAGGGCGCGGCGGTGGCGGCGCTGCTGATCGGGCTCGGGCGCTCGGCCGCGGTCTATTTCGCTCCGGAATTCGACGTGCTGATCCCCTATCTCATCATGATGCTCGTGCTGCTGGTCCGTCCGCAGGGCCTGTTCTCGACCGTGCAGACGAGGAAGGTGTGATGGCGCGCCAGCTCGTCTTCGGCCTCGCGCTGATCGCGGCGCTCGCGGTCTTCCCGCTGTTCTCGCCCTGGTCGACGGTGATCCTGACCGTGGCCCTGTGCGAGGGCCTCGCGGCGCTCGGCATCATGGTGCTGCTCCGCGCCGGCCAGGTCTCCTTCGGCCATGGCCTGTTCTTCTCGTTCAGCGCCTATGCGGTCGCTTTCCTGGCCGCGGCCAAGGTCGGCCACGAGGCTCTGATCCTGATCCCGGTCGGCATGGCAGCCTCGGGCCTGCTCGCGGCGATCGTCGGGCTCTTCGTCGTGCGTTATCGGGCGATCTTCTTCGGCATGCTCAACCTCGCCATCTCCATGGTGTTCTTTTCGCTCTTGGAGAAGCTCTTCCCGATCACCGGCGGCGCCGACGGCAAGCGCGTGCCGCGCCCGACCTTCGCCGGCATCGAGTTCGGCCGCGAGCAGTTCGAGCTCGCGACCTTCTATGTCACGCTGGTGCTCTGCATCCTCGCCGCGCTCTTCGTCGCGCGCTATCTGCTCTCGCCCGGCGGCAAGGCGCTGGAGGCGATCAAGTCGAACGAGACCCGGCTCGAATATCTCGGCGTCTCCCCGCGAAAAGTGCTCTACGGCGCCTATCTGCTCTCCGGCCTGCTCGCCGGCTTGGGCGGCGCGATCATCGCGCTGGTCTCCGGCCACGTCACGCCGGAGCTGGCCTATTGGGTGCGTTCCGGCGAGTTCGTCTTCATCGCGATCCTCGGCGGCATCGGCGGCGTCGCCGGGCCGTTCCTCGGCGCGCTGATGTTCCAGATCATCCGCGGCTACGCGGCGGTCTATGCGCCCGAGACCTGGCATGCGGTGCTTGGCGTGATGCTGCTCGTCATCATCTTCTTCGCGCCGGCTGGGCTCTACGGCATCGTCGCCGGCAAAGGCGGCAAGCCGCAGCGCGAGGAGGGCGGGCGATGAGCGGTGTCATCCTCGAGGCGGATGATCTGCATCTGCGCTTCGGCGGCGTGCAGGCGGCGAACGGCGCCTCGCTCAAGGTCGCAGCGAACGAGCGCATCGCCATCATCGGCCCGAACGGCGCCGGCAAGACCACCTTCATCAACCTCTGCACCGGCTATCTCAAGCCGCAGTCCGGCCGCGTCGTCTTCAACGGGCAGGACGTGACGCGACTCTCGCCGCAGGCGATCACCTGTCTCGGCATCGGCCGCTCCTTCCAGATCCCGCAGCTCTTCCTCGACAACACCGTGATCGAGAACCTGCTGCTGGCGCTTTCGGCTCGCGAAGGCTCCTGGTCGCCTTTCCTCGCCATGCAGCGCCATCCCAAAGCCGAGGAGATGTGGGCGCTGCTCGATCTGGTCGGGCTGAAGGAGACCGGCAACCGCATCGTCCGCGAACTGCCGGAGGGCATGCGCAAGCTGATCGACATCGCCGTCGCGCTCGCGCTCGAACCCAGGCTGATTTTCATGGACGAGCCGACCAGCGGGGTTTCCTCGACCGAGAAGTTCCAGGTGATGGATACGCTCACCCGCGTGCTCGACGCTCGCGCCACTACGGCGGTCTTCGTCGAGCACGACATGGACGTGGTCGCGCGCTACGCCAACCGCGTCGCAGTCTGGACCGGCGGGCGCATCGCCCATCAAGGCACGCCGGAGGAGATATTGAGCCATCCGGAGGTGCGCGAGACCGTGATCGGGGTGGGGGTCTGAGATGCTGGAGATTAGGGAGCTCTCGGCGCAGATCGAAGGCGTGCAGGTGCTGCGCCGGGCCTCGCTGTCGCTGGAGGAGGGCGCGACCGTTGCGCTCATCGGCCGCAATGGCGCCGGCAAGACCAGCCTGCTGCGCGCCATCATGGGCTTCATGACGGTGACCGGCGGCGCGATCAGCTTCGACGGCAAGCCGCTCGATACGGTGAAGGCGCATGAGCGGCCGCGCCTCGGCATCGGCTATGCGCCGGAGGACCGGCGCCTGTTCTCGACCTTCACCATCGAGGAGAACATCCGCCTGCCGGCCGAGGTGATGAAGCTCGGCGAGGCCGAGATCGCGAGACGGCTGGAGCGCATCTACGCGGTGCTGCCCGAGCTCGCCGAGCTGCGCCAGCGCCCGGCGGCGGGGCTCTCCGGCGGACAAGGCAAGATGGCGGCGCTCGCCCGCGCTCTGATGATCGGCAGCCGCGTCATCCTGCTCGACGAGCCCTTCCAGGGCCTCGCCCCGGTGCTGGCCAATCGCTATGCCGCTGCCCTGCGCGCTTTGCGGGACAGTCATCCCGACATCGCCTTGCTGATCACCGAATCCAACCCCAGTCTGCTGCGCAACTTCGCGGCTAAGGCTTATGCGATCGAGCGCGGCGAGGTCAGCGAAACACAGTTGGCCGAAAGCTCGCTCGCCGCGGCCGGGCTGCATTGAACAAGATCGAGACGGCATCGCCGTAGACGGAGACCATCATGACCCAGCATTTCATCAACGGCCGGCATGTCGCCGGCCGCACCGGCGAGACCATGGCGGTGCTCGCGCCGGCGACCGGCGAGGAGTTCACCCGCATCGCCTGCGGCACGGCCGAGGACATCGACGATGCGGTACGCGCGGCCCGCACCGCCTATGAGGGCGCCTGGGGCAAGCTGACCGCGGCTGAGCGCGGCCGGCTGATCTCCAGGCTCGCGCTCAAGGTCCAGGACCATTTCGACGAGCTGGCGCGGATCGAGGCGCAGGACACCGGCAAGCCGATGGCGCAGGCGCGCGCCGATATCGAGGCGACGGTGCGCTATTTCGAGTTCTATGGCGGCGCCGCCGACAAGGTGCACGGCCACATCATCCCGTTCCTCAACGGCTACAGCGTCAACGTCGTGCACGAGCCCTATGGCGTCACCGGCCATATCCTGCCCTGGAACTACCCGGCGCAGATGTTCGGCCGCTCGCTGACCGCCTCGCTCGCCATGGGCAATGCCGTGGTGCTGAAGCCGGCTGAGGATGCCTGCCAGACGGCATTGCGGCTCGCCGAGCTCGCTACGGAAGTCGGTTTCCCGGATGGCGCGATCAACATCGTCACCGGCCGCGGCCACGAGGCCGGCGAGGCGCTCTGCCGCAATCCCGGCGTCGGCTTCATCTCCTTCACCGGCTCGCCGCAGGTCGGCCAGATCATCCAGAAGGCCTGCGCCGACAACTTCATCACCTGCACGCTCGAGCTCGGCGGCAAGTCGCCCCAGATCGTCTTCGACGACGCCGATTTCGACGCCGCCGTGCCGATCGTCTGCAAGGCGATCGTCCAGAACACCGGGCAGACCTGCTCGGCCGGCAGCCGCGTGCTGGTGCAGAAGACCATCTATGACGACTTCGTCGGCGCCGTTGCCAAGCAGTTCGCCAAGCTGCGCGCCGGCACGCCCGAGATGGACCTCGATTGCGGCCCGGTGATCAACGCCAAGCAGCGCGGCCGGGTGCAGAGCTTCGTCGACCAGGCGCGCGAGCAGGGCATCCCGGTGCTGGCCGAGGGTGCGATCGCCCAGGGCGTGCCCAATGGCGGCTTCTATGTGACGCCGACACTGTTCGGCCAGGTGCCGCGCGGCAACCGGCTGGAGCAGGAAGAGGTCTTCGGGCCCGTCCTCGCCGCCTTCTCCTTCGAGGACGAGGAGGATGCGGTGAAGCTCGCCAACTCAACGCCCTATGGCCTCGTCGCCGGCGTCTGGACGAGTAATGGCGGGCGCCAGCAGCGCGTCGCCAAGCGGGTCCGCGCCGGGCAGGTCTTCATCAATGGCTATGGCGCTGGCGGCGGCATCGAACTGCCCTTCGGCGGCACCGGCAAGAGCGGCCATGGCCGCGAGAAGGGTTTCATGGCGCTGGAGGAGTTCGCCGTGGCCAAGACGATCGTGCACAAGCACGGGTGAAGTGGAACGAGTAGATCGCGGCCAGGTTGTTTACCCGTAAGGAGTAGCTTGGGATCGTGCGAGAACAGGTCTTGCGCCCGATCGCGGGCGCAAGCATTCATTTGTCATGGGCATGCGGCCGGCTGGCGATACCGTCGATATCCTGGAGAAGTTGCTTGCGCCGCTGCAGGGCCGGCGCATCCTCGACATCGGCTGTGGCCGCGGCAACCTGCTGCAGGCGCTGGCTGAACGTGGCGCCAGCGTCGCTGGGCTCGATCCGGACGAGGTCATGCTGGAGATCGCGCAGGCGCTCGTGCCGAAGGCCGCGCTGAAGCAGGGCTGTGCCCAGCTCCTGCCCTGGGGCGATGGCAGCATGCATGCCGCGCTCTTCCTCAACAGCCTGCACCATGTTCCGGTGCCAGACATGCTGCTGGCGCTGGAGGAGGCCGCTCGCGTTGTCGGCAAGGGTGGCAGCGTGATCGTCGTGGAATCGCTGTCGGAAGGCTCGTTCTTCGACACGCTGCGGCTGATCGAGGACGAGACCGAGGTCCGGCAGGCGGCACAGGATGCGATTGTCAGGGCGAGGCGCCGCGGCATCGTCAGCGAGATCAGGCAGATCGAGTACGACCGGATCGAGGCTTTTCCCGATGCCGCTGCCTTCATGGCTCGCGCCGTGGCGATCGACCCGTCGCGCGAGGAGCGGGCCCAGGCGGCGCAAGGCAAGCTGATCGCCCGCTTCGAGGCGCTGTCGGAGCACGAGAAGGGCGGCTATGTCCTGCACCAGCCGCTGCGGCTGCACCACCTCAAGGCGCCGTTCGCTGCAAAGCCGGCAGGGACCTCTGCGATGTTCGGTTGAGGCTCAGGCCGCGCCGGCTCCGGCCGGCTGACGGGGATCCTTCACCCGCCCTGGCCATTCGCTGGTGATGCCCGGCTGGACCGGCCGTTCCAGATAGGTCGAGAGCACGACATAGCTGCGCGTCGCCGTGACGCCCGGAACGTCGTAGATCTTCGCCAGCAGGCCTTCGAGCGCATGCGTGCTCTGCGTGCGCACCTTCAGCATCATGCAGGTGTCGCCGGCGACCGAATGGATCTCCTCGACCTCGGGATGGGCCTCGATCGCCAGCAGCGTCGTCGTCTTGCCCCAGCCGGTGGTGTCGACATGGACGAAGGCGAGCAGCGTCTTGCCCGTCGCTTCCGGCTCGATCAGCGCCGCGACCCGTTTGATCGCGCCGCAGCGCCGCAGCCGCTTGACCCGCTCATGCGCCGCTGGCGGCGACAGGCCGACGCGTTCGCCGAGATCGGCGTAGCTGATCGTCGCATCCTCCACCAGGACGCCTAACAGCTTTCGGTCCATCGCATCGAGGTCGCGCTCGGACCCGCGGCTGCGCCGAACGCTATCTGTTTTTTCAAGCATTCGCCGGTCTCCAATTGAACCAGAATTTCATTCGGTCATTCTGTCAAAATGACGAATGAAAATCAAACCGCCACCGGCACGCCCCGGATCCCCGCCGCGGCCTATGCGCTGTGCCTGTGCATCGGACTGGTCGGCGCGAATTCGCTGGCGCTCGGGCCGATTGCGCCCAGCGTGGCGAAGAGCTTCGCCAGCAGCGTGCCGGCGGTGATGACGGCTTCGGCCGCCTTCGGCATCGGCACGGCGGCGAGCGCTCTGCTGCTCGCCGGGCTGATCGACCGCTTCGGCGCGGGACGGGTCCTGCGCTATGCGTTGCTCGCTTTCCTCGCCGCGCTCGCAGCGAGCGGGGCGGCTCCCGTCTTGCCGGCTTTCGTCGGCGCGCAATTGCTGGCTGGGATCGCGGCCGGCCTCGCACTGCCATCGATCTATACGCTCGCCGCGCTGGCGGCGCCTGCCGGCCGCGAGAGCGACACGCTCGGCATCGTCCTGTTCGGCTGGACGCTCAGCATGGTCGCCGGCGTCTCGCT
Source organism: Allobosea sp. NPDC055332 (assembly GCF_053645455.1). Taxonomy (NCBI): domain Bacteria; kingdom Pseudomonadati; phylum Pseudomonadota; class Alphaproteobacteria; order Hyphomicrobiales; family Alloboseaceae; genus Allobosea; species Allobosea sp. NPDC055332. The sequence goes on along the minus strand of NZ_JBSHMO010000002.1, from coordinate 714,471 downwards.
CTCGGCGGTGATCGCCGATTTCCTGGGCTGGCGCATGGTCTATGGCATCGTCGTGGTGGCCGGTCTCGCCGCCATGGCCGGGACGACGAAGTTGACCGCCGGCGGCAGCGCGACCGGCCGCGCCGCGCCGTCGCCGCTTTCGGCGTTACGGGTTCCCGGCATCGCGCCGCTGCTGCTCGCCTGCGCCGCCTTCATGGCCTCGTTCTATGGCGTCTACGCTTATGTCGGCGATCATCTTCACCGCGGGCTCGGCCTGCCGGTCAGCGCCGGTGGCCTGCTTGCCCTGTGCTACGGCCTCGGCTTCGGCGCGACGGCCTTTCTCGACCGCTGGATCGACCGCCTCGGCCCGGCTCGCCTGCTGCCGCTGTTCTTCACGGTGGTCGGCGGCGTCTATCTGGTGATGTCGGCAGCTGCTGCGTCCTACCCGGCGATGCTCGCCGTCGTCTTCTGCTGGGGCATGGCCAATCACGCGGCGCTGAACGTGCTGATCCTCCGGCTGGCAGCGCTCGATCCCGGTCGCCGCGGCGCGATCATGGGCCTCAACAGCGGCGTGACCTATCTCGCATTATTCGTCGGGACGACGGGCTTCGGGCCGGTCTATGCCCATGCCGGCTTTGCGGCGCTGGCCTGGCTCGCGGTGGCGCTGATGCTCGTGGCGGCCCTTGCGGCGATCTTCGCTTCCCGCCGCGGACCGCAGACAAGCCCGGCGCCCCAGGGCCATCGATAGCACCACCTCGCCCCCCGCAGGAGCAGGCGTGCGCGCACGCCACGGCAATGGCATAAGGGCTCCCGAGACAGGGGAATCGGGTGCCTGAAACGACGACGGCCAGCCTCGCTGGCGCCATCGCGGTCGATCTGATCGCCGTTCTCGTCGCGGTCGTGAACGGCTCGCCATCGGCCCTGACCGTCCAGAATGGCGACGCCTTGCCGTCCGGGCCGTTCGAGGACGCGCATCGCTCACTGCAGACCGGGTTGCGCATCTGGGTCGAGGAGCAGACGCATCACCCTCTCGGCTATGTCGAGCAGCTCTATACCTTCGCGGACCGGGACCGGAGTGCGGCGGGCTCGTCGCAGCGTGTGATCTCGATCAGCTATCTCGGCCTGACGCGCGAGACGCGGGGCGAGGTCGGCTGGCGCAGCTGGTACGACTATTTCCCCTGGGAGGACCATCGCGACGGCCCGCCGGCCATCATCGCGGAGCATCTCGCGCCGCGTTTGCGCGATTGGGCAAAGGCCGGCGCTACCACGGCCCTGTCCGAGGCGCGTTGGCGTCGCTGCGCATCCGTGTTCGGTCTCGATGGCGAGGGTTGGAACGAGGAACTCGTCCTGCAGCGCTACGAGCTGCTCTACGAGGCGGCCCTGGTTCCGGAGCGCGCGGGAGAGTCGGGCGTGCAGTCCGACGCGGCGCGCATTCCGGGCAAAGCGATGACTGGCGACCATCGCCGCATCCTGGCGACGGGGATTGCCCGGCTGCGGGCCAAGATCAAATATCGCCCGGTCGTCTTCGAGCTGATGCAGCCCGCCTTCACGCTGCTTCAGCTCCAGCGCGCCGTCGAAGCCCTGGCCGGCCGCCTCGTCCACAAGCAGAATTTCCGCAGGCTGATCGAACAGCAGGAGCTGGTCGAGGAGACCGGCGTCACCACCTCCGACACCGGTGGGCGGCCGGCGAAGCTCTTCCGCTTCCGTCATGCCGTCCTGGCCGAGCGGGCGGCCGCCGGGACGAAGTTGCCGCTGACCAGGTCTTGACAGACCTTATACTCAGGGTAAGCATATGCTCGATTTATGCTCATATGGAGTATAAGAGATATGATCGCAATTGCCGCCGCTCGGGCACGAACCGAGGACCTCTATGAACGCGTGCGCCGGGTGATCCCCGCCGCCGAATGGCCGGTCTTCGCCGGGGATGTCGACGCGATTCTGGAACTCAAGCGTAAGCACAACGCGGTCATCCTGGCGCACAATTACCAGACGCCGGAGATCTTCCATTGCGTCGCAGATATCGTCGGCGACAGCCTCGCTCTGGCGCGCAAGGCGATGACGGTCGATGCCGATGTGATCGTGCTGGCCGGCGTCCACTTCATGGCCGAGACCGCCAAGCTGCTCAATCCGGACAAGACCGTGCTGATCCCGGATCTGGAAGCCGGTTGCTCGCTGGCGGATTCGATAACGGCAGCGGATGTGCGGCTGATGCGGGCGCGCTATCCGGGCGTGCCGATCGTCACCTATGTCAACACCTCGGCAGCGGTGAAGGCGGAGTCCGACATCTGCTGCACCTCGGGCAATGCCAGGGCGGTGGTCGAATCCCTCGGCTGCGAGCGCGTGATCATGCTGCCGGACGAGTATCTCGCCCGCAATGTCGCAGCCGAGACCAGGGTCGAGATCATCGCCTGGAAGGGCCATTGCGAGGTGCACGAGCGCTTCACGCCCGGCGACATCGCTGAGTTGCGCGAGGCTCATCCGGGGGTCGTCGTTCTGGCGCATCCGGAATGTCCGCCGGATGTGGTCGCCGTCTCCGATTTTGCCGGCTCGACCGCGGCGATGGCGGACTATGTCACGGCCAACAAGCCGGCCCGCGTCGTCCTGATGACGGAATGCTCGATGAGCGACAATGTCGCGGTCCTGCATCCCGATGTCGACTTCATCCGCCCCTGCAATCTCTGCCCGCACATGAAGCGGATCACGCTGCCGAACATCCGGCGGGCGCTGGAGGAGATGCGCCATGCGGTGACGCTCGATCCGGCGACGGCGGAAGGCGCGCGACGGGCTGTCGAGCGCATGCTGGCGGTATGAAGCCTGATATCCGCCGCCTGAACGGCACGCCGGTCATCATCGGCGCCGGCCTGGCCGGGTTGATGACCGCGCTGCATCTGGCGCCTGAGCCAGTCCTGCTGCTGTCCTCGGCCAGCCTTGGAACGCAGTCATCAAGCGGCTGGGCGCAAGGCGGTCTCGCGGCGAGCCTTGGCGCGGACGACAGTCCGGAGCTGCATCTCGCCGATACGCTCGCCGCGGGCGACGGGCTCTGCGATCCCGACATTGCCGCGCGGGTGACGAGGGCTGCTCCCGCCGCGATCAAGACGTTGATGCGGCATGGCGCCATGTTCGATCATGCACCAGACGGCGCGTTGTGGCTGGGGCTGGAAGCTGCGCATGGCCGCCGCCGCATCGTTCATGCCGCCGGCGACGGCACCGGCCGCGAGCTGATCCGGGCGCTCGTCGAGGCGGTGCGGCGGACACCGTCGATCGCGATCCTCGAAGGCGTCACGGCGCAGTCATTGTTGCTCGCCGATGGCGCGGTGGCCGGCCTGCTCGCTCGCGATGGCGTCGGCAGCGCGGTCGTATTCGAGAGCAACCGCGTGGTCATCGCCACCGGCGGGGTCGGCGGCCTCTTTCCGCACAGTTCAAACCCGCTGACATCCTGCGGGCAGGGGCTGGCGCTGGCGGCGCGGGCAGGTGCGCTGCTGGCCGACATGGAGTTCATCCAGTTTCACCCGACCGTCCTCGATGGCGCGGCGCGGCCGATGCCGCTGGTCAGCGAGGCGGTGCGCGGCGAGGGCGCGACGCTTGTCGACGAGACCGGCGCGCGCTTCATGGCGGACGCGCCCGGTGCTGAGCTTGCCCCACGGGACGTCGTCGCGCGGCGGGTCTGGGCGCATCTGCAGGCCGGCCATCGCGTCTTCCTGGATGCGCGCTCCGCACTCGGCGCTAGCTTCCCGCGGCGCTTTCCGACGATCGCCGCCGCTTGTCGCGCGGTAGACATCGACCCGGCGACGCAGCCGATCCCGGTCCGGCCGGCGGCGCACTACCACATGGGCGGCATTGCCGTGGACGACGAGGGGCGTTCCACCGTGGCCGGGCTCTGGGCCTGCGGCGAGGCCGCCTGCACCGGGCTGCACGGCGCCAACCGGCTCGCCAGCAATTCGCTGACCGAAGCCGTCGTTTGCGCCGCCTGGGTTGCGCAAAGTCTCAGCGGGGTGCCGGCAGGAGCGGAGCGCCGCGCGAACGAGCCGGCCGTGCCGTTGTTGCCGGCTGCGGATGCTGCGCCGGTGCGCGCCATTCTGGGCGAGGCGCTCGGTGTCCTGCGCGATCGGGCGGGACTCGAAGAAGGCGTACGCCAACTCCTGCCCCTTGTGATCAGTTCGTCGCCCGCAGCCGACCCGGCCGCCGTGGGTCTGATAATGGCGATCGCGGCGCTGCGACGCGAAGACAGCGTCGGAGCGCACTGTCGCACGGACTTCCCGCAAGCCCCCGCGACGCGCCGGCGGTCAGTCTTCTCGCTCGACGAGGCGCTCGAGCAGGCCCGCAGCATCACTGCTTCGCCGTCACGGTCGGTCGAGAGGCCGCGTGAACGCTCGTTGGAGGCTGCGCTTGGCTCCGGTTGAAGCGGCCTGGGCTCACATCTGGATGATGTGCCGGATCGTCCGGCCTTCGTGCAGCGCGTCGAAGCCCTCATTGATGCCTTCGAGCGGGCTCGAGCTGGTCCAGAGCTTGTCGACCGGCATGCGGCCGCGCAAATAGAGGTCGATGAAGCGGGGAATGTCGCGCACCGGGATGCAGGAGCCGACGTAGGAGCCCTTCAGCGTCCGCTCCTCGCCGACGAGCCGGACCGGCGCCAGCGACATGGTGTGGGCGGGGTTGGCGAGGCCAGCCGTCGTCGTCGTGCCACCGCGCCTAGTGATCTGGTAGGCGAGCTCCAGCGCCTTCACCGAGCCCGCCATTTCCAGCCCGTGGTCGACGCCGCCCTTGGTCACGGCGCGGATCGCCTCGACCACATCGGGGGCACCGGCGTTGAAGGTGTCGGTCGCGCCGAGCTCGCGGGCGATCCGGAGCTTCTCGTCCGAGAGGTCGACGGCGATGACGCGCGAGGCGCCGCAGGCGACGGCACCGAGCAAAGCGGAGAGGCCGACGCCGCCGAGCCCGACCACCGCCGCCGTTTCGCCGGCGCGGACCTTGGCGGTGTTCACGGCGGCACCGACACCGGTCAGCACGGCGCAGCCGAACAGAGCTGCGATCTCATGCGGGATATCGGCCTCGATCTTCACGAGGGAGTGGCGCGACATCACCGTATGCTCGGCGAAGGCGGAGACGCCGACATGATGGTTCACCGGCTTGCCGTTCTGCGAGAGCCGGCGCCCGCCCGCCATCAGCTCGCCGACGCCGTTGGCAGCATTGCCGGGCTCGCACAAGGCAGGGCGCCCCTCGCTGCAGGGCGCGCAATGGCCGCAGGAGGGCACGAAGACCATGATGACGCGGTCGCCCTTCTTGAGGTCGGTGACGCCGGGGCCGACCTCCTCGACCTCGCCGGCCGCCTCATGGCCGAGCACCATCGGCACCGGGCGCGGCCGGTTGCCGTCGATCACCGAGAGGTCGGAATGGCAAAGGCCCGCGGCGCGAACCCTGACCAGCACCTCGCCCATCGCCGGCGGGGCGAGCTCGACCTCCTCGATCCGGAGCGGCTTCGACTGCGCATAAGGCGCGGTGACGGGGCTGGCGTGCAGCACGGCGGCGCGGGTCTTCAAGGCGTGTCCTCGTGAGCTGATTTGCGCGCGAGTGTTCGGCCCGCCGCGCCGCCTGTCAAAGACGAAATCCCGATCAGCCGTATAAGGCGGGCGGATCGGTCTCGTCGCCGAGCGTCGCGGTCCAGCGCTCGTCGGCGACAAGGCCGCGCAAGATCTCCCAGGAGAGCTGGCCGATGGCGCGGGCGGCGGCCGTCATCGGCCGCTCGGTCGAATAGGCGAGATAGACCTTGCGATAGAGCGACGGCTCTTCCAGCGGCCAGGTCTGGAAGATGCCGGCCTTCTCCTGCGCCCGCACAGCCATGCGCGGCAGGATGCTGTAGCCGAGGCCGCGCTCGGCCAGACGCTTGATCTGTGTGTAGGATTCGATCTCGACCGCGGCATGGACCGTGGCGTTGATGCCCGCTGCTGCCTCGTCGATCTGGTCGCGCAGGCCATGGCCCGGCCCGGGCAGGATCAGGTCGAGTCCGGCGGCTTCCGTCAGCGTCACCGCCTGGCCGGCCGGCTTCTTCAGCGCCGTCAGAGCCGGGATGCCGAACAGGCAGAGCTCCTCGGTCAGGACATGGTGGATGCCGAGGCCCTTCGGGTCCGAGGTCGAGTAGATCACCGCGAGGTCGACTTCACCCTTGCGCAGCCAGTCGAGCACGAAGCCACTCATCGCCTCGGCGACGCGGATGCGGACATCCGGAAAGTGCTCCTGCGTCGCCTCGATCAATGGCACGCTGAACTGCTCGCTGACTGTGCCGGGCAGGCCGATGCGGACCTCGCCGGCCGGCGCCGCCTGCTCGCCGCGCACGCTGTCGCGCAGTTCGGCGAATTCGGCGAGGATGATGCGGGCCTTGGCGAGCAGGCGCTCGCCGGCCTCGGTCGGCTGCACCCCGCGCGTGCCGCGGTGCAGCAGGGCGACGCCGAGCTCGTCCTCCATATGGCGCAGATGCTGGCTCAGCGCCGGCTGCGCCACCCGAAGCTTGACTGCTGCCTTGGAGAACGAGCCCTGTTCGACGATGGCTGTGAAATAGCGCAACTGGCGCAGATCCATCGCCGCCTGATCCCCCATGGTTCTGTTTTGCCGCCGCGCCGGGCGGCAGCTTTCGCTTATGCAGACTAGAGCGAAGCCTTATTGGCCGTCCACTCCGCAGGCGTGCATGGTTCCCTTCCGGCAAGGCCTGTCGCGACACCAAGGCCGCCCGGCGAAGAAGACGGCGCCCGACGCCGCTCCCCTTTCACCTGGAGGAACGCCATGTCGAAGCTGCTCACTCCCTCCCTCGATCGCCGCAGTTTCCTGTCCGGCGCGGCCGCGCTCGCCGCCGGTGCGGCCTTGCCTGGCGGAGCCTTTGCCAAGGCTCCGCTCGCGAACAGCCAGGTGCCCTATTACTACCGCTTCCCGCTCGGCCAGGCCGAGGTCACGGTGGTGTCCGACGGGCCGTTGCCGCTCGGCGATCCCGGCTCCAGCTTCCTCGGCCTGCCCAAGGAGCAGGTCTACGGGCTGCTCGAGGCCAACTTCCTGGCCAAGGACAATGTCGTGCTCGAGCAGAACATTCCGATCGTCAATTTCGGTGATCGGCTGGTGATGTTCGATACCGGCATGGGCTTCTCCAAGGCCTTCGGCCCGACGACCGGACGGCTACTGAAGAGCATGCAGGAAGCCGGCATCGACCCGGCCGCGATCGACGCGATCGTCTGCAGCCACGCCCATATCGACCATACCGGCGGCATCTGCTCGGCCGAGGGCAAGCCGAACTTCCCGAATGCGCAGATCTATATCAGCCAGGTCGACCATGATTACTGGCTCGACGACGCCAGGCTCGGCACGCCGTTCAAGGCCTTCGGTGACCATGCCCGGGCCAATCTGCGGCCCGTGCGCGAGCGCATCGTCTTCTTCAAGGACGGGCAGGAGTTCCTGCCGGGCATCACCGCCATCTCGGCGCCGGGCCACAGCCCCGGCCACACCATCTTCAACGTTTCCTCGGGCGGGAAGTCCTTCGTCTTCCTCGGCGATCTCACCCACCACCCCGTGCTGCTGACCGAGAACCCGCGGATCGAGTTCGCCTATGACTGGGACCCGAAGATGTCGGTGCAGTCGCGGGTGAAGCTGCTCACCATGCTGGCCGAGCAGAAGACGCCGGTGATGTCCTATCACTTCGCCTGGCCGGGCTTCGGCAACCTCGCCAAGGCCGGCGACGGCTTCCGCTACTATCCCGCTGCGATGCAGATGCTGCGCGGCTGAACCGGTCCTCCCCCAGGTTCAGCTTGTGCGGCGGGCCATGCGTGCCTGGGTGCGGCCCCAGGCACGCATGGCCACAATCATTGTCGGACAACGGTGTTCCGCCAGAGCGTGCGGGGGCGCTAATCCTCGTGCAGCGGGCGCGGCACCGTCACGGGCCGCGCCTCGCGCGCCTGCGCCGCGAGCCTGACCGGCGCATTGACCGCGCCGAAGCCGGCATAGCCGCCACGCCGCTCGACGATCTCGAAGAAGAAGCGCTGGGCGAAGACGTGGGTGTAGACCTGCAGGAACTCGGCCTCGCCGTCGCGGTCGTAGAGGATGTGGTGCTCGCGCAGCCGGTCGAGGAAGGCCGGCTCCAGCCCGTAGCGGGCTTCGAGATCGTCGTAATAGTTCTCGGGGATATCGAGGAAATCGAGCCCGGCTGCCCGCATCGCCGTCACGGCCGCGAAGATGTCGGGCGAGGTGAAGGCGATGTGCTGCACGCCGGAGCCGAAATGCTCGGAGACGAAGCGGGACGAGAGGGTTCGGGTCGCCTGCGAACCGTTGAGGATCATCCGGACTGAGCCGTCGATATTGACCAGCGGCCGGCTCTGCACCAGCCCGGCCGGGTCGGCGATGGCGAGCTGCGGCACGCGGTCGAGCGCGAAGAGCGAGGTGTAGAACAAGAGCCAGGACAGCATCTCGTCATAGTCCATCGACTGCGAGATGTGGTCGACCGCGGTGAGCAGGACAGGGGCGCTGTCGCCGGCGCCGCTGGCGATGAAATCGTCATGCCAGCTCTGGGCGCCGTCATGGCGCGGCTCGGTGAAGTAGATCAGGCTGCCGCCGACGCCGCGGATCGCCGGGATCTCCATCTCGCCCGGTCCGACCGGCTGATCGAAGGTCGTGTCCTTGAGCGCCCGGGCACGGGCCATCGTCGCTCCGACATCGGCGACGCGCAGCGCCAGTGCGCAGACGCCGGGCCCGTGCATGATCGCATGCGACTGGGCAAAGCCGTCCTTCTCGGTGTTGACGATCAGGTTGATGCCACCCTGGCTCCAGCGCGTCACCGACTTGCTGCGATGTTCGCCGCTTCTGTGGAAGCCGAGCGCCGCGAACAGGCTGGTCAGCGCCTGCGCAGGCTCTTCATCGAGCGCGAACTCGATGAACTCGACGCCGAGCAGTGGCGCGCGGGCCGGTATCTCGGCCTTGGCGGGATCGCTCAGGCGGGTCGTCTGGTCGGCGAGCTGGATCAGCGAGCGCAGGCCATCGACCGCGACGCGCTTGGCCGAGCCGGCGCGGAACTGGTCGTTGAAGATCTCGAGCGAGAGCGGGCCGGAATAGCCGGTCGCCTCGACTGCCCGGAGAAAGTCGGCGACGGGCAGGTCGCCCTGGCCGGGGAAGTTGCGGAAATGCCGGCTCCAGCTCAGCACGTCCATGTCGAGAAGCGGCGCGTCGGCGAGCTGGACCAGCTCGATCCGGTCGCCGGGAATCGAGGCGATCGGCTCCAGCGGCGAGCGCCGCGCCAGCGTATGGAAGGAATCGAGGATCAGGCCGATGCGGTCATGATTGGCCCGGCGCACGATCTCCCAGGCGTCGCGATAGTCGTTGACGTGGCGGCCCCAAGCGAGGGCTTCGAAGCCGACGCGCACATCGTGCTTGCTGGCGAGGTCGCCGAGCTCGGCGAGGTCATGGGCGGCACGGTCGATCCCACCCAGCGATTGCGGCGAGACGTTCGAGCAGATCAGCATCAGCTTGGCGCCGAGCTCATTCATCAGCTCGAACTTGCGCCGCGCCCGCTCGAAGGTGCGCCCGCGCAGCGGCTCCGGCATGCCCTCGAAATCGCGGAAGGGCTGGAAGGCGACGATGGCCAGGCCGAGATCGGTGATCATCCTGCCGACATCGCGCGGATTGCCGTCGAAGGTCAGGAAGTCGTTCTCGAAGACCTCGACCCCGTCGAAGCCGGCCGCGGCAATGGCGCGGAGCTTGTCGGCGAGATCGCCGGAGAGCGAGACGGTGGCGATCGAGGTCGGGTTCATGGGCTCAGGCCGCTTCCGTCATCGCCCCGCCGAGGAAGAGCTGGCCGACGCGCGGATCGGCGAGGATGTCTGCGGCCGGACCCTGCATGCGGGTTCGGCCGAGCTCCAGCACCAGGCCCTCGTCGGAAATCTCCAGCGCCGAGCGGGCGTTCTGCTCGACCATCAGGATGGTGACGCCCTTGGCGCGCAGCTCCTTCAGGATGTCGAAGGTTTCCTGCACCAGCATCGGCGAGAGGCCGATCGAGGGCTCGTCGATCAGCACCAGCTTGGGATCGAGCAGGAGCCCGCGCACGATCTCGAGCTGTTTCTGCTGGCCGCCGGAGAGGGTCGAGGCCTGGACGTCGGCCTTGGCCCGCAGTGACGGGAAGCGATCGAGCGCAGCCTCGATCCGTTTGGGCATGTCGGTGATCTGGCTGCCGGCGGCGACCGCGCCGAGCTCGATATTGTGGCGCACCGACAGCTCCGGGAAGATGTTGCGGCCCTGCGGCACATAGCAGATGCCGGCTTCGAGCAGCTTGCGCTGGTTCCAGTTGGTGATCTCCTGGCCTTCCAGCCGGATATGGCCCTCGCGCACCTTGAGCAGGCCGAAGATCGCCTTGAACACGGTCGACTTGCCGGCACCGTTCGGGCCGATCACCGTGGTGATGGCGGCGCGCGGCACCTTGAACGTCGTGCCGTTGAGGATGGTCATGGCGCCGTAGCCGCCGACTACGCCGTCGAGTTCGAGGATGGGAGTGGTCATGGGATTGCTCCTCAATGCCCGAGATAAGCTTCGATGACCGCCGGATTGGCGCGGACTTCGGCCGGCGTGCCCTCTGCCAGGACCTTGCCCTCGGCCAGCACGATGACGCGCGAGCACAGCGACATGACGAAATCCATGTTGTGCTCGATCACCACGAAGGTCGCGCCCTGCTCGGCGTTGATGGCGCGCAGGCGCTCCTTGAGGTCGCCGAGCATAGTGAGATTCACGCCGCCGGCCGGCTCATCGAGCAGGACGAGGCGCGGTCCCGCCATGAAGGCCATGGCGGCGTCGAGCAGCTTCTGCTGGCCATAGGAGAGCCCACCGGCCTTGGCGTCGGCGAGATGGCCGAGCTTGAAGAAGCCGATCATCTGCTCGGCCTTGGCCGAAAGCCCGGCATCGCGCGGCCCGAAGAAGCGCGAGAGCATCGTGCCCTCGTGCTCCTGGCCGGCGAGGATCAGGTTCTCGCGCACCGAGAGCTCGGGGAAGACCTGCAGCAGCTGGAAGGTGCGGCTGACGCCGAGCTTGTTGAGCTCGGAGGGGCGCATATTGGTGACGTCGCGACCGTCGAGCTTGACCGCGCCCTCGGTCGGCTCGAGCTGGCCGAGGATGCAGTTGAACAGGGTCGACTTGCCGCAACCATTGGGGCCGATGATGCCGAGGATCTCGCCTTCATTGACCTTGAAGGAGACGCCGTTCACCGCCTTGATGCCGCCGAAGGCCTTGTGGAGGTTCGAGACTTCGAGGACCTGGTTCACCGCGCGCCCTCCTTCTTTGCAGCACCTTTGCCGGTAAGCTTCGCCCAGCCACGTTCGAGCAGGCCGCTCATGCCCTGCGGGCAGGCGATCAGCAGCAGCATGACGATCGCCGCGAAGATGATCAGGTAGAGCGAGCCGGCAAAGCGCAGCCATTCCGGCAGCACCACGCCGAGCAGCGCCCCGATGAACGGGCCGAGCAGGTAGCCGGCGCCGCCCGCGACCACCATCAGCAGCAGGAAGAAGCTCTGCGACAGCGAGAAGGGCGAGGGGTCGATGAACTCGACCAGCGGCGCATAGAGCGCCCCGGCGAAGCCCGCATAGGCCGAGCCGATCGCGAAGGCGAGCAGCGTGTACATGCGGGTGTCGATGCCGAGGCTGGCGGCACGGATCGGGTTCTCGCGCAGCGCCGTGAAGGCCCGGCCCCAGGGCGAGCGGATCATCCACCAGAGCACGACGGCAAGCAGGAAGGTGACGACGACGACGAAGCGGTGGAAGGCCAGCGCGCCGTCGAGCTTCAGCCCGAAGAAGCTCGGGCGCGGGATGTTGGAGAGGCCGAAGACGCCGCCGGTCAGCCATTGCTCATTGCGCAGCACGAGCCAGATCAGCGTCGAGAAGGCCAGCGTCACGAAGGCGAGGTAGTGCGCCTTGACCCGCAGTGCCGGGAAGCCGAGCACCAGCCCGACTGCGAAGGTGAGCAGACCCGAGATCGCGAAGGAGGCGTACCAGTTCAGCCCGACCTTGCTGGTCAGCAGCGCGGTCGCATAGGCGCCGATGCCCATGAAGGCGGCCTGCGCCAGCGACTTCAGGCCGGCATAGCCGAGCGTCAGGTTGAGCCCCATCACCGCGACGCTCATCACCAGCCAGAGCGAGAGCACATAGGTGCCGTAGCGGCCCATGCTGGAAGGGACGAACCAGAGGATGACCGCGGCGGCGACCAGCGTCAGCAGCGTGCCGTCGACGAAGCCGGGCAGGGGCAGGCGGCGCGCCGCCGGGGCGGCACTGTGAGTTGCGGGCGCGGTCATACCCGGCGCTCCTCTTTGCGGCCCATCAGGCCTTCCGGCTTGACGAGGATGACGACGACCAGGAGCACGAGCGGCACGGCGAGCCGGTAGGAGGTCGAGATGTAGGCCGCCGCCAGGCTGTCGACGATGCCGACGATCAGCCCGCCGACCAGGGCGCCGCGAACCTGGTTGAAGCCGCCGACGATCGCCGCGATGAAGGCGAACAGGCCGATGACCTCGCCATTGGAGAACTTCGCCAGGTAGATCGGCGAGATCAGCACCGAGGCGACGACGGCGAGCGCCGCGTTGATGACGAAGGTGAGCAGCACCATGCGCTCGACCGGGATGCCGAGGATGCGCGCCACCGTCGGATTCTGCGCCGTCGCCTGCATCTGGCGGCCGAGGCGGGTGCCACCGACGAACCATTGCAGCAGGCCGATCACGGCGAAGGCGACCGCGATGATCGCGACATGCTGCAGCGAGATCGCCGCGCCGAACACCGAGATCGTCTCGGTCGGCACGAAGGAGGGGAATTTCTGCGCCTCGGCCGAGAAGCCGTCCTTGGCGCCTTCCTTCATGATGATCGACAGCGCCATGGTGGCGATGGCGAGCGGCAGGACGCCATGCCGGATCATCGGATCGACGATCGTCAGCTTGAAGCCGACGCCGAAGATCAGGATGAAGGCGGCGATGCCGATCAGGGCTCCCAGCCAGATCGGCGCGCCGAAGAGCTTGATCGCCAGCAGCACCAGCACCGCCGGCAGCATGACGAACTCGCCCTGGGCGAAGTTGATCGTCTGCGAGGTCTGCCAGACCAAAGTGAAGCCGATCGCGGCCAGGGCGTAGATCGCGCCCGTGGCGATGCCGGCGATGAGATAGGCGAGGAATTCGGCCATGGCTTTGCTCTCGCTCGATGCCGTGAGCGTCATGGTCGGGCTTGCCCCGACCATCTCTGGATAGTGAGATTCTCGGGCCGCGCGCCGCGCCACCCGAGAATGACGCGCCTGTTACGGGTTGATCTTCGGCAGCGTCGCCGTGATCACCTGCTTGCCGTCCTTGACCTCGGCGAGGAAGCTCTCGCGGTCGAGGTCGCCGTTCTTCTCGATCGTGGTCTCGATCAGGATGCCCGGCTCTTCTGCGGTCTTGATCGTCGCGCCGCGCAACGTGTCGGCGACGCCCTTCTTGTCGAACTTCTTCTGCTTCTCGGTCGCCCATTTGACCATGTAGACGGCCATGTAGCCCTTCAGGCCGTTATGGTCGGAGGCGTAATTGTACTTGGCCTGGAACTTCTTGCCGAACTCCTGGAAGGCCGGGATCGGCGCGTCGATCGACAGGCCGACATGGCCCTTGACGCCATTGGCGGCATCGCCCGCGAGCTCGATCACCTTGGCGCCGAGCAGGGTGGTCTCGCCGACCATCGGCTTGGTGATGCCCTGCTGCTTGGCGGCGCGCAGGAAGCGGGCGCTCTCCTCCTCGTTCAGATAGACGAAGATCGCGTCGGCATTCGAGTTCTTGACCTTGATCGCGTCGGCGGCGAAATCGGCCTGGCCCTGCTCGGTTGCGACGTCGGTGGCGAGCTTGATGCCGGCCTTCTCGAGCTCCGGGATGATCGCGTCGCGGCCGCCCTTGCCGAAGTCGTTGTTGACCCAGACCACGGCGACCGAGCCGGCCTTGACCGTGTCCTTCAGATATTTCGCGATCTTCGGCATCGCCGCGCTCTGGCTGAGCGAGGTGCGGAACAGGTACTGGTTGCCTTGCTTGGTCAGGCCTGCCGCCTCGCCGCCGACGAGCTGGGCGATCTCGGCGCGCTGGGCGATCTGCATGGAGGCGCCGATCGGGCCGGAGAAAACCGGGCCAAGCACGGCATAGGTGCCCTCGTCGATGGCGCGCTGGACCGCGGCGCGGGTGTTACCCGGATTGGTCTGCGTGTCGTAGTGGACGATCTCGATCTGCTTGCCGAGAATGCCGCCCTTGGCGTTGATGTCGGCGACGGCGAGGTCGATGCCGTTCTTCCAGTTGGTGCCGGCGGTCGCGCCCGCGCCCGAGAGCTCGACGACGTCGACCAGCTTGACCTTGTCCTGCGCCAGGGCCGGCAGGCTGACGGCCATGCCGAGCGCGGCGGCGATGATCCAGTGCTTCTTCATGCTCGTTTCCTCCACTCGTCCTTCACGTTTCTTGATCCCCGCCCGGTGCTGTCCGGGTCGTCTTGCTCAGGCGGCGCGATCGGCTTTCTCGCGCGCCGCGATCACCGCGTCGAAGGCCGCGCCGATCACTGCTTCCGAGGCGTCCAGCCCGGTGAACAGCCGGAAGGCGTCGACGCCCTGGTGGATGGCGAGCTCTCGCCCGGTCATCACCGTTGCGCCGGCCTTCTGCGCCGCTTTCAGCAACGGTGTCCAGAGCGGGTGATAGACCGCGTCCGCGACCCATTGCGACGCCTGGATCGCGCCAGTGTCGATCGGGATTCCGCGGTTCGGCAACATCCCGATCGGCGTGCCGTTGACGATGCCGGCGGCACCCTCGGCGGCGGCTTCGGCGCTGTCAGCGAGAACGGTCTCCGCACGCGTGCCAAGAGCTGCAGCGAGCGCCTCGGCCTTGTTTTGGTCGGTGTCGTAGAGCCTGAGCCGGCTGACGCCGCTGCCGGCGAGTGCGAAGGCGATCGCCTTGCCGACACCGCCCGCGCCGATGATCGCGACCGGCTTGTCGCCATCCTGGCGGCCGAGCCGGCGATAGGCGGTGGCGAAGCCCGAGGCGTCGGTATTGTGGCCTATCAGCCTGCCATGGTCGACGACGACGGTGTTGACCGCGCCCATCGCAGCGGCCTGCTCGGACAGCCCGTCGAGCAGCGGCACGACCGCTTCCTTGTAGGGGAAGGTGACGTTGATGCCGGAGAAGCCGAGCCGGCGCACGCCGTCGAGCATCGCGACAAGGTCGTCGCGCTCGGCGCCTGCGACCTCGATCAGATGATAATGCGCCTCGATGCCGGCCGCCCGTGCCGCAGCCTCCTGCGCAGCCGGCGTCGCCGAATGCGCGATCGGCGAGCCGATCAGCCCGAGCAGCACCCGCTTGCTCTTCCTGGCGGTGACGATGGTCGACATTCCATTCCCTTCGGCGCCCGTCTCGGCAGGCTTCATCGGTGGCTTCGACATAAACCGATTTGAACCGCTAACGCGATAACCAATTTGTCGTGAATGCCTAACCTGATGTTATCTTTCCGGAGGAGACGGCAAGCCGTGATCCGACGACCGCATTCATTTCCTCGCGCAGCAGCCTGACAAAGGTCTCGGCATAGAGCGAGGGCGCCTTGTCGTTCTTCATCGCGACATAGGTCTGGAAGCGGGTCGGCTCCTCGATCGGGATGGTGACGATGCCCTGCATCGAGTCGTGCGCGACGGTGAACTGATCGATGATCGCGATGCCGAGCCCGGCCCTGACCAGCGAGCAGACCGTGGTGCCGAAACGCGCCTTGATCGCCATGTCGTAACGCAGTCGCTGGTGCTCGAAGATCTCGCTCATGATCCGCCCATACGGGTCGTTCGGATCGATGCCGATGAGCTGATGCTGGACGATCTCGCGGGCGGAGATGCTGCTGCGGCCGGCGAGCGCGTGGCCTTGCGGGACGATGCAGAGCAGTTCGCCCATGGCGAGCGGCATGAAATCCAGGCCCGGGTGATCGAGCTTGTAGCTCATCGCCACGATCTCGCCCTTGCCGAGCAGGAGGTAGTCGAGCGCCTCCTCGATCTTCAGGATGTTGATGTCGATGCGCAGGTCGGGATGCTTGCGCCGTAGGCGCTCGATCGCGCGCGGCACCATGACATGGCAGATGCTCGGCACCGAGCCGAGCTTGAACTCGACATCGCCGCCGCGCTCGATCCGCGCCAGCATCGAGTGCAGGTCGTCGACCTTGCGATAGACGCCGTTGATCTGCTCGAAGATGTCCTTGGCTTCCGGCGTCGGCACGTAGCGGCCGTGCTTGCGCTCGAACAGCTTGAGCCGGAGCGTCCGCTCGGTGTGCTTCATCAGCCGGCTGATGCCGGGCGCCGAGACGTTGAGCAGCTTCGCGGCACCGGCGATCGTGCCGGTGATCATGATCGCCCGGATCACCTCGATCTGGCGCAGGGTGAGCATGGATGGCGTTTCCTCGCCGGCTTCTTGCAGGCAGCGGAAGCGAGCGCCGCCGGCCTGTCAAGACGATACGCATTGCCCGTTGGGGCTGATTGACTTCGGCGCGCTTTTGCCCGTCACTTGACCTTAGGTCGTCGATCGCTCCGGGGGATGGATATGGCGGACCAGGCTCACCCGGCGGCGCCGCATCATCTGCCGTCGTTCATCACCGATCCGGGCGGCACGGATTACCTGATGGTGGCTGCGGCGATCATTCTGCTCGCGGCCGTGCTCGGTGTCGGCCTGCTCTTCCTGCGCCTGCACACCTTGCCGGAGCGCATGGCGCACAAGTCTCACAAGCTGCAATTCGAGATCGTCGCGGTGCTCGGGCTGCTCGCCTTGTTCACGCATGTGCATATGTTCTGGGTGATCGGCCTGCTGCTCGCTCTGATCGACGTTCCCGACTTCACGGGCATGTTCAGCCGCATGGCCGGCTCGCTCGAGAAGATCGCCGGCATCGCGCCCGGCCGCGGCGGCGACGCGGCGTCCGACGTGGAGCATGGCATCGCCCCGCCGGAGGGCGGGTCGTCGACTCCGCCGGTCGTGGCCGCTGCGCCGGCCGGCCAGCATTGACGGGAGAAGGCGATGCTCGAGCTTCTTGTCTGCGCGCTCTTCACCATCTTCCCCGATTACATCTACCGCCGCTACGGCCAGGGCAAACGGCTGGGCAAGGAGATCACACTCTATTCGGTCTGGTTCGAATTGCGCTGGGGCATCGTCACCTGCGTGATGCTGACGGTCGGGCTGATCACGGTGATCTTCTACAACCACCCCTCGACGACCAGCGCCACGGTGTTCTTCCGCAGCGTCCCGATCATATCGGAGACGAACGGCCGGGTCGCGCAGGTGCATGTCGGCACGAGTGGCAAGGTGGCGCAGGGCGCGCCGATCTTCACGCTCGACAGCACCAGCCAGCGGGCGGCGGTCGAGACGGCGCGACGCAAGCTCGCGGAGGTCGAGGCCGAACTGGTGGTCGCGAAGGCCGATATCCTGACCTTCGACGGCAAGATCCAGGAAGCCAAGAGCTCGCTGCAGCAAGCAATCGACGAACTGCAGACCAAGCGCGAATTGAGGCGGCGCAACGACGACATCGTCGCGACCCGCGAAATCGAGAAGCTCGAGAACCTCACCGCGGGGCGCGAGGCGGCGCTTGCAGCGACGGGGGCGTCGCAGGTGGCGGCCCAGACGAAGATCTCGACCCTGCTTCCGGCCGAGCGCGCCAGCGCCGAGGCCGCGCTGGCGCAGGCCGAGGTCGAGCTGAGCAAGACCGTGGTGCGGGCCGGCTTCAACGGACATGTCGAGCAGTTCACGCTGCGCCCCGGTGACATCGTCAACCCGTTCATGCGTCCGGCTGGCGTGATCATCCCGGAGGAGGCGGGCCGTGGCCGGCTTCAGGCCGGCTTCGGCCAGATCGAGGCGCAGGTCATCAAGGTCGGGATGGTTGCCGAGGTCACCTGCATCTCGAAGCCCTGGACGGTGATCCCGATGGTCGTGACCGGCGTGCAGGACTTCATTGCCGCTGGCCAGGTCCGCAGTGGCGACCAGTTGATCGACGCTCAGCAGGTGGTACGGCCTGGAACGATCCTGACCTATATGGAGCCGCTCTATCCGGGCGGGCTCGACGGCGTGACGCCGGGCTCAAGCTGCATCGCCAACGCCTACAGCAACAACCACGACATCATCGCCGCCAAGGACACCGGCACGCTGCGCCGGATCGCCCTGCATGCGGTGGACGCGGTCGGGCTGGTGCACGCGATTCTGCTGCGGATCCAGGCGCTCGTGCTGCCAATCCAGACGCTGGTGTTCAGCGGCCACTGAGGGTGGCCGGCCGCTTCCTCGGCTCGCGCCCGGGCTGCTCTTGCTGCCGGGCCGCCGTACCCATCTCGCGGAACGCATCGACGTTCGCCGCGCCGCTGCGCATGGCGGTATCCATGCGGCCGTCATGCATCATGCCGTAATTCTCGAGCTGGGAATCATGGATGCAGCCATCCATCCGGTTGCAGGCAGCCGCGGGCCCGGCCGGCAGGCTTGCAGACAAGACGATGATGGCCGCGGCGGCGAGCGCGCCGGCGGTGATCCGCGGGATCATCGGCGTTCTCCATGGTCGTCGGGCGGGGCGTAGGCGAGACGCTGCGGAGCGCCTCACTTGCGGCCCTTCTTCTTGTATTGGGTGTAGAATTGGTCGGCCATGCTGCGCAGCGCCCGGCCGATATTGGCGTATTCGTACTCGTTGAGGTTGGCGAGCGAGGCGCGGCCTGCTGGTTGCTTGGTGCCGAAGCCGCGCCCCGGCAGCAGCACGATCCCGGTTTCGTCGGCGATGCGGAACAGGAAGTCGCCGGCGGCCGAACGGTCGAGGACCCATTTGGCGAAGTCGTCGCCATAGAGCTTGCGCGCGATCTCCTCGAGATCGAGCAGGGTGTAGTAGTCGACGGCGTTCGGGTCCGTATCCTGCTCGATGCCGAGCTCGCGGTAGAGCGCAGCTTCACGCCGACGGATCAGCTTCTTCAGCTCGGCCTTGTAGCTGTCGCTCTCGTCCATCAGCGCGAACAGCGAGAACAGCACCATCTGGATCTGCTGCGGGGTCGAAAGGCCGGCGGTGTGGTTGAGCGCCACCGCCCGGCTGTCGGCGACGATCCGGTCGATGAAGCGCAGCGACCGCACATCCGGCAGGAGCGAGCCATAGCGGTGGTCGAGGCTCTTCTTGGCCTTTTCGGGCAGGGCGTCGAGCGCGCTGTCGAAGACGTTCTGCTTGTGCGTGGCGATCACGCCGAGGCGCCAGCCGGTCGCCCCGAAATACTTCGAGAACGAGTAGACCAGCATGGTGTTCTGCGGGCAGGTCGCGAACAGCGAGCGGAACTCGTCGGCGAAGGTGCCATAGACGTCGTCGGTCAGGATGAACAGGTCCGGCCGGTGCTCCCTGACGATCGCGGCGACGCGGTCGAGGCTGCGGTCGTCCATCTTGACCGAGGGTGGGTTGCTTGGGTTGACGCAGAAGAAGATCTTGACCGCCGGATCCTTGAGCTTGTCGAGCTCCTCGTCTGGGAATTGCCAGCCGCGCGCCGGATCGGCGTTGATCGCGACTTCGACGAGTCCGTATTCGTCGAGCTCGGGGATCTCGATATAGGGCGTGAACACCGGCAGGCCGATCGCGACTTTGTCGCCGCGCTTCAACAGGCCGTTCTGCTTCAGCGTGTTGAAGATATAGGCCATCGCCGCCGTGCCGCCCTCGGTGGCGAAGAGGTCGATGCTGCCGGCCGGCAGGA
Source organism: Allobosea sp. NPDC055332 (assembly GCF_053645455.1). NCBI lineage: Bacteria > Pseudomonadati > Pseudomonadota > Alphaproteobacteria > Hyphomicrobiales > Alloboseaceae > Allobosea > Allobosea sp. NPDC055332. Next base: position 694,794 of record NZ_JBSHMO010000002.1, on the reverse strand, counting down.
AGCCGCCGATCATCTCCTTGACGATGTACTGCTTGACGATCTCCTCGCTGATCCTGAGCATCCGAGGCGGCACGGGGTAGTTGCTGCCGAGGATGCCCTCGACCATCTCGTGCAGGAAGTCGGAAGGGGGCAGACCGAGCTGGTCGCGGACATAGCTCAGGGCCCGGCCGAGGAAGACGACGCCCGGCTGGTCGCGGTGCTCGGCGGTGAAGCGCTCGAACCGTCCTTCGATGCCCTCGATCTTCGGCAGCCCGCCGACGCCGTTCTCCATATAGGAATAGGACAGCTCGGCCTCGGCCACGGCGAAGAGGCCGAGGCGGAAGAAGGCGCGGCGGGGCAGGGTGGCCAGGAAATTGGGATTGCCCCGGCCGGCATTGAGCATCAGCCGATTCGCCTTGCCGGAGGCCAGCTTGATCAGCTCGTCCTTGAGCTCGAACGGGCTGAGCTTGGCGTATTTCGAGTAGTCGGTGGCCATGGCAAACTCCGATCGATTCAGGCGAAGGCGACGACGAGCGGTCCGAGCAGGGTCAGGAAGACGTTGGCGAGGGCGTAGGTGATGGCGAAGGGCGTGGTCGGGATCGAGTTCCCGGCCTTGTCGAGAATCTCGCCGAAGGCCGGGTTGGCGCTGCGCGAGCCCGACAGCGCGCCGGCGAAGACGGCGGTGTTGTCGTAGCGCAGGACATAGCGGCCGAAGATCATGGTGATCAGCAGCGGCAGCAGCGTCACCACCACGCCGATCAGGAAGATCGACAGACCCTTGTCGGCGATCGTGCTGACCGCCTGCAGGCCTGATTGCAGGCCGACCACCGCGACGAAACCGGCGAGGCCGAGATCGCGCAGCAGCGTTGAGGCCGCGGTCGGCATGTTGCCGAGCGTCATGTTGCGGCTGCGATACCAGCCGAAGGCCAGGCCCGAGAGCAGCGCGCCGCCGCCGCTGCCCAGGGTCAGCGGGATATCGCCGATCCGGACCACTGCGAGGCCGATCAGCAGGCCGACGACCAGGCCGAAGCCGTGGAAGACGAAATCGGTCTTGTCACTCGGAATGATGACGGTGCCGACCTGCCGCGCCACGCGCTGCACGTCCTCGGCCGTACCGTAGAGCGTGGCGACGTCGCCCGGCTCGATCACCGTCGCGCCTTCGAGCGGCAACGCGGTGCCGGCCCGCTTGACCGCGATCACATAGACGCCGTGGCGCAGATCCGCGGCGGTCGAGCTGCGAATCTCGGCGATGGTGCGCTTGACGAAGGCAGGCGCGGTGACCGCGACGTCGCGGGTGACGACGACCACGTCCATGCCTTCCGAGGATTCGAGCTCCGGGCCGAGCTGCTGCGACAGGCCGACCACGCCCGAACGGCGCCCGACCAGGAGGACGATGTCACCGGCTTCGAGCTTGAGCGACGGTTCCGCTCCGATCAGCGCGCCGCCGCGCTTGATGCGCTCGATGCTGATCGGCTGGGCGCTGGCGCCTTCGATCTCGGCGACGCTGCGGCCGGCCGCGGTCTCGATGCGATAGATCCGCCCGACGAGATCGGGCGCGGCCGCGTGCTCGCCGACACCATAGCTGCGCGACCCGGCCAGGAGCTCGGCCTCGGCCTTGATCGCGTCGTCACGGATGCTCCGGCGCATGAACCAGGGCAGGATGTTGACGCAGACGATGATCGCGCCGAACGAGCCGAAAATGTAGGTGACGGCGTAGCCGATCGCGACATTGGCCTGCAGGCGCTGGGTCTCGTCGGCCGCGAGGCCGAGCTTGCCGATCGCGGCGCCGGCGGTGCCGATGATGGCCGACTGGGTCAGGCCGCCGGCGGCGATCCCCGCCGCGAGGCCCTTGTCGAGGCCGAAGGCGCGTGCGAGCACGATGACGGTGAGGAGCCCGCTCACCGCCAGCACGGATGCCATGGCGATCTCGCGCAGTGACTGGCGCCCGAGCGAGCGGAAGAATTGCGGGCCGCTCTCATAGCCGACCGCGTAGATGAACAGGGCGAACAGGACGGATTTGATGCCGTTGTCGATGGAGACACCGACCTGGCTGATGATCACTGCAGCAAGAAGCGAACCGGCGACGCCGCCGAGCTGGAACTTGCCGAACTGGAATTTGCCGACCCAGTAGCCGATGGCGAGAGACAGAAATAATGCGATTTCGGGCGACTGGGCGAACAGGGCGTGCAGCCAGGACATAAGCGCTCCATCGACATCGAAGTCTGCGGAAACCAAGGTCGTCTGCTGTGCTGTTATTGACTTAAATTATAACCGTTCTGATTGAATATATACATGGTAAGCAACTATCGCGGGCGCTGTCCAGCGCGTTCATCCTCTGACTGAACGCGCCATTATGTCAGGCGCGATGGCTGCGCCCGTCGATATGCCTTGCGTTTTGAAAGCGCGCTGGACTCAGAGCACGTCGCGTACGCGCACCAGCGTCGAGTCCATGTGCTTGCCGATGATCACGGCGAGCGCGTCGCCGTCGCGCTTCAGCAGCGCCTCGATCATCTCCTCATGCTCGGCCACGGCACCGGCCCATTTTTCCGGACCTTCATTGCCGACGAAACGCAGGCGCTTGATCCTGGCCTGGAGCGTGCCATGCATCTCGACCAGCACGCCGTTTCCCGAGCCGGCGACGATCGCGCTGTGGATCGCCTGGTTGAGCTTGAAGTAGTCGAGCCGGTTGCGGGTCCGGTAAAGCTCCATCATCTCGTCGTGCAGAGCCTTGATCGCCGCGATGGTCTCGTCGCTGGCTTCAGCGCAGGTCATCCGGCCGCCGAGCTGTTCCAGCGTCTTCAGCACTTCGAGGATCTGCAGCAGGTCCTGCGCCGAGAACTTGCGGACGATCGCGCCCTTGGCCGGCTGGATCTCGACAAGGCCTTCGCTCGCCAGCGTCTTGATCGCCTCGCGCAAGGGGGTGCGCGAGACTCCGAGCTGCGCGCCGACAGCGCCTTCATTGATGCGCTGACCGGGTGCGAGCCTGCCCTCGATGATCATGTCGCGCAGTCGTTCGAGCACCTCTTCGTGCAGGGTGCGCCGCGTGATGCGCGGATAGACGTCCTGCGCCTCGCTCGACATGCCGGCCTCGTTCGTCATCGCGGCTCTCCTTTGTATCTGTACGGCATGGCGCTTTCGCGCTGTCAACGCGACCGGGGTTGCTGTGACGCGCCCCTCCTGACCGGACGCGGCCTCGCCTGTGGACAGGTGAAGCCGCCGCCGGACTCGCGGCAGAGTAGTGCAGGAATGTTATGCTGCATACAGCATACTTGCCTTCTCATTGCTGCCCATGATAGGCCGAAAGCCAAGCAACCGGTCGCGGCCGGCCTCGGGAGGACGAGATGGATATCAAGGCGCAGGCTTCCTTACCGGTGATCGCGGTCGCGATGGGCGATCCCTCCGGCATCAGCCCCGAACTCACCGCCCGCATCCTGGTCGAGCCCGATCTACGCAGTGCTGCCCGCTACATCGTCTTCGGCGATTTGCGCCTGTTCCAGCTCGGCGCCGACGACGCCGGCCTGACCCCCGATCTCCATGTCGTCGGCGAGGGCGATGCCCTGCCTGCCGACGCCGGCAAGCCGGTCTTCGTCGATCTCAAGAACCACGATCCGGCTGACCTCCGGCGCGGCACGGCGACGCTCGCCGGCGGCAAGGCCGCGACCGACAATTTCCGCCGCGCGCTGCGTCTCGCCGCCGCCGGCAAGGCCGATGCGGTGTTCTTCACGCCCTTCAACAAGGCGGCGATGCGCTTCGCCTATCCGGGCTATGACGATGAGATCCGCTTCGTCCGCGACGCGATCGCGTTCGAAGGGCCGGCCAGCGAGTTCAACGTGCTGGAGAAGCTCTGGAACGCGCGTGTCACCTCGCACATCCCTCTTTCCGAGGTGGCGCAGAACATCACCCAGGAGCGCATCCTGCGGGCGCTCAACCTCGCTGACCGGAACCTGCGCGCCGCCGGCTTCAACCCGCCGCGCATCGCTGTGGCGGGCATCAATCCCCACGCTGGCGATGGCGGCAATTTCGGCCGCGACGAGATCGAGACGATCGAGCCGGCGGTGAAGGCGGCGAAGGCCAAGGGCTATGCGGTCGAGGGACCGTTCCCGTCCGACACGGTCTTCCTGCGCGCCAAGAACGGCGATTTCGACGCGGTGCTGACCATGTATCACGACCAGGGTCAGATCGCGATGAAGCTGATGGGCTTCGACCGTGGCGTCACCCTGATCGGCGGCTTCCCGTTCCCGATCTGCACGCCGGCGCATGGCACCGCCTACGAGATCGCCGGCAAGGGCATCGCCAATCTCGGTGCCACCCGCGCGGCGCTCTCGCTCGCGATCAAGATGGCGAGCGAAGGCAAGGCGGCGCGCAAGGCCGCCTGAAAATCACGTCCCGGCGAAGCGGCCGCGAAGAGCCGCGCCCCATTTCAACAATCATCCAGGGAGAAACAGCATGAAACGTTTGTGCATTGCGGCCGGCTTTGCCGTCGCTTCCGTCATTGCCGCGGTGGTACCGGCCGCAGCCTGGCAGCCGACCAAGCCGATCGAGTTCGTCGTGACCTCGGGCCCCGGCGGCGGCACCGATAATTTCGCCCGTATCGTCCAGTCGATCATCACCAAGCACAAGCTGATCGAGCAGCCCGTCGTCGTGCTCAACAAGGGCGGCGGCAGCGGCGCCGAAGGCTACATCTATGGCAAGGGCGCCAAGGGTGATGCCCACAAGGTCGTCTTCGGCACCAACAACGCCTATCTGCTGCCCTATGTCGCCAAGCTCGGCTACAAGCTCTCCGACCTGACGCCGGTCTCGGCGCTGGCGCTCGACGAATTCCTGATCTGGGTGAAGGGCGATGCGCCCTATGCCGACGCCAAGGCCTATGTCGAGGCGGCGAAAGCCAAGCCCGGCAGCCTGAAGATGGCCGGCAGCCAATCCAAGGACACCGACCAGACCCTGACCGCGATGATCCAGGAGGCGACCGGCGCCAAGTGGATCTACGTGCCCTTCCAGGGCGGCGGCGCAGCTGCGACCCAGCTCGCCGGTGGCCATGTCGATTCCAACACCAACAACCCGAACGAGAACATCGGCCAGTGGAAGGCCGGCCAGGTGAAGCCGCTCTGCGTCTTCTCGCCGGTGCGCCTCGCCAAGAGCGATCCGGTCCATGACGGCAAGGGCTGGGGCGACATCCCGACCTGCAAGGAGGCCGGCCTGCCGCTCGAAGCCTTCCAGATGCCGCGCACCGTCTGGCTCCCGGCCGAGGTGCCCGCGGACGCCGTCGCCTTCTACGCCGACGTGATGGAAAAGGTCAGCAAGACGCCGGAATGGGCCGAGTTCATCGCCCGCACCGCGCAGACCGCCCGCTTCATGAAGGGCAAGGAATTCACCGACTTCGTCGCCAAGGACGAGGCGGCCAACGCCAAGGTCTTCAAGAACGAAGGCTGGGTCGTGAACTGACCCGAACGGGTCGACATCGGATCATCCCGGGGCGGGCGCGGCTCGTCCGGGATGATCGTTCAGAACAGCGTTTGCATTCGGGAGGAGCGCCGATGATCAGCCGTTTTCAGGCCGAGATCGCGACAGCGCTGGCGACGCTCGCCTTCGGCCTCGTCATCGTCAACGGCGCCCGCGAGTTCGGCATCGGTTGGGATTCCTCCGGCCCGCAGCCCGGCGCCTTCCCGTTCTATTGCGGCCTGCTGATCGCGCTCGCCAGCGCGGGCACGATCGCGACGACGATCGGTCGGAGGATGGGCGGCTCAACGACGCTCGCCGGCATTGTCCTCGACAGGGAGCAGGGCAAGCGCGTGCTGTCCTTCTTCCTGCCGATGCTCGCCTTCGTCATCCTGACCGTCACGCTCGGCATGTATGTCGCGATGCTGCTCTATCTCGTTTTCGCGATGCGCTTCCAGGGCCGTTATGGCTGGTTGCCCTCGCTCGCGACGGCCTTCGGCACCGCCGCCTTCTTCTATCTCGGCCTCGAGAAATTCGCCCAGGTCGGCCTGCTCAAGGGGCCGGTCGAGGCGATGCTCGGCCTCTGAACAGCGAGCCGGACAGTTTCCATGGAAAACTTCGCCTCGCTCCTCCACGGTTTCCAGATCGCGCTGACCACTCATCACATCGCGCTGATGTTCGCCGGCGTACTGCTCGGCATCCTGGTCGGCGTGCTGCCTGGCCTGGGAGCGCCCAACGGCGTCTCGCTGATGCTGCCGCTGACCTTCTCGATGGACCCGGTCTCGGCGATCATCCTCCTGACCTCGCTCTATTGGGGCGCGCTCTTCGGCGGCTCGACCACCTCGATCCTGTTCAACATCCCGGGCGAGCCCTCCTCGGTCGCCACGACCTTCGACGGCCATCCGATGGCCAAGCAGGGCAGGGCGACCGAAGCGCTCTCCTTCGCCTTCCTCTCGGCCGGCATCGGCGCCATGGCCGGCGTCATCCTGATCACGCTGCTCTCGGGCTGGGTCGCTCGCTTTGCGCTGAAATTCTCCTCGCCGGAGTATTTCGCGGTCTACTTCATGACCTTCGCCAGCTTCGTCGGCCTCGGCGGCGCCTCGCCGCTGAAGACGATCGTCTCGATGGCGATGGGCTTCGCCTTCGCCTCGATCGGCATGGACTCCGTCTCGGGCAATGTCCGCCTGACCTATGAGTTCGACGTGCTGCTCGCCGGCGTCAGCTTCCTGATCGCGGTGATCGGCCTGTTCGGCCTCGGCGAGCTCTTGCAGACGATGGAGGAGGGCCTGCGCTTTGATGGGGTCAAGGCCAAGGTCAGCCCGCGCGACGTGCTCGCCACAGCGCTGAAGCTGCCGCGCTACTGGCTGGCGCTGCTGCGCTCCAGCATCATCGGCATCTGGATGGGCATCACCCCGGGCGGCCCGACAGCGGCGTCCTTCATGAGCTACGCCATGGCCAAGCGCTCCTCGCGCAATCCGGAGAAGTTCGGCAAGGGCGAGCCCGAGGGCGTGATCTCGCCCGAGACCGCCGACCACGCTGCCGGCTCCTCGGCTATGCTGCCGATGCTGGCGCTCGGCATCCCTGGCTCGGCAACCGCCGCGGTGATGATGGGCGGGCTGATGATCTGGGGCCTCAATCCGGGCCCGATGCTCTTCGTCGAACGGCCTGACTTCGTCTGGGGCCTGATCGCCTCGATGTATCTCGGCAATGTCGTCGCGGTTATCGTCGTGCTCGCGACCGTCCCGCTCTTCGCCTCGATCCTGCGCATCCCGTTCTCGATCATCGGGCCGGTGATCGTCGTGGTCTGCTTCATCGGCGCCTACACCGTCGGCAACAAGCAGTTCGACATCTGGCTGGCGCTGGCCTTCGGCATCGTCGGCTATCTCTTCAAGAAACTCGACTACCCGATCGCGCCGCTGGTGCTGGCCATGGTCATCGGCGACAAGGCGGAGGACGCCTTCCGCCAGTCGATGATCTTCAGCCAGGGCTCGCTCTCGATCTTCTGGTCGAACCTGCTGGTGGCAAGCCTGATGGCGATCGGCCTCGCGCTGCTGCTCTTCCCGCTGATCGGCTCGACAAGGCGCGGCATCCGCAAGCTTGTGACCGCGCGCGCAGCCAAGGCCTGAGCCAGACGCACTGCCGGAGCGCGGATGTCGACGTTATGGTGAGCCGTCCAGAACCGAGCCGAGGGCGGAACGCCGATGACAGACTCGAGACTGCGCGCCATCCAGGCCGACATCACGACGCTTCCCGTCGACGCCATCGTCAACGCGGCCAACAACGCGTTGCTGGGCGGGGGCGGCGTCGACGGCGCGATCCATCGCGCGGCGGGGCCGGAGCTCCTGCAGGAATGCCGCAAGCTCGGCGGTTGCCAGACCGGCGACGCCAAGCTGACGCAAGGCTATCGCCTGCCGGCGCGCTTCGTCATCCACACGGTCGGGCCGGTCTGGCAGGGCGGCGGGCAGAGCGAAGCGGAACTGCTCGCCTCCTGCTATCGCCGCTCCCTCGCGGTCGCTGCCGGAGCGGGCATCCGCACCATCGCCTTCCCGAGCATCAGCACCGGCGTCTACGGCTATCCGGTTGCGCCTGCGGCGAAGATCGCCGTGGCGACGGTCGCTGCCGCCCTGAAGAACGGGGCCGCTTTCGACGCGATCATTCTCTGCTGCTTCTCGCCCGAGGACCTCGCCATCTACCAGCGCGAGCTCGCCGAGGCCGGCCATCCGCAGGCGCAGTAGCTCCTACTCTCTTTCAGCCACGAACAGCCGAGGCCACGCCATGACCGAACCCTACAAGGGCATCATCCCGATCGCGCCGACGATCTTCCATGAGAACGGCGACGTCGACCATGACGGCAATCGCCGGGTCATGGACCTGATGGTCGACCAGGGCGTCGACGGCATCTGCATCCTCGCCAATTTCTCCGAGCAGTTCCTCCTGACCGACGCCGAGCGCGACGAGGTCATGCGGCTCTCGATCGAGCAGGTCGCCGGCCGGGTGCCGGTCTGCGTCACCACCTCGCATTTCTCGACCCGCATCGCCGCGCAGCGCGCCAAGGCGGCGGCCGATGCCGGCGCCAAGATGCTGATGATGATGCCGCCCTATCACGGCGCGCTGCTCAAGGCCGACGAGCAGGGCATGATCGAGCACTTCAAGGTCGTCGCCGATGCCTGCGGCATCCCGATCATCCTGCAGGACGCGCCGCTCTCGGGCGTGACCATGACCGTGCCCTTCATGGTCAGGCTCAACAAGGAGGTACCACTCGTCCGCTATTTCAAGATCGAGGTACCGGGCACGGCGGGCAAGCTGCGCTCGCTGATCGAAGCCGGCGGCGATGCCATCGTCGGACCCTTCGACGGCGAGGAGGCGATCACGCTGATGGCCGATCTGGACGCCGGCGCCACCGGCACGATGACCTCGGCGATGATCCCCGATTTGATCAAGCCGATCCTCGCCGCCCATGCCGCGGGCGACCGCAAGCAGGCGGCGGCGCTCTATGCCCGCGCGCTGCCGATCATCAACTACGAGAACCGCCAATGCGGCCTGCGCTCGGCCAAGGCGGTGATGAAGGCGGGCGGGGTGATCAAGTCGGACGCCGTCCGCCATCCGCTGACGCCGCTGCATCCGCAGACGCGCGAAGGCCTGCTCGAGCTCGCGCGCGAACTCGATCCGCTGGCCCTGCGCTGGGGCAAGTAGCCCAGCTGCTCTTGCTGCCCGCCGTCAAAAGCGGGCAGTGACCGTCAATAGGCGCCGATGCCGCCGGATGGCGGCGGCATGTTGCCTCTGCGATCTTTGGTGATGAACTCCGGCGTCACCAGAAGCATCCGGGACAGCCAGGAAGAGTAGGCGGACAGCAACTCAATGACGGCACGCATAAGACGCCTCCACGATTGCGGAGACGATCCTAGCATGAAAACCTGCCGTTTGCCGGCGAATTCTTTGGGTCAGGCCTTCGTCCAGACCGCCAGCTCGTAGCCGTCGGGGTCGGCGAAATGGAAGCGCCGGCCGCCGGGGAAATCATAGGCCGGTTTGACGATCCGGCCGCCGGCCGCCTCGATGCTCTTCTGCACGGCCGCGAGATCATCAGCATAGAGGATCACCAGCGGGCCGCCGGGCCGCACCGTGCCGATCGTGGTGAAGCCGCCCTCCAGCCTGCCGTCGGCGAAGGCGCAGTATTCCGGGCCGTAATCCGTCATCGTCCAGCCGAAGGCCCTCTCGTAGAAGGCGCGCGCTTTGGCGATGTCGGCGACGACGAATTCGACATAGTCGATGCGGCGGTCATTGCTCGATACGGTCATGGCCTAGGTCCTCGCGATCGGTCTGCCGGTTTCTTATGACGCATGGACGCGGCCAGCCTGTGGCGGGAGTGGAGGTGCATCCCCATGCAATCCTGTGATGCGCAACGTAACGAAATCGCGTTGGTATGCTTAGCCTGCACGCCCTATCGTGCAGACACACGTTTCCTGCTCCGGAGCCCGTCATGACCGCCACCACCAAGCGCGGCTACGCGCCGGAGATCATCGTTGCCGCCGGCTGCCTGATCGCGCTGATCAGCTTCGGCCCGCGCGCCAGCGCCGGCCTGTTCCAGATCCCGATGACATCCGAGTTCGGCTGGGGCCGCGACACGTTCAGCCTGGCGCTGGCGATCCAGAACCTGCTCTGGGGTCTTGGTGCACCTTTCGCCGGCGCGATCGCCGACCGCTTCGGCATGGTGCGGGTGCTCTGCGCCGGCGCGCTGCTCTATGCTGCCGGTCTGGTGACGATGGCCTATGCCGGAACGCCGCTGCAGCTTCATCTCGGCGCCGGCGTGCTGATCGGCTTCGGCCTCTCGGCCTGCTCCTTCAACCTGATCCTCGCCGCCTTCGGCAAACTCCTGCCCGAGCAATGGCGCCCGCTCGCCTTCGGCGCCGGGACGGCGGCCGGCTCCTTCGGCCAGTTCCTGTTCCCGCCGATCGGCAACATCCTGATCGAGACGCTGGGCTGGCAGCAGGCGCTGATCGTCTTCGCCTTCACCTTGCTGCCGGTGCTGCCCCTCTCGGTGGCGCTGGCAATGCGAGGCGCGAAGCAGCCTGCGGCTGCGCCCGGCGCTGTCGCCGCCCCCAATCAGAGCATCGCGCAGGCGTTGGCGGAGGCCTTCAAGCACCGTTCCTATGTCCTGCTGGTGCTGGGGTTCTTCACCTGCGGCTTCCAGCTCGCCTTCATCACCGTGCACATGCCGGCCTATCTCAAGGACACCGGAATGCCGGCCTGGGTCGGCGGCTGGACGCTGGCGGCGATCGGTCTCGCCAATGCCGTCGGTTCGCTCGGCTCCGGCTGGCTGACGGCGCGCATGCCCAAGCGCCATCTGCTCGCCTGGATCTATCTCGGCCGCGCCGTCGCCATCGCCGCCTTCATCATGTTACCGCCGAGCCCGGTGACCGCGATCGCCTTCGGCATCGTCATCGGCGTGTTCTGGCTCTCGACCGTGCCGCCGACCTCGGCGCTGGTCATGCTGATGTTCGGCACCAAATACATGGCGATGCTCTATGGCTTCGCTTTCTTTTCGCATCAGGTCGGCGGCTTCCTCGGCGTCTTGCTCGGCGGCATCCTCTATGAGCAGTTCGGCTCCTACACCATCGTCTGGTGGCTCTCGGTCGCACTCGGTGTCGCCTCGGCGCTGATCAATCTGCCGATCGTCGAAAAGCCAGTGGCGCGCACCGTGCCGCAGCCGGCCTGACCAAAGATGCACGGTCGCCGCGCTTGCGGGCGGCGGCCGGGCGGGTCACTCCTAGGGAAAGTTCGATAGTTTCCCGGGAGTGAGTTCATGTCGACCTTCAAGGCCCTCATCGCCAGCAAGGGCGAAGCCGGCACCAGCGTCGCCTTTGGCGAGTTCGCCGAGGCGGACCTGATGGAAGGCGACGTCACCGTCCGCGTCACACATTCGACGCTGAACTATAAGGACGGCCTCGCCATCACTGGCCGCGCCCCGGTCGTGCGGCGCTGGCCGATGATCCCCGGTATCGATTTCGCCGGCCGGGTCGAGACTTCCGAACATCCCGAGTTCAAGCCCGGCGATCTCGTCACCCTCAATGGCTGGGGCACAGGTGAGACGCATCTCGGCGCCTATGCCCAGAAGAGCCGGGTCAAGGGCGACTGGCTGGTGCCGCTGCCCGAGGGCATGACACCGGCGGAGGCGATGGCGATCGGCACTGCCGGCTACACTGCCATGCTCAGCCTGCTCGCGCTCGAGCGCCATGGCGTGAAGCCCGCCGACGGCCCCGTCGTCGTCACTGGCGCTGCCGGCGGCGTCGGCTCGGTTGCGACCGCGCTGCTTGCCAAGGCCGGCTGGCATGTCATCGCCTCGACCGGCCGGCCGGAGGAGGCAGATTATTTGAAGGGCCTCGGCGCCGCCGAGATCATCGATCGGAACGAACTCTCCGCTCCAGGCCGCCCGCTCGGCAAGGAGCGCTGGATCGCCGGCGTCGACGCAGTCGGCTCGCACACGCTCGCCAATGTCCTGTCGATGACCAAGTATGGCGGTGCCGTCGCCGCCTGCGGCCTGGCGCAGGGCATGGACCTGCCGGCCTCGGTCGCGCCCTTCATCCTGCGCGGCGTCGCGCTGCTCGGTATCGATTCGGTGATGTGCCCAAAGCCGCGCCGGCTCGAAGCCTGGGCCCGTCTTGCCCACGATCTCGACCGCGACAAGCTTGCGGTGATCACCACGACGATCCCGCTCGAGGATGTTGTCGAGACCGGCCGCGCTCTGCTCGACGGCAAGGTGCGCGGCCGGGTCGTCGTCGAGATCGGCTGAGGATCAGCCGGCGCCTTCGAGTTGGCCCTTCCGCTTTGCCAGTTCGCCGCCGACGAAATCCATGAAGGCGCGCACCCGCGGCGCGTGCCTGATATCGGGATGGGTCAGGATCCACAGGCCGGTGGAGAAATCCGGATCCGGTGGCAGCAGCCTGACCAGCCCAGGGCGCTGGTCGGCGATGAAGCAGGGCAGGGGGCCGATGCCGATGCCCTGCTCGACCGCCTCCGTCAGCCCGAGCACGGCCGAGGAGCGCAGCGCGATCCGGTCTGCCGGGACATGGTCACGGACATAGCGGGCCGCCTTGACGTAGCCGAGCGGGTCGCCGAGCGCGACCCAGTCACGTCGGAACAGCAGCTTCGGCTCGTGCGCCTCGGCCTCCGTCGCCGGTGCGTCGGCGCGGGCATAGACGGCCCAGTTCAGATTGGCGAGGCGGCGGCCGACCAGCGTCTCGCCCGGTGAATCGCTGGCGCGGATGGCGACGTCGGCATCGCGGCGCGAGAGGTTGAGCGTCTGGCTCGCCATGACGACGTCGAGCCGGATCAGCGGATGCGCCGCCCGGAAAGCTGCGAAGATCGGCAGCAGCACATGCAGATAGAGCGTGTCGGTGGTGGTGACCCGCAGATCGCCTGACGGCGCGAGGTCGCGCCCCGCCAGCCGGCGTCCGAAGGCGGTGACGTCGTCGTCGATGCGCGAGGCGAGGGTGGTCATCTCCTCGCCGGCCGAGGTCGCGACATAGCCGGTCTTGCGCCGTTCGAAGAGGGCGTGACCGAGCTGCTCCTCGATCTGCCCGAGCCGGCGGAACACGGTCGAATGGTTGACGCCGAGCGCAGCGGCCGCGCCGGTCAGCCCGCCGGCATCGGCGATCGCCTTGATCAGGCGGAAATCATCCCAGGCGAGCTTCGACGTCGACAACGCGCATTCTCCGGCAACGCTGCGCGCAGCATTGCCAGATCTTGCGGAATTGCAAGCGGGTGCAGGCGGTGCGGCCGGATCTCAGCGCGGAGCGGCGGCGCGGCGGAGCCGGTCGTTGATCGCTTCGCCGAGACCCTGCATCGGGATCGGTGCCACCGCGATGGTCGCCGGGCGCTGGTCGTCGAGCCGGCGCATCGCAGCGAAGAGATTGGCGGCCGCCTCGGTCAGGTCGCCGGTTGGGCTGAGGTTGAAGGCGAGCGCGGATAGGGCGCCGCCATTCGCTTCCGGACCGAAGCCGAGCCAGGCCTCGCCGGGACGCGGCGCCTCTGCGTCGAGCCTGACGGCGGCGCGCGGCGCGTAGTGCGAGGCGAGCAGCCCGGGAGCGATCGGCGCTGCGCCGCCCTCCTCGACGATGACGAGCGCCTGCCCGATCGCCGCTTCCAACGCGGCGCGCGGCACGCCGCCCGGACGCAGCAGACGCGGGGCACCGCCGAGGCAGGCGACGATGCTGGATTCGAGCCCGACCGCGGTCGGCCCGGCGTCGAGCACGGCGTCGATGCGGCCGTCGAGATCGGCGAGCACATGCTCGGCTTGCGTCGGGCTGACCCGCCCGGAGCGATTGGCCGAGGGCGCGGCGATCGGCCGACCGGCTGCCTGCAGCACGGCGTGTGCGACAGGATGAGAGGGGACACGCAGCGCCACGCTGCCGAGCCCGGCGCGGGCGAGGCTGCAGATCGTACAGGCGCTGGAGGCCGGCACGACCAGCGTCAACGGACCCGGCCAGAATGCCCTCGCCAGCGCCAGCGCCGGAGCGTCGAATAGGCCCTGGCGCCGCGCCGCATCGACATCCGGTAGATGCGAGATCAGCGGGTTGAAGCTCGGGCGCTCCTTGGCCGCATAGATCGAGGCGACGGCGCGATCGTCGCTGGCATCGGCGGCGAGGCCGTAGACGGTCTCGGTCGGCAGCGCGACCAGCTTGCCGGCGCGCAGCAGCTCCGTCGCGGCGGCGATGCCAGCCTCGTCGGCGGAAAGGCGCTGGGTCTGGCGAGATGCTGTCACGGCCGCTCTTGAAAGTTCATATGTAAACTATAACAATGCCGGGATGGCATGTGCGAGAACGCGCCGGCTGGCGCGTGGGCAAGCGCATAGTTCGCGGCTAGCATCGCCGTCAACGCAACGAGACGAATGCCCCGACATGCTTCGCGGGCGCCGAGGGAGGTAAGCGATGTCGTACCGTGCTCCGGTCGAGGATATCCTGGCGACGATGCGCCATGTCGCCGGGCTCGATGCCCTGATCAGCGAGGGGCTCGCACCGGAACTCGCCGACGGCGTCACCGAGGCCGTGCTCGAGGAAGCCGCGAAGTTCGCCAGCGATGTTCTCGCTCCCCTGAATATCGTGGGTGATCGGCACGGCTCCAAGCTCAAGGACGGCACCGTCATCACGCCGCCGGGCTGGAAGGAAGCCTATCACGCCTGGGCTAAAGGAGGCTGGAATGCGCTGCCAGGGCCGGAAGCCTATGGCGGGCAGGCTCTGCCGACCCTGGTGCAGTCGGCTTGCACGGAGATGTGGAACTCGGCCGCCTTCGCCTTCGCGCTCGGCCCGCTGCTGACGGTCGGCGCGATCGAGGCGCTGCATGCCCATGGCTCCGACTATCTGAAGGAGACCTATCTCGCCAAGCTCGTCTCGGGCGAGTGGATGGGCACGATGAACCTGACCGAGCCGCAGGCGGGCTCGGACCTCAACGCGCTGCGCTCCAAGGCCGAGCGCGCCGGCGACGGCACCTATCGTATCAGTGGCCAGAAGATCTTCATCACCTATGGCGAGCACGAGATGACGGACAATATCGTCCATCTCGTCCTCGCCCGCCTGCCCGACGCACCTCCCGGCACGCGAGGCATCTCGCTCTTCCTCGTGCCGAAATACCTTGTCAATGCCGACGGCTCGCTCGGTGCGCGCAACGACGTCCGCTGCACCGGCGTCGAGCACAAGCTCGGCATCCACGCCTCGCCGACCTGCGCGATGAGCTATGGCGACGAGGGCGGTGCGATCGGCTGGCTGATCGGCGAGGAGAACCGTGGCCTCGCCTGCATGTTCACGATGATGAACAATGCCCGCCTCAACGTCGCGGTACAGGGTGTCGCCATCGCCGAGCGCGCCTATCAGCAGGCGCTGTCCTTCGCACAGGAACGCAAGCAGGGCACCGCGCTCGATGCGCCGAAGGGCGCGCCGATGAGCCCGATCATCGTCCATCCCGACATCCGCCGCATGCTGATGGAGATGCGCGCCAAGACGCAGGCCGCGCGCACGCTCTCGCTGCTTCTCGCCTCCTTGCTCGACCGCTCGCATCGCGAGCCCGACGAGGCCAAGCGCAAGGCGGCTGCCGAGCGGGCGGCGATCATCACGCCCATCGCCAAGGCCTATGCCACCGATATCGGCGTCGAGGTCGCCTCCACCGGCGTCCAGATCCATGGCGGCATGGGCTATGTCGAGGAGACCGGCGCGGCCCAGCATCTGCGCGATGCCCGGATCGCGACGATCTATGAGGGCACCAACGGCATCCAGGCGATCGACCTCGTGCTGCGCAAGCTGCCGCTCTCCAATGGCGATGCGGTCAAGGCGCTGATCGGCGAGATGCGCGGCGTCGTTGCGCAGGTGCGCGAGGCCAACACACCCGGTTTCGGCCATAGCGCGGCGCGGCTCGGCGCTGCCGTCGACTCGCTCGAGCGCGCCACCGAATGGATGCTGGCGACGATGGGCATCGACCAGGCGAGCGCGCTCGCGGGCGCGACGCCCTATCTCAAGCTGTTCGCACTCGCCCAGGGCGGCACGGGCCTCGCCAAGAAGGCGCTGGCAATGCAGGGCGAGGACCAGGGCGCCGCGGCGCTCGCCACCGCCCGCTTCTACGCCGAGCACCATGTCGGTGAGGCCACCGCGCTGGAACTCGCGGTGACCGAGGGCGCCGGCGCCGTCGAGGGTTCGGCTGTGGTCTTCGCGGCGTGACGCCGCTCGCCGCTCCGGACGTGTCAGACTGGCTTGCGCACGCGCATGTGCAGGAAAAGCGGCGCGACATAGGTGTCGGCGAGATAGGGCACGGCCTTGGCCGTCTCTGCATCCACGCCCGGCTCGTGCATATGCTCGATCCGGAAGCCGGTGGCGACCAGCAGGTTGATCCAGTCGCTCAGCGTGCGGTGGAAGCGCGGCACCCGGAATGGCTCGACCTTGGCCTTCTCCTCGTCGGGCGCCGCGCCGAAGCGCCAGCTCTCGATCTCGCCATCGCTGACGCGGAAATACTCGCGCACCTCGATTCCGAGGACGTTGCCGGTTTCATCCCGCATCACCTTGCGGCCAGGCGTGGCGAAGCAGGGATGCAGGATCGAGAACTGCAGGAAGCCGCTCGGCTTCAGCACCCGCTTGGCCTCGGCGAGCACGCGATCCTGATGCGGCATGTCCATCAGCGACATGAAGGCGGTGGCGAAATCGAAGGAGGCATCGGCGAAGGGCAGGGCCATGCCATCGGCGATGCGATAGGTGATCCCGAGCGGGTTTGCGGCCTCGGCCTCCTGCGCATGACGGATGAAGGTCGGGGCGATGTCGATCGCGGTGACGCTTGCACCCGCTTCGGCGAGCTTGCGCGAGTTCGAGCCTTCGCCGCAGCCAATGTCGAGGCCGGTCAGGCCGGCGATGTCGGGCAGGTTCGCGAAGAAGACTGGGGTGTTCTGGGCGTCCCGGTAGAGATCGTAGCCGGCCCGCGCATGCCGGGTCCAGGTTTCGGCATTGGCCTCCCAGCAGGCCGCGACTTCCCTCGCTTCCATGATCGTCCTCGCCGTTCGGGGGAGGGGGCTTCTAGCGGAGCCGCTCGCATTGCGCCAGCGGTATCGCCATGACCGGTGACAGCCAGTTGAAGCCGCTCGCCGGCAAGGTCTGCCTCGTCGCCGGCGCCTCGCGTGGGCTCGGGCGCGGCATTGCCCGGGCGCTCGGCCAGGCTGGCGCCACCGTGATCGTCACCGGTCGCTCCAGCGAGGCGGGGCCGCGCACCGACCAGCGCTCGGAGACCTTCGAGGACACCGCCCGCGAGGTCGAGGCGGCCGGCGGGCGCGGCGAGCCCTATCGCTGCGACCATACCAATGAGCGCGAGGTCGACCAGCTCGTCGCTTGGTCGCTGCGCCGCTTCGGCCGGCTCGATTGCGTCGTCGACGCGGTCTGGGGCGGCAATGAGGGCTATGACGGCGAGCGCTATCCGGACGGTTCGGCCTTCGGCGCGCCGTTCTGGCGCCGCCCGGTGGCGCGGCTCGGTGAGAGCTTCGAGAGTGGCGTCTATGCGCAATTGCTGCTGGCGCGCGCGGTCGCTCCTGCGATGGTGCAGATGCGGCAGGGGCTGATCGTCACGGTGAGCTTCGACACCACCGGCGGCTATCTCGGCGACGTCTTCTACGACCTTGCCAAGGCGGCGATGAACCGGCTGACGCTGGCGATGGGGCAGGAGCTGAAGCCCTATGGCGTTACCGCGCTGGCCTTGTCCCCAGGTCATGTCCTGACCGAGCGGGTGCGCGACGCCGGCATGGCCGATGAGACCACCGAGACGCCGCTCTATGCCGGCCGTGCAGTCGCTGCGCTCGCCGCCGATCCGGACGTCGCCCGCCATGCCGGCCAGGTGTTGCACGTCGCCGATCTGGCGCGCGCCTATGGCTTCACCGATGCGGACGGCAGCCAGCCGGACCGGTTCAGCTTGCAGACTTAACGAGGGAGGACACAATGTCGCTCAAGGGCAAGACGCTCTTCATCACCGGCGGATCGCGCGGCATCGGGCTCGCCATCGCCATCAAGGCGGCGCGCGACGGCGCCAATGTCACCATCGCCGCCAAGACGGCCGAGCCGCACCCCAAGCTCGAAGGCACGATCTACACCGCCGCTGCCGAGATCGAGGCGGCCGGCGGCAAGTGCCTCCCATTGATGGTCGATGTCCGTGACGAGCAGAGCGTCGCCGAGGCGATCGCCAAGACCGCCGAGACCTTCGGCGGCCTCGACATCGTCGTGAACAATGCCAGCGCGATCTCGCTGACCAATACGCAGATGACCGACATGAAGCGCTACGATCTGATGCACCAGATCAACACGCGCGGCACCTTCATGGTCTCGAAATACGCGATCCCGCATCTCGAGAAGGCAGAGAACCCGCATATCCTGATGCTGTCGCCGCCGCTCGACATGAAGATGCGCTGGTTCGCGCCGCACCTGGCCTACACCATGGCGAAATACGGCATGAGCATGTGCGTGCTCGGCCTTGCCGGCGAGCTGGCGCCGAAGGGCATCGCCGTCAATGCGCTCTGGCCGCGCACCACGGTTGCCACTGCTGCGGTGAAGAACCTGCTCGGCGGCGACAAGATGGTGCAGGCGAGCCGGACGCCGGAGATGCTGGCCGACGCCGCCTATATGGTCTTCAACAAGCCATCACGCAGCTTCTCGGGCAACTTCCTGATCGACGACAACTTCATGGCCGGCGAGGGCGTCACCGACTTCACGCCTTATCGCGTCGATCCGTCGGTGCCGCTGATGCCGGACTTCTTCGTGCCTGAGGAGATCAAGCCGCCGCAGGGCGTGAAGGGCGGCGTCTGAGCCCTAGTTCCGCGGATATTACTCGGAACCGCACCGTCATCCTGGACAAGCGGCGAAGCCGCGCAGATCCGGGATCCATCGTAAGGCTCCGGAGCTCTACGATGGATCCCGGGACGCCCTTCGGGCGCCCAGGATGACGATCGTGGTTGCGTGCGAACTCGGCATGCCCTAGCGGGATCAGAACTCCTCCCACTCGCGATCGCGCGCTCCGCCGTTCGCGACCTTGCGGGCGGGCATCGGAGTTGTGGGGGCGGGCTGTGCCTTCCGAGCAGGCGCGCGCGGAGCCGAGCGGGTCTCCGACATTGCGGCCGCGGCGAGGTTGCGCAGGCGCTCCGGCTCGCTGGTCGAGCGCGCCTCGCCGCCCGCGACGCGGAAAGCCGCGACGAGCTGATCCAGGCTGTGGATCTGGTCAGCGAGCGAAGCCGCGGAGGCGGCGCTCTCTTCGGCCAGCGCCGCGTTCGCCTGGGTCATCTCGTCCATATGGGCGACGGTCTGGCTCATCTCGTCGATGCCGTTCGCCTGTTCGCCTGCCGCTGCCGAAATCTCGACGACGGTCGCCGCGACCTGCCGGGAGGCCGTGACGATCTTGTCGAGCACCGTTCCGGCCGAGCGGACCAGCTTGACGCCCTCCTCGATCTCCGTGGTCGAGGACTGGATCAGGGTCGTGATGTCCTTGGAGGCCTCGGCGGAGCGCTGCGCCAGCGTCCGGACCTCCGAGGCGACGACAGCGAAGCCCTTGCCGGCATCGCCAGCGCGTGCGGCTTCCACCGCGGCGTTGAGCGCCAGCAGATTGGTCTGGAAGGCGATGCCGTCGATGACGGAGGTGATGTCGGTGATCTTGCGCGAGGCGGCCTCGATCCGCTCCATCGCCGCGACAGCATCCTGCACGATCATGCCGCCCTGTTGCGCCACGGTCGTGGCCTCGTCGGAGGCCGATGCCGCGACCTTCGAGGAACCGGCACTCGCCTTGACGGAAGCCGCGAGTTCCTCGGTCGTCGCAGCGGTCTCTTCCAGCGAGGCGGCCTGCTCCTCGGTCCGCTTGGCGAGATCGTCGGCGCCTGCCTTGATCTCGCGAGCCGAGGCAGAGACCTGCGAGGTCGTCGCCTGGATGCCGCCGATCGTCTCCGAGAGGCGCTCGACCGTCTCGTTGACCGACTGCTTCAGCTCGGCGAAGCGGCCCTGATAGCTGGTCGCGACCCGGCGGGTCAGATCGCCCTGCGAGACTGATGCCAGGATGTCGGCGAACTCCGTCGTCGCGCCGTCGACCACGGCGTTGATCTGGTTGATGCCGTTGACCAGCTGCTGCATCTGCGCGTCGGCGTTCTCCAGCTGCAGCCTTGCGCTGAAGTCGCCCGCCGCGGCGGCTGCGACGACCGTCCCGACATCGTTGACGACCGCGATCATCGATTCCGTCCGCGCCGCCCGCTCGGCTGCGGCGGCGCGCTCCTGCGCTTCCAGCGCCTGCACGCGCAGCCCGTTCTCCTTGAACACCCGGACGGCGGCGGCCATGCCGCCGATCTCGTCATTGCGGCCACTGTCGATGACTTCAGCCGAGAAGTCGCCCTGTGCCAGCTGCTTCATCGAGGCGGTCAGCGCCGTGATCGGACGCGTCACGCGGCTCTGCACCAGCCAGAGCCCGATCAGCGCCAGCGCGAGCGCGGCCAGGAGCACGAGGCCGTACATGACGAGCGAGCGCATCGCTGCGTCGGCCTTTGCATCGGCGGCATCCGAGACGACATCGATGGCACGGCTCGCCACGGCGCCGACGGTTTCGGAAGCGGCCACGATCTGGTCACGCCACTGATCGGGGTTGATCGACGGCTTGCGCCCTCCGGTCGCATTGGCGACCAGGTCCGCCCGCGTCGCCTTGAAGGTGCCGCCGAAATAGGTGTTCTCGGCGGTGGCGAGCGCCTCCTTCAACGCCTGCGGCGTGTTGGCCTGGCCGATGAGCTGCTTCACCACGCCCCAGGCGAACTCCATGCGCGCATCGTTGACGAGGACGGTATTGCTCTCCTTGGCGTCGAGCGGCCGGTCCTGCGCGACGGCGTTGTTGAGGACGATCGTCGAGGACCCGCTGAGCGAACGCGCCGCCCAGGCCATCGAGCGGATGGTGGTCAGGTTGGCGAAGTTGGCGTCGAGAGCGAGGATGCGCTCCTCGAGAGTCGCCGATGCGGACTCGAGCGCGGTCAGGAACTTGGCGGTCTGGGCCATGCTGGCCCCGGCCAGCTCCTTTTCGCGCGATTCCAGCGGGAGTTTCCAGTTGCCGTCCACTTTTGCCCGCAAAGGCTTGAGGGCGGCGACATGGCCGTCGATCTCTTTCGAGACGGTCGTCGCGACCTCATAGCCGTTCTTCTGGACGATCGCCTGAGCCGTTGCGATCGCATCGTCCAAGCGCTTGCGCCGCGTCAGCACGTCCTCGATCATCCCGCCGTTCTTGTCGGTGGGCATCGTCAGGGCGCTCGCGCCGTTTCCCCGCTCGTAACGCAGGTTCTGCAGCGCCGCGAAATAGGCCTTGTTCAGGTCGGCGAGAGCGGAAACCTCGACCGCCCTGTTGTAGCGCGTCCAGGCCTGCCAGAGCGCTTGCGACGAGAGCGTTACGATCGCCGCGCTGGCCAGACCGAGGACGGCCAGGAGCATGGTCTTGATGCTGAGGTTTTTCGCGGCGTTGAGCATGGCAAACCCGGATGAGCAATTGATCTGTTAAGTGTCTCATCCGGCGATTTATTTTATGCTAACCACGCGCTTTGTCCCGGGTAGCGCCTGCCGGGGGCGAGCCAATACTGCGCCGGAGGCTACCATCGCCATGGTCGCGTCATCGGTTTGACACTGCCGAACGTTTGGAGTTGGTGCAGTGCAAATCCGCGCCTTGCGGCGCCCGACTCCGGATAACCGGCCATGCTCCTGATCCACGGCATCTGCCAGACGCACGGCGACAAGCTCGCGCATCGCACCCTGGCCGTCGAGGAGGAGATCCCGCCAGGCTCGATCTGGATCGACCTGCTTAATCCGACCGCAGCCGAGGACGCCAAGGTCGAGCAACATCTCGGCATCTCGATCCCGACCAAGGAGGAGATGCACGATCTCGAGCCCTCCGAGACGATCTATGCCGAGGATGGCGCGCACTACATGACGCTGCGCGTCATCTGTCAGTCGGACACCAACGTTCCCCGGCTCGCCGACGTCACCTTCATCCTGACCGAGAAGGCGCTGGTCACGGTGCGTTATGACGAGCCGGGCGCCTTCAACATCTTCCTCAACCGCGTCACCAAGCCCGGTGGTTGCGAGCTCGAGCCCGCCGGCGTGATCGAGGGACTGATCGAGGCGATCGTCGACCGGGCCGCCGAGGTGCTGCGCGGCGTCGGCGACCGCATCGACCTGCGCTCACGCCAGATATTCGATGGCAACAGCGCCAGCGTCGAGCAGGGGCGCGTCTATCAGGCGGTGGTCCGCAAGATCGGTCAGTACGAGCACATCATCTCGAATGTGCGCGAGAGCATGGTCTCGGTCGAGCGGGTGCTGCTTTACCTCTCGGCCAATTTCAAGCGCACCAAGAAGGCGGCGAGCGGCTTCACCCCGGAGTGGCGCGCCGCGATCCGCGACGTCCAGGCGATCGAGGAGCACGCCACCTTCCTGTCGAACAAGCTCCAGTTCATGCTGAACGCGACGCTCGGCCTGGTCAGCATCGAGCAGAACAAGATCATCAAGCTGTTCTCGGTCGTCGCGGTGGTGTTCATGCCGCCGACGCTGGTCGCCTCGATCTACGGCATGAACTTCGAGAAGATGCCGGAGTTGAAATGGCAGCTCGGCTATCCGATGTCGCTCGGTATCATGGTGGTCGCGGCGATCCTGCCCTATCTGTTCTTCCGCTGGAAGAAGTGGCTCTGACCCTGCCGGGGCGGCGCTCTTTCCTATAGCTTGCCCGGATGACGCTGCCGCAGATTCTCTCCTGTTCCCTGGTCGCCGCGATGATGGCGGCCTTCGTCTGGGGCAAGCTGCGCTACGACGTGATCGCGCTTCTGGCCCTGCTCGCCGGCGTCGCGCTTGGCGTCGTGCCGGCCAAGGAGGCCTTCAAGGGCTTCTCCGACGACATCGTCATCATCGTCGCCAGCGCGCTGATCGTCAGCGCCGCGGTGGCGCGCTCGGGGCTGGTCGAGACCGCGCTCGCCCGTATCTCCCCGGCGCTGCGCTCGACGCAGGCGCAGGTCGCGCTCCTCGTCTTCGTCGTCGCCGCCATGTCGGCGATCATCAAGAATATCGGCGCGCTCGCGATGATGCTGCCGATCGCCTACCAGCTCGCCCGCAAGGACGGGAAATCGCCCTCGGTCTTCCTGATGCCGATGGCCTTCGCCTCGCTGCTCGGCGGCATAGTCACGCTGGTCGGCACCTCGCCCAACGTCATCGTCGCGCGTGTCAGGCAGGAGCTCGGCGGCGAACCTTTCGCAATGTTCGATTTCACCCCGGTCGGCATCGGCATCGCGCTCGCCGGCTGCGCCTTCCTCAGCGTGGCCTACCGTTTGCTGCCGAAGGACCGCCAGGGTTCGCGCTCGCTCGACCAGGCCGTCGACATCAAGGATTACGTCACCGAGGCGCGCCTTCCCGAGAAGGGATCGCTCACCGGCAAGACGGTCGCCGATCTCAGGAAGCCGGGCGATGGCGAGGTCGAGGTCGTGGCGATCCTGCGCGATGGCGAGCGCCGACGGGCGCCGCTGCCCGATGCCAGCCTGCGCGCCGGCGACATCCTGCTTCTGCGCGGCGAGCCCAAGGCGCTGGAGCGCGTCATCGCCGCGGGCGAACTCGAGCTGACCGGCCAGCATCGATCGACACAGCGCGAGGGCTCGCTCGACCCGGCTCGCACCGGCGAGGCGATCGTCACGCAGGGCTCGCTGCTCGACGGTCTCAGTGCCGCCGAGATCGACCTGCACGCCCGCTTTCATATCAACCTGCTCGGCATCAGCCGCGCCGGCGAGCGCTTCACCGAGCGCCTGCGCGATATCCGCTTGCGTGCCGGCGACGTCGTCCTGCTGCAGGGCGACGAGGATCTGCTGCCGGAGCGCCTGCGCGAGCTCGGCCTGCTGCCTTTGGCGGCGCGCAGCCTCGCTTTGGGCAGCACGCGCCGCCGCTTCGTCACCGGAACGATCGTTGCCGCGACAGTCGCTGTCGTCGCGCTGGGGCTGCTGCCGGTGGCGATCGCCTTCTTCGCCGCTGCCGTGCTTCTGCTGGTGACCCGCGCCCTGACGCTGCGCGATGCCTACGACTCGGTCGAGGCGCCGATCCTGATCATGCTGGCGGCGCTGATCCCGGTCAGCGACAGCCTGCGCGTCACCGGCGCGACTGATGTCTTCGCCGGCTTGCTGGCGCAGGTTGGCGCCGGCCTGCCGGGCTGGGGCGCAGTCGGACTGATGCTCGTCGCCGCCATGGCGGTGACGCCTTTCCTCAACAACGCCGCGACCGTGCTGGTAATGGCGCCGATCGGCGCAGGCTTTGCCAAGACGCTCGGCTATAATCCCGACGCCTTCCTGATGGCGGTCGCGATCGGAGCGGCCTGCGACTTCCTCACCCCGATCGGCCACCAGTGCAACACGCTGGTGATGGGGCCGGGCGGCTATCGCTTCGGCGACTACGCCAGGCTCGGCGCGCCATTGTCGGTGCTGGTGATCCTGCTCGCCGTGCCGCTGATCCTGTTCGTCTGGCCGCTGCGCTGAACGGCGGCATTTGCGGATATCGAAACAGGCCTGGAGAAGATAATTCTCTTCGGATCGTTTCCATGGAGAACGGTCCTGCTGCTCGGATGGCGCAAAATGGACGTGTTTGGCTTCCCGCAAGTTGCTGCCGTGCTTATATAAACGGCAGATAGCTTCAGCCGCAGTGCGGCGATTGACGAGTTCCCATCATGACCACAGTGGCGTCCCGAGCCGGCGCGGCGACCGCCGGCGCAAAGCCATTTTACGCGAACTTCGGCTTCCAGGTTCTGGCAGCCATGGTGATCGGGCTCGTGCTCGGCTGGGTCGCGCGCAATATCGGCCCGGATGCAGCCGGACAGCCGAACGCGTTGACGACGACGCTCGCGACCACCGGCTCGATCTTCGTGCAGCTGCTGCAGGCGCTGGTGCCGCCGTTGATCTTCACGGCGATCGTCGCTTCGATCAGCAATCTCCGGCAGCTCTCCAATGCGGCCGCGCTGGTCTGGCAGACATTGCTCTGGTTCGCGCTCACCGCCTTCATCGCCGTGCTGATCGGCATCGCGCTCGGCCTGATCATCCAGCCTGGCATCAATTCCGGCGCGATCGCCGCCAGTGCCAAGGCTCCGGGCTCGGTCGGTTCCTGGCTCGACTTCCTGAAGGGCCTCGTCCCAGCCAACATGCTCGGCCTGCAGGCCTCGACCCGGATCGACGGCGGCGCAGCGACTACCCGGCTCGGCTTCAACGTGCTGCAGCTGCTGGTCATCTCGATCGTGGTCGGCGTCGCTGCGCTGAAGGTCGGCGAGCGCGCCAATGCCTTCCTGTCCTTCAACGAGTCGCTGCTGGCGATCACGCGCAAGATCCTGTGGTGGGTGATCCGGCTGACGCCGATCGGCACGATCGGCCTGCTCGGCAATGCCGTGGCGCAATATGGCTGGCAGACCCTGCAGCAGCTCTCCTGGTACGCCTTCGCGATCTATCTCGGCCTCGCCATCGTGCTGCTGATCGTCTACCCGGTCCTGCTCATCCTGCACGGGCTCTCGCCGCTGCGCTTCTTCGCGGGTGCCTGGCCGGCGATCCAGCTCGCCTTCGTCTCGCGCTCCTCGGTCGGCACCTTGCCGGTCACCGAGGCCGTGACCGAGAAGAGCCTCGGCGTGCCCCGCGAATACGCCGCCTTTGCCGTGCCGCTCGGCGCCACCACCAAGATGGATGGTTGCGCCGCGATCTATCCGGCCATCTCGGCGATCTTCGTCGCGCAGTTCTACGGTGTCCCGCTCGGCATCCAGGAATATGTGCTGATCGCCTTCGTCTCGGTGATCGGCTCGGCCGCGACTGCCGGCCTGACCGGCGCGACGGTGATGCTGACGCTGACCTTGTCGACGCTCGGCCTGCCGCTCGCCGGCGTTGGCCTGCTTCTGGCGATCGACCCGATCCTCGACATGGGCCGCACCGCCGTGAACGTCGCCGGCCAGGCGCTGGTGCCGACCATCGTCGCCAAGCGGCAGGGCATGCTCGACCAGGCGCAGTACGATCGCGCCGGCGACATCGAGGCCATCGACGCCGGCGCGCAGACGGCCTGAGGCGGATCAGCGCGGCGGGAGCTTCGCCAGCAGGGCCTTGCCGCGAGGCGACAGCCTGTAGCCGATTTCAAGGCTCTCGGTGAGACCGAGGGCCTTGAGCTTGCGCACATCCTGCTTGAACGGGAGCATTCCGCGCCCGAGCAGCTCGGCGAGTTCGGCAGCGCGTCGCCCCGGATGTGCTGCGATCAGCTCGAGCGTGGCGCGCGTCCAGGGCTGGCGGGCGTCGAGCCGGTCGAGGCGCCCGACCAGCTCCTGCATGTCAGCGTCGGTCAGGCTATCCGCTCCCCGCAGAGCTTCGCGCGGATCCGGGCCGATCAAGCGAATGCGAATGCGGTAGAGGTCGCCTTCATGTCCGGCCAGCGCAGCGAGTGCATCTTCCCGCGAATTGAAGCCCGTCGCCTTTGCGGTGGTGCTGTCGATCTCAGCCTCGGATATGGGTTCGACCGCGTCGATGGCGAGCTGGCCGATCGCCGTCAGCAGCGTGCCGCCGCTCTTGACGCTCGGCCGGCGCCAACGGCGCAGGATGATGGTGATGTTGCCCTCGGCGATGCCCTGAAGCGTGCGCCGGTCGAGCAGCACGAGATCAGGCCATCACCTTGGCGAGCACGTCCTTGAGCCCGCCATCGCGCTCCAGCCAGCCGGGCACCGGCAAATTCTTCGAGCGCAGGAATTCCGGATTGAACAGCTTCGACTGATAGCGCGTGCCGTAATCGCAAAGGATGGTCACGATGGTGTGGCCGGGGCCCATCTCCTTCGCCAGCCGGATCGCGCCGGCGACGTTGATGCCGGAGGAGCCGCCGAGGCAGAGGCCCTCTTCCTCCAGCAGCTGGAAGCAGAGCGGGATCGCTTCCTCGTCCGGGATCTGGAAGGCGACATCGATCGGCGCGCCCTCGATATTCTTGGTGATTCGGCCCTGGCCGATTCCCTCGGTGATCGAGGAGCCCTCGGCCTTGAGTTCGCCGGTGGTGTAATAGGCGTAGAGAGCCGCGCCCATCGGATCGGCGAGGGCGATGCGGATCTTGGGGTTGAAACCCTTCAGCGCGATCGCGACGCCGGCCAATGTGCCGCCGGTGCCGACGGCGCTGACGAAGCCGTCGACCTTGCCGTCGGTCTGCTGCCAGATTTCCGGGCCGGTCGTTTCGATATGGCCCTGGCGGTTGGCGACATTGTCGAACTGGTTGGCCCAGATCGCGCCGTTGGCTTCAGTCTTCGCCAGCTCCTCGGCAAGGCGGCCGGAGACCTTCACATAGTTGTTCGGGTTGACGTAGCCGACGGCTGGAACCTCGACCAGGGTCGCGCCGGCGAGCCGCAGCATGTCCTTCTTTTCCTGGCTCTGCGTCTCCGGGATGACAATCACAGAGCGATACCCCAGCGCATTGCCGACCAGCGCGAGGCCAATGCCGGTATTGCCGGCCGTGCCCTCGACGATGACGCCGCCGGGGCGTAGCGCGCTGCTCTTCTCGGCATCGCGGATGATGGCGAGCGCGGCCCGATCCTTGACCGACTGGCCGGGATTCATGAACTCGGCCTTGCCGAGGATCTCGCAGCCGGTTTCCTGCGAGGCACGCTTCAATTTGATCAGGGGGGTGTTGCCGATCGCTTCGACGACGCCGTTGCGGATAGTCATGTCAGGCAACTCCAGCCATTTCCCTGTCGCTCGGCACCTGATAGGCCAAACCCGCAATCACGTCACGAGCCCAGCACCCCATGTCCGCCCTCGCCATGAATGAAACGCTCACGATCGCGCGGCTCGGCCAGCGCGGCGACGGCGTCGCTGAGACGGCGGGTGGTCAGGTCTTCGTGCCGCTCGCCTTGCCGGGCGAGAGCGTGCGCGCCGTGCGCGACGGCGACCGGGCGCAGATCGTGGAGATCCTGACGCCCTCTACCTCTCGCATCGCCGCGATCTGCCCGCTCTTCACCCGCTGCGGCGGCTGCGCCGCGCAGCATATGGGCGAGGACCTCTATGCCGAATGGAAGCGCCAGCAGGTGGTGACGGCGCTGTCCCGCGCCGGGCTGGAAACGGAGGTCGCACCGCTGGTCGATGCCCATGGCGAGGGCCGCCGGCGCGTCACCTTCCATGCCCGCCGCGACGAGAGCGGCATGCGCGTCGGCTTCATGGCGGCACGCACCCACGATCTGATCGAGGTCGAGGCTTGCCCCGTGCTGGCGCCGGGACTGGCCCGGGCACCGGTCGTGGCGCAGCTCCTCGCCAACCGCCTGCGCGCCTCGAACAAGCCGCTCGATATTCAGTTGACTGCTTCTGAAGCCGGGCTCGATGTCGACATTCGCGGTCATGGCCCAGCCGGGGACAGCCTGCGCCGACAGCTGACCGAGGCGGCCGAGCGGCTCGACCTCGCTCGCCTCTCCATGCATGGCGAGGTCATCGTCGAGCGGCGCGCGCCCTTTCAGCTGATGGGCAAGGCGGCGGTGACGCCGGCGCCCGGCGGCTTCCTGCAGGCGACGGCCGAGGGCGAGGCGACACTGTCGCGCCTCGTGCTCGAGGCGACCCCGAAGGCGAAGCGCATCGCCGATCTCTTCGCCGGCTGCGGCCCGTTCAGCGCCCGGCTCGCCGAGAAGGCGCAGGTTTCGGCTTTCGAGAGCGACAAGGCGGCGATCCAGGCGCTGAGCCGGGCCGCCAACCATACGCAGGGGCTGAAGCCGGTCGCGGTCGAGGCGCGCGACCTCTTCCGCCGGCCGCTGCTGGAGCATGAGCTCAACGGCTTCGACGCCGTCGTGCTCGACCCGCCGCGCGCCGGTGCGGAGGCGCAGGTCAAACGGCTTGCGGCGTCGAAGGTCCCGCTGGTGGCCTATGTCTCCTGCGATGTCGGCAGCTTCGCCCGCGATGCGGCGCTTTTGGTCGCAGGCGGCTATGCGCTTGAGCGCGTGACGCCGGTCGACCAGTTCCGCTATTCCGCCCATATCGAACTCGTCGGCGTCTTCCGAAAGAGCGCCGGCCGCAAATGATCAGGTTTCCGGAGGCAGGATGAGCGCGTCCGTTATCGAAGCTCTGGCCGGCATCGTCGGCGCAAAGAACGTCATCACCGACGCCGATGCGATGGTGCCCTATCTCAAGGAGCCCCGCGGCCTGTTCAAGGGCAAGGCGCAGGCCGTGGTGCGGCCGGGCTCGGTCGCCGAGGTCTCGGCCGTGATGAAGTGGGCGAGCGAGACCGGCGCGACGGTGGTGCCGCAAGGCGGCAATACCGGCATGGTCGGCGGCCAGGTCCCGGTCGCCGAGGGCCGTGAGATCATCCTGTCGCTGCAACGGCTCGACAGGATCCGCTCGGTCGATGCCGATGGTGACACCATGACCGTCGAGGCCGGTGTCATCCTGCAGAGGGCGCAGGAAGCGGCCGAGGCCGCCGGGCGGCTCTTCCCGCTCTCGCTCGCCTCGGAAGGCTCCTGCACGGTCGGCGGGAATCTCTCCGCCAATGCCGGCGGCACGGCGGTGATCGCCTATGGCAATGCCCGCGAGCTCTGCCTCGGCCTCGAAGTGGTCCTCGCCGACGGCCGCGTCTGGAACGGCCTGCGCCAGCTGCGCAAGGACAACACCGGCTACGACCTCAAGAACCTCTTCATCGGCTCGGAAGGCACGCTCGGCATCATCACCGCCGCGGTGCTGAAGCTCTTCCCGCTGCCCGCGGCGCGCGCCACCGCCTTCCTCGCCGTGCCTGATCCGGAAGCCGCGCTCGCGCTGCTCAACAAGGCCAAGGCCAGCGCCGGCGGCACGCTCACCACCTTCGAGATCATGCCGCGGATCGGCCTCGACTTCGTCGTCCGCCATGCCAACGGCGCGCGCGACCCGCTGTCGGAGCCGTCACCCTGGTATGTGCTGATGGAGGTCTGCGCCCAGGCCGAAACCGGGCTCAGCGAGGCGGTCGAAGCCTTCCTCGGCGAAGCCTTGGAGGAGGGGCTCGTCACCGATGCCGTGCTCGCCGGCTCGCTTGGCCAGCGCGCCGATCTCTGGAAGCTGCGCGAGATGCTCTCGGAGGTGCAAACCCATGAGGGCGGCTCGATCAAGCACGACGTCTCAGTGCCGCTCCAGGCGACGCCCGAGTTCCTGAAGCGTGCCATTGCCGCGGTCGAGGCGCTGGTACCGGGCTGCCGGCCGGTGCCCTTCGGCCATCTCGGCGACGGCAACATCCATTTCAACGTCAGCCAGCCGGTCGGCGCCGACAAGGCCGCCTATCTCGCCGGCTGGAGTGCGATGAACGAGGCGGTGCACGCCATCGTCACCGAGCTCAAGGGTTCGATCTCGGCCGAGCACGGCATCGGCCGCCTGAAGCGCTCGCTGCTGCCGGGCGTCAAGGATCCGGTCGAGCTCGATCTGATGCGGACGATCAAGGTAGCGCTCGATCCCAAGGGCGTGCTCAATCCCGGCTCGGTGCTGTAGCGGGCGAGGGTCGTTGGAAGGCCGCGTCGCCCTCGGTGACGCGGCAGACTTCGGCGAGTGCCAGCACGAGGTGATAGAGCACGCGGACCGGTACCCGCTCGCTGATCGGCCTTCCCTCGTCGTCGAGCTGGTTGACCCAGATCCCGCTCTTGGCGTCGACGAAGTGCCGGAACATCAGGCGCAGATGCCGATCAAGCAGTGCTGCGGCATTTGTATCGCCCTCGAATTCGATCCGTGCGACCAGCGCCTTCAGGTATTCGGTCTGCGGCCAGAGCAGCGCAGCGCCGTTCAGCACACGCTCGGTCGGGTCGACCTCGTTCACGACGAGCCGCAATGAATTGGCGGAGGCGTCGACCTGACGCTGCCCGAACGCATGGAGCTTGCGGGCCGTCTCGCGAGCCTCGCTCGAACCGGTCAGCCGCTCGTGGTGATAGAGCAGCCAGGTCCATTCGAAATGATGGCCTGGCTCGCGGATCAGCCCGCGCGGGCCGGGAAAGGCCGCCCAGTCCTCGCTGAAGAACTCGCCGAGCGTGCCATTGGTATCCAGCATCCGCTCCCGCATCAGCCGCACGAGCCTGTCGGCCATCGCCAGCCAGCGCGGATCGGGTGAGACCGCCGCGAGGGCGTGGCAGGCCTCGAGCAGGTGCATATGCGGATTCTGCCGCCGCGGCTGGGTGCCCAGCGTATCCTCGCGAAAGCCGCCGGCCGGATGGGCCAGCTCGCCGTCGAGAAAATCCATCACCTCGCCGGCGATTGCCAGCACCTCCGTCTCGCCGGTTGCCTTCGCGAACCAGCCGAGCGCGAACAGCACGAAGGCGAGATCGTAGAAGTCGGTCTTGCCGTCGACGGCCTCGCCATGCGCCGCGCAGGAATGGACGAAACGCCCATCGGCGCCCCGGCAGACGCTGGTCAGGAAGGCGAGGCCGTGGCGCGCGGCGGCAAGCGCCCCTGGGACCCCGAGCAGATGCGCGTGGCTGAAGACATAGGTCAGTCGGGCGGTGACCAGCGTCGTGCGCAGCTCACTGGCCTCGGGCGTTCCATCCGGCCCGAGATATTCGACGAAACCGGGCCGGGCCGGGTCGAAGGCGCGGGCGATCCAGCCCGGCAGCAATGTGCCCGTAAGCCAGGCATGCAGATCATCCACGGCTGTGCTCAAAATGCTTCCATCCTTGGCGCCGCCAACGAAGCCTGCTCGATCCAGCGCTGTGGCCGCTCACGGCGTCGCGACATAGCCGTCGCGGCGCGGATCGCAGGCGCCGGTGAGCCGCCCGGTCGACGGATCGCGCGACACCGCTTGCATGCCGCCGACGCGCATCGTCCAGCCGCTGTCATTGGCGAAGATGCCGTGCCCGCGCTCGGCCAGCGCCGCGATGGTCTCCGTGGGAAGCCGGTTCTCGACTTCGACCTCGCGGCCATCCCAGAGCCGGGCGCGCGGCGCCTCGATCGCGTGCTGCAGCGGCAGTCCGAAATCGACATGCTGGACCATGGCCTGAATCTGCGTCTGCATGATGCCGTAGCTGCCGGGCGTGCCGAGCGCGAGCACCGGCGCGCCGTCCTTGGTCGAGAGCGTCGGCGACATGCACATCGGCAGTTCCGAGCCGGGCATCGAGCGGTTCGGGCTGCCGGGCTGGACGTCGGCCCAATAGAGGAAGTTGTTGAGGCAAAGCCCGGTACCCGGCACCACGACGCCGCTGCCGAACGGGCTGCCAATGCTCTGCGTCACGCAGATCAGATTGCCGTCGCGGTCGGCGATCGAGAAGGAGGTGGTGTGGCCGGGGTCCTCGCCCGCCGGCGCCTGCGGCATCCATTGCTCGGTGGGGCCGTCGATCGGCTTGCCGTCTCGGACCCGCGCCCGCAGCCGCTCGACGAAGGCGTCGGACAGGATCTCTGTGAGCTTCTCGGGCCTGGGGTTGTTGTGGGCGATCCGGACGCCGGCAGCGAGGCGGATGGCGCGATAGACGATGTCGAGATGCTCGGTGCCGTTGCGTTCGAGCTTGCCGAGGTCGAAGCCGTCGAGGATGCGCAGGGTCAACAGGAACTGGAAGCCTTCGCAGGCCGGCGGCGGCACATGCACCTGCCGGCCGCGATAGGCGGCGGCGAGCGGCTCGCGCCATCCCGGGGCGATCCTGGCGAGGTCGGCCATGGTCAGCGTGCCGCCTTGCGCCTTGAGATGGTTGGTGATCGTCTCGCCGAGCGCGCCCTGATAGAGATGGCCCGGTCCCTTGGCGGCGATGTCGCGCAGGGTCGCCGCCAGCTCGGGCTGGCGCAGGATCTGCCCGAGCGCGACGCTCGTTGCACCATCGCGCAGGTAGTTCCGAGCCCAATGCTCATAGAGCTCCGGCCGCTCGCGCAGCAGCGGCGCCTGCTCGTTGAACTCGATCACGCCGAACTCGGCGATCGGGAAGCCATCCTGCGCGAGCGCGATCGCCGGCGCGAAGATCTGCTCCAGCGAGAGCCGGCCATAAGCGCGGTTGAGCTCGCACCAGCCGGCGAGATTGCCGGGCGGAGCGACGGCGAGCGCCCCGCGCTCCAGCTCGGAACGCTGCGTGAAGCGTTCGAACGGGAAGCTTTCCGGCACGGGCGGCACGAAATCGAGCACGCGCACGCGCTTCTCGGCTGCGACCCACATGATCGCTGAGCCCATGCCGGCAAGGCTCGACATGAACGGCTCGACCACGTTGAGCGCGGAGGCGACTGCGCCGACCGCGTCGAAGACATTGCCGCCCTGGCTGAGGATGCGGGCGCCGGCCTGTGCCGCCAGTGGATGCGCGGCGGCGACCATGCCGTGCAGGGAGCTCATCGTCGGGCGGCGGCCATCCATCTCGTGCGTTCCCTCTGTTGGTCTCGTTTGGGACCAGAGTAAGCGCGCCGCGGTAGACTGCGCTAGAACAGGCTGCCCTGTGCATCGTCGGGGCCGCCCCGACGGGAACGCATGGCGGGCTTGGGAGCGGGGGCCGGCTCCGAAGCCGGATCGAACGGCTCCTGTACCTCCGGCCCGTCATTGGCGACCTTGTTCACGCCAGCGCCGAGCCGGAACATCTCGAAGAGATCGTCGGGCGGTGGCCGCATCAGGCTCTGCACGGTCGCAGGCTCCGCCGCAGGATCGAGCCAGGCGTCGAAAGCCTCGGGCGGCACGATGACAGGCGAGCGGTGATGGATCGCCGCCATCTGCCCGTTCGCCGGACCGGTGACGATCGCGACCGTGTCGATCTCGGAGCCATCGGGGCTGTGCCAGGTCTCCCACAGGGCCGCGAAGGCGAAGAAGTCCTGATCCGGCTTGCGGAAGAGATAGGGCCTGTTCTCCTGCTGGCGGCCCTCGCCGAGGCGGTGCCATTCGTAGAAGCCGTCGGCCGGCATCAGGCAACGCCTTCGGGTGAGGGCGGCTCGGAAGGAGGGCTTCTCGCTGGCGCTCTCGCTGCGGACATTGATGACCAAAGGGTAGTCCTTGGGATCCTTGACCCAGCCCGGGATGAAGCCCCAGCGCATCAGGATGAACTGGCGTCGGCCCTCGTCGAGGCACACCACCGGCACCGGCTGCGTCGGCGCGATATTGTAGCGCGGCGGGAAATTCGGCTGCTCGCGATAGGCGAAGGCTTCGCGCATCGCCTCAGGCGGCAAGGTAATGGCATAGCGACCACACATCTTCTGATCACTTTCGCCTTATCGTGACCGGATCAAGACTTTGTTTGCGGTTGGCACAGCATAGTCGCGGCGCTTCGGGGCCCTTCATGTCTGCTTCCGCGACCGAGACATCACCGACCGCGGCGGACTGGACAGCTCCGCAGCTTTCGACCGACTACCTCAACCGGCACAGCGAGGCGCTGATGCTGCTGGAGATGGTGCCGGTCGACCGCGAGATCGTCGGCGACCTCAAGGCTTGGCGCGCCGTCGGCTATTTCGAGCATTTCGCGAGCTCGCCGTTGCGCTGCGCCGGAGAGGCGATGGCTGCCTATCGCGGACTCGGCCAGCGCGAAGCCCAGAGCTTCGATGCACTCTGCACTGCCATGGACCGCCTGATCTATACGGCAACGGCCTTGCTCGAGGAGATGCCGGCGGAGGAGGATCCGGGGCTGATCGTCGATGTCGCCAGCCTGTCGCTACGCCGTCTGATCGCCCGTGCCACTGCCTTCATCAATGCCAACGGCCAGGGCGAGGCGGCCTATATCGATCCAAATGCGGTACAGGCCGATATCGACGCCGTGATGGCGAGTTAGGCCGTTCGCTCGCTGCCGAGCAGGAACTCGCGGTTGCCGTCGCCGCCCTCGATCGGCGAGGGGATCAGCCCGCTGACGACGAAGCCGAGGCCGGTGGCCGCCTCCGCGATCTCTGCGCAGATCCGCTGCTGCAGCGCTTCGTCGCGCAGCACGCCCTTCTTCAGTGCCGAACGCTTCGTCTCGAATTGCGGCTTCACCAGCGCGACCAGCCGGGCTTTGGGAGCCAGCCGCTCCGCTACCGCCGGCAGCACCAGCTTCAGCGAGATGAAGCTGACATCGATCACGGCGAGCGCCGGCGCCTCAGCGAACAGGCCGGAATCGAGCGTACGGATGTCCTGGCTCTCCAGGCTGGTCAGGCGCGGATGGCCACACAGGCTGTCATGCAACTGCGCCTGACCGACATCGATGGCGTAGACATGCGCCGCCCCCCGCCGGAGCAGGACGTCGCTGAAGCCACCGGTCGAGGCGCCGACATCGAGGCAGGTCAGCCCGGCTGGATCGAAGCCGAAGGCGTCGAGCGCTGCGGCGAGCTTCACCCCACCGCGCGAGACGTAAGGATGCGCCGCCTCCGCCTCGATAGACGCCGTGTCGGGAACCGTTTCCGAGGCCTTGCGCAGCACGACGCCGTCGGCGCGGACGAGGCCGGCGGCGATGGCGGCCTGTGCCCGTGCCCGGCTCTCGAACAGGCCGCGCTCGACCAGCAGCAGGTCGGCCCTAGAGCGGGGTGCGGAAAAGTGGGAACCGGTTTTTCGCATCAGCCCCGCTCTAAACGTTTGGAATTGATATTATCGCACCCGGCGGAACCGCCGGGTGCGATAATATCATGCCCGGCGCGGCAGGCCGGCCATGCGTTAGGCGCGGCGGACGGCGCTGGCGGGGCCGAGCGCTTTTTCGACGGTGCGCACGATCCCGGCGGCGTCGAGCCCGGCCTCGGCGTACATCGCCTCGGGCTTGTTGTGGTCCTGGAAGATGTCGGGCAGCACCAGGCTGCGGATCTTCAGGCCACGGTCGAGCGCGCCCTCGCGCGCCAGCAATTGCAGGACATGGCTGCCGAAGCCGCCGACCGAGCCTTCCTCGACGGTGATCAGCACCTCATGCTCGCGGGCAAGGCGTAGAATCATGTCCTCGTCGAGTGGCTTGGCGAAG
Source organism: Allobosea sp. NPDC055332 (assembly GCF_053645455.1). NCBI lineage: Bacteria > Pseudomonadati > Pseudomonadota > Alphaproteobacteria > Hyphomicrobiales > Alloboseaceae > Allobosea > Allobosea sp. NPDC055332. The sequence continues at coordinate 659,058 of NZ_JBSHMO010000002.1, read as the reverse complement.
CGGGCATCGGCGACGGTGGTCGAAAGTCCGCGCTGGCCAAGCTGCTCGGCCGCCGCTCGGCATTCGGCGAGGCGCGTGCCGAGCGAGAGCAGTGCGACCTGCGTGCCCTGCCTGACGATGCGGCCCTTGCCGATCTCGAGCGGAACACCGTGCTGGGGCATCTCGACCCCGACGCCTTCGCCACGCGGATAGCGGAAGGCGATCGGCCCTGCGTCATAGGCGGCCGCGGTCGCGACCATATGGGTGAGCTCGGCCTCGTCGGCCGCCGCCATCACCACCATGTCGGGCAGGCAGGCGAGATAGGCGACGTCGAAGGCGCCGGCATGAGTCGCGCCATCGGCGCCGACGAGGCCGGCCCGGTCGAGGGCGAAGCGCACGGGCAGCTTCTGGATGGCGACGTCGTGCACGACCTGGTCGTAGGCGCGCTGCAGGAAGGTCGAATAGATCGCGCAGAACGGCTTGAAGCCCTCGGTGGCGAGGCCGGCCGCAAAGGTCACCGCATGCTGCTCGGCGATGCCGACATCGAAGGTACGGCCGGGAAACTCCTTGCCGAAGGCATCGAGCCCGGTGCCGGACGGCATGGCGGCGGTCACGGCGACGATCTTCTCGTCCTCGCGTGCCGCCTTGATCAGGGCATTGGCGAAGACGTTGGTGTAGCTCGGCGCATTCGCCGGGGCCTTGGCCTGCTGGCCGGTGACGGGGTCGAACTTGACGACGCCGTGATATTTGTCGGCGCTGGCCTCGGCCGGGGCATAGCCCTTGCCCTTCTGCGTCACGACATGGACCAGGATCGGCCCCGTCTCGGCGTCGCGGACATTGCGCAGCACCGGCAGCAGATGGTCGAGATTGTGCCCGTCGATCGGGCCGACATAGTAGAAGCCGAGCTCCTCGAACAGGGTGCCGCCAGTCCAGAAGCCGCGGGCATATTCCTCGGTCCGCTTCGCCTTCTCGTGGAAGAAGCGCGGCAGCCTCTCGGCGAGATATTTCGCGATCTCGCGCAGCGAGCGATAGGTCCGGCCGGAGACGAGACGGGCGAGATAGGCCGACATCGCTCCGACCGGCGGGGCGATCGACATGTCGTTGTCGTTGAGGATGACGATCAGCCGCGAGCCCGTGGCGCCGGCATTGTTCATCGCCTCATAGGCCATGCCGGCCGACATGGCGCCGTCGCCGATCACGGCGATGACGTTGTTCTTTCCGCCTGCAAGGTCGCGCCCGACTGCCATGCCGAGCCCGGCCGAGATCGAGGTCGAGGAATGGGCGGCGCCAAACGGATCGTATTCACTCTCTGCGCGCCTGGTGAAGCCCGAGAGCCCGCCCGGCTGGCGCAATGTGCGAATCTCGGCGCGGCGGCCGGTCAGGATCTTGTGCGGATAGGCCTGGTGGCCGACATCCCAGATCACCCGGTCGCGCGGCGTGTCGAAGACATGGTGCAGAGCGACGGTGAGTTCGACCACGCCGAGGCCGGCGCCGAGATGGCCGCCGGTCACCGAAACGGCATCGATCGTCTCGGCCCTGAGCTCGTCGGCGAGCTGGCGCAACTGCGCATCGTCGAGTCGGCGCAAAGCCGCCGGATCGGGCACCTGGTCGAGAAGGGGAGTGTTGGGGCGAGGCACGAGGCTGTCGGATCCTTCGCTGGGATGATCTGGAAATAGAGCCTGTGTGGCGCGCTGGCAAACCAGAGTTGGGAAACCCGCCCGTGATTGCCGCGAACGCCTTGCCTTCCCACGAAACGGGTGGCTCTCATGCGGGCAAGGCTTTTTGGTGTCCTCACAACTGCTTCCGAGGACACCAGATCATGCAACCGGCCGACATCGCGCCATTGCCGACGGCATTTCGCCGCATCGGCTGGTCCAATCTCTTTGCCCAGTTCTCGGAACAGATCGCATTGGCCGCGGCCCCTCTGGCCGCGGTGCTCCTGCTGGCGGCGGGACCGGCCGAGACCGGCTGGCTGCAGACGGCGCAGACCTTGCCTTTTCTCCTGCTCTCGATCCCTGCGGGCCTGATGGTCGATCGCGCCTCGCGGCGCCGGCTCATGGTCGGCACCGAAGTCCTGCGCGCGGTGTCGCTGCTGGCGATCCCGCTACTGCTCGCTCTGGGCAGCCTCAACCTGACCTGGCTGGGCATGCTGGGCGCGCTCGGCGCTGTCGGCACGGTCTGCTACAGCGTCGCCGCTCCGGCCTTCGTCCCGTCAGTGGTGCCGCGCGCACGGCTCGCGGACGCCAATCGCTGGCTGGAGCTGGCGCGTAGCGCCGCCTATGCCGGCGGGCCGGCGCTCGGCGGTGCGCTCGTTGGCTGGATCGGCATATCGACGGCCTACGGTCTGGCTGCCGGGCTCTCCATTTTTGCCGCGCTCCTGCTGGCCGGCCTGCCGAAGGATGAGGCGCCGTCCGGCCCGCGACGCGATCTGCTGCATGATCTCAAGGAGGGCGCCCGTTTCGTCGCCAGCCACGACCTGCTCAGGCCGATTCTGATGACGGCGGTCTTCTTCAACGTCTCCTGGTTCATCTTCCAGGCGGTCTATGTCGCTTACGCCGTCCAGAATCTTGGCCTCAGCGCGACACAAGTCGGCATCACCCTGGGCATCTACGGTGCCGGGATGATCGTCGGCGCCGCTCTCGCACCCCATATCTCCAGGCGGGTCTCCTTCGGGACTTTGGTTCTGCTCGGGCCGTTCGCGGGCCTCTGCGCGGCTGGCGTGATGCTCGCGACCCTTTGGTTTCCCACGGTCTATCTGGTCGGGGCGAGCTTCTTCCTGTTTGGCGTCGGGCCGATCATCTGGACGATCTCGACGATGACATTGCGCCAGGCGGTCACGCCCAATGCGATGCTCGGCCGCGTCTCCGCCCTGATCATGACGGCGACCTTCGGCGCCCGCCCGGTCGGCGCCGCGATCGGCGCTTCCGTGGCGACGCATCTCGGCATCGCCGCCTGCCTGCAGCTCGCGACGGCAGGCTTCCTGATCCAGTTGCTCGTGATCGGCTTCTCGCGGGTGCCACGCCTGCGTGACCTCTCCGAGCTCGCCTGAGAAGTCGGGCTAGGCGGCCGGCGCTGACGTCGGCCGCGTCGCCAGCAGCACGCCAGTGACAATGAACGCGATCGAGATCCCCTCAGCCACCGTTGGTATCTCGCCGAGGAAGACGATGGCGAGCAGCGAGGCGATGACCGGCACCAGCGCGATCATTGCCGCGGCGGCCGAGGCGCCCAGCAATGTCACGGCGCGGTTGAAGCTGATCAGCGCAACGATGCTCATCAGCACGCCCTGATAGAAGCCCTGCACGGCGATCTCGACTGTCGGCGCCTGTCCGAGATGGCCGATGCCGAGGATGAGATAGGCCGGCACGAAGATCACACCCGACCAGAAGCAGATCAGCGCTGCCGACTGCAGCGGGTTGAGGCCGCTGCCGCGCAGGAGCAGCGTGTAGCCGGCCCACATCGCCGCCGCCAACGCCAGGAAGCCGAGCCCCAGCAGGCTCGGCGTTGCCCCGCCGCTGGAGGCCGTGAAGACGAGGCCGCAGAGGCCGGCAGCGATCGCGGCGTATCCGACGAGCCTGATCCCGCCGGGTGGCTGGCGCAGCAGCAGCCAGCCGAGCAATCCGGCGAAGACCGGCATCAGGGTCGGCGTCACCGAAGCGGCGCGGCCGGCCGAAGTCATCTGCACGCCGAGCGCGACCAGGGCTGCGAAGGGTGCGCCCCAGAGCGCGGCGAAGATGAAGCCGTTGCGCCAGGCGCGCGGCGGCAGATCGCGCAGCAGGACCGGCGCCAGCAGGATCGCGCCGATGCCGTAGCGCAGCGCGGTCAGGTCCCAGACATTGAGGATGCGGGTGACGCTGAAACGCGTAACTACGAACCAGCCGGCGAAGATCGAGACCGTCAGCGTCGCCCAAAGGAAACCGCGCAGCCGCTTGGGTGACGGGCGAGCGTCTTCCGGCACCAAAGCGCGCTCAGGAGGCAGGCCTTCGGCAGGCATGTCGGCGCGCTCAGCGCTCCGGCAGCGGGATGAACTCTTCCTCGTCGCCGGGGACGGTGTCGAAGCGGCCGGTCTTCCATTCCTGCTTGGCCTGGTCGATCCGCTCCTTCGAGGACGACACGAAATTCCACCAGATATGACGCGGGCCGTCCATCGGCTCGCCGCCGATCAGCATCAGTCGGCTCTGGTCGACGCCGAGGATCGAGATCCGGTCGCCCGGCTTGAAGATCAGCAGCTGTCCGGCGCCGAACTCGTCGCCGGCGATGTCGATCTTGCCGGTGACGATGTAGACCGCGCGCTCGTGATAATCGGGATCGAGCGGCAGGATCGCACCCGGCGCCAGCACGGCCTCGGCATAGAGCGTGTCCCAGGGAAACTTCACCGGAGAGGTCTCGCCGAAGGCCGAGCCCATGATCAGGCTGACGCGCTTGCCCTCGCCGACGATGCGCGGCAGCTCGGGCGCGGCGTGGTGGATGAATTCCGGCGCGACCTCCTCATGCGTCTTCGGCAGGGCGAGCCAGGTCTGGATGCCGTAGAGCTTGGGCGCCTTCAGCCGCTCTTCCGGCGCGGTGCGCTCGGAATGGACGATGCCGCGCCCGGCCGTCATCAGATTGACCGCGCCTGGGCGAATCGGCAGCGCCGTGCCCAGCGAATCGCGGTGCATGATCTCGCCGTCGAACAGGTAGGTGACGGTGGATAGCCCGATATGCGGATGCGGGCGCACGTCGATGCCCTCGCCGAGCAGGAATTCGGCCGGGCCCATCTGGTCGAAGAAGATGAAGGGACCGACCATCTTGCGCCCGATCGATGGCAAAGCACGGCGGACCGAGAAGCCGCCGAGATCATGTGCGCGCGGCACGATCACCTGTTCGAGCGCCTCGCAGGAGCGGGTATCGCCCGCGACCGGGTCATGATCGGGCAGCTGTGACATGGCGATGTCCTCCTGTGAGCGCCGAAGACTGGCCCCGGACGCCGCGCGCGACAAGGGTACAACCGGCCGCAGCGGGCTCGACGTGGGCGCCGGAAAAAATTATCGATAATTCATGGTCAGCGAGAAATCAGAAACCCTGCCGGTCCGCATCAGCCGCATCCTCGCCGAGCGGATCATCTCCGGGCAGCTCGAGCCGGGCGCAAGGCTGCGGCAGGATCATGTTGCCGTCGAGTTCGGCGCCAGCCATGTGCCGGTGCGCGAGGCCTTCCAGCGGCTGGAAGCGCAGGGGCTTGCCGTCAGCGAGCCGCGCCGCGGCGTGCGCGTCGCCACCTTCGATCTGCGCGAGGTCCGCGAAGTCGCCGAGATGCGTGCGGCGCTTGAGGTGCTCGCTTTGCGCCATGCGGGCCCGCATCTGACGCGCGCCATCCTCGACGAGGCCGAGGAGGCGACCCGCGCCGGCGACAATTCGCCGGATGTCCGCGCCTGGGAGGAAGCGAACCGGCGTTTCCATCGCCTGATCGTGACGCCGTGCGCCATGCCGCGCCTGCTGGCGGCGATCGACGATCTCCATGGCGCGAGCGCCCGCTTCCTGTTCTCGGCCTGGCGTTCGGACTGGGAGGCGCGCACCGACCACGATCACCGCGCCATCCTCGCCGCCCTCCGCGCCGGCCAGGTCGACGAAGCCGCGGCGATCCTCGCCCGTCATGTCCAATGGATCGGCTCCAAGCCGGTGCGAACCGCCGCCGGAGGGACACGGGACGTCTTTACCATCCAGGGCTGAAGCCGCGACGGATCAATCGACAAGCATGGCTGCGACGCAGCTGTGCGTGGATGTGCTCACGGGTGGTCGCGCTGTCGCTTGCAATCTGAACGCAGCTGTGGACTCTAAGATAGATCAAGTCAGTAAATTATCTATAATTCTGGAATCGACGGAGAGACCCATGAGCGACCTCAGCTACACCGCCCCGACCCGCTTCAGCCCGCTTGATCTGCAGGCGCGCCCGCTCCTCGTTCGCGCAGCCGCCGTCCTGCTCGGCACGCTCGTCCTGGCGATCGCCTCGCAGATCAGCGTGCCGATGGTCCCGGTGCCGATGACCATGCAGACGCTGGCGGTGATCCTGATCGGCGCGCTCTATGGCTGGCGGCTCGGCGCGCTCACTATCCTCGCCTGGCTCGGCGAGGCGGCGCTCGGCCTGCCCGTTCTTGCCAACGGAGCCGGCGGGCCGGCGCCTCTCATGGGCCCGACCGCCGGCTACCTGGCTTCCTTCCCGTTCGTTGCGGCGCTGGTGGGTTGGCTCGCCGAGCGCGGCTGGAACGGCAGCCGCCCGGCATTCGCCTTCGCCGCGATGCTGCTCGGCCACGCGCTCTGCTTGGCTCTCGGCGGCCTTTGGCTGGCGACGCTGATCGGGGCCGAGAAGGCGATGCTTGCCGGCGTCGTGCCCTTCCTGCTCGGCTCGCTGGTCAAGTCGGGTCTCGGCGCCGCGATCCTGATGGTGCTGGTGCGCCGCGCGAGCAGCGCCGAACAGGCGTGAGCTGACGCTCGCCCGGCAGGTCAGGCGGCCTGCCGGGTTTCGAGCCGGGCGAGCCGCGCGACATAGTGGTCGGCGGCGGCCTCCAGCGCCTCGGCATCGGCCCGGCGCGCATTGTAGATCAGGAACGGCTCCTGCCAGGCGAGGGCGCAGCGATGCGCCGTCGCCTGCAGTGGCTTCAGCAGGTCGCGCAGCGAGAACAGGTTGGCGCCGCTCGGCGCATAGGCCTCGGGGATGTTGCCGGCGGTCGCCGCGATCAGGAGTGGCCGGCCGGCGAGCTTTGCGCCTTCCGCCTCGTAGTGGATGTAGAACATCCGGGTCAGCACCGCGTCCTGCCAGGCCTTGAGCAGCGGCGGCGTCGAATACCACTGCACCGGGAACTGCAGAACGATCCGCTCGGCGGAAAGCAGCCGCGCGGCCTCCACATCACCGTCGATACGCCCGTCCGGATAGAGCGCCTGCATGTCGACGACATTGGTGCCGGGCCGGCTGCCGGCGGCCTGCGCCAACGCTCGGTTGGCGCGCGAGCTCTGATAATCGGGGTGGAAGAGCAGGATCAATGTCTGCGTCATGGCGACCTCCTTCGGTTCGAGAGGAGGATGCGGCGGCTCAAGAAATTACTCCAATGGATGATAGATATACCGTATCATTGGTTTCATGAATTTAAGGGCGATCGACCTCAACCTGCTTGTCGTGCTCGACGCCCTGCTCGACGAGGCGCATGTCTCGCGCGCGGCCGAGCGGGTCGGCCTGTCGCAGCCAGCGGCATCGAGCGCACTCGAACGCTGCCGCCATCTCTTCGGCGATCCGCTTCTGTTGCGGGGCAGAGGGCGGATGCGCCTCACCGCGAAGGCGCAGACACTGCGGCAGCCGCTGCGCGACATCCTTGCCCAGATCACCGGGCTGCTCGATGCGCCGGAGCCCGATCTGAAGAGCTTGGTGCAGACCGTCAGGGTGATGACGGCCGAACTGCCGCCCGCGCTGCTGACCGGCCGGATCTATGCGCAGCTGATGCAGACGGCGCCGGGCCTGACTCTCGCCATCTTGCCCTGGCAGGGCGCGCAGGCGACGCTGGAGGCGCTGGCGCAGGGGCGCGCCGATCTCGCCATCTCTGTTTTCCCGACGATCGATGCCGACTTCACCCGCCGGGAATTGCTGCGCGAGCGCTATGTCGTGGCGATGCGCCGGGATCACCCGGCGCGAGCCAGCTTCGATCTCGACCGCTGGCTCGCCTTTCCGCATGTGCTGGTTTCCGGCCGAGGCGAGACGCATGGCCCGCTCGACGAGGCGCTGGTCCGGCTCGGGCGCAAGCGCCATATCGGCCTGGTCGTGCCGAGCTTCCTCAGCGTGCCGTCGCTGTTGATGGCTTCGGAGCTGATCGCGCTCCTGCCGAGCCGGACCTTGCCGCCGGAGGAGGCCGAGCGCTTCGTTACCTTCGAGCCGCCGGTGGCAGTCGAGGGGTTCCCCTTACATCTCGCCTGGCATCGGCGCAGCGAGAGCGACCCGGCGGTCCGCCATGTCGCGCGCCTGATCGAAGCTGTCCTCGGCGAAGCGGTCATGGTCAGTCCGCCGGCCTGATCGTGGCTTGGCCGCCTGCTAGTTCCCGACGTCGAGCGGCTGGGTGCCGGTCGGCTTGCCGTCGGCTCCGAGCGTGATCTTCTCGATGCGCGCCTCGGCCTGCTTCAGCAGCGCGTCACACCGTGCCTTCAGCGCCTCGCCGCGGGTGTAGATGTCGATCGATTCCTCAAGCGCGACGTCGCCGCGCTCGAGCCGGGCGACGATCGCCTCCAGCTCCTTCAGGGCCGCCTCGAAGGGCAGTCCGGCGACATCGGCATTGGTCTTGGCGTCGGTCACGGGCGCGATTCCTGTTGGGGGCTCGTTATCGACGCTGGCCCCGTTCGCCGCAACCCCGATGGTCACATCGGTAGCGACGAAGTCTTCTTGATCGTGCGCAGCGTCAGCGTCGACTGCACCCGGGTGACGCCCGGCAATTGCGTGATGATGTCGGTGTGGATGCGCTCGAAATCGGCGCTGTCGCGGTAGATCACCCGCATCAGGTAATCGTGCGCGCCGGCGAGCAGGTGGCATTCCAGGATCTCGGGCAGGTCCTGCACCGCCTTCTCGAAACTCTCCAGCGAGGCGCGGCCCTGCTGGTCGAGCGTGACGAAGACGAAGGCGGTGCCGGGGAAGCCGGCGATGCGCTCGTCGAGCATCATCACATAGCCGCGGATCAGTCCGCTCTCCTCGAGCTGGCGCACGCGGCGCAGGCAGGCCGAGGGCGAGAGATGGACCTTCTCGGCCAGATCCGAATTGGTGATCCGGCCATCCTTCTGGAGGATGCGCAGGATCGTCCTGTCGCGGGAATCGAGTTCGATCTGCATCGCTGGAGCATCGTCCCGTGGGCCGGCGGCATCTGGTGCAGTCGCCGGAAAGCGCAGATGCTTCTGCGGAAAAAGCGCGCTTGGCAAGCATGATCTTGCGCAGGTGCCCGCATTGTCCGCATGCCAGCGCTGTGGCGGCGCCCTATGTCGCAGGATCGTGCAGCGCAACATGCCGCCGCGACGCGACCAAATCCGGGTCTGGCCGCGTGCGCAAAAACGTTTACAACTAAACCATTCTCCCTTGGAAAGCCGCCATGAATCTCTGGTTCCGCCTGATCTGGCTGCTGCTGACGCGGCCCTTCCAGCCGAAGCTGAAACCGCCCTTCGAGGCCTCGATCCTGCCCTTCCGGGTCTGGTTCCACGATCTCGACACCAGCCTGCACATGAACAATGCCCGCTATTGGGGGCTGATGGATCTCGGCCGCGCCGATCTGATGCTGCGCAGCGGCCTGTGGCGCGCGATCCTGCGTCATGGCTGGGTGCCGGTGGTCAATTGCGGCACGATCCGCTTCCGCCGCGAGGTCCGCCTGTTCCGGGCGCTCAGGCTGGAGACGCGGCTGCTCTGCTGGAGCGAGGGCTGGGTCGTGATCCAACACCGCATCCTGACTGAAGGGCGCGACGGCAGCGAGATCGTCGCCGCGGTCGCGCTCGTCCGCGCCGCGCTCTACGATCGCAAGGGCCGGGCCTATGTGCCGGCAGCCCGCCTGTTCGCCGAGATGGGCGTCGCGGTGGAAAGCCCGGAGCCGAGCACCGAGGTCGCAGCCTTCCTGGCGGCCGAGGACGCGTTGCGGCAGGCTGGGACGGCAGGACAGGGCACCGCAGAGCCGGTACCCGAATAATCCGCGGGCTGGGCTACTCCGCTGCCAGTCTCGTCGCGCGCCATTGCGCGAGCAGCGCCCGCAGCGCACCCGGCTTCAGCGGCTTGTTCAGCACATGGATGTCGAGCGCCCCGGCTTCTTCCCGCACTTCGGGTGAGCGGTCGGCGGTCAGCAGGATGGCCGGCAGGCCGCCAACGCTCTGCCGCAGCGCCGAGATCAGCGCAATGCCGTTCTCGCCATGATCGAGATGGTAGTCGGCGATCAGCACATCCGGCGTGCCGCTGGCGGCGATGACGGCGGAGGCTTCGTCGAGATCGCGCGCGGTCTCGACCTTGCAGCCCCAGCCGCCGAGCAGAAGCCGCATGCCGTCGAGGATGGCCGGCTCATTGTCGATGGCGAGCAGCTTGAGGCCTGCGAGCTGGCTGCTGGATGGGGCCCCGCGCGCGGCCGTCGTCGTCGCCATGGCCGGCAGCGGCGCGGCCCGCGGCACCAGGATCGAGAAGCGTGTGCCGCGCCCCGGTGTCGAGGCGAGCACGAGCTTATGGTCGAGGGTACGCGCGATGCGTTCGACGATGGACAGGCCGAGGCCGAGGCCGCGCGCCACCTTGGCACCCTGGTCGAGGCGTTGGAACTCGCGGAACACGGTCTTCTGCTTACTCGCGGGGATGCCGAGCCCGGTATCGAGCACCTCGATCGCGATCTGCCCGCTGCGTCTGCGGCAGCCGACCAGCACCTTGCCGCTTGGCGTATACTTGATCGCGTTCGAGACCAGGTTCTGCAGCAGCCGGCGCAGCAGGCGCCGGTCGGAACGGACGGTCGTCGAGGTCGCGGCAAAGATGAGGCTGAGGCCCTTCTCCTGGGCGCTCGGCTCGAATTCGCGCTGCAGCTGGCGCATCAACTCGTCGAGGCGGAAGGCGCTGATCTCGGGCTTGAGCGCGCCGCCGTCGAGCCTGGAGATCTCGAGCAAGGCGGTCAGGATCTCCTCGACCGCGTCGAGCGAGGCGTCGATGTTCTCGGCGAGGTCGGGCTGGGCGCTGCTGCGGTCGCGCTCGACCAGGGCGGAAGCGTAAAGCCGGGCGGCATTCAAAGGCTGCAGAATATCGTGGCTGGCGGCGGCGAGGAAACGCGTCTTCGAGGCATTGGCGTCGTCGGCCTCGGCCTTGGCGCGCTGCAATTCGGTGTTGACGTGCCGAATTTCCTCGGTGCGCTCGGCGACGCGCTTTTCCAGCGTCTCGTTGGTCCGTTCCAGTTCCTCCTCGGCGGCGACCGAGTCGGTGATGTCGGTATAGGTGGTGACGATGCCGCCGTCGGGCAGCGGGTTCGAGCGGATCTCGATCACGTTCTTGGACGGGTAGAGCCTGAGCCGGACGGGCTCGCGATCATTGATGAAGCTCTCCAGCCGCGCCGCCATCAGCTCGTCCTGCGGGCCGGCGCCATAGGCACCGCGCTGGGCGTTGTAGCGCACGATCTCGTCGAGCCCGGTACCAAAACGCACCAGCGAGGGCGGCAGGTCGTAGAGCTGGATGAAGGCCTTGTTCCAGGCGAGCAGGCGAAGATCCCGGTCGAGCACGGTGATGCCCTGGCCGGCATGGTCGAGACCGTTCTGGAGGATGTCGCGATTGTATTGCAGCGCCGCCGAAGCGTCGTCGAGCAGCTTGAAGGCGGCTTCGGTCGAGAGGTTGCGCCGCTTCAGCAACAGCGACAGCACGAGGCGTGACGACGCGGCGCCGATCGCCGAGGAGAGCAGGTGCTCGCCGAAGCGCAACATGTGGATGTCGGCCTCGCGCGTCCCGTTCAGGACCTCGCCGCGTGAATGGGCGAAGCCCTCGAAGGCGCGCTGCGTCCGCTCTTGGCCGAGATAGCGGCCGATCGTCGATTGCAGCTCGGCTTCGGTGACGCTGGAGCGCCACAGCGAGAAGGACTGGGCCATGGTCGCCCGGTCCGATTCGACGAAGGCGTTGGCCTGCAGCCGCTCCATCGCGCTTGCCGGGCGAACCAGCGAGAAGCCGACATAGCAGACGAGGTTGATGCCAAGGCTCCAGAGCACGCCATGCGGCAGGGCCGGCAGCGACAGCCCGAGCAGCGCTTCAGGCCGCAGCGCGGCGATGCCGAGCGGCCCGTGCTCGACGATCTCCGCCCAATAGCCGCCGGGATTGGCGAGGCTCGGTATCAACAAGGTGTAGAGCCAGGTCAGCAGGCCGGCCGACAGGCCGGCGGCGGCGCCAAGCGCGGTACCGCGCCGCCAGATCAGCCCGCCGAAGAAGGCCGGCGCGATCTGCGCGGTGGCCGCGAAGGAGAGCAGGCCGATCGAGACCAGCGCGGCTTCGCCCGCGGCACGGTAATAGGCGTAGCCGAGCAGGATCACCGCGACGATGGCGCCCCGCCGGATATGCACTACCTGCGAGCCGAGGTCGCCGCCGGTCGAGCTGTTGCGGCGCCGGCCGCCGCCTTCGAGCAGCGCGGCCGCCCGCTCTGGATCGACGCTGACGCCGCGCCCGCGCAGCAGCAGCGGCGTGACGAGATGGTTCGAGATCATGATCGCCAGCGCGACGGAGGCGACGATGACCATCGCGGTTCCGGCCGAGAGCCCGCCGATGAAGACGAAGAGGGCGATGAGACCGGCCTGCTTCTCCAGCGGCAGCAGCAGCACGGTCATGTCGCGGTCGATCGCCGTGCCCGGCAGCAGGACTTCGCCCGCCGCGGCCAGCGGCAGCACGAACAGGTTGATCAGCACGAGATAGAGCGGAAACATCCAGGCGGCGCGGCGCACGTCGCGGACGTCGCGGTTCTCGACGATCGCCATGTGGAATTGCCGCGCCAGCAGCAGCGCGGCGCAGGAGGACAGCGCCGTCAGCGTCAGGAACATCGGCCAGCTCGACGTCCGCTCCCAGATCGGCGGCCGATCACCGGCGGCTCGCGCTGCCTGGGCGAAGAGGTCGCCGGCACCGTCGAACAGGCCGTAGACGACGAAGACGCCGAGCGCGAGGAAGGCGACGAGCTTGACCAGCGACTCGGCCGCGATCGCCAGCACCAGCCCGTCCTGGTGCTCGGTCGCGTCGATATGACGGGTGCCGAAGGCGCAGGCGAAGCCGGCGAGCACCAGTGCGACGAGGAAGGCGAGGTCGCTCAGCACCGGTAGATCGGTCATCGGCGGGGGGCCGCCGGCGGCGGCGAAGAACACCGAGAGCGAGTTCGCCACCGCCTTCAACTGCAGGGCGATATAGGGCAGGGCGCCGACCACCGCGACGATGCAGACCAGCGCCGCGACGCGCTCGCTCTTGCCGTAGCGCGCGCCGACGAAGTCGGCGATCGAGGTGATGTTCTGTGACTTGGCGATGCTGACGATACGCGCGACGAAGCGATGTCCCAGCCCGATCACCAGGGCCGGGCCGACATAGATGCCGAGGAAGTCGAAGCCCGCCCGGTTGGCGAAGCCGACCGAACCGTAGAAGGTCCAGGAAGTGCAGTAGACGCCGAGCGCCAGCGCATAGATCGTGGTGCGCGCCCGCCCGGTCATCAGGCGACGTCCGGTGGTGTCCGCGAGATGGGCGATCGCGAACAGCACGCAGAGATAGCCGAGCGCGCTCAGGACGACGGACCAGGCCGGTAGCATCCCACCTCCTTGCAACGGCGATCGCCGGCAAATCTATCGCCGCTGCGTCGCCGCCGCCATCGGCCTTTCGGCCTGTCCTCAGGCTGCTGTCTGGACCTGCGCCAGCCGTTCCAGCCGCCGCTCGCCCCAGGCATGCATGGCGCGGACAATCTCTTCGAGCGAGCGGCCTTCCTCGGTCAGGGCATAGTCCACTCGGGGCGGAACCTGCGCATAGACCGTGCGAGTGACCAGCCCGCACTCCTCGAGCTCGCGCAATTGCCGGGTGAGCATGCGCTGCGTCGCGCTCGGCAGTTTCCGGCGGATCTCGTTGAAGCGCAGCGTGCCCGAGAGCAGGTGGTAGACGATCACGCCCTTCCACTTGCCGTCGATCAGGTCGAGCGTCACCTCGACCGGGCAACCGGCGGCGCAGTCGTAGCGCTTCTTTGTCTTCAGCATCCGACAGTATCCATTGTGATACTACTGGTCCAATTTGTGCGTATTGCAGCTCAGGAGCCTATCAGTATTTCTCGGCCTTCAACAGGAGATATTCCGATGAAAGCCGTTGGCTACCGCGCATCCCATCCGATCGAGCACCCTGAGTCATTGCTTGACCTGACGCTCGACAAGCCGGCGGCGGCCGGCCGCGACCTATTGGTTCGGATCGAGGCGGTCTCGGTCAATCCGGTCGACACCAAGATGCGCCTGCGCTCGCAGCCCGAGCCGGGCGGCGTGAAGGTCCTCGGCTGGGACGCTGCCGGCATCGTCGACGCGGTCGGCCCTGATGCGAGACTGTTCAAGCCGGGCGACAAGGTCTTCTACGCCGGCGCGATCGGCCGCTCGGGTACCAATGCCGAATATCATCTGGTCGACGAGCGTATCGTCGGGCGCCGGCCGAATTCGCTTTCGGTCGCGGAGGCGGCGGCGCTGCCGCTGACCGCGATCACCGCCTGGGAGATGCTGTTCGACCGGCTCGACATCCGCCGGCCGGTGCCGGGTGCCGCGAACGCGCTGCTGATCATCGGCGGCGCCGGCGGCGTCGGCTCGATCGCGATCCAGCTCGCCAGGCAGCTCAGCGACGTCACGGTGATCGCGACCGCCTCGCGGCCGGAAACGCAGGCCTGGGTCAGGGAGCTCGGCGCCCATCATGTCGTCGACCACACCAGGCCGCTTGCCGCCCAGATCGCCGCACTCAACATCGGCGCACCGGCCTTCGTCTTCTCGACCACCCAGACCGACCGGCATTTCGACGAGATCGTCGAATTGATCGCGCCGCAGGGCCGCCTCGGCCTGATTGACGATCCCGAGCCGATCGACGTGATGAAGCTGAAGCGCAAGAGCGTCTCGCTGCACTGGGAGCTGATGTTCACGCGCTCGCTCTTCGGCACCGCCGACATGGAGGCCCAGCACGTCCTGCTCAACGAGGTCGGCGCCATGGTGGACGCCGGCAGGCTCAGGACCACGCTGGGCGAGCATTTCGGCAGGATCGATGCGGCCAATCTCAGGCGCGCCCACGCTCTGCTCGAAAGCGGCAAAGCCAAGGGCAAGATCGTTCTCGAAGGCTTCTGAAAACAAAACTGGGAGGGTGAACCATGCGTATCGTCATCACGGCCGCAATAGCGGCCGGATTCCTAGCGAATCCTCACGGCGCGCAAGCTCAGAAGGCTGCTGAAACGGTGAAGGCCGAGATCTTCGCCGAACTGCCCCAGGCGGTCGGCAACATCACCTTCACGCCGGACAAGCGGGTGATCTTCAGCCACCACCCGTTCTTCGCGCCGGATATCCGCGTCGCTGAGCTCAATCCGGACCGCAAATCGTTCAAGCCATTCCCGGATGCGAGCTGGAACACGCCGCGGCCGGGCACCGACCGCTATCTCGACAGCGTGCTCGGCCTGCGCGGCGACGAGAACGGCATCATCTGGCTGATGGATATGGGGCAGCGCACGCCGCTGACGCCGAAGCTCGTCGGCTGGGACAGCAAGCGCAACCGGCTGCACCGGATCTACTATATCCCGGCCCCGGCCTCGCTGCCGGAATCGCAGCACAACGACTTCGTCGTCGACCTGAAGAATCGCAAATTCTACATCGCCGACGAGGGCATCGGGCCGGGCGGCGACGGCAGCAAGGCAGCGCTGGTCGTCGTCGACATGGACACCGGCGCGGCGCGGCGGGTCCTGCAAGGCCATGCCAGTACCTTGCCGGAAGACAGGCCGATCACGGTCGAGGGCAAGGACCTGACCGTGCCCGGCAAGGACGGCAAGCCTGCCGTGATCAAGGTCGGTGCCGACGGCATCGCGGCTGACAAGGATTTTACCTGGCTCTATTACGCGCCGCTGAGCGGCACGAGCGTCTATCGCCTGCGCATCGCCGACCTGAACGATGAGCGCCTCAGCGAGGCCGGGCTCGGCAGCAAGGTCGAGCGCTACGCGGCCAAGCCGAACAATGGCGGCTTTTCGCTCGATGCCAGGGGCAATCTCTACCTCACCGAGGTCGAGGCGAAGGCGGTCGGCGTCATCCCCGCCGATGGTCGCCAGTACCGGCGCTTTGCGACGCATGATGGGCTGAGCTGGCCCGACGGCGTCAGCTATTCGCCTGATGGCTTCATGTATGTTTCGGCTGCGCAGCTGCCGCAGGCCGCCCTTTTCAACGATGGCAAGGCCCTGAACAAGGCGCCGTACTACATCTTCCGCTTCAAGCCGCTGGCGCCCGGCAGGATCGGCCACTGAAACCGGACGGATGCTGCGGCGGAGCCGGCTCTCTGCCGCAGCGTTCGCTGTCGTCTCGACTTCGCATTATCGGCATTCGAAGTCTGGAATCCGCATTTTCCTAGAGAAAGATCGAGGAAAACGGCCCGGCAGCGGTTTCCTCTGCCAGCTTCGATGTTCTAGCCTGCGGACGGGGGCGGCATTGCGCAGCGTGGTGCCGAAGACTGGCCAGGCATTCGGAAAGGCGCACCATGATCAAGGAATTCAAGGAGTTTGCCCTCAAGGGCAATGTCGTCGATCTCGCCATCGGCGTGATCATCGGCGCGGCTTTCGGCAAGATCGTCGAATCGCTGGTCGGCGACATCATCATGCCGCTGATCGGTGCGATCGGTAGCGTCGACTTCTCCAATTACTTCATCGGCCTCAACAGCGCCGTCACCTCACCTGTCCTCGCCGATGCGAAGAAGCAGGGCGCCGTGCTCGCCTATGGCAGCTTCATCACCATCGCCGTCAACTTCATGATCATCGCCTTCGTGCTGTTCATGGTCGTCAAGGGCATCAACCGGCTCAAGCGCAAGGAAGCCGCTGCTGCTCCGGCTGAGCCGCCGCCCCCTGCGCAGGATGTCGTCCTGCTCGGCGAGATCCGCGACCTGCTGAAGCAGAAGGCCTGACGCTCTTCGCGGGGCGTACCGAGCCTTCGAGCCGCCCCGCGATCCATCACCGCGACCGATCGGGTCGATCTCGTCATTTCATGCCGCGGCAGCGCGTAATGCGTTAGATTGGCGTGCATGTTTCTCGCGACGGATCGCCCGAAGGATCGCCCATGAACATGCACGCACCGGCCGGCACCAGCCTGATCGCCGACCTGCGCCCCGAGGCGCGCAACGCACCCGAGAGCGGTATCGTCGAGGTCGTCAACCACGGCCGGCTCAAACCCGGGCTGATCCCGCTCTGGGTCGGCGAGGGCGACTTGCCGACGCCCGAGTTCATCGTCCGCGCCGCCAACAAGTCGCTGGCCGAGGGCGAGACCTTCTACACTTGGCAGCGCGGCATTCCGGAGCTGCGCGAGGCGCTAGCGCGCTATCACACCGCGCTCTATGGCCGCCCGTTCGCCATGGACCGCTTCTACGTCACCGGCTCCGGCATGCAGTCGGTCCAGATCGCGGTCCGGCTGATCGCGGGCGTCGGCGATGAATTGATCATCCCGACCCCGGCCTGGCCGAACTTCGCCGCCGCCATGGGCGTCGCCGGCGCCAACCCGGTCTGCGTTCCCATGGAGTTCAAGGATGGGCGCTTTACGCTCGACCTCGAAAAGCTGGAAGCGGCAATCTCGCCGCGCACCCGCGCCTTCGTCATCAACTCCCCCGCCAACCCGACCGGCTGGACCGCGACGCGTGACGAGCTCGCCGCGATCCTCGCCATCGCCCGCAAATACGGCATCTGGATCATCGCCGACGAGATCTATGCCCGCTTCGTCTATGATGGTTCGCCGCGTGCCGCCTCGTTCCACGATGTGATGGAGCAGGAGGACCGGGTCCTCTTCGTCCAGACCTTCTCGAAGAACTGGGCGATGACCGGCTGGCGCGTCGGCTGGATCGAGGTGCCGCCGGCCTTTGGCCAGATCGTCGAGAACCTGATCCAGTATTCGACCTCCGGTTCGCCGGTCTTCGTCCAGCGCGCCGCCATCGCGGCGCTGGAAGAGGGCGAGCCCTTCGTTGCCGAGCAGATCGCCCGCGCCACCGAAGGCCGCCGCATCGTCGCCGAGGGCTTGAAGGCGACCAACCGCGTCAACCTGCAGGCGCCGGACGGCGCCTTCTACCAGTTCTTCAGCGTCGACGGCTGGACCGATTCCCGCAAGCTCGCGCTCGAACTGGTCGACACGGCCAATGTCGGCCTGGCGCCGGGCACTGCCTTCGGCCCCGGCGGCGAGACCGGCCTGCGCTTCTGCTTCGCCCGCAAGGCCTCGGACCTCGTCGAGGCGGTAGCGCGCCTGCAGAAGGCGCTGGCGAGCTGACCGCCAGTGTCATGCCCTGCTTGCGCTCCGGGCGTTTGACCTGAGGGCTGGCGGTCGTCATTGATGCCGCGGTGCGCAGTCATGGCGCATCGCGAGCCTCATGCCTGTTCCGAGCTATGTCCCCTATCATCTGCGAACCCTGTCGCGCGAAGCGGCGGTGATCGCCTGCGCGGCGGTCGGCGGCACGCTTTTCACGCTGCTCGGCGTCCCGGCGGCCTGGCTCTCGGGCTCGATGCTGGTGGTGTCCGTTCTCGGCATCACCCGGCCATTGCCTGATCTGCGCCGCCCCTGGTTCGATTCGACCATGGTGATGTCCGGCGCGCTGATCGGCTCGGCCGCGACGCCCGAGGCGCTCGCCGCGACGGCGCGCTATCCCGGCTCGCTCCTGGTCCTCGTGGTCGGCCTCCTCGCGATCATGCTGGCGACCGGCGCCTATCTACGCTTCGTCGCACGCTGGAGCTGGATCGACTCGCTGCTGGCAGCCGCGCCCGGCGCGCTCTCGGCGGTGATCTCGGTGGCGCAGGACAAGGGCGCCAATATCGGCCGTATCGCCGCGATCCAGCTCTTCCGCATCCTTGTCCTGGTTGCGGTCCTGCCCAGCATCATGAAGCTCAGCAGCGGCGGTCCGCTTGCCTTGCCGCCTCCGGTCGCGGTTGCGAGTGTCGGTGACATGGCGCTGCTGCTGGGCAGCGGGCTGGTGACGGGGCTGATCTTCGAGCGCGTCGGCGTCACCGCGCCTTTCATCCTCGGCGCCACATTGGCGAGTGCCGTGCTGCATGGCACCGGCCTCGTTCACGGCACCATGCCGCCGGAGATCGCGATCGCGGTGATGGTGATGCTCGGCGCCGCCATGGGTGGGCGCGTCTCCAATCTCAAGCGCAACGAGATCGCGGCGCTGTTTCCGCTCGCGATCGGCGGCTTCGTCGTCTCGATGGCGGTCGCTTTCGCCTTCGCCTGGCCGGCGGCCTGGCTCGCTGGCGTGCCCTATGCCAGCGCTATGGCCGCCTTCGCACCGGGCGGGCTCGAGGCCATGGCGATGCTCGCCTTCGCCATGGGGCTCGATCCGCTCTATGTCGGCGCGCATCATCTGGTGCGCTTCATGCTGCTCGGGCTGCTGATGCCCTTCCTCGTCGGCTGGGTGAAGCCGTCCGCGCCATCTCCCCCGTCACAATAGGTATGGGGTTGATGCCGAAGCGGCATCAGCGCTCGACATGCGGGCACTGGTAATCGACGCACTGTGCCCGGTTTGACTCGAGTGTTCGCGTCGCCATGCTCTGCATCTGCGGCTCAGCGAGCGTTTCCAGAAACATGGACAGGCTCCGCAAGGTTTTGGCGTTCGCCCTCAGCGTCAACCGGCGCTCCCGCCAGAACGTGACGAACTCGTCGGTTCGGCCGCTCGCTTCGAGCTTGCGGACGAAGTCGATGATCGACTCGACCTTGAGTCGCTCGCCCTTCGGATCGATCCGGCCACGACTTGCCGCCATGATTGTGCCTCCCTGGTCAACGGGTGATGATGAGGCGGTCCCGCTGCAGGACCTGGTCGACTGCGCGGATCGCCTGCCTCTGTGTTGCGTCGCCAGATTCGGTCACGAGCAGGCTCGGAAATTCGTTCTTGTCGAGATTGACCGTGTCCTTCGCCTTCACCGGCAGCGACATGCCGATGATGACGCGATGCTTGTCGGTTCGACTGACTTCGATACCGGCGTTTGCACCAACGAGGGCGGCGTCGTTTCTCAGCGCCGCCAGCTCGATGCGCGGTGTCGCGCTGCCATAGACGCGGGTCACGAATTCCAGCGAATCTGCGATGGTCGGTGCGTCGCCCTTGGCGTCGCTGAGACTGCCGAACAAGCTCATGTCGACGAAGTTGTCGATCATCTCCGCCAGCCCGATCCGGCCCGTGATCGGATAGGTAAGGCTGCTGCTGATCTTTTCGGGCGCGAATTTGCCTTCACAATAGTCGTCTTTGACGGTGTCGATCAGCTCGCCGAACTTGTCGGCGATCGTGAACGTCCGGGTATTGTTCCGGGATCGGTTCAAGCCGGCCGATAGCCCGATGCTTTCCGTTCCGCGGAAGATCGGCTTGAGAAAGCTTGTTGAGCCACCGAAATCGTTCACTTCGGTCATGTCGAAGGTGAAACTGTAGGCAATTGCGGCGTTTCGAAAATAATCGATAAAGAAAGAGGTCTGCTTGCTGTATTTCTGCTTCGATACAGCGTTCAGATTGATCGTTTTCAGAACCATGCGCCTGGCGACGTCCTGGGCGACGGGGTCTTGGGTCGCATCTGCCAGTGTTACCCGCAGCTTGTCTTTCAGGGCTTCGCGCGCCTCGCAGCGGATGCGTCGGACGATTTCATAGGTCGAGTAACCAGCAAAGTCTTGTGGCAGCGGGTGTGTCGAGCAGGCAGCCACAAGAAGAGCTGCCGCAGAGACTGCGGCAGGATGCAACGACATGTCAGGCCCCCAACCCCACTTGACCCTGATCGACATCAGATCACGGCTTCTGGTTGGAGTCGATTCAGGATTGCACGATAAGGGTGCAATACCTTCGGGGCACTACGTCACTGTCTACGTCTTTGCTCCCTGGCTGAAGATCATCCCACGCCGTTGGTGTGTGTCATCAGCGAATAGAGCGAGGTCGTGCCGCAGATGAACAGGCGATTGCGCTTGGGGCCGCCGAAGCAGAGATTGGCGACCACCTCCGGTACCAGCACCTTGCCGATCAGCGTCCCGTCAGGATCGTAGACATGGATGCCGTCGGCGGCGCTGCTCCAGAGCCGCCCGGAAACATCGAAGCGGAAGCCGTCGAACAGCCCGGCCGTGCAGGTGGCGAAGACCGAGGAGGCGCCGAGCGTCCTGCCGTCGCCGGTCACCGCGAGCTTGCGGATATGGCGCGGCCCGTTCTGCGGGTCATGGCTCGCGCCGGTGTCGGCGATGTAGAGCGCGCTTTCGTCAGGCGAGAAGGCGAGGCCGTTCGGCTTGACGAAGTCGTCGGCGACGATGGTGACGTCGCCGCTTTGCGGATCGATGCGGTAGACATTGCAGCGACCGATCTCGCTCTCGGCCTTGTCGCCCTCATAATCGGTGAGGATGCCGTAATCGGGGTCGGTGAACCAGATCGAGCCGTCCGCCTTCACCACCACGTCATTGGGTGAGTTGAGGCGCTTGCCCTGATAGTGGCTCGCCAGCACGGTGACCGAGCCGTCATGCTCGGTCCGCGTCACCTGCCGTCCACCATGCTCGCAGGTGACCAGCCGGCCCTGCCGGTCGACGGTGTTGCCGTTCGAATTGCGCGCCGGCTGGCGGAAGGTGCCGACCTGGCCGGTGAGCGCGTCATAGCGCAGCATCCGGTCGTTCGGGATGTCAGACCAGATCAGCGTCTGGTGCGCCGGGAACCAGGCCGGCCCTTCCGACCAGCGCGCCCCGGTCCACAGGCGCTCCATCCGGGCCGAGCCGGGCACGATCCGATGGAAGCGCGGGTCGAGCACCTCGACCCGAAAACCCTCGATGAAGCCGAATGTCATGCCTGTCCTCCCTGGTGGCGCGGGAGGATCGACGATCACGGCGATCGGCGCAATCGTCGCGCCGTGGAGGGCTCATACCTTGAATGCGGGGCGGTCTAGAGGGCCAATCCTTCGTCCCAATACGGTGTCGCCCCGTAGAGCTCCGCCAGGTAGTCGACGAAGGCACGCACCTTCTGCTCCATGTGCCGGCGGCTCGGATAGACCGCATAGACCGCGACGCGCTTGCCGACCGAATAGTCCGGCAGCACCCGGACCAGCGCGCCCGACTTCAGCTCAGGCCCGACATCCCAGGTCGAGCGCAACGCGATGCCGACGCCAGCGAGCAGCGCCTCGCGTACCACCTCGCTCGAATTCGTCCGCAGCGGCCCGTTGATCCGGACGGAGACCTGACCCTCCGGCCCGTCGAGGCGCCATTGGTCGGCATTGTGGGCGACGAGGGTGTGGCGCGGCAGCTCGTCGATGGCCTCGGGGATGCCGTTGGCGGAAAGATAGCCGGGCGTTGCGCAGAGCACGCGATGGTTCGGCGCCAGCCGCTTCGCCACCAGGCTGGAATCGCGCAGGTCGGCGATCCGCACCGCCAGGTCGAACCCTTCCGCGATGATGTCGACGAAGGCGTCGCTCAGGATCAGTTCGACATTCACTGCCGGATTGGCGTCGAGGAAAGGCTTGAGGTGCGGCGCGACATGCATGCGCCCGAACGAGGTCGGCGCCGAGACGCGCAAGGTTCCGCGCGCCTGGCCGGCGCCGCTGGCGACCCAGGCCTCCGCTTCCTCGATCGAGCCGAGTATCGAGACGACCCGCTCATAGAAGCCCTGGCCGGCCTCAGTCAGCGAGAGCTGGCGCGTGGTACGCTGGAGCAGGCGGACGCCGAGCCGGTCCTCGAGGCGGCGGATACGCTTGGAGATGACGGCCGGCGAGAGGCTGAGCTCGCGGGCGGCGGCGGACATGCTCCTGGCCGTGACAACATGGGCGAAGACGTCGAGGTCGCCGAACCGGTCCATGCGCCCACCATCTTTTCCGTTTTGGAAATAATCATGCACGTTACTCGCGCTGCGTCGCATGTGGAAGTATTCTAGAGTCGCATGGGACTCGGGGTAGGTGTGCATGCGGCGCGGACCGTCCGGCGGGGCGCGCGTGGGACAAGGTGAGTGGAGGATTGGCCATGAGTGCGATCGCTTTTCCGGCGCCCGATGCCGGCATCCTTGCCCGCCGTGACGCCATCGTCGCCGGCCTTGCCGAATTGGTCGCGCCCGATGCGCTGATCACCTCGGAGGACGAGCGGCGCCCCTATGAGACCGATGCGCTGACCGCCTATCGCCGCATGCCGCTCGCCGTCGTGCTGCCCTCGACCACGCAGGAAGTCGCGGCGGTGCTGCGCTACTGCTCCGAACAGGGCGTGCCGGTGGTGCCGCGCGGCGCCGGCACCTCGCTCGCCGGCGGCGCGATCCCGCAGGAGGATGCCGTGGTGATCGGCGTCTCCAAGATGAACCGCATCCTCGAGATCGACTACGCCAACCGGGTGGCGAAGGTGCAGGCCGGCGTCACCAACCTCGCGGTCACGGCTGAGGTCTCGGCCGACGGCTTCTTCTATGCGCCCGACCCGTCCTCGCAGCTCGCCTGCTCGATCGGCGGCAATATCGGCATGAACTCCGGCGGCGCGCATTGCCTGAAATACGGCGTCACCACCAACAACGTCCTCGGCGTCACCCTGGTGATGCTCGACGGCAGCATTGTCGAGATCGGCGGCGGCCATCTCGATGCGCCCGGCTACGACCTGCTCGGCCTGATCGTCGGCTCGGAAGGGCAGCTCGGCATCGTTACCGAGGCGACGGTGCGTATCCTGCGCCAGGCCGAGGGCGCGCGCCCTGTGCTGTTCGGCTTCCCGACCAGCGTCGAGGCCGGCGCTGCGGTCGCCGCGATCATCGGCGCCGGCATCATCCCGGTGGCGATGGAGTTCATGGACAAGCCGGCGATCGAGATCTGCGAAGCCTTTGCCCATGCCGGCTATCCGATGGATTGCGGTGCGCTGCTGATCATCGAGGTCGAGGGCTCAGACGCCGAGATGGATGCCCAGCTCGCCCGCATCGTCGCGATCGCCAGGGAGCATGGCGTCGGCACGGTCAAGGAGAGCAAGTCGGCGATGGAGACCGCGGCGATCTGGAAGGGCCGTAAATCCGCCTTCGGCGCCACCGGCCGCATCGCCGACTATATCTGCATGGACGGCACCATCCCGACCGGGCAATTGCCCTTCGTGCTCGAGCGCATGGACGAGATCATCAAGGGCTATGGCCTGCGTGTCGCCAACGTCTTCCATGCCGGCGACGGCAACCTCCACCCGCTGATCCTCTACAACTGCAACGATCCGGTCGAGGCACAGAAGGCCGAGGACGCCGGCAACGATATCCTCAAGCTCTGCGTCGAAGTCGGCGGCTGCCTGACCGGCGAGCACGGCGTCGGCATCGAGAAGCGCGACCTGATGACCTTCCAGTTCAACGAGGCCGACCTGCACCAGCAGCAGCGGGTGAGGGCGGTGTTCGATCCGCGCTGGCTGATGAATCCGGCGAAAGTGTTCCCCCTCGAAGGGCGGATCGCAGCCTGATGCTCCACGCTCCCACCACAGAGGCGCAGGCCTGCGCTGTTGTTTCCTCGATCGTCGAGGCGCGTGTTCCGCTCGCCATTCGCGGCGGTGGCACCCGCACCGGCCTCGGCCGGCCCGACAACGCCGTCAGTACCATCTCCAGCGCCGGGCTCTCTGGCATCACCCTCTACGAGCCGGCGGAGATGGTGATCGGCGCCAGGGCCGGCACGCCGCTGAAGCTGATCGAGGAGACGCTGGCGAACCGAGGCCAGATGCTGCCCTTCGAGCCGATGGACCATCGCGCTTTGTTCGGCAGCGAGGGTGAGCCGACGATCGGCGCCATCGCGGCCGGCAACATCTCCGGCCCGCGTCGGATCAATGCCGGTGCTGCCCGTGATTCCCTGATCGGCATCAAGCTGATCAATGGGCGCAGCGAGCTGGTGAAGTCGGGCGGGCGGGTGATGAAGAACGTCACCGGCCTCGACCTGGTCAAGCTCGTCGCCGGTAGCTTCGGCACGCTCGGCTTCCTGACCGAGGTCACCTTCCGTGTCCTGCCGCGTCCGGAGCGCGTGGTGACGCTGATCTGGGAAGACCTCGCCGACGAGACGGCGGTGGCGCTGCTTTCGGGCGCGCTCGGCTCGCCCTTCGAGCCGATGGCGGCGGCGCATCTGCCAGCCGGGATCGGCGCGGAGCAGGCTCGTACGCTGCTCAGGCTGGAGAACTTCTCCGCTTCGATCAGCTATCGCGCCGCCGAACTCGCCCGGCTGCTGAAGGGCTACGGCCGGCCCGAGCTGATCGAGGGCCGCGCCTCGGACAGCCTCTGGCGCGAGGTGCGCGACGCCGCCTTCTTCGCCGGCACGCAAGAGGCCGTCTGGCGGCTCTCGCTTGCCCCGACGAATGGACCGAAGGCGACGGCCGCGATCGCGCGAACCGTGCCGGGCGCGCGCTGGTTCTATGACTGGGGCGGCGGCCTGGTCTGGCTCGCCGTGCCTGCGGACGGGGATGCCGGCGCCACCGCGATCCGGGCGGCGCTGAAGCCGCTCGGCGGCCATGCGACGCTGGTGCGGGCGCCCGATGCGGTGCGGGCGGCGGTCCCCGTCTTCGAGCCGCTCTCCGAGCCGCTGATGCGGGTGACGGCGGGCATCAAGAAGAGCTTCGATCCGGAGGGGGTGTTCGAGCCCGGCCGGATGTATGCGGGCATTTGAGAAGCGACCATGCAGACCAACTTCACGCCCGAGCTCCTCGCCTCCGACCCGCGGCTTCCGGCCTCCGAGAAGATCCTGCGCACCTGCGTGCATTGCGGCTTCTGCACCGCGACCTGCCCGACCTATCTCCTGCTCGGCGACGAGCTCGATTCGCCGCGCGGGCGCATCTACCAGATCAAGGACATGCTGGAGAGCGGCAAGCCGGCGACGCCGGACGTGGTCAAGCATGTCGATCGCTGCCTGTCCTGCCTGTCCTGCATGACGACCTGCCCCTCGGGCGTGCACTACATGCACCTGGTCGATCATGCCCGCGCCCATATCGAGGAGACCTATGAGCGGCCTGTCGCCGACCGGACGCTGCGCCGTATCCTCTCGGCGATCCTGCCCTATCCCGGTCGCTTCCGCCTCGCCATGCTGGCGGCGCGGCTCGGCAAGCCGCTGGCCGGGGCGCTCGGGGCGCTGCCCATCATCGGCGCGCGGCTGAAGGCGATGCTGGCGCTGGCGCCCTGGAGCCTGCCCGACCGTTCGGCGATGGAAGGGCCGGCCTCCTTCCCGGCTGAAGGAGAGCGGCGCAGGCGCGTCGCCATCCTCTCAGGCTGCGCCCAACCGGTGCTCGATCCCGGCATCAACGAGGCGACGATCCGCCTGCTCACCCGCCACGGCGTCGAGGTGGTGCTGCCGCAGGGCGAGGGCTGCTGTGGCGCGCTCGTCCACCATATGGGCCGCGAGCATGATGCGCTCGCCTTCGCCCGCGCCAATATCGATGCCTGGATGGCGGAGATCGAGGGCGAGGGGCTCGATGCCATCCTGATCACGGCGTCAGGCTGCGGCACGACGATCAAGGATTACGGCTTCATGTTCCGCGACGACGCGGCCTATGCGCAGAAGGCAGCGACGGTTGCCGGCCTCGCCAAGGACGTGACCGAGTTCGTCGAGACCCTGGAGATCGCGCCGGCCCGCAGCTTCGATCTCACCGTCGCCTATCACTCCGCATGCTCGATGCAGCACGGGCAGCAGCTCAAGGATGGGCCGAAGCGCCTGTTGGCGCGCGCCGGCTTCCGGGTGAAGGAGGTGCCGGAGGGCCATATCTGCTGCGGCTCGGCTGGCGTCTACAACATCCTCCAGCCGGAGATCGCCGGACAATTGCGCGAGCGCAAGGTCGGCAACATCCAGCGCACCAAGCCGGATCTCGTCGCCACCGGCAATATCGGCTGCATCACCCAGATCGCGAAGGGCTTCGCCGATCGCGGCGCGACGACGCCGATCCTGCACACCGCCGAACTGCTCGACTGGGCGACTGGCGGCCCGTTGCCTGCAAGGCTGGCGAAGGCCGGGATCGGGGAAGAGGTTCCAGCTGGCGTCGTCGCAGCGGAATAGGCCCGTTCAGTTCCCGTAGACCATCTGCCGGAGCTTCTGCTGTGCCGCCGTCATCGCCGATTGCTTGGTGTTCATCGCGGTGATTGCCGCCTGCACCCGGTTTCGCAGCGCAGGGTTGCGCACGTCGACCTGCGAGCCGCTCACCCGGATCGCCGCCTTGTTCGCCTCGATCAAGTCGGCGAGCGCCAGGATCGCCGCGAAGGTCTCGTCGGTCACCGGGAAGACCTCGCGGACGGTCGCGGCCGGCTCGGTCACCAGTTTCTGGTAGGCGCCGGCATAGACCTTGGCGAGGTCCTCCGGCTGCTTGAGTGCCGCGCGCTCGCTCTCGGCGGCGGCGAGTGCGGCGTCGAGCGCCTGGCGAATCTGGGCGAAGCCGGCGCGCACCGCCGCGATCTCGCTCTTGCGGGCGACCACGTCCTCGATCGAGCGTGGTGCGGCCTTGGCGGTCGCTTCCTGCATCGGCTTGCCGACCGTCGCGTTCATCCGCTCATGGAAGCGCTGGATCACCGCATAGTGGCTGGCATAGTCGCCGAAGGTTTTCTGCTTCTCGGCATCTGGGCGCGGCAGGCGCACGCCCGGGCGCGCCAGGATCTCGGCCTGCAGGAAGCCGATGAACGCCTTGCGCTGGTCGGGCTCGCTCGGCCCGCAGGCGGCGAGCAGCAGTGCCGCGAACAGGCATGCCAGCAGGCTGCGCAATCCGACCCGCATCCATCCATTCCTCGCGCCGCGGCCGGAGACTAGAGCCGGATCCGATAAAATTGCATCAATCCGATCGCTGAAACCGTCTCTGACTTTAGTATCAGAGACCGCTTGCCGGTCGGGTTCCGGGGCAAGGCGATCGGCAAGCGGTCTGTAGAGCGCGATTATGGCCGCGGCTAGCCGGATTGCGGCCGCTGCGCTTGCCCCTGGCGGCCGTCCGGTCTAACCCGCTCGAACATCAATAAGCGTTTACTTACCGAGCCCCCGCCATGTCCGCCGACAAGTCCGCCCCTGCCAAGCTGAAGGCCCGCCAGCCGCGCGGTTTCGTCGATCGCGGCCCGGCCGACGTCGCCGCCACCGAGCGCATGCTCGCCGTGATCCGCGAGAGCTTCTCGCTCTACGGCTTCGATCCGGTCGAGACGCCCTTCGTCGAATACACCGACGCGCTCGGAAAATTCCTGCCGGACCAGGACCGGCCGAACGAGGGCGTCTTCTCCTTCCAGGACGATGACGAGCAGTGGCTGTCGCTGCGCTATGACCTGACCGCGCCGCTCGCCCGCTATGTCGCCGAGAATTTCGACGCGCTGCCAAAACCCTATCGCAGCTACCGCGCCGGCTATGTCTTCCGCAACGAGAAGCCGGGCCCGGGCCGCTTCCGCCAGTTCATGCAGTTCGACGCCGATATTGTCGGGAGTGCCACGGTCGCCGGCGATGCCGAGATCTGCATGCTCGCCGCCGACACGATGGAGAAGCTCGGCATCGAGCGCGGGGCCTACGTCGTCAAGGTCAACAACCGCAAGGTGCTCGACGGCGTGATGGATGCAGCCGGCATCGAGCAGGCCACGCGCCTGACGGTCCTGCGCGCGATCGACAAGGCCGACAAGTTCCCGCTCGACGAGATCCGCAAGCTGCTCCGTGACGGCCGCAAGGACGAGAGCGGTGACTTCACCAAGGGTGCGGGCCTGTCCGAGGCGCAGGCCGAGACGATTCTGCGCTATCTCGCCGTTGGCCAGCGGCTGGCCGATCTCGGCAAGTCGACTGCCTCCGACAGCGCCAAGTCTGCCGAGCTGTCCGCCGAGGCCGTTGCGGAACTGCGCAAGCTGGTCGAGGGCGCCGAGAACGGCGTGGCCGGGATCGAGGAACTCGAACAGATCAGGGAACTGGTCACCGCGGCGGGTTATCTCGGCCGCGTCATCATCGACCCCTCGATCGTCCGTGGCCTCGAATACTACACCGGTCCGGTCTACGAGGTGGAGCTGACCTTCCCGGTCACCAATGAGGACGGTCAGGTCGTCCGCTTCGGCTCGGTCGCCGGCGGCGGGCGCTATGATGGCCTCGTCGGCCGCTTCCGGCCCGAGCCGGTGCCGGCGACCGGCTTCTCGATCGGCGTCTCCCGGCTCTATTCGGCATTGAAGGCGGTGAAGTCGCCGATCGTCGACGCGAAGAACGAATTGCCGCTCGTCGTCGTCACGGCGATGGACAACAAGTCACCGGAGTTCATGCCGGCCTATCAGGCCTTCGTCGCTCAACTGCGCCAGGCGAAGGATGGCGACGGCAGGGCGCTCTGCCGCGCCGATCTCTATCTCGGTTCCTCCGGCTTCAACGCCCAGATGAAGTATGCTGACCGGCGCGGCGCCGTCTGCGCGGTGATCCAGGGCTCCTCCGAGCGCGAAGCCGGCACGGTGGTGATCAAGGACCTCATCCTCGGCGCCGAACTCGCCGCTGCGGGCCGCGACGTGAAGGATTCCGCCGAGCACAAGGAGCGGCAGGCGCAGGCCCAGTTTTCCGCGCCGGTGAGCGAGCTGGTCGCGGGGGTGAAGCGGGTCCTTGAGCGCTACGCCTGATTCCCGTTCACCCAATTCCCTAAAAACCGTCGAAAATCGCGGGCGTCCCTGCTAGGACGGCGCCGCAACAGGGTGTTTGTAAAGTGCCGGCCATGCGCTCAAAGCTCGAGACCGTGATCGCGCCGTTCGAGCGCGAGGGCTATCGGCGCGCCGAGCCGGCGATCCTGCAGCCGGTCGAGCCCTTCCTCGATCTCTCCGGCGAGGATATCCGCCGCCGTATCTTCCTGACGCAGGACGATGACGGGCGCGAATGGTGCCTGCGGCCCGAATACACCATCCCCGTCGCGCTGGCGCACATCGCCGCCCATGCCAGCGAGCCGGCCTCTTATGCCTATGCCGGTCCGGTCTTCCGCATGCGCGGCGCGAACGAGCCGAGCGAATTCGCCCAGGCCGGCCTGGAATCCTTCGGCCGGACCGATTTCGCCGCTGCCGATGCCGAGATCATGGCGCTGACCGTCGAATCCGCCGCCGCACTCGGGCTGACCCGGCCGCGCCTGCTGATGGGCGATGTTGCGCTGCTCACCGCGTTGCTCGACCGGCTCGGCGTGCCGCAGGCCGCTCGTCGTCGCCTGATGCGTGCTGTTTCGCAAGGCAAGGGCGCCGATGCCGTCGCCGTGCTCGAGCCGCCGGTCAACGAGGTCGAGCATGCTCATGCCGGCCTGCTGAAGGCGCTGGAAGGCCAGGACCCCAAGGCAGCGCGCGCCTTCGTCGAGGATGTGCTCTCGATCGCCGGCATCTCGACGGTCGGCGGCCGCTCGGCCGGCGACATCGCCGAGCGCTTCCTGGCGCGGGCCGCCGAGCGCGACAACCCCGTCAATGCCGAGGCGAGCGGCGTGATCGCGCATGCGCTGGCGATCGGCGGCGATCCCGACGGCGCCTCCGCGGCCTGGCGCAAGCTCGCCGGCGAGGCTGGGCTCGATCTTGCTGCCGCGCTCGACGCCTTCGACGAGCGCACCGGCTTCCTCGCCGCGCGCGGCGTCGATGTCGCCAATATCTCCTTCTCGGCCGGCTTCGCCCGCAATCTCGACTACTACACCGGCTTCATCTTCGAATTGCACGATCCGGCCCGGCCTGACCTGAAGCCGATCGCCGGCGGCGGCCGCTATGACGGCGTGCTGCAGCGCCTCGGCGCCCCGGCGCCGGTACCGGCCGTCGGCGCCTCGCTTTGGCTCGATCGTCTCGCGGGAGGCAAGGCATGAGCGGGACGATGATGCAGAATTCGACCACTGACGCGCCGCTGGTCCTCGCCGTGCCCTCCAAGGGCCGGCTGCAGGAGAATGCCACCGCCTTCTTCGGCCGCGCTGGCCTCAGCTTCGTACAGGCGCGCGGCCAGCGCGAGTACCGCGGCCAGATCGCCGGGCTCGCCGGTGCGGAGGTCGCCTATCTCTCGGCCTCCGAGATCGTCGCCCAGCTTTCCTCCGGTGCCGCCCATCTCGGCATCACCGGCGAGGACCTGGTGCGCGAGCAGGTCGCCGATGCCGATGCCAGCATGGTGCTGCTGGCGCCGCTCGGCTTCGGCCAGGCCAATGTCGTCGTCGCCGTGCCGCAGGCCTGGATCGACGTCCGCACCATGGCCGATCTCGACGACGTCGCCGCGACCATGCGCGCGCGTCACGGCCGCAAGCTGCGCGTCGCCACCAAATACGTGAACCTGACCCGGCGCTTCTTCGCCAGCCACGGCCTCGCCGATTACCGCATCGTCGAGAGCCTGGGCGCGACCGAGGGGGCCCCCGCCGCCGGCACGGCCGAAATCGTCGTCGACATCACCACCACCGGCGCGACGCTGGCGGCGAATGCGCTGAAGGTGCTCGACGACGGCGTCATCCTGGCGTCCGAAGCCAATCTCGTCGCCTCGGTGCGCGCGCCCTGGAGCGAGCAGGCCCGCGAGGCTGTCGCCGCCATCCTCTCGCGCATCGCGGCCGAGGAGGAGGCGCGCTCGCTGCGCGAGGTCCGGGCCGTGCTCAACGCCACTTCGCCGCAGCGGCTCGGAGAGATCGCCCATCGCCTCGGCGCGCGTTTACCTTTCGGTGCGGCCGGCAGCGACGGTGTCGTCACCCTGCACTGCCCGCGCAAGGCGGTGTTTCCGTTGGTCGAGGAGCTGGGCAAGGCGGGCGCCGACGACATCACCGTGCGCACGCTCGACTATGTCTTCCGCCGCTCCAATCCGTTGCTCGAGCGGTTGCTGGCACGCATCTGACCCGCCGGATTCCCGACGCAATGTCGGGGTAACCAGCCAAGGCGAAGCGATTTCGGTGCAAGTCGTACCAAAAGCGGTGCGATCGAGACTTGCGCTCGCCACCGCGATCGGTGCAGTGGAAAGTGTCGGTTCTCCGTCGCGCTCTTTCCAATCGGGGTCTGGACCAGTTGAATACGCAGTCGCGCCTTGGCCTCCTGGCCGCCCTCGCTCTCTCCCTGTCGCCGATGCTGGTGACCGATGCGCTTGCCCAGCGTCGTCAGCAGATGCCACCTCGTGGCGAGCAGCCGGGAGGGGAGGCTCCGCCGCCGCGGCAGCAGGAGAAGAACTTTCCGTTCGACGCCTCCTGGACCATCCTGCAGATGAACGGCAAGCCGGTCACCGGCTATCGCGCCACGCTGAAGGTCGATTCCAATCTGCGTGGCACCGGCTTTGCCGGCTGCAACACCTTCTCGGCCTCGGCCTATCCGCTGCGCCAGCAGGGCTTCGCCGTCGGTCCGCTCGCAGTCACCAAGATGGCCTGCGACAAGGGCGCCTCTGATTTCGAGCGCGGCTATCTGATGGCGCTGCGCAGCGCCCGGCAATGGGATATCGTCGAGGGGCGCCTCGTCATCAAGACGGCGAGCGGCGAGATTCGCTTCGACCGCGGGATCTGAGCTGACACGCTCCTTTCTCCCCTTGCGGGAGAAGGTGGCCCGAAGGGCCGGATGAGGGGTCACGCAGGTCTTGCAAGGTTTCGGTGCTCGGCTGCGCAACGCTAGCAAATGGCGTTGCGCGCGCCCCTCACCCTAGCCCTCTCCCGCAAGGGGAGAGGGGACAGTTCGCGCTGATCATCCAGCCTCCGCCATGGCCTTCGCCTTCGGGCTGAAGGTGCCGTCGGCGTTCTTCTCCATTGCGATCAATTCGTCGTGCATGGCGCGCAGCGTCGAGCGGTGGCCGATCGAGACGATGCTGGTCTGCGGCAGTTCGCGCCGGATCACCTCGTAGATCTCGCCTTCCAGCTTCTCGTCGAGCGAGGCGGTGGCCTCGTCGAGGAAGAGCCAGTCGGGCTTGGCCAGCAGGGCGCGCGCGACCGCGAGCCGCTGCTGCTCGCCACCCGAGAGGCGCTGGCCCCAGAGGTCGACCTCGTCGAGCCGGTCGGTGAGATGGCCGAGCTTCACCTTCTCCATCGCCGCATGGATGTCGGCGTCGCTGAAGGCGTCCGGCTCTGACGGGTAGGCGAGTGCGGCGCGCAGCGAGCCCTGCGGCAGATAAGGCCGCTGCGGCAGCACCAGCATGCGCTGCCCTTCCGGCGTCACGACCTTGCCCTCGCCGAACGGCCAGATGCCGGCGAGCGCGCGGAACAGGGTCGACTTGCCGGACCCGGAAGGGCCGATCACGAGAGTCGAGTGCCCGGCAGGCAGTGTGAGGTTCGAAGCCTGCACGATCGGCTGCCCGTTCGGCAGGTTGAGCGCGAGCGTCTCGATCGTCGCGTCCTTGACCGGCTTCTCGATGATGTCGATCGCTGCGCCTTCGCCGTCGGCTCCTTGCGCTTCCGCCTTGGCGATCGCTGCCTCGAAGGTGGTCAGGCGGTTGATCGAGGCCAGATAGGAGGCGATCGACTGGTAGCTGTTGATGAAGAAAGACATCGCCGTCTCGACCCGGCCGAAGGCCGAGGACACCTGCGTCAGCACGCCGAAGGCGATCGCGCCGGCGAAGTAATAGGGCGCCAGCAGCACGAAGGGGATGACGACGTTGGCCTGATTGTAGGACAGCGTGAAGGTCGTCAGTTTCAGCCTGCGCCAGAGCAGGTTGTAGAAGTTGTCGACGATGCCGCCGAAGGTCTCGCCGAGATGGCGCCGCTCGGCGCCTTCGCCGCGCATCAGCGCGATCTGCTCGGAGTATTCGCGCAGGCGCGCCAAAGCGAAGCGGAAGTTCGCTTCGCGCCGCTCCTGCTCGAATTCGAGCCCGATCAGCGGCTTGCCGATCAGGTGAGTGATCCAGGTCGCGATCGCGGCATAGATCAGCGTCGCCCAGAAGATGAAGCCGGGGATGACGATATCGGTGCCGGGCACGGTGATGGCGACCGGGATCGACCAGAGGATGATCGAGAACGAGACCAGCGTCGAGACCTGGGTGATCAGCGTCAGCGAGAAGCTGTAGGTCTGATTCAGGAAGGCACGGGTGTCTTCCGAGATGCGCTGGTCGGGGTTGTCGGCCGTGCCGGCGAGCGAGATGCGGTAGTGGTTGCCGTTGCCGAGCCAGCGCTTGTTGTACTCGCCCGCCATCCACTCGCGCCAGCGGATCAACAGCACCGAGTTGGCGACGGTCTCGATCAGCACGCTGATGACCGAGACGGCCGCCCAGACGCAGAACACGTTAAGGAGTTGCTCCCAGAAGGCCGGCGCGTTCTTCTCCTGGAGGGCGTTGTAGAAATCCCGGTAGAAGAAGTTGATGCGCAAGGAGATGCCGACCTGCGCCTGGTTGAGCACGATCAGGAAGACGACGAGCGCGACCGCGAACGTGCCGAGCCGCATCCGGTAGCGGCCGAATGGCCCGAGATTGGCGATCTGCGGCTCGGAGGATTCGAAGTAGGGCGAGGCGATGCGGGCGATGCGCTGCACCACCGGGACGAACGAAACCAGGTAGATCAGGATGCCGAAGACGGCGACTGTCGTGGCGAGGCTCGCCGGCGGCGCGGCCGCCTGCCAGGCGGTGGGCCAGAGGCCGAGCTGAGCGAGCAGCGCGCCGGCCCCGAAGATCACGTATTCCGTACCGAAGATGCCGGAGAAGATCTTCAGGAAGAACGGGATCGTAGTCGCCCGGAATGTCGCGAGGGCGAGCAGGACGCCGATCACGCCGAGGCCGAGGATGCCCGTACTCCCGCTTTGCTGGCCGACCACGAGCGCGATCACGGCGAGCGCGGCGATGGCGAAACTCAACAGGCGCATGGCGTCGTCCTTGTCGGGGAATCAGCGCAGGAGCCGCGCTGTGTAGGAAAGAGCTTTGTAGATCAGCCCTGCGCACAAAAAAGGCCCGGCTCAAGGCCAGGCCACGCTTTTTCAGCGTTTTGTGATGGGCCTTCAGTCCTTGTCGACCGAATAGGCGCCGGCGCCGGCCGCGAACAGCACGAGGAAGCCACCGGCGACCGCGAGGTTCTTCATGAACAGCAATTGCTGCATCGGCTGGGCC
Organism: Allobosea sp. NPDC055332; assembly: GCF_053645455.1. Classification (NCBI taxonomy): domain Bacteria; kingdom Pseudomonadati; phylum Pseudomonadota; class Alphaproteobacteria; order Hyphomicrobiales; family Alloboseaceae; genus Allobosea; species Allobosea sp. NPDC055332. The sequence goes on along the minus strand of NZ_JBSHMO010000002.1, from coordinate 624,532 downwards.
CAGTTCATGTGGAACAGCACCGAGGCGGCGATGGTGAAGGCGAACAAAGCGAGCGCCGCGAGGCGGGTCTTGTAGCCGACGACGATCATCAGCCCGCCGATCAGCTCGACGATGATGACGAGCGGCAACAGGATCGCCGGAACGCCGGCCGAGCCCATATAGGCTTGCGTCCCGGCATAGCCGTTGATCTTGGACCAGCCGCCGAGCACGAACATCAGGGCGAGCAGGATGCGGCCGACCAGCTTGGCGGCATCGCCCAGGGCAGGGTTGTTCATGAAAAAGACCCCCGAAAGCAGGACGCGGCAGGATGCCGCACCTATCGCGATCTAGGGCCTACAACCAAAGTCGATGCAAGCCTGCGGGGCCTCTTCCTTGTGCAAAGCGCGATTGCCAGGCCCGGCTCAGCCGCCCGGCTTCTGCTTGCGCCGCGCTTCCAGCTCCTCAGTGACGGCGATGACGTCGAGATAATCCTCGTGCCTGGCCGGCGCGTAGCGCGACACTTGCCCGTCGGTGAAGGTCTTGAACACCTCGGGGGCCTCGTCCTTCATTGTCACCATCGCCGCGACGAAAGCGTCCTTGAGGGCAGGGGGCAGATTCGCGCGAGTCGAAAACGGGCTCGCCGGGATGAGCGGTGAGGTCCAGATCACGCGCGTCGCGCCGGCTGGGATCATGCCGCGCAGCGCCAGCCGCTGCACGACGCCGGAATTCTCGTTGACCTGATAGGTCGCGGCGCCATCGAACTGGCCCCGGACCAGCGCCAGCACCGAATTGTCGTGGCCGCCGGAGAAGACGGTGCCGCTGAAATGGGCCTGCGGGTCGAAGCCCTGCTTGCGCAGGAAATAGGCGGGGAAGGCGAAGCCGGAGGTCGAGTTCGGATCGGCGAAGGCGAAGCTCTTGCCCTTGAGGTCGGCGATCGTCCGATAGGGGCTGTCGGCACGCACGACCACGACCGAATAATAGCCCTCCTGGCCGTTGTTATCGACATCCCGGAACAGCGGCTGCAGCTTGTCGCCGAGCACGCGCCGGCCGAGCGAATAGACCGCCGGCCCGAAGCGAGCGAATTCGAGCTGGTCGGCGCGCATCGCTTCGACCAATCCGGCATAGTCGCTGACCCGGTAGAGCTTCACCGGCACGCCGAGCTTCTGTGTGAGGTAATCGACCACCGGCTGGTTTCGCGCAACCGCGGCCGCCTCGTTCTCCGCCGAGGAGACGCCGAAGCGCACCTCCTTGATCGCCTGCCGCCAATCCTGCTGGGCGAGGGCGGGCAAGACGAGGCTCGAAGCTGAGCCGGCGAGCAGCAGGCGGCGGGTGATCATGATCGGAACTCCTAAGGTGCCTGACCTGATCAGCTGACGGCGTCGGAGCCGTTACGATGCGATGTCGGTTGCGCGACGCGCCGGCAAACGAAAAAGGCCCGGCTTGCGCCGGGCCTCCGTGGTTCTCGCAAAAGGCGAGGGCTGGACTTCCTCAGAAGTCCATGCCGCCCATGCCGCCGCCGCCCATCGGGGGCATCGGGGCGTCCTTCTTCGGCGTCTCGGCGATCATCGCCTCGGTGGTGATCAGCAGGCCGGCGATCGAAGCCGCGTCCTGGATCGCCGTGCGCACGACCTTGGTCGGGTCGATGATGCCGGCCTTGACCAGGTCGCCGTACTCGCCGGTCTGGGCGTTGTAGCCCCAGGCGTAGTCCTTCGACTCGAGCAGCTTGCCGATCACGACCGCGCCGTCATCGCCGGCGTTGTCGACGATCTGGCGGGCCGGGGCAGCGATCGCCTTGCGGACGATCTCGACGCCGGTCTTCTGGTCGTCGTTCTGGGTCTTGATCGACTTGACCGAGTTCAGGGCGCGCAGCAGGGCGACGCCGCCGCCCGGCAGGATGCCTTCTTCCACCGCAGCGCGGGTGGCGTTCAGGGCATCGTCAACGCGATCCTTCTTCTCCTTGACCTCGACCTCGGTCGCGCCGCCGACGCGGATGACCGCGACGCCGCCGGCGAGCTTGGCCAGACGCTCCTGCAGCTTCTCACGGTCGTAGTCCGAGGTGGTCTCCTCGATCTGCGCCTTGATCTGCGCAACGCGGCCCTCGATGTCCTTCTTCTTGCCGGCGCCGTCGATGATCGTGGTGTTCTCCTTCTCGATGCGCACCTTCTTGGCGCGGCCGAGCATGTTGAGCGTCACGGTCTCGAGCTTGATGCCGAGGTCTTCCGAGATCATCTGGCCGGCGGTCAGGATCGAGATGTCCTCGAGCATGGCCTTGCGGCGGTCACCGAAGCCCGGAGCCTTGACGGCCGCGACCTTCAGGCCGCCACGGAGCTTGTTGACGACGAGCGTGGCCAGAGCCTCGCCCTCGACGTCCTCGGCGATGATCAGTAGCGGCTTGCCGGTCTGCACGACGGCCTCGAGGATCGGCAGCATCGCCTGCAGCGACGACAGCTTCTTCTCGAAGATGAGGATGTAGGGGTCCTCGAGCTCGGCGACCATCTTCTCGGCGTTCGTGATGAAGTACGGCGAGAGATAGCCACGGTCGAACTGCATGCCCTCGACGACGTCGAGCTCGGTGTCGGCGGTCTTGGCTTCCTCGACGGTGATGACACCCTCGTTGCCGACCTTCTGCATCGCGGTCGAGATCATCTTGCCGACCGACTCGTCGCCGTTCGCCGAGATGGTGCCGACCTGCGCGACTTCCGCGTTCGAGGTGACCTTCTTCGAGTTCTTCTTGAGGTCGGCGACGATGGCCTCGACGGCCAGGTCGATGCCGCGCTTCAGGTCCATCGGGTTCATGCCGGCCGCGACCGACTTGGCGCCTTCACGGACGATCGCCTGGGCGAGCACGGTGGCGGTGGTGGTGCCGTCGCCGGCATGGTCGTTCTGGCGCGAAGCGACTTCGCGGACCATCTGAGCGCCCATGTTCTCGAACTTGTCGGCGAGCTCGATCTCCTTGGCGACGGTGACGCCGTCCTTGGTGATGCGCGGGGCGCCGAACGACTTCTCGATCACGACGTTGCGGCCCTTCGGACCGAGCGTGACCTTCACGGCATTGGCGAGGATGTCCACGCCGCGCAGCATCTTGTCGCGGGCGTCGGTGGAAAAGCGAACTTCTTTGGCAGCCATGAGACTACTCCTGATTGGACTCTACGGAAGGGTGGTCGTCAGGCTGCTCAGCCGACGATGCCCATGATGTCGGATTCCTTCATGATCAGGAGATCCTGGCCGTCGATCTTGACTTCGGTGCCGCTCCACTTGCCGAAGAGGACGCGATCGCCCTTCTTGACATCGAGCGCAACCAGCTTGCCAGCGTCGTCGCGGGCGCCGGCGCCGACGGCGACGACTTCACCCTCTTGGGGCTTTTCCTTGGCGGTGTCGGGGATGATGATGCCACCCTTGGTCTTCTCTTCGCCATCAAGGCGACGGACCACAACGCGGTCATGCAGCGGACGGAACTTCATGGTTCTGTCTTCCTCTCGGTCATATTCTGGACGGGCTCGTGACTGGCCCGTGAAAGGGGTCTGTTAGCAGTCTCACCGAGTGAGTGCTAACGGACGTCGCGGAGATAGGCCCGGGGTCTGCGGGAGTCAAGGAATCCGCTGCGCAAAAGGTGAATGCGGCGACCGGCCGCCGATCTGCGCTGCTGCGGCCGAACGTTAAACCGGCTATCGTGGCAAGATGACGACGCCGGTATCCGACCTCAAGCTCGACGACATCGCCCGCTCCTGCGTAGTGTTGCACGTGCGCATGACTGCACGAGCCGTGACCCGCGCCTATGACGAGGCGATGCGGCCGAGCGGCCTGAAGATCACCCAGTTCGTGCTGCTCTCGGCGCTCTCGACCGGCGCCTGGCGCTCGGTCACCGAGCTCGCCGACCGTTTCGCGCTGGAGCGGACCTCGCTGACCCGCAATCTGCAATTGCTCGCGGCGGAGAAGCTGATCGAGCCGGTCGACTGCAAGGGCAGGGCGCTGACCTATGCCGTGACCGACAAGGGCCGCGCCGCGATCGAGGCGGCGATCCCCTATTGGCGCGCGGCGCAGGACAGGATCGAGGGCGGGCTCGGCCAGGAGCGCTGGAGCGAGACGCGCGACAATCTCAAGGCGATCCGGCGCGCCGCTCGGCAGGCCGGCTGAGCGGCGCCAGCAAACTTGACCTGGGCCGCGCTCCATCTCTATCGTGCATCTACACGATAGAGATGGAGTCCCCGCATGCCCCGTGAGGTCGGTGTCGTCAGCCGTGATGTCCTGCTCGCGGAGGATGGCGCGTCCTTCCTGCGCGGGATGATCGAGGGGCGCCATCCCGGCCCGCCTTTCGCCGATGCGATGGATTTCGACATCGCCGAGGTCGAGGAGGGCCGGGTGGTCTTCGTCGGCAAGCCCTCGCCGCGCTTCTTCAACCCGCTCGGCACGATCCATGGCGGCTGGACGGCGACGATCCTCGATTCCGCCATGGCCTGCGCCGTGCATTCGACGCTGCGGATCGGTGAGGGCTACACCACGCTGGAGATGAAGCTGAACTATGTCCGCCCGGTCATGCCCGGCAACGGCCCGGTGCGCTGTGAGGGCACGCTGATCCATCGCGGCGGCTCGATCGCCACCAGCGAGGGCAAGCTGGTCGATGCGCAGGGCAAGCTGCTGGCGCACGGCACGGAGACCTGCATGATCTTCGGTGCGAAGGCGGGAGCGGGGCGCTGATCGAAGCGGCCGCATCTGCTTGTAGGCAGGAGCGGCTCGTGACCTTTGCGCCATTCACCGACGCGGCCGTCGAGGCGAAATTCCGGTCGCTGCCGGAGCCGCTTAGGCCACCGATGCTGCGCTTGCGCCAGATGATCCTCGACGTCGCTGCCGCGACCTCCGAGATCGGACCGCTGACCGAGACGTTGAAGTGGGGCGAACCGGCCTGGCTGCCCGAGTGGCCGAGGATAGGGACGACCATACGGGCTAACGCGCTGAAAGGTTCGGCGACGCGTTACGCGCTCTACGTCCATTGTCAGACCAGCCTGATCGAGACGTATCGGCGTCACTATCCCGAGCAGTTCGACTATGACGGCAACCGGGGACTGATCTTCGCCGTCGGGAGCGAGCCGCCGGCCGAGCCATTGGCGCATTGCATCGCGCTCGCCCTGACCTATCACCGCTGGGCAAAGCACTGACGCCCGCTCAGGCGCTGCGATAATCGCCAGGGCTTGCGCCCATCACCCGCTTGAAGCGCCGGTTGAAGGTCGAGAGGTCGCCGAAGCCGCAATCGAAGGCGATCCCCGCGACCGGCAGCGCGGTCCGGCGCAGCAGCAATGCCGCCCGGTGCAGGCGGGTTCGCAGCACATATTGGTGCGGCGTCATCCCGACCAGTGCGCGAAAGATGCGCAGGAAATGGTAGGGACTCATCGCCGCCTGCCGCGCCAGCGCGTCGAGCGACAGAGGCTCCTCGCAATGTGCCTCGATATGGCGCAGCGCCCGCGTGATCCTGCGCTGGTCGCGGGCGCCTGATGTCTCGACTCCGGGCCTTGTGCCCGACAGGACACTCGCCACCGCTCCGGCGAGACGCAGCGCGATCTCTTCGAGCTTCTCGGGGTCATCAGCAGCGATCTCTGCTTCAGCGACGAGGTTGGCGAGCGCGGGAAGGGGCGGCAGATGTGCCTGCGCGAAGCTCATCTGCCGGGCGCCCGGCACCGCCGCGACGATGCGTTCGAGCCAGGCCGGCTCGAACTGAAAGGCGAGGCAGCGGTCGCCGGCCGCATGCTCATGGCCGCATTCGAAGCAGGCACCGCCATTGCCGAGCAGCAGCGATCCCGGCGCCAGCACCGCGCTGCCTTGTGTCGAGCGGTAGCGGAACGAGCCGCTGCGGACGACGGCGATGCAATGCTGCGGATGCTCTTCCTCGAAGGCGCGGTCGTCCGGGCCGGCCGTGCAGACGATGTCGCTGACCCGCCAGCCGGGGCCCGAGGCCAGGAGATGAGCGGTCGCGGTCATGCCTGCGAGTTTAGCAGTTTTTCCCAAGTGCTGCCCGGCGCTTCGGGCCAAGCTGGGCGCCACTCTGATCAAGAACGGAGCCCGATCATGACAGCAGCGCCATCGACGCTGGCCGATGTCCTCATCGCCACCGGGCCGGCGCCTGAAGCCGCGGACAAGCTCGCCCTCTACGGCCAGTTCGTCGGCGCATGGACCATGGACGCGATCGTGTACACCGATGACGGCCAGCGCCATGAGGCCAGGGGCGATATCCATTTCGGCTGGGTGCTCGGCGGGCGCGCCGTCCAGGATGTCTGGGCGCTGCCAGCCTTCTTCCACGGCACGACGCTGCGCATCTACGACCCCGGCCAGGATGCCTGGCACATCCTCTGGAACGATCCGCTCAAGCAGTACTACACGCACCAGATCGGCCGCGCCGAGGGCAGGGACATCGTCCAGCACGGCAGGCTCGATGACGGCACCGCGATCCGCTGGCGCTTCACCGAGATCACCCCGGACTCGTTCCACTGGATCGGCGACCGCTCGCGTGATGGCGGCGTGAGCTGGCAGGTCCAGGCCAATTTCCGCGCCAGGCGCATCAAAACCTGACGATCAGGAGGAGCATCATGTTCGATCACGTTTCCATCGGCGTTCGCGAGATCGCCCGCAGCAAGCGCTTCTATGACGCTGCGCTCGGTGCACTCGGCTATGACTGTCTGAGCGCCGACGAAGGCTCGCTCGGCTATGGCAAGGGCGGCGTCGGCCTCTGGATCGGCGCGGTCTCAGCGCCGGTGCCGCCCGACCGCGACTCCAACCTGCATTTCTGCTTCGTCGCGCCGACACGCGACAGCGTGGATGCTTTCCATGCAGCTGCGCTGGCCGCCGGTGGTGCTGACAACGGCAAGCCCGGCCTGCGCGAATCCTATGGCCCCGACTATTACGCAGCCTTCGTCGTCGATCCCGATGGCTATCGGCTGGAGGCCTATTGCAGCAAATCGGCCTGAGGCAACTGCGGTTGGCTAATGCTCGGGCGGCAGGTCATGCGCCGCCCATTCGCTGCGCGGGATCGCCTCGCCGACACGGAACTGGAAGCCGGCGACCTTGCCGTTCGCCGCCATCTCGCAACGGAAGCGCAGGCCGTACCATTGCTTGCGGCTGCGAAAGGCGGCGCCCTCCGCTTCCAGGGCCGTCTTCGTCAGCTTCGTGCCGGCCATGGCGAAGGCGACGACGCGGTCCGGCTCGAACTCTGCTTTCCAGGCATGGATCTGGCTCATCGCCTCGAGATTGCAGAGCTGCTCGATGCGTTCGCCCGTCTCGAGGGTCTTCAGCGCCTCGCGCGTCCCGCGGCTGCGCGGATTGGCCAGCACGCTCTCGGAATGCAGTGTCCGGGCCGTGATCATCGCCGGCGGTTCGGCGGGCGTTGGAACGGGCAGGGCGGGCGGCTTGTCCGGAAGCGGGGGAGCCTGGGCTGATTGTGGAGGCGCTGCGATCTCGGCTGCTGGCGGAAGGGTGGGCGCCCGAGCTGGGACGGGTGGCGGCGCAGGTGGCGTCAGCGCTTCCGGGCCAACCAGTTCGACTTCGACGCTCGTCTCGTTCGCCGGCGCGAAGCTGCTGACTGTCCGGATGGCGAGCAGGACGCCAAGCAGGATATGGAAGCAGAGCGCGGCAGGAAGGCCAGGTTCGCGAAGGACGCGAACAGCGGTGCCGGAGCGCTGCATCGCCGGATCAATCGCCGTTGGAGCGGAAGCTGGGCATGCGCAGTCGGTCGCTTCCCTTTGGTCTTGTTGTGCAGAAGTCCGACCAAACAGGCGATTTTGCGGCAGGGATCAGCGCCGGCTGACGGCGAAGGCGCCGGCGACGATCAGGAGCGCGCCGGCATAGGTCGTCCAGAGCGGGGCCTCGCTGAAGACGAACCAGCCGAGCAGGCTCGCCCAGATCAGCGCCGTGTACTCGATCGGCGCCAGCCGCGAGGCGGGCGCGCGGGCGAAGGCCGAGGTCAGCGACAGGTGCCCGGCGACGCCGAGTGCGCCGGCAAAGAAATAGGCGAGGAGATCGCCGCCGCTCATCGGCATGAAGACGTAGTAGGCCGGCCAGGCCAGGCACAATGCTGGTCCGGCATTCTGGAACAGTACGATGATCGCCGGATGCTCCTTCACTGCGATCCGGCGCAGCAGGATCAGGTTGAAGGCATAGGAGATCGCCGAGAACAGCGCGGCGGCGACACCGAGCTCCGCGCCGGTGACGCCCCCTTGCAAACGCGGCCAGACCATCACCAGCATGCCGGCAAGGCCGAAGCCGAGCGCCTGCAGGATGCGCCCGTCGAGCCGTTCCTTCAGGATCAGCGCCCCGAGCAGGGCGACGAAGACCGGGGCGAGGAAGGACAGCGTCAGCGCCTCGGCCAGCGGCAGAACGGAGACTGAATAGAAGAAGCTGCCGGCGGTCAGGATCACCACCGGCACGCGTACCGAATTGCCGATCAGGCTGGCGCGCGTCGGAAAGGCCGGGCGCAGGAAGGCCAGCACCACGAACGCGCACAGGCCGCCCATGGCGAAGCGCATGAACAGCGCCAGCAGGAACGGATGCTGCTGCATCTGCGCCTTGATCACCGCGTCCATCGCGGTGAGCAGCGCGATGCCGAGAATCGCCCGCAGCGCCGTGTTGGCGGTCATGACCGTGCCGGGGCGAGCGGCTTGCGGAAATGATACTCCCAGGAGGAGGAGATGTCGGCGAGATAGCGCTCGCCCGGCCAGCGCACGAAGCCGAGCTTCTCGTAGAAGCGGTGCCCGCGGGCGAACTTGCTGTCCGACCACAGCATCATCTCGCCATAGCCGCCGGCTTCGGCGAAGGCGAGGGTGCGGGCGAACAGCGCCTGCGCCAGCCCGCTGCCGCGCTGGCTCGGGTCGGCATAGACCTTGAACAGCTCGACCGCGTTCTGGTCGGGCACCGGCACGACGGCGATCGAGCCGGCGATGCGCCCATCCGGCCCATCTGCGACCCAGAGCCTGCCGCCCTTTTCAGCATAGTGGCTGGCAGGGCGACGCAGCTCCGGGAATTCCGACCAGTCGAAGAAGCAGTTCGGATACTCGGCGAAGGTCGCGGCGATCAGGGTGGCGAGCGGTTCCGAATCGGCGTCGGTGGCATCGCGAAGGGCGGGCAGGGCGATCATGATCGATCGCTTAGGGCCAAAGCGGCCCGCTGCAAAGATGGGCCGCTCGCGCGCCTGCCATGCCGTTATCGCAGCAATGCCAGCGCGGCGTCGGTCGTCAGTTTCAGCGCGGCCACGGCGAGCAGCAGATAGCAGGCGAAGAACAGCCGCTTCTGGTCGAGCCGCTCATGCAGCCAGCGCCCGATCCAGACGCCGATCGGCGCTGCCGGCAGCAGCGCCAGCGCGGCCCAGAAGGCCTGCGGCTGCTTCAGCCCAAGGGCGATGTAGGGCGGCAGCTTCAGGAGGTTGCCGAGCATGAAGAAGGCGATGGTCGTGCCGACGAAGGCGGTCTTGGAGAGGCCGCGCGCCAGCAGATACATCGCCACCGGCGGCCCGCCGGCATGGGCGACGAAGGTGGTGAAGCCCGAGGCTGTCCCCGCCAGCAGCGCCAGCGGCGACGAGACCGGCAATCTGCCAGCGGGCGCGACCCGGCCGCGCAGGAACCAGTGCGCCGTGAAGGCGAGAGTGATGAGCCCGATGATCAGCGTGACGATGCGCGCGTCGACGATGAGGAAGACCGCGTAGCCGATCGCGATGCCGACGATCAGGCCGGGGATCAGCCAGACGAGATCCGGCTTCGACCAGGTCGAGGCGCCGAAGCTGCCGATGGCGACGAGGTCCATCGCCGCGATCAACACCGCCACCATGATCGCGGCCTGCAAGGGATCGACCACCAGCGCCAGCAGCGGCACGCCGAGGATGGCGAGCCCACCGCCGAAGGCGCCCTTGCCGATGCCCATGAGCAGGGTCGTGCCCCAGCCGACGAGATAGAACAGCGGATCGCCCGGCATCGGTTCAGCCGACCGTCTTGGTGGACAGTGATCCGATGCAGGTCTCCGCCTGGGCATGCATCGTTTGGCGATTAGGCGGAATCAGCGCAGTCATGCGCGGCTGGTGTCGAGCTGGCCTGCCCCTTCGCGATGGCGTCATGACCGTTCTCCTGCCCTTCGTGATCAATGCCGGGCTGAACTTCGCCCTCGGGCTGCTCATCGCCTATTTCCTCGGCCCCGCCGAATTCGGCCGCTACGCCATCGGCGCGGCGATCATCGTCGTGCTCAACACCGCGCTGCTCGACTGGATCAGGCTCTCCGCCGTCCGTTTCTACTCGCAGAAGAGCCGGGAGGAACAGCCGCAGATCCGGGCGACCCTCGATGTGCTGAGCGCAGGCATGACCATCGCGCTCACCGGCCTGCTCGTCGCAGCCGTCGTCGCCGGCGTCGATTTCGGCCTGCCGGTCATGCTGGTCGCGGCCTCGGTGCTGGGCGGCATCTGCGCCGGCATGTTCGACTATCATGGCGCGATCGCCAGGGCGCGTTTCCTCGATGCGGCCTATGCCCGCCTGGTCATCGTCAAGAACGTGCTGGCGCTGTTGCTGATGGTCGGCGGCGCCTGGTGGATGCGCGACGCGACGATCGTGATGTTCGGCGGCGTCGTCAGCGTGATGGCGGCGCTGCTCGCGGTGCGCAGGGCGCTCGCCGACGCCCCGCTCTCCTGGTCGGCGGCGCGGCGCGATCTCGCGCTCGACTTCGCCCGCTACGCGCTGCCGCTCGTCGGCGCCAATGCGATCTATTCGCTGATCCCGCTGCTCAACCGCTCGCTGCTCGCCGACGCCTACGGCTTCGCCGAGGCCGGTTACTTCTCGCTCGCGGCCGATATGGGCCTGCGCCTGTTCGGCACGCTCGCCGCGACGCTGGAGATCGTCATGCTGCGCGAGGTGCTTCGGCTCGACGAAACGAAGGGCCGCCGCGCGGCGCAAAAGCGCATCGCCGACAATCTCGTGATCGTGCTGATGGTGGCGCTGCCTGTCGCGGCCGGCCTCTTCCTGGTGCTGCCGGCGTTCGAGAAGCTGCTGGTGCCGGCGGCGTTCCACGGCCACTTCGCAGCCTATATGCTCCTTTTGCTGCCGGGCTTCGTCGCCCTCACGGTCTTCGTGGCCGGACTCTATCCGGTCTTCCTGCTCGGCAAGCGCACGGGCATGGTGACCTTCGCTGCCTGCGCGGGGCTGGCCGCCAATCTCGCGCTCGTCTTCGGCGGCGTCGTGGCCGGGCCGGAGCGCTTCGCGCTCGGCCAGACCGTCAGCTTCCTCACCGTTCTCGTCATCACCGGCTGGCTTGCGCTGCGGACCCTGCCGGTCCTGCCGAAGCCGCGGGATGTCGGCGTCGTCATCGCGGCGGTCACAGTCATGACGGCGGTGGTCTGGCCGCTCTCGGGGCGCCTGCCGCCCTTGCCGGAATTGCTCCTGCAGGGCGCGCTCGGCATCGCCGTCTATGGTGGGCTGATGCTGGTCTTCGACGTAGCCCGCTGCCGGACATTGCTGAGGCTATGGCTCGCTCTGCGCAAGCGGGCAGCGTGAACCAGGCGTTTACTGCGTTTGCTCGGGGATCGCTAAGGTTAATCCCGGGAATTCGAGCGATTATGGCGGTTTCAGTCTGAGCAAAGTCAACGATTCACCATTCATTTCAACGCATCGCCTCACGCTTCCGGCACGTTGCGTCCAGAGAGTTGCGTCATGCGTCCGCTCTATTTCGTTCCCGTCATCGTGCTTGGCGGTGCTCTCCAGCTATCGGGCCAGGCCAATGCCCAGACCTATTGGCGTCCTGCCGATCCGATGGTCACGAGCTCGACCGCGCGCGGCCAATATGGCGGCGGCTTCATCGAGATGATGATGACCGGCCAGGATCCGACCGACTATGGCCGCGGCGGCGCAGTCTACAACCGGCCGCCGCGCGCTGCCTATGGCCAGCAGCCGGCGATGCGCCGCCTCTCCGACTACGAGGCGCCGGTTCCGATCCAGGGCGATCCGATGGAGCCGCGCCGCGAGCGCCGTTCTGCTGCGCTCGGCGCGCCGATGCCGGCCGAACGGCCGATCGCGCGCACCCTCGATCCGCGCTTCCAGAAGCAGGAAGTCGCCTATGCCGGCCCGCACAAGCCCGGCACCATCATCATCGACACGCCGCAGCGCTTCCTCTTCCTGGTGCAGCCGGGCGGCCGTGCCTTGCGCTACGGCATCGGTGTCGGCCGTCCCGGCTTCGAATGGGCCGGCATGAAGGCGGTCACCCGCAAGGCGGAATGGCCGAGCTGGACGCCGCCGGCCGAGATGCTGAAGCGCCGGCCCGACCTGCCGCGCTTCATGGCTGGCGGTCCCGAGAACCCGATGGGCGCACGCGCGCTCTATCTCGGCTCCTCGCTTTATCGCATCCACGGCACCAACGAGCCGAACACGATCGGCCAGGCGGTCTCCTCCGGCTGCATCCGCATGAACAACGAGGATGTGGTCGACCTCTATGAGCGGGTGCGCGTCGGCGCCAAGGTTCTCGTGATCTGAGGCAAGCGGCACGCTGCCCAAAGGAAAAGGCCCGCCTGTCGCCAGGCGGGCCTCGTCGTTTCAGCGGACCATGTAAGCCTCAGGCCCAGTCGTCGTCTCCGCCGCCCGAACCGTCGTCATAGCTGGCGTCGTCGTAGCTGGCGTCCTGATAGGTCGGCTCCGGCTGGGCTTGCTGCGGCTCTGCAGCGGGCTGCTGGTCGGCGGCCGTCTGGGTATCCTTGGCCGCCTCGTTGCTCTGCGATGCGTCCTTGTTCTGCGCAGTGCTGGCCTCGGCCGGTTTGGCTTCGCCCGCCGCGCTCTTGTTGCCGCCCAGCGCGTTCATCAGCATGTTGCCGGCGACCATGCCGCCGGCCACGCCAGCCGCTGTCGTCAGCGCGCTTGCCATGAAGCCGCCACCGCGGGCCGGAGCCTGCGGCTGGGCAGCCTGGTTCTGCCAGGAGCCGGGGGCAGGGGCCGCGCCCATGCCTTGCTGCGGGGCCATGCCCTGCTGCGGTGCCGCGGCGGGGCTGCCCCAGGGCGGCGAAGCCGGTTGCGGCGCGGCGCGCTGCGGGAAGGACGGCACCGAGCCGCTGCGGGCCGGCTGGCTCGCGCCACCGCCGAAGATGCCCGACAGGAAGCCACCGGATTGCTGGGCCGGAGCCGGTGCGGGCGGCTGATTGCGCAATTGCTCGACCTCGGCCTGCAACTGCTCGATCTGGCCCTGCATGCTGGTGAGCGCCTGCTCCTGCACATAGACCGACTGCGCCATCGCATAGACGGCGTAGGGCTGCTCGCGAAGGCGGTCCGCGATGAAACGTTCAGCCTCGGGGTCGCGGGGCTGGTTGGCCGCCTGACGCAGGCGGTCGAAAATCCCGGCGATCACGTCGCGTTCTTGCGGCGTCATCGTCATCTCCTCTCGTGTTGGACAAGGCGGTCGCCCTGTCGCCCCGAAAGGTGGTGACGGCTTATGACGCTATCAAGGCGACTGTCCGGCGCCTTTCTGTCGCGCCGAAACGGAGCGAAGCTTCAGGCGTTGCCGACATTGACATAGGTGAAGCCGCGCTCGCGCATCTCGCTGGAGCGGTAGACGTTACGCAGGTCGACGACGACGGGATGGCGCAGCGCTGCCTTGACGCGTCCGAGGTCGAGCGCCCGGAAGGCATCCCATTCGGTCACGATGACCAAGGCGTCTGCTCCCTCGATGCAGGAATACGCATCGGGCGCGTAGGTGATTTCGGGCATCAGCGCCTTGGCGCTGGCCATCGCTTCGGGGTCGTAAGCGGTGATATCGGCGCCGGCATCGAGCAGGGCCGTGACGATCGCCAGCGAGGGAGCCTCGCGCATGTCGTCGGTGTTGGGTTTGAAGGCGAGGCCGAGCACGGCGATACGCTTGGCCCTGACCGAGCCGCCGCAGGCGGCGATCACCTTGCGCGCCATCGCGCGCTTGCGCTGGTCGTTGACCGCCACCACCGTCTCGACGAGGCGCAAGGGGCTTTCCATGTCCTGCGCCGTCTTGATCAGGGCGAGCGTATCCTTCGGGAAGCAGGAGCCGCCATAGCCGGGGCCGGCATGCAGGAACTTGCCGCCGATGCGGTTGTCGAGGCCGATGCCGCGCGCCACCTCCTGGACATTGGCGCCGACCCGCTCGCACAGATCCGCCATCTCGTTGATGAAGGTGATCTTGGTCGCAAGGAAGGCATTGCCGGCGTATTTGATCAGCTCCGAGGTCCGCCGTGCGGTGAACAGGAGCGGGGCGGCATTGAGATAGAGCGGCCGGTAGAGGTCTTCCATCACCTTGCGGGCGCGGTCGTCCTCGGTGCCGATCACGATCCGGTCCGGGCGCTTGAAGTCGGCGATCGCCGCGCCTTCGCGCAGGAACTCGGGATTGGAGACCACGGCGAAATCGGCGTCCGGCCGGGTCTCGCGCATGATCCGCTCGACCTCGTCGCCGGTCCCGACCGGCACGGTCGACTTGGTGACGACGACGGTGAAGCCGTCGATCGCGGCGACGACGTCGCGCGCCGCCTGGTGGACATAGGAGAGATCGGCATGGCCGTCGCCGCGCCGCGAGGGCGTGCCGACCGCGATGAAGACGGCATCGGCCGCGGCGACTGGTCCGGCGAGCTCGGTGGTGAAGGAAAGCCGCCCGGCACGGACATTATTGGCGACGAGGTCGTCGAGGCCGGGCTCGTAGATCGGGATCTCGCCGCGCTTCAACGCCGCGATCTTGCCGGCGTCGGTGTCGACGCAGGTCACCTCATGGCCGAAATCGGCGAAGCAGGCTCCCGAGACCAGGCCGACATAGCCTGAACCGATCATCGTCACGCGCATCTGGCGTTCTCATCATCCGGCCGGCGGGCTGCCGACCGGCAGGGCGTACCGCAAAACTGTGCCGAGGCAAATCGCTGCCGCGCGCCCCGGTTCTCAGCGCGCTATGACGATGGCGGGTTACGCTGCTGTGACGATACCGAAAAAGGGCGGCTGTCAGGACTTGCGCCCCGCGAGTTTCAAGTTCGTAAAGATAGGAAAAAATCACCAATCATAACAATGAGATATTCTAAGTTTGCCTTAGCTTGTGTCGAAGGCAGGGACGGCATTGGCTGCGGTTTTCCTCTGTCTGTCGGGAAGTCTCGAACCGACGGTTGGCGGATGGCCGTGGCGAGCCGGGAAAGACGGTGCACCTCCTTTGCGCGCAGCGTGACCACCGGTCACTCGATGCCGGGCAAAACTCGGGCGACGTCATGCGAAACGGCTGTCGAAATCGGCTCGGCTGCCGCACTTGCCTAAGTTTAAAGGTTATTTTGACTATCGATCTATTTCTTGTGCAAATCAGCCTTCAAATAAATAGAAGAATTACAATAATATTTACAAGCAATGGCGCTTGTCATCATGTTGATAAAAGGTGTTTGTTTATTTACTTTGGATTTTCGGAAGCTGAATGAGAGGGAGTGAGCTCATGGCCGAAATCGTGGGAACGGTTGGACGCGACACGCTCCGTGGGACAAGCGATGCGGACCGCATCTGGGGCCTTGCCGGCGATGACGACATCGATGGCGGCGTTGGAGACGATATCGTCGATGCCGGAGCGGGCAATGATGTCGTCAGGAGCGCCAGCGGCTATGACCACCTCTATGGCGGCGATGGTTTCGACCGGCTGATCCTGGTCGGAACGGGCGGCGCGATCGATGGCGGCGCCGGTTACGATGCATTCTTCCTTGATGCCTCCTCGGCCACGGACGACGTGATCTTCGATGGCGCGAGCGGCCATGGCACGATCGGCAGCGAGCCCGCGACTGCCCAGCACATCGTCTTCCAGGATATGGAGTGGGCGGTCGTCACCACCGGCGCCGGCAACGACAGAGTGAGTGCCGGCGATCTCGATCGTCTCATCGCCAGTACCGGAGCAGGTGACGATCGCATCGAGGGTGGAGACGGTGCCGACGAGCTCTCCGGCGGCTCAGGCGATGACGAGCTGCATGGCGGGGAGGGCGTGGACACCCTGACAGGCGGAGCCGGCAATGACTGGATCACTGGCGGAGCCAGCTATGACAATTTGTCGGGCGATGACGGCGACGATGTGCTGTTCGGCGGCGACGGCCTCGATTCCCTCCAGGGAGGTTCCGGCAACGACTATCTGAATGGCGGCGCCGATAACGACACGATGGACGGCGGTGCCGGCGACGACATCCTCAAGGGCGGGGCCGGCGACGACACCATCGGAAGCTGGGAAGGCAGCGACGTCATCGACGGCGGCGACGGCAATGACAGGATCACGCATTTCTCGCAGCGCGGCACCGACGAGGCCGCGACGATCAATGGCGGCGCCGGAGACGACTGGATCCGCGCGGATGCCAACGACACCGTCAATGGCGGGGCAGGCAATGACCTGCTCCTGTTCGGCCTGGGCGATCTGCCCGGCCCGCTCGACTTCGACGCGACGCAGGGCTGGATTCCTGGTGGGCCGACCTATGCCAGCATCGAGAATTTCGAGCTCGAAAGCGGGGCTTATGACGACACTTTGCGCGGCTCCGATGGCAGTGACCGTTTTTCCGCGAACGGCGGCAACGACCTTCTGGAAGGACGGGGCGGCAACGACGAGCTGATCGGCGGCTTTGGCGACGATCGGCTGAGCGGCGGCGCGGGCGATGACCGGCTGGTCGGTCAGCCGGGAACCGACGAGCTGATCGGCGGCGATGGCGCCGACGTGTTCCATTGGAGCGTCAGCTACGACACTCCCAGCAGCGTCGATCGCGTCGTCGATTTCGACGCTGCGGAAGGGGACGTCCTGAGTTTCCTCATCGACGCCAACGGCGATATCGCCTCGATCCGCGACTATGATGATTTCCTGGCCGCCTCGCGCGACACGGAGGCGGGCGTCCTGGTCACGCTCGATGGCTTCGAGGATGCGGCCGTCCTGATCGTGGGTGTTTCCCTCGCGGAGATTTCCGCCGCCAACCTGATCTTCACCGCTATCGACTTCTGAACCATGTGGCGCACCTGGCGAATCTGGCGGCCGCGAGGCGTCCTCGATCTCGCACGATGAAGCGCCTGCGGACATGCAGGCGCTTCATTCGTCGTCAGTGGCCATCCGGGGTCGGATGAGCCGGCCGCCCTTCTGATGAAGCAGGCCGGGCGGGCCGGCTGCGAACCCTCAGATGTCGTCCGGCGGCAGGGGAGCGTCGGTCTCGTCGAGCTCGGGTTCCCCGATCGGATTGCGGTTCAGCACGACCACCGGCGTTCCGGTCGGGACGCGGCTGTGAAGGTCGATGATGTCCTGGTTGAACAGGCGGATGCAGCCGGAGGACACGGCCTTGCCGATCGACCAGGGCTCGCTCGTGCCGTGGATGCGGTAGAGGGTGTCGCGATTGCCCTGGTAGAGATAGAGGGCGCGCGCGCCGAGCGGGTTCTCGATCCCGCCGGCCATGCCGCCCGCCCAGCGCGCGTTGCGCTCCGGCTCGCGGGCGATCATCGCCGCGGTCGGCGTCCAGCGCGGCCATTCCGCCTTGCGGGCGACGTTGGCGCGGCCGCGCCAGGACATGCCCTGCTTGCCGACGCCGATGCCGTAGCGAATGGCGCGGCCATTCTCGCGGACCAGGTAGAGATAGCGCGCCGAGGTGTCGACCACGATCGTGCCCGGCACTTCGGGGGTCCGGTAGTTGACCTCCTGACGCAGGAAGCGCGTGTCGACTTCGTCGATGTCGGTCGCCGGCAGCGGATGGCGCTCGTCGGGACGCTCATCATACATCGACAGGAAGGCGGCGTTCTGATGGACCGGCGTGCGCGCCTCGTAGGGCTGCTGCGGACCGGTGATGCATCCGGCCAGGCCGACGGGGACGAACGCCGAGGCCATCGTCAGGAAACGGCGGCGGGAGCAGGTGGCGGAAGCATCGGGCAGGGAGGGCATCTCTAGAACTCTTGAATTGGGCGGCGGCTGGCAGCGACAACAGGCGAAATGCCGACAAGTTCCAATGAATTCTCGCCGGCTGACCCCTTCCACTTCACGGCCCTGCGTGGCGTCGGGGTGAAAAGTATGCGGCGAAATTGTGGCCGACGCACAGCGTGGCTCGAATGCCACAGTGCGACATGCTGTCTTTGCATGCCGGGCGAGGTGCTACCCTGTGTAGGTGGCTGCTCAGATATACAGCGAAAAAGAGAAGAGTTGCTGCATTTTGCATCGGTTTCCCAAGGGAAGGGCCCTGTCTTAAACGGCTCTTAACCACTGCTGGCAAAGCTTTTTAAGCCTTGTCGGCTTCGGTGCCTGGTCATGCCGAACGTTTAAGTGCCGGTCAGCCTTTCGACCGTGCAAGAGCACGAGCAAGAATATGAAATCGATCCGCTTCAAAGTGCTGGCGATGCTGGGAATCGTCGCCGCCGGCGCGATCCTGTCCGCGGTCCTGAGCCTCTACGCTCTGTCGCGTTCCGGAGACCTCAACGCGCGTTCCGACGTTCAGGGCGAGATCGCATTGCTCACCGAGCGGCTCAACACGCAGGTCTTCGCTGTGGTGATGGATTCCCGCGGCATCTACATGTCGAAGGACGCCAAGGAGGCGGAGGCCTTCGCCAAGCCGAAGGAGGCGCGCTTCCCGGTGATGCGCAAGCTCGCCGCCGATCTGGTCGCGCTGGTGCCGGTACAGGAGCGTGAGACCGCGCTCAAGCTGCAGAAATCGGTTGAGGAGTTCATCACCTTCCGTGGCGAGTTGATTCGCCTCGGTCGCGAGGTTTCGACCGCGGCCGCCAACCAGCAGGGCAACAACGACGAGAACCGCGTCAACCGCAAGGCTCTGAACGACCAGCTCGTCGCGTTCGGCAAGCGCAATGAGGAGGTCGGGAACCGGCTCGCGGCCGAAGCTGCCGACTTCACGCGCCAGATCCAGTGGATTCTTCCTGTCGTGTTGCTCGCGGCGCTGCTGGCTTCGATCGCCGCTGCCATTCTGTTCGCGCAGCGCTCGATCACCCGGCCGCTGCTCGACCTGAGCGGCAGCATGAGCCGCCTGACGGCGGGAGAGACCGATATCGCGGTCCCGCATACGAAGCGGCAGGACGAGATCGGCGACATGGCCCGGTCAGTGGCGGTCCTCCGTCAGAGTACCGAACAGGTCGCGCTGCTGCAGGAGCAGGAGCGCGCCACCGCGGCAGATCGAATCCGCTCGGCCGATGCGATGGCCGTTATCGTCTCCGATGTCGGCGAGGTGGTCGCGGCTGCGGCTGCGGGTGACTTCTCGGCGCGGCTGCAGGTCGAGGATGCCGACGAGCAGATGCAGAAGCTCGTCGCCGGGATCAATGAGATCAATGCCGTCGTCGATTCGGCGACGACCGAGTTCGTCGAGGTGCTGAACGCGCTGGCGGCAGGGGACCTGACCCGGCAAGTGCCGACGGCCTATAGTGGGCGCTTCGCCGAGCTCAAGGAGGCGGTCAACGAGACGATCGCGCGGCTGTCATCGACGGTGTCGACGATCCAGGCGACGGCGTCGGATGTCGGCATCGCGGCGCGCGAGATCAATATGGGCGCCGACGACCTGTCGAAGCGGACCGAGGAGCAGGCCTCCTCGCTGGAGGAGACGGCGGCGACGACCGAGGAGCTCGCCGCCTCGGTGAAGGCTTCGGCGCAAGGCGCGCGCCAGGCGGCTGCGGTCGCCGAGGAGGCGATGAAGGCGGCCCAGGATGGCGGCGCCATCGCCGGCGAGGCGGTCAGCGCCATGGCCCGCATCGAGGAGGCCTCGCGCAAGATCTCCGACATCATCCGGGTGATCGACGACATCGCCTTCCAGACCAACCTGCTGGCGCTCAATGCGGCGGTGGAAGCGGCAAGGGCCGGCGATGCCGGCAAGGGCTTTGCCGTGGTCGCGAGCGAAGTGCGCACCCTCGCCCAGCGCTCGGGCGAGGCGGCCAAGGACATTTCCGGGCTGATCTCCTCGTCCAATGCCGAGGTCGAACAGGGCGTGCGGCTGGTGCGCCGGGCCGGGGACTCGCTCGAGAAGATCCTCGCCGCCTCGCAGAAGGTCACCGGCACGATCCAGGAGATCTCGGCGGCCTCGGCCGAGCAGGCGCATGGCATCGACGAGATGAGCCAGGCGGTCGCCCATCTCGACGAGATGACGCAGGCCAATGCGGCGCTGGCCGAACAGAGCGCCGCATCGGCCGGGGCGCTCTCCGGCCGCATCGGCGAACTCAACACGCTGGTCGCCAGCTTCCGCACCGGGAATGGCAGCAGCGGCGTCCTGGCGACCGGAGCGGCCTCTGGCAGCCCCGGCACGCGCTCTGCCGCCAGGACCGCCCTGCGGGCTCCTGCACGCCCCATCAGCGCGGCGCCGCACCCGGCTGGCCCGACCGATCGCGCCAGCGGCCAGGCACCCGAGCCCGAGCGCCTGCGCCAGCTCGCCGAGGCCGCCTTCGCCCAGAGCAAGGCCGCGCCACGCCGGGAGCCGAAAGCGCCGGCCCGCAAGGCCGCAAACGGCCGCGACAGCGACGATGGCTGGGAAGAGTTCTGAGCGGGCTTAAGCCGAGCGCCGGCTCGGCGCGGTGGCGGAAAGCATGGTTTCAGCTATCTGGCCGTAGAGCTCGGTCCAGGCCGCCCGGGTCTGGGCCGTGAAGGCGGGGCCCAGCGAGGTCTCCAGAGTCCAGAGCAGGGCCTTGCCGACGGCCTCGTAATGCTCGGGCTGTACACCGTAACCGTGATGACGCTCGCCCAGGCGCTTGAGCAGGGCATCGAGGCCGGCCGGATCATTCAGCATGGCGAGCGCGACCATCAGCGTTTCCATCAGCTTGGCCGCCTGGGTCTCGATATCAGTCTTGAAGAGGGCCCGCGCGCTGGGCGTCGTGGTGAACAGCCGCTCGTAGAACAGGCACGCCGTCTCGATCTTGCGCCGATGCAGCTGCGCAAAGCTTGACCGGACCAGCGCGATATCCTGCGGCGTCACGACCTTCTCCCTTCAGCATTGCAGCATGAGGGATCGTTTCGGAAATCCTCTGCCAATTCACGTGGAAGCGCAACCCAGAGTTACCGGATTCTTGCAAATAAGAAGCCGTTGAATCTAGGAGGCTTGCTCGCCGGCCGCTTTGGTCAGGCCGAGCCGCTCGCGCGCGAACCAGCGTGCAAGCATCAGCGCGGCGACGATCGCCAGGCCGGTTGCGAGACCGATCCAGATGCCGACGCCGGCGAGCGATGTCCAGAAGCCGAGCGCGGCCGAGAGCGGCAGGCCGATTCCCCAGTAGCCGAGGCCGGCGAAGAGCATCGGCACGCGCGTGTCGCGCAGGCCGCGCAGGATCGAGACGCCGACCACTTGCACGCCATCGACGACCTGAAAGATCGCCGCATAGAACAGGAACAGCACGGCGAGCTGTGCCACCTCGGCGGCGCGCGGCTTGCTGGCGTCGAGGAATGGCACGACCAGCCAGTGCGGGATCAGCAGCATCAGCAGGGCGGTGAAGCACATGAAGGCCGTGGCGAGCGCGAGCGCCGTCGCGCCGGCCCGGGCGATGCCCTCGCTGTCACCGGCCCCGAAGGCGCGCCCGACCCTGACGGTTCCGGCCTGGCCGATGCCCATCGGCACCATGAAGCAGAGCGAGGCGATCTGGATCGCGATCGCATGGGCGGCCAGTGAGGTCGGACCGAGCAATCCCATCAGGAAGGCGGCGCCGTTGAAGATCCAGACCTCGAAGCCGACCGTCGTGCCGATCGGTAGGCCCATCCGCCAGAAGGCGCGGTAGCGGCTCCAGTCCGGCCGCCAGAAGCGGCCGAACAGGTGGTAGCGCCGGAAGCGCCGGTCGAGCGAGACCACGATTGCCAAGCCTGCGAACATCAGGGTCGAGGCCAGCGCCGTCGCCAGCCCCGAGCCGGGAAGGCCGAGTGCCGGGAAGCCGAGCCGCCCGAACATCAGCACCCAGTTGGCGAAGGCGTTGAAGACGACCGCGAAGAGCACGGTCACGAAGACCCAGAACGGCCGCTGCAGCGCCGCGAGAAAACCGCGCAGGACGAGATAGCAATAGAACGGCAGCAGACCCCATTGCAGGGTGTGCAGATAGGAGGCGGCGGCTTGCGCCAGCGCCGGACTCTGGCCCATCGCCGTGAGGATCGTCTCGGCCTGCCAGAGGAGGAGCCACATCGGCCCCGCCATGGTCGCTGCCACCCAGAATCCCTGGCGCACCGTGCGGCGCACATCCCGGACCGAATGCCGGTTCCGTCCGAGCTCGATCGCGACCATCGGCGCGACGGCGGCCATCACGCCGATGCCGAAGATCAGGAAGGCCATGTAGAGATTGGAGGCGAGCGCGCCGGCGGCGAGCGAGTCCGGGCCGAGATGGCCCATCATCACCACATCGGTCGCCGTCATCGCCGTTTGCGCGACATTGGTCAGGACCATCGGCCAGCTCAGCGCCAGCATGGCTTTGACCTCAGTGAGCCAGGGGCTCGCCGACCGGTAGGGAAGAGCGATCTGCGACATGAGTGCCTTTTATCTGGGCAGATTGCTCCTTCACAGCCCAGGAGGCGCCGGTCCGGGCCGCGTTCTGCGCGTGGCGCGCTGCCGGCCCGCGTCGCGTCGCCCACTCTGCCTCTTGCGCGCTGGCGCCGGTTCCGGCCTGCTGGGCAGCAGAACCGATCTCATGCCTGCCTATGGAGAGCCGACGCGATGAGCACCAATCTGCGGATCGACGGGGAGCGCCTGCTCTCGCGGCTGGCGGCCCTGTCGCGGATCGGGGCGACGCCGGAAGGTGGCTGCAGGCGGCTCGCGCTGACCGATGAGGACAGAGAGGGGCGCGACTGGCTGGTCGGCGAGTTGAAGGCGCTCGGCCTCGATGTCCGCGTCGATGCGATCGGCAACATCGTCGGCATCCTCAAGGGCCAGGAGGACGGGCCGGCGGTGATCATGGGCTCGCATATCGACACGGTCGGCACCGGCGGCCGCTTCGACGGCGCGCTCGGCGTGATCGGCGGCGTCGAGGTGCTGGCGGCTTTGCGTGATGCCGGAGTGACCCCGAAACGCGACATGGCGGTGATCGCCTTCACCAATGAGGAGGGCGCGCGCTTCCATCCCGACATGCTCGGCTCCTATGTCTGGGCCGGCGGGATGAGCGTTGCGGCCGCCCATGCCGAGCTCGACGCCGATGGCGCCGTGCTCGGCAGCGAACTGAACCGCATCGGCTATCACGGCCCGGAGCAGCCCGGCTTCCTGCCGGCGCATGCCTATCTCGAACTGCATATCGAGCAGGGGCCGGTGCTGGAGAGTGAAGGCGGCGGTCTCGGCGCCGTCACCGGCATCCAGGCGATCTGCTGGCTCGAGCTGACCCTGACGGGTAGGCCGAGCCATGCCGGCACCACGCCGATGCGCTATCGCAAGGACCCCGGCCTCGCCGCCGCGCGGATCAACATCTTTGCCAACGAGCTGACCAAGACGATCCCCGGCCAGCTCGCCAATTCGGGCGTGATCCGCGTCAAACCCGGCAACGTCAACGTCGTGCCCGAGACCGTGGTGATGACGCTCGACCTGCGCAATCCGCAGGACGCACCTTTGGCCGAGGCGGAGGCAGCGGTCCGCAAGTTCTGCGCCGAACTCTCGGCGCGCGACGACATCGCCATCAGCTTCCGCGATCTCGCCCGCTTCCCGGCGACGCCCTTCGCAGAGGAGCTGATCGCCAGCGTCGAGGCGAGCGCCGCCGAGTTCGGCCTGCCGATCCGCCGGATGATCTCCGGCGCCGGCCACGATGCGCAGATGATGTCGCGGCTCTGCCCGACGGCGATGGTCTTCATCCCCTCGATCGGCGGCCTCTCGCATAACCCGGCCGAACTCAGCAGCGACGACGACATGGTCGCCGGCGCCAATGTCCTGCTCAGCGCCGCCTGGCGCGCCGCCAACGCCTGACGGGGATTCAATCAATGACCACCATCGCTTCGCTGTCCGCCGCCGAGCTCGGCGGCCTCTATGCTGCGCGGGAGCTGTCGCCGGTCGAGGTCGCCCGGGACGCGCTCGCCCGCATCGAGCGCTTCGAGCCTGAGGTGAACGCCTTCGTCGTGCGTGACGAGCCCGTGACGCTCGCCATGGCGCAGGCTGCCGAGGCGCGCTGGCTGAAAGGCGAGGCGCTCGGCCCGCTCGACGGCGTGCCGGTGACGATTAAGGACAATCTCGGCGTCGCCGGCTGGCCGATGCGGCGTGGCTCGGCGCTCGCCTCCGACGCACCGTTCCAGCAGGACGCTCCGGCGACGGCGCGGCTGCGCGAGGCCGGCTGCGTCTTCCTCGGCAAGACGACCATGCCGGAATATGGCTGGAAGGGCGTCGGCGATTCGCCTTTCTCCGGCATCACCCGCAATCCCTGGGATGTCTCGACCGGCCCGGGCGGCTCCTCCTCGGGCGCGGCCGTCGCCGCCGCACTCAATCTCGGCTGCATCCATCTCGGCACCGACGGCGCCGGTTCGGTGCGCATCCCCGCCGCCTTCTGCGGCGTCTTCGGCCTGAAGCCGACCTATGGCCGCGTGCCGGCCTGGCCGGCCTCGGTGATGGGCTTCCTCGCCCATCTCGGCCCGCTGACCCGCACCGTGCGCGATTCCGCCCTCGCCATGAACGCGATCGGCCGGCCCGATGCGCGCGACATGACCGCCTTCACGGACATGCCGCCCGATTTCACGGCCGGGCTCGATCGCGGCGTGCGCGGCCTGCGCATCGCCTGGTCGCCCCGTCTCGGCGGGGATGCCCTGGTCGATCCGGAGATCGCGGCGCTGACGCATGCGGCGGCGCTCACCTTCCGCGAGCTCGGCGCCACGGTCGAGGAGGTCGATCCTGGCTTCGACGACCCGATTGCGACGCTGATGACACTGTGGTCAGCCGGCGCGGCGCTGGCACTGCGCAGCACCGATGCGGCGGGGCGCGCGCAGATGGATCCCGGGCTCGTCGCTGTCGCCGAGATGGGAGAGCGGATCGAGAGCGCGACCTATGTCGATGCCCTTTTGTATCAGCGCAATGCGCTCGCCTATCAGATGGCGCAGTTCCACGAGCGCTTCGATCTCCTGCTGTCGCCGACACTGCCGCTGCCTGCCTTCTCTGTGGGCCGCAACACGCCCGAGCATGGCCGCTATGGCGAGGATTGGACGCGTTGGACGCCGCTGACCTACCCGTTCAACATCACGCAGCAGCCAGCCGCCGCCGTGCCCTGCGGGCTGACCTCTGCCGGATTGCCGGCAAGCCTGCAGATCATCGGCGCCTTCGGCAATGATGCGCTGGTGATGCAAGCGGCCGCGGCCTTTGAGGCGGTACATCCCTTCGCGCGCGTCGACGCTCCGATCAAATCGATTTAGTTTTCTGAGCGCAATTTTCTGCGGTGGCGGGGTCGCTTCATGCGTCGTTTGTTTGCAAACGATGTCGTGAGGCGCAAACCGGTTCCGTCTGGCACGAACCCTGCACGGCGCTTTCTGTCGTCAGCGGCCCTTCAAGCGTGTTGTCAGCGGCGGATTTTTCTGCCCACACTCTAGGCAAGGTCGCCCGATCAGAGGTCGCCGTTCCAGGGGAGAGCATTGCGATGGACCGCAGGAATTTTCTGAAGACCGCCGCCGGGACCGGTGTCCTGGCTGCGACCGGCGGCCTCGCCATGCCGGCGCTCTCGCAGGGCGCCGCCGCCAAGACGCTGCGCTTCGTGCCGCAGGCGAACCTCGCCAATTTCGACCCGATCTGGGGGACGCAATACGTCGTCCGCAACGCCGCCGCACTGGTCTGGGACACGCTCTACGGCATCGATTCGAAGTTCCAGCCGCAGCGCCAGATGGTCGAGGGCGAGGAGGTTTCCTCCGATGGCCTGACCTGGACCTTCAAGCTGCGCTCCGGCCTCAAATTCCATGACGGCACGCCGGTCCTCGCCAAGGACGTGGTGCAGAGCCTGAAGCGCTGGCAGGCCCGCGACCCGATGGGCCTGATGATCAAGGCGATCGAGAACGAGCTCGCCGCGGTCGACGATCGCACCTGGACATGGAAGCTGAAGCAGCCCTTCCCGAAGATGCTGCTGGCGCTCGCCAAGAACAATGCGCCGTGCTCCTTCATCATGCCCGAGCGCATCGCCAAGACCGATCCGTTCACGCAGATCACCGAATATGTCGGTTCCGGACCGATGAAGTTCGCCCGCAATGAATGGGTGCCGGGCGCCAAGGCCGTCTTCGAGAAGTTTACCGACTACGTGCCGCGCTCCGAGAAGGCCGACTGGCTGGCCGGCGGCAAGAACATGCTGGTCGACCGGATCGAGTGGGTGATCATCCCCGACGCCGCGACCGCCGCCGCGGCGCTGCAGAGCGGCGAGGTCGACTGGTGGGAGACCCCGCTCTCCGACCTCGTGCCGGTCCTCAAAGGCAATGCCAACATCAATGTCGATATCGGCGACCCACTCGGCAATATCGGCGCCTTCCGCATGAACCACCTGCACCCGCCCTTCAACAATCTGAAGGTGCGCCAGGCGGTGCTGACGGCGATGAACCAGGAAGACTTCATGCGAGCGATCGTCGGTGACGACGACAAGCTCTGGAGGCCGCTGCCCGGCTTCTTCACCCCCGGCACGCCGCTCTACACCGAAGCCGGCGGCGACATGCTGAAGATGAAGAACGTCGCGGCCGCCAAGAAGCTCATCGCCGAGTCCGGCTACAATGGCGAGCCGGTGATCTGCGTCGTGGCGCAGGACATGTCGGCGACCAAGGCGATGGGCGACGTCACGGCTGAATTGCTGAAGAGCATCGGCCTGAAGGTCGATTTCGTCGCCACCGACTGGGGTACGGTCGGCGCAAGGCGCGCCCAGAAGACCCCGCCGAGCCAGGGTGGCTGGAGCATGTTCCACACCTGGCATGCGGGCGCGGACTGCATCAACCCGTCCTCCTACACCGCGATCCGCGCCAATGCCGACAAGGCCTGGTTCGGCTGGCCGGACGTGCCGGCGGTCGAGGCCGAGGTCACCAACTGGTTCAACGCCAAGGATCAGGCCGAGGAGAAGGCGGCGATGGACCGCCTCAACAAGGCCGCCGTCGAGAACGTCGTCTATGCGCCAACCGGCTTCTATCTCGGCTACCAGGCCTGGCGGAAGAACGTCACCGGCGTGACCAGCGGTCCGCTGCCCTTCTTCTGGGGCGTGGCCAAGGCCTGAGACCGAGCAGGCCCGTGTCCCGGCTTTTTGTCGGGGCCGGGCCCAGATCAAGCCCGCCGGGCCTGCCGGGACTTAAGGTCCTGATCGGTCCGGCGCCAGCAGCGGCAACTCAGGGTTTCGATGCTCGCATTCATCATCAGACGTATCATCACGACGATCCCCGTCATGGCTTTCGTGGCGCTGTTCGTCTTCTCGCTTCTCTATATCGCGCCGGGCGATCCGGCGGCCGTGATCGCCGGCGACCAGGCCTCGCCCGCCGACGTCGAGCGCATCCGCCAGAGCCTGGGCCTTGACCGGCCCTATCTGATCCGCTTCGGCGAATGGTTCTTCCGGGTGCTGCAGGGCGATCTCGGCACTTCGATCTTCACCTCGCTGCCGGTGACCCAATTGATCGCCCAGCGCATCGAGCCGACGCTGTCGCTGATGGTGCTGACGCTGATCTTCGCGGTGGTGATCGCCGTGCCGCTCGGCGTCGTCGCGGCCTGGAAGGCCGGCACCTGGGTCGATCGCGCCGTCGTCGGCTTCGCGGTGTTCGGCTTCTCGGTGCCGGTCTTCGTGATCGGCTACCTGCTCGCCTATGTCTTCGCGCTCAAGCTCGACTGGGTGCCGGTGCAGGGCTACACGCCGATCGCGCAGGGTGTCTGGCCCTGGTTCAAGAACCTGATCCTGCCCTCGATCACGCTCGGCACGGTCTATATCGCGCTGATCGCGCGCATCACCCGCGCCACCATGCTCGAGGTCCTGCAGCAGGACTATATCCGCACGGCTCGTTCCAAGGGGCTCGCGCAGAACAACGTCCTCTTCCTGCACGCGCTCAAGAATGCCGCGGTTCCAGTCATCACCATCATCGGCATCGGCGTGGCGCTGCTGATCGGCGGCGCCGTCGTCACCGAGAGCGTTTTCGCCATTCCGGGGCTCGGCCGCCTGACGCTCGATGCGATCCTGCGGCGCGACTATCCCGTGATCCAGGGCGTCGTGCTGATCTTCTCCTTCGTCTACGTGCTGGTGAACCTGGCCGTCGACCTGATCTACACCCTCGTCGACCCGAGGATACGCTATTGACCGCTCCAGCTGCTCCACTGCCCCTGGCGGATGAAATCGGCGCGGAGTTCAAGCCGCCCAGGCGCTCCTATCTGCGCAAGCACCCTTCGGTCGCGATCGGCGGTTTCCTCCTGTTGCTGATGGTCTTCATCGCCGTCTTCGCGCCATTGCTCTTTACGGTCGATCCGACGGCGATTTCGACGGCGCGGCGCACCCGCGTGCCGTCCGAACTGTATTGGTTCGGCACCGACATGCTCGGCCGCGACATCTATTCGCGTGTCGTCTATGGCGCGCGCGTCTCGCTGATCGTCGGCTTCTCGGTCGCGATCCTGGCCTCCGTCGCCGGCCTTGCGGTCGGGCTGTTCTCCGGCTTCATCCGCTGGGCCGACGGCATCGTCATGCGCGTCATCGACGGCATGATGTCGATCCCGCCGATCCTGCTCGCCATCGCTCTGATGGCCCTGACGCGCGGCTCGGTGGGCAACGTCATCGTCGCCATCACCATCGCCGAGATCCCGCGCGTCGCCCGCCTGGTGCGATCAGTCGTGCTCTCCCTGCGCGAGCAGCCCTATGTCGAGGCGGCGATCTCGAACGGCGCCAGCGTGCCGCGCATCATCTGGAAGCACATCCTGCCCAACACGATCGCGCCGATGACGGTGCAGGCGACCTATATCTGCGCCAGCGCCATGATCATCGAGGCGATCCTGTCCTTCATCGGCGCGGGCGTGCCGCCGGCGACGCCGTCCTGGGGCAACATCATGGCCGAGGGCAGGGCGCTCTGGCAGGTCAGGCCGCACATCGTCTTCTTCCCGGCCGTGTTCCTGTCGATCACGGTGCTTGCCGTGAACCTGCTTGGCGACGGTCTGCGCGACTCGCTCGATCCGCGGCTGGCCAAGGGCATCTGAAAGCGGCTTGGCGTCATGTCATGCGTTGTCGTCGGGCCTCGTGAAAGCCCGATCCGAACATCGAACTCGCCCGCATCCGGGCGAGTTCGTTCGCGCGGCGATGCCGTCGCTTTCCGTGATGAGGCCGGCTGCGGGGGCTTAAGCGCGCAGGTCCACGACCACATCTCCGGACACCGCATCGGTGACGCCGAGATTGCCGCCGAGGTCCTCGAGCGTATCGCGGAAGCTGTTGAGCGTCGCGATCATCTGGTCGCGCGCGCCTTTCAGTGCGGCGAGGTCGGCCCATTCGCCGATCAGGCAATAGGTCTGGTCGCCGGTCTTGATGATGTGCCCCCGCGCGAGGCCCGGCCAGTTGGCCTTGCCCTCGCGATGGGCATTGAGAAATTCGTGCTCGCGTCCCGGCTTGATGCGGAAGCGGACGACATTGAACGTGGCCATGGCTTAGATCCGCAGCTCGATGCTGCCTCGGCAGCCGCGGCCGGCGGGTCCGGACCGAGCCCAGAGGAAACGCTCGACGGTATTGTCGCAGCCGTAACCGCGCAATGGCGCACAAGGATACCGCCGTGCGTCTCCGGCGGCAGCCCTCGGTAAAATGACCAAGCACAGCAGGAGCCTTGCCATGCCTCGCATTCTGACCGTCGGCGCAGCCCAGCTCGGGCCGATCCAGCGTGAGGAGAGCCGTGCTTCGGCGGTCGCGCGCATGATCGAGTTGATGCGGCAGGCGAAATCGAATGGCTGCGATCTCGTCGTCTATCCCGAGGCGGCTCTCACCGCCTTCTTTCCGCATTGGTGGATGGACGATGACGCCGAGATCGACGGCTATTTCGAAAGCGCCATGCCCTCGAACGAGACGGCGCCGCTCTTCGCCGAAGCCGAGCGGCTCGGCATCGGTTTCCATCTCGGCTATCCCGAGCTTGCCTTCGAGGACGGCCGCAAGCGCCGCTTCAACACCGCGATATTGGTCGACAAGGCCGGCAAGATCGTCGGCAAATACCGCAAGATCCATCTGCCGGGGCATCCCGAGCATCGGCCGGACGCCGTCTTCCAGAATCTCGAGAAGCGCTATTTCGAGACCGGCAATCTCGGCTGGCCGGTCTGGGAAACCATGGGCGGCCGGCTCGGCATGATGATCTGCAACGACCGGCGCTGGCCCGAGAGCTATCGGGTCATGGGCTTGCAGGGCGTCGAGATGATCGTGCTCGGCTACAACACGCCCAAGCATAACCCGCCGGCGCCGGACCATGACCGGCTCGGCAATTTCCACAACCAGCTCGTCATGCAGGCCGGCGCCTATCAGAACGCGACCTGGGTCGTCGGCGTCGCCAAGGCCGGGCTGGAAGCCGGCGTCGACCAGATCGGCGGCTCCTGCATCATCGCCCCGACCGGTGAGGTGGTGGCGCAGGCGGTGACCGAAGACGACGAACTCGTCGTCGCGCGCTGCGATCTCGACCTCGGCAACAGCTACAGGAACTCGACCTTCAACTTCGCGAGGCATCGCGAACCTCAAGCCTACGGCATGATCGTCGAGCGCAAGGGCGCGGTGATCGCGTGAACGCAGTCGGCGCATGCGCCACATTCCCATGGCGCGGGCGAGAACCGACTCTGATCTGGCCAAGGGCTCGTCGATGCCGCGTGCGCTCGTCGAGCCGACAGACGCGGCGCCTCGACAGGAGTGATGCTGTGTCCCCCGATCCCCTGAACAAGGACTGCTTCTTTCCACCCAAACTGGCCCAGCACGACGCGGCTGCGCGAGGGCTCTCGGGCGGCCCGCAGAACGGCGGCATGTCGCATGTCCAGCGCATCCATCTCAGCGTCGGACAGTACTATTTTCGCTTCTGCGACTCCTCCCGCTTCGCATCGGACCCGATGCGCGCTGCAGCGGGAGGCTGGTGGGCCGAATATGAAGTCTTCCTCAAGGTGAAGCAGGCAGCACGGCGGCAGGGGACGATCCAGCGCTATTCCAACATGGTCGGCTCGTCGCGGCTCGCCTATGCCGCCAAGCTCTACTTCGCGATTCCCTATGAATGGGGCGATTGCGGTTCGCTGGTGATCGCCCGTCTCGACGACCGCCTCGACGCCTTCAAGGGGCGCGGCCTGCCCGCTTACCTGAGTGGCGCAGACGCGCGCGATGGCGGCGCGAAATATATTCCCATGCAGGACCCGTCCATCTCGCAGCTCTATATTCCTGAGCTGCATAACCACTTCGCCAAAGCCTTCTCTATTATCCAGAAGGGCGCGACGGCCAGCTTCGCCTGAACGCGACGCTGCCGCCCGCCCGGTTTCCCAAGGAGCAGTCATGACCCACGATCTCATCCTCAAGGGCGGGCGGGTGATCGACCCGTCGCAGAAGCATGACGGCGTCCTCGATGTCGCCTTCACGGATGGCAAGGTCTCGGGCTTTGGCAAGGATCTGAAGGGGGCCAAGGAGATCCGCGACGTCTCCGGCTATATCGTAACGCCCGGCCTGATCGACCTGCACACCCATGTCTACTGGGGCGGCACCTCGCTCGGCATCGACGCCGACGAGTTCTGCCGCGCCTCGGGCGTCACCACCTCGGTCGACACCGGCTCGGCCGGGCCCGGCAATTGGCCGGGCTTCCGCAAGCATGTGATCGAGAAGAGCCAGGCGCGCATCCTCGCCTATCTCCACGTCTCGCATGCCGGCATCTACGGTTTCGACCACCGCGTCATGGTCGGCGAGAGCGGCGATCTGCGCCTGATGAACCCGATCGACTGCGTCGAGGTCGCCGACAAGAACCGCGACCTGATCGTCGGCATCAAGGTCCGCGTCGGCCTGCATGCTTCGGGCACCTCCGGCACCGTGCCGCTCAACATTGCGCTGCAGGTCGCCAACGAGGTCGGCATGCCGCTGATGTGCCATATCGACCATCCGCCGCCGTCCTATGAGGAAGTCATCGCCATGCTGCGGCCGGGCGACGTGCTGACCCACGCCTTCCGCCCGTTCCCGAATGCGCCGTCGACCGCGCAGGGCACGGTGAAGCCCGAGGTGCTCGCCGCCCGCAAGCGCGGCGTCATCTTCGACATCGGCCACGGCAAGGGCTCGTTCTCGTTCAAGACGACGCGCGCCATGCTCGCCAACGGCTTCGAACCGGACGTGATCTCTTCCGACGTGCACAAGCTCTGCATCGACGGCCCGGCCTATGACCAGGTCACCACCATGTCGAAGTTCCTCTGCATGGGCATGAGCCTGAACAACGTCATCGCCGCCTCGACCGTGAATGCGGCGATGGCGCTGAAGCGGACGGAATACGGCTCGCTCAAGGTCGGCTCGCTCGGCGACGCGACCGTGCTCACCGTCAAGGAAGGCAAGTTCGATTATGTCGACGTCGTCGGCGAGCACCTGGTCGGCGATCGCAAGATCGTCTCCGAGGGCGTCGTGCTGAAGGGCGCCTGGTGGCACCCCAAGCGCAGCAACAAGTTCAGGAAGGTCGAGGCATAGCGGTTTTGTAAACCGCTTATCCAAACGCGAGTCGTCCCGGACAAGCCGCGCAGCGGCGCCGATCCGGGACCCATTCCGGAGCCTTTCCGATTAAGGTTCAGGCATGGGTCCCGGGTCTCCCTGCGGTCGCCCGGGACGACACGTCTAGAGAAGCCGCTGACTTCATGCCTGAAACGATTCCCCCCTCCTGGCGCCCCATGGCTGCCATTGACCTGCCGGCCGTGATGGCTGCGGCGGCGCAGGTCCATCCGGACTACCCGGAGAGCGAGGCGGTCTTCACTGAGCGGCTCGCGCTGCATCCGGCCGGCTGCCTCGCGCTGGCGGGCGGGGAGGGGCTCGGCGGCTATGTGCTGAGTCATCCCTGGCGGCTCGGCCAGGTTCCGGCGCTCGACAGCCTGCTCGGCGCGCTGCCTGATGATGCCGACGCCTACTACATCCATGACCTCGCTTTGCTGCCGACCGCGCGCGGCGGTGGCGCCGCTTCGGCGTGCGTCGATCTGCTGGCGGCGCATGCCCGTGCCTCTGGCTTTGCCCGCATGGCGCTCGTTGCCGTCGGCAGCTCGGCCGGCTTCTGGCGTCGCCAGGGTTTTCGCGAGGCGCATGACGAAGCCCTTGCCCGCAAGCTTGCGAGCTATGACGATGCGGCCCGCTACATGATCCGCGATTTGAAAGACGATGGGAGAACGCAATGAGCGCCGATGACAAGCTTAGGGAATTGGGCCTGACCCTGCCCGATGTCCCGACCCCGGTCGCGACCTATGTCAGCTTCAAGCGCGTCGGCGATTTCATCTACCTCTCCGGTCAGGGCCCGAAGCGCGCCGACGGCACCTATCCGACCGGCAAGGTCGGCGCTGGCGTCTCGATCGAGGAGGCCTATGAGCACGCCAAGCAGACCGGGCTCGGCCTGCTCGCGGCGATGAAGAAGGCCGCCGGCTCGCTCGACAAGATCGAGGTCGTGAAGCTGCTCGGCATGGTCAATGCCGCGCCCGACTTCGCCCAGCACCCCAAGGTCATCAATGGCTGCTCGGACCTGTTCGTCGCCGTGCTCGGCGAGAATGGCCGCCATGCCCGCTCCGCCGTCGGCATGGGCTCGCTGCCCAATAACATGACGGTCGAGATCGAAGTCATCGTGCGGGTGCTGCCGTGACCACCGCCCTCGCTGAAGAGATCGCCCGCGTCTACGGCACGCCGGCCGTCGTCATCGACCTCGATAAGGTCGAGGCGAACATAGCCAGGCTCCAGGCCGCCTGCGACGCCGCCGGCGTCGCCAACCGCCCGCACATCAAGACGCATAAATCGCCCGAGCTGGCGCGGCTCCAGGTCGCTGCCGGCGCACGTGGCATCACCTGCCAGAAGCTCGGCGAGGCCGAGGTCATGGCCGATGGCGGCATCGACGACATCCTGATCAGCTACAACATTCTGGGCGAGGAGAAGCTGGGACGCCTTGGCGCCTTGCAGCGCCGCGTCCGCGTGATCGTCGCCGCCGACAATCCGGTGACGATCGCCGGCCTGCCCAAAGCGGCCGAGATCGCCGGGCGCAATCTCGAGGTCGTGGTCGAGTGCGACACCGGCCGCAAGCGCGCCGGCGTCGAGACCCCGGGCGAGGCGGTCGAGCTCGCCAGGCAGATCGCCGCCTCCAAGGGCCTGACCTTCGCCGGTTTCCTGATGTACCCACCCGAGACCGGCTGGCCGGCGACGCAGAATTTCCTCGACAGCGCCAATGCCGGCCTGCGCGAGGCCGGTCTCGAAGCCGGCATCATCTCGACCGGCGGCTCGCCCAATATCCCCAACATCGGCAAGCTCAAGGGCTCGACCGAGCATCGTTCGGGCACCTCGATCTTCAACGACCGTATGCAGATTGCAGCCGGGGTGGCGGAGCTGGAGGACTGCGCGCTGACGGTCTACGCGACGGTGGTCAGCCGGGCCGGGCCGGAGCGCGGCATCCTCGATTCCGGCTCGAAGACGCTGACCAGCGACAAGGGCAATCTCGAGGGCCATGGCTATATCCTCGAATACCCCTTGGCCAAGATCGCGCAGTTCGCCGAGGAGCACGGCTTCCTCGACCTGTCCGGCAGCAATGAGCGGCCCAATGTCGGCGAGGTCGTGCGCGTGGTGCCGAACCATGTCTGCGTCGTCGTCAACATGGTCGACCGGCTGGTGACCGTGCGCGGCGACAAGCTCATCGGCGAGCTGCCGGTGGCGGCGCGCGGCAAGCTGACCTGACGAGTGATGCGCGGGGAACCCTCTCCTGTAAGGAGAGGGCAGGGTGAGGTGTAGGCCCCTGGACCAGCTCCGCGAGCGCTCACCGCGCGGTCAGGTTCAAGCCAGCATTTTCAGTCCGAACACCTCACCCCTACCCCTCTCCTTCCAGGAGAGGGGGTCCCGCGTCTGTTCCGTCTGGCGCGCAGACCCTTACCCCTTCCCGCGCTCCTTGAGAAACGCGATCAGATCGCGCCGGACCAGCTCGATATGGTCGACGAGCAGTCGCCCGGCCTCCTTCATCGCTCCCGTCCGGCAGAGCCGGATCAACTCGTTGTGCTCGGTCCGCGCCCGCTCGATCGAGGAACTGCGCTGCAATTGCAGCCGCGTATAGCGGTCGCTCGTCTGCAATAGCCCAGCCACGATAGCGAGCGTGCGCGGCTGCGTCGCCCGAGCGTAGAGTGCCATATGAAAATCGGCGTTGAGCAGTCCCCAGCGGCTGATGTCGCGCGCCGTCATCGCCTCCTCGAACGCAGCTTCCATCCCGGCGACAGCCGCGAAATCCTGCTCCGTCAGTGTCGGTACTGAACTCGCCAGCAAGCGCGGCTCCAGGAGCTTGCGCAGCTCGAAGACGTCGTTGATCTCGTCCAGCGACAGGCCCGAGACGATCGCGCCCTTGTGCGGCACGATCCGGACGAAACCCTCCGCCTCGAGCTGGAACAGCGCCTCGCGCACCGGGATGCGGCTGACCTCATAGGCCTGCGCCAGCGCGTCCTGCCGCAACTGCGAGCCGGCTGGATAGCTGCCGTCGAGGATCTCCTGGCGGAGGCGGTCGACGATCGCGGAGGCGAGGGTGCGGTGCTTCAGGGGCGGGGACATCGGTTGCACCGTAGTGGATCGCTGCGCCAAAAACCATTGACACGTAGATTTTATACAATCTACAACGCGGCTAGGGGAAGGCAAGCATGAACAACCAAGCTGTCGCGGCGAGAAGCCGCTCCATGGCCGTGCCGGAGGCGATCGTCGCTGTGTCCGGAGGCCTGCTCCGGGTCGAGCATCGCGCCATCCAGGCGCTGATGTTCCTGCTGTCGGCGCTGATCCTGCTCAACGTCGTCACGCGTTATACTGGCCATCCGATCTACTGGATCGACGAATCCGCGGTTTACAGCGTCGTCTGGCTCACCTTCATCGGCGCTTCCGCCATGACGCGCATGCGCCTCGACTTCGCGGTGACCATGCTGACCGATCGCTTCTCGGAGCGCGGCGCCGCGATCTTCAAGGCGATCGCGACCCTCGGCGTCATCCTGTTCGGCATCGCGCTCGGCGTGATGTGCTGGCTCTGGCTCGATCCGGTCGGCATCGCCCAGGCAGGCTTCGACGCCAGGGAATATGCCGGCCAGTCCTTCAACTTCATCTACACCGAGCGCACCCAGACCCTGAACTGGCCGACCTGGGTGATCTACATGATCATGCCGCTCTTCGCGGTGTCGATGACGCTGCATGCGCTGGCCAATCTGTTCGAGGATCTCGGCCTCGTCGCGAAGCAGGACCTGCCCGGCTTCGCCGCCGCCAATGCCGACGGGGTAGTGAACTGATGGCCATCACGATTGGAGCCTTCTTCGGCATCATGCTGGCCGGCGTGCCGATCGCGCTGTGCCTCTGCCTCGGCGCGCTCGTCTACATGGCGGCGACCAGCAATATGCAGCTTTTGCCGAACTATCCGCTGCAGATGTTCGGCGGTGTCGACAGCTATGGCCTGATCGCCATCCCGCTCTTCGTCCTGATCGGCGAGATCATGAACGGCGGCGGCATCACGCGCCGCATCGTCGATCTGGCGATGGCCTTCGTCGGTTCGCTTCGCGGCGGGCTGGCCTATGTCAACATCCTCGCCAACATGTTCGTCTCGTCGATCCTCGGCTCGGCCACAGCCCAGGTCGCGATCATGGCGCAGGTCATGGTCCCGGAGATGGAGCGCAAGGGCTATGACAAGGACTTCGCCGCGGGTCTGACCGCCTATGGCGGCATGCTTGGCCCGATCATCCCGCCCTCGGTGATGTTCGTCGTCTATGCGGTGCTCGCCCAGGTCTCGGTCAGCGACATGCTGATCACCGGCATCGTGCCGGGAATCCTGCTGACGCTGATGTTCTTTCTCGTCATCGCGGCGATGGGCTTCGTCTACAATTACCCGGCCGGCGAGAAAAAGACCCTGCGCGAGCGCGCCATGATCGTGCTCGGCGCCGCGCCGACCCTGCTGATCCCGATCGTCATCGTCGGCTCGATCCTCGGCGGCCTTGCCAATGCGACGGAAGCGGCAGCTGTCGGCTCGGTGGCGGCGGCCTTGATCGGCCGTTACTGGACCAAGGAATTCAAGTTCGAGCAGCTGCCGCAGATGATGCTGCGCGCCGGTGTCTATTCGGCGATCGTGCTCTTCCTCGTCGCTGCAGCCGCAGTGTTTTCCTGGGTGCTGGTCTACGGCAAGGTCCCGCAGGCCGTCGCCGCCTCGATCCAGGCGATCGCCAAGGATCCGGTGACCTTCATGCTGCTGGTCAACGTCATCCTGCTGATCATCGGCACGGTGATCGACGGCATTCCCGGCCTGATCATGACGGTGCCGATCCTGCTGCCGATCGCGACCGAGGTCTACAATATCGACCCGCGCCATTTCGGCGTCGTCGTGGTGGTCAACCTCGTGCTCGGCCTGCTCTCGCCACCGGTCGGCCTGTGCTTCTTCGTCGCCGCCGCGGTGACGGGGGCCAAGCCGGGCAAGATGTTCCTGGTGACGCTGCCCTTCTTCATCATCTCCTGCGTCCTCCTGGTCCTGCTCTCGATCTACCCATGGCTGTCGCTGGTCCTGGTGAAGTGAGTTCGTTCGTCAATCAATAAGGGGAGTTCCGTCATGACCATCTCGCGCCGCCATCTGATCGCCGCCGCGGCGACCCTGCCGATCGCCAAGCCCGCGCTGCTGCTCGCCCAGAGCAAGGAGCTGCGCCTCGGCATCCTGACCCCGAACGGCCACCCCTGGAACGTTGCAGCTGTGAAGGTCGGCGAGCGCCTGAAGGCCGAGACCAATGGCCGGCTGAACCTGACGGTCTTCCACTCCGGTCAGCTCGGCAATGAGGCGGCGATGCTGCAGCAGATGCAGTCCGGCGCGCTCGACATGGGCTGGATCATGGCCGCCGAGCTCGGTTCGCGCGTGCCGGCAATCGGCGCGATCACCGCGCCCTATATCGTCGACTCCACTGCCAAGATCGCCAAGCTGGTGCGCCACCCGGTGGCGATGGGCCTGTTCGACGTGCTGCCGCGCGAGACCGGCTGCGTCGGCCTGGCCTGGGGCATCACCGGCATGCGCGCTGTTTTTGCCGCGAAGGAGCTGAACTCGATCGGCGACATCAAGGGCATGAAGCTGCGCATCAACCCGACGCCGGTCTATCGCGACTTCTACCAGCTGCTCGGCGCCGCCCCGACCCCGATCCCGACGCCGCAGGTCTTCGACGCCATGACCAACGGCCAGGTCGACGGGCTCGAGGCTGATCTGGAGTTCTCCTGGAACCAGCGCTTCGACAAGGTCTCGAAGACCATCCTGCAGATGAACGCGATCTTCATGCCGGTGATCGCGCTCGCCTCGGGCCGCGTCTGGCAGGGCATGCCCGCCGCTGATCGCGAGCTGATCCAGAAGACGGTTCGCGCCGCACTCGACGAGCAGATCGACGCGCTTGCCGGCAACGAGCCCAAGCTGGTCGAGCAGTTCAAGGCGGCTGGCGCCAACTTCAAGGTCGCCAACCCCAAGGACGCCGAGGCCGTCATCGCCGAGTTCGACAAGATCTGGCTGCCCAAGGCGCCGGTGCTCGCCGGGTTGCGCAAGGCCGGCCAGTCGATCACGGCCTGATTTTCAGGCTATCATCACCGCTGCGGGCGATAAGGCCCGCAGCCGCATTCCTCCTGCGAGCGGACCTCTGCCATGACCAAGAACATCTTCAGCGGTACGATTCCCGCCCTGATGAGCCCCTGCACCGCCGCGGGCGACGTCGATTACGCCGAGCTGGTGCGCACCGGCCGCCATCTGATCGACGCCGGCATGTCGGCGGTCGTCTATTGCGGCTCGATGGGTGATTGGCCGCTGCTCACCGACGAGCAGCGCATGGAGGGCGTCGAGGCCCTGGTGAAGGGCGGCATCCCGCTGATCGTCGGCACCGGCGCGCAGAACCCGAAGCGCGCCGCCGCGCTCGCCGCCCATGCCAAGAAGGCCGGCGCGCAAGGCCTGATGGTCATCCCGCGCGTACTCTCGCGCGGCTCCTCGTTACAGGCGCAGCGCGCCCATTTCGAAGGCATCCTGGAAGCGGCGGTCGACCTGCCGTCGGTGATCTACAACAGCCCCTATTACGGCTACGAGACCAAGGCCGACCTGTTCTTCGCGCTGAATGCGCGCTTCCCGCATCTCGTTGGCTTCAAGGAGTTCGGCGGCGGCGCGGCGCTGACCTATGCGGCCGAGCACATCACCAACCGCGATCCCAAGCTGACCCTGATGGTCGGCGTCGATACGCAGGTCACGCACGGCTTCATCCGCTGCGGTGCGAAGGGCGCGATCACCGGCATCGGCAACGCCCTGCCCAAGGAGGTGCTGCACCTAGTCGCGCTCTCGCAGAAGGCCGCCGCTGGCGACCCGCAGGCCGAGCGCGACGCGCTCGAGCTGGAGCGGGCCCTCTATGTGCTCTCGTCCTTCGACGAAGGCGTCGACCTCGTGCTCTACTACAAGCACCTGATGGTGCTGGAGGGGCACAAGGCCTATGGGCGTCACTTCAACGACGCCGACAGGCTCTCAGACGCCCAGCGCAACTATGTCGAGACCGAGTGGCGCCGCTTCAAGAGCTGGTACGCCAAGTGGGCGGCCGAGGGC
Organism: Allobosea sp. NPDC055332; assembly: GCF_053645455.1. NCBI lineage: Bacteria > Pseudomonadati > Pseudomonadota > Alphaproteobacteria > Hyphomicrobiales > Alloboseaceae > Allobosea > Allobosea sp. NPDC055332. Next base: position 584,992 of record NZ_JBSHMO010000002.1, on the reverse strand, counting down.
CGCGCTACCAAGGCGGCGTGAGGCTGCTCACTCCGGATGCCGCGCATTCCACGCCGCGGCATACTCGCTGCACAGCCTGTCGAGCTCGGCCCGGTCGGTGACGCCGGCCGGCCGCGCCCGCGAGGGCGAGGCCTGCTGGAACGGCACATAGCGCTGATGTGCCACCCGCCAGATCCGGCGCAGCTCGGTGAGCGGGTCGGGGTGGTCGTCGACCCTGATGTCGAAGCTCGGCACTGGATCTCCGGCCCAGATCCGGATCGCGCAGGATTGCCGGCCGCGCTTGTCGCCGCCGGCCTTCTCGCCGGCTTCGAGCGCGACCAGCAGGCGCTCGTCGAAGTCGAGCCCTGAGTTCTCGACATAGGCCTTCAGCGTCTCCTGGACGACCTCCGGCCCGGCCAGCATGTTGCCGGCGACCGAGACCTGCGGCCCGTTCACCGCCCCGCACCAGTCGATGCAGGCATTGCCGGTAAAGGACGCGGTGCGGCCGTCGCGATCGATCAGATGCAGTTGCCGATGCGCCCGGCCTTCATCGGCCGCGGTCAGGCTCGCGATGATCTCGACCGAGGAGCGCCCTTCCTGCAGCAGCTTCAGGCCGTCGACGCCATAGAGCGGGTTGACGAAGGCCTGCGTCGCGATCGCCCCAACCCGGCCGCTGCCATAGGGCACGCGCGAGCCGACGGCGAAGGCGCAGGTCGAAACGGCGACGCCATAGGCGCCGGTCGCGGCATCGCGCGCGACGATGGACCATGTCATAGGCTAATCCTCAGCGGCCGGCGGCGTAGGCCTGCATCAGACGTGGCGTCGCGGCGGCGCGCAAGAGGCCGTCGGCGCTCTTCTCGGCAGCGGTCAGACGCCCCACCGTCCAGGCCGGTGCCTTCTCGAGCTTGTGGCCGCGCCGGGTGAGCTCGGCCAGGACCGTCTCGCCGACGCTCTCCTCGACCGTGAGATGACCGGGGCGCGCCTCGCGCGGATAGAAGGTCGAAGGGAAATGCTGGGTATGGAACAGCGGCAGGTCGATCGCCTCCTGCAGGTTGAGGCCGTGATGCACCCGGCGCAGGAACATGCCGAGCTGCCATTGCTCCTGCTGGTCGCCGCCCGGCGTGCCGAAGGCGAGGCGCGGCTGCCCGTTCTCGAAGGCGATGGTCGGGGTCAGCGTCGTGCGCGGGCGCTTGCCGGGCGCGAGCGAGGAAGGCAGCCCCTCTTCGAGGAAGAAGGCCTGGGCGCGCGAGTTCAGCGGGAAGCCGAGCTCGGGGATCACCGGTGAGGATTGCAGCCAGCCGCCCGAGGGCGTCGCCGCGACCATGTTGCCCCAGCGGTCGATCACGTCGATATGCACGGTGTCGCCGCGCCGCGACGAGGAGACCATCGAGGCCAAAGTCGGCTCGCCGACGGTCGCGCCGCCCTTGGTGCCGTGCTGGCCGGCGATCCTGATATTGGCGAGCGCCTGCGCGACCTGGGCTTCGAAGCCGGCGACCACGCCCGGCCGGATTTCGAGCGAGGCCTCGTTGCCGATCAGCGCGCGCCGGCCGCGGGCATAGTCCTCCGACAACAGCGTCGCGAGCGGCACCTTCACGAAATCCGGGTCGCCGTAATAGGCCTCGCGATCGGCGAAGGCGAGCTTCATCGCTTCCGCGACATGATGGATGAAGTCCGGGCTGTCCGGGCCCATCGCCGAGAGGTCGAAGCCTTCGAGGATCTTCAGCGTCTGCAGGAAGACCGGGCCCTGGCCCCAGGGGCCGATCTTGAACACCTCCCAGTCATGATAGGTCACGCTCGCCGGCGCTTCGTAGTGCGGTGTCCAGCCGGCCATGTCCTGCGCGGTGAGCAGGCCCTTGTGCCTACTGCCGGTCGAGTCCATCGGCGCTTGCGTGCGGCAGAAGGCGTCCATCGCCTCGGCGACGAAGCCCTTGTACCAGGCATCGTAGGCGGCCTGGATCTGCTTCTGCCGATCGCCGCCGGCAGCTTCCGCCTCGGCGAGAATGCGCTTGTAGGTCGCGGCCGCTGCCGGATTGCGGAAGAGTTCGCGGCCCTTTGGAACATTGCCGCCCGGAAGATAAACGGCGCCCGAGGTCGGCCATTCCCCGGTGAAAAGGTCGCTCAGCCCCGCGATCGTGTCGGACACGCGCGGCAGCATCGGGTGGCCGTTCTCGAAATAGCCGATCGCCGGCTCCAGCACCTCGCGCAGGGGCAGGCGGCCATGGTCGCGCAGCATCGTCATCCAGCCGCCGAAGGCGCCGGGGATCACGGTCGAGAGCAGGCCATCGCCGGGGATGATGTCGATGCCGAGGTCCTTATAGGCCTTGATCGTCGCGGCCGCCGGTGCCGGTCCCTGGGCGCAGAGCACTTCGACCTTCTTTGTCTCGGCCGAATAGAACACCGCCGGCATGTCGCCGGCTGGGCCGACGAGGTGCGGCTCGACCACCTGCAACACGAAGGCGGCGGCGGCGCAGGCGTCGAAGGCGTTGCCGCCCTTTTCCAGCATCGCCATGCCTGAGGCGGTCGCGAGCCAATGCGTCGAGGTGACGACGCCGAAAGTGCCGAGGATCTCGGGGCGGGTGGTGAACATGGTCGGTTCCTTAGGCAGTAAGGTCAGGATTCTTTGGGATCGAGCGCGTCGCGCAGGCCGTCGCCGAGCAGGTTGAAGCCGAGGACCGCCAGGAAGATGGCGACGCCGGGCGCCACCGACATCCATGGCGCCTGCTCCATGAAATTCTTGGCGACGTTGAGCATCTGGCCCCAGGACGGCGAGGGCGGCTGCTGACCGAGGCCAAGGAAGGAGAGGGCGGCCTCGAGCACGATCGCCTGCGCCATGAACAGCGTCGACTGAACGATGATCGGCGAGAGCGTGTTCGGCGCGACATGACGGAACAGGATGTAGAGCTTGCCGCCGCCGATGGCGCGGGCGCCGTCGACGAACTCCTCGTTCTTGATCGCCAGCACCTGGCCCCGGACGAGGCGGATCAGGATCGGCGCGAAGGAGAGGCCGATCGCGATCATCGCATTGGTCAGTGATGGGCCGAGCACGGCGGCGAGCGCGATCGCCAGGATCAGGAAGGGGCAGGCCAGCAGCGCTTCGGTGATGCGCGAGATCACCGCGTCGATCCAGCCGCCATACCAGCCGGCGACGAGGCCGATCGGCACGCCGACCGCCAGCGCGATCGCGACCGAGATGATGCCCGCGAGCAGCGAGGCCTGAGCGCCGAAGATCAGCCGCGAGACCTGATCACGGCCGAGCTCGTCGGTGCCGAACCAGTAGAGCTCGGAGGGCGGCTTGCGGATGGCGAGGAAGTTCGACTTCAAGGGGTCGGCGAGCGGCAGCAGCGGCGCCAGCAGTGCCATCGCGACGAAGACGAGCACGATCAGGCCGCCGATCCGGGCCGAGCGGCTGCGCAGGAGCTTGCGCAGGGAACCGCGGCCCTGGAGGTTCGCCCCGGTGGCGCGGACGGTCAAGGCGCCCATCAGCTGTCCCTCAGGCGCGGATTGACGAGGATATAGAGGACATCCGCGAGGAGGTTCATGACGATGAAGCCGATCGCGGTGCAGAGAACGACGCCCTGGACGACGCCATAGTCGCGGTTGAAGACGGCATCGACGATCAGCTTGCCGAAGCCGGGGATGGTGAAGACCTGCTCGGTCAGCACCGCGCCGGCGAGCAATTCGCCGAACAGGATCGTTGACAAGGTGATGATCGGCACCAGCGCGTTGCGCAGCGCGTGCCGGTTGATCACCGCATCCTCGGCCAGCCCCTTGGCGCGCGCGGTCCGGACATAATCGGACTGCAGCACTTCGAGCATGGCCGAGCGGGTATGGCGCATCAATGAGGCTGCGAGCCCGCCGCCGAGCACGAAGGCCGGCATGATCAGCCGCTCGATCGCGCCGCGCGGATCGCTGAAGATCGATTCGAAGCCCGAGGCCGGCAGCCAGCGCAATTCGACCGAAACCAGCAGGATCAGCATGATCCCGAGCCAGAAATGCGGGACCGAGAGGCCGAACAGCGCGACGGCGCTGGCGGAATAGTCGGCGATGGTATCCTTGCGCCGCGCCGCGATGATGCCGGCGGGGATGCCGATGCCGACCGCGACGAGCATGGAGGCGACGGCGAGCTGGAAGGTGACGCCCAGCTTCTGGATGATCAGCCCGAGCACCGGCTCGCCGGTACGCAGCGAGCGGCCGAAATCGCCCTGGATCACCTGGCCGAGCCAGGCGAAGAACTGCACCACGATCGGGTCGTCCAGCCGGTAGATCTGGCGCAGGCGCGCGATCACCTCGGGGTCGCGCTCTTCGCCGGCGATGACCAGGAACGGATCACCCGGCAGCGCACGCTGCAGGGCGAAGACGAACAACGACACCAGGAACAGCGTCGGGATCGCGATCGCGAGGCGTCGGCCGATCAGGGCGAGCATGGCTGCCGGCCACCTTGACGAGGCACGGAGAGAGCGGAATTGCCGCGCTCTCTCCTGTCGAGTGGTATCCTCACGACCGCTTCAGCCCCGAGAGCCTGATCATCCCGTCGGGATTGATCACGAAGCCCTGGATGTTGGAGCGCAGCGCGAAGAAGACGGTCTGGTTGTAGAGATAAACGATCGGCAGCTCGTCTTGCAGAATCTTCTGCGCCGCGTCATAGCGCTTCTTGCGCTCGGCGACGTCGTAGATCGTGCGGGCTTCGTCGAGCAGCTTGTCGACCTCGGCATTGGAGTACTTGCCGTCGTTCTGGTTGCCCTTGGTCGTCACGAACGGATGGATGTTGCCGTCCGGATCGATGCGGCCGGACCAGCCGATCCGGCTCATCTGGAACTTGCCCTGCTGCTGGTCGCGCAATTGGCTGGCGAATTCGCTGGAGCGGATCTGGATGTCGATCCCGGCCTCCTGCGCCATCGCCTGGATCACCTGGCCGAGCTGGGCGTCGACCGGGTTGTTGGTGACGAAGAGCTCGACGCTGACCTTGCTCTGCCCTGCTTCCTTGAGCAGCGCCTTGGCCTTGGCGACGTCGCGCTCCGGCACGGGCAGAGCGGCGGAGAGATACTGGTTGCCCGGGTTGAAGGGCTGGTTCATCGGCGCATAGAGCCCCTCGAACACCACCTGGCTCAGCACCTTCCGATCGATCGAGAGCGACAGCGCCTGCCGGACCCGCTTGTCCTTGCCCATCGGCTGATTGGCGGCGTCGGTATGGTTGGTGTTGATGGTGATGCCCTGGTAGCCGAGATTGGCCGTGCTCTGGACCTTGAGGCTCTTGTCGCCCTGCGCCGATTTCACGTCGGTCGGCGCCAGCCGTTCCAGCATGTCGAGCTCGCCGGCACGTAAGTTGGCGAGGCGGACCGTGGTATCGGGAATGGCGCGGTAGACGATCCGGTCGAACTGGTATTTGTCCGCTTCCCAGTGCCCCTTGAACTTCTCCAGCACGATCCGGTCGTTCTGGACGCGCTCGACGAATTGGTAGGGGCCGGAGCAGACCGGCTTGGCGGTGATGTCGGGGCCGAGGCTCTTCGGCGAGAGCATCATGCCGGCGCGGTCGGTGAACTGCGCGAGCAGCGTCGCATCGGGTCGCTTCAGCTTGAAGACGAGTGTCGCCGGATCGGGCGCGCTGACGCTGTCCACTGAGGCGAGCTCCGATTTCCGCAGCGAATCCGGCAGCGTCATCGCCCGTTCGAGATTGGCCTTGGCTGCCTCGGCGTTGAAGGTCTCGCCGTCATGGAACTTGGCGTCGCTGCGCAGCTTCATCGTCAGCGTCAGCCCGTCCTCCGAGAATGACCACTCGGTCGCGAGCCGCGGGATGATCTTCAGCTCCGGATCGATGTCGACGAGCCGGTCGCACAGCCCCATGAAGACGATGCGGCCGACGAAGGTGCGGGCCTTGTGCGGATCGAGCACATCGGGGTCCTCCTGCAGGCCGATGCGCAAGGTCGACGGTGATTGAGCCTGGGCCGGAAGTGCGGCGAGGCCGAGCAAGGCCGCCGACGCCAGCAGGACGATACGTTTCATCGCTGTTCCCCTCATCGTTGTTTGGCTTTGACCTGGGCCCGTTGCTCGAGGCTCCAACGCTCTTGCGGCGATCCGGGAGCTCCGCGGGTCATTCTCACTTGGTCCCATTCGGTACCAAGCTGGCGCATTTTGCGGTGATCGTCGATAGGGCTTTCCTTGCCCTGCCGAACTTGGCCTGGAACATTCCACGCCGCTGCGACTGGCGCAATGGATACAATGTGACGGCAGGCGGCGCTCTTGCATGGCTGTGACGCGACTCGGGTCTGTCGCCGCACAGTCTGGTTCTGGTATGCAAGATTTTCGCCGCGGATCGCTCACATGTTCGCGGGGACGCAAGGAAAGGTCGAACGATGCTGCTGGGTGTGATTGCCGACGACATGACGGGCGCGACCGATGTCGCCCTGATGCTGAACCGCGCCGGGATGCGGACGGCCCAGGTCATCGGTGCGCCCGCTGCCGGCGCAAAGCTGCCCGAGGCTGATGCCGTCGTCGTCGCGCTGAAGTCGCGCACCAATCCCGTGGCCGAGGCAGTGGCGGATTCGCTCGCCGCCTGCGAGGCGCTGCTGGCGGCTGGCGCACGGCAGATCCTGTTCAAATACTGCTCGACCTTCGACTCGACGGCGCAGGGCAATATCGGCCCGGTCGCAGATGCGCTGATGCAGCGCCTCAATGCTCATCAGGCGATCGTCTGCCCGGCCTTCCCGGCCAATGGCCGCTCGATCTTCAACGGCTACCTCTTCGTCGGCGAGATGCCGCTGCATGAGAGCTCGATGAAGGACCACCCGCTGACGCCGATGCGGGATTCCAACCTGATGCGGCTGATGGCTGCGCAGACCGACCACAAGGTCGGGCTCGCCTCCTACGCGACCGTCAACCAGGGCGCTGCCGCCGTGCGCAAGCGCCTGGCCGAGCTGGCGGCGGACGGCGTGCGCTACGTCGTCACCGACGCGCTCGACAACGGCCATCTGATGGTGCTCGGCGAAGCCATTTCCGACCATGTCCTGCTGACCGGCGGCTCCGGCATCGCGATGGGCCTGCCCGAGAACTTCCGCAAGGCGGGGCTGCTGCCCTGGCGCGAGACCGCGACGCATCTCTCGGCACCGACGGGCCGCGCCGGCATCATCTCCGGCAGCTGCTCGACCGCGACGCGCGGCCAGATCAAGGCTGCGCTCGCGGCCGGCATTCCCGCGCTCAAGGTCGACCCGCTGGCGCTGTCCGACGGCAGGCAGACGGCGAAGGAACTGGCGGACTGGGCCCTGGTTCAGCCGGTCGACAAGCCCTTCCTCGTCTATTCCAGCGATGATCCGGCCGAGGTCGCATCGGTGCAGGACAAGCTCGGCCGCGACAAGGCCGGCGAGATCGTCGAGCATGCCTTTGCCGAGGTCGCACGGCTTCTCAACGCCGGCGGCGTCACCCGTCTGCTGGTTGCCGGCGGTGAGACCTCCGGCGCGGTCGTGCAGGGTCTTGCCATCCGCACCCTGGAGATCGGCCCGGAGATCGATCCCGGCGTGCCCTGGACCCGCGTCGTCGACGGGCCGGAGATGGTGGTGGCGCTGAAGTCGGGGAACTTCGGCGCGCCTGATTTCTTCCTCAAGGCCTGGGGGCTGTTGAAGTAGCGCGATCGTGTCGCGGCGGCCCGCGTTTGCACTGCGGCAAACTCGTATAGGATGGGCGGTGCAAGCGAGGCTTTGGGGGTGCAGATGGCGTTTCTTGGCGATCTCCTGACCAGCGTCGCCGATCGCGGCCGGGCGTTGATCAATTTCGAGCGTTTCGCCTCGAACCGCCGGCGGCCGCTCGACAAGCTCTGCGAGGATCTGCTCTCGGGACGCGGCGAGGCCTCCGGCATGGCGCTGGCGCAGGCCGTTTTGGAGGATTGGGAGCGGCTCGACGAGGCTGGCCGGCTTGCCTTCTTCCGACTATTGCAGGAGCGCTTCGGCCCTGATCGCGAGCGGCTCGACGCCGCTCTGGAGAGCTATCGCAACAATCCCGACGCCGAGGCGATCGGCCAGCTCCATCTCGCTTCCGAGCCGCGCCGGCAGGAACTGTTCCGCCGGCTCAACCTTGCGCCCGGCGGCACGCATGTGCTGGTGCGCATGCGCGAGAGCCTGTTCGAGGCGATGAAGGAGGAACCGGAGCTCAAGGCGGTCGATGCCGATTTCCGGCATCTGTTCGGCTCCTGGTTCAATCGCGGCTTCCTGGTGCTGCGCCGCATCGACTGGACCACGCCGGCCAACGTGCTGGAGAAGATCATCCGCTACGAGGCGGTCCACGCCATCAAGGACTGGGACGATCTGCGCCGCCGGCTCGAGCCGGCCGACAGGCGCTGCTTCGCTTTCTTCCATCCGCAGCTGATCGACGAGCCGCTGATCTTCGTCGAGGTCGCGCTGACCCGCGAGAGTCCGAGCCGGATCGTCGACGTGTTGAGCGAAGCGCGCGAGGTGCTGCCGGCCTCCTCTGCCACGACGGCGGTGTTCTATTCGATCTCGAATTGCCAGGAGGGCCTGCGCGGCATCTCCTTCGGCAACTTCCTGATCAAGCAGGTCGCGGAGGATCTGAAGCGGGAACTGCCTGGGCTCGACGTCTTCGTCACGCTCTCGCCGGTACCCGGCTTCGCGCGCTGGCTCGGGCCGGCGCTGGCGGAGCCGGCCGAGCTCGGCCTGACCAACGAGGAAGCGGCACTGCTGATGCAGGCTCCGGCCGAGGCCGCGGTGCAGGACGAGGTCACCTACGCCCGCCGCGACAAGCTGCTGGGCCAGATGATGGCGCAGTACATGCTGCGGGCCCGGACTTCGTCAGGACGGGTGATCGACCCTGTCGCCCGCTTCCATCTCGGCAATGGCGCGCGGCTGGAGCGCATCAATGTTGGCGGCAACCTCTCGGACCGCGGCCTGCGCGAGTCGCATGGCGTCATGGTCAATTACCGCTATGAGCTCGACGACATCGAGACCAATCACGAGGCCTTCGCCACCCGCAACACTGTGGTCGCCTCCTCCTCGGTGAAGAAGCAGTTGCGGCCGGCGACCAAGTGACCAAAGACAATGGAAACGCCTGAAAGGACCCGAAATCATGGGCAATTATCTGTTCGACCTGATCAAGGCCCGCATGCCGGCGCCGACCGCGCCCTTCGCGTTCCTGGATGACGGCCGGACCTATACCTACGCCGACATGGTCGCGGTCTCCGCCCGCTTCGCCACTGCGCTGGTGGCGCTCGGCGTCAAGCCGGGCGATCGCGTCGCCGTCCAGGTCGAGAAGAGCATCGAGGCGCTGATGCTCTATCTCGGCACGGTCCGGGCCGGTGCGATCTTCCTGCCGCTCAACACCGCCTATACCCCGGCCGAGATCGAGTACTTCCTCGGCGATGCCGAGCCGGCCGTCTTCGTCTGCGATCCCGCCAAGGCGGAGGCGCTGAAGCCCTTCGCGGAGAAGGCCGACGCAAAGCTTGAGACCCTCGGCGTCGGCGCCGGCAGCCTGCTCGACAAGGCCAATGCCGCCTCGGGCGAGTTCATCGATGTCGCTCGGGGTGCCGATGATCTCGCCGCCATCCTCTACACCTCCGGCACGACCGGGCGCTCCAAGGGCGCCATGCTCAGCCATGACAACCTTGCCTCGAATGCGCTGGCCCTGGTCGATTACTGGCGCTTCAGCAAGGGCGACGTGCTGCTGCACGCGCTGCCGATCTTCCACACCCACGGCCTCTTCGTCGCGACCAATGTGATCCTGTTCGCCGGTGCGGCGATGATCCTGCTGCCGAAGTTCGATCCCGAGCAGGTCTTCAAATACCTGCCCAAGGCGACCAGCATGATGGGCGTGCCGACCTTCTATGTCCGCCTGCTCCAGGACCAGCGGCTCTCGAAGGAGGCGGTGAAGCATATGCGCCTCTTCGTCTCCGGCTCGGCGCCGCTGTTGGCCGAGACGCATCGCGAATGGCGTGAGCGCACCGGCCACGCCATCCTCGAGCGCTACGGCATGACCGAGACCAATATGAACACCTCGAACCCCTATGACGGGGAGCGGGTGGCGGGCACGGTCGGCTTCCCGCTGCCGGGGGTGTCGGCCCGCGTCACTGATCCCGAGAGCGGCAAGGAACTCGCCCGCGACGAGATCGGCATGATCGAGGTCAAGGGCCCGAACGTCTTCAAGGGCTATTGGCGCAATCCCGAGAAGACCAAGGCTGAGTTCAGGGCCGACGGCTTCTTCATCACTGGCGATCTCGGCAAGATCGACCCGGCCGGCTACGTTCACATCGTCGGGCGCGGCAAGGACCTGATCATCACCGGCGGCTACAACGTCTATCCCAAGGAAGTCGAGGCCGAGATCGACGAGATGCCGGGCGTGATCGAGAGCGCCGTGATCGGCTGCCCGCATCCGGATTTCGGCGAGGGCGTCACCGCCGTGGTCGTGGCGAAGGCTGGTGCGGACATCTCCGCCGCCGGTATCGCCAAGGCGCTGGAGCAGCGCCTCGCCAAGTTCAAGCAGCCCAAGCAGGTCTTCGTCGTCGCTGACCTGCCGCGCAACACCATGGGCAAGGTCCAGAAGAACCTGCTGCGCGAGCAGTACAAGGACATCTACGCCAAGCAGCTGAAGGCTGGGGAGTAGGGCCCCCGTTTTCCCCTCCGGTCGTCCCGGGCGACCGGAGGGAGACCCGGGACCCATTCCTGAACCTTGTTCGGAAAGGCTCCGGAATGGATCCCGGATCGGCGCCGCTGACGTGGCTTGTCCGGGATGACAGGGGTTTATTCAGGCCTCAGGCGTGCACGGACGCCTTCAAGTCGATCGTCTCGCCGTCGGCCGGGATCAGCAGCCGGTCGCGGCCGATGCCGCGGGCCTCGGCCGCTTCGCGCAGTGCCTGCCGGCTGACGCTGGCATGGTCGAGTGCTTCCATATGGACGGCGACGATCGTCGCCTGCGGCGCCTGCTCGGCAAGGTCGAGCGTCTGCTGCGCATCCATGACGATCAGCGTGCCGTCCCAGAGCGCGCCGCAGGAATGGGTGACGATCACATCGGGTTCGGCCTTGGCGACGGCTTCCTGCAGCGGCGGGTAGAGCACGCTGTCGCCGCACCAGTAGACTGAAGGTTCGCCCGGCGCTTCCAGGGTGAAGCCCATCACCTTGCCCATCACCTCGACGACCGGCCCGGTGCCGTGCTGCGCCGGCTGCGGCTTCACCACGATCGTACCGATGCGGACGAAATGGTCGAGCGGCTCGACATTGGTGAAGCCGGCCGCCCGGATCGCCTCCTCGTTGCCGGGCTGGCAGATCAGCGGGATGTCCTTCGGGATTCGCGCCTTGGCGACCTCGTCGAAATGGTCGGCATGGAGATGCGAGACGATAACATGGTCGACCCCGGCGAGGATCTCCTCGATCGGCTCGGGCAGGTCGACCATCGGGTTCTGCGACTTACCGGCGATCGAGCGGCGGCTCAGCTTCTCGCCGAAATCGGGATCGATCAGCAGGGTCTTGCCGGCATAGCTCAGCTTGAGCAGGGCATTGCGCAGGAGTTTGAGCTGCATGGCGGCTCCGCAAATAGAGGGATCGGTTCGCCCGATCCTTCCCTGGATGCCGTCGCCGCGACCAGTTCGAATTTGTGAAGCAAACTGCATCGCGGCGTTAGGTGCTTGCGTTTTCGGGGAATTTTTCCCTCTATCGTCGATCAGCTATTGAGTTTGCCTCCGACAGGCTCCTGACACGAGAACATCTCTGCCGACGAGTTGCCGATCTCGTGTCGAGCCGGGTGCCACTCAAGCCGCAAACTGGCCGTAAGGCACGGTGTTTCGCGCCGTCCTGAGCGCGCTCGCCCACCAGTGGAGCTGTCCGAGCATGGTCGCCATCGCCCGTTCGGCCCGGTCGGCGTCCCGTAGCCGGCCCGTCTCGTCGAACTGGTCCCAGGCATTGGCGAAGCAGACCCCGTCGCGGATCGTCGCCGCGTGCAATTCGGCGAAGACGAGGCGCAGTTGCTCGACGGCGCGCAAGCCGCCCGAGATGCCGCCATAGGAGACGAAGGCGACCGGCTTGCCGCGCCATTGTGCGCCGGTTCCGTCGATCAGCGCCTTCAGCGGAGCGGGGAAGCTGCGATTGTATTCGGGCGTGACCACGATGAAGGCATCGGCCCGGCCGAGCCGTTCGGTCTGCTCGGCGAGGTCATGCGCGCCGGGGTCGACGCTTTCGACCGAGAACGGGCCATCGCCCTCGATCTGCGCGATCGTCCAGCCAGCGACCTTGGTGCAGAGGCGGCCCTGGCGGGTGCTGCCATAGATCACGGCGACCTTGATCTGGGGGATGAGCGGGCGATGCATGGGAAGGCTCCGGAGGGCTGGCGGTGCAGCGGAGCGATCTCTATAAGACCTCAAGTAAGGTTAAGGTCAAGCGCCATGAAGCACCCCGCCCGCAATCCCTTCGCCGACGATCTCAGTGTCGGCCAAGTGGCAAGCCGCAGCGGCATCGCGGTCTCAGCGCTGCACTTCTACGAGGCCGAAGGGCTGATCCGCAGCCGCCGCAACGCGGGCAACCAGCGCCGTTATCCGCGCGAGGTGCTGCGCCGCGTCGCGATCATCAAGGTCGCGCAGCGCACCGGCATTCCCCTGAAGACCATCCGCGAGGCTTTCAAGGCGCTGCCGCAGGAGCGCACGCCGACGGCGGAGGACTGGAGCCGACTCTCGGCCGCCTGGAAGGAAGAGCTGGAGCACCGCATCGACCGGCTGACGCGCCTGCGCGATCATCTCACCGACTGCATCGGCTGCGGCTGCCTTTCGGTGAGGAGCTGCCCGCTGCACAATCCCTGGGACGAGCTAGGCAAGCAGGGCGCCGGGCCGAGATTGCTCGATCCGGATTGACGCGAGTCAGCTCGCCTTGTGCAGCTTCGCCAGCGGAAACCGCGCCACATCCGCCAGCAATTCGACGAAGCCACTAGCCTGGAACTCGGCCGTCGCCTTGCCCTTTTCGGCGGTGGCGAGGCTGGCATCGCCGGCCGCGCCGGACGGGTGCACGTCCTGCGCCATCCAGGCGAAGGGATGCGCGCCGGTCGGCCGCAGCCATTTATAGCTCTCGTCGGCCATCTCGACCGTGCGCGGCACGAAGCGGCCGGCCTGGCTCATGTCGACCAGATCGGGCCGGAAATGCAGCATCAGCGAGGTCTCGATGTCGCCGGCATGGATGCCATGTCTGGCGTCCATCTCGCCATAGAGCTCCAGCGGCAGGCCGAAATTGCTCCAGGAGGTCGAGACCGCGAACATACCGTGGCTGACGCGCAGTTCGCGCGCCACAACCTTCATCGGGTCGACATTGCCGCCATGGGAGGTGACGAGCACGAGCTTGCGCAGGCCGGCGCGCTTCACGCTCTCGCCGATCTCGATCCAGCTGCGGATCGCGCTTTCCCAGGAGATCGTCAGCGTGCCCGGCGAATGCAGGTGCTCGTTCGACTTGCAGACCGCCTGCGTCGGCAGCACCAGCACGTCGAGCCCGGCCGGCACCTGCGGCATCGCCAGCGCCAGCATCGCGTTCATCACGGTGGTGTCGACCGAGACCGGCAGGTGCGGTCCGTGCTGCTCGATCGCGGCCAGTGGCAGCACGGCGATGGTCGCTTCGGGCGAAAGCCCGGCGAAGTCGGTGGTCTTCAGGTCGCCCCAGAAGCGTGCGGTCATCGTCTTGAGATCTCGTCGGTCAGGCTGCGGGCCGGGCCCGCGATTCGCGCCTGCTGCCTCAAGGCGGCAGGATCACGCAGCATAGTGGCCGGAGATGACGAGGGAAGGGCGGATGGCACGCGCTTGCCATGCGGGCTGGAGCCTCGTCGGCAAAGCCTGTCTGTGCGAAAGCCGGCGGCGACCCATTTCCAGCGGCCCATGGGCCGTGGCATACAAGCTGCTTGCCGGGCGCGATATCGCGCAGCCTGGCGACAGGTTTGCGACATGATGGAGGGGGTTCTGCCATGACGATGAAATATCGCCTCGACCGGCGCGCGGCGCTCGGCCTGCTCGGCGGCTCGGCCGCCTCGGTGCTGATCCCGGTGCCCGGCGCGCGCGTCAACGCGCAGACCCTCGACAAGGTCAGCTACCAGACCAACTGGCGCGCCCAGACCGAGCATGGCGGCTTTTATCTCGCCGCCGCGAACGGCATCTACAAGAAGTACGGCCTCGACGTCGACATCCGCCCCGGCGGCCCGCAGCAGAATCCGACCCAGCTCCTGCTCGGCGGCCGGGTCGACATGATCATGGGTAATTCGCTGGAGGCGCTGAGCTTCGCGCAGGAGAACCTGCCCTTCCTCTGCATCGCCTCGATCTTCCAGAAGGACCCGCAGGTCCTGATCTCGCATCCCGGCCAGGGCAACGACTCGCTCGCCGCCCTCAAGGACAAGCCGATCCTGATCGCGGCGCAGGCCCGCGTCGGCTTCTGGCCGTTCCTGAAGCTGAAATTTGGCTATCGCGACGAGCAGATCCGGCCCTACACCTTCAACATGGCGCCGTTCCTGGCCGACAAGAAGCTAACGCAGCAGGGCTTTTTGTCCTCCGAGCCCTTCGTCATCCGCAAGGCCGGCGTCGAGCCGGTCGTGCATCTCCTCGCCGATGCCGGCTTCGAGAACTACAACACGACGATCACCATCTCCCGCAAGATGGCGCAGGAGAAGAAGGAGGTCGTGCAGCGCTTCGTCGACGCGACGGCCGAGGGCTGGGCCGAGTACATGAAGGGCGGCGCCAACATCGCCGCCGCCAATGCCCGGATCCTGAAGGACAATCCCGACATGGATCAGGAGAAGATCGACTACGCCCTCAAGGTGATGAACGAGAACGGCATCGTCGCCTCGGGCGATGCGAAGACGCTCGGTATCGGCGCCATGACGGATGCGCGCTGGGCGAGCTTCGCCAAGACCATGACCGAGGCCGGCGTCATCCCTGCCGGGGTCGACGTGAAGAAGGCTTACAGCCTCGAGTTCATCAACAAGGGCGTCGGCAAGCCCTGAGAAGGTAGCGGGTCATCCCGGACAAGCCGCGTCAGCGGCGCTGATCCTGGATCCATGCCGGAACGGTTCAGGCATGGATCCCGGGTCTCCCTTCGGTCGCCCGGGATGACACCCACTTATAGACGGCAAACTGGATCATCAGGCCTTTGGACACAGCCTATCTGAGCACACCCCATGCCGTACGTCAGACTGGCGCCGAGCCGCTGGTCTCGATCCGGCGGGTCTCCAAGCAGTTCGCCAACGGCACGATCGCCGTGCGCGACGTCGATCTCGACCTCGGCACCGGCGAATTCGTCAGCCTGCTCGGCCCCTCCGGCTGCGGCAAGTCGACCCTGCTGCGCATGGTCGCCGGGCTGGGTAGCCCGTCTTCCGGCACGATCGACTGGCCGGGCGCAGGCGGGGACAAGACGGAACGCGATCTTGGCTTCGTCTTCCAGGATCCGACGTTGATGCCCTGGGCCAATGCCCTCTCCAACGTCATGCTGCCGCTGGTGCTGAAGCACGTGCCGAAGCGGGAGGCGCAGGAGCGCGCCGCCGAGATGCTGGCGCTGGTCGGGCTCAAGGGTTTCGAGAAGTCCTATCCGCGCGAGCTTTCGGGCGGCATGAAGATGCGGGTCTCGATCGCGCGCGCTCTGGTGATGCGGCCGAAGATTCTGTTGATGGACGAACCCTTCGCCGCGCTCGACGAGATCACCCGCCACCGCCTCAACGACGACCTGCTGAATCTCTGGTGGCGCGAGCGCTTCACCGCCGTCTTCGTCACCCATTCGGTCTTCGAATCCGTTTATCTCTCGCAGCGCATCGTGGTGATGGCGGCACGGCCCGGCCGCGTCATGGCCGATCTCGACGTCTCCGCGCCCTATCCGCGCGACGAACTGTTCCGAACCTCGCCCGAATACGCCCATCTCTGCCGGCTCGCCTCCGGCAAGCTCAAGGAGGCGATCGGCGCATGAACTCCTCGTCCCCTGCAACTGCGGTGCCGCATGACGGCACCGATGCAGAAGCCCGCCCGCTCACCGTTGCCGAGCCGACCATCCTCGGCCTGCCGGTCAGCTTCTGGCCACGCATCCTCGCGCCGATCGCGGTCGGCATCCTGGTGCTCGGGCTCTGGGAGTTCGCCGTGCGCTGGAACGAGGTGCCGTCCTATGTGCTGCCCGGGCCGCTTCTGGTCGGCCAGACCCTGATCGCCGACTGGGGCACGCTCTCGGCGTCGCTCTGGATCACCCTGCGCATCACCTTCATGGCGCTGGCGGCAGCCGTGATCGTCGGCGTCGCGCTCGCCGTGCTGTTCACCCAGTCGAAATGGCTGGAGATGGCGCTCTTGCCCTATGCGGTGATCCTGCAGGTGACACCGATCGTCGCGATCGCGCCGCTGATCATCATCTGGGCCGGTGACATCAACCTGTCACTGCTGATCTGCGCCTGGATCGTCGCCTTCTTCCCGATCCTGTCGAACACCATCCTCGGGCTGAATTCGGCCGACCACAACCTGATCAACTTCTTCCAGCTGCATGGCGCGACGCGCTGGCAGATGCTGCGCTATCTCAAGCTGCCGGCGGCGCTGCCCTATTTCCTGGCGGGGCTGAAGATCTCGGGCGGGCTCGCGCTGATCGGCGCCGTCGTCGCCGAGTTCGTGGCAGGGACGGGTGGTTCGGAATCGGGATTAGCCTACCGCATCCTCGAGGCCGGCTATCAGCTCAAGATCCCGCGCGTCTTCGCCGCGCTGCTGATGATCTCGCTCTCGGGCATCGCCATCTTCCTGGCGACCAGCCTGATCTCGCATCTGCTGCTGCGGCGCTGGCACGAGAGTGCGCTGAAGCGCGAGAACTGAGCGCGGAGAGGACCTAGCCGAAGAAGCGCAGCCGGTCTTCGACCGGCAGCGAGCCGATCGCCCGCAGATCAGCTTCCGAATAGCTGAATTCGATACGGGCCGAGCTGGCTGGCGCCGGGATGGAGATCGTCTCGGCCGCTGCCCCGACATCGGTGAACGCGATATCGTCCTCGGCGGCCTGGATGCTGCTGCGTCGGCGATAGGGCTGCGCTGGCAGCCGCAGGCCGGCCTCGTTCAGGGGCGCGCGCTGCTGCGTGCCTGCCTCGACCACATCGATGTCGCCGGGATCGGTCGCTGCTCTCGGGGCGAGCGGGTTGCGGGCCTCCGTCGGTGCGGCGGGGACTTGCGGCGGCGCGTCGACCAGGGCGAAGCCGGTATCGTCTACGGCTGCCCGCAGGCTCGCATCGAGCATGGCGATGGTGTCGGCGACCTTTTCGATCTGATTGGCGCCCGCCTCGATCACCGTGGTCGCGCCGTAGATCTCGGTCGCGCGTCGGTCGAGCCGGTCGCAAAGGTCCGGCTCAGATCCCGACTCGCGCAGCGTCCAGGCGATTTCCTGGATCGCTTCCGCCGACTCCAGGATGCCGGATGCAGTCTCCTGAATGCGGGCCGACAGGCGCGAGGAACTGCCGCTGACTCCAGCGCGGTCGAGGTCGTCGCGCAGTTCGGCGATTGCCCGCGCCGTTTCCGAGAGGTCCGGGGCAAGCTCCGTCGCCGCCATGGGAACGGTGCAAAGGCGCTCGAGACGGGCGATGGCCGACAGCACCATCTCGGTGTCGGCCTGCCGGTTGCGCCTCGCATACTCGGCCAGGAACCAGCGACCGCGCCCCGTTTCCATCACGGCGGCGGCAATCGCGTCATAGTCGGCCGCGCTCAGCGGTGATAGCGAACGCGCGTCGCTCATGGCCAGGCTGCTCTCCATGGGCTGGCCGAATCGCGTTTCGCCGGCCGAAGATGCCCCCTGCGAACTTGCTGATGATTCTTTAAGAAATCGCTGCCACGGGCATGTCACCGCCTCTCCGGTCCGGATTATCGCGCCTGCTGGCTGTGCGCCTGTCGCTCATGCACGCGCTGAATTTCCTCGGTGTCGGCTTCTATCTGCCGTTCTTCCCGGTCTGGCTCGGCTCCAAGGGGCTCAGCGATGTCGACATCGGCTACGTCCTGGCGATCCCGATCCTGGTCCGCGTCTTCGTCGCTTCATCCGTGACCGGCCTCGGTGACCGGTTGCGCCCGAACATCCTGCTGGCGCTGCTCAACGCGCTGGCGGCAATCATCTATTTCGCTCTGGCGCAGCAGGCGCAGCTCATCCCGATCGCGGTGCTGACCGCGCTGAGCGCGATCGCGTTGTCGGGCGTGGTGCCGCTCGCCGATGTCCTGACCACCGAGCAGGTCAAAGCCGGGGCGCTGAAGGATTATGGCCGCGTCAGGCTCTGGGGATCGGTGACCTTCGTGCTCTCGAACCTTGCCGGCGGGTACCTGATCGCGCGGTACGGTGCCTGGCTGATCCCGTTCGTCCTCGCCGGCAGCAGCTCGCTCGCGGCGCTCGCCGCCCTGCAGGCGCCCTCGCCGCCGGGCGGAGGCTCGCCGACGATCCGGCAGGGCACATCTCCTGCCGGTTTCAAACTGCCTTTCTGGCTCGCGGTCGGCGCGGCGGCCTGTGTCAACGCCACCCATGCGGCCCTCTATGCCTTCGGTTCGCTGCATTGGCGCAGCCTCGGCTTCAGCGACCAGGCGATCGGCTGGCTCTGGGCGGTCGCGGTCCTTGCCGAGATCGTAGTCTTCCTCGTCGCCGGCAGCATCGCGGCACGAGGCCTCGCCGGACTGCGCTGGATCGCGCTCGCGGCGGTGGCGGCGGCGCTGCGCTTCGGGATGATGAGTGCTGATCCCGATCTCGCCTTTACCTTCCTGCTGCAGCTCCTGCACGGCGCCACTTTCGGCTGTGCCCACCTCGGCTCGCTGGCGGCGCTGTCGGCGCTCGCTCCGGAGGCCCGGCGTGCGGCAGCGCAGGGCCGCCTCGTTGCTGCCGGCGCACTGGCGATGGGGCTCACCACAATTTCCTCCGGCTATCTCTATCGTCTGTTCGGGCCGGGCGTGTTTCTCGCCATGGTGCCGGTCGCGCTGTTGGGCCTGGCTCTGGCGGCGCTTGCCATCCTTCGGGCGCGCGGCGATACAGGCCGTGGGGGCCGAATCTGAGTGTGGGAGCGGGCAATCCGTCATGGCTGTCGTCGACGACGCTGAGCCGCAGGCGGTCTATCGCGATGATGGCGGCGTTCTCGTCGTGGCGCTGGCCGGGCGCTGGAGCGTGGGACGAGCGCCGCGTCTCGAGGCCCTGACCAGCGAGCTGGTCGAGCGCATCGGCAGCGTGCGCCAGGCCCGACTCGATCTGTCGGCGATCGAGCGCCTCGATACGCTCGGCGCCTATCTGCTCGGGCAGGTCAAGCAGGAAGGCGAGGCGAAGGGGGCTTCGGTCGAGCTGACCAGCCGCCGCCCCGAGCACGAGGTGCTTCTCGCCGAGGTCGAGCGCGACGTCACCGATTATCATCCGCCGGTGCACCCGATCGGGCTGGTCACCGTCCTCGTCGATATCGGCCAGGGCGTCACCCGCTTCGGCCGCGACCTTGCCGGCGGCGCCGTCTTCCTCGGCGAGGTGATGGCAGGTTGCGTCGGCGCCCTGTTCGGCCCGCGGCGGTTCCGTGGGCCGTCTCTGGTCAATCAGGTCGAGCTGATCGCCTTCAACGGCGCGCCGATCATCGTCCTGATCTCGTTCCTGGTCGGCTGTATCGTGGCGCAGCAGGGCATCTTCCAGCTCCAGCGCTTTGGGGCCACCGCCTTCGTCGTCAACCTGACCGGTATCCTCGTCCTTCGCGAGCTCTCGGTGCTCCTGACCTCGATCATGGTCGCCGGCCGCTCGGGTTCCGCCTTCACGGCCGAGATCGGCTCGATGAAGATGCGCGAGGAGATCGATGCGCTGCGGGTGATGGGGCTCGACCCGATCGAGGTGCTGGTGGTGCCGCGCATCCTGGCGCTGATCATCGCGCTGCCGATCCTGACTTTCATCTCGGCCATGTCCGGTCTCGTCGGTGCCGGTCTGGTGAGCTGGCTCTATGGCGGCATCGGCCTCGACACCTATCTCGAGCGCCTGAAATCCGTGATCACCTGGCAGCATTTCGCCGTCGGCCTCATCAAAGCCCCGTTCATGGCGTTCGTGATCGGCCTGATCGCCTCGATCGAGGGTCTGGCGGTCAAGGGTTCGGCCGAATCGCTCGGGCATCAGGTGACGGCGTCGGTGGTGAAGGCGATCTTCATGGTCATCGTGGTCGACGGGCTGTTTGCGATGTTCTTCGCCTCGATCCGGATGTGAGGGGCGGAGTGATGCTCGACAGGCCCTCTCAGACTGGTCCGCGCGGCCCCCAGGGTGCGGCCGGGCCTGAGCCCGAGGCGGTGATTCGCGTCCGTGATCTCAAGGTCGCCTTCGGCGACAAGGTGATCATGGACGGGCTGGATCTCGACGTGATGCGCGGCGAGATCCTCGGCTTCGTCGGCGGCTCCGGCCAGGGCAAGTCGGTGCTGACGCGCACCATCCTCGGCCTCGTGCGCAAGCAGCGCGGCACGATCGAGGTCTTCGGCGAGAATGTCGACAAGCTCGATCCGGGCGGGCGGCGCCGGCTCGAACGCCGTTTCGGGGTGATGTTCCAGCAGGGCGCGCTGTTCTCGGCGCTGACCGTCAAGCAGAACATCCAGGTGCCGATGCGGGAATATCTCAAGCTTTCGCCGCGCCTGCTCGAAGAACTCGCCATGCTCAAGGTCGAGATGGTGGGCCTGAAGCCCGATGCAGCCGACAAGGTGCCCTCGGAGCTCTCCGGCGGCATGATCAAGCGCGCGGCGCTCGCCCGGGCCTTGGCGCTCGATCCCGAGATCGTCTTCCTCGATGAGCCGACCTCGGGCCTCGACCCGATCGGCGCCGCCGAGTTCGACGAACTGATCATGACGCTGAAGCAGACTTTGGGCCTGACGGTGTTCATGGTAACCCATGACCTCGACAGTCTCTATGTAGCTTGCGACAGGATTGCCGCCTTGGCGGACAAGCGTGTCATCGCGGTCGGTCCGCTCGCCACCATGCTGGCTTCCGATCATCCCTGGCTCAAGGCGTATTTCGGCGGCGAGCGCGCGCGTGCCCGGCTGCCGGCCGATCAAACGAGGACGTGACGGACGCTCGCGATGGAATCACGTGCGAACTACGCCCTGGTAGGCCTATTCACCCTCGCCGTGATCGCGGCGATGTTCGGCTTCGTTTACTGGTTCGGCAGTGGCGGCGGCGGCCGCAAGCAGGATGTCCGGGTGATCTTCACCGGCACCGTGACCGGCCTGGGGCGCGGCTCCAGCGTGCTCTTCAACGGCCTGCGCGTCGGCGAGGTCAAGCAGATCGGTTTGCAGCCGGATGACCCGCGCCGCATCTTCGGTGTGATCGAGGTCGACAATACGACGCCGCTGCGGATCGATACCCGCGCTCGCATCGAGGCGCAGGGGCTCGCCGGCGTCGTTGCATTGCAGCTGATCGGCGGCGAACCCGACGCCGCCGTGCTGCAGGCCAAGCCAGGCGAACCACTGCCGACCATCGTCGCCGAGCGTTCCGAATTTCAGGACATCATCGAATCGGTCCGCAACGTCGCCAAGAAGGCCGACGAGGTGCTCGGCAACCTCGATGGGCTGATCAAGACCAACTCCGGCTCGATCACCAACACCGTCCGCAATGTCGAGAAGTTCTCGCAGGCGCTCGGCGACAACTCCGGCAACATCGACAAGCTGATGTCGAGCTTCGGCCAGATCGCCGATACGATCGCGCCGCTCTCGCAGAAGCTCGGCACGCTGAGCGAGGAGCTGACCGGGGTCGTGCGTTCGGTCGATCGCGCCAAGATCACCGGCATCATCGAGAATGTCGACAAGTTCACCGCGGCGCTGGGTGGGTCCAGCAGCGAGGTTTCCAAGGCGGTGAAGGACGTCGCCTCGA
The DNA here is from genome assembly GCF_053645455.1 of Allobosea sp. NPDC055332. Lineage (NCBI taxonomy): Bacteria > Pseudomonadati > Pseudomonadota > Alphaproteobacteria > Hyphomicrobiales > Alloboseaceae > Allobosea > Allobosea sp. NPDC055332. The sequence goes on along the minus strand of NZ_JBSHMO010000002.1, from coordinate 563,225 downwards.
TCACCGACAAGCTCAACCGTGCCGCCGATCAGGTCGAGGGCGTGCTCAAGGCGGCGCAATCCTTCCTGAACACGCAGGACGGGCAGGGCGCTTTCGCCGAGGTCGCCAGTGCCGCGAAGTCGATTCGGGCGCTGGCCGACAATCTCGACAAGCGCACCGCCGAGATCACCACCGGCATCAACCGCTTCACCGGCCCGGGCCTGCGCGACCTCGAGACACTCGCCTCCGATGGCAAGCGTACGCTCGGGGATCTCAACCGCGTGCTGCGCAATGTCGAGCGCAATCCCCAGCAGTTCATCTTCGGCGGCCGCGCGCCGCTTCCCCAATACAGCGGATCGCGCTAGCTCGATATGACCATGCCGATTCTGCCCCCGCTGTTTCGTGGTCGTCTGCGCGCCCTGTCCGTGGCGTTGGCAGGCTCGTTGCTGCTGGCGGGCTGCGGCGGCGGGGCGGCGCCGACCACCTATGATCTCTCCGCACCGCGCGATTTCGGCCGCATCGGCGGGGGCGGCGGCGTGCTGATCGTCGCGCAGCCGACGACAGTGCAGGCACTCGATTCCGATCGGCTGATCGTCAAGGATTCGAGCGGCGCGCTCTCCTTCCTCGGCGGGGCGCAATGGGCCGACCGGGTGCCCAATCTGGTCCAGACCCGCCTGATCCAGACCTTCGAGAACGGCAGCCGCATCGCCGCCGTCGGCCGGCCGGGCGAACGCATCGTGCCCGATTTCCAGCTCAACACCGACATCCGCGCCTTCAATATCGACGCCGCCAGCGGCCAGGCCGTGGTCGAGATCACCGCCAAGCTGATCGGCGATCGCACCGGCAAGGTCCAGCGTGCCAAGCTGTTCTCGGCACGCGTGCCGGCGGGCGCCGAAGGGGCAGCGGCGGCGCAGGCCCTCGACCAGGCCCTGTCGCAGGTGCTGATCCAGATCGCCCGCTGGGCGCGCTGATAAGGCAAGATTGGCCTCTAGCAGACGGTGGCATCTACGATCGGGCGAAGGAAATGCCCAGCAATCACGATCTGGATGCGCTTGCGGAAATGGCCAATGCGGCAGATGTCGCGTGTTTGTCGCGATATTGCCACCTCCGAGCGAAGGGCCTCCGGAAAGAGGCGATGCGCGCGCTTGCAGATTTCCTCGACGGAGCGACTGAGCTGGCATCCATCGACCGGCGAGCTTTCGTTCTGGCATTGACGGAGCATCGCAAGGCATTCTCGGACCCACACCTATGCTGTCCGGAGCCGCTCGTGATGCGGCTGATTCTGCCAACGCTCAAGGAGTGGCTTCAGGCTGATCCGGTTTCGGCGACCGCTCATTTTTTGCTTGGAACATACAGTTTCGGGATCGCCACGGCCGCTGTCGGAGAGACGCCGATGGAGTGCTTCCGGAAGGCAATTGCGCTCGATCCGAAGCATCAAGGCGCACGCACCGCCTTCGTGGACCTCGTGTCAAATTGGGTCAGCTACGCTCAACACGAGCTGCCATTCGGCTACATCGGACCTGCCGAAGAGGATGTGATGGCGCTGCAAGAAGCCCTCTTCGTTCTGCGAGGTATCGACAAAACACCGCAACGCTCCGAAGCCGAAGACGAGCTTCGGAGCATGCTCGGGCAAGCGGAGAGATGGCTAGCGTCTCGAGCTTGAGCAGACGAAAACAAAAAAGAGGCCACTCTTTCGAGCGGCCTCTTTTGATATGAGCGGGAGTGCTGGCTCTTACTCGAACCGGCCGCTGGCATGGGCCAGCATGGTATAGACCTTGCCGGTTTCCGAGGTCAGGTAGGTCTTCGCCACCATCGAGTCGCGGTCGTCCTTGGCAGCTTCGCCGAGCAGGCGCTCGAACTCCTCGATATAGCGGTCGACCGTCTGCTTGAACTCGATGTCGCGACGGTATTTGCGCCGGATCTCGTCGAAGGTCTGCTGGCCCTGCAGCGTGTAGAGCCGGCGGGTGAAGACGTTTCGCTCGCCGCGCTTGTAGCGCTCCCAGAGCTCGACCGCCGCGTCATGGTCGATCATCCGGGCGATATCGACCGACAGCGAATCGAGTTTCTCGATGCTGTGCGCCGTCGGCTTGGCGGCTTCCGGCGCCCGATCGTCGCGCGAGGCACGGCTGAGCAGGTCCGAGAGCCAGCCCGATTTGGCCGGAGCGGGCTCGGCGCGCTGGACCTCGGGCCGCACCGGCTCGGGAGCCGGGGCAGAGCGCGCCTGGGTCTTCGGCTCGGGGCGCGCCGGCTCCGGCGTCGGGTCGATCGAGGCGCGCAGCGGCTCGGTCAGCACCGGTGCACTTTGCACCGCGACGGACGAGGTGGTGACGGCCGGCGTGGGCTGCTGGTAGGCAACCGCCCGCCGCTCGCCCTGCGGGCGTGCGACGTCGCTGCTGCGGCCCGAGCGCGAGACGATCTCGGTCAGCTCGTTGAGCGCCTTGATCTGGTCGGCGACGACGCGGCGCATGGCGGCGGTCGACTCCTGTGTCTCGCGCGGGAGCTCGAGCACGCCCTTCTTGAGTTCGGTGCGGGTCGTCTCGAGCTCGCGATGGATTTCCGCCGACATCGAGCGCATGTCCTCGGCGGCGCTCTGGAAGCGCTCCGTGACCTTGCCGAGCTCGCCGGAGACCTCGTTCACCACCTCCTCATAGGCAGCCCGCAGCGCCTGTGCGGTTGCCTCGCGCTCGCGGCCGCTGGCGGCGCGGATCGAGTCGAACTGCTGGGCGATGGCGCTGCTGGTCGATTCCGCGGCGTCGCTGAGCACGGTGCTGAGCTGGCGGGTACGCGTCTCGGCATTGCTGAGCGATTCATCGAGGAGCGACGAGAAGGAGCGGGTGATCTGCTCGATGTCGTCGGTGCGCGTGGCGATCAGCCCGTGCAGGTGCTCCAGCGACTCCTTGCGGTCGGCGAGGACATTGCCGACGCGCGCCTCGACCTGCTCCAGCCGCTGGGCGACGGCGTTGAGCGCCGCTGCATTGGCCTGCGAGGTCTCGGTCATCGCCGAGCCCTGCTCGTCGATGCGGGAGATCAGCGCCACGGTGTCGCGCAGCGTGCCTTCCGAGTAACCCTTCAGCGCGGTGATCTGGCTCGCGACTTGGTCCGAGGTGCGGTTGGTCTCCTGCACCACCGTCGAGAGCACGTTCTGCAACTCCTCGACACGGCCCGACAGGCTGCCTTCGACCGCTGCGAGGTTCTTGTTCGCGCCGGTGACGATCTGCTGCATCAGCTTGTTGGCCTCGCCGAGGCGGCCCAGCATGCTGCCGAGTTCGCTGCGCAGCTGCTCATTGGTCTTGAGCAGCGCTTCGACCGACTGGTTGGTGCCGCTCTCGATCGTCTCGCGCAGCGCGCCCGAGGCGAGGTCGAGCGCCTGGCTGATCTCGGTGCCGCGCTCGCGCAGGCCGGCGACCACGGAACCGCCGCGGCTTTCGATGTTCTTGACCAGGGCGTCGCCGATGCTGGCGAACTGGCTGGCGAGGGTGGCGCCCTTCTGGCCGAGCGCATCGATCACGCCATTGCCGCGCTCGTCGAACAGCGCGCGGATTTCCTCGGTGCGCGCGGTCAGCGTGGAGTTCATCCCTTCGGATTGCTCCGCCAGCGTACGCGCCAGATGGCGGCTATGCTGGTCGAGCGTGTTCAGCATATCGCCGCCGCGCTCGTCGAACAGGGCGCGCAGCTCCTCCGTGCGGCCGGAGAGGGCGGTGGCGATGCCGTCCGACCGCTCCTGCAGGATCTGGGCGATCTGGCTGCCGCGATGGCCGAGCGCATTGAGGATGCCGCCGCCGCGCTCGTCGAACACGGCGCGCAATTCCTCGGAGCGCTCCGACAACGCGGCCGCGATTCCGTCCGACTTCTCCTGCAGCGTCCGGGCGATCTGGTTGCCCTGCTGATCGAGCAGGCCGACCAGGCCGGAGCCCTTGTCCTCGAACAGGGCGCGCAGCTCGTCGGTGCGGGCGCTGAGCGAGCCGGCGACCGAATCCGCAGTGCCTTGCAGCGTCTCGACGATCTGGTTGCCGCGCTCGTCGAGCAGGGTGATCAGGCCGGCGCCCTTGCCCTCGAACAGGGCGCGCAGCTCCTCGGTACGGTCGCCGAGCGAGCCGGCGATCGAATCGGCCGTGCCCTGCAGGGTTTGGGCGATCTGGCTGCCGCGCGCGTCGAGCGTGCCGGAGACGGTGTCGAGCCGGTTGACGACGCGCTCTTCGAACCGCGCCACGCTCTGGTCGAGCGTGTCGGCGATCTGCAAGGCGCGCCCGCCCAGCGTCGCATTGATGCTGTCGGCCTTCTCGGCGAGCGTCTGCGTGAGCGCCTCGCTCTTGCTGGTGACGATCTCGCCGATCTCGTCGGCCTTGGCGGTGAGCGCACGGGTGACCTCGCGCCCGCCCTCGGCCATGACGCGGGCGATGTCGACCGTGCGTTCGACCAGCGCCTCGTTGAGCGCCGTAGCGCGCGAACCGAGATTGCCGTCGATACGGTCGATGAGCCCGTCGAGCGAGGTCGCGATCTCGGCGCTCTTGGCGCTGGAACGCTCCTCGAAAATCTTGATCTGAGTCTCCATGGCGGCGGCCGCTTCCTGTGTGCGGGCCATCATGGTCTCGGCGGCGTGCTGCGAGCGCTCGCCGATCCGCTCGGCCAGCGCCTGGCCTTCCTCGCCGAGCAGCTTCTCGACCTGGCCGAGGCGCAGCGTCACCGAATCGGTGAAGGAGCGGGCGTCGTTGCCGAGCTTGGCGGCCAGCGTGCCACCACGGGTGACGATGATCTCCTCGAAGGCACCGAGGCGGGCGCCGATCGAGGTTTCGATATCGCGGCCCTGGACGTCAAACAGGCGGTTCAGCGCGTCGTGCTTGCTGGCGAGCGACTCGTTGAGCGCCTGCGAGCGGGCATCGACCGAGCGCAGCAGCGACTCGGCATTGGCGGCGAGGGCCTGGTTGACGCGGCCACCCTGCTGGGTGAGCGCGACCACCACGTCCTTGCCGGTCGCGGCGAGCAGGCTGCTGGCGCGCTCGGCCTCGGTGGTGAAGGTGCCGCGCAATGCGTTCGCAGCTTCGGAGACGCGGTCGGCGATCTCGCGGCCGTCGACATTGATGGCGTCAGAGAGGGCCTTGGTCGCATCGTCGAGGCGCGTGGCCAAAGCCTGGCTCTGCTCGCCGATAAGACCGTGGACCTCGCGACCGGTCGCAGTGAGACCGGCGATGACCGCGTCTCGCTGGGTGCCGAGCAGGGCGCCGACCTCGTCGCCAGCCTGGCCGAGGCGGGCGATGAAGCCGGTGTGCTGGTCGTCGATGACGGATTTCGCGGTCTCGCTGGCGGCCAGGATCTTGGCGGCGAGCGCCTCGCCGGTCTCATCGAGCCGCTGATGCGCGGTCCCGCTGGCTTCGGCCAGGCGGTCGATCAGCGCATTGCCGCGCTCCGCCAGCAGGCCATGGACCGAGCGGCCGACATCGGCGACGCGGGTGACGAGCGCCTGGCTCTGGCCGGAGAGCAGCTCCTGCATGTCCTGGCCGGTCGCGATCACGCGGCCGCTGAGCGCCTCGCCCTCGGCGATGAGCAGGTTGCGCACGCTGGCGCCGGCATCGGTGAGCTGCGTCACCAGCGTCTCGCGCTGGTCGCCGATCGCGGTGTGGACCTCGGTGCCGACATCCGACAGGCGCGCGACCAGGTTGTCGCCGCGCTCGCCGATGGTGGCGTGGACCTCGCGCGCGACTTCCGACAGCCGGGCGATGAGCCCGTCGCCGCGCTCGCCGATCGCTGCTTCGACGTCGCGACCGGCATGGGCGACGCGGGCGACGATACCCTCGGCGCGGTCGCCGAGCGTGCGATGAATCTCTTCGGTGCTGTCGGACAGCCTGGCGACGAGGCTATCGCCGCGCTCGCCGATCACGGTCTCGACGCTGCGGCCGGCATCGGCCACGCGTGCGACGATGGTATCGGCGCGCTCGCCGATCGCGTGCTCGACGCTCTGGCCGATCTCGGCCATGCGCAGCACCAGTCCGTCGCCACGCTCGCCGATCGCCTCCTGCAGGCGCTGCCCGGTCTCGGAGAGACGGCCGACCAGATGGTCGCCCTGCTCGCCGATCGTGCTGCGCACCTCATGGCCGAGATCGGAGAGGCGGGTGACGAGGCTGCTGGCCTCCTCGGAGAACAGGCTGTGCACGGTCGCGCCGACGGCGGAGATCCGCGCGGTCAGCTCCTCGCCGCGCTCGCCGATCAGGCTGTGCAGGCCCTTACCGGCCTCGTCGAAGCGCAGGGTGATCGAATCGGTCTTCTCGCGCAGCAGGTTGTCGACGGTCTGGACGGTGCCCTCGAGCTTCTCGACCAGCGTCTCGCCCTGGCTGGCGATCAGGCCGTGGACGGTGTCGCCGGCCTCCTGGATGCGGTTGACGACGAGTTCGTTCTGCTTGCCGAGCAGCATGTGCACGCCGCGGCCGACCTCGGCGAGGCGGGTGGTGACGCTCTCGCCCTCGCTGCTGATCGAACTGCGCAGCGACTCGCCGGTCTCGGTCAGGCGCAGGGTCAGGCTGTTGCTTTGGGTGTCGAAGAGGTCGACCAGCGTGCGGCCGCTCTGCTCGAAGCGCTCGGCGACGGTGGCGCCGCGCTGCGTGATCTCCTGGGCGAGGTTGTCGCCGGTGCTGCGCAGCGTCTCATTGACGGTCTCGGCCCGGCTCGCCAGCGACTCGACGACTTGGGCGCCGGTCTCGCTGATGGCGCGGGTGACGTCGCGGGCGCCGGCGGTCAGGCCCTCGGTGAGCACGGCGCCGGTGCGCTCCAGCGAGCCCGCGATCTCCTGGGCGCGGTTGTCGAGCACGGCCGTCACCGACTGGCTCGCATTCGTCATGCGCTCGCTGACATCGTGCGAGGTCGATTGCAGGCGCTCCACGAGATCGTTGCCGCGGCCGCTGATCTCGTCGACCATGCGCTCGCCGGCATGGCCGAGCGCCAGGGTGATCTGGTCGCCCTTGTCGGTCAGGCGCGAGGTGACACGCTCGCCGGCCTCGGCCACCGCCTCGGAGATCGAGCGGCTGGCGGTCTCCAGATCCTTGGTGATGCTCTCATGCGCGCCGCTGATCGCGAATTTCACGCGTTCGGCGTTGCCGACGACGGATTCGCGCTGGGTCACCAGCTCGTCGATCAGCGAGCGCAGCCGGATCTCGTTGTCGGCATAGGCGCGTTCGAGCGTCGCGATCTCGCCGCGCACGATGGTCTCGAGTTCGCCGGCGCGAGCGACGGCACGCTCGATGCCGTCGCCCATGGCGGCGACCTCGCGGCGGATGGTCTGGCTGAGCGACAGCACGGAATCCGTCGCCACCACCTCCGGCTCGGCCAGGCGCAGCGCGACCTCGGTCATCGCGCGCGAGACCAGCCGCATCTCCTGGGTCCGGCGATAGAGCGCCGCCAGCACGAAGAAGAATACCACCGGCGTGCCGGCGCCGAGCGCCAGCAGCGCCCATTGTCCCGGGCCCCAGGCAGCCATGCCGGCCGGCAGACCGTCGGTGAACGAGCCGTAGCGGCTGACCAGTGTGAAGCCGACCCCGCCTGCCCAGACGAGGGTGGCCAGGGCCGCGAGCCAATAGGGCCTGCCGGAGGGGCGCACGGCGAAGGCCTGGACGAGCGAGGACGAATCCCGGCGGTCGTCATTGGCGACGCGGCTGGTATCCGGGGCGATCGCGGGACGGGATGGGGCGGGAAGCGGCTCGGGCGCGGTCTCGGCGCTGGCCGGTGCGCTTTCGACGCGCGGAAGCTCGATCTTGAGCTCGTTTTCCGCAGTCGACGGCAACCGCGGCTCGGAGGGGGGCTCGCCCTCGCTCTTCGACGGATCGAGCCTCAGCGCCTCCTCGATCGCCGACATCGCTGCTTCGGTCGGATCCTGGAGCTTGTTTTGCCGGGTCATGAATGCCGCCTCGCTACGCTACTTGCGACGGGCGGAGATGTCCGCCGCAGAGCGGGAGCCGGCAGCCTCCAGCCGGATCCCTCAAGCGACACGACGCCCATCGTTTACTGTCTCGAAGGGTAGTTGAGGCAAGCAGTGATTGAAACCCGTTTGAGCGTCTGATTCACAAACGTCGTTAACGCCTCATTCACCATAACGGCGCTTCATCAGGGGTCAGAAGGCTGCATGCGTTCCGCAGCTTGAGAGAAAACCGAGTTCCCCATGCCCCAGACTGCCATCGATCTCGTGCATCTGTCCCGCCAGACCGGTGGCGATGCCGAGCTGGAGCGCGAGCTGCTGACGCTGTTCGCCCAGCAATGCGCCCGCCACTTGCGCGCCATCCATGCCGGTGATGCCAACGCTCGCCGCGACGCCGCCCATACCCTGAAAGGGGCTGCCCGCGCGGTCGGCGCCTGGCAGGTGGCGGAGGCTGCCGACCGGATCGAGCAGCAGCTCGGCCAGGCCGGCGAGGCGCCGCGCGAGGACGCGCTGGACGCCCTGACGCTTGCAGCCGCCGAGGCGCGCGCCGTGATCTCGCGGCTCGACTGCGCGGCCTGACGCCGCTGCATTCGGCGCAGGCGACATCGCCGTTTCGCGCGCTTTCGAAATCTTCTAGAGATGCGGTGTCCGCGAGCCCCTCGCTGACATCGTTCCCCTCGCGAACCTGCCCGTGGCCCGCCAGGAAGCCCGGCCGGTTCCTCCTGATCGCGCCAGCCGCGCAGCCGTCGCCAGGCGGCCGGAGTTCACGATGCCGAAGATCACTTACATCGACGCCCAGGGCACCAGCCGCACGGTCGAGGGCGAGACGGGCTCGACCGTGATGGAGGTCGCGGTGCGCAATGGCGTGCCGGGCATCGAGGCCGAATGCGGCGGCGCCTGCGCCTGCGCCACCTGCCATGTCTATGTCGACGAGGCCTGGACCGAAAAGACGGGACATGCCGAGCCGATGGAAGAGGACATGCTCGACTTTGCCTTCGACGTCCGCCCGAACTCGCGCCTGTCCTGCCAGATCAGGGTGCGTGACGAGCTCGACGGCCTCATCGTGCGTACGCCAGCGCGCCAGGGCTGACTGGACGTCGCTATTCCGCCGCTGCAGGCGCCGGAACGACAAGCGTCGTCTCGTGGCCGGGGGCCGGGTGGCGCGGCACCAGCAGCGACAGGCTGAGCGAGACGCTCGCCACCGCAGCCCCGATATAGAAGACGATCGCCGGGTCGCGCAGCCAGATCAGGCCGAAGGTGATCGGCAGGAACACTGCGGCGATGTGGTTGATGGTGAAGGCGACCGCGGAGGTCGGCGCGATGTCGGCGGGATCGGCGATCTTCTGGAAATAGGTGCGCTGGGCCAGGACGAGCGTGAAGAAGACGCCGTCGACGATGAAAAGAGCGCCGGCGACGAGCGCGCCTGCTGCCCCGAACTGGCCGTGGCTGGCGAGCGCATAGCCGACGAAGACGGCGATCAGCGAGATATTCTCGAGCTGGATCGTCGCCCGCTCGCCGACCTTGCCGACGAGATGGCCGAGCAGCGGGCCGGCGAACATGTTGATGCCATAGGTCACCAGCAGCAGCGTCGCGGTCGCGGCGACGTCGTAGCCGAAGCGCTCGACCAGGAGGAAGCCGCCGAAGGCCATGAAGATCTGCCGGCGCGCGCCCGACATGAAGGTCAGGGCGTAATAGAGCCAGTAGCGCTTGCGCAGGACGAAGCCCTTGTTTTGCGGCACCACGCCCTCGAAGCGCGGGAAGAGCAGCATAGCGGCGGCCGTCAGCGCCATGGTGAGAAGGCCGGCGCCGAGAAAGACGTGGACGTAGCTTGGCTGCCAGAGGCGCCAGATCAGCGCGATCGAGCCGAAGGCGATGAGCTGCGCCACTGCCGAGGCGCCGGCGATCTTGCCGAGCAGCCGCGGCGCCTCCGACTTGGGCAGCAGCTGCAATTGCAGCGATTGCTGCGCCGTCTCGTAATAATGGAAGCCGAGCGACATGATCGTCGTCGTCAGCAGGAGGCCGCCGAGGCTGGGGAAATACCCGGTCAGCGCCACGCCGAGGCCGAGCGTCAGCAGGCTGAGATAAGCCAGCATCTGCTCGCGCATGATCCAGAACAGGATGATGGCGGTGAAGGCCAGGAAGCCGGGGATCTCGCGGACCGATTGCAGGATGCCGATGTCCTGCCCGGTGAAGCCGGCCGCTTCCTTGGCGAAGTTGTTCAGGAGCGCGCTCCAGCTGGCGTACCCGAGCCAGTTGAGGAACGCGAGCACCATCAAGAAAGCTGCCGGCGAGGCGAGCAGGCCCTGGCGCGGGGCTGGGGAGGCGGCTTCGCTCATCATATCCACCGGAAAAAACAGCGCCCGGCGCAAGGCATGGCGGCGGACTGTCGGGTTCCGCGCCGCTGCCGTCAAATTCCTTCGCCGTCTGCCAGGCATGCGCCGGCCTGATTGATCGACCGCAAGGACACCGATGCCTTCGCTGGCGATGATCGCGGCACCGGAGCAGCTCGCGACGACGCGAGGCTCTTCCCTTGGAGGAATATGCTCCGACATACTGTGTAGGCGTCGGTGCCGATCGTTCGACCATGCGGCCGGGCGGACCACGCCGGAGGAGGGTGCGATGTACAAATCGATTCTGGTACCGGTCGATCTCGCCGAGGCGGAGCTGGCAGGCCCGGCCATCACCGCAGCCGAAGGCTTCGCTGCCCAGTCGGACGGTTCGATCAGGCTGGTCTTTGTCCGCTCGCTGGTGCCGATCACCTATATGGAATTCGTGCCGGCCGACTTCGACGCCGGCCAGCAATCTGAATCCGAAGCCAAGCTCGCCGAGATCGCCGCCAAGGTGAACCTGCCGGCCGAGCGCGTCTCGGCCAAGGTCCTGGTCGGCTCGGTCCATGGCGAGGTGCTGGCCGAGGCCGACGCCAGCGGCGCCGATCTGATCGTCATCGGCTCGCACGAGCCCGGCATGCTGGCCTATGTGATCGGCTCGAACGCCTCGACCATCGTGCGCCGGGCGAAGTGCTCGGTGCTGGTCGTCAGATAGCCGACCTCAAACCGCCTGCCGGCCCGGGACGAGATCGTCAGGGACCTCGCCGCTCGCGAGGTCTCGCGGGCGGTTGAGCCGGACCATCGGCCAGACCTGCCAGAAGGAGGCCGCTGCGAGCACGAGCCCCAGCCCCGCGGCGGCGGTGGCGCCCTGCTGGAAGGCGCGCAGGCTGAAAAAGGTCAGCATGACCATCGCGCCGCCGCCGGCGAGCGCCAGCGCCAGCCAGAGCAGATAGGGCTTGCCGGCGAGGAAGCGCGCTTTCGGATTGGCGCGCGCGATCGCCGCGGACAGTGCCGAGACGAAGCTGTGATAGCGCGCATCGTCGCGGTCGATGTCGGTGAGCGAGCGCCAGGACAGGTTGCCGAAAGTGATCGTCTTGCCGTCGCTGAGCCGTAGCTGGGTGCGGAAGCCCTTCGATGAGACATTGCTCGGCGCATAGATGAAGCGCACCTGCTCGACGGCCGAGAGCCTGACCTGGTCGACCTTGCGGGTCGAATCGATCTCCAGCACCTCGCCCTTGAGCCGGTAGGCGATCTCGAAGCCGATCGGCCGCGGCCGCTGGCGCCAGAAGGGCAGGGTGGTGTCGTCGTCGGCTTGCATGGCTGCGACGCTTAGCGGGTCGGCATCTCCTCCGCTAGATGCGCCGGGCGCCAGGTTCGCGGCCGGCGCGCTAGGCTCCCCAGCCGGCGAAACGATCGGGCCGCAGCCACGCCTGCTCGGGATTGCCGTCACCCGACAGCACGGCCTCGACCAGCCAGCGCGCCGTCGCCGGCGCCGCGTGCATGCCGATCGACCCCAGCCCGCCATGGATGAACAGGCCTTCGATCGCGGTCTTGCCCGCGACCGGCAGGCCGTCGGGGAGCATCGGCCGGTTGCCGGGATAGACATTCCTGACCGGTGGCGTCCCGAGGCCGGGCAACATGCGTAGCGTTCGCTGCGCGATCCGGCTCGCCATGTCGGTATTGCGCAGGAGGTCACGGAAGGCCGGCTGGAGCGAAGCGCCGAGGCGCGCGTCTCCACCCTGCATCGGATTCAGGCAGATCGCTTCGACCATCGGCCGGTCGTCGCGCTGGTCGGCGACATCCGCGAGGCCGCCGAGATCCATCCTCCGGCCGAGCTCCTCCTGGCCCGGCCAGGTCAACTCCTCGACGATCCAGGGCAGTTCGAAATCGAGCTTGCCGAGCTGGATCAGCCAGCCGCGCCCGGCAGTGAAGGGCAGGCCGGGAAGCGGCCCATCCCCCACGGTCCGCCGCAGCAGGTCCGACATCCACAAGCCGTTGGCGATGAAGACGAGATCGGCGGGAATGATGCCCTGGTCAGTAAGGACGCCCTGGACCTTCCCACCACGCGAATGGATCTGGGCGACGCGCAGGCCGGTCCGGATCGTGGCGCCGGCCTCGCGGGCGGCGTGCGCGAAGGCGTGCGTCGCGCCCATCGGCTCCAATGTCCAGGCGCGGTCGACGGAATAGGCTCCTGCCACCCTGAAGCCGATCCGCGGATAGTCCCTCGCCAGCTCCGCGCCCGACAGCTTCTCCATCGCCACGCCGGCTGCACGGTAGCGCTCCGCGGCGGCCGCGGCCTGCTCGAAGCTGGCCTCGTCCTCGGAGATGAGCAGATGGCCGATGCGGCCGAATTCGAACGGCACCGGCCCGTCGGCGAGCTCGGCGTAGATCCCGGCACAGGTGTCGAGCAGCTCGACCACTGGCCTCTCCGGGCCGCTCAGCAGGGTTCCCGTGTTTCGGCCTGAGGACTCTGCGGCGATCATGCTCTGCTCGATCACGACCGTTTTCACGCCTCTGGTCGCGAGCTCGTAGGCGAGCGTGCATCCGGCGATACCGCCGCCGATGACCACGGCGTCGATGGGTTTGGTCGCGCTGCGCTGGTCTGACATGGCAATCTCCTCCAAAGGTCCGTACACTGGTATTCTCGTATACGAGTATACTTATATCCGGAACGGTGCGCCTCTGCTAGACCTGCCGGGTGAACGGGAGGACGTCGCTTGCTCGGACTGGCCGAAGCGCTGAAGCAGAAGCCGCAGACCGTGGCGGAGCAGGTTGCCGGCGTTCTGCGCGAAGCCATCGCGGATGGAAGCCTGGCGGCGGGAACCACGCTCCGTCAGGACGATCTGGCCGAGCAGTTCGGCTTCAGCCGGATGCCGGTCCGTGACGCGCTGCGTCAGCTTGAGGCGGAAGGCCTCGTCTCGATCCATCCGACCAAGGGCGCGCACGTCGCCGCGATGGACGGGGTCGAGATCGCCGAAATCTATGCGCTGCGCGAGCTACTCGAATGCGAAGCGCTGCGCCTTTCGGTCCCTGCCATCGCAGCGGCGAAACTCGACGAGGCGGACGATGTGCTGCGGCGCATCGATGCCGAGCCGGATGTGGGCAGGTGGGGCGCCTTGAACAGGGCCTACCACCTTGCCCTGTACAGCGCCTGCGGCAATGGCCGGCTGCTGACCATGATCGACGCACACCACAATGCCGCCGATCGCTATGTCCGCATCCTGCTGTCGAACTTCGACTATCGCAGCCGTTCCCAGGCCGAGCACAGGGATCTGCTCGCGGCTTGCCGGCAGCGCGATGCGGGCAGGGCGGTTCACGTCCTGCGTCAGCATCTGGTCGAGGGCAGCCAGACCCTCGTCGCGGCCATCGAAGAGCGCGCCCGGGCGGCCAAGCGCTGACTAGCGCTACCGCGTCAGCGCCTTCATCGCTCCATCCAGGCCGTCGAGCGTCAGCGGGAACATCCGCCCGCCCATCAGCCCGCCGATCTGGCGGATCGACTGGGTATAGCCCCACAGATGCTGCTGCACCGGGTTGAGCCACACCGATTTCGGGAAACGCTCGGTCAGTCGCCGCATCCAGACCTCACCGGTCTCCTCGTTCCAGTGCTCGACCGAGCCGCCGGGCATGGCGACCTCATAGGGGCTCATCGAGGCGTCCCCGACGAAGACGAGGCGATAATCGGCCGGATAGGTGCGCAGCACGTCGAAGGTCGGGATGATCTCGTCGTGGCGGCGCCGATTCTCCTTCCAGACCCGCTCATAGGGGCAGTTGTGGAAGTAGAAGTGCTCGAAATGCTTGAACTCGGCCCGCGCCGCCGAGAACAGCTCCTCGGCCAGCTCGATATGCCAGTCCATCGAGCCGCCGACATCGAGGAAGAGCAGCACCTTGACCGCATTGTGCCGCTCGGGCCGGAGCTTGACGTCGAGATAGCCGTGCTTGGCCGTCTCGGTGATGGTCTGGTCGAGGTCGAGCTCTTCGGCCGCGCCGGTGCGGGCGAATTTGCGCAGGCGGCGCAGCGCGATCCGCAAGTTCCGCACGCCGAGCTCGCGCGTGTCGTCGAAATCCTTGAACTCGCGCTTGTCCCAGACCTTCACCGCCCGGAAATTGCGGTTCTTGTCCTGGCCGATGCGCACGCCTTCGGGATTGTAGCCATAGGCGCCATAGGGCGAGGTACCGGCGGTGCCGATCCATTTCGAGCCACCTTGATGGCGGCCCTTCTGCTCGGCGAGGCGCTGCTTCAGCGTCTCGAGCAGCTTCTCCCAGCCGAGGGCTTCGAGTTGAGCCTTCTCCTCGTCGGTGAGGAATTTCTCGGCGAGCTTGCGCAGCCATTCCTCGGGAATGCCGGCCTGCTCGAAGGCCTCGCCCAGGGTCTCGACGCCCTTGAAGACTTCGGCGAAGACGCGGTCAAAGCGGTCGAGATGGCGCTCGTCCTTCACCAGGCAGGTGCGGGCGAGATAGTAGAACTCGTCGACGCGGTATTCGGCGAGGTCGGCCTCGACGCCTTCCAGCAGCGCGAGATATTCGCGCAGGGTCACCGGGACCTTGGCGGCGCGCAGATCGGTGAAGAGGCGGAGGAACATCGCGCTACTGTGGCCAGCAGCGTCTTAAGGTCAAGCTGCGGCGGCCTAGGGCCGGTCCCGATCAAGCTGCGAGGCAGGCTGGTCGGATCCGGCTCTGGGCCGCCGCGGTCCGACAAGGCTCAGGCGACGGCGTCGGCCAGATCCTTGGTGACCTTGAACTTCACGACCGTCTTGGCCGGAACCTTGATCGTCGCGCCGGTCGACGGGTTGCGAGCCTCGCGGGCTTCGCGCTTGGCAGCGGCGAGCTTGCCGATGCCGCCGAGCGTCACGTCGCCGCCCGACTTCAGCGTCTTGGCAACCACGCCGGCGAGCGAGCCGAGAATGGCCGAGACATCGGCCTTGGTCTTGCCCGTCTCGTCAGCGATCGCGGCGATCAGTTCGTTCTTGGTCATGAAAACCTCCTGAGACCAATTCTGTTTAAATTGACGTCACGCCGAACCCCAACGGGCTTCGGCGCGTCGCGGCGAATCGACGCGCTATCGCGCACGAGTTCGCCATTTGCCATGCCTGCCGCCGGAACACGACGGCATCGGCCGTACATACGCACAGCAATCGGCTTCGTTCCTGTCAAAAGCCGCGAAATTGGGGCGGTTTTCACCAGCTTTGTGGAGCGATTGACAAGTTGCCCGTAATTATTTGAAGCTTGAAATAATTCAGGGGAGCGGAACGCGGCATGAAGGCCATCATCATCGGCGGCGGCATCGGGGGGCTGTCACTGGCCCTGATGCTGCACGCGCGCGGCATCGCCGCGACCGTCTACGAGCAGGCGAGCGAGATTCGCGAGGTCGGCGTCGGCATCAACACGCTGCCGCATGCGATCCGGGAACTGGCCGAGCTCGGCCTGCTGCCGGCGCTGGACGCGGTGGCGATCCGCACGCGCGAACTGATCTATATGAACCGCTTCGGCCAGACCGTCTGGCGCGAGCTGCGCGGCCTGCACGCGGGCGCCCCGGTGCCGCAGTTCTCGATCCATCGCGGCAGACTCCAAAGCGTGATTCGCGACGCTGTGATCGAGCGGCTGGGCGTCGATGCGATTCGCACCGGCCGGCGCCTGCAGGGCTTCCTGCAGGACGAGGGCGGCGTGACCGCGCATTTCGCCGATGCGAAGCTGGGCGAGGGTGGCGAGACGGCACGAGCCGACATCCTGATCGGCGCCGACGGCATCCACTCGACGGTGCGCGCGCACTACTTCCCGAACCAGGGCGGACCGCGCTGGAATGGCGTCCAGATGTGGCGCGGCGCCTGCGACTGGCCGGCCTTTCTCGATGGCGAGAGCATGATCATCGCCGGCGGCATGGCCGGCAAGCTGGTGCTCTACCCGATCGCCGAAGGCAGGAAGCAGGGCACGCGCCTGACCAACTGGGTCGTCAATGTGCGTACCGGCGACCCGGCCAAGCCGCCGCCGAAGGAGGCCTGGTCTAAGGCCGGCCGGCTCGAGGACGTGCTGCCCTTCGCCAAGCGCTTCACTGTACCCGGGGTCGACATCCTCGCCTTGATCCAGGCGAGTGGGACTTTCTGGGAGTATCCGATGTGCGACCGCGACCCGCTGCCGCGCTGGACCCATGGCCGGGTGACGCTGCTCGGCGACGCCGCCCATCCGATGTACCCGGTCGGCTCCAATGGGGCTTCGCAGGCGATCCTCGATGCACGTTGCCTCGCCGACCTCCTGGTCAAGGCCGAGCACCCGCGCCATGCGCTCGCCGCTTATGAGGCGCAGCGCCTGCCGGCGACAGCCGAGATCGTCGCGATGAACCGCGCCGGCGGGCCCGAGCGCGTCATCGACGCCGTCGAGGCGCTCGCTCCCAACGGCTTCGACGATGTCGAGCGTGTCCTGCCCTATGGCAAGCGCGAGCAGATCGTGAAGGCCTATGCCGGCAAGGCTGGCTTCTCGGCGGCGCAGCTGGCGAAAAGCTGAGGCCGCCTCAGCGCTGCCCGGTTCGCACCAATGGCGCGATCCGGTCGATCCGGTTGGTCCAGATGCCGGGGACCGGTCGCTCGAGGGCAGTCAGCTCCTCGGCCCGGTCGATCCCGGCGGAGCCGTCGCCGCCGACCAGCGGGCCGGCGACGATGACCTCGTTGCCCGCGGCGCGCATCCGGGCCGTGAACCGCGCCGGCCAGCCCCAGATCCAGCGTGTGTAGTTGGACGGGATCAGCAGCAGCTGGCGTTCGCAGGATTGTGGCGTCAGCCCGGCCCAGCCCAGCGCGAGATGGTGGATGAGGCAGCGCTTCTCCGCCTCCTTGGACATGGTTCGCAGGGTCGGGATGCGCTCGCGCAGTGCCGTGATCGGCCGGTCGCCGCCATAGGCCATCAGCAGGGACCGTTGCGCCGGAGGGAGCTTGAGCAGGCGCTCCGCCAGCATCTCGCCCTCGCGCGGATCGTTGCTCTTGACGTTGATCAGCAGGCGCCGATCGGGAAAGCGCGCCAGCACCTCGTCCAGCGACGGCATCAGGCCGATGCCCTTGCCACGGAACGGATAGGTCTTGCCGCCATCGGCCGTATAGCCATGGCCGATGTCGAGCGCCTTGAGCTCGGCCAGGGTTCTCTCGCGGGTGACGCCCGTACCGTTCGTCCGGCAGTCCAGGGTCCAGTCATGGATCACCGCGAACCGCCCGTCGGTGGTCGGGTGGATGTCGAACTCGACGATGTCGGCGCCCGCGGCGAAAGCCGCGTCCATCGAAGCAATGGTGTTCTCGAGATAGGAGTGCTCCGGCGGATTGATCCGGCTCGCCGTGCAAGTCGTGTCTGTGACGCCGCTCGATGGGTAGGTCTGTGCCAGCCCGCGATGCGCCAGCAAGACCGGGCGCTCCGTCGAGGCCGAGGCCAGGAGCGAGGTGTTTTGCACGAAGGCGGTGATGCCCAAAGCCGCGGCCACAGCGCCGGTGGCAAGCCAGAATCGTTTCATCGCTATCCCCTCGAAGAGGGCGCGATGTCGGAGTCGAAAGCCGGCGAAATTCAGCCGGAACTCAGGCGCCTTCCGTCAGCTCGACGATGCGCGCCTTCAGGGCTGCGTTCTCCTGTTCGAGCCGGCGCAGGCGTCGCACCAGATCGAGCGGGATCGGCGCATTGTCCTGTTCGGCCACCGTGGCGAAGGCGACGCCTATGCGTTCGCGCTCGCGCCAGCGGCTGCGCACCATCCGGCTCTCGCGCTTGAGCGGGAAGTAGAGCTCGAATCGCTCGGGCAGGGTCACGCTGTGCGGGAAGATCAGTAGCGCCCCGTCTTCCGACAGGTTGCGGATCAGGCAATCCAGCGTCGACTGGCGCTGGTTGAAGATGGCCCTGCCGCCGATGAAGGTTCGGGTGCGGACTGCCTGGCGACGTTCGGTGTAGGCGGGCGTGACGGGCATGGTCCAGGCACCTGTTCTAGCTCAGGTTGCAACCATGCCCGCGAAAGCTCGCGGTTGCAGCAGTAAGCTTTGCTTAACCTTAATTGTGGCGCCGCGATCTCAACGCCAGTCGGGCCCGTAGCCGCCATCATAGCCGCGCCGGCCATAGTAGTCGCGCCGGCGGTAGTAGCCGTCGTCGTAGTCACGACCACGTGAGTAGCGATAGTCCTGGCCGTAGGCGCCGATCTGGCCGCGCGGACCGCTGATCGGGTAGCAGCCGCGCCGGTCACAGCCACTCTTCGTGTAGACGCCGGTGCGCAGGTCGATGCAGCTGTTCTGATCGCAGCGCATCTGCACCTGCTCAATCGGCGAGGCGACAGGAGCGGGCGCCGCCAGGGGCATCGCCACGGCTGCGCTGGCGGCGAACAGCGGAAGGGCAAGGGCGAACAGGGCAGTTTTCATGGAAACCTCCTCTGCAGATGGTTCCATTTTGCCGCAAGGCGGATGAACGCAGGCTGCATGATGGGCAGACGGCACACACTGCTCCATCATGCGATTCGGCATCTGCACGCCGAACCGCTCGTCGCCACAGGATCATGTGGACCGCTACCCGTGTGGAGCAGTCGCGGCCGTCACGCACCGTCGGGCGGAGGCGGCAGGAAGTCGATCTCGTAGCGCGCCGACAGGGTGACGACCTCGGCCGGGTTCTGCTCCTTCATCGAATGGATCGCCCAGAACAGGTCGTAGAGCCGTCCGGTCGGCGCGACCCAGAACAGGCACTTCACGGTGGACTCGCTCTTGTTGAACAGCCCGTGCGGGATGTTGCGCGGCAGCTTGATCAGATCGCCTGGCAGGGCATGCGATTCCTGGCCGTCGAGCACGAGGTCGAGCCGGCCCTCGAGCATGTAGATGAACTCGTCCTGGGTCGGATGGATGTGCGGCGGCACGAAGGTGCCGGGCGGGAAAGTGGCGTGCCAGGAGAAGCTGTCCTCGCTCAGCATCTTCGGCACATAGGTCTGGCCGAGGATGTTCCAGGAGATCGCGTCGATCCCCTCATTGGCCTTGGTCACGCCGGCGGTGAGTGGTTTCATCCTCGGTCTCCTTCTTCAAAGATGCAGGAAGCGGTCCTTGACCGCACTGTCGCTGCGCAGATCGTCGCTGCTGCCGCGCCAGGCGACGCGACCCTTTTCCAGCACGACATGCCGGTCTGCGATCCTGGCGAGTGCATCGACATTCTTGTCGATGACGAGGATCGACTCGCCCTCGGCCTTCAGCGCCGACAGGCAGGACCAGATCTCCTGCCTGATGATCGGCGCCAGCCCCTCGGTCGCTTCGTCGAGGATGACGAGCTTGGGATTGGTCATCAAGGCGCGGCCGATCGCCAGCATCTGCTGCTCACCGCCGGACAGCTGGTTGCCGCGATTGGCTTTGCGCTCCCTGAGGCGCGGTAAGAAGGCGTAGACGCGCTCCAGCGTCCAGCGTGCCGGGCCGAAGCGGCTGGCGGCGGTGGCGATCAGGTTCTCCTCGACCGAGAGCGTCGGGAAGACCTGCCGCCCCTCCGGGACGAGGCCGATTCCGGCCTGCGCCAGCCGGAAGGGCGCGCTGCCGGTGAGATCGACGCCACCGAAGCTGACGCGGCCGGCGCGCGGCCGGATCAACCCCATGATGGCGCGCACCGTCGTGGTCTTGCCCATGCCGTTGCGGCCGAGCAGGGTCACGACCTCGCCGGCCCCGACCGAAAGATCGACGCCGAACAGGATCTGCGCCTCGCCATAGCCCGCATCGAGGTTTTCGACCGTCAGCATGACGACCTCCAGAGCGACGCAGTCATTCCGGGGCGCGCCGCAGGCGCGAGCCCGGAACCCAGAACCGATGTCGCTTCCGTATATGGCGCGTCGGTCGCCGTGCCTTCCCGCATCCCGGCGTCGGTTCTGGGTTCCGGGCTCTTCGCTGCGCGAAGCCCCGGAAAGACGGCAAGGATCGAGAACATCAAGGCTAGCCCTCCTCGCCGAGATAGGCTTCGCGCACGGCCGGGTCGGCCCTGACGATGGCCGGGTCGCCCGAGGCGATGACGCGGCCATAGACCAGCACGCTGACCGTGTCGGCGAGCGCGAACACCGCCTCCATGTCATGCTCGACCAGCAGCATGGCGTAGCGCCCCTTCAGGCTCTTGAGCAGGGCGATCAGGCGCTCGCCTTCCTCTTTGCCGATACCGGCGAGCGGTTCGTCGAGCAGGATCGCCGCCGGCTCGAGCGCCAGCGCCATGGCGATCTCCAGCGCCCGCTTCTCGCCATGCGACAGGCTGCCGGCGGGGACATGGGCGCGCTCCGACAGGCCGACCGCATCCAGCGCGGCGCGGGCAGGGCGGTTGAGGCGCTCGTCGGTGGCGGCGTTGCGGAAGAAGGAGAGCGGGTGCGTCGTCTTGGCCTGCACGCCGAGCGCGACATTTTCCAGTGCCGAAAGCGAGGCGATGGTCGAGGTGATCTGGAAGGTCCGCGCCAGGCCGTGGCGGGCGCGCTTCTCGGCGTTGAACGCCGTGACGTCCTGGCCGCGGAAGCGGATCGTGCCGTCGTCCGGGGTCAGCATGCCGGAGATCTGGTGGACCAGCGTGGTCTTGCCGGCGCCGTTCGGGCCGATCAGCGCATGGAGTTCGCCGGGCGCGACGGCGAGGCTGACACCGTCGGTGACCTTCAGCGCGCCGAAGGACTTGCGCACGCCGTCGAGAACGAGGACCGGCTCAGCCATGGCGCGCACCCAGCTTGCGCAGCATCCCGACGATGCCGCCGCGGGTGAACAATACGAACAGGATGATCATCGGCCCGAAGATGACGCGCCAATGCTCGGTCAGATGCGAAAGCGCATCCTCGGCGATCAGATAGGCGATGGCGCCGATGATCGCGCCGTGCAGCGAGCCGACGCCGCCGAGCACCGCCATGAAGATCAGCTCGCCCGAGCGCTGCCAGGACATGAAGGCCGGGCTGACGAACTCGGTATGATTGGCGAGGAAGAAGCCGGAGAGGCCCGCCAGCATGCCGCTGATCACATAGGCGATGAGGCGCACGCGGGTGACGTCGAAGCCGGTGACACTGACCCTGGTCGGGTTTTCGCGCGCCGCCCGGAGCACCCGGCCGAAGCGCGAGGCGACGAGGCCGCGCACCAGCAGGTAGGCGCCCACCAGCGCGATCAGCACGCTGTAATAGAACGAGGTCCGGTTCGCGAACGGGCTGAAGCCGAGGAAGGTGCTCTTCTCGTAGAGCGTCAGCCCGTCATCGCCGCCATAGGCCGAGAGCGCTTGCGCCAGGAAATAGACCATCTGGCCGAAGGCGAGGGTGATCATGATGAAGGCGACGCCGCGCGTGCGCAGGCAGACCGCCCCGGTTATCGCGCCGAATAGCGCGCAGACGATGAGGATCACCGGCAGGATCACCAGTGCCTCGCTTCTGCCCTCGGTGATCATGATGCCGGTGACATAGGCACCGACGCCGAGGAAGGCGGCATGGCCGAAGGAGACGAGCCCGCCGACGCCGAGGATCAGGTCGAGCGAGAGCGCGGCGATGGCGAAGATCAGCGCCCGCGTCAGCAGAGCAAGCCAGCCGGCCGGCATGCCTATGGACACGGCGAGCGGCACCAGGGCGAGCAGCAGGAACAGGATGGCCGGCAGCAGGATTTTGGCGCGCTCGCGCGGCGGGGCGACGCTGGTTACCTCGGCTGTCGTCGTCGCGCTCATGTTCGGCCTCGCGCCGGCAGCAGGCCCTCAGGTCGCACGAACAGCACCACCGCCATCAGGAGATAGATCAGCATCGAGGACAGTGCCGCGCCGGTCGCCCGTGCCGAGGGCGCACTCATGAACAGCCGGAGCAGGTCGTTCATGAAGGAGCGGCCGAGCGTGTCGACGAGGCCGACGATCAGCGCCGCGACGAAGGCGCCGCGGATCGAGCCGATGCCGCCGATGACGATGACGACGAAGGCGAGGATCAGCACGGTGTCGCCCATTCCGGGCTCGACCGAGAGGATCGGAGCCGCCATCGCACCTGCAAAGCCCGCCAGCATGGTGCCGAAGGCAAAGACGATCATGAAGAGCTTGCGGATGTCGACGCCGAGCGCCGAGACCATCGGCGCATTGGAGGCGCCGGCGCGCAGCAGCATGCCGGTCCGCGTCTTCTCGACGATGAACCAGAGCAGGGCGCCAACCGCCAGCCCCGAGCCGATCAGCGCGAAGCGATAGGTCGGGTAGAGGATGCCGTCCATCAGCGCGACATTGCCGGTCAGGAAGGCCGGCAACGGCACGGAGAGAGGGGCCGCGCCCCAGATCATCTTGACGCCCTGGTTGAGCAAGAGGATCAGCCCGAAGGTCGCCAGCACCTGGTCGAGATGGTCGCGCTCGTAGAGATGGCGGAAGACCAGGAATTCGAGCGCGAGGCCGAAGACCAGCGCCGCCGCCAATGCCAGCACGAGGCCGAGCACGAAGGAGCCGGTCAGCGAAACGAAGGTCACGGCCAGATAGGCGCCGAGCATGTACTGCACGCCATGCGCCAGGTTGATGAAGTCCATCACGCCGAAGACCAGCGTCAGCCCTGCCGCCACCAGGAACAGCAGGATGCCGAACTGCAGCCCGTTCAGGATCTGGACGATGAGGAGGCCGGTGGTCATTGCTGGTTCGCGATCGGCTGTCCGGAAAAGCGCGGGGAACCCTCTCCTGTAAGGAGAGGGCAGGGTGAGGTGTAGGCCATCGGGCCAGCGCCGCGAGCGCTGACCGCGCGGTCAGGTTGAGGCCAATGATTTCGCTACGAACACCTCACCCCTACCCCTCTCCTTCCAGGAGAGGGGATCCCGAGGTTCAGCGGCCCTATTTGAGGGCGCAATCCTTCGCATGCGGATCGGCATAGTCCTCGAACACCTTCTGGGCGATCTCGGTCTGGAACTTGCCGTCGGCCCGCTTGGCGACCTTGACCAGGTAGAAGTCCTGGATCGGGTAGCCATTGGTGTTGAACTTGAACTTTCCGCGCAGCGAGGTGAAGTCGGCCTTCTTGATCGCGGCGCGCAGCTTGTCCTTGTCGGCGGTGCCGCCGGCGGCCTTGACCGCCGAGTCGATCAGCTGGGCTGCGTCGAAGGCCTGCTGGGCATAGGAGCCGGGCACGATCTTGTAGGCGGCTTCATAGGCCGAGACGAACTTCTTCGTCTGCGGGTTGTCCATGTTGGGCGCCCAGGTCATGCCGCCGAACATGCCGACCGCTGCGTCCTGCTGCGCCGGCAGGGTCGACTCGTCGACCGTGAAGGCGGAGAGGAACGGCACCTTGCCGGTGAGGCCGGCCTGCGACCACTGCTTGACGAAGTTGACGCCGAGGCCGCCGGGCAGGAAGGCGAAGACCACGTCCGGCTTGGCCGAGGCGATCTTGGCGAGCTCGGCCGAGAAGTCGAGCGCGGTCAGCGGGACATAGACCTCGTCGAGGACCTCGCCCTTGAAGTAGCGCTTGAAGCCGGCGAGCGAGTCCTTACCGGCCTGGTAGTTCGGCGCGATGATGTAGGCCTTCTTGTAGTTCTGGTCCTGCGCGTACTTGCCCAGCACCTCGTGGACCTGGTCGTTCTGATAGGAGGTCACGAAGAAGTTCTGGTGGCAGGCCTTGCCGGCCATGGTCGAGGGGCCTGCATTCGGGCTGATCAGGATCGCGCCGGAGTCCAGAACCGGCTTGGCGATCGCGCCGAGGATGTTCGAGAACACCGGGCCGACGACGAAGTCGACCTTGCCGCCCTCGACGAAGCTGCGGACCTTGCCGACCGCGACATCGGGCTTGAGCTCGTCGTCGATCACGGTGATCTGCACCGGCACGCCGCCGAGCTTGCCGCCGTTCTGGTCGACGGCGAGCTGGAAGCCGTCGCGAACCTGCTGGCCGAGCGAGGCCGCAGGCCCGGTCAGCACGCTGACCACGCCGATCTTCAAGGGTTCCTGCGCCTGGGCGGCGGAAAGCCCGAGTGCGAGCACACCGGCGCCGAGCGACAGAGTGAATTTGAGCGTCATGTCCGATGTCCTCCCGGGACGTGGCAGATGCGACCACCGGCGGGGTTCCCCATCCCTGTCCATGCGGCGTCGGCAGCCATATTGTTTCAAGCTTAAAATATCTGCAAGGGGGTTCCTGCGGGTAATTTTCGTGCGTGGGCAGAGAGCGTCATTCTCGGGCGAAGCGAAGCGCAGACCCGAGAATCTCTGGACGAGAAGGCACCAAGAAGAGCCTCCTCCGGCAAGAGATGCTCGGGGCGAGCCCGAGCATGACGCGTCCTTCGCTTATGCCTGCACGCCGTCGACGTACCAGTCCATCTTCGAGAGCATTTCGTCGCTGGCGGTCTCGCCGGCCTTGAGACGCAGCGTGCCCTTCTGGTCCTTGAGCTCGCCGGTGAAGGGGTGGAGCGTGCCGGCGATGATGCCCTTCTGCACCTCGTCCGCGGCGGCGCGCGCCGCCGGCGTGATGGCGTCGTTATAGGGCGCGAGCTTGACCATGCCTTCCTTGAGGCCGTGCCAGACGTCGCCGGTCTTCCAGGTGCCGTCCATCGCCTCCTTGACGCGCTTGATGTAGTAGCCCGACCAGTCGTCGACGATGGCCGAGAGATGCGCCTTCGGCGCGAAGGCCTTCATGTCCGACGCCTGGCCGAAGGCGAAGACGCCGCGCTGCTCGGCCGCCTGCAGCGGAGCGGCGGAATCGGTGTGCTGGGTGATCATGTCGGCGCCTTGGTCTATCAGCGCCTTGGCCGCGTCGGCCTCCTTGGCCGGGTCGTACCAGGTCGAGCACCAGATCACCTTGGTCTTGAAGTTGGGGTTCACCTTCTTCGCCGCGAGATGGAAGGCGTTGATGCCCATCACCACCTCGGGGATTGGGAAGGAGGCGACATAGCCAGCCTGGCCGGTCTTCGACATATGGCCGGCGATGGTGCCGATCGCGGCGCGGCCCTCATAGAAGCGGGCATTGTAGGTCGCGACGTTCTCGGCGCGCTGGTAGCCGGTCGCGTGCTCGAAGAAGATCTTCGGGAACTGCTTGGCGA
Organism: Allobosea sp. NPDC055332; assembly: GCF_053645455.1. Lineage (NCBI taxonomy): Bacteria > Pseudomonadati > Pseudomonadota > Alphaproteobacteria > Hyphomicrobiales > Alloboseaceae > Allobosea > Allobosea sp. NPDC055332. The sequence goes on along the minus strand of NZ_JBSHMO010000002.1, from coordinate 538,083 downwards.
CCTGGATCGTCGGGTTCATGAAGCCGAACGAGGTAGTGAAGATCAGCTGGTTGCCGGCCTGGGCGAGCTGGCGGATGGCGCGCGCTGCGTCCGGGCCTTCGGCGACGTTCTCGATGAAGCTGGTCTTGATCTTGCTGCCGTAGTGCTTCTCCAGCGCGAGGCGGCCCTGGTCATGGGTCCAGGTGTAGCCATGGTCGCCGATCGGGCCGACATAGACGAAGCCGACGCCGAACGGCGCCTGGGCGCGCGCGCCAACCAGCGGCAGGGCCGAGCTCGCGGCAGCGCCGGCAAGAAGAGTGCGGCGGGTGATGATGGTCGACATGGTCGTATTCCCCGTTGTCGGTTGCGACGCCGTCAGGGCGCCGGGAAAGGCTTGCCGAGGCAGGCGGGCGCATCGCGTCCGCCGGTCCGTCCTCCTAGCGACATCATGGTCAGAACCACAATCGTCGCAAGGTAGGGGGTCATCGCCAGCACCTCGGGCGCGATGAAGCTGAGGCCTGCGGCCTTCGCCTGCAATTCGAAGGTCGCGACTGCGCCGAAGAGATAAGCGCCGATCAGTAGCCGGCCCGGCTTCCAGGCGGCGAAGACGACGAGGGCGAGCGCGATCCAGCCTCTGCCTGCGGTCAGCCGGTCGGCCCACATCGGTGTTAGCGCCAGCGAAAAATAAGCACCGCCGAGCCCGGCCAGCGCACCGCCGAAGGCGGTCGCAGCGGTGCGGATCGCCAGCACGCGATAACCGATTGCACGGGCGGAATCGGCGTTCTCACCGACGGCGCGCAGGATCAGCCCGGCCTTGGTCCGGCGCAGGAACAGGCTGACGGCAAGGACGAGCGCGAGCGAGAGGTAGACGATCGCGTCATGGCCAAAGACGAGGCGCAGCCAGGGATGCGCAGAGTAATCGGCCGGGAAGAGCGGGCCGAGGCGCTCGATCGTACGCCCGACGAAGCCGGCGCCGATCAGCGAGGAGGCGCCGATGCCGAAGATCGTCAGCGCGAGGCCCGTCGCGACCTGGTTGGAGCCGAGGCCGAGCGTCAGCAGCGCGAAGATCATAGCAGCCGCAACGCCCGCCAGCGTCGCCGCCAGCAGGCCGAGCGGGACGCTGCCGGTGGAATAGGCGACGGCGAAGCCCGCGACCGCTCCGCAGAGCATCATGCCTTCGACGCCGAGATTGAGGACGCCGGCCTTCTCGGTGACGAGCTCGCCGAGACCGGCGAGCAGGATCGGCGTCGCCGCGGCGGCGAGCGTCATGAAGATCGAGACGAGGATGGCGGCGGTCATGGCGCGCTCCTCGCCGGCCGCGCCTTCCAGGCGAGCCGCCAGCGCACCAGCACATCGGTCGCGAGCAGGAAGAACAGCAGCAGCGCCTGGAACATGCCGGTGGCGGCCGAAGGCAGGCGCACCGTGCTCTGGGCAATCTCGCCGCCGACATAGGTCACCGCCAGCACCAGCGCACCGAAGACGATGCCAACAGGCGAGAGCCGGCCGAGGAAAGCGACGATGATCGCGGTGAAGCCGTAGCCGACCGGGAATTGCGGCGTGAGCTGGCCGAACGGGCCGGCCGCCTCGAACAGCCCGGCGAGACCGGCAAGCCCGCCCCCAGTGAGCAGCGCCGCCCAGGTGACGCGGTTCGCATCGAAGCCGCCGTGGCGGGCGGCGGCCGGGGCGCGGCCGACGACGCGGACGGCATAGCCGGCGACGGTCTTGCTGATGACGAACCAGGCGATCAGCGCGAGCAGGATGGCGAGCGGCACGCCGAAATGGACGAGCGAGCCTTCCGCCACCGCCGGCAGCGTCTGGCTGGCGCTGAACATCTTGGTTTGCGGGAAGTTGAAACCGTCCGGGTCCTTCCACGGGCCGCGCACGAGATAGTACAGGAACTGCACCGCGACATAGGTCAGCATCAGGCTGGTCAGGATCTCACTGACCTGCAGGCGGACCTTGAGCAGGGCAGGGAGTGCCGCATAGGCCGCACCGCCCGCGATGCCGGCGAGCGCCATCGCGGGCAGGATCCACCAGCCGGTCATGTCATGCGTCAAAAGCGCGACGCCGGTGCCGGCGATCGCGCCCATGACGTATTGCCCCTCGGCACCTATGTTCCAGACATTGGCGCGAAAGCCGATGGCGAGGCCGATCGCGATCATGATCAGCGGCGCCGCCTTGACGCCGAGATCGGCCCAGCGCTGTGGCTCGATCAGCGGCGTGACGAAGATCGCCGTGACGGCGCGCAGGCCGTCATAGCCGATCGCGCCGAAGACCAGCATGCCGGTCAGCATGGTGAGTCCGATCGCGATCAGCGGGCTGAGGTACAGCATCGCCTTGCTGGGCTCGCGTCGGCGCCGCCACTCAAGCATGCGCCGGCTCCCCGGCATGGCTCTCGCCGTGGACGCCGCCCATCAGCAGGCCGATCTCTTCGAGCTTCAACCCGGCGACCGGCCGCGCCGGTGAGAGCCGGCCCTCATTGATGACGCAGAGCCGATCGGAGAGCTCGAGCAGTTCGTCGAGATCCTGCGAGATCACCACGATCGCCGAGCCCTGCGCGGCGAGATCGACAAGCGCCTGCCGGATCGCGGCGGCGGCGCCGGCATCGACGCCCCAGGTCGGCTGCGCCACGACCAGCACGTCGGGCTTCTGCCCGATCTCGCGGCCCATGATGAATTTCTGCAGATTGCCGCCCGAGAGCGAGCCTGCGAGAGCGCCCGGGCCGGTGGTGCGGACATCGAAGCGGGCGATGACCTCGCCGGCATAGCGCTCGACCGGCCCCTGTCGGATCAGCCCGGACGGCGCGAGCGGCAGGCGATGGCGCGCGGTCAGCACGACGTTCTCGGCAAGCGAGAACTCGGGCACGGCGGCATGGCCGTTGCGCTCTTCGGGCACGCAGGCGAGGCCGGCGGCGCGGCGCGCGCCGGCGCCTGAAAGACCGATCGGCTGGCCATCGAGCTTGATCGCATCGGCCCGGTCGGCGAGATGCTCGCCGGAGAGCGCCATCAGCAATTCGGCTTGGCCGTTGCCGGCGACGCCGGCGATGCCGAGGATCTCGCCGGCTTTCGCGGAGAAGGAGATGCCCTTCAGGCTGGTGCCGAAGGGCGGCTCGCCCGGCATGTCCAGGCGCTCGACACTGAGCCGCGCCGCGCCGGCCTTGCCGTCGCCCGGCGGCCGCTGGAGGTGTTTCAGCTCGGCGCCGATCATCAATTCGGCCATGTGCCGCGTCGTCTCCACGCGCGGATCGCAGGTCGCGACGACCTTGCCACCGCGCAGGATGGTGGCGGCCTCGCACAGCGCTTTGATCTCGTGCAGCTTGTGGCTGATGTAGAGGATCGAGCAGCCCTCGCTGGCGATCTGGCGCAGCGTCTCGAACAGGCGCTCGACCTCCTGCGGCGTCAGCACCGAGGTCGGCTCGTCCATGATCAGGAGCTTGGGCTTCTGCAGCAGGCAGCGCACGATCTCGATGCGCTGGCGCTCGCCGACCGAGAGCGTATGCACCTCGCGATCCGGATCGAGCGGCAGCGAATAGCTGTCGAGGATCGCCTTGATCCGCGCCTTCAGCTCCTCGGCCGGCATCGTCTCGTCGAGGCCGAGCGCGATGTTCTCCAGCACGGTCATGCCGTCGAACAGCGAGAAATGCTGGAAGACCATGCCGATGCCGAGCTTGCGGGCGGCCTTGGGCGAGGCGATCTCGACCGGCCGGCCATCGAAGCTGATCTGCCCCTCGTCGGCGCGCTGCACGCCGTAGATGATCTTGACCAGGGTCGACTTGCCGGCGCCGTTCTCGCCGAGCAGGGCGTGGATCTCGCCGGGGCGGACGGACAGGCTGATGTCCTGGTTGGCCTTCACGCCCGGAAAGCTCTTCGAGAGATGCGCGAGCGCCAGGCGCGAAGGTGCCGTCGGGTCAGGCGGCTGCGTCATGACGGTTCCGTGCCCTCGCGCGTCCCGTGGCGGACCTCCCCGCGAGGGCCGCCTTCTCGCCAAGCAAGCAACGCACCAGCTCGGCACTCGTCAAGGCGGCGATCACCTCCGGGCGCTTGTCATGCACATCCGATCCACCGATCGGGCAGGTGAGGAGCACCAACGCCTTGCTTCCGGGGTGCCGGCGGCGGAAGCTCGCCTCGAAGCGGGCGCGCTTGGTGGCGGAGCCGATCATGCCGACATAAGCCGCATCGCCGCGCAGCAGAGCCGCCTCGGCCAGGCAGTAATCGAGCGCGTGGCTGTGGGTCAGGACGACGAAGGCCGAGCCGGACCGGGCGGCGGCCAGCGCGGTCTCGGGGTCGTCGAGCTGCAGGCAGGAGATGGTCGCCGGCACCTCGTCGAACTGGCCAGGCCTATCGTCGATCAGGGTTGCTGCGACCGGCAGTAAAGCGAGGCTGCGTGCCAGCGCCTTGCCGGTATGGCCGGCACCGAAGATCAGAACCTGCGGGCGTTCGGCCGCCGCTTTCGCCTCGTCGTGCTTGAGCGCTTCGAGATGGGCGGCGGTCGCCGGCTCCATCGCCACCCGCACCCGCCCGCCGCAGCACTGGCCCATTTGCGGGCCGAGCGGGATGTCGATCAACTGCTGCGGGCCGTTGCTGTCGAGCAGGACGCGGGCGAGGTCGATGCAGTGGAATTCGAGCTGGCCGCCGCCGATGGTGCCGGCGCTGCCACGGGCGCTGACGATCATCGTCGCGCCGGCCTCGCGCGGGGTCGAGCCTTGCGCCTCCGCAATGCGGACGATGACGGCGCCTGCGGCAAGGCTGCTGGCGAGGAAAGCGGCTGGAGTCATCGCGCCGCCTCCGCCAGAGCCCGCACCCGCTCGACTGCATCGAGCACCCGCTCCGGCGTCGCCGGCGCATCGAGCTGCGGGCAGAAGCGGTGATCGCCGACGCTCGCCACTGCATCGGAGAGTGCGTGCAACACGCTGATCGCCAGCATCAACGGGGGCTCGCCGACCGCCTTGGAGCGGTGGATGGTGTGCTCGCGATTGGGCGCCTTCTCCAAGAGCGCGACATTGAAGATGCGCGGCCGGTCGGAGGCGACCGGGATCTTGTAGGTCGATGGTGCGTGCGTCTTGAGCCGCCCCTTCTCGTCCCAGACCAGTTCCTCGGTGGTCAGCCAGCCCATGCCCTGGATGAAGCCGCCCTCGATCTGGCCCTTGTCGATCGCCGGGTTCAGCGAGTTGCCGCAGTCGTGCAGGATGTCGACCCGCTCGACCTTGTACTCGCCGGTCAGCGTGTCGATCGCGACCTCTGCCGCCGCTGCGCCATAAGCGAAGTAATAGAACGGGTGGCCTTTGCCTGCCTTGCGGTCCCAGTGGATTTTTGGCGTCGCGTAGAAGCCGGTGGCCGAGAGCTGGACGCGCGCCATATAGGCTGCCTTGACCAGCTCGACGAAGCCGATCTCGCGCGCGCCGACCTGCACCCTGCCGGGCAGGAAGGCGATCGCCTCCGGCTTTTCCTGCCAGTGCTTGCAGGCGAAGGCGATGAGCCGTTGCTTGATCGTCTCGCAGGCGTCGAGCGCCGCCATGCCGTTCAGGTCGGAGCCGGAGGAGGCGGCGGTGGCCGAGGTGTTGGGCACCTTGCCGGTCGTCGTCGCTGTGATCTTGATCCGCTCCAGCCCGATGCCGAAGGCCTGCGCCACCACCTGCGCCACCTTCTGGTAGAGCCCCTGGCCCATTTCGGTGCCGCCATGGTTCAGCGCTACCGTGCCGTCCGTGTAGACATGCACCAGCGCGCCGGCTTGATTGTACCAGGTCGCGGTGAAGGATATCCCGAACTTGACCGGCGTCAGCGCGATCCCGCGCTTGATCACCGGGCTTGTCCTGTTGAAGGCGCGGATTGCTTCCCGGCGGGCGCGATAGTCGCAGGCATGTGCGAGGTCGTCGATCACCTCGGCGGCGATCATGTCCTCGACCGGCTGGTGATAGGGCGTGATCTCGCGGCCTGCGCCGCCATAGAGATTGCGCTTTCTCACCTCCAGCGGGTCGAGCCCGGTGGCGTAGGCGACCTCCTCGATGAAGCGCTCGGCCCCGACCATGCCTTGCGGCCCGCCGAAGCCGCGGAAGGCGGTGTTCGAGACCGTATGCGTGCGCAAGGGCTCGGAGCGGGCCTGCACCGCCGGGTAGAAATAGCAATTGTCCATGTGGAACAACGCCCTGTCCGTCACCGGGCCGGAGAGGTCGGCGTTCCAGCCGCAGCGCGCCGCATAGACCGCATCTACCGCATGGATGCGGCCCTCGTCGTCGAAGCCGATCTCGTAGTCGACGACGAAGTCGTGGCGCTTGCCGGTGATGACCATGTCGTCGTCGCGGTCAGGCCGCAGCTTCACCGGCCGCTTCAGCTTGCGGGCGGCGAGCGCGGCGACGCAGGCGAAGAGATTGGCCTGCGTCTCCTTGCCGCCAAAGCCGCCGCCCATGCGCCGGACCTCGATCGTGACCGCATGCGCGCCGACGCCGAGCACGTTGGCGACCATGTGCTGGACCTCGCTCGGATGCTGGGTCGAGCACAGCACCAGCATGTCCTGGTCCTCGCCAGGAATGGCGAGCGAAATCTGGCTTTCGAGGTAGAAATGGTCCTGCCCGCCGATCGCCATCGATCCCTTCAGCCGGCGCGGGCTGGCGGCGAGGGCAGTGGCGACATCGCCGCGCTCGAGCTTCAGCGGCTCGGTGACCAGCTCGGATCCAGCAGCGCGGGCGGCGGCGACGTCGAGCAGGGGAGGCGCTTCGTCATAGGTCGCCTTGGCCAGCAAAGCGGCATGGCGGGCCTGCTCGCGGGTTTCTGCGACGACCGCGAAAAGCGGCTGGCCGTGATGCAGGATGTCCGTCGTCGCGAAGACCGGCTCGTCGTGCTTGTGCGTCGAGGAGATGTCGTTCTCGCCGGGGATGTCGGTCGCGGTGAGGACCGCGAGTACACCCGTCGCGGCTTCGACCGCCGAAAGGTCGAGCGAGAGCAGCTTGCCATGCGCGATGGTCGAGAGGCCGAAGCAGGCATGGGCGAGGCCGGCGGGTTCGGCGATGTCGTCGACATAGAGGGCTTCACCGGCGACATGCTTCTCTGCGGAATCGTGCTTTAGCGGCGAGCCGACGATCGGCCGCGTCTCCATGGCATCGAGCCGTTTGCGCGCGTCAGCCATGAGCGGCCTCCGCCAGCAGGCCGGCAACGCGGGTCGGGGTTTCCGGAGCGGTCGTTTCGATCAGGAAGCGCCGCAGCAGGTTGCCGGCGACCTTGAGTCGATAGCTGGCCGAGGCCCGCATATCGGTCAGCGGCGTGAAATCCTCGGCCAGCGCGGCGATTGCGGCAGCGACGGCTGTGTCGTCCCAGGAGCGGCCGAGCAAGGCCGCTTCCGCCGCCTCCGCCCGCTTCGGGATGCCAGCCATGCCGCCATAGGCGAGCCGCGCCTCGCTAATCCGACCGGCTGCGTCGCGCTCCAGATAGAACGCCCCGCACACTGCGGAAATGTCCTCGTCGAAGCGCTTCGAGATCTTGGAGATGTGCAAGAGCGCACCTGCAGCCAGCTTCGGCACCAGCACGGTCTCGACGAATTCGCCCGGTTGCCGGTCCTGCTTGCGGTAGTCGAGGAAGAAGGCTTCGAGCGGGATTTCGCGACGCTCGCTGCCCTTGCGCAGCACCAGTGTCGCGCCGAGCGCGATCAGCGCCGGCGGCAGGTCGCCGATGGGCGAGCCATTGGCGATGTTGCCGCCGATCGTGCCGGCATTGCGCACCTGCTCGCCGCCGAAGCGGCGTATCATCTCGTCAAGCTGCGGCGAGATGGCCGCCAATGCCTCGCGCACCGCGATCTGGTTGGCCATAGCGCCGAGGCGAAGGTGATCACCTTCGTCCGAGATCGCGCGCAACGCGTCGATCCGGCCGAGGTAGATCACCGGATCGAGGCGGCGCATGCCCTTGGTGACCCAGAGTCCGACATCGGTCGCCCCGGCTACGAGCGTCGCTTGCGGATGGGTGCTGACGAGTTCGGCCAGCGCCTCGACGGTGGCGGGAGCATAGAAATGGCGTTCGCCATCGCCGATCGAGATCGTCTCGCCATCCGCGAGCGCCTTCAGCCGAGCGAGGATCGTGGGCATCCCAGCGACGAAGCGATCCTGGTCGCGCTCGGCCGCATCCATGCGCTGCGCCGCCGCGATGATCGGCTCGTAGCCGGTGCAGCGGCAGAGGTTCCCTGCGAGCGCATCCTCGATACGCTGCACCGATGGCGACCGTTCGTTCAGCCAAAGCGCGAGCAGCGACATCACGAAGCCCGGCGTGCAGAAGCCGCATTGCGAGCCATGGCAGTCGACCATCGCCTGCTGCACCGGGTGAAGCGCGCCGTCCGGGCTTCTCAGATGCTCGACGGTCAGGACATGGCAGCCGTCCAGCGTCGGCAGGAACCGGATGCAAGCATTGATCGCCTCATAGCGCAGTCGGTCGCCATCGAGCCGGCCGACGACGATGGTGCAGGCGCCGCAATCGCCTTCGGCGCAGCCTTCCTTGGTGCCGCTGCGGCGCCGGTCAAGCCTGAGCCAGTCGAGCACGGTGCGGGTCGGATCGCAGGATGCGATCTCGATCAGCTCGTCGCCGAGCAGGAAACACACGCTCTCACGCATGGCGGTCGTGCCGCTCGCAAATCGGAGTCATGCCCCAAGATTAGGCACGTTCGCGGCTTGGCCGAAAGCTTTGATTTGGTGCAGATATGATCGCGATTTGAGCCGGAGCGGCGAGCCTTGAGCAAAGACGGTGCGACCTTAGCCCTGCGCGGCCGGCTTCTCTGGTTCGTCGGTGATCCGCACGAGGTCGGCGAGGCCGCGCATCGCTATGTCGAGGATGGTTTGCTCGTCATCGAAGGTGGGCTGATCCGGGCTGCCGGCGAGGCGAAGGCGCTGCTGCCGACCCTGCCGGCGGGAGCCGCCATCACCGATCATCGTCCGCATCTGGTTATGCCCGGCTTCATCGACGCCCACATCCACATGCCGCAAACGCAGGTGATCGCCTCCTATGGCGCGCAGCTGATGGAGTGGCTGAACAAGTACACCTTCGTCGAAGAGCAGAAGCTCGCCCAGCAGGGCCATGCCGAGAAGCTCTCTGCCTTCCTGCTCGACGAGTTGCTGGCGAGCGGCACCACCACGGCGGCGGTGTATTGCTCGGTGCACAAGCAGTCGGCCGAGGCCTTCTTCACCGAGTCGCACCGGCGCAACACCCGCATGATCGCCGGCAAGGTGATGATGGACCGCAATGCCCCGCCGGCACTGACCGATACCGCCGAGAGCGGCTATGTCGACAGCAAGGAACTGATCGGCCGCTGGCACGGCAAGGGCCGCCAACTCTACGCGATCACGCCGCGTTTCGCGGTGACCTCGACGCCGGAGCAAATGGCGGCGTCCCAGCGGCTGGTCGAGGAGCACCCGGACTGCTTCGTCCAGACCCATATCAACGAGAACCGGGCCGAGATCGCCTTCGCAAGGGAACTCTATCCCGACGCCGCCGACTATGCCGGCATCTACGAGGATTACAGCTTGCTGGGCCATAAAAGCCTGCTCGGCCACTGCATCCACATGACCAAGCGCGAATGGCGTGCCTTCGCCCAGCATGGTGCGATCGCGGTCTTCTGCCCGACCTCGAACCTCTTCCTCGGCTCCGGCCTGTTCGATTGGCAGAGAGCCCGGCACGAGGGCGTCAAGGTCGCGGTCGCCACGGATATCGGCGGCGGCACCTCCTATTCGATGCTGCGCACCATGGCCGAAGCCTACAAGATCCTGCAGCTGCAGGGGCAATCGCTCTCGGCCTTCGAGGCGCTGCACGCGATCACGCTCGGCAATGCCGTCGCGCTCGGGCTCGACCATCTGATCGGCTCGTTCGAGCTGGGGCGCGAGGCGGATTTCGTCGTGCTCGACCCAGCGGCGACGCGGACGATGGCGCACCGGCTGGAGACCGTGCGCGACCTCGCCGAGGAGCTCTTCGTGCTGGTCACGCTCGGCGACGAACGCAATGTCGTCGCGACCTATGTCGCGGGGGAGTTGGCAACGTCTGCTGCAGCCTAGTCGTCATGGCCGGGCTTGTTCCGACCATCCACGTCTTCGTGGTTCAAAGACGGTGTTCAAGACGTGGATGCTCGCCACAAGGGCGAGCATGACGGTCGCGGTCGATCAGCCCAGCACGCCGCCCTTGCGGGCGTGGTCGAGATAGATTTCGCGCAGCCGGATCGTCGCCGGGCCCGGCGCGCCGTTGTGGATGCTGTGCCCGTCGATCGTCGTCACCGGCATGACCAGGCTGGTCGCGGAGGTGATGAAGGCCTCCTCGGCGTCGAGCGCCTCGTCCAGCGTGAACTCGCGCTCTTCGAAGGTGAAGCCGCTCTCCGCCAGGAAAGCGAGCACCGCCGTGCGGGTGATGCCGGGCAGGACCTTGTGCGAGAGCGGGCGCGAGATCAACGTCTTGCCCTTGACGATCCAGGCGGTCGACGAGGCGCCTTCGGTGACGACGCCGTCCTCGATCATCCAGGCCTCCTGCGCGCCGTTCTCGGCGGCAAATTGCTTGGCCAGCACGGGAGCGAGCAGGTTGACGCTCTTGATGTCGCGGCGAGCCCAGCGCAGGTCCGGCGTGCTGACGACCTTGATGCCGGTCTTGGCCAGCGGGGTGTTGGCGAATTGGCGTGCCTGGGTGAACAGGACCAGGGACGCCTTCACGCCCTTCGGGAAGGGAAAGTCGCGATCGGAGGCGCCGCGCGAGACCTGCAGATAGATGCTGCCTTCGTCCAGGCTGTTGCGGGCGATCAGCTCCTGGTGGATCGCGACGAGTTCGGCGCGCGAGCAGGGGAGCTCGAGCCCGATCTCGCCGGCTGAGCGCTCCAGCCGCGCGAGGTGCGCCTCGCAGTCGACCAGCTTGCCGCCAAGCACGGCCGAGACCTCGTAGATGCCGTCGCCGAAGATGAAGCCGCGGTCGAAGATCGAGATCGTCGCCTCTTCCTCTGGAAGATAGGCGCCATTGACGTAGACGGTGCGGCTCATGGGGAAGGGTCTCATGCGGGAAGGACGGACCTTCCTAGCCGAGCGGCGCGGACGAAGCGAGATACCATGCCGGCTTGCCGCTCGGCGTTGGATGCAAGGCTGCGCTAGCTAACGGTCTTCGCCTCGAAATGGCGCGTCCTGAATGCGCGGACCTTGGCGCGATTGCCGCAGACCGCCATCTCGCACCAGCGCCGCAGCCGGTTCTTGGTGGTATCGAAGAACAGCCAGCCGCAATGGTCGCCCTCACATTGCTTGATGCGGGCGAGGTTCTGCTGGGTCAGCACGGTCAGCGCCGACAGCGCGACCGGCCCGCGGATCGCCTCGCTCAGGGTCTGGCTAGCGTCCCAGCGCCAGACGAAGCCGTCGCCGAAGGGAGAAAGCTTCGCACAGGCGAGGCAATGCGCGTGAACGGCCGCAAGCTGCACCCGGTCCTCCTCCGCCGGAGGCTGGCGGCGGCTGAGTGCGGCGCCGATCCGGTAGATCGTGTCGCGCAGATCGAGTGCCTCGGCGAGCAGGTGTGCCGCCAGCCTGCCGTCCGCCTCGACCGCGGCCAGTGACGCATCGCGGTCAGTGTCGCTGATCACTTTGGCGTGCCGCGCCCAGATCACGACGTCGCGCCCTTCGCGGAGATGCTCGAGCTGGTTCGGCCCGCCGCGATCCGAAGTTGTGTTGGTGAAGTCGAAGGCGAGCTCACTGGCGACGAGCGGCAGCGATCCGGCGCGGCTGGGGCCGCCTATGCGATCGATTGTCATGTAACCAGCTATCTCAGATTTACAGGTTAAAGCAAGCGACGTAGCGTCCGGCCACGGCTCTGACCGTGGAGGAGAACGGATATGAGGATCAATCTGATCGCGATGCTCGCCGCAGGCGCATTCGCGATGTCGCATGGCGCGGCGCTCGCGCAGATCAAGCTCGGCGTCGCCGGCCCGATGACCGGCGCGAGCGCTGCCTTCGGGGCGCAATTGAAGAACGGGGTCGAGCAGGCGGTGGCCGACATCAATGCCGCCGGCGGCATTCTCGGCCAGACGATCGCGCTCTCGAGCGGAGACGATGTCGGCGATCCCAAGCAGGGTGTCTCGGTCGCCAACAAATTCGTCGGCGACGGCGTCAAGCTCGTCGTCGGCCACTTCAACTCCGGCGTCACCATGCCGGCGTCCGAGGTCTATGCCGAGAACGGCATGCTGATGATCAGCCCGTCGGCGACCAACCCGAAGATCACCGAGCGCGGCCTCTGGAACGTGTTCCGCACCTGCGGCCGCGACGACCAGCAGGGCGTCGTCGCCTCCGGCCACATCGCCAAGACCTTCAAGGGCAAGGTTGTCGTCGTCATCCACGACAAGACGACCTATGGCCAGGGGCTGGCCGACGAGACCCGCAAGGGCCTGCACGCCGCCGGCATCAAGGAAGTGCTCTATGAAGGCGTCAACACCGGCGAGAAGGACTTCTCGGCGCTGGTCTCGAAGATCAAATCGGCCAAGGCCGATCTGCTCTATTGGGGTGGGCTGCACACCGAGCTCGGCCTGATCGTCCGGCAGATGCGCGACCAGGGCCTGACGACGGTCGCGATGGGCGCCGACGGCATCACCTCCGACGAATACGCCGTGATCGGCGGCCCGGGCACCGAAGGCACGCTGATGACCTTCCCGCCCGATCCGCGCCGGCGCCCCGCTGCGGCCGAGGTCGTGAAGCGCTTCGAGGCCAAGGGCATCAATCCCGAGGCCTACACGCTCTACTCCTATGCCGCGGTCCAGATCATGAAGCAGGCGGCCGAGCAGGCGAAATCGCTCGATCCGAAGAAGATCGCCGCGGCGATGCATTCCGGCATGACCTTCAAGACCGTGCTCGGCGACATGTCCTATGACAAGAAGGGCGATCGCACCAATCTCGACTACACCGTCTACACCTGGAAGAAGGGAACGGACGGCAAGATCAGCTATGTCGAGAACTGATAGCTAGAGCATTTTCGAGCGAAGTGGATACCGGTTCGCGTGAAGACAATGCGATAAAAACAATACTCTAGCCGGTGTCGGTGGCCTCCCCTGGCCGGACACCGATAGGGCGCCGCTTCGCTCCAGCGAGGCGGCGTTTTTCGTTTCAGCACTTCAGTGCGGCCGCGATCAGGCGCTGGGTATAGTCCTGCTGCGGCGCCTCGAAGATCGCTTCGGTCTGTCCGCGCTCGACCACCCGGCCATCCTTCATCACCATGATCTCGTCGGCCATGGCGCGGACCACGGCGAGGTCGTGGCTGATGAAGAGGTAGGAGAGGTCGTGCGCCGCCTGCAGCTCCTTGAGCAGGGCGACGATGCTCTGCTGCACCGTCCGATCGAGCGCCGAGGTCGGCTCGTCCAGTACCACCAACGCCGGATGCAGGATCATGGCGCGGGCGATCGCTATGCGCTGGCGCTGGCCGCCTGAGAACTCATGCGGATAGCGGTTGCGGAGTGCTGGATCGAGGCAGACTTCCATGAGCGCCGCCGCAGCCCGCCGCTCGCGCTCGGCACGCGACAAGGCGGGCTCATGCACCAGCAGACCCTCGGTGATGATCTCGCCGACGGTGAGGCGCGGCGAGAGCGAGCCGAACGGATCCTGGAACACGACCTGCAGGCTCCGCCGCAGCGGCCGCATCGCGGCGCGGTCGAGCGGGGCCAGGGCCCGGTCCTCGAAACGGACGGTTCCAGAGGAGGGCAGGAGTTTGAGCAGAGCGCGTCCCAACGTCGACTTGCCCGAGCCGGATTCGCCGACGATGCCGATGGTCTGGCCGCGCTTCAGCGTCAGGTCGACACCGTCGACCGCATGAAGCGCGATCGTCTCGCGCCTGAGGAAGCCACGAGACAACGCGAAGCTGACGCGCAGGTCGCGGGCTTCGAGCAGTACGGGTGCATCGGCAGGTGGCGGCGCTTTGTGGCCATGCGGCTCGGCCGCGAGCAGGGCCCGGGTGTACGGGTGCTGCGGCGCTTCGAAAATTGCCTGCGCCGGGCCGCTCTCGACGACCTCGCCGGCCTTCATCACATAGACGCGCTCGGCATATTTCCGGACGAGGCCGAGATCGTGGCTGATCAGGATCACCGCCATGCCGAGCCGCTGCCTGAGCTCGGCGATCAGCGCGAGGATCTCGGCCTCGATGGTGACGTCGAGCGCCGTGGTCGGCTCGTCGGCGATTAGGATGTCGGGATCGTTGGCCAGCGCCATCGCGATCATCACGCGCTGGCGCTGCCCGCCGGAAAGCTCGTGCGGATAGGAATCGAGCCGGCGCTCCGGATGCGGAATGCGCACCAGCTTCAAGAGCTCCAACGCCCGCGCCCGCGCCGCCTTGCGCGACAGGCCCTGATGCTTGCGCAGGGGCGCCGCCATCTGCGTGCCGATCCGGAACAGCGGATCGAGCGAGGTCATCGGCTCCTGGAAGATCATCGCGAGCTTGCGGCCGCGATAGCTGTTCAGGACCGCCGGCGGCAGCTTGAGAAGATCGACCTCGCGATAGCGGATCGCACCGGAAACCTCGCCATTGCTGGCGAGAAGGCCCATCGCCGCCATCACGCTCTGGCTCTTTCCGGAGCCGGATTCACCGACCACCGCGACGAACTCGCCGGGCCCGACGTCAAGATCGATGCCGCGCACCGCCTCGCACGGGCCGTCATTGGTGCGGAAACGGACCTTGAGGTCGCGGATGGCGAGGATCGGCTCGCCTGCCATCTCAGCGATCCCTCGGATCGAGCGCATCGCGCAGGCCGTCGCCGAGGAAGTTGAGCGAGAACAGTGTCGTCACCAGGAAGGCGGCCGGGAAGATCAGCATCCACGGCGTCGCCTGGATGGCGCGGGCGCCGTCCGAGATCAGCACGCCCCAGCTCGTCATCGGCTCCTGCACGCCGAGGCCGAGGAAGGAGAGGAAGCTCTCCAGCAGGATCACCTTCGGCACCAGGAGGGTGACATAGACGATCACCGGCCCCAACGTGTTGGGAATGACATGGCGTTTGAGGATGCCGCCGGTCGAGACCCCGAGCGCTTCTGCCGCCAGGACATAGTCCTGCCGACGGATCGAGAGCGCCTGGCCGCGGACGATCCGGGCCATGTCGAGCCATTCGATCGCACCGACCGCGAGGAACATCAGGATGAAGTTCCGGCCGAAGAAGACGACGAGCAGGATGACGAAGAAGATGAACGGCAGGGAATAGAGCACGTCGACGATACGCATCATCACCATGTCGAGGCGGCCGCCGAGATAGCCGGCGGTCGCGCCATAGGCGACGCCGATCACCAACGCGACGCCTGTGGCGAGCAGGCCGATGGCGAGCGAGACCCGGCCGGCGATCAGCGTGCGGGTGAGTAGGTCGCGGCCATTAGAGTCGGTGCCGAACAGGAAGTGCTGCCGCTTGATCGGGACATCGAGGCTGAGCCGGCGCCCCTCCTGCTCATTGCCGGTGATCACCGGCGTGCCGAACTGGTCGGAGCGGTCGAAATAGACGAGCAGGCGCTGGTCGATCGGCCGCTGCGCGGTCAGCACCAGCAGGACGCGATCATCTTGCGCAACGATCTCGCTCGGCGTCGCCCTGATCCGCGATGCGATGCGCTGCACGGCACCGGGCAGAGCCTCGGCCTTGGGATAGGCGGAAAGGCTGGCGGGGACGCGGACATAGTCCTGGTAGACCTTGTCGTAGGGGTGGCCGGTCAGCAGCGGGCCGACGATGCAGGCCAGCATCATCAGCGCCAGCACGACCAGGCTCGCCACCGCCGCACGGTTGCGCAGCAGGCGGATGCGGGCGTCCTGCCAGAGTGAGCGGCCGGTTGGTGGGGTGGGACAGGCGGCAGTGTCGCTCATCGCTCACTCCAGCCTGACGCGCGGGTCGAGTAACGCATAGAGCACGTCGACGACGAGGTTGAAGAGCAGCACGAAGATCGCGACCACGACGACCGTGCCCATCACCAGCGTGTAGTCGCGGTTGAGCGCGCCTTCGACGAAATAGCGCCCGATGCCGGGAATGGCGAAGATCGTCTCGACCACGACCGAGCCGGTGAGCAGGCTCGCCGCCGCCGGCCCGAGATAGGAGACGACCGGCAGCGCCGCGCCGCGCGCCGCATGCAGCGCGATGATCGTGGTCGAGAGCCCCTGCGCCCGCAGCGTGCGGATATGGTTGGCGCGCAGCGTCTCGATCATCGCCGCGCGCGTCATCCGGGCGATCACGGCGATCTGCGGCAAGGCGAGCGTCACCACCGGCAGCACGCTGTTGCGGAAGGCGCCACCGTTCCAGCCGCCGACCGGCAGCCAGGCGAGACTCAAGCCGAAGACGATCTGCAGCACCGGGGCGACGACGAAGTTCGGGATGGTGATGCCGGCCGTGGCGAAGCCGATCACCGCATGATCGGCCGCGCCGTTCTGGCGGAAGGCCGCGAGCGCGCCGAGCGGTCCGCCGATCGCGAGCGCGAGCAGCAGCGCGCAGGCTCCGAGCCGCATCGAGACCGGCAGGCCCTGCGCGAACAATTCGGCGATCGAGAAGTCGCGGAAATAGAAGGAGGGGCCGAAATCGCCGCGCAGCAGGGCGGCGAGATAGGTCAGGTATTGCTGGAACAGCGGCTGGTCGAGCTTGTAGATCCGCCGCAGGTTCTCCATCACCTTGGCTTCCAGCGGTTGTTCGAGATCGAACGGCCCGCCCGGCGCGACGCGCATCAGGAAGAACGAGATCGTCACGATCACGAACAGGGTCGGGATCGCGGCGGCAAGACGGCGCAGAATGTAGGTGAGCACGGGCTTGATTTCAGGCCCCTGGCCGGTCCGGCCAGGGGCCTATGCCTGCTATGGCTTCAGGCTCATGAACCGCGTTGGCAGTGCGCCGCGCAGGTTCTGCTGGAAGCCCTGCACCTTCGGCGAGACCAGGTTCTTCGAGGAATAGTAGAGCACCGGGATCCAGGGCACGTCGGCGGCGAGGATCGCGTCCGCCTCGCGCAGGATCGCGGCGCGCTTGGCGATGTCGATCTCCTCGGCCCCCTGCTTCATCAGCGCATCGAACTTCGGGTTGTTGTATTTGCCGGAGTTGAAGCCGGTATTGTCGCTCTGGAACAGGAACAGGAAGTTCTGGGGGTCGGAATAGTCGCCGATCCAGCCATAGCGGGCGATGTCAAAGTCGCCGCCGTCGCGCAGCAGAGCGAAATGCGTCTTGCCGTCGGTGTTGATGAAGCTGGTCTCGACGCCAATCGCCTTCCACTGCTCGGCGATGGCGATCACGGTCCGGCGGTTGTTGTCGGTGGTGTTATAGCGCAGCTGCACCCTGAGCGGCATACCCGGTCCGAAGCCCGCGGCGGCGAGCAGTTTCTTGGCCTCGTCTTCGCGGTCGAGCGGGGAAGTACCCTTGAAATCGGCTTCGGCCCGCTCGCCGTAATTGCCGATGTTCGGCGGGATCACGCCATAGGCCGGCAGCATCGTGCCGCCCCAGATCTCCTCGGCGATGAATTCGCGGTCGATCACCAGTGACAGCGCGCGGCGCACCCGGATGTCGTCGAACGGCTTCTTCGCGGTGTTGATGATCAGGAAATAGGTGCCGAGATAGGGCGAGATTCTGACCTGGTCCTTGCCGAGCTTCTCGCGCAATTGCTGGACCTGGTCGGCCGGAATGTCCGACGTCATCTGCAGCTCGCCGGCCTGGAAGCGGCGGGCGGCGGCGGAAAAGTCAGGCGTCGGATAATAGATGACCGTGTCGATCTTGACGTTCGCGGCGTCGTGGAAGTTCTTGTTCTTCTCCAGCCGGATATGCGAGTTCGGCACGAACTCCTTCAGCGTGTAGGCGCCGTTCGAGACCCAATTCTCCGGCTTGACGAAGTCCTTGCCGAATTTCTGCACGGAGGCGGGGTGGACCGGCAGTCCGGTCTGGTGCGTCAGCAATTCCAGAAAATAGGGGGTGGGCCGCTCCAGCGCGATCTCGAGCGTGCGCTCGTCGATCGCCTTGACGCCGAGGTCTTCGAGCTTGGCGCCTTCGCTCGCCTTGTTGATCTTCTCGGCATTGCGGATCGGGTAGAGGATGTTGGCGTATTTCGCGCCGGTCTCCGGATTGACCATGCGCCGGAACGAGAAGACGAAATCGCCAGCCGTGACCGGATCGCCATTCGACCATTTGGCGTTGGCGCGCAGCTTGAAGCTGTAGCTCTTGCCGTCTGGCGCCATCGTCCAGCTCTCGGCGACGCCGGGGACGACCTCGCCGTTGATGTGGTGGATCACCAGCCCTTCGGAGAGATCGCGCAGCAGATGCGCTTCGCTCACCGTCGAGGTCTTGTGCGAATCGAGCGTCTCCGGGTCGCCGTCATTGCCGCGATGGAACACCACCTGCGCCATGGCGGCGTCGGCAAAGGTGCCGGCAAGCGCAAGAAAAAGGCCGCTCGCCAGCGCGAGCGGCCGAATGGCGCGCCGGATACGGGACTGACGGTGAATCTCACGCATGAGCGCTCTCCGAACGTTTCGCACGGGCCCCTTTCCCGCTCCTGAAACGAAGTATGAGCCTATCGCGCGCCACCCGCCAAGAGCGAAAAGGCGGTATCAACCGCTGAGCTTAAGTCACTGGCCTGCTTTCGAAAGCTGGCTCAGAAACGACTTTAAGAGGGCCTCTCGCAAGGTCAGCTGGCGGCAGCCCGACCCTGCGCTTCCGCGACCGCGACCGCGGTCATGTTGACGACGCCACGTGCCGTCACCGATCCGGTGAGAATATGCACCGGCTTGGCGGCGCCGATCAGGATGGGGCCGACGGGAAGCGCGTCCGCCAGCACCTTGGCGAACTGGTAGGCGATGTTCGCGGCGTCGAGATTGGGGAAGATCAGGACGTTGGCGACGCCCTTCAGCTTCGAGGACGGCAGCACCCGGTCGCGGATCGCGGCGACGAGCGCGGTGTCGGCCTCCATCTCGCCATCGCATTCCAGCTCCGGCGCACGCTCCTGGATCAGCTTGACCGCCTTGCGCATCTTGATCGAGCTCGGCGTGTCGGCCGCGCCGAAATCCGAATGCGAGAGCAGGGCGATCTTCGGGGTGATGCCGAAGCGCTCGACATGGCTGGCGGCCAGGATGGTGGTGTCGGCGATCTCTTCGGCCGTCGGGTCGTGCCGGACATGGGTGTCGGCGAGGAAGAAGGCGCCTTTGCTGGTGATGATCAAGGTCATCGCCGCGATGTCGCAGACACCGGGTTCGAGCCCGATGATGTCGCGGATATGGCGCAGCCGCGAGAGGAAGCGCCCTTCGAGGCCGGTGATCATCGCGTCGGCTTCGCCACGCGCCACGGCGAGCGCCGCGATCACGGTGTTGTTGGTGCGTACCAGCGAACGCGCCGCCTCGGGCGTGATGCCGCGCCGGCCGGCGATGTCGAGATAGGTCTGGACGTAGTCGCGATAGCGCGGATCATCCTCTGGGTTGATCAGTTCGCAATCGATGCCGGGGCGGATCGTCAGGCCGAAGCGCTTGACGCGGGTTTCGATCACGCTGGGGCGGCCGATCAGGATCGGGATCGCCATGCCTTCCTCGATCGCGATCTGGGCGGCGCGCAGCACGCGCTCGTCCTCGCCTTCGGCATAGATCACCCGCTTCGGATCGGCCTTGGCCTTGGCGAAGAGCGGCTTCATCAGGAAGCCGGAGCGGAAGACGAAGCGCGACAGGTCCTCTCGATAGGCCTCTACGTCGATCAGCGGCTTCTTGGCGACACCGGTCGTCATCGCCGCTTCCGCCACCGCCGGCGCGATGCGCAGGATCAGGCGCGGATCGAACGGGTTCGGGATCAGCGAGGTCGCGCCGAAGGTCGAGGCCTCGCCGCCATAGGCGCGCGCCGCCACGTCCGAGGTCGCCTCGCGGGCGAGCGCTGCGATGGCGCGCACGGCGGCGAGCTTCATCGGCTCGTTGATCGTCGTCGCCTGCACGTCGAGCGCGCCGCGGAAGATGTAGGGGAAGCACAGGACGTTGTTGACCTGGTTCGGATAGTCCGAGCGGCCGGTGCAGATCATCGCGTCCGGGCGGACGGCCAGCGCCTCCTCCGGCATGATCTCCGGATAGGGGTTGGCGAGCGCCAGGATCAGCGGCTTTTGCGCCATCTCCTTGGCCATTTCGGGCTTCAGCACGCCGGCGGCGGAGAGGCCGAGGAAGATGTCGGCGCCGGGGATGACCTCAGCGAGCGTGCGGGCGTCGGTCTCCTGGGCGTAGACCTCCTTCCAGCGGTCCATCAGCGTGTTGCGGCCCTTGTAGACCACGCCGTCGAGATCGGTGACCCAGATAT
This sequence comes from Allobosea sp. NPDC055332, assembly GCF_053645455.1. Lineage (NCBI taxonomy): Bacteria > Pseudomonadati > Pseudomonadota > Alphaproteobacteria > Hyphomicrobiales > Alloboseaceae > Allobosea > Allobosea sp. NPDC055332. The sequence continues at coordinate 517,893 of NZ_JBSHMO010000002.1, read as the reverse complement.
TCTGCGTGCGGGCGCCAAGCGAGACGAGGAGGTTGAGGCAGGCCAGCGCCGCCGCGCCTGCGCCCGAGACGACGATCTTGACGTCGCCGATCTTCTTGCCGGCGAGGTCGAGACCGTTCAGGACGGCGGCGCTGACGATGATCGCCGTGCCGTGCTGGTCGTCATGGAAGACGGGGATGTTCATCCGGGCCTTGAGCTGCTCCTCGATCTCGAAGCATTCCGGCCCCTTGATATCCTCGAGATTGATGCCGCCGAAGGTCGGCTCCAGCGCCGCGACGACATCGACGAATTTCTCGATGTTCTTCTGCTCGACCTCGATGTCGAAGCAGTCGATGCCGGCGAATTTCTTGAACAGGACGGCCTTGCCCTCCATCACCGGCTTGGAGGCGAGCGGGCCGATGTCGCCGAGGCCGAGCACGGCGGTGCCGTTGGTGATGACGGCGACGAGGTTCTGGCGCGAGGTCAGCTCAGCCGCCTGGCCGGGATCCTCGACGATCGCCTCGCAGGCGGCAGCGACGCCGGGCGAATAGGCCAGTGCCAGGTCGCGCTGGTTGCCGAGCGGCTTGGTCGCCTGGATCTCGAGCTTACCGGGCTTGGGAAGGCGGTGGTAGACGAGCGCGCCCGAACGAAGGTCCGCCGACAAGGTGCTCTTAGCCATCCCACGCTTCCTCTGCGCTACCGTTGTGAGTTGAGGAGGTCGCGCGGAAACGGGTGGGCGTCAAGCCGGGCCGGGCGGCGAAAGACTTGTGCCACCGGGAAAACAGGGCCGCGCTTCGCGCGCAAGTGCGGCCGGACCGCCAGAAACGATGGAAGCTGCGGCTCGTGAAACAGCCGTGAAACAAAACTAAACATTACAAAGAAATAATGATTTCAAAGGCCTCGGCTGTTGCAGACTGCCTCTTGCCGTACCCGCGGATGTGACCCCGGTAGGGCGCTCTTGGGAGGGGTTGATGGAAGCGACGCGTTCCGCCTTCGAGGAAGTCGTCTCGCTGCGACAGGCCAAGCAGCTGATCCAATGCATGGCGCATGAGCAGAGCTTCCTGCTGCTCTCGCCGCCGGGGCTGGGCAAGTCCGAGCTGGTCTATGAAGCCGCGCGCGAGGCAGGCCTGCCCTGTCGCTCGCTGCTCGGCACCCAGATCGCCCCGGAGGACGTCAGCGGCATTCCGCGCATCGTCGGCGAGCGCTCGGTCTTCTGCCCGCCGCGGGTGCTGCTGCCGGAGAAACCGGAGCCGTTCTGCCTGTTCCTCGATGAGCTGCCGGCCTGCTCGCCCGATGTCCAGAAGGCGTTCTATTCGCTGCTGCTGGAACGGCGGCTGGGCGAGCATGCCCTGCCGAAGGGCACCTGGGTCGTCGCCGCCGGCAACCGCCTGCAGGATCGTGCCTTGGTGCGGGCGATGAGCTCGGCGCTGGTCAACCGCGTCACAATCCTGCAACTGCGCGTCGACACCGCCGACTGGCTGGCCTGGGCCCAGCGCGCCGGCGTGCGGGCCGAGATCCGCAGCTTCATCGCGACCATCCCCGACGCGCTGATGCGGCCGGTGCCGGCGGAGCCCGTGCCGTTCTCGACGCCGCGCGCCTGGGCATTGCTGTCGCGGGCGCTCGACATGGCCCAGAGTGCCGGCTTCCTCAGCAATGAGTTGCGACGCGCGCTCGCTTTCGGCCGGCTCTCACCGGAAGACGCCGTGGTGTTCTGCGCGCTCGCCGAGGATTCGATCGGCGCGGTGCGTCCGCTCGACGAGTATCTGCGCAAGCCGGAGCTGTTGCCAAAGGGCGATTCCGCCCGCTGGTTCATCCTCGACTGCATCTGCCAGTTCGTCAGGGACGGGCGCGCTGCAGGCATCAAGCCGGCGGTGATCAACCGCTTCCTGCGCAGCCTGTCGCATGAGCACCAGCTGCTCGTCCTCAACGACATGGTCGAGACCTGGGGCGCGCTGGGCGCGGACCGGGCCATGTACGACCTCCTGCGCAAGGTCGCGGCATGAGCGCGGCGCCCGATCTTTCGGTTGCCGACCGCGCGACGCATGCACGCATCATGCGGGGCCTGCGGCTGGTGACGGTGCCGTTCCCGCATCTGGCCGGACTGGCCGCCGCCGTGCGCGTCGAAATCGACGAGCGCGTGCCGACCATGGGCGTCTTCGCTTCCGGCCGGCTGCTGGCGAATCCGACCTTCACCGCGAGGCTCTCCGGCGACGACCTCGTCTTCGTGCTCGCCCATGAGCTGCTGCATCTGGCGTTGCGGACCCATGACCGGGCCCGCGGCAGTGCTGCGCTCGAGTTCAACTACGCCCACGACTACATCATCAACGACATGCTGCGGCATGCGCTCGGCACCACCACGATCCCGGCAGGCGGGCTCGACATGCAAGGCGCCCGCGAGCGCTCGGCCGAGGATATCGTGCTGGAGATGCGCCGCACCGGCAGCTACATGCCGTCACGGACTCAGGTTTGGGAAGGGCAGGTCGTGACCGTCGAGCAGGTGCTCGGCGCGGCGCGACAGGCGCCTGCCGGCGCGATGGGTGATGCGCTCGACGCCCGGCGCGAGCGCGAACTGTTCCCGGAAGGCAGTGCCGACCAGGCCGAGCGGGCGCGGGCGGTCCGCGACCTCGCTGGCCGCGGCATGGTGCTGGCGAAGGCCATGGGCGCTTTGCGCGGCAGGGGCGATAGCCCGGGCGGCCAGCAACAGAATGTGCTGGCGCAGCGCGGTTTCTTTCACACGCCCTGGTACGTCGCGCTCCAGGCCTGGCTCGAAGGCGTCGCGCCGGGCGAGCGCACCTATACCCGCGCCTCACGCCGCGGCCATGATCGCAGCGACGTAGTGATGCCCGGCCGCAAGCGCCATTCCTGGATGCTGAACGTCATCCTCGATACCAGCGCCTCGATGGGGGACGACATCCCGAAGGCGCTCGGGGCCATCGCCGATTTCTGCGATGCGGCCGGGGTCGACGAGATCCGCGTCGTCCAGTGCGACACCGTCGTCACCTCGGATGAAGTGCTCTCGCCAGCGGCGCTCGCCGACTATCAGATCAGCGGCTATGGCGGCAGCGACCTGACGCCGGCGCTCGCCGCATTGGCGGACGATCCGCGCGTGACCTCCGCCATCGTCATCACTGACGGCGACGTCACCTATCCGGGCGAGGCCGTGCCCTATGCCGTGCTCTGGGCACTGCCGAAACCCTCGGCCTCGTTCCAGCCCTCCTATGGACGGGTGATCGTCATGCAAGCGGGAGGTGCATCGTGAAAGTCGTTCAGGATCTCGTCGCCTATTTCGACAAGCGCGGAAAACTCTCGCGCCGGCAGCTCAAGACGTTGCTCGAGCAGAATTCGATCGCCTCGGAAGCGCCGACCAACATGCACGGGCTCTGCGAGAAGGTCGGCGCCGTCTACTATTTCCGCGTCACCGGCGTGCTGGAAGGCCAGCTCTGGGGCACCGACATCTATAGCGGCGACTCGACGCTTGGCGCAGCCGCCGTCCATATGGGTCTGCTGAAGCCGGGCAAGAGCGCCGTCTTTAGGGTGACGGTGGTGACGCCGCCGGAGGAGTTCCCCGGCACCGAGCGCAACGGCGTCACCAGCACCCAGTATGGGCGCTATCAATACGCGTGGCAGCTCTCGCCGATCTGAGGCGAGGCCCTAGGCCGCCAGCGCGCCGACGCCGCCATCGTGCAGATGGCAGGCGGCGACATGTCCCGTCGCGATCTCCTTCAGCGCCGGGCGCTCGGCCTTGCAGCGTGGCCCGGCCTGCGGGCAGCGCGGATGGAAATGGCAGCCGGTCGGCGGATGTAACGGCGAGGGGATCTCGCCCTTCAGCGGGGCGAAGCGCTTCTTGCGGGCGCTGATCGTCGGGACATTGGCGAGCAGCGCCTGCGCGTAGGGGTGCTGCGGGCCCTTGAACAATTCGCTTGCCGGCGCGGCCTCGACGACGCGGCCGAGATACATGATCACGACCCGGTCGGAGAGGTGGCGAACCACCGAGAGATCATGGCTAATGAAAAGATAAGTCAGGTTAAGTTCGTCGCGCAGCTTCATGAAAAGATTCAGGACTTGGGCCTGAATCGATACATCAAGTGCGGCGACGCTCTCATCGCAGACGAGGAATTGCGGCTTGACCGCCAGCGCCCGCGCGATGCCGATGCGGGCGCGCTGGCCGCCGGAGAACTGGTGCGGATAGCGGCGGCGATAGGTCGAGTCGAGCCCGACCCGGTCGAGCATCTCGGCGACATAGGCGTCCTGCTGCGCCTTCGGCACCAGCCCGTGCACGACCGGCGCCTCGCCGACGATGTCGGTGACGCGCAGGCGCGGATTGAGCGAGGACATCGGGTCCTGGAAGATCATCTGGATCGCGAGCGTCGCCGCCTTGCGCTCCTCCGACGACATCTCGTCGGTGTAGCGCCCGCGCCAGGAGACGCGGCCGGAGCTGGCATGGTGGACACCGGCGACGACGCGTCCGAGGGTCGACTTGCCGCAACCGGATTCGCCGACGAGCCCGACGACCTCGCCCTGGCGGATCGAGAGGTCGACGCTGTCGACGGCATGGACGGTCTGCTCGCTATAATTGGCGCCGAGCAGGTTGGCGAATTTCGAGGCGGCGTCGAGCGGCTTGGTGAAGCGCTTCGAGACGCCTTCGAGCGTGAGGATCGGCGTGCTCATGCCGCGACTCCGGCGAGGTTCAGCGGGTGATGGCAGCGCACGCCGCGCTCTCCCGGGAAGGGGGTGACGTCGGGGGCGAGGGCGAGGCAATCGGCCTGCGCATAATCGCAGCGCGCCGCGAAGGCGCAGCCCTGTGGCAGGCGCGCCAGCGACGGCGTCGAGCCCCTGATCTGGCGCAAGGGCGCGCCGGGCTCGCCCTCTGCGGGCAGCGAGCCGAGCAAACCGTTAGTGTAGGGGTGGAGCGGGCTGTCGAGAACGGGATCGACGGCGCCGGTCTCGACGATGCGGCCGGCATACATCACCGCGATCCGGTCGGCGAGGCCGGCGACGACGCCGAGGTCATGGGTGATCCAGACCAGTGCCGTGCCGGTGTCGGCGCAGAGGCTCTGCATCTCCGCCAGGATCTGGCTCTGGATGGTGACGTCGAGAGCCGTGGTCGGCTCGTCGCAGATGATTAGGGGCGGGCGGTGCAGCAGGGCGATCGCGATCGCGACGCGCTGGCGCATGCCGCCGGAGAACTGGTGCGGATAAGCGTTGAGCCGCTCCTCGGGCGAGGGGATACCGACCTTGGCGAGGGCGTCGCGGGAGCGCTCACGAGCCGCCTTGTGCGAGACCTTGTCATGGGCGGTGACGGCCTCGATCATCTGCGTGTCGACGCGCAGGACCGGGTTCAGCGTCATCATCGGGTCCTGGAAGATCATCGCGACCTCACGGCCGCGGACCTTGCGGAAGCCCTCCTCGTCGAGCCCGACAAGCTCCTTGCCGTTGAGCTTGATCGAGCCCTCGACGATTCTGCCGGGCGGATCGATCAGGCCCATCACCGAGAAGCCGGTGACCGACTTGCCCGAGCCGGATTCGCCGACGAGGCCGAGCACCTCACCGCGATCGACGCGGAACGAGACGCCATCGACCGACTTCACCGTGCCGGCGCGGGTGAAGAAATGGGTCTTGAGGTTGGTGACCTCGAGAACTGGCGCCATGCTCACTTCTCCAGCCGCGGGTTGAGCACGTCGCGCAGGCGGTCGCCGACCAGGTTGATCGAGACGATCGTCATTAGCAGCGCAAAGCCGGGGAAGACCGAGATCCAGTAGCTGCCCGAGAGCATGTACTGGAAGCCGTTGGCGATCAGCACGCCGAGCGAGGGCTCGGTCTGCGGCAGGCCGACGCCGAGGAAGGACAGCGTCGCCTCCAGCGAGATCGCATGGGCCGTCTGCACGGTGACGATGACGATCACCGGCGCGAGGCAATTCGGCAGGATGTGGCGGAAGACGGTGCGGGCATGGGACAGGCCCAGCGACTGCGCCGCCTCGACATATTCCTTGCGCCGCTCGACCAGCGCCGAACCGCGCACGGTGCGGGCGTAATAGGCCCACTGCACCATCACCAGCGCGATGATGATCTTGTCGACACCCTTGCCGAGCGCTGCGACCAGGATCAGCGCGACCAGCACCGATGGCAGCGAGAGCTGCAGGTCGACGAGGCGCATGATGATGGTCTCGGTACGCCCGCCGTTATAGGCGGCGATCAGGCCGATCGCCGCGCCGATCGTCGCCGCCAGGATGCCGGAGAAGGCGCCGACCATCAGCGAGATGCGCAGGCCGTAGAGAATGCCCGAGAGCAGGTCGCGGCCGACGCCGTCCGAGCCGAGCCACATGGTGAAGCCCTCGCCGGAGATCGCGCCGGGCGGCTGGCGCGAATCCATCACGTCGACGCTGGCGAGATCGTAGGGATTCTGCGGCGCGATCAGCGGGGCGGCCAGAGCAAGCAGCACGATCAGGATGAAGAGGGCGAGGCCGAACAGTGCCAGCCGGTCCTCGGTGAAGGAGCGGACGAAGCGCCGGAACGGCGTCTCCTCCTTGGCGGGGGCGGCCGGCGGCGTGGCCGCAGCGGAGGGCAGGGCGGCTTCGCTCATGATGTCGCCTCCGTCAGGCGTACGCGGGGGTCGAGCGCCGAATAGATCAGGTCGACCAGCAGGTTGATGGTGACGAACAGCACGACGACGACCATGACGTAGGCGACGATCACCGGCCGATCGAGCCTTGTGATCGCCTCGAGCAGCAGGCGGCCGATGCCCGGCCAGGCGAAGATCGTCTCGGTCACCACCGAGAAGGCGACGAGCGAGCCGAACTCGAGCCCGAGCACGGTGACGATCGGGATCATGATGTTCTTGAGGATGTGGACGCCGATGATCCGGCTCTGCGACAGGCCCTTGGCCCGCGCGAACTTGACGTAGTCCATCAGCGCAGCCTCGCGCGCGCCGGCCCGCGCCAGCCGGATCACCAGCGAGATCTTGAGCAGCGCCAGGTTGAACGCCGGGAGGGCGACATGCTGCCAGCCCTTTAGCGTCAGCAGCGAGGTCTCTATGCCGAAGATCGAGACAGTCGGCCCGCGCCCGGTCGCCGGCAGCCAGCCGAGGCTGACCGCGAAGGTCAGGATCAGCATCAGCCCGACCCAGAAGGTCGGCAGCGAGAAGCCGAGGATCGAGACCGCCATGATGAAGCGCGACAGCCGGCTCTCCGGCTTCAGGCCGGCATAGAGACCGAGCGGCAGGCCGATCACGATCGCCAGCACCAGCGCGACGAAGGCGAGCTCCAGCGTCGCCGGCATCCGGTGCAGGATCAGCTTGATCGCGGATTCGCCATGGACGAAGGAGCGGCCGAGATCGCCCTGGGCAGCATTCTTCAGGAAGACCAGGAACTGCTCCCAAATCGGCCGGTCGAGGCCGAGCGCTCGGGCCGTCTCGGCGATCTGCTGCTGGTCCATCTCGGGCGAGATCAGCATGTAGATGGGATCGCCGACGACGTTCACGCCGAAGAAGACGATCACGAGCATCGCCGCGATGACGAAGAGGGCTTGCGCCAGGCGGCGCAGGACGAATGCCAGCATGGTCCGGTGCCTTCCGGATCGGAGTGCGGAACGCCACCCCATCCAGCAGGGCCGGTGGGGTGGCAGCTTCGCATTTCAACAGGAAAAGAGTGTCGCGCGGTCAGGACCGGGCTTCAAGCCGGTCCTGACCAGGATCGACGGAGCCGGTCAGTCCTTACGGATGCCGGTCGCGAGCGTGTACTCGTCGGTGCGGGCCTGGACCTTGACGCCCTTGCGCGAGGCCCAGGTGTTCAGCTGGTAATGCGTCGGGATCAGGCCGACATCGTTCATGCTGATGTCCATCGCCTCGGCCAGAGCGGCGTCGCGCTTGGCGTCGTCGACGGTACGCAGCGCCTCCTCGAGCTTGGCGTCGAAGGTCGGGTTGGAGTAGCGGCCGCGATTGGTCGCACCCATGCCCTTGGCGGGATCGAAGGTCGCGAGCAGCGCCTTCAGCGAGTCCGAGGACTCGCCGGTGCCGGCGCCCCAGCCGACCAGGATGAACGAGAACTCCGGCACATTGCCCTGGCCGCCCTGCGAGGCGCGGGTGAAGAAGTTCGCCGACGGCAGCGTCTCGACCTCGGTCTCGATGCCGAGGCGCGAGAACATCTGCGCCACCGCCTCGATGATCTTGGTGTCGTTGAGGTAGCGGTTGGTCGGCCCGTGCAGCTTCATCTTGAAGCCGTTCGGGTATCCGGCCTCGGCGAGCAGCTTCTTGGCGCCGTTGAGGTCGAACGCGACCGGCTTCAGCTTCTTGGAGGTGCCGAAGAAACCGTCGGGCAGGAGCTGGCCGGCGGGGATCGCCTCCTTCTCCATGATGCGTTCGACGATCGCCGGGCGGTTGATCGCCATCGACAGCGCCTGGCGGACCTTGAGGTTGCGCAGCGGGTTCTTGATCTCCGAACCGTCCTTGCCCTTGATGAAGGGCGAGACCTCGCGGAAGTGATCCATGTGGAAGTAGATCACCCGGTTCGAGACCGTGCTGGCGACGCTGAGCTTGGCGTCACCCTTGAGCCGGGCGACGTCCGAGGTCGGCACGTTCTCGATCACGTCGAGGTCGCCGGCGAGCAGCGCCGCGACGCGGGTCGGCGCCGAGGTGATCATCCGGAAGGTGACCTTCGACCAGGGCTCCTTGGCGCCCCAATAGTTCTCGTTCGGGGTCAGCACGACGCGGTCGCCGGCGACGTATTCGGCCTGCTTGTAGGCGCCGGTGCCGCCGGTGGTGCACTTGCCGAGGTTGAAGTCCTCGGTGGTGGTGTCCTTGCACTTGGCCGGGATGATGCCGAAGGTCGACAGGTCGGTCGGCACCAGCGGCGCCGGCGCCGCAGTCTTCACGCGGACGGTGAAATCGTCGACCTTGGTGAACTCCTTGCCGCGGACATAGGCGGAGAAGCTCGACGGGCTCTTCGGCACGTTCGGCGCGCGCTGCATGGTGGCGATCACGTCGTCGGCCGTGAACGGCGTGCCGTCATGGAACTTGACGCCCTGGCGCAGCTTGAACTCCCAGGTCGTGTCGTCGATCGCCTTCCAGCTCTCGGCGAGCAGCGGCTTCAGCGCCTGCTTCTCGTCCTGCCCGACCAGCGGCTCGTAGATGTGCCGGGCCAGCATGTTGTTGGGCGAGACGTTGTGATAGTGCGGATCCATTGCGCTGAGCTCGGCCGACAGGCCGATCTTGAGCTCCTGGGCCGATGCGAGCCCGGCGATGGTCATGACCGGAGCCGCCAGAATGGCGAGCTTGAGAGCTTTCAGCCCATTGGCGCTGAACGTTTTCATTCCGAACCTCCCGATGGCTTCGAGGCGCCATCTTTAACAACTGAGCCGCGGGTGGCGAGTCGCCGGATTGGCCGGTCTGCCCCTGATCTCGCCCGCCCGGGCTTGTAGAACGATTTCATATACCTGTAAATTATACGGCACGCTCTATGATATAACTTGGCTGCATAGGCGGATGCGGGGCGCGGATAGGGGACGGGCGCGATCATGGTGAACACGGCGAGTTCCGAGCGGCGACCACCGAGCCTGCGCGAGCTCGAAGTGCTGCAAGCTATGATCGCCACCCGCAAGACCGTGGCAGCAGCACAGATGCTCGGCATTTCGCAGCCGGCGGTGTCGCGGGCGCTCGCGGCGCTGGAGGCCCATGTCGGCCTTCCCCTGTTTTCGCGCGAAGGCGGCAGGCTTGTGCCCACTGCAGACGCCTTTGCGCTGGACGCGGAGGCGCAGCCGATCTTCGCAGCGCTCGACCGGCTGAATCGATGGCCCGGACAGGCGGCTCAGGCGAGCGTGCTGCGCATCGCGACGCCGCCGACCCTGGCCCAGTTCGTCCTGCCGCCGGTGCTGGCGGAATTCCGTCGGCAGGAGCCCGATGTCGTCGCCAACGTCGAGATCGACACCAGCTCCACCGTGATCACGCAGGTTGCCGACCGGGCAGTCGATCTCGGACTCGTCGACATGTCGGCATCGCATATCGGCATCCATGGCGAAGTCATCCGCGAAGCGGTCGCGCATGTTCTGATGCCGGAGGGGCATCGACTTGCCGAACGCGAGGTACTCGGACCGCAGGACCTCGCCGACGAACCTATCATTGCTCTTGCGCGGCGCTTTCCCGAGCGCATCAAGGTGGAGCGGGCCTTCGCCGATGCCGGAGTGACCCTTCGCCTGGTCGGGGAGGGCACGGCAGCCGTTTTCGTCGCCGAGATGGTCCGGCAGCGCGTTGGGCTGGCCTTGCTGAATCCTTTCCCCCTGACGCTCGGCGGCATGCAGGGGCTGGTGGCGCGCCGCTTCGCGCCGGCCATCGCCTATCGAACGATGCTGCTGTTCCCCTCTGCCGGCTCCGTCGTGCCGGCGGCGCGCCGTTTCGCTGATCTGCTCGTCTCGATGCAGCCCGAGGACGGCCTGACCATGCCGGTGAGGTAGCGCGCCTCAGAACGCCTTGAAGGTGATGATCGTGTGGGTGTCGGCGATCTCGGGGATCGACTGCACCTTCTGCGCGACGAAGTGGCCGATATCGACATCGGCCGCGACATGGAACTTGGCCAGGATGTCGTAATTGCCGGCGGTCGAATAGATTTCCGAGGCGATCTCGCGGTCGGCGAGTTCGCTGGCGACCTCATAGGTCTTGCCGAGCCTGCATTTGATCTCGACGAAGAAGGTCTGCATCACGCGCTCCGGAATCCTGTCGCCTCTGGATAGAGCCTGCTGCGGGCGGGTCAAGCGCCGGCGAGTTCGGCGATGCGGCGCGTCATGGCGCTTTCGGGATCGGGGATCGTCTCCAGCACGGTGAAATGGTTGGCGCAGTCGATCTCCTCATAGCGCGTGCGCACGCCTTCGAGACCCCAGACGTCGGTCAGCCTTCGGCTCTGCTTGAGGTATTCGGCGCTCTCGGCTCCGCCGACGACCGCGTCCATGACGAGCCCGGACGGCGCCGGCCAGAACAGCGGGCTCTCGCGTTCCGCCCCCTCGTGCGACAGGCCGAGCGCCTTGTTGATGCTGGTCTCGGTCAAGGGCTTCAGATTGTAGAGGCCGGAGATGCCGTAGGCGGCCGGGACGATCTGGTCAGGAAGCTCCGGATCGACATTCTTCCAGCCTGTCGCCAGCAGGCAGGCGGAGAGCTGGCCGCCTGCCGAGTGCCCTGCTGCGACCACCGGAAGATTGTAGCGCCGCCAGATCGCGGCGGCGGCATGCTGCAGCTCCCAGACGATATGGCCGACCTCGACTTGCGGGCAAAGGTCGTAGCCCGCGACCGCGACCGGAACGCCGCGCTGGTTCAGCCCGCGCGCCATATGCGAAAAGAAGCTCGGATCGAGCGCCTGCCAGTAGCCGCCATGGATGAAGAGCACGATCGCCTGGCTCTTCACTGCCTCGGGCTTGAACAGGTCATAGGTCTGGCGCGGGCCCTCGCCATAGCGGATACCGAGCTCGCTGACGGCGATCTCGCGATAAGCGGCCGCATCGCTCGCCCAGCCGGCGATGATGCCGGGATGCTCCGGTACGCGGGCGCGATTGTTGTATTCGACTTCGTAGTCGGGGGCCGTGCTGGTGTCGCTCATCTGATCCTGGGCCATGCCTCGGTAGGCACGGCATCTGCTCAAGTTCACTGGTGGGTGTGGCGCTGACCTGCCCTATGCCCGCACTGTGCGTCATGGGCTTTGACAGGTCGAGAGACAAACGCGACAAGGCGGTGGCCGTTCCGCCGGAGATGCCAGATGGACAATCCCGTTCTCGCCGAAGTCACCCGTGGCAGCACTGTCGAATCGCGCCATCGCGGCGCGGCGATCGTGGTCGATGCTGACGGGGCGGTGGTGCTCTCGCTCGGCGATGTCGAGCGCCCGGTTTTCCCGCGCTCGGCGGTGAAGGCGCTCCAGGCCCTGCCGCTGCTCGAAAGCGGCGCCGCCGACCGTTTCGGCCTCACGCCGGCGGAGATCGCGCTCGCCGTCGCTTCGCATTCCGGCGAGGAGCTCCATGCCGAGACCTCGCTCGCCATGCTCAGGAAGGCCGGCCGCGACGCGGGCTGTCTCGAATGCGGGGCGCATTGGCCGATGGGCGAGGCGGCGGCTCGTGCGCTCGCCAAGGCCGGCCGCGAGCCGACCGCGCTCAACAACAACTGCTCCGGCAAGCATGCCGGCTTCGTCTGCCTGTCCTGCGGCATCGATGAGGATCCGGCAGGCTATGTGAAAGGCACCCATCCGGTTCAACAGGCGGTGCGGTCCGCACTGGAAGAGGTGACCGGTGCTGCGCACAAGGCCGAGCTCTCCGGCACCGATGGCTGCTCGATCCCGACCTATGCCGTGCCGCTGAAGGCGCTGGCACTCGGCTTCGCCCGCTTCGGAACCGGCAACGGGCTTGGACCGAAGCGCGCCGAGGCGGCGCGGCGCATCCGCGAGGCGGTTGCGGCCCACCCATTCATGGTCGCCGGCACCGGCCGCTTCGACACCCGCTTCATGGAAGTCTTCGGCGCCCGCGCCTTCATCAAGACCGGGGCCGAGGGCGTCTATTGCGGGACGCTGCCCGGGCTCGGCTATGGCATCGCGCTGAAATGCGACGACGGCGCCGGCCGCGCTACCGAGATCGCCATGGCTGCGCTGGTCGAGCGCTTCCTGCCGCGTCAGGGTGGTGACGAAGCGGCCTTCGCGCCGTTCCGCGAGACCGTCATGAAGAACTGGAACGGCATCGAGGTCGGCCGTGTCCGCGCTGCGGAAGCGCTACGGCAGCGCGCTTGACGGGCAATAGGGGGCGGCGCGAGGTTCTGCGCTCGCCTTCGAGTCCCTCGCGATGTCGCACGCCTCCGCATCCCGCGAAAAGCCGATCGTAATTGGCCGTGCCGGGGCCTTCGGCCGCGACCTGCTCGCTGGGCTGACGCTCGCGGCGATCACCATCCCCGAGCAGATGGCGACGGCCAGGCTCGGCGGCTTCGAGCCGCAGATCGGTTTCTACGCCTTCGTCGCGGCGACGCTCGGCTTCGTCCTGTTCGGCGCGAGCCGCATGCTGACGGTCGGCGCCGATTCGACGATCACGCCGATCTTCGTCAGTGGCCTCGCAGCGCTGGCGGCCGGCGGGGCGATCCCGGCGGGCTCCGCGACCTTGCTTGCAATGCTGGTCGGGCTCGCGCTCATCGTCGCCGGCCTGCTTCGACTCGGCTGGATCGCCGACCTCCTCTCCGTGCCGGTGCTGACCGGCTTCCTTGCCGGCATCGCCGTCCATATCGCCGTGTCGCAGCTGCCGGGCCTGCTCGGAATTCCAGGCGGCAGCCATCATATCGCCGGTCAGCTCGCCGCGCTTTGGCACGGGCTCGGCGGCGTCAACCTGATCTCGCTGGCGATCGGCGTCGCGACTCTTGCGATCGTAACCCTTTGCGAGCGCTTCGCGCCGCGCGTGCCGGGAGCCCTGCTGGCGCTCGTGGCTGCGACCGCGGCCGTCGGGCTCTTCAAACTGGAGACGCACGGCGTCGCGGTGCTCGGCGCCTTGCCCTCCGGCTGGCCGAGCTTCGCGCCGCCCGTGCTCGATTGGTCCGACATCCGCGGCCTTGTTCCGCTCGCGCTCGTCATCGCGCTGGTAGTGATGATGCAGACGGCGACGGTGAGCCGCTCCTTCCGCGATCCCGATGGCGCCGAGCCGAAGGTCGACCGCGATTTCATCGGGCTCGGCGCGGCGAACGTCTTCGCCGGGCTCGCAAGCACCTTTCCAGTCAACGCCAGCCCGCCGCGGACGGCGGTGGTGGCCGAGAGCGGGGGGCGCTCGCAGCTCGCGGCGGTGACGGCGGCGCTGATCGTGCTCACGCTCGCGGTCGCCGGTGGCTCGCTGCTGGCGCAGGTGCCCGTGGCGGCATTGGCCGGTGTGCTGCTGTTCGTGGCCCAGCGCATCGTCCGGGTCGAGGTCATCCGGCGCATCGGCAGCCAGTCGCGGACCGAGTTCGCACTCGTCCTGCTGACGGCGCTCGCGATCGTTTGGCTGCCGGTCGAGACGGGTGTCGCCGTCGGGATCGGCCTGTCCCTGCTGCACGGCGTCTGGATGACGACGCGGAGCGAGCCGATCGAGCAATTGCGGATTCCCGGCACGACGATCTGGTGGCCGCCGGAGCCCGGCCGCCATGGCGAGCAGCTTGAGGGTGTGCAGGTGATCGCCTTTCCGGCGCCCCTGCTCTTCGCCAATGCCGAGATCTTCCGGCGCGGCGTGCTCAAGCTGCTGGCGGATCGGAAGCCGAGGCTGCTCGTGCTCGATGCCGGCGGTATCCCCGCCATCGACTATACGGCGGCGCAGGGCTTGCTCGCCGTCGCCGATGCCTGCCGAGAGCTGGGCGGCAGCTTCGCGATCGCCCGGGCCGAATCTGTGCGCGCGCTACAGGCGCTGCAGGATTTCGGCGTCATCGCCGAGATCGGCGCCGAGCATGTCTTCCACAGCGTCGAGGAGGCGGTGAGGGCGCTTGCGCCGGCCGCCAAGGAGTTGTCATGAGCTATTCAGTCGAACCGCGCCTGCACCCCGTCGCTATCGCCGAGCTCAGGCCGACGCAGATCACCGTTGGCCTGCGCGAGGTCGAGATGAAGCGCATCCATTGGCGGGCCGAGCGCGAGGAGAAGGGCGCCGACTTCCTCGGCCGCCACGCCGTCCCGGTCGTCATCGGCCCCAAGCGTCGGCTCTATCTGATCGATCATCATCACCTGGCACTGGCCTTACATCTGGAGGGCGAACAGGAGGTTCTGATTACCGCGGTCGCCGACCTGTCGCGGCTCGGCAAGGACGAGTTCTGGAGCGTTCTCGACAATCGCAGCTGGATGCATCCCTTCGATGCGGAAGGCCGGCGGCGCAGCCAGGACGAGATCCCGCGCAAAGTCTCCGGTCTCGTCGACGACCCCTACCGTTCATTGGCGGGCGCGCTCCGGCTTGCTGGCGGCTATGCCAAGGCTGAAGCGCCGTTCAGCGAGTTCCTCTGGGCCGACTTCCTGCGCCGCCGGATCAAGTCTGCCCTGGTCGAGCGGTTCTTCGCCAAGGCGCTGCGCAAGGCGCTCGATCTCGCCCGGTTGCGGGAGGCAGAGCATCTGCCTGGCTGGTGCGGTCCTTCGGACTGAGCGTCAGCCGACCGCGTTGCCTTCGATCCGGATGCCGGCGGCGCGCTTGTCCTCGCCTTTGGTCAGGTCGCCGGTCACGACCTTGCCGTACTCGGTGCCGACCACCGCGCCGAGCTTCGTCTCGTTGATCACGTTGTTGGCGATCAGCGCATTGCGCTCCTTCGGGATGAGCGAGACCGAGATGCCGATCCCGGTGCGCCGCACGACATTGCCTGTCGCGACGAGATTGCGCATCGCCCAGGACCAGCCGAGCGAGATGCCGACCTCGCTGGCGTTCTCGATGACATTGCCGGTGACCGCCGCCTCGGCCTCGACATGCACGCCGAGGCCGCCAACGGGCTCCTTGCCCTTCGGCGCCAGCCCCTTCTGCGCATTGCGGATGATGTTGTTGGCGAAAACCGAAAGGCGACCACCATGATCGAGATTGGTGATGTTGGCGCCCTGAGCGCAGTCCTCGACGAGATTATTGGCGATGATCGCGCCCTCGAAGGCGAATTCGGAATAGAGCGCGGTCTCGCCGCAGCGCCGGCCCTGATTGCCGAGAATCTGTACGTTCGATCCGGAATTGTTGCGGATGAAGGTCAGCGCACAGTCGCGCAATGTGTTGCCTTCGACGACGACACCGCCGGCGCGGTAGAGGCTGATGCCGTTGCCGTTCGGCCCATCGCCGCCGGCATCGCTGCGGATGCGGTTGAGCCGGTTGCCGCGGATCAGGCTCTGGTCGTCACCGGGCTGGCTGCGCCAGAGCTGGATGCCGTTGTTGCCGCAATCCTCGACCGTGTTGGCTTCGATCGAGAGGCCGCGCGAGTCGAGCGAGAACAGCGCCGAATCCCGCATCGAGCGGAAGCGGTTGCGCTCGATGCGCCCCGCGGTGCGGTGGAGCGTCAGCCCCACCGAGCCGGCATTGGCGAGCTCGCAGTCGGACAGAGCAAGGTCGAGCACCTCCTCGACATTGAAGAGGCCAGTGCGCTGGCCGAGCTTGATGTCGAGCCCATCGAGCATGATCCCGGAGACGGCCGCGCGCTTGATGCGCCGCGCCACCAGCAGCGGTCCGGCCTGTACGGCGACGAACTGGGTCGCGCCGGGAATGCCGATCAGCCGGGCATTCTCGGGCAGGACGACATTGCCGATGCGATAGCGGCCGGGAGCGACGATCAGCGGGGCGCTATGCTTGGCGGCTTCGAGCAGGGCAGCCTGGAGGATACGCGACTGGTCTTCGGCCGCGCCTGGACGGAGGCCGAACTGCGCGGCTTCGAGCCCGAGGGCGCCAAGCGGCGCCGCGGTATTCACCCGCGGGGCCTGTGCCAGAGCGGGACCGGCGCAGGCCGCTGCCGTGCCGAAAAGGGCCGTCCGCAGCCAGTCGCGGCGCGAAAGCGTCATCGGAGCCTCCATCATGGCCGGAGGCTTTCAAAATGCGTGCCGGCGGCTAGCTCACAGGCCGAGCGCCTTCGCGATCTCGTCGGCCGCGGCAGTCGGCGCCATTTCGCCCGCCGCGACGGCGGTTTCAAGCTTCGGCGTGCGCGCCTTCAGCGCCGGGTCGTGCCGGAGCTTGGCCTGCAGCCTGTCCTGCACCATCGCCCACATCCACTTGACGTCCTGCCGTCGGCGCTTCTCGGCGATCAGGCCTTTCGCCTCGAAGCGGGCGCGGTGCTCCTCGATCTTCGCCCAGAGCGCGTCGAGGCCGGCCCCCGTCAGGCCGGAAATCGTCACCACGGGGGTCGACCACAGCGTCGAGGCGGGGGCGAGGATATGCAGCGCCGCCTTGTACTGCGCGGCCGCAGCGCGTGCGGCGGTCGCACCCTCGCCATCGGCCTTGTTGACCGCGAGCATGTCGGCGAGCTCGATGATGCCCTTCTTGATGCCCTGCAGTTCGTCGCCGGCATTGGGCAGCATCAGCACCAGGAAGAAATCGGTGAGGTCAGCGACCGCCGTCTCCGACTGGCCGACGCCGACCGTCTCGACCAGGATCACGTCGAAGCCCGCCGCCTCGCAGAGCAGCATGGTCTCGCGCGTCTTGGCGGCGACGCCGCCCAGCGTGCCGGAGGAGGGCGACGGCCGGATATAGGCGTTTGGATCGACGGCGAGCCGCGCCATGCGTGTCTTGTCGCCGAGGATCGAGCCGCCACTGCGCGTCGAGGACGGGTCGACCGCGAGCACCGCGACCTTGTGGCCCTGTTCCGTGAGATAGCTGCCGAGCGCGTCGATCGTCGTGGACTTGCCGACGCCGGGCACGCCGGTGATGCCGACCCGGATCGCCTTGCAGGTATGCGGCAGCAGGCGGGACAGCAGCGCCTGCGCCTGTTCGCGATGGTCGGCGCGCCGGCTTTCGGCGAGCGTGATCGCCCGCGCCAGCGCCGCGCGCTCGCCCCTGAGAATCGCATCGCCGAGCGCTGTGAGGTCGACCATACCCGCTGGTAGCAAGAGAGCTCTTCCAGCGGAAGCAACGCTTTTTGCTGGCACTGCTCCATCAAGGCTCTTGCTAACGCGCGATGGCGGTGAGACGAGTGGCGCGGGGTACGGAGAGCGTGTCGCGTGTCCGGCTTGCGGGTTGTCGTTCTCGTCTCGTTGTTGTCGCTGGTACTTGCCGCTTGCGGCGGCCCGCCGCGCGTTCTGGTCGTATCGGCCGCGAGACCCGAGGACACAGCCGGTACGGTCCGCATTTTCGTTGCGACCTCGCGCGCTACGACCAAACAACCCGAATATTTCAGCGGCGAGCGCAGTCCTTCGGTCGGCTTCGCCCGGCTCGATATCAGCGTCCCGCGCAGTCATCGGGCCGGTCAGCTGGAACTGCCGGGCAGTGTCAACAGTGCCGGCGACCCTGCCAGCCATTTCACTGTCAGCGCGGTCGATCGTCTCTCCGAAACGGAGATGCTGAAACAAGTGAAGGCGGCAGTCGCACAGCGTCCGCCGGCCGAGCGCGAGGTGCTCGTCTTCGTCCACGGCTTCAACACCAATTTCGCCGACGCGGCCTTCCGCTTCGCCCAGATCGTCACCGATTCCGGCTTTAAGGGCGTCCCGGTGCTGTTCACCTGGCCGTCGCGGGCTCAGATCCTGGCTTACCCCTACGACCGCGACAGTGCGGATTTCTCTCGCGACGCGCTCGAAACCGGCTTGCGCGTGATCGCTCGCGATCTCGGGGCCAACCGTTTCGATATCCTCGCGCATTCGATGGGCACGCTGCTGACGGTCGAGACGCTGCGGCAGGCTGCGATCCGCGGCGATGGCAGTTTCGGCGGCAAGCTGCGCAACGTCATGCTGGCGGCCCCCGACATCGATCTCGACGTCTTCAAGACCCAGCTTGCCGCGATCAAGCGGCCGGTCACCGTTTTCGTCTCCTCGGATGATCGGGCGCTCGACTTCTCGCGGCAGTTCGCGGGCGACAAGACCAGGCTCGGTGCGATTTCGGACAAGGATACCGATGTCGTCGCCGATCTGCGCAAGGCCGGGGCGACGATCATCGACCTGTCGGGCGATCGCTCCAGTGACGAATACAATCACGGCAAGTTCGCCACCACGCCACGCATCGTCCAGATGATCGGACAGCGGCTCGGCGCCGACGGGCTCGATGGTACTTCGAGCGGCGGAAGCCTCGGTTTCGATCCGAAAGCCTCTCCCGCCTATGTTGCGCGCGACAAATAGCTGCCCCATTCTGGCCGCGTTGGTCTGGCCTTAAGGGTTTCGCGGCCAGAAGGTTCGCACCTCCCAATTCGGATCCGACCAGTGACCTCGCCTTCGCGATACGCCGTTTCACGCCGCTCCTTCGTCAGCCTGCTCGGGTTGGGGCTGGCCGGCTGCGCGCAGAGCGAGGCCTCAGTCTCGCCCTTCGTCGGGCCAGCGGATTCCTCGGCCTTCGGCAAGGAGCCGCAACTGCTCGTCGCCACGACGCGCAAGCCGACCGGCGATCGCGCGCCTTATTTCACCTCCGAGCGCGGCAGCGGGCTGACCTTTGCCGAGGTCAGGCTGTCGGCGCCGGGCCGCGGCGTCGCCGCGCAGGTGAGCTCCGTCGTCAGCGGCGACTGGGCCGTGCTCGGCGTGACCCGGCGCAGCGCCAGCGATGCCGCCCGCGCCTTCTCGGAGGCCGCGACCGGCCGCGACGTGCTGCTCTATGTCCACGGCTTCAACGAGACCTTCGAGACGGCGGCCCGCAGCGCCGGCCAGCTCTCGCATGCGCTCGCCTTCGAGGGCCGCACTGCGCTGTTCACCTGGCCATCTGGTGGTGGGCTGCTCGCCTACGCCTATGATCGCGAGAGCGCGCTCTGGTCGCGCGACGGCTTCGTCCAGACGCTGAAGGCGCTTGTCGCCAACCCGACGATCGGGCGGATCAATATCGTTGCACATTCGATGGGCAGCTTCCTGACGCTGGAAGGTCTGCGCGAATTGCGCGATTTCGAGGGGCTTTCCGACCGGATCGGTGCCGTCGTGCTGGCGTCGCCTGATGTCGACATCGACGCCTTCGAGCAGACGGTGCCGCGGCTCGGCCCGATCGCCCAGCGCATGACCGTGATCATCGATCCCGGCGACAAGGCGCTGGCCGTATCCTCACGGATCGCCGGCGGCGTCGCCCGCGCCGGCGCTGCCGACCGCGAGCGCCTGGAGCAGCTCGGCGTGCGTGTCGCCGACACGGCCGGCCGCGGCTGGAGTCTGCTGCGCCACGATCTCTTCCTGTCGAATAGTGAAGTGACGCAGGTGGTGCGGCGGGCCATCGACCGCTCGCGATCCTGAGAACGGGGGCCGGAGCCCCCGTTCGAGGTCCTCGTCGCGTCAGCCGGCGGGCTTGAGCGTGATCACGGAGCGGGCCGCCTTCTCGATCGCCTCGCGGGAATAGAGCAGCGGCGCATAGTCGCCGGCGGCCCATAGCGGCGCGAGATCGCGATAATGCGGGCTGTAGGCATCGCCCGACTGCCCGGGCGTGTTGATGAAGCGGCTCTCATCCCAGTTGCCGACGTCGAGCACCATGCGGAACGAGGCGCCCGCGGTCACCTTGAAGTCGGAGATCCGATAGGAAGCCGCGCGCGGGCTGAAGGCCGAGCCGCCCATGGCGAGCCGGCCGACATTGAGCTGCGCCCGGTCCGGGCCGCCGGCAAGCGGTGACAGGGCGTGGTCGAACTGGGCATGATGGATCTTGCCCCAGTTCCAGCCCGCGACATCCGGTCCCAGCGACTGGCGCAGCTCCTCCATCGCCGCTTTCAGCGTTTCGAGCAGCAGGGCGTCGCGGGCCGCCTTCGGATCGGCGCCGAGTGCGCTGTCGGGCGCTTCGAGATAGGCGACGACCGCAGCGACATCGAGCGGGCCGATCACGCTGCGCGCCTTTTCCGGCACGGCCTTGCCCGTCAGCGCGCGGCCGAGATGTTTGCTCATCCAGACCTCGGAGAGAGCGGCAGCAGCGCTGTCGACGGAAGTCTCCTGGTTCCAGCCCTTGATCAGCTTCAGACCTTCGGCCGTGACCGGATCGTTCGATGACAGCGACGCCAATAGTGCGGCGAGTTTGCGGGCATTGTCGGAGCTGTCGTCGTTCTGCAGGGCCATCGCGTCGGCGAGCGTCACTTTATTCTTAGTGCCGAGCACGGCCTTGATCCGGTTGATCCGTGAGGGATCGGACCACTCGAAGCCGATGCGCTTGGCGAGCAGTGGATGGTCCTTCGGGATGTTCATCTCGTTGGCGGTGGCGAAGAAGCCATCGGTCGGATTGTAGGTCTCCGGTAGCTCGCCTGCTTTCAGGAAGCCGGTCCACTCGTAGCGGCCGTCGCCCGGCACGGGCATCAGGCCGTCATGGTTCGGCCTCTGCGGCGCCCGCCCGCCGACGATCCAGCCGATATTGCCCTTGTTGTCGGCATAGACCTGGTTCTCGGACGGCGCGCCCCATTCGGCCATCGCCTTCTTGAAGCCGGCCCAGTCCTTCGCCGTCATGTATTCGGCCGAGTTGAAATAGGCCGAGGTGCCCGGCTCGAACCAGACCGTGCGGATGGCGAAGGCGCGCTTCTCGTCGGGCTCGGCCTTCATGATCGGGCCGTGGCGGGTGAATTTCAGGTCGATCTGGCGTGGTGCCTCGCCCTTGATCTCGATCGTCTCGTTGACGGTCTTCATCTCCTCCCAGCCGCTGCCATAGCGATACTGGTTCGGATTGGCGGGGTTGGTCTCGTAGACGTAGAGGTCCTCCTGATCGATCGCGAAGATCGTCAGGCCGAAGGCGATCTCGCCGTTGTGGCCGATCGAGATGCCGGGCAAGGCTGGCTCGCCCGCGCCGATCACCGACAGGCCCGGAGCGTTGAGGTGCACGACATAGCGCAGCGACGGCACGCCATGGGCGCGGTGCGGGTCGTTGGCGAGGATCGGCCGGCCGGTCGCGGTGCGGCTGGCGGCGATCGTCCAGTTGTTCGAGCCGATGGTCGAGACGCTGTCGCCGGCCGCGGCGAAAATGGCGTCGCGGTCGAGCGCGGCGCGCTTCTCCCCCGGGGCTGAGAACGTGACGTCGCGCGTCGCGAGATTGTAGTCGTCGAGGATATCAGGCTTGATCGCGCAGGGATCAAGCCCTTCCGGAACCTTGGTCTTCACGCTCGGCTCCAGCACACGCCGGAAGCGATCGGCCTCGAGCCCGGCGGCGCAGGCGACGCGGGCGCGCACCACTTCGGACATCACGTTGCGGGTCAGGCCATGGCTGCGGATGCGCACCACATCCTCGGCGCTCCAGCGATCCGGCAAGGTGCCGGAAACGCGGAAATCGAGCGGCAATGGCTGCTTGCCGGCGCGCACCTCGTCGACGCGGGCATTGATGCCGGCGACGAAGGCGTCGGTATAGGCCTTGGCGTCGGGGCCATAGGCGGCCCATTCCTTGTCCATCTCGCCGCGATAGAGGAAGAGCCGTGCGGCGCGATCCTGCGCGACATAGGACGGGCCGAAATCCTTGGCCAGCAATCCGAGCCCGCGCTTGCGCCAGAGATCGATCTGCCAGAGCCGGTCGCGTGCTGCGTTGTAGCCTTGGAGGAAGAGGGCATCGCGCGACGAGGCGGCGTAGATGTGGGCGACGCCCCATTGATCAAGGATCAGTTCCGCCGGTCCTTGCAGTCCGGCGACCGTCTGTTCGGAACGCTTCACCGCGCTGGACAGCTCGGCCCTGGCGGGCAGGCATCCGGCGATGGTGACGGCGGCGATGGCAAACAGCGACGCTGCGCTGTGGGCGCGATCTGCTCTGCTCATGGTGTTCCTCCGTGCGGCCCATCTTTGGCGACGGGCCTTGCCGGAGAAGCTTAGGGGGAGAGTGGAGGCCGGCCACCGGTCATGGCCACATGGCAGCCCTGCCGCGCCGGCATGTGGTCTGGATCGTTCCTTGCGCGGTTGGACGTTCAGTCCTCGCGATCCTCCCAGTCACTGCGCAGCAACGTCGTCACATGCTCGATCGTCGGCCGCCCATCTGCCATGCAGCGGCTGGCGACTTCGCCAGCGAGCCGATAGCCAAGCTTGCGCTGCATCGCCCAGGAATTTTCATTGCCGTCGAAGTAGCCGTTGACCAGCTTCGTCAGGCCGAGGTCGCGGAAGGCGAACCGGATCTTGGCGTCGAACGCTTCACGTCCATAGCCGCGCCCCTGATAGCCGTTGGCGATCCAGATGCCTCCGCCACCCGTTCCGGCCGCCCGGTCGATCTTGTTGAGACTGATCCCGCCGATCACGCGTCGCTCGGATTTGAGTTCGATCGCAAATTCATACGCGGTCGGCTCGGTGCCTGCGCTTGCCATCTCCCGGCATCGCCTGACCCAATCGCTGGCATGCGCTGTCGAATAGGGATGCGGGACGAAGGCCAGCCACTTTGCGACCCCGAGATCGTTCAGGCCCAGCGCGAGCTGTTCGATGTCTGCCTCACTCCACGGGCGCAGAATGAGGCGCGAGGTTTCAATTCTGATGTCCACGGCGTTGCAGCTTTCTTTCCTCGAAATCACCTAGAGCGGCGGCAGGCCGACCCGCTTCTTGATCGTTGCCAGCGCGAAATTGGATTCGACCGACTGGACGCATTTCAGCCGCGTCATCTTCTGCTTCAGGAAGCGCTCATAACCCTCGATGCCGTCGGTCAGCACGCGCAGCAGGTAATCCTGCGAGCCGGTCATCAGATAGCACTCCGCCACTTCGGGCCAGTTTTCGATCGCCTTCTCGAACTCGGCGATGTGCTCGGTGTTCTGCTGGCTGAGCCGGACCGAGACGAAGACGCTGAAGGGCAGACCATAGGCCTTGGGGTCGACGATCGCCGAATAGCCCTTGATGACGCCGGTCTCCTCGAGGCGCTTGAGCCGGCGCAGGCAGGGCGTCGGCGACAGCCCGACTTTTTCCGACAGGTCCTGATTGGTGATGCGGCCATCCTCCTGCAGCAGTGTCAGCATGCGGCGGTCGATCGTATCGAGCATGATCTGCTCCTCTTGGCGCTCAAGCGAGCAGGAAGCTGCAAAATCTTGCTCTAGAGCACAGATGATCGTTCATGCAATGGCCTTAGGATCGTCCTAGGCTCGCGTCCCGGGGCCGCGCTGGCCGGGCAGGAGGCAGTCATGAGCGACGACAACTACCATAAGGACCGGATCGCCAATCGCCGGCTCCATCCCGAGACCCTGATGATGGGCTATGGCTATTCGCCGGCCATGTCGGAGGGCGCGCTCAAGCCGCCGGTCTTCCTGACCTCAACCTTCGTCTTCGAGAACGCCCAGCAGGGCAAGGACTTCTTCGACCTGACCGCCGGCCGTCGCCAGCTCAAGCCGGGCGAGAAGTCGGGCCTGGTCTATTCGCGCTTCAACCATCCCAACATGGAGATCCTCGAGGATCGCCTGGCGATCTGGGACGAAGCGGAAGCCTGCGCCGTCTTCGCCAGCGGCATGGCAGCGATCGCGACGACCTGCTTCGCCTTCCTCAGGCCCGGCGACACCGTCATCCACAGCCGCCCGCTCTATGGCGGCACCGAGACCCTGCTGAAGAACCAGATGGGCGCCTTCGGCGTCACGCCCTTCGGCTTCACGGATGGCGTTGACGTCGCGCAGATGCGCAAGGTCGCGCAGGACGCCGCCGCCAAGGGCCGCGTCGCGATGATCCTGGTCGAGACGCCGGCCAACCCGACCAACGGCCTCGTCGACCTCGCTGCCTGCAAGGCCATCGCCGACGAGCTGGAGAAGTCGCAGGGGCATCGCCCGCCGGTTGTGGTCGACAACACCATGCTCGGGCCGATCTTCCAGAAGCCGCTGAAGCACGGCGCTGACCTCACCTTGCTGTCGCTGACCAAATATGTCGGCGGCCACAGCGATCTCGTCGGCGGCTCGATCAGCGGCTCGAAGGCGCTGGTGCGGCAGGTGAAGAGCTGGCGCGGCTCGCTCGGCACGCAGCTCGACCCGAACTCCTGCTGGATGCTGATGCGCTCGCTCGAGACGCTCGACATCCGCATGCACCGCGCCAATGAGAACGGCCGCAAGGTCGCCGACTATCTGCGCAAGCACCCGAAGATCGCCAAGGTCCATTATCTCGGCGATCTCGCCGATGGCGATCCGCGCAAGGCCGTGTTCGACCGGCAATGCGTCGAGCCCGGCTCGACCTTCGCCTTCGACGTCAAGGGCGGCGAGAAGGAGGCCTTCGCCGTGCTCGACAACCTCCAGATCATGAAGCTCGCGGTCAGCCTCGGCGGAACCGAGACGCTGGTCTCGCATCCCGCTGCGATGACCCATTCCGGCGTCGCCCGCGAACTCCGCGAGGAGATCGGCCTCACCGACGCGCTGATCCGGATCTCGGTCGGCATCGAGAACATCGAGGACCTGATCTCGGATCTCGCCCAGGCGCTCGACGCCGCGTGAGGGCAGGGCGGCGCCGCACCCTCGTCGCGGCGCTCGCCGCCATGCTCTTCGGCGGTTCGGCCTCGGCCGAGCCGCAGACCGAGAGCGTGGCGCAGACCATATGCCGCCTGATCGAAGGCGCTGCGAAGACACATGACCTGCCGGTCGCCTTCTTCACGCGCCTGATCTGGCGTGAGAGCAGCTTTCGGCCGAATGTCGTCAGCCCGGCCGGGGCGCAGGGCATCGCCCAGTTCATGCCGGGCACGGCGAACGAGCGCGGCCTCGCCGACCCGTTCGATCCGGAGGCGGCGATCCCGCATTCGGCCGCCTTCCTCGCCGCGTTGAAGAACCAGTTCGGCAATCTCGGCCTTGCCGCTGCCGCCTATAATGGCGGGCCGAACCGCGTCGCGCGCTGGGTCGAGCGCGGCGGCATCCTGCCCTACGAGACGCAGGCCTATGTCCGCTTCATCACCGGCCGAGGCGTCGAAGAATGGCGCCTCGGTGCGGGCGAGGCGCCGCCGCCGGCGACGCGCGAGGAGACCGATTGCCTCGCGACAGTCGCCTCGATCCGCATCACCGCGCCGGCGGTGCTGGTCGAGGGCGCCTACGGGCCGTTCGGTGTCCAGCTCGCCGGCAATACCTCGAAGGCGCGCGCCATCACCTCCTATCAGCGTGTCGCGGCGCGCTTCGCCTCGCTGCTGGCAGGCAAGCCGACCATGATCCTGGGCTCGGCCGTGCCGGGGCGGGGCCGGGGCCGCTTCTACCGTGTCAGGCTGCCGGCGCAGAGCCTGCGCGAGGCGACATTGGCCTGCAATCGCCTGCGGCAGGCTGGGGGGGCGTGTCTGGTGCTGCGGAACTGACCGTCAGGCCGAGAAGCCGATCCTTCCCCAACCCGGCAGCTTCAGTGCCGGCTGTCGCAGGTCGAAGCCGGCGACCAGCCCGAGCAGGTTGATCTCGACGCCCTCGACCCAGCCGAAGGTCACGCCGGCAAGCCCGTAGAGCGAGGCTTGCAGCCCGGTGCGGCTTGGCGTGAAGCCGGCATAGAGGCCGCTCTCGCGCCAGTCCTTGCCGATCGCAGTCGGCGGCAGGGCGCGGCCGAGCTCTGGCACTTCGGCGAGGATGTGCTGGACGAAGCTGTTCGAGTTCGGCCCGGGCCAGGCGGCATAGGAGCCGTAGTCGCTGTAGCCATAGCTCTTCACGGCGTCGCGGATGCGCGGGATCAGCGCCTCGGCCGCTGCGCCCCTGATCTCGCCGACCATCTCCGGGACGTTGCCGTACCAGCGCCCATCGGCGACGCGGACATTGACCCGCACCGGATTGCCCCAGCCGACGACGTCGAAGCGGGTATAGGCCGAAGCGTCCCTTTCCTTGACCACCACCCAGGAATGATGGGCGAACACGCCGCGCCAGCGGCCGACGCGGGCAGCGAACACGTGGACCGTTGCCTCGGGCGCAATGGCGGGGGCGGGCAGCAGCGCGGCGCTCGACCAATCGGCGCGAGCCCAGTCGGGCGCGCGCGATTGCCACTGCCACCAGGCGGCATGCGTGCCGAGGGGCAGGAGGAAGAACACCGAGAAGAAAAGAAAGAAGCGCCGGATCATGCTTCCGCGGAAAATAGGTGGCGCGGCACCTGTGCCACAAGGCGCGACGGAGCGTCGCCGATCACGAAATCGAGGTTGAGGCTTGGCCGCAAGCTGCTAGCTTGCCGGCGCGAAATCCAGAGGAGGGGCAGATTGCGCACTTTGACGTCGGTTATGCATGGGTTGGCCGCTGCGGCGGCTTTGGGGCTCGCTCTCACGGCCGGCCCGGCTGGGGCGCAGGACAACAAGGAACTGCGCATCTTCAACTGGTCGGACTACGTCAATCCTGAGGTGCTCGACGCCTTCAAGAAAGAGACCGGCATCACCGTCGTCTACGACACCTTCGACCAGATGGAGACGGTCGAGACCAAGCTGCTCGCCGGCAAGACCGGCTACGACCTCGTCGTCGTCACCGCATCCTTCCTGCCCAGGCACATCCCGCTCGGCCTCTATACGCCGGTCGACACCAACAAGGTGCCGAATCTCAAGAACGCTTGGCCCGAGATCAAGCAGCGCCTGGCGAAATACGATCCCGGCAACAAGTTCGCCGTGAACTACATGTGGGGCACCACCGGGATCGGCTATAACACCGCCAAGATCAAGGAACGGCTCGGCAACGACGCCGTGGTCGACAGCTGGAGCATCGTCTTCGATCCGGAGAAGCTGAAGAAGCTCTCCAATTGCGGCGTGCACGTGCTCGATGCGGTCGAGGAGATGTTCCCGGCGGCGCTGCGCTATCTCGGTCTCGATCCTGATTCAAAAAACGAGGCCGACCTCAACAAGGCCGGCGAATTGCTGCGCAAGATCCGCCCGCACATCCAGAAGTTCCACTCGTCGGAATACATCAACGCGCTCGCCAACGGCGATATCTGCCTGGCGGTCGGGTATTCCGGCGATGTGCTGCAGGCGAAGAAGCGCGCCAGCGAAGCCAAGAACAAGGTCGAGATCGCCTATTCGATCCCGAAAGAAGGCGCGCTGATGTGGTTCGATTCCTTCGTCATCCCGAAGGATGCCGGCAATCAGGATGCGGCGCTGAAGTTCATCGATTTCGTCAACCGGCCGGAGATGGCGGCGAAGAACTCGGACTTCATCCAGTACGCCAACGGCAACATCGCCTCGAAGCCGCTGCTCTCGGCCGAGGTCCGCGACAACCCAGGCATCTATCCGCCGGATGCGGTGATGGGCCGGCTCTATACGATCACGCCCTACGACCAGAAGACGCAGCGGGTGGTCAACCGGCTGTGGACACGCGTCAAGAGCGGCAGGTGAACCGGCCTGAGGCGGGTGGAAGGCGCGCCTCGCCGGGTAGCGTCCGGCGCGACTTCCAGCCCTGGAACGATCCGGCAGCGAAACCGCTGGTCGAGTTCCGCAACGTCACCAAGCGCTTCGGCGCGGTGGTCGCGGTCGACCGGCTGTCGCTTGCGATCCATCAGCGTGAGTTCTTCGCGCTGCTGGGGCCGTCCGGCTGCGGCAAGACCACGCTGATGCGCATGCTCGCCGGCTTCGAGCAGCCCGACGAGGGCGAGATTCTGCTCGACGGCGTCGACATCACCGCCGTGCCGCCGCACCAGCGACCGGTCAACATGATGTTCCAGTCCTATGCGCTGTTCCCGCATCTCAGCGTCGGCGACAATATTGCGTACGGGCTGAAGCGCGAGGGCCTGCCCAAGGCCGAGATCGCCGCGCGCGTCGAGGCCATGCTCGGGCGCGTCCGCCTGAAGGGCATGGAGAAGCGCCGGCCGGACCAGCTCTCCGGCGGGCAGCGCCAGCGCGTCGCGCTCGCCCGCGCTTTGGTCAAGCAACCCAAGCTCCTGCTGCTCGACGAACCCTTGGGCGCGCTCGACAAGAAGCTGCGCGAGGAGACGCAATACGAGCTGATGGACCTGCAGGCCGATCTCGGCCTGACCTTCATGGTCGTCACCCACGACCAGGACGAGGCCATGACCATGGCCGACCGGATGGCGGTGATGGATCATGGCCGATTGCTGCAGATCGCGCCGCCCGACCTGATCTACGAGGCGCCGTCCAGTCGTTTCGTCGCCGAGTTCGTCGGCGACATCAACCTGATCGAGGGCAAGGTGACCACTGTGGAAGGCGACCTCATCACTCTCGAGAGCCTGCCCGTTGGCCTGATCGAGCTCGACGAGGATGCGCCGGCCTGCCGCCTAGGCGATGTGCTCGCGATCGGCCTGCGCCCAGAGAAGATCGCGCTCAGCCATGACGAGCCTGGGCAGGGCGTCAACAAGGTCGCCGGCGAGATCTGGGATATCGGCTATCTCGGCGACATGACCATGGTCCAGGTCATGGTCGGCGGCGATGCGGGCAAGCTCTTCAA
Organism: Allobosea sp. NPDC055332; assembly: GCF_053645455.1. Classification (NCBI taxonomy): domain Bacteria; kingdom Pseudomonadati; phylum Pseudomonadota; class Alphaproteobacteria; order Hyphomicrobiales; family Alloboseaceae; genus Allobosea; species Allobosea sp. NPDC055332. The sequence goes on along the minus strand of NZ_JBSHMO010000002.1, from coordinate 489,122 downwards.
GGTCTCGCTGACCAACCGCACGCGGCGGATCGAGCGGCCCTTCGCCTGGGAGGACAAGGTCTGGCTCTCCTGGGACGTCGAAGCCGGCATGGTGCTGGCGTCGTGAGCACGCCGGTTCCCCGAGCCAGCGGAATGGGGCGCGGCCTCCTCGTTGCAGCGATCCCCTATCTCTGGCTCATCGCCTTCTTCCTCGCCCCCTTCGTCATCGTGCTGCGGATCGCGCTCTCCGATGCCGCGACAGATCAGCCGCCCTATGCGCCGCATTTCCCAGGCATCAGTCAGCTCGGCGAGTTCCTTGGCCAACTCGATCTCGAGAACTTCCGCCTGCTCGGCGATGATCCGCTCTATTGGCAGAGCTATCTCTCCTCGCTGCGCATCGCGGCGCTGACGACGCTGATCGCGCTCGCGATCGGCTACCCGCTCGCCTCTGCGATGGCGCTGGCGCCCAAGCGCTGGCAAGGCATCCTGCTCGTCCTCGTCATCCTGCCGTTCTGGACCTCGTTCCTGATCCGCGTCTACGCTTGGATCGGCATCCTCAGGCCGGATGGCCTGCTCGACATGGCGCTGATGGGCATCGGGCTGACCAGCGAACCGCTGCGTCTGCTCAACACCGACACCGCTGTGCTGATCGGCATGGTCTATTCCTATCTACCCTTCATGGTCCTGCCGCTGTTCTCGACCTTGCAGAAGCTCGACGGCACCTTGCTGGAGGCTGCCTCCGATCTCGGCGCGACGCCGCTGACCACCTTCCTGACGGTGACGCTGCCGCTCTCGGTTCCCGGCATCCTTGCCGGCTCGGCCCTGGTCTTCATCCCGGCGATCGGCGAGTTCGTCATCCCCGATCTGCTGGGGGGCTCCGACACGCTGATGGTCGGCAAGGTGCTCTGGAACGAGTTCTTCTCCAACCGCGACTGGCCGCTGGCTTCGGCGGTGGCGATCGTGCTGCTCGTCGTCCTCGTCCTGCCGCTGATGCTGCTGCAGCGGGCGCGCGGAGCGGCTCAATGAGGCGCTTCGGAGCCTTCCACCTGGCCGCGCTCGTCGCCGGCTTCGCCTTCCTCTATCTGCCGATCGTCGCGCTGGTCGCCTATTCCTTCAACGCCTCGCGGCTGGTGACGGTCTGGGGCGGCTTCTCGACGCATTGGTATGGCGCGCTACTGCGCAACGAGCCCTTGCTCGACGCAGCTTGGCTGACGATCCGCGTCGCGCTGGTCTCGGCGACCCTGGCGACGGTGCTGGGGACGCTGGCGGCACTGGCGCTGGCGCGCTACCGGGTCTTCGTGGGACGCACGCTCTTCTCCGGCATGGTGATGGCGCCGCTGGTGATGCCGGAGGTGATCACCGGCCTGTCGCTGCTGCTGCTCTTCGTCGCCGGTGATGTCGAGCGCGGCTACTGGACCGTGGTGATCGCCCACGCGACCTTCAGCCTCGGCTTCGCCTGCATCGTCGTGCAGGCGCGCCTTGCCGGCTTCGACCGCTCGCTCGAAGAGGCGGCGCGCGATCTCGGTGCGACGCCGATGGAGACTTTCGCGACGGTGACGCTGCCATTGATCTGGCCGGCCGTCGCCGCGGCCTGGATGCTCGCCTTCACGCTCTCGCTCGATGACCTTGTCATCGCGAGCTTCACCACCGGGCCGGGCGCGACGACGCTGCCAATGCGGCTTTATTCGGCGATCCGGCTGGGCGTCACGCCCGAGATCAACGCCGCCTGCACGATCATGATCGCGGCGGTGGCGGTCGCGGTGATCGGCGCCTCTCTGCTGATGAAGCGGGACGCGCTGGCGGGGCGCTGAGCTAAACGGACGCTGAACGTCCCGCTCAAAACCGGTTCAGCCGAGCAGCGCGATAGTGCGTGCCAGAGCGGGAAGCGTTTCCGCTCCGGCACAAGGAGACATCACGATGTTTCGCACTCTCGCTTCTGCCGGCCTCATCGCTGCAGCTGCGCTCGGGATCAGCGCGGCATCGCCCAGCGAGGCACAGGCCGGCGTCCTGATCCAGCAGGCCTATTATGACGGCCCCGGCTATGGCTGGCGTGCGCCGCCGGCCTATGGCTACTGGGGCGTGCCACGCTGGCGCCGCCATTATGACGGCCCGCGCTTCTATGGGCCGCCGCCCCCGCCGCCGCGCTACTATCGTCGCTGGCGCGAATGGTGAGCTTTGAAGGCCAACTGAGCGCGGCGGATCACTCCGCCGCGCTTTTCTGCGTGTAGCCCAGGCGCTGGTTGAGCTCCTCCAGCAGCTTCTCGGCCGCATCCGCGATGACGGTGCCGGGCGGGAAGATCGCCGAGGCGCCGGCCGCGATCAGCGCATCGAAATCCTGGGGCGGAATCACGCCGCCGACGACGATCATGATGTCGGGCCGTCCGGCCTTGGCGAGCGCCGCCTTCAGCTCCGGCACCAGCGTGAGGTGACCAGCCGCCAGCGAGGAGACGCCGATGATGTGGACGTCGTTTTCGACGCCCTGGCGTGCTGCCTCGTCCGGGGTCGCGAACAGCGGGCCGATATCGACATCGAAGCCAAGATCGGCGAAAGCCGAGGCGATCACCTTCTGGCCGCGATCGTGGCCGTCCTGGCCCATCTTGGCGACGAGGATGCGCGGCCGACGCCCATCCGCCTCCTCGAAGGCCTCGCACATCAACTGCACGCGCGTCACGGCAGGGTTCATCTCGCCGACCTCCCGCTTGTAGACGCCCGAGATCGCCTTGATCTCGGCGCGATGGCGCCCGAACACCTTCTCCATCGCCAGCGAGATCTCGCCGACGGTCGCCTTGGCCCGTGCCGCCTTGACGGCGAGGTCGAGCAGGTTGCCATCGCCTTGCGCGCCATTGGTCAGCGCGGCGAGGGCCGCTTGCGTCTCGGCCTCGTTGCGTTCGGCCTTGAGGCGCCGGAGCTTGTCGAGCTGCTGGGCGCGGACCGAGGCATTGTCGACCTTGAGTACGTCGATCGCCGCTTCGTTCTCCGGCTTGAAGATGTTGACGCCGATGATCGATTGCTGACGGCCGTCGATGCGCGCCTGTGTCTTGGCGGCGGCTTCCTCGATCCGCAGCTTGGGGATGCCGGCCTCGATCGCCTTGGCCATGCCGCCGAGCTTCTCGACCTCCTGGATATGGCCCCAAGCTTTCGCCGCGAGCTCTGCGGTCAGCCGCTCGACATAATAGGAGCCGCCCCAGGGATCGATGATCCGGTTGGTGCCGCTCTCCTGCTGCAGCACGATCTGGGTGTTGCGAGCGATGCGGGCCGAGAAGTCGGTGGGCAGCGCCAGCGCCTCGTCGAGCGCGTTCGTGTGCAGCGACTGGGTGTGCCCCTGCGTCGCCGCCATCGCCTCGATCATCGTGCGTGGCACGTTGTTGAAGACGTCCTGCGCGGTCAGCGACCAGCCGGAGGTCTGGCAGTGGGTGCGCAGGGGGAGGGACTTCTCGTTCTGCGCCCCGAAATCCTTGACCAGCTTGGCCCAGATCAACCGCGCGGCCCTGAGCTTTGCCACCTCCATGAAGAAGTTCATGCCGATGGCCCAGAAGAAGGAGAGCCGCGGCGCGAAGACGTCGACGCCGAGCCCCGCCTGCTGGCCGGCGCGGATATACTCGACGCCGTCGGCGAGGGTGTAGCCGAGTTCGAGGTCTTGCGTCGCTCCTGCCTCCTGCATGTGGTAGCCGGAGATCGAGATCGAGTTGAACTTCGGCATGTTCGCCGAGGTGTAGGCGAAGATGTCGCCGATGATCCGCATCGAGGGCGAGGGCGGGTAGATATAGGTGTTGCGGACCATGAACTCCTTGAGGATGTCGTTCTGGATGGTCCCCGAGAGCTTGGCCGCCGGTACGCCCTGTTCTTCCGCCGCGACGATATAGAGCGCCAGCACCGGCAGCACTGCGCCGTTCATCGTCATCGACACGCTCATCTGGTCGAGCGGGATGCCGGAGAACAGCGTGCGCATGTCGTAGATCGAGTCGATCGCGACGCCGGCCATGCCGACATCGCCGCCGACGCGCGGATGATCGCTGTCATAGCCGCGATGGGTGGCGAGATCGAAGGCGACCGACAGTCCCTTCTGGCCGGCGGCGAGGTTGCGCCGATAGAAGGCGTTCGAGTCTTCCGCTGTGGAGAAGCCGGCATATTGCCGGATCGTCCAGGGCTGGTTGACGTACATGGTCGGGTAGGGGCCGCGCAGATAGGGCGCGATGCCGGGGAGTGTATCGACGAAGGGCAGTCCGTCGCGGTCGGCGGCCGTGTAGAGCGGCTTGACCGGGATGTCCTCCGGCGTCTGCCAGAGCTCGCCCGAACTCTGCGGGGCAGTGGCGGTCGCTGCCGTATCGGCGAAGGCGAGCTTCGTGAAATCCGGGATCGCGGTCATGGCTTGCTCCCGTCTGGCCTGTCCCACCAATGGTGGAAATGATGCACCGGTCCGTGGCCACGGCCAACCTTGACCGCGTCCGAGGCCGCGATCGCGGCCGAGATATAGCGTTTCGCCAACGCCACCGCCTCATTGAGAGCGAGGCCGTGGGCAAGGCCCGACGCGATCGCCGAGGACAAGGTGCAGCCGGTGCCGTGGGTGTTCTGCGTGGCGATGCGCGGCGCGACCAGGCGCTCGCGCCGGCCATCCCGACCGATCAGGATGTCGACGCTGGCGTCGCCGGTGCCATGCCCGCCCTTGACCAGGACATTGGCCGCGCCGAGCGCGAGCAGCGCTTCGGCCTGCTCGGCCGCGGCCTCCTCGGTTTCCGCCATGGCGATTCCGAGCAGGGCTGCGGCTTCGGGCAGGTTGGGTGTGACGATCGTGCAGAGCGGCAGCAGGCGGCGCTTCAGCGCCTCGATCGCGTCCTCCTGCAGCAGCCGCCCGCCCGAGGCCGCGATCATCACCGGATCGAGCACGATGTTCTTCGCGTTGTGGCGTTCGAGCCCATCGGCCACGGTCTCGATCAGCTCGGCGGTGGCGAGCATGCCGATCTTGATCGCATCGACTGCGAGATCGTCGAAGACCGCATCCATCTGTGCGGCGACGAAATCGGCCGGTACCGGATGGATCGCGGTCACGGCCGTGGTGTTCTGCGCCGTCAGCGCGACGATGACGCTGGCGCCATAGACCTGATGCGCGGCGAAGGTCTTGAGGTCGGCCTGGATGCCGGCGCCGCCGCTGGAGTCGGAACCGGCGATGGTGAGCGCGATCGGCATGCTTATCCCTTGCTGGTGCTGACCGGGGATATGGCGATCGCCAGCGCATCCTGCAGCACGGCGATGGCGTCGCAGCCCGCGAAGATGAAGTTGGTGACGCCAGCCTCGCGCAATGCCGCCTCCTGCTCGCCCGGGCGGCCGGCGAGCCAGACGGTTGCGCCTGCGGCGGTCAGTGCCGCCGCAGCGGGAACCGCTTCGGCAGCGTAAGCTTCATCGGAGCCGCAGAGGCAGGCGAGTTTTGCGCCGGACGCGCGGAAGGCCGCGATGAGCGCGTCGAGATCGGTCGCGCCGGCCTTGGCGAAGCCGTCGCCGGAGGGCGCGACAATGCCGCCGGCCTCGAACAGGTTGCGGGCGAAGCCGGAGCGGGCGGTGAAGCCGGCGATCGAGCCCAGCGTGGCAAGGAACGCCTTCGGCCGCTCGCCAGCGGCTTCGGCTATGTCAGCGCTGGCACGCAGCGTCTCGAACGGCTCGGCCAGGCGGATGCTCGGCAGGGCCTCAACCGTGATCGCATCGCCGCCCCCATCGCTGCCGGACGCAGGTGCCGGCGGCGGGGCCAGCACCGACACCGAGGCTTCCGACAGGTTCGGGAACTCGCTCGTGCCGGTGATCGGCTCGCGCCGGGTTGCGATCGCCTTGGCCCGGGCATCGCGCTCGCGTGCCAGCCCCTTCTGGATATGGCCGTTGGCGAGCGCGCCGACGAGGCCGGTCAAGTCCCCGGAGCTTTCGGCTTCGAGGTCCTGGAACTTGCGCCAGCCCTGTTCGCATAGCGCCTGCGTCAGCGCTTCGAAGCCGCCGGCACCGGCGGCCGGGTCCGCGACGCGCCAGAGATTGGCTTCTTCGAGCAGGATCAGCTGCGTATTGCGAGCGATGCGCCGGGCGAAACCGTCGGGCAGGCCGAGCGCGGCGGTGAAGGGGTGCACGCCGATCGAATCGGCGCCGCCGACGCCGGCCGAAAAGGCGGCGATGGTGCCGCGCAGCAGGTTGACCCAGGGATCGCGGCGGGTCAGCGAGCGCCAGGCCGTCTCGGTATGGATGAAGACGGGCTTCGGATCGAGCCCGCAGGCGCGCTGCACCCGGTCCCAGAGCAGGCGGGCGGCCCGCAGCTTGGCAACGGTGACGAACTCGTCGGCATCGGCGACCAGCGTAAAGGAGATCGCGTCGCGCGCCTCGGCGAGCGGGATGCCCTGCGCTTCCAGCAGGCGTAGATAGGTCACCGCAGTCGCAAGCACCGCGCCGAGTTCCTGTCCTTCGGTCGCACCGGCTTCGTGCCAGATCCGGCCATCGGCGGCGAGGAAGGGGCCGGTGAAGCCGCGAGACTTCAGCGTGGTGATCGTCCCGGCGATGCGCTTTCCGAGCTCGGGCAATTGCACCGCGAGCGCACCCGAACTGGCGAGCACGCCGATTGGCTCCATGCCGAAATCGATCTGGAGCGAGGAGGGCGCATGGCCGCGCTTCTCGACCAGATCGGCCAGCAGCAGTGCCTGCTTGCGCCCGCCGGGCGCCGGGTCGAGCCGCAGCCTGACAAGATCGAGCATGACGCCGTCGAGCGCCATGTCGAGTGCCTCGACAGACGCTGCGGTAAGGCCGAAGCCACGCGCCGCAGGAGCACCGGCGAAAGCCAGGCTGAGGGAATCGGCGCCGCCTTCCAGCTCGGCGAGGGCGAGCCTCGACGCTTCAGTTGTATCCGGATGATCGACGCGCGCCGCGACGCGCCAGCGTCCGACCTCCGCGCGTAGTGGTCGGGCGCCTTGCCCGGCTGACGCCTCGTAGAGCGGTTCGATCCGGACACCGTCCGCCGTCCGCCCGACCAGCTTCTTCTCGAAGTCGGCGCCCTTCAGCACCTTGTCGACAGCGGCGCGCCACTGCGCTTCGCCCGGCGTGGCGAAGGCGTCCATGAAGGGCAGGTCGGCGAGGACTGTCGAGGTCATCAGCAACGAACTCCTTGCACGCGTTCCTCCCGCCATTCCTGTGAGGCGGTGGATCACACGCCCAATTGGCGGTCCATTGTGCAACCGCGAAGTCCTGATTGCCATGGCTCGGCGCGAACGCAAATGCCCCCTTGGTCGGAAAGCCGTGCCGAAATACCGATCCCCGCGACAGGGAACTCCTATGCCTGCAAACAAAAACGCCGCCCGGTGGGGCGGCGTTCCGATCTTTTCTGAGGAATGCTTCAGCTCAGACGAACTGGCCGAGGCCGGGGATCGCGCCGACGATCGCGCCCATCGTGTCCTCGCCCGCCTTCTCGCGGCCGACCGCGAACATCTCCTTCGAGACGCTCTGGATCTGGCCCATCGACAGGCCGGCGCCCATGAGCTGGCCACCGAGCGCCATAACGCCGCCGCCACCGCCCATCATGCCGCCGATCGTGCCAAGCAGGCCGCCCTTGGCACCACCTTCAGCCTCGGCGAGCTCCTGCGCGCCCGGAAGCGCCGCCATCAGCTGGCCGATCTCGGCCGCAGGACCTTCCTTCTGCAGGAAGGCGAGGATGATGCCGATCGCCTTTTGTGCCAGCGACTGGTCGAGGCCGGAAGCGGCCATGATGCGGGAGATCAGTTCATCCATCGTGCGGTCCTCTCTTGCCGAGTCATCCGGCGTTTCCCGAGATAGTTTATACATAAACTATCTACGATGGAAGCGATCTTCATGCTTCCGCCCAACTTCTCGTTTCGCTACACCCTTTCCACGACCTTATGGCAACGGAACAGGCGCGACCATGGCGGATGACGGCACGATCCTGATCGGCAAGAGCGAGAAGCCGGAGGTGCTGCTGCTCAAGCTCGCAAACCGCCACGGCCTGGTCACCGGCGCGACCGGCACCGGCAAGACGGTGACGCTGCAGGTGCTGGCCGAAGGTTTCGCCAAGCATGGCGTGCCGGTCTTCGCCGCCGACATCAAGGGCGATCTCTCCGGCATCGCCGCGCCCGGCAACTCCAAGCCGCCCTTCGTCAAGCGCGCCGAGGAACTGGGCCTCAAATACGAGCCCGATCAGTTCACCACCGTGTTCTGGGACGTGTTCGGCGAGCAGGGTCATCCGGTCCGCGCCACGATCTCGGAGATGGGCCCGCTGCTGCTGGCGCGCCTGCTCGACCTCAACGATACCCAGGAAGGCGTGCTCAACATCGCCTTCCGCATCGCCGACGAGCAGAAGCTGCTGCTGCTCGACCTCAAGGACCTGCGCGCGATCCTCGCCTTCATCGCCGAGAATGCGCAGGAACTGACGACCAAATATGGCAACGTCACTTCCGCCTCGGTCGGTACGATCCAGCGCGCCCTGCTCGTGCTGGAGAACCAGAAGGGCGACCTGTTCTTCGGCGAGCCGGCGCTCGACATCAACGACCTGATGAAGACCGATCGCGACGGCCGCGGCATCGTCAACATCATGGCCGCCGACAAGCTGATGGCCAATCCGCGGCTCTACGCCACCTTCCTGCTCTGGCTGCTCTCGGAGCTGTTCGAGCAGCTGCCGGAGGTCGGCGATCTCGACAAGCCCAAGCTCGTCTTCTTCTTCGACGAGGCGCATCTGCTCTTCAACGGCGCGCCCAAGGCGCTGCTGACCGCGGTCGAGCAGGTGGTGCGCCTGATCCGCTCCAAGGGCGTTGGCGTCTATTTCGTCACCCAGAACCCGCTCGACATCCCCGACACCGTGCTGGCCCAGCTCGGCAATCGCGTCCAGCACGCTTTGCGCGCCTTCACCCCGCGTGACCAGAAGGCTGTCAGGGCCGCGGCCGAGACGTTCCGGCAGAACCCGAAGATCAACACCGAGCAGGCGATCACCCAGCTCGCAGTTGGCGAGGCGCTGGTCTCGACCCTCGAAGGCAAGGGCTCGCCGACCATGGTCGAGCGCTGCCTGATTGCCCCGCCGATGGCGCAGGTCGGCCCGATCACGCCGCAGGAGCGGGCGCAGTGCATGCGCGACTCCGGTTTCACCGGCAAATACGACACCATGGTCGACCGGGAGTCGGCCTATGAGGCGCTGATGAAGCGCAAGGGCATGAATGCCGACGGCTCGCCGGTCGAGGCCTCCACGGACGGTGGCGGCGGCATCCTCGACACGATAGGCGGCTGGCTCGGCGGCCCGAAGGAGCGCCCGAAGACCGGGCCGGGCAGTCGCGGCGGGCCGCTGCCGCAGAGCATGACCGAGAAGATCATCACCTCGGCAGCGCGCTCGGCCGCGACCTCGATCGGCCGGCAGGTTGGCAACGCGATCCTGCGTGGCGTGCTCGGGAGCCTGACGGGCGGAAAGCGATAATCAATCTGCCGTCATGCGCGCGGACGGCTGGCGTCCGGCGCGTGACTGGGCATGATGGCGCCACCGGAATCAGCCTCCAGTGAGCGCCATGTCCCAGCTTCCCGCAGTTCTTTCTCGCCTCGACGCCGATCTCGACGCGTCGCTGGCTCGCCTGTCCTCCTGGCTCGAAATCCCCTCGGTCGGGACCGATCCGGCCTTCAATGCGCAGACGCGTCAGGCGGCCGAATGGCTGCGTCGTGATCTGGAAGGCCTCGGCTTCAAGGCCGAACTGCGCGAGACCGGCGGCCATCCTGTCGTGTTGGCGCATCGCCCGAAGCCCGGCGCGCCGCATGCGCTGTTCTATGGCCACTATGACGTTCAGCCGGTGGATCCGCTGGAACTCTGGGACAACGACCCGTTCAAGCCGGTCGTCAAGGAGGTCGAGCCGGGACGCAAGGTGATCCTTGCCCGCGGCGCCTGCGACGACAAGGGCCAGGTGATGACCTTCATCGAGGCCATCCGCGCCACACTCGCCGAGACCGGCGACCTGCCGATCGGCCTCACCATCCTGGTCGAGGGCGAGGAGGAGTCCGGCTCGGTCAACCTGCCGAGCTTCATCAAGGCGAACGCGGCCGAGCTGAAGGCTGATTTCGCGCTGGTCTGCGACACCGGCATGTGGGATCGCGTCACGCCGCTGATCACCTCGACCCTGCGCGGCATGGTCTATCAGGAGGTGCGCCTGAGCGCGGCCGACCGAGACCTGCATTCGGGCCTGTTTGGCGGTGCGGCTGCGAATCCGATCCATGTGCTGACCAAGATCGTCGCCGAGATCCATGACGAGACCGGCCGGATCACCATCCCCGGCTTCTATGACGGCGTGCACGAGCCGACAAACGCCCAGAAGGCCGAATGGGCCGATCTCAACCTGACCGAGAAGGAATTCCTCGGCCAGATCGGGCTGAAGCATTCGATCGGCGAGCGCGGTCGCATGCTGATCGAGCAGATCCAGTCGCGCCCGACCTGCGACGTCAACGGCATCTGGGGCGGCTATACGGGCGAGGGCAGCAAGACCGTCATCCCGGCCAAAGCCTCGGCCAAGGTCTCCTTCCGCCTCGTGGGCGACCAGAACCCGGCCAAGATCGCTGCCGCCTTCCACCAGTTCGTGCGCGAGCGGCTGCCGGAGGATGTCACCGCCGAGTTCATCAGCCATTCCGGTTCGCCGGCGCTGGCCGTTCCGGTCGATTCTCCCGTGCTGCAGAAGGCGCGCAAGGCTTTGGGCGAGGAATGGGGTGGCCGCGTCGTTTCGATCGGCAGCGGCGGCTCGATTCCCGTCGGCGGCGATTTCAAGCGCACGCTCGGGCTCGATACGCTCTTCGTCGGCTTCGGCCTCGACGACGACCGCGTCCATTCGCCGAACGAGAAATACGACCTGTCCTCCTTCCATAAGGGCCAGCGCTCCTGGGCCCGCATCTTGCAAGCACTCGCCTCATGAAATCAGTCTGTGTCTTCTGCGGCTCGAGCCCGGGCCATGATCCCGTCCATGCCGAGGGCGCTCGCGCCATGGGCACGGCCATCGCCAAACGCGGCCTGACATTGGTCTATGGCGGCGGTGCCGTCGGGCTGATGGGCATCGTCGCCAATGCCGCGCTCGAAGCCGGCGGCGAGGTCCATGGCGTGATCCCGCGGGCGCTGCGCGAGAAGGAGGTCGGCCACAACAAGCTGACCCGGCTTGAGGTGGTCGAGACCATGCATATCCGCAAGGCGCGCATGGCCGAACTCTCCGACGGCTTCATCGCCATGTCCGGTGGCATCGGCACCTTCGAGGAGATCTTCGAGATCTGGACCTGGAGCCAGCTCGGCATCCACGGCAAGCCGCTCGGCTTCCTCAACATCGACGGCTTCTACGACGCGCTCGCCGCCTTCCTCGACAATACAACGAGGGCCGGCTTCATGTGGCAGGCCCATCGCGATATGGCGATGATGGAGACAGATCCGGCGGCGCTGCTCGACAAGATGGAGGCCTACAAGCCGCAGACCCAGATCAAATGGGTGGAGAAGTCAGAGGTTTGAGCCATCTCCTCGCGATAGGAATTTTATCCTTGACATCGTGACGCTGATCAGGTAGAGATCGGGAACGCTCACGAAGTGTGCCTGAGACGAACGAAGCCGCCGCGCTGTCCAGCCGGCGGCTTTTCCATGTCGGGTCCGAGCCGAGGTTTCCGATGACCGACGATAGCGATGATGCCGCCCCGGCTCGGCCGGCGGCGAAGCGCAAACCCGCGCCGCGCGGCCGCAAGGCGGTGATCGGCAAGCTCTGGAAGGCGGCGCAGACGCAGCTCGAAGCCCATGAGGCGCATCTGGCCGAGTTGCCGGCCGGAACGGCCGCGAGCGAGGTCGATGCCAAGACGCTGGCGACGCTGGCTCGCACGGTGCGCGAGCTGGTTGCTCTGGATTCTGCTGCAGCGGGGGAAGGAAGAAAGTCCGAGGATGAGCCCAGCCCCGCCGAAGGATTGCGCCGGGTCGATGAGCTTCGCAGCGAGCTTGGACGCCGTCTTGCGGTCCTTGCCGCCGAAGAGGCGGGCGCGGCTGGTGCGACGCCTCATGGAGACAGCCTCGCCTGAAGAGCAACCAATTATTCTTACGACTTGGGCTGCTTGGGCGCGCCCTGATCAGTTTCCCCCGTCACAGTATGACTGGTTCAGCTGGCTCGTTCTTGGTGGAAGAGGCGCCGGAAAGACGCGGACTGGCGCCGAGTGGGTACGGGGCACGGCACTGGGGCGATGGCCGTTCGCGGCCAAGCCGGTCGGCCGCATCGCCCTGGTCGGTGAGACGCAGGCTCAGGTTCGCGACGTGATGATCGAGGGCGTCTCCGGGCTGCTCGCGATCCATCATCGTTGGGAGAAGCCGATCTGGTCGCCGTCGCGGCGCCGGCTCGAATGGGGCAATGGCGCGATCGCGCAGGTCTTCACCGCCGAGGACCCGGAAGGTTTGCGCGGGCCGCAATTCGGTGCCGCCTGGTCCGACGAACTGGCGAAGTGGCCGAACCTTCAGGAGACCTGGGACATGCTGCAGCTCGGCCTGAGACTCGGCGATAGCCCAAGGCAGGTGGTGACGACGACGCCGCGCCCGCTGCCGTTGATCAAGAGGCTACTCGACGATCCCAGAGTCGCTGTCAGCCGAGCGGCGACCCGCGCCAATCGCTTCAATCTGGCACCGAGCTTTCTCGACAGCGTGAGCCAAGCCTATGGCGGCACCCGGCTCGGCCGGCAGGAGCTCGAAGGCGAGATCGTCGAGGAGAGCGCCGATGCGCTCTGGAGCCGGGCGCTGATCGAGGAATGCCGCGAGAGCGAGGCGCCGCCGCTGGCGCGGATCGTCGTGGCGATCGATCCGCCGGCCTCTTCGTCGAAGCGGGCCGATAGCTGCGGGCTCGTCGCGGCCGGCACCGATCGCGATGGCATCGGCCATGTGCTAGCGGATGCGACGCTCGCCGGCGCCAAGCCGCATGAGTGGGCGCAAGCCGCCGTCGCGCTCTATCGCCGGCTGGACGCCGACGCGCTGGTCGTCGAGGTCAACCAGGGCGGCGAGATGGCGACAAGCGTCATCCGCGAGGTCGATCCGGGCGTGCCGGTCACAGCCGTCCGGGCTTCGCGCGGAAAATTCCTGCGGGCCGAGCCGGTGGCGGCGCTCTATGCGCAGGGCCGGGTGCGCCATGCCGGCGCCTTTCCGGCACTTGAGGACGAGATGTGCGATTTCGGCCCGACTGGGCTGAGTTCCGGCCGCTCGCCTGACCGCCTCGACGCGCTGGTCTGGGCGCTGACGCATCTGATGCTCGGGCCGAAAGGGCGGCCGCGGGTAAGGGGGCTCTAACGCCCGACCGCCGCAACAACAGCGAGAAACCTATGCTCAACTTCCTTCGCAGCCTGCGCGGCCACGCCGCGCCGGAACAGAAGCGCTCGCGCGTCGGGCCGCTGATCGCGCTGCACGAGGCCGGCCGCCCAGTCTGGACGCCGCGCGACTACGGCGCGCTCGCAAGGGAGGGCTATCAGCGCAATCCGGTGGTGCATCGCTGCGTCCGTCTGATTGCCGAGGCGGCAGCGCAGACGCAGCTGATCGCCAAGGTCGGCGGGCGCGAGATGCCGGAGCATCCAGCCCTGGCGCTGATCGAGCGGCCCAATCCGCGCCAGGGCGGCATCGCCTTCCGCGAGATGCTCTACGGTCATCTGCTCGTCGCCGGGAACGCCTATGTCGAGGCGGCGAGCATCGGCCGCGAACCGCGCGAGCTCCATGCGCTGCGGCCCGACCGGATGCGCGTGGTGCCCGGCCGCGACGGCTGGCCCGAGGCCTATGACTATACCGTCGGCGCGCAGACGGTCCGCTTTCGCCAAGATGAGGGTGCGCTGCCGCCGATCCTGCATCTGTCGCTGTTCCATCCCGTCGACGACCATTACGGCCTCTCGCCGGTGGAGGCGGCCGCCTGCTCGCTCGATGTCCACAACGCCGCCGGCGCCTGGCACAAGTCCCTGCTCGACAATGCGGCACGGCCCTCCGGCGCCCTGGTCTATGACGGGCCCGAAGGCGGCACGCTGACCGAGGCGCAGTTCGAGCGGCTGAAGCAGGAGCTGGAGGACGGCTTCCAGGGCGCGCGCAATGCCGGGCGCCCGCTGCTGCTCGAAGGCGGGCTCGACTGGAAGCCGCTGTCGCTGTCGCCAGCCGAGCTTGACTTCGTCGCCGCCAAGGGCGTCGCCGCCCGCGAGATCGCGCTCGCCTTCGGCGTGCCGCCGCTGCTGCTCGGTCTGCCCGGCGACAACACCCATGCCAATTTCGCCGAGGCCAACCGCGCCTTCTGGCGCCAGACGCTGATCCCGCTGGTTCGGCGCACGGCGCAGTCTCTGGCGCAATGGCTCGGGCCGGCCTTCGGCGATGCGCTCGTGCTGGAGCCCGATCTCGATGCAATCGAGGCGCTGGCGGAGGAGCGGGAGTCGCTGTGGCGGCGCGTCTCCGCAGCCGGCTTCCTTAGCGAGGACGAGAAACGTGAGGCGGTCGGCTATGGCCGCCGGGAGGTATCGTCATGAGCCCGTTCGATGAAGCCGCGGCGGGCATCGTTGCGCGCGGCGATCTCGGCCATCTCGCGCTGCTGCTCTGGGCCTTCTGCGCCTCGGGACTCGCGCTGTTTTCCCTACGCGAGCTGATCGCCGCCAACCGACGCTTCGACGAGTTCGTGCGCGAGCTCGCCCGCTTCAACGCCCGCTACGAGGGAGGGGATTCATGAGCAAGACCGGTGGCAAGCCGCCCAGGCCGGCTCCAGCGGCTGTCAGATCGGGTGTGGCCGCGCCGCGTCCCGGCCGCCAGCCGCGCGAGGTGTTCGGCCGCTTCTTCGAGACGCTCGGGCAGCTCGACTCCGGTGGGCGCGGCGGGCGGGGAGGGGCGCGATGAGAGCTGCCATGCCCCGTTATCCCGCCTTGGCGCGCGAGGCCAAGTTCCTGGCGCAGCCGCTGGCCCGGGTCGAGCCGGACGGCGCTTTCGAGGGCTATGCCAGCCTGTTCCGCATCGCCGATCTCGGCAAGGACGTGGTCGAGCCCGGCGCTTTCCGCGACAGTCTCGCCCGCCGCGGCGCCGCTGGCATCAGGATGCTCTGGCAGCATGATCCGACTGAGCCGATCGGCCGTTGGCTCGACCTGCGCGAGGATTCGCGCGGCCTTTATGTCCGCGGCCGGCTCTCGCTGGCCGTGGGGCGCGCCCGCGAGCTGCATGCGCTGATGCGCGACGGTGCCGTCGATGGACTCTCGATCGGCTTCCGCTCGCAGCGTGCCCGCAGCGAGCCGCGCACCGGTTTGCGCCGGCTGGAGAAGGTCGACCTCTGGGAGATCTCGCTCGTCACCTTCCCGATGCTGCCGCAGGCCCGGGTCAGCGCCGTCAAGGCGCTGCGCCCACCCTGCCGTGCCGCCATCGCCTGAAAAATCCACCTGAAGCCGCAGAACCACAGGAGAACCCATGACTGCGCCGAACCAGGCTCCCGAGATCAAGGCGACCGGCGAGGCCGCCGCCATCTATGACGATCTGCGCTATACGCTGGAGGCCTACCGCGCCACCAATGACGAGCGTCTGGCTGAGCTCGAGACCCGCATGGGCGGCGACGTGCTCACCGGCGAGAAGCTCGCTCGCCTCGACGACGCACTCGACGAGACCCGCCGCCGGCTCGACCGGCTGAGCCTCGACAGTCGCCGGCCGGCGCTGGGCGCGAGCGAGGATCGCGACCCGGCTGTGGCTGAGCACAAGGCCGCCTTCGCGTCCTATGTCCGCCATGGCGAGGCGACCGGTCTTAAGCGGCTCGAGGCCAAGGCGCTCTCGGCCGGCTCCGGCCCGGATGGCGGCTATCTCGCGCCCTCGACCGTCGAGGGCGAGATCCTGCGGCGCCTGGCGACGGTGTCGCCGATCCGCTCCATCGCGACGGTCCGCACCATCTCCTCCGGGACCTACAAGAAGGCCTTCTCCACCACCGGCCCGGCTTCCGGCTGGGTGGCGGAGACGGCGGCGCGTCCGCAGACCGGCACGCCGACGCTGGCCGAGCTCTCCTTTCCGGCGATGGAGCTCTATGCCATGCCGGCGGCGACGCAGACCCTGCTCGACGACGCGATTGTCGACATCGACCAGTGGATCGCCGAGGAGGTCGAGAGTACCTTCGCCGAGCAGGAGGGCGCGGCCTTCGTCGCAGGTGACGGCATCGACAAGCCCAAGGGCTTCCTGGCCTATCCGACCGTCGCGGATGCGAGCTGGAGCTGGGGCAATATCGGCACGTTGAAGACCGGCGTCGCCGGCGCTTTCGCCGCCTCGAACCCGTCCGACATCCTGGTCGACCTCGTCTATGCGCTGAAGGCCGGCTATCGCCAGAACGCCAGCTTCGTGATGAACCGCAAGACGCAAGCCGCGGTGCGCAAGTTCAAGGACTCGACCGGCCAGTATCTCTGGCAGCCGCCGGCCGCGGCGGGCGCGCAGGCGACCCTGCTCGGCTTCCCGGTCGTCGAGGCCGAGGACATGCCGAACATCGCGGCCGACTCGGTCTCGATCGCCTTCGGCGACTTCCGCCGCGGCTATCTCGTCGTCGACCGGGCGGGCGTGCGCATCCTGCGCGATCCCTACTCCGCCAAGCCACACGTGCTGTTCTACACGACCAAGCGCGTCGGCGGCGGCGTGCAGGACTTCGCCGCGATCAAGGGACTGAAGTTCTCGGCCTGACCCCGGCTAACGCCCGAACCACCAGCTGTAGCTCGCACTCGGGCGGGCATTCTCGCCCGCCTGGCGCGGCTCATCGCCATAGTTGAGCAGCCGCTCGCTCGCCTCGGCGATCCAGGCACGGTGGTCGTTGATCGGGGTGATCGCGGTGAAGCCACCGCAAATCAGCTTGACGCGCGAGCTCAAGGGGCCGCTCGACCAGGAGACGATGCCGACGAGATCACGCGATCCGGCCGGACCACGCAACACCGGTCCGCCGGAATCGCCGCGGCAGGCGCCGGCGCCAAGGATCTCGCCACGGTTCTCGGTGTCGACCGCGACCTTGACGGTGTTGGCGGTGGTGTAGTTGCCAGCGTTGACAAGCGTGACCTCCCGCAGGGTGCGCGCGGTCTTCTTGTTGGTCTCGGAGGCGAGGCCGAAGCCGGCCATGGTCACGGTCTCGCCCTGCCACAGGCCGCTGCCGAGCGTCAGTGGCTGGATGTCGGCCGGCAGCGGTGCGGCGAGGCGCAGCAGCGCCAGGTCCGCGCCGGGCTGGGTGCGCGGCGTCGTGCCAGGCACGAAGGTCGGATGCGGCAGCACGGCCGCGACCGCGTGGGTGCGGTTGCGGAAGCGCTTGTCGAGGCTGATCACGCGCACCGAGCCGCCGGTCATCAGGCAATGTGCTGCGGTGAGCACGAGCTCGGAGGAAATCGCAGCGCCGGAGCAGAGCTCGCCACGGCTGGTCTCGACCCGCAAGGTCGAGGCGCGCACGCCGTCGATCGCACGCGACTGCACGCCGCCGATCACTGCCTGTGCCGGCGCAGTCATCTGCAGGCCGGCGCAAAAAGCGACCGCGATAGTCGCGGCGCGCTTTGAAGAGATCATGGTCGAGGCCATCATTGCCATGGTGCCAGTCTAGGGTTTGCTGCGGCGCAGTCCAGTGCTCTTCGCAGCCGCAAGCGATCAGGGAGCGGTAGTCCAGTCGGCGCTCTCGCCCCAGCCGGACAATGTGCGGTCGATCCAGCTGCGCTGGGGCGCGACGAGAACGCCCTGGCTGAGCAGGCCGCATTGCTTGCCTGACGGTCCGGTCGACCAGCTGGAAACGGCGACGACGCTGTCTGAGCCTGCGAGGATCGGCCCGCCGGAATCGCCCTGGCAGGCGCCGGCGCCCGGCCGCTTTCCGCCGGTCGACGGGTCCGAGGCCCAGAGCAGGATCTTGCCGGGTCCGTAAGGTTCGACGGTGGCGAGCGAGGCCGAACGGTAGGTGCCGGTCGTCTTCGCCTCGCCCTCGCGCGCGACGCCGTAGCCTGCGAGCGTGACCGGCGCTCCGGCTCGCGGCAGGCCGCTGTCGACGAGCGTCGCGGTCGAGAAGCGCGCCGGCAGCGGCGCGCTAAGCCTGACCAGGGCGAGATCGATCGAACGCTGCCGGTTCGTGACGGATTTGGCGTTGAATTCGGGATGAAGGGCGATCGCCGCCGGCTCGATCAGCACGGGCTCGCCGCCGTCGCGCCAATGGATGCGCAGGTCGACGCGAGCATCGGCGCAATGGGCGGCAGTGAGGATGGCGCGGCGCGACAGCACGATACCGGTGCAGACGCCGCCGCGTGCATTGAGGATCATCAGGGTCGCGCCGGCGAGAGGGCCGCCCTCGCGCCCGCCGACCACCGCCGAGGCGGGCCAGGGCGCAGCGAGTGCTGCTGTCAGGGTCGTCAGTGCAATCGCCGCTCTGCCACGCATCGAGCCGTCTCCGCTGTCGGGCCGGGCTCGATACAGCATCGCTGGCACTGTTCAAACCGGAAAGAGGAAGGACCATGACGCCGCTCGCGCTGACGCCGCCGGCCATCGAGCCGGTCTCGCTGTCGGAAGCCAAGGACTTTCTGCGGATCATCGCCGATGACGAGGACGAATTGCTCGGGACCTTGATCACGGCGGCAAGGCTGATGATCGAGGCCGCCTCCGGACGCCTGCTGATCGAGCAGGGCTGGCGAATCGTGCTCGACGCCTGGCCGCAGAGCGGTGAGATCCGCCTGCCGCTCTCACCGATGCGCAGCCTCACCGCTGCACGCGTTCATCCTGCCGTTGGCGCTGCAGAAACCATTGTGCCGTCGTCGCTGACTCTGGTCGAGGGCTCTGATCCACCGCTGATCAGGGTTACCGGGCCGGTTCCGTCTCCCGGCCGCGCCCATGCCGCGGTCGAGGTCGACCTCGTTGCCGGTTTCGGCGCAACGCGCGATACGGTGCCGGCGCCGTTGCGGCAGGCCGTGCTGCGACTCGCCTGCCGCTGGTTCGAACATCGCGGCGACGTGGTCAGCCGTGATGCACTACGGCTGCCGGCCGAGATCGCCGCGCTCGTCGCGCCCTTTCGCCGCGTGAGGCTGTGATGCTCCGCGAGACATCGAAGGGACGCCGCCCCGTCGGCGCACTGCGTCGGCGCCTGCTGCTGGAGGCTCCCATCGAGACGGCGGATGGCGCTGGTGGCCAGCTGCGCAGCTTCGAAACGATCGCCGCCGTCTGGGCCCAGCTCGAATGGCTCTCAGGCAACGAGCGCTGGCGCGGCGAGCGGCCCGAACAGGCGGCGAGCCACCGCATCACCCTGCGCTGGCGCAGTGGCGTCGACACCGGCCAGCGCCTGCGTGATGGCCACCAGATATTCGAGATCCGTGCGGTCGGCGATCCCGATGGCAGCCGCCGGCGCCTCGTCTGCCTGGTCGAGGAGGTCAGCCGATGAGCGATGCCATCCTGCCGCTGCGCCGCGCCATCCATGCGCATCTCTCCGCTGATATCGGGCTGACGGCGCTGATCGGGGCCGGTCGCATCCATGACGAGCCGCCGCGTGCCCTCAGTGGGCTCTACGTCGTCCATGGCGAGGTCACGGCCGAGGACTGGTCGACCGGCAGCGATCGCGGCTGCGAGCAGAAGTTCTCCCTGACCATCTGGGCCGGAGAGAGCGCCTCCTCGCGCAAGGCGCTCGAGGCGGCAGCGCGCATCGTCGCCAGCCTGGAAGGCGCAGCGCTCGCGCTTGAAGGCCATCGGCTCGTCAATCTCGGCTGGCTCGCCTCGAAACTCGCCCGCGATCCCAAGACTCATCTGCCGACCGTGACGCTGACCTTCCGGGCCGTCACTGAAGCGCTCTGACCCTTACGAAAGGACCGTCGATGCCCGCCCAGAAAGGCAAGGACCTGCTGCTCAAGGCTGCCGATGCTGGCGGCAGCTTCGTCACCGTGGCGGGCCTGCGCGCCCGCCAGATCGCCTTCAATGCCGAGGCGGTCGATGTCACCCATGCCGAGTCGGCCGGGCGCTGGCGCGAATTGCTGGCGGGAGCCGGCATGCGCCGCGCCAGCATCAGCGGCGCCGGCATCTTCAAGGACGAAGCCTCGGACGCGCTGGTGCGCCAGATCTTCTTCGACGGCGCGATCCGCGACTGGCAGGTGATCGTGCCCGATTTCGGCGTGATCACCGGGCCGTTCCAGCTCTCGACGCTCGAATATCGCGGCGACCACGCTGCCGAAGTCACCTTCGAGCTGTCGCTGGAATCGGCCGGCCAGCTCAGCTTCACGCTCGCCTGAGGAGAGGCCGTATGGTCAATCGCTACAGGGGCGAGGTCGCGCTGATGGTCGAGGGGCGGGCGCTGCCGATGCGGCTCACTCTCGCCGCGCTCGCCGAGCTCGAGGACGCTTTCGCGGTCGAGAACCTGCCGGCGCTGGGCGAGCGCTTCGCGGCCGGCCGCCTCTCGGCCCGCGACATCACGCGCATCCTGTCAGCCGGGCTGCGCGGCGCCGGGGGGACGCTCGCTGCTGACGAGGTCGCGGCGCTACACTTCGACGGTGGGCTCAACGGCGCCATCGCCGCGGCGATCGCATTGCTCGACGCAACCTTCGCGCCGGCGGGCGAGGGGGCGGAAACCCGCCCTCAGTCGCCGCCGTCGGCTTGAAGGCTCCGGCGGCGGTTCCGTTCCCCTGGCGCGAGGTGATGGCCTTCGGGCTCGGGCGCCTGCGCTGGACGCCGGACGCGTTCTGGGCCGCGAGCCCGCGCGAAATCCTGGCCGCGATCGAGGCCCATCGGCCAGCCCAGGCGGGCGAACCGCCTTCGCGGGGGACGCTGGATGAGCTGATGCGGGCTCATCCGGACCTCAGTTCCCGTAACGACGAGTGGAAAGGCGGCGCCGATGGCTGACGAAGACGATTCCTCCTCTTATTCCACCTCCTTCGACGCCGGCGGCCTGCGCTCGCTGAACACGCTGACCCAGAGCCTGACCAAGTCGGCGCAAGCCTTCGGCAAATCGATCACCACGGCCTTCGCCAGCGGCATCATCGAGGGCAAGCGCTTCGAGGACGTGCTGCGCAGCATCGGCACCTCGCTGAGCCAGAGCCTGCTGAAATCGGCGTTGAAGCCGTTGCAGAGCGCAATCTCCAGCTGGCTCGGCTCCGGCATCAACAGCCTGGCCGGGCTCTTCTCGGGAGGTGTTGGCGGTGGCAGCAGCCCGCCGGTGACCTTCTTCGCCGATGGCGGTGTCGTTGCCGCGCCCTCCTATTTCGCCATGGGACGTGGGCTCGGACTGATGGGCGAACGCGGGGCGGAGGCGATCATGCCTCTCTCCCGTGGTCCTGACGGCAAGCTCGGCGTGCGGGCTGGCGGTAGCGGTGATCGGCGCCCGGTCAGCGTCACCGTCCAGGTTTCGACGCCGGATGCAGACAGCTTCCGCCGCTCCGAGGCGCAGGTCTCGGCGGCGATCGCGCGCGCGGTGGCGCGCGGCAACCGGGCCCTCTGAGCCCCGCGTGACGACAGGACAGGGAGAGGCGGCATGAGCGGCTTCCATGAGGTGCGCTTCCCGCCGGGAATCGCCCGCGGCGCCCGCGGTGGGCCGGAGCGGCTGACCCAGGTCGTGGCGCTGGCCTCGGGTCGGGAGGTCCGCAACAGCCGCTGGGCGCATTCGCGCCGACGCTACGACGCCGGCTTCGGCATCCGCACGTTCGATGCGCTGGCCGAGGTCGTCGGCTTCTTCGAGGAAAGGCGCGGCCGGCTCTATGGCTTTCGCTGGCGTGATCAGCTCGACTGGAAGAGCTGTGCCCCCTCCGGGACGCCCGCGGCGAGCGATCAGCAGATCGGCGTCGGCGACGGCGCGACGCGGGTTTTCCAGCTCTGCAAACTCTATGGCGGCCTGCATGCGCCCTATGTCCGCCGCATTACCAAGCCTGTCGCGGGAACAGTGCTGATCGCTGTCGACGGTGTCGCGCAGGCGCAGCCGACGGCCGTGTCCTGCGATTACGCCAGCGGTACGGTCACCTTCGTGGTCGGCCATGCCCCGCCTGCCGGCGCCGTCGTCAGCGCCGGCTTTTCCTTCGACGTTCCGGTTCGCTTCGACACCGATGCGATCGAGGTCGATCTGTCGGCCTTCGAGGCCGGCGACATCCCCAAGATCCCGATCGTCGAGATCGCCGACTGAGGCTTTGCCATGCGGACATTATCCCCTGGGCTCGCCGCGCATGTCGCCGGCGAGGCGACCACGCTTTGCCGGTGCTGGAGCCTGACCCGCCGTGACGGCGCGGTGCTCGGCTTCACTGATCACGATCGCGATCTTTCCTTCGACAGCATCCTGTTTCGCGCGAACGCCGGCCTGGAAGCCGCAGAAACCAGCTCGGAGCTCGGCTTTGCCACCAGTGGCGGCGAGGTGCTCGGGGCCCTCGCAGCAAGCGGCCTCAACGAAGAGGATCTGTCGCGTGGCCTTTACGATGACGCCCGTGTCGCCCTCTGGCTGGTCAACTGGGCCGACCCCGGCCAGCGCACCTTACTGGAGACGGGTTTCGTCGGCGAGGTGAAGCGCAGCGACAGCAATTTCACCGCCGAGGTTCGCGGGCTCGGCAAGGCCTTCGACGAAGAGCGCGGGCGGCTCTACACGGCGACCTGTTCTGCCGATCTAGGGGATAATCGCTGCGGTGCGCCGGTGCTTCCGGCGCCGGGGATGGTTGCAGCTACGGACGGCCGGCTCACCGTCACGGCGCCGGTTCTCGGCGGTTTCCAGGACGGGCATTTCAGCGGGGGGCGGCTGACGTTCCAGGCAGGCCAGAATGTCGGATTCTCGACCGAGATCCGCAGCCATCGCAATGCAGACGGCGCCGTCGTTCTGCAACTCTGGCAGGCGGCGCCGCGCCCGATCGCAATCGGCGACTTCTTCATGGCTTTCCCCGGCTGCGACAAGCGCTTCGCCACCTGCCGCGACAAGTTCGGCAACGGCGTCAATTTCCGCGGCTTCCCACATCTGCCGGGGAACGACTTCATCGTCGGCGGCACCGGCGCCGGCAGCCCTGGCGCTGGTCCGTTCGACGGCGGGAGCCTGTTCCGATGACGGGCATCGATGTGTCACGGGAGCGGATTGTCGCCGCCGCGCGCGGCTGGCTCGGCACGCCCTATCACCACCAGGCGTCGCTGCGCGGCGTCGGCTGCGATTGCCTCGGGCTGGTGCGTGGCGTCTGGCGTGACCTCTATGGCGACGAGCCCGAGCCGACGCCGCCTTATTCGCCATACTGGGCGCAACAGGGCGCGGGCGAGACGCTGGCGCTGGCAGCGGAACGTCATCTCGTTCCGGTCGAGCCTGAAACGGCACGTCCGGGCGATGTGCTGCTCTTCCGCTGGCGCGCCCATCTGCCGGCGGCGCACTGCGCCATCCTGACCGAGGCGGACCGCATCCTGCACGCGCATGACGGTGCCGCGGTCGGCGAAGTCGCCTTCACCGGCTGGTGGCGGCGCCATCTCAGCCATGCCTTTGTCTTTCCGGAGCTCGATGCCTGATGGCCACGCTCGTTCTGCAGGTCGCCGGTTCGGTGCTCGGCGCGGCCGTCGGTGGCCCGTTCGGTGCCATGATCGGCCGTTCGCTCGGCGCGATCGCCGGTGCGAGCCTCGACCAGGGTCTCTTCGGCGGCGGGGGTGGCACGCGTATCGTCGAAGGTCCGCGCCTGAAGGAGATCGATGGTCTCGCCTCGACCGAAGGGGCGCCGATTCCGCGCGTCTACGGTCGGGCCAGGCTCGGCGGCCAACTGATCTGGGCGACGCGCTTCGAAGAGGAGGTGACGACCACCGTCACCCGTACCAAGAGCGGCGGCAAAGGCGGTCAGAAGGCGCAGAAGACCTACGAGACCACCTACAGTTACTACGCAAATCTCGCGGTTGCGGTCTGCGAGGGGCCGATCGCCTTCGTGCGCCGGATCTGGGCCGATGGGCGCGAGATCGACTTCAACGCTGTCACGCTGCGCATCCATCGCGGTTTCGAGAACCAGGAGCCGGATCCGCTGATCTCAGCCAAGGAGGCCGGCGCGGCGCCGGCCTATCGCGGCACGGCCTATGTCGTGTTCGAGCGCTTTCCGCTCGCCGATTACGGCAATCGCGTGCCGCAATTCTCCTTCGAGGTGGTGCGCGCGGTGCCGGGGCTTGGCGAGATGATCCGCGCGGTCACTCTGATCCCTGGGGCGAGCGAATTCATCTACCAGCCGACCCTGATCAACCAGGAACCTGAAGCCGGCGTCACCATCGCCGAGAACCGACATCAATTGCACAGCGCCACCGATATCGATGGTGCGATCGGGCATCTGCTGGCGCTCTGCCCCTACCTGCGGCGGATCTCGCTGGTCGTCAGCTGGTTCGGCGACGATCTGCGCGCCGGTTCCTGCACCATCGCGCCGCGCGTCGAGATCGCCGACAAGAACACCCCGGATGCACCGTGGTTGGTCGCTGGTCTGGATCGGGCAAGCGCGCGCATCGTCAGCCAGTCGAGCAGCCGACCGGCCTATGGCGGCACGCCCTCGGACGAAAGCGTGATCGCTCTGATCCGGCGCTTGCGCCAAGTCTATGGGCTCGAAGTCGTTCTCTATCCCTTCGTGATGATGGACGTGCCGGCCGGCAACGCGCTGCCTGATCCGCACACCGGCAACGCTTCCCAGCCGTCCTATCCCTGGCGTGGCAGGATCACGTGCTCCCCGGCTCCGGGCCAGTCCGGATCGCCCGACGGAACGTCGGCCGCGGCCGACCAGATCGCGAATTTCCTCGGCGCTGCGACTGCGGCCGATTTCTCGCTCGATGGCGACAAGGTCGTCTGCGCGCGGCCGGACGAATGGAGCTTCCGCCGCGCAGTGCTGCATGCGGCCATGCTCGCCAAGGCGGCCGGCGGGGTCGAGGGCTTCATCATCGGCTCCGAACTGGTCGGCCTGACACGGGTCCGTGCGGCATCCGGCTCCTATCCCATGGTCGACGGGCTCGTTGCGCTTGCCGTCGAGGTCCGCGCCATTCTGCCGACGCCGGCCAAACTGACCTATGCGGCCGACTGGACCGAATATGGCGCCCATGTTCGCGATGGCGGGCAGGAGGTCCGCTTTCCGCTCGATCCGCTCTGGTCGAGCGCGCATATCGATGCGATCGGCATCGACTACTACGCCCCGCTCTCCGACTGGCGCGATACGCCTGACCATGCCGATATCGCCATCGCGCGCGGCCCTGCCGACGTCGATCATCTGCGCAGCAGGCTGACGTCTGGAGAAGCCTACGACTGGTACTATGCCAGCTTCGCCGGCCGCCAGGCCCAGATGCGTCTGCCGATTGCGGACGGCGCCTTCGGCAAGCCCTGGATCTTCCGCCAGAAGGACCTGCCGAACTGGTGGCTGAATCCGCATGTCCAACGCTTCGGCGGCATGGAGATCGGCGCGACCGGCTGGCTTCCGGGCTCGAAACCGATCTGGCTGACCGAGATCGGCCTGCCAGCAGTCGACAAGGGCGGCAACTCGCCGAACGTCTTCCCCGATCCGAAATCGATTGATGGCGGCTATCCGCATTTCTCGACGAGGGCGCGCGACGACCTCGTCCAGGCGCGCGGGCTGGAGGCGATACTGTCGGGATTTGATCCTGCGCTCCCAGGGTTCGATCCGCAGCGTAATCCGACCTCGCTCTCGCTCGGCCAGCGCATGGTCGATCCGGCCAGTATTTTCGTCTGGACCTGGGATGCCAGGCCGTTCCCGGCCTTCCCGGAGCTGGCCTCGGTCTGGGCCGACGGAGCGAACTATGAGACGGGCCATTGGATCAACGGCCGGCTCGAAGGCGTAACGCTCGACCGGCTGGTGCGAGCGATCCTGACCGACTACGGCCTCCCGGCACCAGAGGAAGTCGCCATCGACGGCTTCGTCGATGGTTTCGTCCTCGACCGGCCGGTCTCGGCGCGGCAGGCGCTCGAGCCGCTGGCCCAGGCATTCGGCTTCGATGCCGTGATGTCCTCCGGCAAGCTCGCCTTCCGTGGTCGCGCCGCGACTGTCGCGCACGCCTTGTCGATCGACGATCTCGTGCTCGATCGCGACGGCCAGCCCTTCGAGCTGCGCCGGGCGCAGGAGAGCGAGCTGCCGCGCGAGCTGCGCCTCGTCCATATCGACGGGAACAATGATTATCGACAGGTGACGGCCCGCTCGCGGCGCCTTGCCGGAGCCGCGCGCCGGGAGAATGCCGTCGAATTGCCGGTGGTCACGCGTCGTGGCGAAGGGCAGCGCCTCGCCGATCAGCGGCTGCAGGAGATCTGGGCCGGCCGCGAGACGCTCGAACTGGAGCTGTCGCCGCGCTGCATCGGTCTCGAAGCGGGCGATATCGTCTCGCTCGAGCTTGCAGGGCAGCCGCGCCTGTTCCGGTTGACGCGGATCAGCGACGGCCCGACGCGGCGCGCCGATGCGCGCGCGGTCGAGCCGGCGATCTATCGTGGTGCGGCAGCCGGAGCGGGAGACGGCGAACGTCCACCGAAGGTGACTCCGCGGGTCGCCGGACGGCCGGACGCGCTGATCCTTGATCTTCCGATTGCGCGGGAAACACCGCCGCCTCTGCAATCGCTCGCGGCCTTCGCCGATCCCTGGCCCGGCGGGCTTGCGATCTGGCGCGCCGCCGAGGGCATGCCGTTCGCGCTGGCCGGCATCGTCGCGGCACCTTCCATCATGGGCGAGAGCCTGACGGTGCTCGCGCCCGGGCCGCTCTGGCGGACCGATCGGCACGCCTCGGTCGATGTCCGCTTGCGTGGCGGCAATCTCGCTTCCGTTGCCTCGGAGGCCGCCTTGGCCGGTGCCAACGCGCTCGCCTTTGTCGATGCGGCGGGAGAGGTCGAGATCCTGACGTCGGCGCGGGTCGAACTGATCGGAACGCGGACATTCCGGCTGTCGCAGATGGTGCGCGGGCTCGGCGGTTCGGAGGCAGCGGCGGCGCGGACTTTGGCTGCGGGAGCGCGCGTCGTCGTGCTCGACGGTGCTGCGGTCCCGCTGACGACGAACCTCGACGATGTCGGCCGTCATCTCCGATATCGGATCGGCCCGCCCAATGCCGATGTTGCGGCAGCATTGATGCGTGAGCTCTCCGC
This sequence comes from Allobosea sp. NPDC055332, assembly GCF_053645455.1. Lineage (NCBI taxonomy): Bacteria > Pseudomonadati > Pseudomonadota > Alphaproteobacteria > Hyphomicrobiales > Alloboseaceae > Allobosea > Allobosea sp. NPDC055332. The sequence goes on along the minus strand of NZ_JBSHMO010000002.1, from coordinate 462,156 downwards.
CACGGTCGGGACGGCACCATTGCGGCCGCTGGCGCCGGTCCGCCCGCGAGCCCGACGCTCGCTGTCAGGTATCGCCTTGAGCTGGATCCGACGCAGCCGCGTCGGCGGGGATTCCTGGGAGGCTGTCGAGGTGCCACTGGGCGAGGAGACCGAACACTATCGCGTGACGATCCGTGTCGGCGACGACATCGTCAGGGTCTTCGAGACAGGTGCAGCCGCCGTGCTCTACGAAACGGCGCAGGAACTCGCCGATTTCAGCGGCCCTCAGAGCGCGCTGGACGTCGAGTTGGTGCAGTTCAGCGTCGTCGCGGGAGCTGGGCTTGCCCGGCGTGGACTCGTCGCGGTCCGCTGAGCTAGCCTCACGCCGATGTTCATGGCGCATTCACGCGTACCGGGCTAGCCCATGGCGATGATGCTGCTCGACCCAAACGTCGCGATTCTCGCGCTCGTGACCGCCACCGCTTCGCCGGTGGAGCCGGTCGATTCGCCGCAGCCGATCTCCTGCCTGTCGGCGCAGGAAACGCGCGAGGCGGTGTCGGACGGCAAGGTCATGCAGCCTGCGGTTGCCTCCCGCCATGCCCGCGAGGCCGCGCCCGGCGAAGTCCTGCGGATCAGGCTCTGCCGCCAGGGCGACGAGTTCATCTATGTGGTGACGACGATGAAGCGCGACGGCCGCGTTGCCCGGGTCACGCTCGACGGCGCCTCGGGCAAGGTGGCGGATATCCGCTAGTTCCGCTATGCCGCGTTTCTGATCCGCCAATCGGAGAAAACCCGCCGTGCGATTGCTCGTCGTCGAGGACGACAAGGACCTCAACCGCCAGATCGTCAATGCGCTGGAGAACGCGGGCTATGCCGTCGACAAGGCGTTCGATGGCGAGGAAGGGCTCTATCTCGGCGAGACCGAGCCTTATGACGCGGTGATCCTTGATCTCGGTCTGCCCAAGGTCGACGGCGTCGCGGTGCTGCAGGGCTGGCGCCGGGCCGGCAAGACCATGCCGGTGCTGATCCTGACGGCGCGCGACCGCTGGAGCGACAAGGTCTCGGGCTTCGACGCCGGCGCCGACGACTATGTCGTCAAGCCTTTCCATATCGAGGAACTGCTCGCCCGCGTCCGCGCCCTGCTGCGCCGCGCCGCCGGCCATGCGACCGCCGAGCTGATCTGCGGCCCCGTTCGTCTCGACACACGCGCCAGCCGCGTCGTCGTCGACGGCAACCCGGTCAAACTCACCTCGCACGAATACCGGCTGCTCGCCTATCTGATGCACCACCAGGGCCGCGTGGTCTCGCGCACCGAACTGGTCGAGCATCTCTACGACCAGGATTTCGACCGCGATTCCAATACGATCGAGGTCTTTGTCGGCCGCCTGCGCAAGAAGCTCGGCGTCGACGTCATCGAGACCGTGCGCGGGCTCGGCTACATCGCCGCAGCGAAGGCCTGAGCACTGCCATGCCGGTCACGCGGCAGCGCTTCTCGCTCGGTGCCCGGCTCTTCATCTCGGCCGCCATCTGCTGTGCGCTGGTGCTGATCCTCGCCGGCTTCGGCCTCACCACCTTCTACCGGCGCGCGGCCGAACGTGGCTTCGACGAACGCCTCAGCGTCTATATCAAGGAACTGGTCGCCGATCTCGCGGCGCCGCCCGAGGCCGAGCGCCAGGCGATCGGCGATCTTGGCGAGCCGCGCTTCGATCTGCCGCTCTCCGGCTGGTACTGGCAGATCATCCGGCTCGACGGCGAACGCCCGAGCGTGCGCACCTCACGTTCGCTCGTCGGTGGGCAATTGCCGAAGCTGCTCGACCAGAACCTGCAGCCGAATGCGCGCGGCCTGCGCGAGAGTTACGTCTCCGGCCCGGACGAGCGGGGCCTGCGCGTGCTCGAGCGCGAGATCGATGTCGGCGAGGACGGCCGCTTCACCGTGGGGGTCGCCGCGCCGGCCGATGAGATCGAAGGCGACATTCGCGACTTCCGCTTCGCCCTCACACTGACCTTCCTGTTCCTCGGGCTCGCCCTCGTCGCTTCGACCATCGCGCAGGTCCGCTTTGGCCTGCGCCCGCTGGCGCGCCTGCGCGCCGCGGTCGGCACGGTGCGCACCGGCGAAAGCACGCGCATCGCCGGGCGCTATCCGCCCGATCTTGCCCCGCTCGCAGGCGAACTCAACCAGCTCATCGACGCCAATCGCGAGATCCTGGAGCGTGCCCGCACCCAGGTCGGCAATCTCGCCCATGCCCTCAAGACGCCGCTCAGCGTGATGCAGAACGAGGCTGAGGCCGGGCAGGGCATCCTGTCCCAGACGGTTCGCCACCAGACCGCGATCATGCGCGATCAGGTCCAATACTATCTCGACCGGGCCCGGGCCGCCGCCTTGTCCGGCGCGCTCGGCGGCATTTGCGAGGTCTCGCCCTCGCTCGATGCCTTGATCCGCACCTTCGAGAAGATTGCGCAGGGCAGGGCGATCGAGGGCAGTCATACTGTTCCCGCTAGCACCCGCTTTCGCGGCGAGAAGCAGGATTTCGAGGAGATGCTCGGCAATCTGCTCGACAACGCCTTCAAATGGGCGCGCACTGAAGTGCAGGTCAACCTGGCGCCGGAAGCCCAGATGCCGGAAGGGCGCCTCGTTCTGCTGATCGACGATGATGGCCCAGGCCTTCCGGACGAGGCCATGGCCGAAGTCCTGAAGCGCGGCCGCAGGCTCGACGAGACGACGCCGGGTTCGGGGCTCGGCCTGTCGATAGTCGTCGATCTCGCCAAGCTCTATGGTGGTGGCCTCTCGCTGGAGCGTTCGCCGCTCGGTGGCCTTCGGGCTCGGCTCGTCCTGCCGGCGGTCTGACGTCGCATTGCCCGCGTGACCCTTTGTCGCCATCTTCGGACATGAACCGGCACCTTCGAACGGCTATGAACAGCGAATGCTGATCTGGATCATCTTCGCGGTCATGACCGGGGCCGCGGTCATGGCGGTGCTCTGGCCGCTCGGTCGCCGGGCTCCAGTGCTGTCCGTCGATACGGCCGGGGCGACCGCGCTCTACCGTGCCCAGCTCGCCGAGATCGATCGCGATCTCGGTCGCAAGCTGATCGGCGCCCCCGAGGCCGATGCGGCCAAGGCCGAGGCGGCGCGCAGGCTGTTGCGCGAGACGGCGTCGGAGGCCGCTCCTGCTGGTGAAAGCGAGCCGGCTTTACGTCGGCGCCGCGCGGCTTCAGCCATCGCACTCTCCTGCGTGCCTTTGCTGGCGCTGCTGATCTATGGCGCCTACGGCTCGCCAACCGTCCCGGATCAGCCGCTTGCTGCGCGGATGAAGGGCAATCCGGCGCAGGATTTCGAGCTGGCGCTGGCGCGGATCGAGGCTCATCTCGCAGCGAACCCCACCGATGGCAAAGGCTGGAACGTGCTCGCCCCGGTCTATCTCCGCCAGGGTCGCTTCGACGATGCCGCCAAGGCCTTCGCCAATGCGATCCGCTATGACGGCGCGACCACCGAGCGGCTGGGCGGCCAGGCCGAGGCGCAACTTCTCGCTGCTGGTGGCGTCGTCACCGCGGCGGCGCGTGAAAGCCTCGCCGAGGCGCTGAAGCTCGATCCGGCCAACCCGCGTGCCCGCTTCTTCATGGCGATCGCGCAGGAACAGGATGGGCAAGTGCCGGCCGCCATCACTTCCCTCAAAGCCCTGCTCGCAGAGGCGCCGGCCGATGCGCCCTGGGCGGCGACCGTCCGGGCGCGCCTCGACGGCCTGGAGCGCGCGGCCGCGCCGGCCGACGCGATTGCCAGTCTGCCGGAGGCCGAACGAATGGGCGCTATCCGCGGCATGGTCGACGGCCTTGCCGCGCGGCTCGCCGAAGGCGGCGGCAGCCTCGCCGACTGGTCGCGCCTGATCCGCTCGCAAGCCGTTCTGGGCGACCGCGAGGCGGCGCAGAAGTCGCTCTCCACGGCCCGCCAGCGTCTGGCGTCCGACCAGGAGGCAGCATCCGCCCTCGACGGCCTGCGCACCGAACTCGGCCTGCAGGAGACGTGGCGATGACCATCCAGGCCGGTATCCCTGCCTCGCCGCCGCGTAAGCGCCTGACCCGCAAGCAGCGCCGCCTCGTCGTGATCGCCTCGGCCGGGGTCGTGCTCGGCCTTGCTGCCGGGCTCGTCGCCTACGCGCTGCGGGATTCGATCGTCTTCTTCTATGGCCCGACCGAGATCGTCGAGAAGGGTCTTACGCCCGGCACCCGCCTGCGCCTCGGCGGCCTGGTCGAGACTGGTTCGGTTGAGCGCGGCACCAACCAGCGCGTCAGCTTCGCCGTCACCGACGGCAAGACCCGGACCATGGTCAGCTACACCGGCCTGCTGCCCGATCTCTTCCGCGAAGGGCAGGGCGTCGTCACTGAAGGCGTGCTCGAGGCGCCGGGGCGGTTCCGTGCCGATTCCGTCCTCGCCAAGCATGACGAGACCTATATGCCGCGCGAGGTCGCCGACGCGTTGAAGAAGCAGGGCCATTGGCAGCCCGGCGAAACCAAACCCGGCGCGCCTGCGGCGCCGGCCACGAAATAGGGCTGCGCCTGTGTTCGTCGAGATCGGTCATTTCGCGCTGGCATTGGCGCTCGGCGTCGCGGTCGTCCAGACGATCGTGCCGCTCTGGGGCGTGGCCCGGAACGACCCGGCCCTGGCTTCGGTTGGCCCGGCGGCGGCGATCGCCTGCTTCCTCCTGGTCGCGCTCTCCTTTGGCTGCCTGATGGCGTCCTATGTGGTCTCCGACTTCTCGGTCGAGAACGTCGCCGCCAATTCGCATTCGACGCAGCCGCTGATCTACAAGCTGACCTCTGTCTGGGGGAACCATGAGGGCTCGATGCTGCTCTGGGTCCTCATCCTCGTGCTGTTCGGCGCGCTGGTCGCGCTGTCGCGGCGTTCGCTGCCGGCGAAGCTGCGGGCTGGCACGCTCGCGGCGCAAGGCAGCGTCAGTGTCGCCTTCCTCGCCTTCACGCTGCTGACCTCGAACCCGTTCCGGCGGCTCGTTCCGGCGCCGGGCGAGGGGCAGGACCTCAATCCGATCCTGCAGGACCTCGGCCTCGCCATCCATCCGCCGCTGCTCTATGTCGGCTATGTCGGCTTTTCGATCACTTATGCCTTCGCCGTCGCGGCGCTGATCGAGGGCAAGATCGACGCGGTCTGGGCCCGGGCGGTCCGCCCGTGGACCCTGCTGGCCTGGACCTTCCTGACGCTCGGCATCGCCATGGGCTCCTACTGGGCCTATTACGAGCTCGGCTGGGGCGGCTGGTGGTTCTGGGACCCGGTCGAGAACGCCTCGCTGATGCCCTGGCTCGCCGGCACGGCCCTGATCCACTCGACCGTGGTGATGGAGAAGCGCGACGCGCTCAAGGTCTGGACGATCCTGCTCGCGATCCTGACCTTCTCGCTCTCGCTGCTCGGCACCTTCATCGTCCGCTCGGGCGTGCTGACTTCGGTGCATTCCTTCGCCAGCGACCCGCAGCGCGGCCTCTTCATCCTCGGCATCCTGATCGCCTTCATCGGCGGCTCGCTCGCGCTGTTCGCCTGGCGCGCGCCGCTGCTGAAGCAGGGCGGCCTGTTCGCGCCGGTCTCGCGGGAGAGCGCGCTCGTCGTCAACAATCTCTTCCTGGCGACGGCCTGCGCCACCGTCTTCATCGGCACGCTCTACCCGCTCGTGCTGGAGATGGTCACCGGCGACAAGATCTCGGTCGGCCCGCCCTTCTTCAACGCCACCTTCGTGCCGCTGCTGGTGCCGCTCTTGCTGCTGCTGCCGATCGGCCAGACGCTGGCCTGGAAGCGCGGCGACCTGCTCGGGGCGGCCCAGCGCGCCCAGGTCGCCTTCGGTGTCGGCGTGGTCACGACGCTGGCGATCTTCGCTTTCGTGCGTGGCGGCCCCGTGCTGGCACCGCTCGGCATCGGCCTCGGCGTCTTCCTCGTCGTCGGAGCGTTCTGGGAAGTCGGCGAACGTGTCGTCGGCCGCGCCAGCGGCGCGTCGGCGATGCTGTCGCGGGCGAAGGGGCTGCCGCGCTCGGCCTGGGGCACTGCGCTCGGCCATGCCGGCGTCGGTATCAGCGTGATCGGCATCGCTGCCGTCGCCTGGGGCACCGAGTCGATCGGCATGCTCAAGGTCGGCGAGAGCCTGACCAGCGGCCGCTACACCGCGACGCTGGAGGCGGTGACGCCCCGCACCGGGCCGAACTACCGCGAGGACGCAGCCCGCTTCCGTATCGTCGCCAACGGCCGCGAGCTGGAGCCGGTCGAGGCGATGAAGCGCATCTATACTGCGCGCGCCATGCCGACCACCGAGGCGGGCATCCGCACCAACGGCCTCGGCCAGGTCTATGTCAGCCTCGGCGAGCCCGATGGCAGCGGCGCCATCGCGGTCAGGCTACACGACAAGCCGCTGATCCTGCTGATCTGGATCGGCGCGCTGGTGATGGCGGCGGGCGGCGCGCTCTCGCTGACCGACCGGCGCTTCCGGCTGGCCGCGCCCCGTCGTGCCGCAGCACCGTCCGCGCTTCCGCAGGCGGCCGAGTGAGGCCGATGCGCGCTCTCCCGTTCCTCCTTACTGCGCTGCTGGCCTTTTCGGCACCAGCCATTGCCGTGCAGCCGGACGAGGTGCTGAAGAACCCGGCGTTGGAGCAGCGTGCGCGGGAGATTTCCTCCGGGCTGCGCTGCCTGGTCTGCCAGAACCAGTCGATCGACGATTCCGACGCGCCGCTCGCCAAGGATCTGCGCATCCTGGTGCGCGAGCGGCTGACCGCCGGCGACAGCGACGGGGCCGTGATCGATTTCGTCGTCGCGCGCTATGGCAACTTCGTCCTGCTGCGCCCGCCGATGAATGCGCGCACGATAGCCCTTTGGGCCGCGCCCTTCCTGATCGTGCTGTCCGGAGCCGTCTTCCTCTGGCGCAGGCGCAATCGGAGCGTTGCTCCGGCCAGCGTCGCACTCTCTGCCGACGAACAGGCGAGGCTGGACGAACTGATGAAGCGCGGCGACAGCTAGCTGACTTAGCGACTGATACCGCAGCGCTGGAAAAGCTCGGCTCTGTACGCATTGCTGCTGCGCCCGGGTACCGCATAGCCGCGAGGGCTGCCCGCGACGGGCTTTTCATAGGCGTAGGTCGCGTAGGTCCGCGCGAAGCAGGAAGCCTTTTCTCCCTGATAGCCGCGTTGCGCGGCGACTCTCAGGCCGGCACGATACGATCCCCCGGCGCTGTTGGAGGGGGCTTCCCTTGCAGCGGCGCGCTGCCTGATGTCGCCGAGCCGGTCGACGCTGCAGCGGCGTTGCAGCTCGGCGTTGTAAGCCTGCGTCGATGCGGCAAACCAGCTTCTCCGCCCGCCAGGTTTTTCGACGACCACCGCATGCTTGGCGAAGACGCGTCCATAGCAATCGGCGTTGTCGTAACCGCGGCGCTGTGCGAGGCGTACCCCGGTTTCATAGGCCGGCAGGTCTTGCGCCAGCGCGCTCTCCCCAACGACCAGTAATGCGGCGAGGGCCATGTATCCAATGGCGTATTTCATCTCGGCTTGCTCTCATCGCGCGCATCGACGGTAGGGAGCATTGCGACCGAGCCGGCGTCAAGCGGGCTCCAGCCCGGCTCCTTGCCAACCTTACGAAACTGTCATCATCGGGCGAAATTCAGGTAAGGCGCCGCCCGTCATGGTCCACCTCACGAAGCAGGGAAGGCCCTGCCTCCCGCATCGAGGTGAGAACCATGACCACCCAAGAAAACAACACCCCCGACATCACCGCTCGCACCCCGGCCACCGCCCGCTCGATCCTGAAGCGCGGCGCGATCGTCGCCGGTGCGGCGACGCTGAGCATCGGCCTGATGGCCGGCCTCGCCGACAACTTCCTCAACACGCACGGCGCCGCCAATGCGCAGCCGGTGCAGCTCTCGGGCCTGCAGCAGACGCAGCTGCCCTCCTTCGCTGACGTCGTCGACCGGGTTAAGCCCGCCGTCGTCTCCGTCCGCGTCAAGGCCAAGGTCGTCGCCAGCGCCAATGACGAGGGTGGTCCGGCCGGCATCGAAGGCCTGCCTCCCGGCCATCCGCTCGAGCGCTTCCTCCGCCGCTTCGGCGAGGAGGGCATGGGCCCGCGCGGGCCGCAGCAGCAGCCGCGCCTCCAGCTCTCTCAGGGCTCGGGCTTCTTCATCAGCCAGGACGGCTATGTCGTCACCAACAACCACGTCGTCGCCAACGCGGCCGAGGTCCAGCTCGTCACCGACGCCGGCAAGACGCTTTCAGCTAAGGTGATCGGCACCGATCCGCGCACCGATCTCGCGCTGCTCAAGGTCAACGAGTCCGGCAACTACCCCTTCGTCCAGCTCGCCTCCGGCAAGCCGCGTATCGGCGAGTGGGTGCTGGCGGTCGGCAATCCGTTCGGCCTCGGCGGCACCGTGACCGCAGGTATCGTCTCGGCGCAGGGGCGCGACATCGGCTCCGGTCCCTATGACGACTTCCTGCAGATCGATGCGGCGGTGAACCGCGGCAATTCCGGCGGTCCGACCTTCAACCAGAAGGGCGAGGTCGTCGGCGTCAACACCGCGATTTACTCGCCGTCCGGCGGCAATGTCGGCATCGCCTTCGCGATCCCGGCCGCCACGGTCCAGGGCGTCGTCGAGCAGCTCAAGGAGCACGGCTCGGTCGCCCGTGGCTTCATCGGCGTGCAGATCCAGCCGGTCACCGCCGAGGTCGCCGACGCCATCGGCCTGAAAGATGCCAAGGGCGCCCTGATCGCCGAGGCGCAGGCCAATGGTCCTGCCGCCAAGGCCGGGCTGAAGCGCGGCGACACCATTCTCGCGGTCAATGGCGAGAAGATCGCCGATGCCCGCGAGCTGTCGAAGAAGATCGCGACCTTCGCGCCGGGCACCAAGACGAGCCTGACCATCTGGCGCGACGGCAAGGAGCGCGAGGTCTCCTTCGAGGTCGGCCGCCAGCCGGCGGCCTGACCCCGGGTCCATCCAAGTTGGGGCATGCTCTCGCGCGTAGCGTCAGTTGATCTGCGAGAGCGTGTTCCGGGCGGATGGTGTCTCCCGGCTGTCACGTCGCCCCCTGCCGGGAATGCCAGCCGTCACGGCGGCAGGTCGGATCGTCACCTCCGGCCTGCCGCTTTTCATTTCGTTGGGCTAGTTTGCAGTCATGCGACTCCTGATCGTTGAAGACGACGCCGAAGCGGCAGCCTATCTGGTGAAAGCCTTTCGCGAGGCCGGCCATGTCGCCGACCATGCCCCTGACGGACTCGAGGGCTACGCGATGGCCCAGGGCGGCGGCTATGACGTGCTCGTCGTCGACCGCATGCTGCCGCGCATGGACGGGCTCTCGGTGATCCGCTCCTTGCGCGAGCAGGGCGAGACGACCCCGGCGCTGATCCTCTCCGCACTCGCCCAGGTCGACGACCGGGTGAAAGGCCTGCGTGCCGGCGGCGATGACTACCTGCCCAAGCCCTATGCCTTCTCCGAACTGCTCGCCCGGGTCGAAGTCCTCTCGCGCCGCCGCGGCGCGCCGGCCTCGGAGCCGACGACCTATCGCGTTGGCGATCTCCTGCTCGACCGGCTGGCGCATCGCGTCACCCGCGCCGGCGAGGAGATCGTGCTGCAGCCGCGCGAGTTCCGCCTGCTCGAATATCTGATGAAGCATGCCGGGCAGGTCGTGACCCGCACCATGCTGCTCGAGAACGTCTGGGATTATCATTTCGACCCGCAGACCAACGTCATCGACGTGCACGTCTCGCGGCTGCGCTCGAAGGTCGACAAGGGCTTCGAGCATCCGATGATCCACACTATCCGCGGCGCGGGATACATGGTCCGTGACACAGCTCGCTGAAGGGCGGACGGGTGAAGCGGCGCAGCCTTCCGGCCGCCTGCGCTTCCTGCCGCATCTCGTCCGCACCACCGCTTTCAAGCTGACGGCGATCTATCTCGTCGTCTTCGCGGTCTTTGCGATCTTCGTGCTGGGTTATGTCGCCTGGAACGCCAAGAACCTGCTCGACGACCAGATCCGCTCGACCATCGACGCGGAGATTCAAGGGTTGGCCGAGCAGCAGCGCCTTGGCGGCATCCGGCGGCTGGTCCAGGTCATTGAGCGCCGTTCGCGCGGGCCGGGCGCTTCGCTCTATCTCGTCACCACGCCATTGGGCGAGCGCATCGCCGGCAATATCGAGGCGTTGCCGCCGGGGACGCTCGACCGCCAGGGCGAGAGCGAGATCGAATACGCCCGCTCCTCAGAGGCGCTCGATCAGACCAACCACGCCATCGTCCGCGTCTTCATGCTGCCGGCGGGCTTTCGCCTGCTGGTCGGCCGCGATGTCGAGGAGCGCGAGCGCCTGCGCGTCGTAATCAAGCGCGCCGCCGCCTGGTCGGTGCTGCTCGTCGTCGTGCTCGGCTGCTTCGCCGGCTGGTTCGTGGCGCGGCGGGTGCTGAAGCGCATCGACGGCATGAACGATACCGCCCGCTCGATCATGGCGGGCGACCTCAAGGGCCGGCTCGCCATCGCTGGCACCGGCGACGAGCTCGACCGGCTGGCCGGGAACCTGAACGCCATGCTCGACCGCATCGGCGAGCTGATGAGCGGCATGCAGCAGGTCTCTGACAATATCGCCCATGACCTCAAGACGCCGCTGACCCGCCTGCGCAACCGCGCCGAGGAGGCCTTGCGCACGGCCCAGTCGCCCGAGCAATTGCGTACGGCGCTCGACGGCGCGATCGAGGAAGCGGACGGGCTGATCCGCGTCTTCAACGCCTTGCTGATGATAGCCCGGCTCGAAACGCGGCAGATCACCGACAGCATGGCCCCGCTCGACCTTGCCGAGATCGTCGACGGGCTCTCCGAGCTCTACGAGCCGCTGGCGGAGGAGGCAGGGCTGACCCTGTCGGCATCCGTCGAGCCCGGCCTGTCGCTTACCGGCAATCGCGAGCTGATCGGCCAGGCGCTCGCCAATCTGATCGACAACGCGCTGAAATACGGCAAGCCGGAGGGCGATGCGCCGGCGACCGTCGCAGTCACCGCGCGGCGTGTCGACGATAGGATCGAGCTCGGCGTTGCCGATCACGGCGCCGGCATCCCGGAGGCCGATCGCGGCCGCGTCCTGGAACGCTTCGTCCGGCTCGACCAGAGCCGCAGCAAGCCCGGATTCGGGCTAGGGCTCGCGCTTGCCTCGGCAGTCGCGCATCTGCATGGCGGTGCGATCCGCCTCTCGGACAACGCGCCGGGACTCGATGTCGTGATGTCGCTGCCCGCCGCGTCGCCTTCTGTGGACAGGTCGTCCACCGAGGCCCCTGCGGGCTCGACATCGCAGCCGGACGGGGCAGGGTTCCAGTCGGCTTGATGAAGGGCTAAGGCTCGCTCAGCCGGTCGACGCGGAGGTGAGTGTGGGCGAGCCCTTATGCGAACGCCTGAAGGCGGCGCCTGTGCTGCCGGCGCGCGGCAAGGTCGAGGCGCTCTGGCGCGAGGAGCTGATCGAGCGCCTGTTCGACGCCGAAGCCGGTGAGCGGCTCGTCTCCCATCTGAAAGACCATGAGGCATCGGCCGCGCTCGTCGCGGGCATCCTCGCGCATTCGCCCTTCCTCACCCAGATCATGCGGCGCGATCCGGAGGGGCTGCTCATTTCGCTGACCACCGACCCGGGCGAGCGCCGCGACGCGCTGCTCGCCGGCATTGCCGCCTTCGCCACGCCGGAGACCGCGACCGCCGATCTGATGCGCGAACTGCGGCGCTTCCGCCAGGCGATGGCGCTGCTGATCGCGCTCGCCGATATAGGTGGCGTCTGGCCGGTCGAGACGGTGACTGCCGCTCTCAGCGCAACCGCCGACCTGGCGGTGAGGCTTGCCAGCGAGCACGCGCTGCACCAGGCGGCCGGCCTCGGCCGGATTGAGCTCGCTGACCCCAGCGAGCCCGGCAAGGGCTCCGGCCTCGTCGTGCTGGCGCTCGGCAAGCATGGCGCCGGCGAGCTGAACTACTCCTCCGACATCGACATCGTCGTTTTCTTCGATCCGGAGATGGCCGAGGCCGCCGGCGTCGGCGAGCCCACCAGCTTCTTCGTCAAGCTGACCCAGCAGATCGCCCGCATCATCCAGGAGCGCACGCCGGACGGCTATGTCTTTCGCGTCGATCTGCGCCTGCGGCCCGATCCCGGCTCGACCCATGTCGCCGTCGCCCTGCCGACCGCCTATGCCTATTACGAGACCGTCGGCCAGAACTGGGAACGCGCCGCGATGATCAAGGCGCGGCCCGTCGCCGGTGATCTCGACCTCGGCCGCCGCTTCATCGCCGATCTCGCCCCCTTCATCTGGCGCAAATATTTCGACTTCGCCGCCATCGCCGACATCCACGCGATGAAGCGGCAGATCCAGTCGGTGAAGGGCTTCGAGACGCTCAGCCTGCCCGGCCACAACGTCAAGCTCGGCCGTGGCGGCATCCGCGAGATCGAGTTCTTCGTCCAGACCCAGCAGCTTGTCTTCGGCGGGCGGCGTCCGGCGCTGCGCGGACCTCGTACGCTCGAGATGCTGGGTGAACTGACGAAGGAGAACTGGATCAGCCCGCAGGCACGCGACGAGCTGACGGAATCCTATTGTTGGCTGCGCACCATCGAGCACCGGCTGCAGATGCGCCATGACGAGCAGACGCAGACCCTGCCGACTGACGCCGCCGATCTCGACGCCTTCGCCCGCTTCTGCGGCTATGCATCGGCCAAAGCCTTCGGCAAGGAGCTGGAGGCGCATGCGAGGCGCGTCGAGGGTCATTACGCCCTGCTGTTCGAGGATGCTCCCAGCCTCGCCAGCGAGGCCGGATCGCTCTCCTTCACCGGAACCGAGAACGATCCGGAGACCTTGGCGACGCTGGGCAAGCTCGGCTTCCGCCAGCCGGCGACCGCGGCCGAGACCGTGCGCGGCTGGCATTTCGGCCGCCGCGCCGCCGTGACCAGCGCCCGCGCCCGCGAGGTGCTGACCGAGCTGACGCCGGCGCTGCTGGTCGCGCTCGGGCGCACCACCGATCCCGACGGCGCGCTCGCCCATCTCGACAATGCCTTCGTGCGCATGCCGGCGGCGGTCGAGCTGCTCACTTTGCTGCGCTCGCATGATGCACTGCTGCAGCTCTTCGCCGAGATCCTCGGTAGCGCGCCGCGTCTGGCCAAGGTCGCGGCGCTCTATCCGCATGTGCTCGATGCGGTGATCGATCCCGCCTTCAGCGCCCCGCGCCACGATGCCGAGCGGGTGGCGCAGCGCGTGCGCGCCATGGTCGGCACGCCGCCGCCCAGCGTCGAGGACGGGCTCGACCGCATGCGCGACGCCGCCCGGCAGGAGAACTTCCTGGTCGGAGCGAGGCTGCTCTCCGGCGTGGTCAATGCCGAGCAGGCGGCGCAGGGCTACGCCGCCGTGGCTCAGGCCTGCATCCGCGCCGCCTTCGACGACACGCGTGCGGCCTTCGCCGCCGACCATGGGCTCGTGGCGGGGGCGGAAGCCGTCGTGCTCGGCATGGGTCGCCTCGGCGCCGGCGAGCTTACGCCGTCATCCGATCTCGACCTGATGCTGCTCTACGATCGGCCCGAGAGCGCCGAAGCCAGCGATGGCAAGCGCCCGCTCGACCCGGTGACCTGGCATGTCCGCTTCACCCAGCGCCTCGTCGCGGCGCTGACCGTGCCGACAAGGCGGGGCACGCTCTATCAGGTCGACATGCGGCTGCGGCCCTCCGGCAACAAGAGCCCGGCGGCGACGCAGTTCGGGGGGTTCGAGGCCTATCATCAGGGCGAGGCCGAGATCTGGGAGGAGATGGCGCTGACCCGTGCACGGGTCGTCGCCGGCGATGCCGGCTTGCGGGAGAAGGTCGAGGCCGCGATCCGCGAGATCCTGCTGCGCAAGCGCGAGCCGGCCAGGGTCGCTGCAGCCGTCGCCGAAATGCGGGCGCTGATCGCCAAGGAGAAGGGCGAAAACGATGCTTGGGACCTGAAGCTCGCCGCCGGCGGGCTGACCGATCTCGACTTTCTGGCGCAGTTCCTGGTGCTCGCTTATGGCCACGACCATCCGCAGCTCCTCGCTCGCACGACGGCGGGTGTCTTCGTCGCCGCGCGTGAGACCGATGTCATCGCGGCCGAGGATGCCGAGCGGCTGGCGGGCGCAGCCCGCTTCGTCGGCGATGTCCAGCTCTGGCAGCGCTTCGCCGTGGAGGAAGGCTTCGATGCCAAGGCCGTGCCGGAGCGGGTGATGCGCCGGATCGCGACGGCTGTCGGCCTGCCCGACGCCAAGATGCTGAAGGCCGAGCTCGACGAGACGCGCGGTGCCGTGAGGGCGATCTTCCGGCGTCTGCTGGGGACGGGGCGAGCGCCCTGAAAGGCGCTGCGCTCTACTCCGCCGCGAGAGAGCCGGCCGCGCCGCTCTGCTCCATTCGGGCGCCCTTGGTCTTTTGCGACGGTGCACGCACGACCCGGTTCCGACCTTCCTGTTTGGCGCGGTAGAGCGCCGCATCGGAGTTGGCCAGCAGGTCTCGGCTGGAGTTCGAGGTCACCGGGACGCAGGCGACGCCGAGGGAGGCGGAGACCTGGGCTCCGTTCAGCTCCGATAGGGCTTCGATACTGATCCTGATGCGTTCGGCCTTTGCCGCCGCCATGTCGAGCCCGCAATTGGGCAGCACGACGATGAGCTCCTCACCGCCATAGCGGCAGGCGATATCGGTCTCGCGCAACTGGTTGATGATCGCTGCGGCGGCATCGCGCAATACGGCATCGCCTTTGGCATGGCCGTGCTGGTCGTTGAGCCGCTTGAAGTGGTCGAGATCGATCATGATGACCGACACTTCGGTCCTCTCGCGCTCGGCCAGGCGGACGACGCGTTCGAGCGCATCCTCCATGTAACGGCGGTTGTAGAGACCGGTCAGAGGGTCGCGCAAGGCCTGGCTGCGCAGCTTGTCGCGCAAGGCGATGTTGGAGAGTGCGAGCGACATGGCGTCGGCCAGGGCGGTGCCGATACCGGTCGCAGCTTCGAGCCGCTGATCCGCCTCGGGGCCGCTGCAGTAGAGCTGCAGGAGGCCGAGAATCTCGCCGCGCGCGATCATCGGGATCTCGAGCGCATGGTCGCTGACGATGTGATGTTCGCAGCAGAGTTTGTGCGAGCCGGGTCGATTGGCGTGCGGCTTGCCGCGCTTCAGGGCCCAGCATTGCTGCAGCCCGATCGAGTCGGGCAGGGCCTCGAGGTCCTCGCGCCCCCATGTCGTCGACAGGGCCAGCCGGTCGCGCGAGTTGTTGAAGACGTAGAGCGCGCCGCCGAGATCGGGGATGAGTTCGGCCGCAGTCGCGCGCAGGACGGCATTGGCGTCGCCATGGTCGAGCGCGCTCTGCAGCATTTCAGTCATCCCGAACAGGCGCGAAACCTGCTCGCGTGAAGAGTTGGCATTGGCGACGGCCAGATCGCGTGCCCTGGCGTCCCGCGTGCTGCTGCGCGAGGCGCCGGCGAAGGCCAGGATGCAGAACGCGCCGGTCAGAATCTGCAGTCCGAGCACGATGCTCGTCGCGTGCGCGATGTTGCTGTTGAGCGAGGCTTCCAGAGCCTCCTTCCTGGTCAAATCCGTGAGGATTGCCCGGGTCAGGATCGTGACGTTCCGCTCGATCCCGCGAGCGGCATAGAGCGATTGCGCGATGTCGGGCTGCTTCGCCGAGATGGCGGAAACGATATCGGCCCAACCGGCTTTGAGCGCGGTGACGATCACTGGTGTCGACACTTCCTCGGTTCCGCGGACCGCGGTTTCGGGAAAGCTGTCGTCGCCGAACGTGTTCAGGCGGCTGAGCGCCTGCGCATATCTGAGCAGATTGGGTTCGCTGTCGCGCCTGATCATCAGGTCGGCGACCGCGGCGCCGGTCTCCATCACGGCCTGGCGCGCCACGCGCAGGGCCCGGGTGCTCTTGCGCATCTCCTCGACCTTGACCTCCTGATGGTCGATGTAGGCGAACCCCGAAATGACGAGGGCGATCATCAGGGCGAGGAAGGCGATGGTGACGGCCGCCGAGCGTCCGAGTGCCCAGCTGGCGCGCTGAGCGGCTCGCGGATGGTCTGTATTGAACTGGGCCTGCATCGATCCACGCCTCGTGGAAACACCCCGGCCGGCCGCCGATATGAGCGTCGTAGATCGAGGCTTGCCGCAGGCGGGTTTAGGCTTCGTCAAGGTGCGCGGTTAAGCGGTGCCTAAGAGGGCGGCGACATTTTGTGCCATCTCGGGTTGCGGCCGGCACTCGCGCGCCGGTCAGGCCGCCCGCTCCAGCTCGGACACCGCCGGGCTCTTCAGCGGCAAATGCACCATCACGATCGTGCCCGAGCCCATGATCGAGCGGATCCGTAGCGAGCCGCCATGCAGCTCGGCCAGCGAGCGGGCGATGGCGAGGCCGAGGCCTGAGCCGCCATGGCTGCGGATGAGATCGCCTTCGACCTGCTCGAACGGGCGCCCGATCCGGCCGAGCTTCTCGCGCGGGATGCCGATGCCGCTATCCTCGACATAGAGGTTGAGCGCGTCGGTCGCCGGCTTGACGCGCACCGCGATCCTGCCGCCCTCGGGCGTGAATTTGACGGCGTTGTCGACGAGATTGCCGACGATCTGGAAGAGGGCGTGCGCATCGGCTTCGAGGCGCAGATCGCTGCCGAGATCGCTGACGAGGGAGAGCCGCTTGTGCGTGATCGCCTCGCGATGGCAGTTGATCGCTTCGCCGACCACGAGGTCGAGCGCGACATCGGTTTTCTCGAGCTCGATCTTGCCGGCCTCGATCCGGGCCATGTTCAGGATATCGTTGATCACCGCGAGCAGGCTGCTGCCGCTGGAGCGGATGTCGCGGACGTACTCGACATAACGCTCTGAACCGAGGGGGCCGAACAGCCCGTCATCCATGATTTCGGAGAAGCCGAGGATGGCGTTGAGCGGCGTGCGCAGCTCATGGCTCATATTGGCGAGGAATTCGGACTTGGCGCGATTGGCGCTTTCGGCGGCGGCCTTCTGCTCGAGATAGAGCTCGGCGAGCTCCGCCAGCTGCTGCGCCTGCGCTTCGAGTTTCTGGCGCGAGGCCTTGAGGTCGGTGACGGTCTTGAGCAGCTCGTGCTCGGAGCGGGTCAGGCGCTCCTCCTGCTGCTTCAGCATGGTGATGTCGGTGCCGACGGAGACCGAGCCGCCATCCTTGGTGCGGCGGCCGTTGATCTGCAGCCAGCGGCCGTCCGAGAGCTTCGCCTCGTAGGAATGGCTGCCGGAGCCGGCGCGCACGCTGCGGACCGGCTCGCGGTCGATGCTCGGCTGGGCGCTGTGGCTCATGATCTGCTCGTAGGCCGTGCCGGTCCTGACCAGCTCTGGCGAGAGCATGTGCAGCTGCTGGTATTTGGCGTTGCAGAGCACGAGGTTCTGTTCGGCATCCCAGAGCACGAAGGCTTCCGAGATCGCCTCGACCGCGTCGCGCAGCCGGGCATCGGCGGTGGCGGTACGGGCGGCCATGCGGCGCTGCTCTGAGATGTCGACCACGATGCCGACGAGGTGCTGGGAGCCGGTGCGGCGGTCAGTGACCAGCTCGGCCCGCGCCTTGAGCCAGACCCATTCGCCGGACGCGTTGCGGACGCGGAATTCCTGGTCGAGATGATTGGTCTCGCCGCGGCTGACCGCATCGGCCAGCGCATAGAGGTCGGCGTCCTCGGGGTGGATGAAGGCGTTGACCTCGCCGAAGGACATGAACTCGCCGGTGCGATCGTAGCCGAGCATCGCGTACATCGAATCCGACCAGTACATCCGGCCGTGGGCGAGATCCCAGTCCCACAGGCCGCAATGGCCACGGCTGAGCGCCGTGTCGATGCGGTCGCGGACGCAATCGCAATCCTCGTCGGCGGCACGGGCGCGCCGGGATTGAAGGACGAAGGCTGCGGTGATGCCGACGAGTACGATCGTCGCCGAGCCGAACAGGATCAGGATCGAGCGACGGCGCTCGTCCCAGGTCGACAGAGCGCGCTTCACCGGGTGGAGCACCGCGACCTGGCCGAGGGGGGCGGCGAGGTTGCGGACGGTCGCGAGCGTCTCGATCCCGCCCGGAAGCATGATCGGCATGACGCCGGCACGGTCGGCGAAGACGGTGAGCGCCTGCCCGGGGCCGAGCAGGTCGGTGAGGCTGCGCTCGCTCGCGCCGATCGTCGGCTCGCCAGCGATCAGGCGACCGCTGGCGTCGCTGACATAGGCGATGCGGCCGCGGCCGGCGATATGCTTGGTCGTCAATGCCGTGAGGGCGGTCTCGGGGCGCTTGTCGTCTCTGGAGGCTAGATCGATCTCGCGCACAAGCAACGCGGCGAGCGCGTCGAGGTCCATTGCTGCGTCATCGAGCGCATCGTCGCGCAGCGCACTGGTTTGAATGTAGGCGCCGAGCGCGAGGAGCAGAACGAAGCCAGCCACCAGCGCCGGAATGACTTTCCGGAAGGCCGGCTCCAGCTGTTCAAAGCGCTGATAGAGCGGATGCGTAAGGGATCGTGCTACGCCTAGAACTGAATTTGCGCGCACGTGTGCGCAAGCCGCGTCGGCACGCGTCATGCCCGTCCCCCTTCGGAAGCGATGTACCGTCAGTAAGATCGGGAGACGTGCCGCATCTCCGAATCACAGTCAGTTGAATCCGGAGGACTCGCTTTGTCTAGCGGAAACTTCGTCCTGACAGTGGTTTTGCGCGCCCTGGTTGTAGTGACGAATCGGTTGAATCCTGCGCGCGCAGGACTTCGTTAACCTTTGGCTGAGCAGGCGGTTAACGGGCGATTCTCGGGGGTGCGCGGACCGGCGCCGTGGACCGCTTCATCGGTCTTGGCGCCGGCCTCTCCCAGTCGTGACAGCGTGCCCGCGGCGCGGGGTCAGGCCAGCGAGCGGGCAGCAATGTCGGCGACGTCACGCGACAGGTTCGGAGTGGTCTGAACCATGCGCAGCGCCGCTTCCGCCTTGGCCCTGCGGCCTGCCTCCAGCATGCGCCAGCTCTTGAACGAACCGAGCAGGCGCGAGGCGACCTGCGGGTTTGTCCGGTCGAGCGCAATGACGATGTCGGCGACGAAGCCATAGCCCTCGCCATCGGCTCGGTTGAACTGGGTCAGGTTCGCCGCGAAGCCGCCGATCAAGCCGCGCACCCGGTTCGGATTGCCGAGCGAGAAGGCGGGGTGGCTCATGAGCCCCTTGACCCTGGCGAGGGTGCCGTCCTCCGCGATTAGCGCCTGCGCCATCAGCCATTTGTCGAGCACCAGCGGCTCGCGGGCATAGAGTTCGCCAAAGCGCGTGATCAGATCCTCACGCCCGGCTCCGGGGATCAGCGTCATCGCGGCGAGCGCCGCGAGTCGGTCGGTCAGGTTGTCGGCTTCAGCGAATTGCGCCAGCGCCAGCCGCGCGCCCTCGGCCGGAGCACCGAGCGCGAGCAGTCCGAGCGCTTCGTTACGCAACGCACGCCGCCCGGCCGGCGCCGCGGCCGGCGAATAGGAGCCGCGCTCGGCGAGGCTGTCGCGCAAGGCCGCGAGTTGGCTGGCAAGCGCCACGCCGATCGTGGCCGAGAGCTGGCGGTGGGTGCCATGCACGACGTCCGGGTCGACGTCCCGTCCGATCTCGCGAGCGATGTCGGCCGGGGCGGGCAGGCGCAGCACCTGCGCGGCGAAGGCCGGATCCACCAGCGCTGGACCGGCGAGGAAGCCTGAGAGCGCCCCGGCGAGCGCCGTCGCGGTCTCGTCCAGTGTGGAGTGATCGCCCTTGCCGGCACGCACCAGCGCCCGTGTCGCCACCGTCTGCAGCGCCTGCCAGCGATTGAAGGAATCGCTGTCGGCCGTGAACAGCGTCAGGAGCTCGGCATCACCGAGGTCGAGCTCGAGCCGGACCGGTGCCGAAAAGCCGCGCAGCAGCGACGGCGTCGGCGCTTCCGGCAGATCGGTGAAGGTCAGCGACAGCGAAGGCTGGTCGAGCACGACCACTCCGCCGGCCTTGAGCGCCGGCGAGATGCTGGTCAGCGGCAGGTCGCCATCCTTGCCGACCAGGCCGAGCGCGACAGGAATGACGACTGGCTTCTTCTCGGACTGGCCGGGCGTCGCCGGCGTCGATTGCGCCAGCTGCAGCGTATAGCTCTTCGCTTTCGCATCGTATTTGCCAGAGGCGACCACGGTCGGCGTTCCCGCCTGCTCGTACCATCCGGCGAAATGGGCGAGGTCCTGGCCCGAGGACTCGACGAAGCAGTCGAGGAATTCCTCGATCGTCGCGGCCGTGCCGTCGCAGCGCTCGAAATAGAGGTCCATGCCGCGCGTGAAGGCGTCCTCGCCGATCAGCACCTTGAGCATGCGGATCACCTCCGCGCCCTTCTCGTAGACCGTCGGCGTATAGAAGTTGTTGATCTCCTTGTAGGCGCGCGGCCGGACCGGATGGGCGAGGGGGCCGGCATCCTCGGAGAACTGCGTCGAGCGCAGGGTGCGCACATCGGCGATGCGCTTCACCGGGCGCGAGCGCTCGTCGGACGAGAATTCCTGGTCGCGGAAGACGGTGAGGCCCTCCTTCAGGCAGAGCTGGAACCAGTCGCGGCAGGTGATGCGATTGCCGGTCCAGTTGTGGAAGTACTCATGCGCGATGATCGCCTCGATCGAGGCATAGTCGCCGTCGCTCGCCGTCAGCGGGTCGGCCAGCACATATTTGTCGTTGAAGATGTTGAGGCCCTTGTTCTCCATAGCCCCCATGTTGAAGTCGGAGACGGCGACGACGTTGAACACGTCGAGATCATAGTTGCGGCCGAAGACGCGCTCGTCCCAGCGCATGCAGCGCACCAGGCTATCCAGCGCCCAGCCGGCGCGGCCGGCCTTGCCCGGCTCGACATAGACGGCGAGCTCGACCTTGTGGCCATCAGCCGTGACGTAAGGCTGCCGGACATGGTCGAGCTTGCCGCCGACCAGCGCGAACAGATAGGCCGGCTTCGGGTGAGGGTCGTGCCAGACGGCGAAATGGCGTTCACCGCCAGGGAGTTCGGCGGCGGCGACGAGGTTGCCGTTGGAGAGCAGGACCGGCGCCTGCGCCTTCTCGGCTTCGAGCCGGACCGTGTAGACGCTCATCACGTCCGGCCGGTCGAGGAAATAGGTGATGCGGCGGAAGCCGTCGGCCTCGCATTGCGTGCAGTAGACGCCGCTGGAGCGATAAAGCCCCATCAGCTTGGTGTTGGCGCTCGGATCGAGCGTCGTCTCGATCCTGAGCGAGAAGGCCCGTGCCGGCGGCGCCTGGATCGTCAGCCCCTGCGGCGAGAGGGAGTACAGGGAAGGATCGAGCGGGACCTCGTCGAGCAGGATGGAGTCCGGTGTCAGCTCGTCGCCGTCGAGCACGAGCGGCGCGCCGGCATGGCCGGCCGGGTTCGGCCGTAGCTGTAGCTGGGAGCGCACCCTGGTCCGCGTCGGATCGAGGACGATGTCGAGATCGACGGTGTCGATCAGCCAGTCGGAGGGGCGATAATCCTCGAGGCGGATCAGCGGGGCGTCTTCGGCGCGCATGGCAGGCTCGCTTCCTTCAGTCGCTCTTGTCTTATGAACCTTGAGGCGGCAGCGGAAGCCGTCAGGGCAGGGCGTAGGGCTTGTCGGACGGCACTGCCGGCTCGGCATGGCTGACCAGGCGGCAGACATCCGGCCGGGCTTCGCGAACCTTGCGCTCGATCTTGTCGACAGCGAGGTGGACGGCCGCGACGTCGAGCGTCGCCTCGGCGCGGCAGTGATAGTTGACCACGAGGCCGTTGCGGGTCTCGCGCACGCGGACGCTGTGGATGTCGCGGATCGGTCCGCCGGCTTCGGCGAGGCGGGCCGCTTCCTGGGCGATCGCCTTGCCGATCGCCTCGACCACCTCCCAGGGCGCGTTGTGGCCGGAGGGCTGGCCGGTCTCCATGGGCTCGATATGGGTGTCGACCTCGGTCTCGCCGCCGAATTCGGCGCGGATCGCGTTCTCCAGCCGC
Source organism: Allobosea sp. NPDC055332 (assembly GCF_053645455.1). Lineage (NCBI taxonomy): Bacteria > Pseudomonadati > Pseudomonadota > Alphaproteobacteria > Hyphomicrobiales > Alloboseaceae > Allobosea > Allobosea sp. NPDC055332. Next base: position 440,252 of record NZ_JBSHMO010000002.1, on the reverse strand, counting down.
GTCGCGATCTCGTGGGCCTCGCCGAGCGGCAGCAGCGCATCGACCTCCATGTCGAGCGAGACGGCGAGCCGCCCGCCGATCGTGTGGACGCTGACATGGTGGACCGGCACCTTCATCTTCAGCGCGATCAGCAGCACGCGTTCCAGCGCCGTCTCGTCGTCGACCTGGACCGGGTTGGCGGTGACGGTCAGCGCCGAATCCGGCTCGACGACCGCCAGAGCTCGCAGCAGATCGTCCTTGATCGCACTGACGCGGTCGAGCGGCAGGGTCCGCGAGACCTGGATGCCGATCTCCCCCTGCACCACGCCGCCGGCGGGCCGCAGCCGCAGCCATTCGACGTTGACGACGCCGGCAACGCCCTGCGCCGCCTCGCGCAGGCGCTCGGCGACGCCTTTCGGCGCGGCATCGATCAGCGTGTCGACCGTGCGCCGCCCGAGCTTGACCGCGGTGGCGATCATGAAGACGGCAAGTGCCAGCGCCGTCGCGCTGTCGGCCATCGGCACGCCCATCCGGGTGAGGATCAGGCCGAGCAGGACCAGCGCCGTGCCGACGAAGTCGGTGGCGAAATGCAGCGCCTCGGCCGAGAGCGCCTCGCTGCGGGTCTCCTTGGCGACCATGGTCAGCGTGCGCCAGCGCGTCGCGTCGACCATCAGCGAGAACAGCAGCACGCCGATCACGATCGGCGTCACCGCGACATGTGGCTCGCTGCCGGTCCACAGGCGGTTGGCCGCTTCCCACAGGATCGCGCCCGAGAGCCCGAACAGGATCGCGGTCTCCAGCAGCGCGGCGAGCGCCTCGAACTTGCCGTGGCCGTAATGATGCTCGTCATCGGCCGGCTTGTCGGCGGCACGCACCGCGAACCAGGTGAACATCGTCGAGCCGATGTCGATCAGCCCCTGCAGCGCGTCGGTCATCAGCGCGAGCGAGCCGGAGAGGATCGCAGCGCCGAACTTGGCGAGCGTCAGCACGACGCTGGCGATTACCGACAGCGTCGCCGCCTTCTGCTTGACCCGGGAGACCTCGGCGGGTGACACCGGGCCGGCCGGGTTCGGCGTGCGATCCTGCGTTTCGCTCATGATAGGTCCGCGCGAGCCCTCTTGGAGAAGGCCGGGTTTGGCCCGATCCATCTGCCAGATCAACCCCGGGAGACAAACAGTGCGCTATCTCCACACCATGGTCCGCGTCACCGACCTCGATGCGGCGCTCGATTTCTACGTGAACAAGTTCGGCCTGGTCGAAACCCGTCGGATCGAGAACGAGAAGGGCCGCTTCACCCTCGTCTTCCTCGCTGCGCCGGACGATGCCGCGACGGTGAAGGAGCAGGGCAGCCGCGGCCGCCCGACGCTGGAGCTGACCTTCAACTGGGATCCGGAGGTCTACACCGGCGGGCGCAATTTCGGCCACCTCGCCTATGAGGTCGACGACATCTATGCGACCTGCGAGAAGCTGATGAAGGCCGGTATCACCATCAACCGGCCGCCGCGCGACGGCAACATGGCCTTCGTCCGCTCGCCCGACAACATCTCGATCGAGATCCTGCAGAAGGGCGATCCCAAGCCGCCGGCCGAGCCGTGGCTGAGCATGCCGAATACCGGGGCCTGGTGAAGGCGTAGCAGCAGGGCTTGCGCATACAGCGCACCTGCGACTAGCGAGGGAGCCGTGACCGCTCGGGTGAAGGGCGGCGCGGCGGGAGGCTGGCCTTGACCAAGACGCTGTTCGGCACGCTCGATGACGGCACGCCGATCCACGAGGCCGTGCTGCGCTCGGCCTCCGGAGCAGAAGCGCGGGTGATGGAATGGGGCGCGGTGCTGCGCGATCTCGTCGTGCCGCTGCCCGATGGCGGGCGCCAGCGCGTCGTGCTCGGCTTCCCCGACTTCGCCGATTATCCCAAACACTCTCCGCATATGGGCGCGATCGCCGGCCGCTTCGCCAACCGCATCGGTGGCGGCCGCTTCATGCTCGATGGTGTCGAATATCAAGCTCCGCTCAACGAGCATGGCCGGAACTCGCTGCATGGCGGCGGCCAGGGTTTTGGCAAGCGGCCCTGGACGCTGGTGCATCATGACGAGGCGAGCGCGACGCTGGCGCTTGTTTCTCCGGCCGGCGATGCCGGCTATCCCGGCACGCTCGACGTCTTCTGTCGCTACAGCCTCGTCGGCGCCACGACCCTGCGGATCGAGCTCACTGCGACGACCGACGCTCCGACCATCGTCAACTTCGCACACCATTCCTATTTCCGCCTCGACGATGCCCCGGACATCCTCGACCACGAGTTCGAGGTTCGCGCCAATCTGATCACGCCGGTCGACGCTGACCTGATCCCGGACGGCTCGGTTGCTCCGGTCGCGGGAACGCCCTTCGATTTCCGGAAGAGCCGGCCGGTCCGCTTCGCCAATCCGGACGGCTCGCGCTTCTGGTACGATCACAACTACCTGCTCCGTCGCGATCGCCGCGAGCCGGCGGCGGCGACAGGCCTCGAACTCGCCCATGCCGCGACCTTGCGCTCGCGCCGCTCGGGCCTTGCCATGGAGGTCTGGACGACCGAGCCGGCGCTGCAGGTCTATGACGGCTTCAAGCTGGATACACCGGTCGCGGGGCTGGACGGTGTTCGCTACGGCGCCTGCGCCGGCATCGCGCTCGAACCGCAGCATGTGCCGGACTCGCCCAATCTCCCGCATTTTCCATCGACGGTGCTGCGCCCTGGCGAGGTCTATCGCCAGATCAGCGAATTCAGGTTCGGAGCGTAAGTCGTATGGCCGGTGTCTTCTGTCTCGGTATCGCGACGCTCGACTATGTCTACAGCGTCGAGCGCGTGCCTAACCCCGGCGAGAAGGACCGGGCGCGCGATCTCGTCGTCACCGGCGGCGGCTGCGCCGGCAGCGGCTCGGCTGCGGTCGGCCGGCTCGGCGGCAAGGCCTGGCTGGCGACGCGCTTGGGCGACGATGCCGTCGGCGACACCATCGTCGCGCAATTGCAGCAGGATGGCGTCGACACCTCGCTCTCGCCGCGCTTCCCCGGCCTGCGCTCGCCGGTCTCCTCGATCCTGATCGACGCCCAGGGCGAGCGCATGGTCGTCTCCTATACCGACCCGAAGACGCCGCTGACGACCGACTGGCTGCCCGAGGCGCTCCCGGCCGGCTGTGACGGCGTGCTGGTCGACACACGCTGGGGCGAGGGCTCGCTCGCGGCGCTTGAGCTCGCCCGCCAGGCCGGCGTGCCCGGCGTGATCGATGGTGACCGCCAGCCGACTCATCCCGAGATGGTGACTACCGCCAGCCATGTCGCCTTCAGCGAGAAGGCGCTGAGCGAGATCTCCGGCGGGCAGGAGCCGCGGGCGGCATTGGAAGCGCTGGCGCGCGATGCCAAGAACTGGCTGGCAGTGACGCTCGGCCCGCGCGGCGTGCTCTTCATGGAGAATGGCGGCATCGCGCATCTGCCGGCCTTCCCGATCGAGGCGGTCGATACGCTCGGCGCCGGCGATGTCTGGCATGGCGCCTTCGCGCTGGCGCTGGCCGAAGGGCAGGGGGAGCGCGAGGCGGTGCGCTTCGCCTCGGCGGTGGCCGCGATCAAATGCACCCGTTTCGGCGGCCGCGCTGGCACGCCGACGCGCGATGAGGTCGAGCGCTTCCTCGAGGCGCATTGAGGCGCGGGAACTTCGCTGCCCTCCGGCCGTAGATGGCGAGACCCTGAACTCGCCGGAGGAAGCCATGGCCAGCAGAAACCTTCACGACATCGCCGAGAAGATGCGCGACATCGACATCGCCTTCCTCACCACGCGGACGGATGGAGGCGGACTCGCGGCGCGGCCGATGAGCAACAACGCCGATGTCGAATATGATGGCGACTCCTTCTATTTCACCGAGGATTCGACGCGGATGGTCGGCGATATCGAGCGCGACCCGACGGTCGGGCTGCAGTTCTCCGGCAAGGATGGCTTCTTTGTTGCGGTCGAGGGCAGGGCCGATCTGATCCGCGACAGGCAGGCCTTCGCCGAGCACTGGTCTCCCGATCTCGACGCCTGGTTCAAGGAGGGCGTCGACACGCCCGGGCTGGTGATGATCAAGGTCGGCGCCCAGCGCATCAAATACTGGGACGGCGAGGAGAACGGCGAAGTCCGTCTCTGAGTCTGATCTGCCTAGAATATGGGCAGCGAGGCTGGGTGCTGATCTTGCGAGCCGGCGCATTGCGCGGAAAACTGCGCGGGATCGTCAGAGCCTCCCATGTTCGCGCCCGCGTTGCCGCAATCACCCGAACCGATCCTGCCGGACTATGTCCGTGCCGATGGCGGCGTGCGCCTGCGTTTCGGCAAGGTCGGCGCGCGGACGATGCGGCTGGGCGTGGCCGAGAGTGGCGGCTACCGCGCCCGCTTCCCGACCGCTTATGACGAGCGTTGCGAGGCGGTGCTGATCAATACCGCCGGCGGCATGGCCGGTGGCGACCGCGCCGTCACGCAGATCGTGCTCGACCGCGGCGCGCAGGCCACCGTCACGACGCAGGCCGCCGAGAAGATCTATCGCAGCCAGGGCAGTGAGACCTGTGTCGAGACCCGCATCGAGGTCGCAGATGGCGCCGAGCTCGCCTGGCTGCCGCAGGAGACGATCCTGTTCTCCGGTTCGCGCCTGTCACGCAGCCTCGATGTCGAACTCGCGGCCGACGCCAGCCTCATCGCTGCCGAGACGCTTTATTTCGGCCGCGCCGCCATGGGCGAGAGCCTGTCGCGCGGTCATCTGCACGATCGCTGGCGCATCCGCCGCAATGGAAAGCTGATCTTCGCAGAGGACCTCAGGCTCGATGGCGCGATCGACGCGACCTTGGGTCGCAAGGCGGTCGGGCAGGGCGCCCGCGCTGCCGCGACAGTGTTCGCGACAGGCCCGGGTCAGCCGGAAAAGCTTCTGGAAATCCGTGCCTTGCTCGCTGACGACCCTGCTTTCGCCGCGGTCGAGGCCGGCGCCGGCGTGCTCGACGGCTTCCTCCTGATCCGCCTTCTCTCCCCCGACGCGCAGGCCCTGCGTCGCGCCCTCGTCATGCTCCTCGGGCATCTGATCGGCCGTGCGCTGCCGCGCACCTGGTCAACGTGAGGAGAGTGTCATGCTGGCGATCCAGGGACTGAAATGCGTCTATGATACCGGCTCCCGCGGCTGGGCGATCGAGCTCGCGCTGAAGGGCGAGGGCGAGGAAGCCGTGCGCCGCTTCGATGTCGACGGCCCCGAGGATGCCGAGATGCTGATCGAGGCCTTCGACGAGTCGACCTCGAGCAGCTTCGACCCGGCGACGGGCGAGATCGTCTTCGCCTACGAATACGCCACCCTCGACGACGAAGACGAGGATGAGGACGAGGCGGACGACGAGGCGGACGAGGAAGAAGACGAGGACGCCGAAGTCGCTGAAGACGACGAAGACGAAGTCGCCGAGGACGAGGACGAGAAGGTCAAGGCATGAATCTGACGCCGCGCGAGAAGGACAAGCTCATCATCGCCATGGCTGCCATGGTGGCGAGGCGAAGGCTCGAGCGCGGCGTCAAGCTCAACCATCCCGAAGCCGTCGCGCTGATCACCGACTTCGTGGTCGAGGGTGCGCGCGACGGCAAGTCCGTCGCCGAATTGATGGAAGCCGGCGCCCATGTCCTCTCGGCCGACCAGGTCATGGACGGCATCGCCGAGATGCTGCACGACGTTCAGGTCGAGGCGACCTTTCCCGATGGCACCAAGCTCGTCACCGTCCACGAGCCGATCCGCGGCTCCAGGGGCAGGCTGAAACCGGGCGAGGTGACGACGCTGCCAGGCGATCTCATCCTCAACGAAGGCCGCGAGAGCCTGACGCTTACCGTCTCCAATACCGGCGACCGGCCGATCCAGGTTGGTTCGCACTACCATTTCTTCGAGGCCAACCCCGCGCTAGCCTTCGAGCGCGAGAGGGCCAGAGGGTTCAGGCTCGACATTCCCGCCGGCACCGCCGTGCGCTTCGAGCCCGGCCAGACCCGCGAGGTCAGGCTTGTCGCGCTCGCCGGCAAGCGCGAGGTCTATGGCTTCCGCCAGGAGGTCATGGGCAAGCTCTGAGACTGCGCCCGAGACCGTATTTGCGACGAGATTCCGCTTCAGCGTTGTGACATGGCGTCGTCGGCTTCCGCCACACGGCGGCACCTGCCATGCTCGAACGCTCCTCAGGTCAGGCCGCGATGCAAGACGACGCTGTTCTCCCGTCTCTCCCGACGCTCGAAACCGGCAAGGCCAAGCGCGGTGTCTGCGCCATCAGCGGCGCCGAGCTCAGTCGCAAGAGCCTGATCGCGCTCGGGACGCTGCGGCCCTCGCTGGTCGAGCATATTCGGCGTGACTTTCCCGATCTCGACGATCACAGCCTGATCAGTCTCAAGGAGCTGGCGCGCTATCGCACCCGCTATGTCGAGGAGATCCTGCGCGAGGAGCACGGCGAGTACACCGATCTCGACCGCGAGGTTGCCGAGAGCATTGCCCGGCAGGAGACCATCGCCGAGAATGTCGAGGACGATTTCGAAGAGCATCGCACCCTCGGCGAGCGCCTCTCGGACGGGCTCGCCAGCTTCGGCGGCTCCTGGGCCTTCCTGATCAGCTTCGGTGTGGTGCTGTTCGGCTGGATGGCCCTGAATATCGCGATGGCGGCCAGCGCCTTCGATCCTTACCCCTTCATCCTGCTCAACCTCGTCCTGTCCTGCATCGCCGCCATCCAGGCGCCGATCATCATGATGAGCCAGAAGCGGCAGGAGGCGAAGGACCGGCTGCGCTCCTTCAACGACTACCAGGTCAATCTCAAGGCCGAGCTCGAGGTCCGGCATTTGCACGAGAAGATCGACCATCTCATCACCCGGCAATGGCAGCGCCTCGCCGAGATCCAGCAGGTCCAGCTCGAAATGCTGCAGGAGGCGCAGTTGCCCAGGCGCAAGCCGAAACGGCGCAAGAAGCCGGTGGCGAAGAAGAAGGTGGCTGCGGTTGCGGCAGATACAGGGGCTGAGGGGGGCGAGCCTTCGGGAGGGCGCTCCGATGCCTGAAGACGATCATATCTTGCGCGACCAGATCGCGCTGGTGACGCATGCGGCGGGCTTTGCCGCGCGCGTCCATGCCGGCCAGACCCGCAAGGGCGGGAGCGGCCCAGCCTTTGTCCTGCATCTCGCCGAGGTTGCCGATCTCCTGGCCAAGGCGCTGGAGGAGCCCGATGCCGAGCTCGTCGCCGCGGCCTGGCTGCATGACGCCGTCGAGAAGACGAGGATCACGAGCGAGGAGATCGAGGGCCTCTTCGGCCCGCGAGTTGCATCTCTCGTCGCCGAAGTGAGCGACGACAAGAGCCTGCCGGAGGCGGAGCGGCACAGGATGCAGATCGAGACGATCGGCGAGAAGACTGAGGCCGCCCGCCTGCTGCGGCTCGCCGACAAGATCAGCGGCCTGCGCGAGCTGGCCGAGGATCCGCCTGCCGGCTGGGACATGGCGCGCCGTCGCGACTGGCTGCAGTTCGCAACCGACGTCGCGGCTGGTTGCCGCGGTCTCAATGGCGCGCTCGACCTGTTGTTCGAGCAGGCCGCCGCGGCGGCCGCCAGAAGCATTGACGAGATGCCGGCTCAGCCGGCTGGTTGACGAGGATAGCCCATGCCCTTCGCCTTTCCGCGCAATGCCTATGCCGCGATGTTCGGCCCGACCACCGGCGATACCGTCCGCCTCGGCGACACCGAGCTGGTGATCAAGGTCGAGAAGGATTTCACCACCTATGGCGAGGAGGTGAAGTTCGGCGGCGGCAAGGTCATCCGCGACGGCATGGGCCAAAGCCAGGTCAGGAACGCCGACGGCGCCGTCGACACCGTGATCACCAATGCGCTGATCCTCGACCATTGGGGGATTGTGAAGGCCGATATCGGCATCCGGGCAGGGCGCATCTGCGCCATCGGCAAGGCCGGTAATCCCGATATCCAGGCCGGCTTCGGCAATTTCAACCCGTCGGAGACGATTATCGTCGGCCCCGGCACCGAGGTCATCGCCGGCGAGGGCAAGATCGTCACCGCCGGCGGCTTCGACAGCCATATCCACTACATCTGCCCGCAGCAGATCGAGGATGCGCTGATGAGCGGGCTGACCACCATGCTCGGCGGCGGCACCGGGCCGGCCCATGGCACGCTGGCGACGACCTGCACGCCCGGCCCCTGGCATCTCGGCCAGATGATCAAGGCGGCCGACGCCTTCCCGATGAACCTCGCCTTCGCCGGCAAGGGTAATGCCGCATTGCCCGGCGCGCTGACCGAGATGATCGAGGCCGGCGCCTGCGCGCTCAAGCTGCACGAGGACTGGGGCACGACGCCGGGCGCGATCGACAACTGCCTCTCGGTCGCCGACGAATACGACATCCAGGTGATGATCCACACCGACACGCTGAACGAGTCGGGTTTCGTCGAGGACACGGTCGCTGCCTTCAAGGGCCGCACCATCCACGCCTTCCACACCGAAGGGGCGGGCGGCGGCCATGCGCCGGACATCATGAAGGTCGCCGGCCTGCCGAACGTGCTGCCCTCTTCGACCAATCCGACGCGGCCCTTCACCGTCAACACGCTCGACGAGCACCTGGACATGCTGATGGTCTGCCATCATTTGTCACCGTCGATCCCGGAGGACCTCGCCTTCGCCGAGAGCCGCATCCGCAAGGAGACGATCGCTGCCGAGGACATCCTGCACGATCTCGGCGCGCTCTCGATGATGTCCTCGGACTCACAGGCCATGGGCCGTATCGGCGAGGTCATCACCCGCACCTGGCAGACCGCGCACAAGATGAAGGTCCAGCGCGGCCCCCTGCCGGAGGATGCCGGCACCGGTGCCGACAATTTCCGCGCCAAGCGCTATGTCGCGAAATACACGATCAATCCGGCGATCGCCCACGGCATCTCGCGCCATATCGGTTCGGTCGAGGTCGGAAAGCTCGCCGACCTCGTTGTCTGGTCGCCGGCCTTCTTCGGCGCCAAGCCCGATCTCGTCGTCAAGGGCGGCTCGATCGCCGCAGCTCCGATGGGCGACCCCAACGCCTCGATCCCGACGCCGCAGCCGGTGCACTACCGGCCGATGTTCGGCGCTTTCGGCAAGGCGGTGACGTCGACCTCGCTGGTCTTCGTCTCGCAGGCCGCGATGGCGAGCGGGTTGAAGGACAGGCTCGGTACCGACAAGGAGATGGTCGCGGTCGAGAACACCCGCGGCGGCATCTCGAAGAAGAGCATGATCCACAACGACGCTACGCCCGATATCCAGATCGATCCGGAGACCTATGCGGTGGTGGCGGATGGCGAGCTGCTAGTCTGCGAACCGGCGAAGGAATTGCCGCTGGCGCAGCGCTATTTCCTGTTCTGAGCGGCGAAGGTAGCGGAACATCGCCGGCCACCTCCACGTTCCCTCCCATCGGATCAGGGAGGGAACCATGGCCAAGACCAAGACCGCCGGCCCCAAGGGCCAGCAGCCCGAGGCGCTCGCGACCTTTGCCGCCAGCGCTCGCAATGACGGTAAGAAGCCGAAGGAGATCGGTCTCGAAGCCACCAGGACGACGAAGCCGCTGAAGACCTCCCCTGAAAAGAAACAGGATGCAGCGACGAAGGTCCTGCGCGAAGGCGTTCTCGGCAAGGATCAGGGCGCGGCCGAGGCCATCGACAAGCTGCCGGACCGGACCCGCCGGCATTGAGTTCGGGCTTGCTTGGCCTTCGACATTGACACCTGGTGAGCCTCTCCTTCTTGTAGACGGCTAAAGAAAATCAGCCGCCCAGGGAGATTGCCTTGCTCCGTTCGTCTCACGCTGTCGCACTCGCCGGCGTCGCTTTCGCCGCTCTTGCGACGCCTGCCGCCGCCCAGGGCCAGGTCACCGTCTACTGCTCGATCCTCGAGGAACAGTGCCGCGAGGGTGCCTCGATCTTCGAGAAGGCGACCGGCATCAAGGTCCAGATGGTGCGGAAAAGCACGGGCGAGGTCTATGCCCAGGTCAAGGCCGAGGCCACCAATCCGCGCGGCGACGTCTGGTGGGGCGGGCCGGGCGAGCCGCATCTGCAGGCCGCCGACGAGGGCCTGCTCGACGAGTACCAGTCACCGAGGCTGGCGGAGCTGCATGACTGGGCCAGACGCCATGCCGAGCAGTCGAAATTCCGTACCTCCGGGATCTATCTCGGTGCGCTCGGCATCGGCTACAATCTCGAGACCCTGAAGAGCAAGAAGCTGGCCGAGCCGAAATGCTGGGCTGACCTGCTCGATCCGAAATTCAAGGACGAGGTCCAGGTCGCCGATCCCAGCTCCTCCGGCACGGCCTATGTCTTCCTGGCGACGACCGTCCAGCGTCTCGGCGAGGAGAAGGGCTTCGAGTTCCTGAAGAGCCTGCACAAGAACATCAGCCAGTACACCAAATCCGGCATCGCCCCGGTCAAGGCGACGGCGCTCGGCGAGACGGCGGTCGGCATCGCCTTCATGCACGACATGCTGACGCAGAAGCTGCAGGGCGCGCCGATCGGCATCGTCGCCCCCTGCGAGGGCACCGGCTACGAGACCGGCTCGGTCTCGGTGATCAAGGGCGGCAAGAACCCCGAAGCGGCGCGCAAATTCGTCGACTTCACGCTCTCGCCGGAGGCGCAGGACATTAACGCCAAGCTCAAGATCAACTCGATCCCCTCGAACCGGAATTCCAAGCTTTCGCCCGACGCGCCGAAATTCGAGGAGATCAAGCTGATCGACTACGACACCCCGCGCTGGGGCAGCCCGGCCGAGCGCTCGCGCCTGCTCAAGAAATTCGATGACGAGGTGAAGGCGCTGCCGCGCTGAGGGTGATGTTGATTTAGTAGCACTGACCTGAGCCAGTGCTACTAAATCGCTGTCCCTGCTGGGGGCTGGAGATCACCGCACCGGCGGCGCGTATTGCAGGCCGCCCTGCGTCCACAGCCGGTTCATGCCGCGCGGCAGGTTGAGCGGTGATTTGGCGCCGAGATGGCGGTCGAAGCTCTCGCCGTAATTGCCGACCGCCTTGACGATGCGCACCACCCAGTCGTTGGTGAGGCCGAGGCCCTCGCCGAACTTGCCCTCGGCGCCGAGCAGGCGCTTGATCTCGGGATTGGTCGATTTCACCATCTCGTCGACATTGGCCTGGGTGATGCCGAACTCCTCGGCGTTCAGCATGGCGTAGACCGTCCAGCGCACGATATCGAACCAGGCGTCGTCGCCCTGACGGACCCAGGGGCCGAGCGGCTCCTTCGAGATCATCTCGGGCAGCAGGTCGTGCTCGGCCGGGACCTTGAGCTTCATCCGGTTCGCCGCCAGCTGCGACAGATCGGTGGTGTAGGCGTCGCAGCGGCCGGCCTCATAGGCCTGGATCGTCTCGTCGAGCCCGGCATAGGCGATCACCTCGTATTTCATGCCGTGATTGCGGAAATAGTCTGCGAGGTTGAGCTCGGTGGTGGTGCCCTGCGCGACGCAGATTGAGGCGCCGTTCAGTGCCTTGATGTCCTTCACGCCGGTGCTCTTGCGGACAAGGAAGCCCTGGCCGTCGAAATAATTGATCGCGGTGAAGTTGAGACCGAAGCCGGCGTCGCGGCCGAGCGTCCAGGTCGTGGTGCGCGACAGCACGTCGATCTCGCCGCTCTGCAGGGCCGTCAGCCGGTCCTTCGAGGCGAGCGAGATGTACTTCGCCTTCTCCTGGTCGTTGAGGATCGCCGCCGCCAGGGCCCGGCAGAGATCGGTGTCGAAGCCGCGCCATTGCCCTTGCGCATCCGGCAGCGAGAAGCCGGCGACGCCCTGGCTGGTGCCGCAGACCAGGTGCCCGCGCTGCTTGATCCGCTCCAGTGTCGTCTGGGCCTGGGCGGCGATCGGAAGCGCCGCTGCGAGGCAGAGGGCCGCCAGAGCGCTGCCGAAATTACGGGCGCGGCGTGCTGAAATTCTGAGCATGAGTATCCCCTGATTATTGGCCGGCCATCTAACCGCGCCTGCGCCGAGCGAGCCAGAATTATTTACTCGGCTAATCGACTAGGTGCTGCATCTGAACTTGCCTCTGCCGCGTAATGGATGGGCCTGTAACTCTGGAGCTCCGTCCGGCATGTCCGATCCCGTCCTCGTCATCGCCCGCGCCAGGGTCCTTTCCGCAGAGCGCGAGCGCTTCGTCGCGGCGGCGCGCGACTGCATTGCGGCAACGCGTCGCGAGCAGGGCTGCCTCGGCTATGACATCTGTGAAAGCCTCTCCGATCCCGGCTTTTTTCTCAGTGTCGAGAGCTGGGAGAAGCGCGCCGATGTCGACCGGCACATGCAGCAGGCCCATCTCCAGGCCTTCCTCGCCATCGCCGGGACTTGCGTCAGCGCCGCTCCGGTGATCGAAGTGGTGGAACCGCGATCGGTCGATCGCCTCTGATCCATTACGCCACGGGTTTCGTCATGCAGCGCGCCATCTCCGTCGTCCGCAAGGCCGCGGTCAAGCAGGACCGGGTCGTCGAGACGCTGACCCTCGACCATGAGGACCGCAACCGCCGCCGCGTCGCGCTGAAAGGTGATGGCGGGCAGGACATCCTGCTCGACCTCGACAAGCCGACCGCGCTGAACGACGGCGACGCCGTCAAGCTCGAGGACGGCTCGCTCGTGCTGATCAAGGCGGCGGCGCAGAAGCTGATCGAGATCACCGCCGAGAACCCGCTGCGGCTGGCACGGGTCGCCTGGCATATCGGCAACCGCCACACCCCGGCCGAGATCACCGCGAACGCGATCTACATCGAGCACGACCATGTGCTGGCCGAGATGGTCCGCGGCCAGGGCTGCGCGATGGCCGATGTCGAGCGGCCGTTCCAGCCCGAACGCGGCGCCTACGACCATGACCACGCCGATTGCGGCCACGACCACCACGGCCACCATCATCACGATCATGCTCATGAGCACGGCCACGACCATGGCCATTCCCATGCCGGCCACAGCGATGATCATGGCCACGAGCACCATCATGGCCACGAGCACGCCCATGGCGCGGCCTGCGGCTGCGGCCATGACCACCACCATCATGACGACCACGGCCACAAGCACGACCATGGCCATCACGGCCATGAGCACGGCCACAAGGGCCACAAACACGACCACTGAGCCATGCAGGGCGCGCTCCTGCCCCTGATGGTCTGGCTCTCGCCGGCCTTCCCGGTCGGCGGCTTCGCCTATTCGCACGGGCTGGAATGGGCTTTCGAGACCGGCGACCTCACCGAGGCCGAGAGCCTTGCCGATTGGCTCGATGCCCTCATCGAGCACGGCGCGCTGCGCAATGACCTCATCCTCTTCGCCGCCGCCTGGCGTGCGAGCGGCGAGAGCGATGCCAAGGCGCTGCGGGAGGTCGCCGAACTGGCGCTCGCGCTGGCGAACTCGGCTGAGCGCCGGCTCGAGACGGTGACGCAGGGCAACGCCTTCGTCTCGGCGATTGCCGCCTCCTGGCCCAGCGCCTCGATCGACGCGCTGCGCACCGCCTGGCCGGGCGATGTCGCCTATCCCATCGCGGTCGGTGTCGCTGCCAGCGGCCATGGCCTGCCGCTGGCGGCTTCGCTCGAAGCCTTCGCGCTCGCCTTCATCGCCAATCTCGTCTCGGCGGCCGTCCGGCTCGGCATCGTCGGCCAGACCGACGGTCAGAAGGTCATCGCCCGGCTGGCGCCGGCCTTGCGCGAGGCCGCGGTCCGGGCGGAGGCGATGGCGCTCGACGATCTCGGCGGCTGCGTATTCCGCTCCGACCTCGCGTCACTGAAGCACGAGACGCAATATTCGCGATTGTTCCGCTCGTGAGCGGCCGCCCACAGGCTCAGAGCTTGTAGCCTCGCTTGCCCAGTTCGGCCTTGATCTTGGCTTCGATGGCCGGGGCGCGAGCCGCCATCGATTGCTGCAAGGTGACAGTAAAACGTGCCGAGAACTCGGATCCCAAACGTGCTTGCTTCTTGCCGACCGGACTGAGGATGAAGGTTCGGAGCTGTTTGAGCTCTTCGATCTCGAAGCGTTCCTCATAGAAGCGCGAGACGATCTTCACGGTATCGCCCATCATGGGTTCCACCTCGCCACGCACGATCGGCGCGATCGAGAGCAGACCTGTCGAAACTCCTCGGATTTGTTGGGAGAATTGCGAGCGAACTGGTCAAGGGCAGCGACCGAGAGCTGATCAAGGTTGACGCTTTCGAGCCCGGCCTGAGTGATCTCGACCGCCAGCGCCCGCTTCTCGTCAGTCGGGTTCGTCTGGGCAACGGTCTCGCTCGCCAGCATGCCGCTTGCGATGAATGCTACGGCTGCTGCGATGGCGCGCATATGATGGGTCGAGTTGCCGAAAAGACGCATCATCTTCCTTCGCCTCCCGGATGCGCCATCAGTCGTGACTGTCGCGAGCGTTTCGCGCTACGACTTTGGCCGTTCCGGCAACGCTACGTGTGGCGCGTGCAAATGACAATCCAGACGCGAACTCGCTGATGACCTCTGCGGTCACACTTGGGCTGGCGCTCCTCCTGGCTGCCATCGCCGCGCTGCATGCCTATTGGGGTCGGGGCGGCCTCTGGCCGGCGGCGAGTGAGGACGAGCTGATCGCCACCGTCATCGGCAATGCCAGGGCAAAGCGCATGCCCTCACCGGGGCTCTGCCTGCTGGTCGCGCTGGCTATCGCCGTGACGGCCATCTGGCCGCTGCTCCTTGCACAGGTATCCGGAACGGCGACCCTGCGCCCGCTGCTCCAATTCGGCGGCTTCGCGATCATGGCGGTGTTCTTGCTTCGCGGAATCGCCGGCTACCTGCCGGCCTGGCGGCGGCTGCATCCGCGCGAGCCTTTCGCTGGTTATGACCGCCGCTATTACTCGCCGCTTTGCCTGCTGATCGCCGCGGGCTATGCGGTTCTGCTCCTGCAAGGACCCTGATCGATGACCAGTTCTCCCCACGGCCCCTTGCGTGTCGGCATCGGCGGCCCGGTCGGTTCCGGCAAGACCGCGCTGATGGAAGCGCTCTGCAAGCGCATGCGCGACCGCTACGAGATCTGCGCCATCACCAACGACATCTACACCAAGGAGGACGCCCGCATCCTCACGGTCTCCGGCGCCCTGCCGGAGGAGCGGATCATGGGCGTCGAGACCGGCGGCTGCCCGCATACCGCGATCCGCGAGGACTGCTCGATCAACCTCGCGGCGGTGGCGGAGATGCGCGGCAAGTTTCCCTCGCTCGACCTGATCCTGATCGAATCCGGCGGCGACAACCTCGCCGCGACCTTCTCGCCCGAGCTCGCCGACCTGACGATCTACGTCATCGACGTCGCGGCCGGCGAGAAGATCCCGCGCAAGGGCGGGCCGGGCATCACCCGCTCCGACCTGCTGGTCATCAACAAGACCGATCTTGCCCCGCATGTCGGCGCGGATCTTGCTGTGATGGACCGGGACTCGAAGACCATGCGCGGCAAGCGCCCCTATGCCTTCACCAATACGCGGGCGGGGGAGGGCGTCGATCTGGTCGTCGATTTCATCGAGACCGCCGGCGGCCTGAAGGCGCCGGTCCTGAGCTGAGGATGGCCTTATGATGACGATGCGCGCGACCGGACTCCTTGCCATGCTGCTGACCCTCGCCTCGGCTCCGGCCTTCGCCCATACCGGCGCCGGCCCGGTCGACGGCTTCGTCCACGGCCTGATGCACCCGCTGACCGGGCTCGACCATATGCTGGCCATGGTCGCGGTCGGCCTCTGGGCCGGGTTGGTCGGCGGCAAGGCGCGCATCGCCTATCCCGTGGCCTTCGTCGCCACGATGGCGCTGGCCGGCGCCTGGGGCATGTCCGGCGGTTCTCTGCCCGGCGTCGAGATCGGCATCGCCTTCTCGGTGATCATCCTCGGGGCGGCGGTCGCGCTCAGGGCCTCGCCGCCGCTCGCTGCGGGGGCGCTCGCCTGCGGCATCCTCGCCATCTTCCATGGTTTCGCCCATGGCGCCGAGCTGCCGGAGAACGCCAGCGGCTTCGGCTATGCGGCCGGTTTCGTCATCGCGACGGCCGCGCTCCATTTGGTCGGCATCCTGCTGGCGGGGGCGCTTGCTGTCCGCGCGTCTCTGTTCGCCCGCGTCGCCGGTGGCGGGCTGGTGCTTGCAGGCGTCGCGCTCCTCGCCGGCTGAGCCCATCGTCATCGCCACGTCATGAAGGGAGGCCAAGCGCGCCGTCCTTTCAGTGACGGAGGCGGGGCATGAGTCTGCATATCACCGGCGGCGAGGTGCTGACCGAAACGCTTGTCCACGCCGACCTCGTCACGGAAGGGGAGAGCATCGCAGCGCTGGACGGCGCCGCTCCTGCCGGGGCGCTGCGCCTCGATGCGACCGGCCTCTATGTCCTGCCCGGCATCGTCGATTGCCATGGCGACGCTTTCGAGCGCCATATTATGCCGCGGCCCGGCGTCGCCTTCGACATCGACCTGGCGCTGCGCGATGCCGACCGCGCCATGCTGGCGAGCGGCATCACCACAGCCTTCCATGGCGTCACCTGGTCCTGGGAACCCGGCCTGCGCGGCGCCGGGAACGCGCGCGGGCTGGTCGAGCGGATCGCGGCGCTCAGGACCGAGCTTGGCGCCGATACGCGTTTCCATCTGCGCCACGAGACCTTCAACCTCGCTGCCGAGGCCGAGATCATCGACTGGCTCGGCTCTGGCCGCGTCGGCGTGCTCGCCTTCAACGATCATACCGGCGGCATCCTGAAATCGCGCAGCCGGCCGGGCAAGATCGCCAAGATGGTCGAGCGCACTGGGCTGAGCCATGAGGATTTCATGGCGCTGGCCGAGAACGTCTGGAATCGCCGGGACGAGGTGCCGGGCTCGATCGAGCGGCTGGCTGCGGCGGCGCGCGCGGCCGGCGTCCCGGCGATGTCGCATGACGACATGACGCCGGAGATGCGGCGCTGGTATCGCGGCCTCGGCGTCACCGTCACCGAATTCCCGATCAACGAGGCGACGACCCGCGAGGCCGCAGCCCATGGCGAGGCGATCGTCTTCGGCGCGCCGAACGTGGTGCGCGGCGGCTCGCATATCGATTGCCCGGCGGCCGAGGCGATGGTGCGCGAGGGGCTCTGCACCATCCTGGCTTCGGACTATTATTATCCGGCCCTGCCGCTCGCGCCCTTCATCCTGGCGCACAAGGGCGCGGCCAGCTTCGCCGCCGCCTGGCGGCTGGTTTCGCAGGGGCCTGCCGAGGCGCTCGGCCTCTCAGACCGTGGCGTCATCGCGCCCGGCAAGCGCGCCGACCTAGTCCTCATCGCGCCGGGGCCGCAGCCGCGCATCGTCGCGACCATCGCCGGCGGCCGGCTGGTCCATCTGGCCGATCAGCGCATCCTGGTTTGAAGGCGATCGCGTTGCCGTCGAGATCGCCACAACCTAGGATTTCAGCTCGCAGGTAGGAGGACGACGATGGCGCGTTGGTCGGATGCGATGAAGCTCTCGGATTACCTGGAATATGCCGCCTATCTCCAGGCGCCGGGCGTCTACGAGATCGGCTATCTCCAGCGCGGCACCTTCTACCCGAAATATATCGGCAAGGCGCCGGTGACGCTCTACCAGCGCATCCGCACCTATGGTCGCGAATTCGGTCGCTCCTCGCACAACCGCTTCATCCGCGAGCTGGTCGAGATCAACTATCACCGCCTCTGGTTCCACGTGATGAAGGTCAGCAGGCCCGGCGGGGCGGCTCTGCGCGAGGCCCTGCTGATGAACCGCATGACGATCGGTCCCGGCGGCCTCTACGAATGGAACTGCCGCTACGAATACACGCCGCTGACCGAGGCGGGGTACGTTCTGAGATAGCCGAACTCTCCGCGGCGCTTCAGGACCGAAACGCAGCTGCGATCGCCGTGAGTGTTGCCGCCGCGCGCGGCTGGCTGACGCTTGAGTGCAGGACGATCGGTCGGGTCGGCACGGCAGGGAGCGCGAGGTGGGCTCCGATCTCGCTGAGGCCGGTCGGCGCGGCCTGTCGAGCAAGCAGGGCGACGCCAAGGCCCGCGATAGCGGCAGCGCCGACTGCGGCGGCACCTTCGCCGGTGAACGCTTCGCGCCATGGGATGCCGGCGGCTTCCAGTGCCTCGACCGCCATCAGGCGCAGCTTGCACGGCTCCGGCTGGGCCGCCAGGGGCAGTGGTTCATCTCTGGCTATCGGGACGTCCGGAGCGCTGAACCAGCCGAATTGCGCGTCCGTCAGCAGTTCGCCGTCGCGGCGGCTCTCGTCGTATCGCAGGGCAATGACCGCATCGAGATCGCCCGCGTCGTAGCGCTGGAGCAGCGCGCGCGTCGAGCTGATCCGCAAGTTCAAGGTCACGCCGCCGTCGCGCTTGCCCGCAGCCTGCAGCAAGCGGGCGAGGTCCGGGCCGACCAGATGGTGCGTGATGCCGACCGAGAGGCGAACGCTGTCGGAGGAAAGCGCATCGGTCGCCCGGCGGTGCGCCGCCAGGAACTCGCGCGCGGGGGCAAGGAAGCGCTCGCCGGCGGAGGTGAGGGTGACGCGTCGCGGCGTCCGTTCGAGCAGGCGCTGGCCCAGCCGCTCCTCCAGGCGGCGCAAGCGCAGCGAGGCGGCAGCCTGGGTCGTGTTGAGCAGGCCGGCGGCGCGCGTGAAGGAGCGATGCTCCGCTACGAGGACGAAGGTCTCGACGGCTTCCGGGTCGAGCGTGAGGCGCGTTTCCATAACAAAGTGATATCATTGAAACTGGAAATACGACAGTTTCGATCGCTCCTGGATCGGTGTTTTGTCACGGCAGCCCCTAGCCAGAGTCCAGCTGCCGATGTCG
The DNA here is from genome assembly GCF_053645455.1 of Allobosea sp. NPDC055332. Lineage (NCBI taxonomy): Bacteria > Pseudomonadati > Pseudomonadota > Alphaproteobacteria > Hyphomicrobiales > Alloboseaceae > Allobosea > Allobosea sp. NPDC055332. Next base: position 421,508 of record NZ_JBSHMO010000002.1, on the reverse strand, counting down.
AAGACAGGTCCGAACCTCGCTCCCGAAGCGGTCGCGAGCCATGCCGAGACTGACCCCTATATCTGGACCGTGCTGACGGTGGCGGTCGCGACGCAGACGGCGGGCTCGTTCGTCTCGCAGGGTGTCTACATCCTCGTCCCGTTCTGGCGGGATGCGTTCGGCGTCTCGCTCGCCTCGGCGGCGCTCGCGGTCACCGCGATGAACGGCACGCAGATCGTGACGATGTATTCGCTCGGCCGCGCGATCGATCGCCATGGCGAGCGGATCGTGGTCGGGCTGGCGATGCTCGGCATGGCGCTCGCCATGGCCGCGGCTGCCTTTGTCGACGAACTGACCGGGTTGTTGATCTGCATGGCCTTCCTCGGCGGCACCTATGCCGCGGTGCAGCCGGGCGGGACGCGGGCGATCATGCGCTGGTTCCCGCCGCGGCATCGTGGCCTCGCCACCGGCTTCCGCCAGGCGGCGGTGCCCCTGGGTACGATGATCGCAGCTGCCGTACTGCCCCTGCTTGCGGTGCGTTTCGGCTTGCATGCGGCCGCCTGGTCCAGTGCGGCGGTGTCGCTGCTCGGCGGGCTTCTGTTCCTGCTCTTCTACAAGGAGGGCGGGGCGGTGGGGGCCAAGCGCGAGATGCCGCTGCCTTTGCGCGAACTGATCCGGACCGTCGGTGAAAACCCGCAATTCTGGCCGGTGCTCCGCCTCGGTATCGCCATGTCGGCCTTCCAGTTCACCTTCACGGCCCATGCGATCGGCTATATGGCCGATGCCATGGCGCTCGGCATGCTCGGCGCGGCGAGCCTGTTCGCGCTGGCGCAGCTCGCGGGCATTCCCGGGCGCGTGCTGCTGCCCTGGCTCAGCGACAGGTTCAGGCCGGGGCGACGCTCCCAGTCCTTCGCCGTGACCGCGCTCCTCGGGGCTGGTGCTGCCGCGGTGCTCGCTGCGCTGCCGGCCGGCGTCCCGGAGCCGCTGGCGGCGGTGGTCCTCGCCGTCTTCGGCATCTTCGGGATCGGCTGGTTCCCGCTCTATCTGCTGGGGATCGCCGAGATGGCGCCGCGGAGTTCGATTGCCTCGACCGTCAGCTTCGCTTCGACACTGTGCCTGATCGTCATGGCTCTGGGGCCGTGGATTTTCGGCTTGATCGCCGGCTGGTTGGGCTATGGCTGGGCCTGGGTGCTCCTGATCGCCCCGGTCGTGGTCACGGCGCTGCCGTTGCTGAGGAAGCGATTGCCGGAGCCTGGTCGATGAGAGAGAGGCGTTCCACCACCGCGCCCGCGGCCAGAATGGCGCCGGGAGCAATGACGGCATTGGCGCCGATCCTCGCGCCGTCCCCGACCACGGCTCCGAACTTGGCCTTGCCGGTATCGATACGCCTGCCGTTGTAGAGGAACGCTATCGTCTGGTTCGGCCGTTCATTGCGGTGGTTTGCGATGATCGATCCCGCTTCCAGATTGACGTCGCTGCCGAGGATGCTCTCGCCGACGAAGTTGAAGTGAGCGAGCTTCGACCCGCGGAACAGGAAGCTGGACTTGAGCTCGACACCGGGCCCAAGAACGCATTCAGCGTCCAGCCAGCCGCCGCCGCGGATCAGAGAATGAGCCGCTACGAAGCAGCGCGGGCCAATGATGGCTGGCCCCTTGATGGTGGCGCCGGCCTCGACCGACGCTGAAATGTGGATTGCGACGCCGTCGCTCACGCGATAGTTCGCGTCGAGCCGGGGCAAAAGCTCTTCCACGATGAGTTGCGTACGCTCGGTGAGCTCCCAAGGCGTAGCGAAGCCCAGGCTCGCCAGAATCGAGGAATCGAACCCGGCGATATGCTCGCTGACGAATTGCATGCACGACCTCGTTCGGGGCCGGTCATGGTGACCAGCTTATCGATCGTGGGCAACATCACAGCCGCTTCGTTCGACGGAGCGGCTTGTCGCGCGGGTCTGTTTCAGCTGGCATACCCCTTGACGCTCGACAGCGCCGTCATCACGCCGCGCAGCTCCGCCAGGCCGCGCAGGCGGCCGACCGCCGGATAGCCGGGGAACGAGCCCTTCTTGGCGTCATCGAGCAACTCATGGCCATGGTCGGGCCGCATCGGGATGCGCCAATGCCGCCAGCCGGCGGCCTTGCGGCGGGTCTGCTCCGCCATCAGCGCGTCGACCAGGGCGACCATGTCGGTGTCGCCGCCGAGGTGTTCGGCCTCCATGAAGGAGCCGTCCGGATCCTTAGCGACATTGCGCAGATGCGCGAACCAGATCCGGTCGGCGAAGCGGCGCGCGATGGCCGGCACGTCGTTCTTCGGATTGGCGCCGAGCGAGCCGGAGCAGAGGGTGAGCCCGTTCGAGGGCGAGTCGACCGCGCCGAGGATGAAGGCGATGTCGTCCTCGTTCGAGCAGATGCGCGGCAGGCCGAAGAGCGGCCGCGGCGGGTCGTCCGGATGGATGCACATGCGGATGCCGACCTCTTCGGCGGTTGGGATCACCGCCTCGAGGAAGCGCCTGAGATTGGCGCGCAGGCCGTCATGGCTCATCTCGGCATAGCGCGCGAGGATGCGCTTCAGGCCGGGCACGTCGTAGCGGTCATAGGCGCCGGGCAGGCCGGCCATGATGTTGGCCATCAGCTTGGCCCGGTCGGCCTCGGAGGAGCGCTCGAACCAGGCTTTGGCCTTGTCCATCACCTCGGCTGAATGGCCTTCGTCGGCGCCCGGCCGCTGCAGCATGAAATGGTCGACGACGACATATTCGTGGAGGTTGAAGCGCAACGCCGTGCCGCCGCCGGGCAGGGGCTGGGCGAGGTCCGTGCGGGTCCAGTCCAGTACTGGCATGAAGTTGTAGCAGACCACCTCGATGCCGCAGGCGGCGAGGTTGCGCAGCGACTCGCGATAATTGGCGAAGATGGTCTCGAGGTCGCCTTCGCCGATCTTGACGTTCTCGTGGATCGGCAGGCTCTCGACCACGGCCCAGCGCAGGCCGAGGCTCTTGTCGGCCTCGATGATCGCTTTCCGCTTCTCGATCTCCTCGACGGTCCAGACCACGCCATAGGGGATCTGATGGAGCGCGTTGACGATGCCGCGCGCGCCCGCCTGCCGGGCCTGGGCGAGCGTCACCACATCGTCCGGGCCGAACCAGCGCCAGGTCTGTTCCATCGTCGTCTGTCCTTTTTGGGCTGCCGTCTGTCGCGGCTTCGTCAGGTGGGTTTGCTGAGCCCGCCGCTCGCGGCGAAGGCTTCGACATGGTCGCGAGCGATCGCCTCGATCGCATCGAAGACGGTGCGCAGATGCGCACGCATGGTGCGCTCGGCCTTCGCCTCGTCGCCGGACGCGACCGCTGCGGCGATCTCGCGGTGCTCCCGCAGGATCATGTCGGACCAGCCGCTCGTCTCCAGCGACAGGCAGCGGACACGGTCGAGCTGTGCCTTGACGCTCTCGATCAGGCTCCAGACCGAAGGGTGGCCCGAGAGCCGGGAGAGTTCGGCATGGAAGGCTTCGTCGCTGCGGAAGAAGCCCGCCCGGTCGCCATCGGCCAGCGCCTGCTCCTGCGTCCGGATCAGAGCGGCGAGGGCCGTTCGCCCGTCCTCGTCGATGTTCTTCGCCGCCAGCGCGACCGTGCGGCATTCCAGCGTCTCGCGCACGAACTGGCTGTCATAGACGGCGGCGAGGTCGATCGGCGCGACGAAGGTGCCGACCTGCGGCACGACGACGAGGAAGCCGTCCTCGACCAGCCGCTTGAACGATTCGCGCACCGGCGTGCGGCTGACGCCGAACTGGAGCGCCATGCGTGCTTCCGAGATCGACTCGCCTGGACGCAGCACCGCGTTCAGGATGTCGCCGCGCAGCGCCCGGTAGATCTGGTCGGTGCTCTGTCTCGCCGCGGCGATGCCCATTGCCAAGCTCTTGTTCACTAGTATACTAGGATACCGGCCCAAACGGAGGCGTCAACTCCGAAAGCCGCGAATTCAGTAAGCGCCGGTGCTAAAAGTGCTGCAAGAGCGCGCTTTTCACGGGCTGGGGAAACAGCAGGCGGTGAAGCCGCCGGGAGGGGAAAACATGGTCCAGGATACGATCCATCGCCGCACATTCCTCGGCGGCGTCGCTGGCATGGCCGGTATCGCGGCTGCGCCCGGAGCCTTCGCTCAAACGCTCAAGCTGCCGGCGTCCCCGCTCACGATCAGCGTCATCGACGTCGGCGGGGCGCTCGCTCTAGTCCAGACGCCGCTGGAGAACTACCCCAAGGCAAATCCCAAAGCCGTCTCGCGGATGGTCTTCACCAAGGCGCCCGCGCCTGAGCTGCCGGCCAAGCTGAAGGCGCAGCAGGACGCTGGCCGCCTCGACATCGATTTCGTCATCGGTGGCCTCGACGTGCTCTCAGCCGGCATCGACCAGAAGCTCTGGGTCGAGTTGCTGCCGCGCTTCGCCGCCGATCTGCCCAAGCCTGATGACATCTACCTGAAGCCCGCGCTCGCCATGCACAATCTCGGGCGCGGCCAGGCCATGGCGATGGTCTATTATCCGTCGGGCCCGCTGCTCGAATATATGCCCGACAAGGTCAAGACCCCGCCGACCACGGCGCAGGAGCTGCTCGACTGGACCAAGCAGAACAAGAACCGCTTCCTCTATGCCCGCCCGGCCAATTCCGGCCCCGGCCGCACCTGGATCATGGGACTGCCTTATATTCTCGGCGACAGCGATCCCAAGGATCCGGCCAAGGGCTGGGACAAGACCTGGGCCTATCTGAAGGCCTTGGGCGAGAACATTGAGTACTATCCCGGCGGCACCGGCGCGACGATGAAGGAGCTCGGCGACGGCTCGCGCGACATCATCGTCTCGACGACGGGCTGGGACATCAACCCGCGCGTCCTCGGCGTCGTGCCGAAGGAGGCGAAGATCCAGGCGCTTAAGGGCTTCCACTGGGTCACGGACGCCCAGTACATGATGATCCCCAAGGGCGTCTCGGACGAGAAGCTCGCCGTGCTGCTCGACCTGATCCGCCACATGCTGACCCCTCAGCAGCAGGCCTATACCTATGACGAGGGCTATTTCTATCCGGGTCCGGCGGTGAAGGACGTGCCGCTTTCGATGGCGCCGGCCTCCAGCCAGAAGGCCATCGCCGAGTTTGGGCGGCCGGAATACGACAAGCTGATCGCCGAGAACCCGATGGAAACCCCGCTCGACCCCGAGAAGATGGTCGTCGCCTTCCGCATCTGGGACGAGCAAGTCGGCGGCGCCAAGCGCAAGTAAGCCCGCTGCAGGATCTCCAGGCAGGCCGGTCCTTGACCGGCCTGCCGCCTTGCTGCTGCCTGTCGGCAGCTGCCCATCCGTTCAAACCCGATGGTCCTTCATGTCGATACACGCCGCGAACTTCCGCGAACTCAGGCTCGATCGGCTCTGCCGCGACTTCGGGACGCACAATGCCGTCAAGGACGTCTCGCTGACGATCAAGCAGGGCGAGTTCATCGCATTGCTCGGCCCGTCCGGCTGCGGCAAGTCGACGACGCTGAACCTGATCGCCGGTCTGCTGCCCGCGACCGGCGGCGGCATCTGGCTCGACGAGAAGCGCATCGACCCGCTTCGCCCGGAGGAGCGCGGCTTCGGCATGGTCTTCCAGAGCTATGCGCTCTTCCCGCACATGACCGTGCGCAAGAACATCGGCTTCGGGCTGAAGATGCGCGGTATGCCCAAGGCCGAGAGCGAGCAGCGCGTCGCCGAAGCCGTGGCGCTGGTCCGCCTGCAAGGGCAGGAGGCGAAGCTTCCCGGCCAGCTCTCCGGCGGCCAGCAGCAGCGTGTCGCCATCGCCCGCGCCATCGCGGTGCAGCCGCCGCTGGTGCTGATGGACGAGCCGCTTTCCAATCTCGACGCCAAGCTGCGCCTCGAGATGCGCGCCGAGATCAGGCGCATCCACAACACGCTCGGCGCCACCACGATCTATGTCACCCACGACCAGGAGGAGGCGCTCTCGCTCGCCGACCGCATCGTGGTGATGCGCGATGGCGAGATCCGTCAGGTCGGCGGGCCGGAGGACCTGTTCTCGCGGCCGGACCATCTCGACGTTGCCGAGTTCATGGGCTTCCGCAACAAGGTCGCAGGCCGCGTCGCTTCCGTCGCTGGCGAGCAGGCGACGGTTACCGTCGGTGAGGTCGGTGTCGCCGGGCGCGTCAGGTCGCAGGTCGCGGCCGGGCAGGGCGCTCATATCTCGATCCGCCCCGAGGATCTGCACCCGGTTGCGGATGGTACACCGGGGCTCGCCGCCAAGGTCGTCTCGACCGAATTCCACGGCCGCGAATTCGTCGGCTTCGCCCGCATGGCGGACGACACGCCGCTGACCTTCCTCGCCGAAAGCCGGATCGCGCCGGGCACCGAGATCCGCCTTGCCGCAGCTCCCGATCGCGTCCTCGTGTTCGGAGGGGGCGCATGAGCGCGTCAAGCACGACTGCCGAGATTCCGCTCAAGCAGCGCCTTGCGGCACGCGGGCTCGACGGGCTGACCCTGCTCGTCCTGCCGGCCGTGTTCTTCCTGCTGGCGCTGTTCATCTACCCGTTCCTCTACGGGCTCTTCCTCTCCTTCACGCCGAAGGCGGGCGGGGCGCTGGCCAACTATCAGCGCTTCTTCTCCGACGCGTTCCTCTACGACACGATCGCGACCACGCTCTGGCTCGCTTTGCCGGTGACGATCGTGACGCTGCTGCTGGCGATCCCGATCGCCTTCCGCGTCCGGTTGATGAAGAACCAGCGTCTGCTCACCACCATCCTGGTGATCCCGATCACGCTTGGCACCGTGCTCGTCGCGGAAGGGCTCTTGAACTATCTCGGCCCGCAGGGCTGGTTCAACCGGACGCTGATGACGTTCGGCATCATCTCCTCGCCGGTGAAGCTGCTCCATAACTATTGGGGCGTGATGCTCTCGCTGGTCATCACCGGCTTTCCCTTCACTTTCCTGCTGACGCTGTCCTATCTCACCGGCGTCGATCCGGCGCTGGAGCAGGCCGGCGCGACGCTCGGCGCCGGGCCCTGGGAGCGCTTCAAGCACATCCTCTTCCCATTGCTGCTGCCAGGCCTCGCGATCACCTTCTGCCTCTCGTTCGTCCAGGCCTTCTCGGTCTTCCCCTCGGCGGTGCTGCTCGGCGCGCCGGCTGGTCCGACGCGGGTGATCTCGATCGCCGCCTACCAGGCCGCCTTCGAGGAATACGATTACTCGATGGCCTCGGCGGTCGCGATGATCATGGGCATGGTCCAGCTCGCCATCGTCGTCGCGGTGCTCGGCCTGCGCGGCATGCTTTATCGCGGCCCGGCCGGCGGCGGAAAGGGCTGATCCGATGGTCAAGGACACCCGCCTCTCCACCAAGCTCTGGGCCGCGGCAAACTGGGCGCTGATCGGCTTCTTCATCGTCAACCTGTTCGGCATGATCGCCGCGGTGGTGACGAGCTCGTTCTCGACGCGCTGGCTGCGCTCCTGGCTGCCCGATGGCTGGACGACGCGCTGGTACGGCGCCGCCTGGAGCGAGTTCCAGCTCGGCGACGTGCTGACGGTCACCTTCCAGATCGTCTTCCTCGTCGTCTTCCTCTCTGGGCTGATCGGCGTGCCGGCCGCCTATGCGCTGGCGCGGCGCGATTTTCCCGGCAAGAAGCTGGTGATGCTGCTCTTCCTGCTGCCGCTGCTGGTGCCGCCGATCACCTTCGGCATCCCGCTGGCGACAGTGCTGTACCGCACCGGCCTCGCCGGTTCGATGTCGGGCGTGGTGCTCGCCAACCTCGTGCCGACCGTGCCCTTCGTCATCCTGGTGATGATCCCGTTCATCGAGCAGATCGACACCAAGATCGAGGCGGCGGCGCGCGTCTTCGGTGCCAACACCTTCAAGCTCTTCATCCATGTCCTGCTGCCGCTGCTGATGCCCGGCATCCTGGCTGCGCTCTTGCTCGTGCTGGTGCGCACGATTGCGATGTTCGAGCTGACCTTCCTCACGGCAGGTCCGACCAGCCAGACACTGGTGGTCGCGCTCTACTACGCGGTCTTCGCCGCCGGCGTTCGCGCCGTGCAGTCGATCGACGCCATGGCGGTGATCTACATGGTGACGACGCTGATCTGGCTCATCATCGCGCTGCGCTTCGTCAACCCGACGCAGATCGTGGCGCGGGCGAAGCGGTAGGGAACTTCGCAGCCCATCCCGCATTCCTCCGCAGCCGGTCGAGCTGCGGAGGCGCTGAATGGTCACCAAGGGCAAGGAAGGCGCCGCGGCGAATAAGGGCCGCCTGCGCCGAGCCAGCATCGACGATCTCACCATCCGCCGCGTCCGGGTCGGCCGCAATTTCGGTTATCGCGACGCCGACGGCGGCAAGATCACCGACGAGGAGACGCTGGCGCGCATCCGCTCGCTGGCGATCCCGCCGGCCTATGAGGACGTGCTGATCGCCGCCGATCCGCGTGCCCATCTCCAGGCTGCAGGCCGCGACGATGCCGGGCGCATCCAGCATCGCTACCATCCCGATTGGGAGAAGGTGCGCGAGCGCCGCAAGCTCAAGCGCCTCGGCCGGCTGATCGATGCCCTGCCGAAGCTGCGCGAGCGCATCACCAACGATCTGAAGGATCGCACGCTGTCGCGCAGGAAGGCGCTCGCCTGCGCCGCTGCGATCATCGACCGCTGCCATATCCGCGTCGGCAACGAGGTCTATGCCCGCACCAATGGCAGCCATGGCGCCTCCACCTTGCTGAAGCGCCATGCCGACATCAGCGGCAAACACGTCACGCTCGCTTTCCGCGGCAAGGGCGGCAAGGACATCGTCTGCGGCCGCGACGACGCATCGCTTGCCCGCGCCCTGGCCCGGCTGAAGACCATCCCGGGCAAACGCCTGTTCCAGTACCGCGCCGAGGATGGTTCGGTCACCGCCATCAACGCCGCCGACATCAACACCTATCTGAAGGAGGCGTCTGGCCTGCCGGTTTCGAGCAAGGATCTGCGCATGCTCGCCGCCAATGCCGCGGCCGCCGAATTGCTGCTCTCGACCGACATCGCCGCCAGCGAGCGCGGCCGCAAGCGCCAGCTCGCCGACATCATGCGCGCCATCGCCGAGCGGCTGGTCAACACCCCGGCCGTGGTCCGCAAGAGCTATGTCCACGCCATCGTCGTCGACGCCTATGCCAGCGGCCGCCTCAGCCGTGCCTATCGCAAGGCGCGCGGCCGCGGCGGTTGCTCGCGCATCGAGCGGGCGCTGGGATTGCTGGCGGCGTGAGCGGGATGCATGGCCGCCTGCCCGGGCCGGGTGGCAGCAGGGGTTGAACCCGCCGCCGCGCTGGTGATGCTCGGAGCAAATCATCCGAGGAAGCGCCAGGCATGTTTCTCACCAATTCCGACATGGTCGAGCTGATCGAGCTGCGTCATGCCCTCCACCGCGCGCCGGAGATCTCCGGCGAGGAGCGCGAGACGGCGAAGGCGATCGTCGGCTTCCTCGCGCCGAGCGCGCCCGACCGCGTCGTCACCGATCTCGGCGGCCATGGCGTCGCTGCGATCTATGACGGCGCCGAGCCCGGCCCGACCGTGCTGATCCGCTGCGAGCTCGACGCGCTGCCGATCGAGGACCTCTCTGGCGTGCCGCATTCGTCGCAGGTGCCGGGCAAGGGCCATCTCTGCGGCCATGACGGCCACATGACCACGGTCGCGGCGCTGTCGCGCGGGCTCGGCCGGCAGCGGCCGCAGCGCGGGCGTGCAATCCTCCTCTTCCAGCCGGCGGAGGAGACCGGTGCCGGCGCCGCCGCAGTGATCGCCGATCCGAAATTTCCGGAGATCGCGCCGGATTTCGCCTTCTCGCTGCACAACAAGCCCGGCCTGCCGTTGGGCTCCGTCCGGATTTCGGAGGGGCCGGCCAATTGCGCCTCGCGCGGGCTCAAGATCGTGCTGACCGGCCACACCTCGCATGCCGCGACGCCTGAGCACGCAGTCTCGCCAATGAAGGCGCTCGCCCGGTTGATGCCGGAGCTGACCGCGCTCGGCCAAGGCGGCGCGCTGGAGGGCAATTACCGCCTCGTCACCATCACCCATGCCAGCATGGGCGAGCCGGCCTTCGGCATCACCCCCGGCCGCGCCGAGCTCTGGGCGACCTTGCGCACGCTGAACGATTCCCTGATGGGCTCGCTCTGCGCCGAGGCCGAGGCGCTGGTGCGCGAGGCGGCGTCCGCTGGCGGGCTCTCCGTGACGATGGACTATCACGACGTCTTCCATCACTGCGAAAACCATCCGGAAGCGGTGGCGCATCTGCGCCAGGCCTGTGACGAGGAGGGCATCGCGCGTGGCGAGACGCCGCCGCAGCGCGGCTCCGAGGACTTCGGCCTGTTCGGCCGCTCCTCGAAATCGGCGATGTTCCTGCTCGGCTCCGGCGAGGATACCCCGCCGCTGCACAATCCCGATTACGACTTCCCCGATGACCTGATCGCCCCCGGCGCCCGCGTCTTCATGCGCACGCTCCGCAATCTCTTGGGTTAGCCGTCGCCTGCTCCTGCGTGCTATGCGGCGCCTCGAACACAAAAGAGGTGCCCATGCGCAGGATCAGGATCATCGGCATCGGCGCCGGCAATCCCGAGCACGTCACGATCCAGGCGATCAAGGCGCTCAACACGGTCGACGTCGTCTTCGTGCCGGACAAGGGCGCCGAGAAGGGCGCGTTGCGCGAGCTGCGCGAGGAGATCTGCCGGCGCTATATCGAGCACGACAACTGGCGCTCCGTGCCGCTCACCGTGCCCAAGCGGGCCGCCGCTGGCGACGACTACCGCGGCAGCGTCGACGATTGGCATGCGGCGCTGGCGGAAAGCTATGAGCGCCTGTTCCGCGAGGGACTCGGCGAGGATCAGGCCGGCGCGCTGCTGGTTTGGGGCGATCCCTCGCTCTACGACAGCACGCTGCGCATCATCAAAGCCGTGCGCGCCCGCGGACTGGCGTTCGACTACGACGTCATTCCCGGCATCACCAGCGTCCAGGCGCTGGCGGCGGCGCATCGGCTGGTACTGAACCGGATCGGCGAGCCCGTCACCATCACCACCGGCCGCAAGCTCGCCGAGGCCGGCTTCCGCGACGAGGCCGGCAGCACTGTCATCATGCTCGACGGCGAGCAGGCTTTCGCGAAGATCGACCCCGCCAACCTCGACATCTGGTGGGGCGCCTATCTCGGCGCGCCGCAGGAGACCCTCGCCTCCGGGCCGCTCGCCGAAATCTCTGACGAGATCGTCCGTACCCGCGAGGCTGCCCGCTCCGAGAACGGCTGGATCATGGACACCTATCTGCTCCGCAAGCGCGAGAGCTGACCGGCGCGTTTGCCGTTAGGCCACCATACCGGTATAATATTGGCACGGCTGGCCGAGGAGTTTCGTTCATGGACGTCTCGCTTCGCCTTCGCGATCCGATCGCGCCGCAGCTCGTCGCGGCCCTGCGCCAGGCCATCATCGCCAGCGAACTTCGCCCTGGAGAGGCGCTGTCGGAGAAGGAGATCGCCGGTCGCTTCGGCGTCAGCCGCCAGCCGGTGCGCGAGGCCTTCATCAAGCTCTCCGAAGCCGGGCTGGTGCAGATCCTGCCGAGCCGCGGCACCTTCGTCATGAAGATCTCGATGCGCGAGGTCGCCAATGCCCGCTTCGTGCGCGAGGCGGTGGAATGCGCGCTGGCGCGGGCTGCTAGCCGGCTGATCGATCCTGCTGGCGTCGCCCGCCTGCGTCGCCTGATCGCCGAGCAGGCCGCTGCCGCCGGGCGCGACGACTATTCCGGCTTCACCGTGTTGGACGAGGCCTTCCATCAGGCCATCGCCGAGATCGTCGATTGCGACTATGCCGGCAAGGTGGTCGAGAGCGCCCGCGCCCAGACCGACCGGGTGCGCTATCTCTCGCTGCCCGGGACCTCGCCGATCCCGCTGCTGATCACCCAGCACAACGCCATCGTCGACGCGATCGAGACCGGCGATGCCGACACGGCCGCGACCGCGATGCGCATCCATCTGCGCGAGATCCTGAACGCGCTGCCACGCATTGCCGCCGAGCATCCGGACCTGTTCGAGGACGAGGAGCTGCCGGCCCATACCAGGGCGCCGCGTCAGCGCTGATCGCCCAGCTGCGCCGCCTTGATCAGGGCATCGGCGACGCGCTCATAACCTTCCGCCAGGATCGCCGTCGCGACCCGGACATGCTCGGTCGGTCTCGCCGCGCATTTGCTGCCGGGCAGCACCGCGATGCCATGTGCCGCCAGCGTCACCAGTGCGAATTGCTCGGACTCGACCGGCACCCAGATGCACAACCCGTCACTTTCGGGCATGGCGAGACCTCGCTCGCCCAGGCAGGTGACCAGCGCCTGCCGGCGCTCGGCATAGATGGCGCGCGCCTGCGCGACCTTTTTGCCCGTCTCGGCATCGGTGAGGAGCCAGGCGGTCGCGGCCTGAAGCAATCGGCTGGTCCAGCCCGAGGAGAAGCTGCGATAGGACTGGATCTGCCGGATCACCATCGCAGGCGCCGACAGCACGGCGATCCGCAGGTCCGGCCCGAGCGATTTCGAGAAGGAGCGGATATGCACGACCCGCTCCGGCATCGTCGTGCCCAGGGTAATCGGCGGGTGGATCGAGACATCGCCGAGGCCGTCATCCTCGATCACCAGCGTGTCGCTGCCGGCGAGCACGCGGCCGAGCTCGGCCAGCCGCGAGGCGCTGACGTTCTGGCCGGTGACCGAATGGGTACGCGGCTGGAAGATGAAGGCCGATGGCCGCCGCTCCAGCGCGGCCGCGAGCTCGGAGGGCACGGGGCCTTGCGCATCGCGGGCGACGGGCAGGATCTCGGCGCCGAGATCCTCGATGATGTCGAGCAACCGCATCGCCGTCGGATCCTCGATCGCGACGCAGGAGCCGGGTAGCACAGTCGCGTGCAGCACCGAATAGACCGCGTTGTAGCCGCCATTGGTGGCGAGGAAGGCGTCCGGTCGGTAGGGCCAATGCGGCGCCACCGCATCGCGCAGCGCCGGCAGGATCGGCGTGCGCTCATAGCTGTTGAGGTTTTCCGCCGTTGCCGCCTGCGCCAAGGCCTCGGCCAAGGGCGGCATCAGCGCGGCGTCCGGAACTGCCAGCGAGAGGTCGAGCGCATCCGGCCCGAAATCGGCGACGCTCGCCATCCGTGTCGGCCGCGGCGTCGCATTGTCGCCGCTGACCCAGGCACCGCCACGACCGCGCCCCGAGACGATCTTCTGCCGTTTCAGTTCGCTCCAGGCCTCCGAGACCGTGCCGGGACTGACGCCGAGCCGGTAGGCGAGATCGCGCACCGTCGGCAGCTTCGTGCCGACCGGCAGCAGGCCGGAGCGGATCATCTGGCTCAGATCGAGCGCGAGGCCGCGCGCGGTGCGCTGCGTCAGGCGGCTTGCCAGCCAGGAGGCGTCGGGTTCGTCGTTCATCGACTCAAAAATGAATGTTCAGGAACATAATAGCGATTGATCAGAATAAATGAACATTTAATCTCGCCGCTGTCCAAGGTTTTCCGCATAGCGAGGCTGTCGTTTGAAACCTGTGATCCGGCTGGCCCTGCGCGACTGGGACTTCATCACGCCGCTCTTGCTCGGCGACCTCGTTTCCGACCGCTTCGAGCTGAAGATCGAGCGCCTTGCTGCGCTTCCCGATGACTTCGCCAGCGATCCGCGCTTCGACGCCAGCGAGGTTTCGTTCAGCCGCTACACCACCGGCCGCGCCCGCGGCGAGACCGGCGTCGTCGGCATTCCAAACTTCATCATGCGCGGTTTCCGGCATCGCTGCGTCGTCACCGCTGCCGACAGCAAGCTGACCCGCTTTGACGAATTGCGCGGCAAGCGCATCGGCATCGCCGGCTGGCAGGATTCCGGCAACACCTGGACGCGCGCTGCCATGGCCGAGGGCGGCCTTGGCATCGACGATGCCTTCTGGGCGGTGAGCCGTCTCGCCGCCGACCACCCGATCACCGATCGTGTCGGGCGCTATGCCCGCCCCGGCCGGATCGAGGCACTGCGCGGCCAGCCACCCTTGCTCGACATGCTCGCCGCTGGCGAGATCGCGGCGGTGCTTATGCCGTTCATGCCGCAGGGCTTTTTCTCCAAGGGCTCGCGCTTCCGGGCGCTGCTGCCGGATGTCCGCGCCGCCGAGCGCGACTACTTCGCCAAGGTCGGCTACGTGCCCGGCATGCACATCATCGGCCTCAAGCCCGAGATTGCCGCCCGCGAGCCCTGGCTGGCGCAGGCGCTGAGCGAGCTGCTCGACGAGAGCCAGCGCATCTGGCTCGAGAAGCGCCGCCGCTATGCCGACACGACGCCCTGGCTGATCGACGAGCTGGTGCGCAGCGGGCATGATCTGCCCGAGAGCTGGAACGAGAGCGGGCTTGCCGCGAACCGGACGATGATCACCGCGTTCATCGAGCAGCTGCGCATCCAGGACCTCGCCGATACCGACCTGACGCCGGAGACCCTGTTCCCGGCCGCATCCGCGCTGGAAGGAGCCCACTGATGAAAGCCGCGCTCGGACAATTCGCCGTCAGCCGCGAATGGCAGGAGAACCTTGCCACCTCCATCCGCCTGATGGGCGAGGCGAAGGCGGCCGGCGCCGACCTCTTGCTGCTGCCGGAAGGCATCCTGGCGCGCGACATCACCGACCCCGACATCGTGCTGAAGACGGCGCAGCCGCTCGACGGCCCGTTCATGCAGGGCGTGCTCGAGGCGAGCAAGGGCTCGGCCCTGACGACCCTGTTCTGCATCCATGTGCCGAACGGCAAGGGCCGCGTCTTCAACGTCCATGTCGCGGTCCGCGATGGCGCGATCGTCGCCGCCTATCGCAAGCTCCATCTCTACGATGCCTTCTCGGCGCTGGAATCGACCAATGTCGAGCCTGGCACCGAGGTGCCGCCGCTGCTCGAGATTGCCGGCCTGAAATGCGGGCTGATGACCTGCTACGATGTCCGCTTCCCCGAACTCGCCCGTCGCCTCGCGCTTGACGGTGCCGATGTCCTGCTGCTGCCGGCCGCCTGGGTGCGCGGCCTCGGCAAGGAGGCGCATTGGGAGGTGATGGTCACTGCCCGCGCGCTGGAGAACACCTGCTACGTCGTCGCCACCGGCGAATGCGGCCCGCGCAATATCGGCGCCAGCATGGTGGTCGATCCGCTCGGCGTCGCCATCGCCCGCG
Source organism: Allobosea sp. NPDC055332 (assembly GCF_053645455.1). Classification (NCBI taxonomy): domain Bacteria; kingdom Pseudomonadati; phylum Pseudomonadota; class Alphaproteobacteria; order Hyphomicrobiales; family Alloboseaceae; genus Allobosea; species Allobosea sp. NPDC055332. The sequence continues at coordinate 406,383 of NZ_JBSHMO010000002.1, read as the reverse complement.
CCGGCGAGGCCCCGGCGCTGATCTACGCCGAGATCGATCCGGCCCGTATCGCCGCGGCGCGCGCCGCACTGCCGGTCCTTGCCAATCGCCGCTTCGCCGGCCCCGAGCTCGCCGCCTAAGAGCGGGCCGCCGATCCACTGAAAACGATAAAAAAGGGAACGTCGCCATGAACATGATCGTGAAATTCGCCGGAGCTGCCGCGCTGGCCGCGGTACTCCTGCAGGCTCCGGCCTTCGCCCAGGACGCCAGCATCAAGATCCCCGAGCAGAAGGTCGATGAGGCCCTGCGCGCCAAGCTGCCGGAGGCGATCCGCACCGCCGGCAAGATGATCTCGGTCAACAACGGCTCCTTCCCGCCCTACGAGATCGTCACCGACGCCAAGACCATGACCGGCGCCAGCGCCGAGCTTTCCGACGCCATCGGCCAATTGCTCGGCGTCAAGATCGAGCATGCGACGGTGAGCGGGCTCGCCGCGGCGCTGAGCGGCATCGCCGCCGGCCGCTTCCAGTTCGCCATGGGGCCGATCGGCGACTTCAAGTCGCGCCAAGAGGCCAACGACTTCGTCGACTATGTCCGCGAATACGTGATCTTCGCGGTACAGAAGGGCAATCCGAAGGCGATCGCCAGCCTCGACGACACCTGCGGCAAGAAGATTGCGGTGATGTCGGCCGGCTCGGCCGAGAAGGTGATCAAGGCGCAGGCCGAGAAATGCGTGGCCGAGGGCAAGCCCACGCTTGAGGTGATGTCCTTCACCGACCAGCCGACCTCGATCCTCTCGGTCCGCTCCAGGCGCTCCGACGGCTTCTTCTCCTCGCAGGCGCCGCTGACCTATTTCGTCCAGCAGGCCAAGGGCGATCTCGAACTCGCCGCGGTCGGCAAGGCCAATGGCTTCCAGGACCTGTTCCAGGGCGCGGTGGTGCCGAAGGGCTCGCCGCTGGGCGAGTTGCTCGTTTCGGCCATCAAGGTGCTCAAGGCGAACGGTACCTATGAGGCGATCTTCAAGAAATGGGGGCTCGAGAACAACATGATCGGCGAGCCCGGCATCAATCTCTCGAAGAACTGAGCGGGCAGGCTTTTCATAGGAGCCCTCATCCTGAGGAGCCGTGCAGCGGCGTCTCGAAGGATGGTCCAGATGTCACCAGAGCCTCCTGAAGCATCCTTCGAGATGCCATTCCTGCCGGAATGGCTCCTCAGGATGAGGGCGGTAGGGAAGGGGCCGGCCGTACCATGAACAGCGCCGTACAATTGACACATGACCGGCAGGCGACGTTGCGCGACGTCGCCAATGCCCACCGCCCGGTCGAATGGGGGCGCTGGCTGCTCTGGGCCTTCGTGCTCGCGGTCGCCGCCAATTTCGCCTGGATCGTCGCCTGGAACCCGAATTTCGGCTGGCCGGTCGTGGCGCAATGGTTCACCGCCGAGTCGATCCTGCGCGGCCTTTACGTCACGCTCGGGCTCACCGTGGTGGCGATGGTGATCGGCGTCATCATCGGCCTCTTGCTGGCGATCGCCCGGCTTTCCGACGACCGGCTGTTCAGCGGCTTTGCCGGTCTCTTCATCTGGTTTTTCCGCGGCACGCCGCTGCTGGTCCAGCTGATCTTCTGGTACAATCTCTCGACGCTGTTCCCTGAGATCTCGATATCGATCCCGTTCGGGCCGACGCTGATCAGCTGGCACACCAACGACCTGATTACGCCGATGACGGCGGCGATCGCCGGCCTCTCGCTCAACGAGGCCGCCTATATGGCCGAGATCATCCGCGGCGGCCTGCTATCGGTCGACAAGGGCCAGACCGAGGCGAGCGATGCCTTCGGCATGACCCGGGCGAGGGCGCTGTGGCGGGTCATCATTCCGCAGGCGATGCGCTCGATCGTGCCGCCGACCGGCAACCAGCTGATCAGCATGATCAAGGCGACCTCGCTGGTCAGCGTCATCGCCATGGCCGATCTGCTCTATTCGGTCCAGGCGGTCTACAACCGCACCTTCGAGGTCGTCCCGATGCTGATGGTCGCGGTGATCTGGTATCTCGTCATCACCACCGTCCTGAACATCGGCCAAGGCTTCATTGAGCGCTACTACGCCCGCGGCGAGCGCGGCGCGACGGAGCGTATGCCCGTCATTGCGGAGGCGACGCCATGAGCCGGATCGCGAAGGAGGGTGCGCCGCTGGTCAGCGCCCGCAACGTCCACAAATCCTTTGGCCATAACGAGGTGCTGAAGGGCATTGATCTCGACGTCATGCCGGGCGAGGTTGTCGTCGTGCTCGGCCCGTCCGGCTCCGGCAAGTCGACCTTCCTGCGCTGCATCAACCATCTCGAGGCGATCGACCGCGGCTCGATCATGGTCGCCGGCGAACAGATCGGCTACCGCCTCAATGGCGAGCGGCTGGTCAGGCTGTCGCCCCGGGCGATCGCGGCGCAGCGCCGCCAGATCGGCATGGTCTTCCAGCAGTTCAATCTCTACCCGCACATGACGGCGCTGGAGAATATCATCGAGGCGCCGGTCGGCGTCCACGGCCACTCCCGCAAGGAAGCGACCGGCTATGCCATGGAGCTGCTCGCCCGCATCGGGCTGACCGAGAAGGCCAACGCCTATCCGCGCCAGCTCTCTGGCGGCCAGCAGCAGCGCGTCGCCATCGCCCGCGCGCTGGCGATCCGCCCGAAGCTGATGCTGTTCGACGAGCCGACCTCGGCACTCGATCCCGAGCTCGTCGGCGAGGTGCTCTCGACGATGCGTGATCTCGCCGGCCAGGGCCTGACCATGATCGTCGTCACCCATGAGATCGGCTTCGCCCGCGAGGCGGCCGATCGCGTCGTCTTCATGGATGGCGGCCTCGTCGTCGAGCAGGGGAGGCCGGAAGAGGTGCTGGCCAATCCGAGCCATCCGCGCACCCGCCTCTTCCTCAGCCGCTTCATCCGCGAAGCGGCCTGAGGATCGCCCCCTCAGAGTTATCTCCTGGCGCAAGCGCCGGCTGCCGTGGCGGCCAGGCAGGTGCCACGGTTAACGTTAAACGATCATTATCAGATATCCGAATATCTTGATGGAAAGAGGTGCGAAGACCGGGGAGACTGAGCATGGGCCGTCCGCAATCGCCGCGGCAGCGCTTTCGCCTGACAGGTGTCGGCGCAGTCATCGGCATGGCCCTGACGGCCGCTGTCGCACTCGTCGCCGCGGCCGGCGCCTTTTCGACCCAGAGGCTCGGCAACCGGATCCTGACCGAGACCGTCGCGCGCGAAATGACGAGCGCGCAGGAAACCCTGCGCACCAGCCTCGACAGCGAAATCAAGCGTGCCGTCTCCATGGCGCATGTCATCGCGAGCAATGCCCAGATCCAGGCGCGTTTCGCCGCTGGCGATCGAGAAGCCCTGGCCGCGGCGACTGTCCCCGGCTTCGCCGCGCTGAAGGCAAATGACGGCGTCGTCCAGCTTCAGTTCCACGTTGCGCCGGCGACCTCGTTCCTGCGCGCGCATCGCCCGGAGAAGTTCGGCGACGATCTCTCCTCCTTCCGCTTCACGGTCGTCGAGGCCAACAAGGCGGGCAAGCCGGTTTTCGGCCTCGAGAATGGCGTCGAGGGCCTTGGCGTGCGCGGCGTGATGCCGGTTCGCTTCGAAGGGAAGGCCGTCGGGACCGTCGAGGTCGGGCTCAATTTCGGCCAGGCCTTCTTCGATGCGTTCAAGAAGATGTCCGGGAACGACATCGCTTTCTTCGTCCTGGCCAATGGCGAGCTCAAGCGCTTCGCCTCGACGCTTGCCGATGACAGTCTGCTCTCGCAGGAGATGTTGCGTCAGGGCCTCGCTGGGACGACGGAGGTCCAGCGTCTCGCGATTGGCGGGCGCGACAGCGCCATGGTCTATGCGCCGGTCAGGGATTACCGCGGCGACGTGATCGGCGCCTACGCACTCGTCTCCGACATCTCCGCCCTCAGCTCGATCATGGATGCCGCGCTCTCGGCCTCGGCCCTGGTCGCGCTCGTCAGCCTGATCTCGGCGATCGCCTGTGCCTGGATGCTGAACCGCTGGATCGCGGCTCCGGTTCGCGGCATGACCAGCACGATGACGGCACTGGCGCAGGGTGATCGCGACGTGCTGGTTCCCTCACTGTTGCGCCGTGACGAGATCGGCGAGATGGCGCAGGCGGTCGATGTCTTCAAGCGCGCCGCCATCGAGAAGGAGGCTATCGCCGCCGAGAAGCAGCATGCAGAGCAGGAGGTCGAGGCCCAGCGCCATGCCGCCGATGCCGAGCGGTCACGTAACGAGGCCGAGCGGCAGGACGCCACGAAACAGCTGGCGGTGGTGGTCTCGGTGCTGGGGACCGGCCTGGAGCATCTCGCCAATGGCAATCTCGGCTATCGCATCGATCAGCCTGTCGCAGCCGCCTATGCCAAGCTGAAGGACGACTTCAACGCGGCGATCGGGAAGCTGCGCGACACCATGCGTCAGATCGCGACGAACACGCAGAGCATGAAGGCTGGCGCGGGCGAGATCAGCCAGGCGGCGGACGATCTCGCCAGCCGCACCGAGCAGCAGGCTTCGTCGGTCGAGGAGACCGCGACCGCGCTCGATCAGCTGACCGCGACGGTGCGCCAGACCGCCGAGGGCGCGCGTCAGGCGAGCCACGCCACCACCCAGGTCAAGGGCGAGGCCGAGCAGTCCGGCCAGATCGTGCGTGAGGCCGTCGCCGCCATGAGCGGCATCGAGAAATCGTCCGACGAGATCTCGCAGATCGTCGGCGTCATCGACGAGATCGCCTTCCAGACCAATCTGCTGGCCCTCAACGCCTCGGTCGAGGCGGCCCGCGCCGGCGATGCCGGCAAGGGCTTTGCGGTCGTCGCCTCCGAGGTCCGCGCGCTGGCGCAGCGCTCGGCGGATGCGGCCAAGGAGATCAAGGGGCTGATCACTGCCTCCAGCGTCGAGGTCGAGAAGGGTGTCGCGCTGGTCGGCCAGACCGGAACGGCGCTGGAGCGGATGTCGGGCGAGATCACCCGTGCCACCTCGCTGGTCGCCGAGATCGCCTCGGCGGCGCAGGAGCAGGCGACCGGGCTGCAGGAGGTCAACACCGCGGTCAACGAGATGGACCAGGCGACGCAACAGAACGCCGCCATGGCCGAGCAGTCGACCGCCGCCTCCCAAGCCCTGGCCCAGGAGGCCGACAGGCTCGCCGCGCTGGTCTCCTATTTCAGCCTTGAAGCGCCTGAGCCGTCACGGGAGCAAGCCTCGTCGAGCGCGGGGCGCCGCGCGGCCTGACAAGCAGTCGGGGAGCGAAGGGCAGGGGCGCGGCTGAAAACGTCATGCCTTCCCGCGCTTCTTGCCAGCCTGTTCGAGATTGTAGCTCGCGTGGAGGGCCGCCATTTTTTCGATGAGCGCGATCGGGAGCGGCTCCTTCTTCGGCAGCTTCAGGGCCGACTTCGTCTTGGCGTAGCGCGCGAGCACGTCCTTGAACGTCTCGAAGGACGGGATCGGTGGCGGGCAGGAGAGCGAGTAGTGGTCCTTATGGGCCGAGACATAGAAGATCCAGCCGCCATTATGACGAAAGGCAGGGATCTGGTAGCTGATGACGCCTTCGGCCTCCGGGACGGCCCGTCTGATCGCGTCGCATATGGCTCGCACGCCAGCCTTGTTCTCCTCGCTTAGGCTGGCGAGGTAGTCGTCGATCGTCTTGAAGTCGGTCAGGGCCATCGCTTCCTCCTCGGTTGAATGTGCTCACCTTGCGGTATGGGTGTGCCGCTGATTTCGGCCGGCAGCGCATGCCGGTGGTCACGATCTGATCGAGCTTCGCACGACCGGATCCGCCGCGCGTCAGCAAGAAACCCATGCCTGGCGAGGTCAGGCCCGAAAATCGTTCCTGTCATGCAATGGCGAGCGGTGAGGTTTGCTGGCGCCCGCAACAAGGGAAACGCACATGAACACCAACGCCGCGCTTTGGACGGGCCGCGTCCTGACGGGCCTCTTTGCCCTCTTCATGCTGGGCGCATCCATCTCGCCCAAGCTGCTGCGCCTGCCGATTGCCGAGGAGACGATGGCGCAGCTCGGCTGGCCGGCCGGCTATGCCTTCATGATCGGCCTGATCGAGCTGGCGTGCCTCGTGCTCTATCTGGTTCCGCGTACGGCCCTGCTGGGTGCGATCCTGATGATGGGCCTGCTGGGCGGCGCGATGGCGACGCAAATCCGGGCCGGAAGCCCGCTCTTCAGCCATGTGCTGTTCAGCCTCTATCTCGGGCTGTTCATGTGGGGCGGCCTCTGGCTCCGTGACCGCCGGCTGCGGGCTCTGTTCCCTGTCGGCCGGAGGGAGTGACCATCGCAAGATGGGCTGGGCGGCTCGTTGTCAGCCGCCGTCCAGCTCCTTGGCGCGTTCCAGCGCGAGAGCGGTGCCCTTCTCGACGAAGCCGGCGATCAGGTCGAGTTCCTCGACGCTGTACTGCGCCATGATCGCCGCCGATCGCTTCGCCATCGGGACGAAGAGAGCCTCGATCGGCCTGACCGCCTCCGGCACGATCTGGACCAGGACCTTGCGCCGGTCCTGCGGATCGGCAGCCCGTTCGACATAGCCCTTCCTGGCGAGCCGATCGATCAGGCCGGTCACGGCGCCGCTGGTCAGTTTGGTATGCTCCATGATCTGCCCGGCGGTCACGGGGCCGGCCAGCAGGATCAGGTCCAGGCATTCGAGATCGACCGAGGCGAGACCGACTCGCTTGGCGACCGCCTGGCTGTGCAGGGCGCTGGCGGCGCCCATGCGACGCAGGACCGTCGTCAGGCGTGCGATCGCCTGGTCTTGACTTGGAGGGGCCATTCGTCAAATATCTTAGTTAGGAAGATAATTAGCTGAAGAGATAATCCCATGGATGCGGTCGTGCTGTCCACGGCGCTGACGGCGCTTCTGGCCAATATCGGATTGGGTGGCGGCATTTTCGAGCATGGCGTTGTCGACCGGGCCTGGCCAGGCAAGCCGGAGATCGTCCAACCCCGCAAGGGCGGGATCTGGCGTGCCGGGTTCTGGATTCCGGCCCATACCGCTTTCGAGCTCGTCCTGCTCGTCACGCTCTATCTCGCTTGGGCCAATGAGGGCGCCCGCAAGGCGTTGCTGCTGGCTCTTGCCGCACACGTGACCCTGCGGCTCTGGTCGGCCTTCGACATGATCCCGAAGGCGATCGCCTTCGAGAAGGCCGAGACGGTCGATGAAATCGCTGCGCGCGACTGGACGAGGCGCAGCCTGATGCGGTTTCCGCTGGCGTTGCTCACCAGCCTCGCCGCGCTGGCGGCTTTCGCTGCGGCCTGCGGCTTGAAGGTGGCGTGATGTAGGGAGAGAGGCGCAGCTCGGGCTCGTTCAGGCCGGCATCGCGCCGGCGGCCTCGTTCTGCCCGCCGTAGTCGGCGGAGGGCACCAAAGCCCTCCGCACTCGTCTCGGCTTCTAGCTCCAGAAGCCCGCCTGGTGGTCGCGCGGCGAGAACGCTTCGGTGTCGTCCTGCTGCTGCGCTTCGTGGTTCTCTTCGTGGTCGTGCTCGGTCTCGAGCGCGCACTCACAATCGTGCCTTTCCAGCATGGATCGCTCCTTTCGAATGTTGGGGAGGTTGCTTGAGGCACGTGTTACATATGAACAATTGTTGCAGTGCACAAGGCGCGTGAGCGGGTGTGGCGCGATCTCGCCGACTTGTGATGGGACTACGGGATCAGAGGTCCGATCTCGTGCGGTATCAGCCGCTGTCGCCCCCCTTCGCGCCACCGATCGTCGCCGATTGGCTGGCTGCGGCCCGATCAAGGCACTCGGCCATCTGAGACGTTCCCCAGGAGAACTTGGAGCATTGAGCCGTTCCCAAGGTCAGGTTCCGGGCGGCTCCATTGGGTTGGTCGGAGCCGCTGCAGCCGGAAAGAGCCAGGGCGATGATGATCAGCGTGAAGCGCATGTCGGTCCTCCTGTGGGAGGCCGAGTCGAGCAGCCATTCTTGGCGGTAATTCGATCAGCCCTTCAGGAGCAACCGCCCGCTGGCTTAAGCCAGCGATCCGATCCGCCCGAACTGAACCGCCCGCCAGACCGCCTGAGGCGTCGCGGGCATGTCCAGATGCCTGATGCCATACGGCGCCAGGGCATCGACGACAGCGTTCATGACCGAAGGCAGGGAGCCGGCGCACCCCGCTTCCCCGCAACCCTTGGCTCCGACCCGATTGTTGAGGGTCGGCATCCCCCGGCTCACGAACGAGAAGAACGGGACATCCGCTGCCCGGGGCAATGCGTAGTCCATGTAGGATCCGGTGAGGAGCTGGCCGCTCTCGTCATAGACCGTCCGCTCGAACAACGCCTGGCCGATGCCCTGGACAACGCCGCCATGGAGCTGCCCCTCCACGATCATCGGGTTCACCACGGTGCCGAAGTCGTTGATCATGACATAGCGCGCGACCTCGACATGCCCGGTCTCGGGATCGATCTCGACCTCGGCGATGTGACAGCCATTGGGATAGGCCGAAGGTGCCGCCTTGAAGACATGATCCACGTCGAGCGATTGGGGCAGGTCGGATGGGACCGCGGTGCCGCCACGCAGCCTCGCCGCGATGTCCATGATCGCGATCGAGCGGTCGGTACCGATGACGGTGAAGCGGCCGTTCGCGAACTCGATGTCAGCGGTATTGGCCTCGAGGAAATGACCGGCGAGCAGCTTGCCCTTTTCGATGACCAGCTCGCTCGCCTCGATGATCGCCGAGCCGCTCGCCATCAGCGACTTCGAGCCGCCCGTGCCTCCACCGGCAATCAGCCGATCGCTGTCACCCTGGACGAGCTTGATTGCCTCGAAGGGAACGCCGAGTTGGCTGGTGAGGAGCTGGGCGAAGGGTGTCCAATGTCCCTGGCCGTAATCGAGCGTACCGGTGACGATGCTGACGCTGCTGTCCGGCTCGAAATGGATCCCGCCCATTTCGTTCGTCGGTGGCGCGGTCACCTCGAGATAGCAGCCGATACCACGCCCGCGCAGCAAGCCCGCCTTCCGGCTTGCCCGCAGTCGCCCGGCATATCCCTTCCAGTCCGACGCCTCGAGGGCCCGCTCGAACAGCGCCGGGAAATCGCCGCTGTCGTAGACCGTCCCGACCGGCGTGGCCCAGGGCAGCCTGGCAGGCGGGATCAGGTTGCGCCGCCGCAGGCTTGCGCTGTCGATGCCCATATCGCGGGCGGCCGTGTCGATCAGGCGCTCCATGAAATAATTGCCCTCCGGGCGACCCGCGCCGCGATAGGCGCCGATCGGCGGGGTGTTCGTCACCGCGCAACGCGTCCGGACCTCGACGAGCGGCGTCCGGTACATGCCGACGGAGTTCTTCCCGATATTCGCCGTCGGCATCATGGCGCCGACCGGAGTGAGATAGGCGCCCATGTTGGCGACGCCGGTGAAACGCGTCGCCAGGAAGCGACCGCGAGCGTCGAGAGCCAGCTCGGCCTCGAAAACCATGTCGCGCCCATGATGATCCGAGACGAAGCTCTCCGATCGTTGATCGGTCCATTTGACCGGCCGCTTCAACATGCGGGCTGCGTGGAGGAGAGTGACGTATTCGGGAAACACCGAGGCCTTCATGCCGAACGAGCCGCCGACATGACCTGTCATCAAGTGCATCTCGGCTGGCTTCACCCCCATGGCCGCGGCCAGGTTGTTGCGCATGCCGAAGGCACCCTGGCTCGGCGCCTGCAGCGTGTAGCGCTTCGACTTGCCATCGAAGCTCGCAATGGCGCTGCGCGGCTCGATCGGGTTGACCACGACGCGGTTGTTGACGATCCGCACCCGGGCGATGTGCGCAGCTTCGGCGAAGGCCGCAGCGACCTTCTCGCCGTCGCCGGACTGGAAATCGACGATCAGGTTGCCGGCGACATCGTCATAAAGCTGCGGTGCGCCGGCCTTCAGCGCCTGCTCGGCATCGGTGACGGCAGGCAGGACGTCGATGTCGAGCGTGATCGCTTCGGCAGCGTTGCGGGCCTGATCGGCGGTGCGAGCGACCACCATTGCGACGGGGTCGCCGACGAAGCGGACCTTGTCGGCCGCGAGCGCCGCGCGCTGAGGCCTCCTCATCGGCGCACCATCGCGGCCTGGCACAGCGATCGGCGTCACGATCGCATTGTAACCGTGGCCGTCGAGGTCCGCTGCGGTGTAGATCGCGACGACACCCTTCATTGCGCGAGCCTCTGCCGTATCGACAGTGCGCAGATGGCCATGGGCATGTGGGCTGCGGACGAAGGCCGCGAAGAGCTGCCGCTCGACGTTCAGATCGTCCGTGTAGCGCCCGTGCCCCTGCACGAGGATCGCGTCCTCTCTGCGTGGCACAGGTTGACCGATCCCGACCGAGGCCATGAGATCGCTGTCACGGGAAGCGCTGGAGTTCATCGAGGACCGGCCGTGGGTGAAACGAAACAAGGAAATCAGGATTTCCTTGATAGGGCGGCTGTTCGATCCGCTGAAAGAGCGCCGACTGCAGCCCCGCCCAGCGTCCAGCGGTTGCGAAACTCGCTGATTGAGCCAGCATAATTGCCAACGCATCGCGGCGCGTTGCCGCGCAGTCCGAAAGAACGGAACAGGTGTCCTGATGGGCCTTCGCTTCATCTTTATGCTCACCCGCAACGACCGGACGGTCAGCGATGCGATGGAGCAGCTTCGGACGGCTCTGGCTCTTGGCGTCCGGCATATCGGCTTCAAGGACATCGGCCTGCCGCTCGACACGCTGAAAGCGCTCAACACGGCCATCAGGGCTGGCGGCGCGACGTCCTATCTCGAGGTCGTTTCACTCGATCGCGACAGCGAGATCGCGTCGGCAAAGGCTGCGGTCGAGATCGGCATCGACATTCTCCTCGGCGGGACGAGGGTCGACGACGTGCTGCCGATCATCGCCGGCACGACGATCCAGTACTGCCCGTTCCCGGGCACGATCTCCGGACATCCGAGCGTGCTGGAGGGCAGCATCGACGAAATCGTCGCCAGCGCGCAGGCTATGGCCGCACGCGAGGGCGTGCACGGCCTCGATCTCCTGGCCTATCGCTCGCATGAGAATGTCCCGGCGCTGATCGAAGCCGTCTGCTCGGCGGTATCGAAGCCGGTCTATGTGGCCGGATCGATCGACACTCCGGGCCGCATCGAAGCCTTGAAGCAGGCCGGGGCGGCAGGCTTCACCATCGGCACGGCCGCACTCGACGGAAAATATCCGGCCGATGGCAGCGATGTGCCAAGCCAGCTGAAGACGATCATCCGTGACGTCGCGATGCTCAACCGGCACATCTCGCCGTTTCGCAAGGAGAATCTGGAGAGCGCTTTCGGGCAGTTTTCCGACAGCTGGCCGCCTCGGCTTGCCGCATCCGTCAACAATCTGCAGATCAAGCTCGCCAAATTCGAGGGCGAGGCCGGCTGGCATTTCAACAGCCGCGAGGACGAGGTCTTCTTCGTTCACAAGGGCCGGTTGCTGATGCAGTTCCGCGACCGCGACGAGGTCATCGAGGAAGGCGAGTTCATCGTCGTGCCGCACGGCGTCGAGCGTTGTCCGACCGCGCTCGAGGAGGTCTGCGAGGTTGTCGTGCTCGAGATCGGCACGACAACAGCAACGCCACGATAGGCAACTGGAAATTGCCTTGGAGCACCCTCCGCAGACGTGGCCTTTGCGGTGACCCGGACGCAGGCGCTCGCGGCCATCGAACATGGTGCCCGCGTGGATGCGAGCTTTGCCTAGGCCGCGCGCATCAGCGCAGCGCGTAGCTCGAGCAGTTCGTCGCAGATCGATTCCAGCTCCCGTGCCGCAAACCCCATGCGAAGGCTGGGAACATGTTCGCAGAGCCTGGTGCCCAGAATGCCTGTGAACGTGATCCAACCGTCGGAGGAGACGATCAGGCCATTCTGCTCCTCGAAGGAGGCATTCCAGGCGACCGCTTCAGCCTGCGTCAATCCGACGGGGAGCTCGAGTTCGATCGCCGTTCCGGCCAGCCTGACCGGATAGCCGCCCGGCAGGCCGTTCGGGCCAGGGGCGTGCCCGCGCCAGGGGCGGCTGGCCACCATGGCGAGCAGCATCGGTACACCGCTTGCGCCCGAGATCTCGATGACCGGTTCGGGTGTGAGCTGGATATCGGCGAAACGCCCATAGACATCTTCGGCCTCCGCGCCATCCAGCCAGACGCGCGGCGCCCGCCCGCCACGCTCCTTGGGGAGGCGGCGCCAGGCGGCGAGGTTCTGGTAATGGGCGAGAACCTTGACCTCGGCTCCCGGCGGGGTGGCGGCGGAGCCGGCAAAGACGTTGGAGAGGATCGCGACATTGCCCATGCCGCAGGCGACCTCATGGCCGAGCGCCGTGATGATGCCGTTGACGACATCCGGGAAGCTGCAATTGACCAGCGTCACGGGTTTGCCGCTGCGGCTGATCGCGGCCGCGACGCGCGAGCTGATCAGGGCCTGGAAGACCGCCGTGGCGCTGAGGCCGCCTTCGGCCACGAGCCGCGTCCAGGCATTGCCGCTCTGGGCGATCACCTGCGAAGTCTGGATCGAGGCCGCCTGCACGACGATGCGCGGGTCGGTCGCCGTCAGCAGGTCATCGGACGCATCGGGCGCCAGCAGGTCGATCGCGTGCGTCCTGAAGCGCGCCTTCTTGCCGAATAGCACCGCGCGGGCGTTCGCCGCGGTGCGCAGCCAGTTCAGCCACTCGCGATTGCGCCCGGCGATGACGATCTCTACGGAATCCTCGGCCGTCGCGGCGATGTCGAAGGCAATGCGCGCGGCAAAGCCGCCGGTGCCCGAGATCAGGATGTCGCAGCCGGCCATGTCAGACCCTCGTCGCGATGGCGGCCCGGTCCCAGCAATCGTCGAGCCGGGGCGAGAGCTTGTGCTTCATGATGCGCTGGCTCGCCGTGCGCTCGAACTCGACGACGACGGCGATGTAGCGCGGGTTCTGGTAGGGAGCGAGACGCTGTCCGAGCCAGCCGGAAAGCGCCTGCGGATCGATGATGGCGTCGCCGCGCGGCTTGACGAAGAGCTTGATGTCCTGCTCGCCGACATCCGCGGCGACGCCGATCATCGCGCAATCCTCGACCGCTTCATGCTCTGCCGCGACGTGTTCGACCTCCCAGGCCGAGACGTTCTCGCCCCGGCAGCGCACGCTGTCGGTCATTCGCCCATGGAAGTAGAGATTGCCGTCGGCATCGAAGGAACCGAGATCGCCGGTATAGAAACCGTCCTGGCGCAGAGTCTTCGCGGTCGCCTCGGGGTTGTCGAGATAGCCGGGGAAGATCGCGCCCTGGATGCTGGTCTCGATCACGATCTCGCCGCGCTCGCCGGGAGGCACCAGCCGGCCGTCGGTATCGAGCAGCTTCACCGTGAACCAGGGCAGCGGCCGGCCGACGGAGCCCGGCACTCCGGTCACATTGCAGGTCGTCAGGCTGGAGGCCTCCGTCATGCCGTAGCATTCGCGAATGTCGATGCCGAAGCGGTCGGCGAACTGCGGCCAGATGTCGGGCGGGCAACCTCCGCCCCAGGCGATGCGCACGCCATGCTCGCGATCGCGCGGCGATGGCGCTTGCTTGAGCAGGATCTGCAGGATGCCGCCGAGATAGTGGATATGGGTCGTGCCTTCCTCCCGGACCTGGTCCCAGAAGCGGCTGGCGCTGAAGCGCTCGACCATGGCGAGCGTGACGCCGCGGATCATCGGCAGCGGCAGCAGCTGAGCGCCGCCGATATGATAGAGCGGCTCCCAGACGAAGAAGACGTCTGCTGGCCGCGCATCGGATAGCCTCACCACGCTCTCCGCGGCGAGCCGGAGCATGCGATGCGAGACGATCACGCCCTTCGGCCGCCCGGTGGTGCCGGAGGTGTACATGATCGCGAAGACCGCATCGGCGGGCGGGGAGGACTCCTCGAAGCGTCCGGCGCCATCGAGGATAGCGTCGAGCTCTCCGCCGGGCGCATGGGCGAGGAGCGGCAGCTTTGCCTCAGGCGCCATCACGTCCTCGATCTGCGGCACCAGATCCGCATCGGCGACGACGAGGAGCGGCCGCGAGTGCGTCAGCAGGTAGCGAAGCCCTTCGCCGCGCTGCTGCGCATTGACCGGCACCCACGCGACACCGGCACGCGCAAGGCCAAAGACCACCGCGATCGTGGCGATGGAGTTGCGCATCATCACGGCGACCCTGTCGCCAGCGACGATCCCGCGCGTTCTCAGATGCGCGGCGAAGGCGGCCGAGCGCCGCTCGAGCCCGGCATAGGTCAGCGGCTCGCCGCAGAAGCGCGCATAGACGCGCCCCGGCTCCTCTGCGGCACGCACTGTCAGAAGGCTCACGAAGCCGTCGTCGTCAGGGATCGTCATGGTCGCTGTCGGTCAGGAGGAAGAGCGGAAGCGTTCCGCGATGAGCAGCATTGCCGTCACCACGACGAAGACGACGACGGAGACCGCCGCCAGCGTCGGGTTGAGCTGCAGGATCATGTCGTCCCACATCTGCTTAGGCAGCGTCGTCTTGATGCCGCCCGAGACGAAGATCGCGATGGTCAGCTCGTCGAAGGAGGTGATGAAGGCGAAGAGGAAGGCGGCGACGAGGCCGCCCTTCACCAGCGGGATGGTGACGCCGGTCAGCGTCCGCACCCGGTTGGCGCCGAGCGTCGCCGCGGCCTGGTCGAGGCGCTGGTCATAGGTCTTGAGCACGGCGGCGATGGTGACCAGCGTGAACGGGATCGCCAGCACGGTATGGCCGATGACGAGGCCGAGATCGGTGGCGATCAGGCCGAGCCGCGCGAAGAGATAGAACAGCCCGACCGCGATGACGATGCGCGGCACGATCATCGGCGCGAGGAAGAAGGCAAAGATCAGTCCCGCCCAGCGCGTCCGGCTATTGGCCAGCGCCAGCGCGGCAAAGCCGCCGATCGCGGTTGCGGCGATGGCCGTGACGAAGGCGACGGCGAAGGAGCGGATCGTCGCCTGGATCCAGAGCGGCGAGCTGAAATAGGTCTGAAACCAGCTCAGCCCATAGCCCGGCGGCGGGAACTCCAGGAATTGCGAGGAGGTAAAGGCGAGCGGGATGACCAGCAGCGTCGGCAGCACCAGGAAGGCGATGACCAGCCAGCAGAAACCGGGCAGCAGCATCGCGCAAATGCGCTTGCCGAGCAGCGCCTGGGCGAGTGCGCCCAGCCTGGCTGCCGTGGCAGCGACAGTGCCGAGGATCGCCAGGCCGAGGTCGCGGATGCGCCCGGTGCCGACCTGCGCGGAGCCGCCGGCGATCGTCGAGAGCCCGAACAGCCTGTCGTAGATCACGCAGGAGACGAGGGCGGCGGCGAGCATCAATGCGGACAGCGCGCCGGCGAAGGACCAGTTCAGCAGCTCCTGCACCTGCGTGATGATCAGCTGCGCCAGCATCGTCTGCTGGCGACCGCCGAGGAAGGCCGGCACGATGAAGAAGCCGAGCGAGGAGATGAAGACGAGCAGGCCGGCTGCTGCGACGCCCGGCAGCGAGAGCTTGAAATAGACCAGCCAGAAGGCGCGTGCCGGCGCAGCGCCGAGCGTCTGCGCTGCCTGGACGAGGCGGCGGTCGATGCCGGTCATCACCGGCAGCATGGTCATCACCGCCAGCGGAACCATGGCATGGACCATGCCGACCATGACGCCGAACTCGTTGTGCAGCAGCGGCAAGGGCTGGTCGACGAGGCCGGAGCCGGTCGCCAGGGAATTGATGATGCCGCTGCGCCCGAGCACGATCATCCAGGCGAAGGTCTTGACGAGATAACTCGTCCAGAACGGCACCATGACGAAGAGCAGCATGCGCCCGCGGAACATGTCGGGCAGGCGCGCCAGCCAGTAGGCGAGCGGATAGCCGATCAGCAGCGACCAGACCGCCGTCCAGCCAGCGATGCGGAAGGTGATGCCGAGCACGCGCAGATAGACGTCGGTCGCGGCGATGCGCTCGTAAGCGCCGGTCGAGAACGCCTTGCTCTCGGGATCGACGACGCTCAGGCCGAGGAGCTGCGCCACCGGATAGACGAAGAACACGGCCAGGAAGAGCAGGCCGGGCACCGCCAGCCAGAGCGCGCCGAAACGCAGCCTGGCCGAGCGCGCCGGCGCGCCGCTGAGGGGCACCGCGCTCATGCGACCAGCACCGCCTTGTCGCGCGACCAGCCGGCGATGATGGCCTCGTCGATTGCGGGCACGGCATCGTCCGGTCCCAGCCGCAGCACGAGCTGGCTGCCGTCGTCGAGCGCGGCGATGACGCGCGTCTCCGAGCCGGCATAGACGACTTCGCAGACACGCCCGTTCACGGCGTTGCCGTCCCGCGCACCGAGGCGCAGGTTCTCCGGCCGGATGACGAGGGCCGCCTCCTTGCTCTGGCAGCGCGCACCGCTCGGCAGGGCGAAACGGCCATGGGCAGTGTCGATCGCGCCATTGCCGTCCCAGCGGCCGCGGAAGATGTTGGAGATGCCGATGAAATCGGCGGCGAAGGCGGTGCGCGGCCGCTCGTAGATCTCGCGCGGCGTGCCGAGCTGCTCGATCCTGGCGTGATTCATCAGGCAGATGCGGTCGGACATGGCGAGCGCCTCTTCCTGATCATGCGTGACGTAGACGATCGTCGCGCCGCTCTCGCGGTGCAGGCGCTTGATCTCGATCTGCATGTGCTCGCGCAGTTTCTTGTCGAGGGCGCCGAGCGGCTCGTCCATCAGGATGATCGAGGGCTGGTAGACGAAGCAGCGCGCCAGCGCGACGCGCTGCTGCTGACCGCCGGACAATTCGCGTGGGAAGCGCCCGGCGAGGTGGCCGAGATGGACCATCTCCAGCGTCGCCGCGACGCGCTTGGCAACCTCAGAGCTCGGGCGCCCCCGCATCTTGAGCGGAAAGGCGATGTTCTCCGCCACCGTCAGATGCGGAAACAGCGCGTAATGCTGGAAGACGAGGCCGATGTCGCGCTGATGGACCGGCGTGTTCGACTGGTCGCGTCCGTCGATCACGACGCGCCCTTCGCTCGCCTCGACCAGTCCGCAGATCAGCTGCAGCAGGGTCGTCTTGCCGGAGCCCGAGGGGCCCAGCAAGGTCAGGAACTCGCCTTCGGGAACGCTGAGCGAGCTCGGCTCGAGGGCCGTGGTCGCGCCATAGCGCTTGCACAGGCCCTCGATGACGAGCTTGCCCGTCGTCGGTTCGGTCGCTGGCACCTCTGCGCTCGTCGCCATGGCGTCAGGTCAGGAGCCAGGCGTTGAAGCGCTCGGTGACCTTGGCGCGGTTGGCGCTCCACCAATCCTCATTGGCGATCGCCATCTGCTTCAGGTTCTCGGGCGAGGTCGGCAGCACCTTGGCGCGTTCGGCGCCGATCGTCTGGTAGGCGTCGAGATTGGTGGGCCCATAGGCGAGGGCGTCGGTGAAGGCGGCCTGCGCCTTCGGATCCGAGCAGAAGCGGATGAACTGGCGGGCGACATCGGCCTTCGGCCCACCCTTCGGCAGTCCCCAGCCCTCGATCGAGTAGAGTCCCTGGTTCCAGACGATCTTGGCCGGCGTGCCGCCGTCGATCGCGGCCTGCAGGCGCGCATTCCAGCCCGGCAGCATGTCGACTTCGCCGCTCTGCAGCAGCTGGGTCGACTGCGCGCCGCCGGTCCACCAGACCGCGACATGCGGCTTGATCTTGTCGAGCACCTTGAAGGCGCGGTCGATATCGAGCGGATAGAGCTTGTCGAGCGGCACGCCGTCGGCGAGCAGCGCCTGCTCGATCGTGTCGATCGGGTTCTTGCGCAGGGCGCGCCGCCCGGGGAACTTCTCGACGTTGAAGAAATCGGCCCAGCTCGCCGGAGCGTTCTTCACCCGGTCGGTGCGGTAGGCGAAGATCGTCGAGTAGACGTCCGTGCCCATGAATTCCGGCGAGATCGCCTGCGGCATCAGCTTGGGCACATCGGCATGCGCGAAGCCGATCGGATCGAGCAGGCCCTGCGCCTTCAGGATGTCGCGGGCCGAGAGCGTCAGCGTGCAGACGTCCCAGGTATAAGACTTGGTCTCGACCATCGCCTTGAACTGCGCGGTCGGCTCCGCTTCGCGGGCGACGTTGACGACCTTGTTGCCGGTCGCCTTCTCGAAGGGATCGTAGAAGGCCTTGCGGAAGGCCGGGCCGAAGGGACCACCGGGATCGGCGACCGTGATCTGGGTCGCGGCCCGTGCGCTGCCGATCAGATGCGGCGCGGCGATCGCACCGGCGGCGGCCCCACCGGCGAGCTGCAGCATGGTACGGCGGGTCGGCTCCGTTGGTCGTTTCGTCATGGTCTTCTCCCCTTTTTTGAGCGGTTTTCCGCATTTCCCCGTGGGTGATCAGATCGTCAGCTGCGTCGTCTCGTCAGGCGCTCTTGCGCGCGGCGCGAACGGCGAGGAACTGCTCCATCATCCGCGCCGGCTCGCCGGTGCCGTAGGCTTCGCGCTGATTGCGGATGCCGGCGGTGAGGCATTCGCGGAAGCTCTGCTCCGTGACCTCGCGGAAGCGGGCCTTGTTGAGGCGCATGGCGACGGGCGGCTTTCCGGCGAGTTCCTCTGCCAGTGCAAGAGCCGCCTCCATCACCTTCTGCTTCGGCACGACCCGGTTGATCAGGCCGATCCGGTAGCACTCGTCGGCGTCCATCATCCGCCCGGTCAGGGTCAGGTCGATGGTGCGGGCGATCCCGATCATCTCGCGCATGATCCAGGGGCCGGTCACGGAGGCGATGCCGGAGTTGATCTCGGGCTGGCCCATGGTGACGCCGTCATGGCCGATGCGCAGGTCGCAGAGCAGCGCGACCTGAAAGGCCGAGCCGGCGGCGACGCCATTCAGCGCCGCGATGATCGGCTTCGAGAGCGAGCGGATACGGTCATAGAGGCGTTCCCATTCGCCCATCCACAATTCGGCACGGTCGGGATCGAAGGTCTTGGTCTCGTTGAGGTCCTGGCCGGCGCCGAAGGCGCGGTCGCCGGCGCCGGTGAGAATGATGGCGCGCACGGCATCGTTCGCCTCGAGCTCGTCGAGGCCCTCGACGAGGCGGGACCGCATCGGCGCGTTCCAGGCGTTGAGGATCTGCGGGCGGTTGAGGGTCAGAATGCCGACCGCGCCACGAACCTCGACCAGAACAGAATCCTTCATACCGCCCTCCGATGAGTATTTATTACAATGTAATAACTTCTATTGAATATTCTGCGCGAAAGGCTCACCTTGTCAAGGCTGCTGGTCACAGCCATTGATCGCGGCAGGAGAACAGGCCCCGATGACGACGCTCGAACCGAGACAGAATGGCCGCAAGCGAGCAGCCGCGGCAGGCGAAGAGGCCGTGCGCAAGGACGACGCGCTGATGGTCAATTCGGTCGAGAAGGCGTTCCGGGTGCTCTCGGCCTTCGGCCGCCAGCATCAGACGCTCAACCTGTCGCAGGTCGCGTCCGAGACGGGGATGGACGTCAGCGCCGCGCAGCGCTTCACCCACACGCTCACCAGGCTCGGCTATCTGCGCAAGGACGCGCAGACCAAGCGCTTCGAGCTGACGGCGAAGACGCTCGATCTCGGCTACCACTTCGTCCGCAGCAGCCGCCTGCTCGACCGGGCGATGCCCTATCTCATGCATCTCAGCAAGGAGACCGAGGAGACGGTCAATCTCACCGTGCGCGAGGGGCCGGAGATCATCTTCGTCTCACGCTTCCTCAGCCGCCATGTGCTGAACACCGACGTCATCATCGGCACGCGGATGCCGGCCTATTGCACCGCGCCCGGCATCGCCATGCTGTCGCGGCTGCCCGAAGAGGAGGCGATGGCGATCATCGACGCCTCCGACCTCAAGGCGCACACACCCTCGACGACCTGGCGGCGCGATGCGCTGCGCGAGAAGCTGCGCCAGTCCGCGGCGCAGGGCTACGCCACCGCCTTCGAGGAGGTCTATCTCGGCGATGCCTCGATCGCTGCGGTCGTTGTCGATCATCACGGCCGCCCGGAAGGGGCCGTGAACATCGCCACGTCGACCTCGCGCTTCAGCCATGCCGAGGTCATCGCGCGCTTTTCCTCGCTCGTCATCGCCACCGCGCACGCCATCTCCCGCGTCTGAGCCGAGCGGACCCGGCGCTTGACAGGCAGCCGAGTCAGTTATCAATATTCGAGAACTATTATCGCATTGAGATAAAACTACTGGATCGGGATGGACGCTTCCAAGGCCCAGTTCCGCCGTGTCGCGGCCCGCGCGGGACGACAGGTGACACTCAGCTTCGAAGGCGCGGCCATCCGGGCGACGACCGGCGACAGCGTCTTGGCGGCACTGCTGGAGAGCGGCGCCCTGATCCGGCGGTTGGAGTTCGGTGGTGAACCACGGGCCGGCTTCTGCCTGATGGGTGCCTGCCAGGATTGCTGGGTCTGGAGCGCGGAAGGTGGCCGGCTCAGGGCCTGCACCACCGAGGTCGCCGACGGCATGACCCTGTTCGCCGAGCCGCAGCCAATGGCCGGGCTTCATGGCTGACATCGTCATCGTCGGAGCTGGCCCGGCCGGCATCAGCGCGGCCGAAACGCTCTCCGCGAAAGGGTTTAGGCCGGTCCTGATCGACGAGGGAGCGCGAGCCGGAGGGCAAGGCTATCGCCGGCCAGCCGAGGGCCTGGCGCTCGACATGGACCGGCTGATGGGTTCGGAGGCCGGCAAGTACGCCGCACTGCATCGCCGCTTCGCCGCCTTGCAGCCAGGGATCGACTATCGGCCCCGGACGCTGGTCTGGGCCGTCGACGGCAACACCCTGCACCTGCTGCAGGAGGGGCGGGCCGAGATGCTCGCTTTCGACAAGCTGCTGATCGCCAGCGGGGCGATGGACCGGGCGGCGCCGCTGCCCGGCTGGACCTTGCCCGGCGTGTTCACGCTCGGTGGGGCGCAGGTGGCGCTGAAGGATCAGGGCTGCCTGATCGGCAGCCGCGTCGCCTTCCTGGGCTCATCGCCGCTGCTGGCACTGGCCGCCAAGCAATATCGCGAGATGGGCGCGGACATCGCCGTGATCGCCGATACGACGCCGCTCTTGGCCAAGCTGGCTGCCTTGCCGGAGCTGCTGCGCGCCCCGCGCACCCTGGCTCGCGGCCTCTGGTATATGGGCGCATCGCTGCGCGCCGGGACGCAGATGCTGCATGGCGTGACACCCATCGCCATCGAGGGGGAGGGCCGTGTCGAGGCTGTGCTGCTGCGCGACGCGCAAGGCCGCGAGCGGCGCTTCGCCTGCGACGCGGTCGCGCTCGGCTATGGCCTGAAGCCGGAAATACAGCTCGCCGATCTCGCCGGGGCTGAGTTCGCCTTTGACCCGGACTACAGGCTGTTCCTGCCGAAGATCGATGGCATGGGCCGGGCGGGCCCCGATCTCTATCTCGCTGGCGACGGGGTGAGGATCGGCGGTGCCGACGCAGCCGAAGCGAGTGGCGCGCTCGCCGCCCACGCGATCCTCGCCGATCTCGGCCAGCCGCAGGATATCGACGCTGCGAGGCGGCTGGCTCGCAAGGTCGAGCGCCTGCGTGCTTTCCAGCGCGGCCTGGCGCGCGCCTTTGCCTGGCCGGTGGCGCAGATCGCCGCCTTGCCCGATTCCGTCACGCTGTGCCGTTGCGAGAACGTGACGGTCGGCGAGGTTCGAATTGCAATGAGCACGGAGCTCGGCCCGCTCGAGGTCAACCGGGTCAAGGCGATGACGCGCTGTGGCATGGGCCGGTGCCAGGGCCGCGTCTGCGGTCCGGCCTTGCAGGAGATCGTGGCGGCGAAGATCGGCGGTGATGGCGCTGCTGCAGGACGCTTGCGCGGCCAGGCTCCGGTCAAGCCGATCGCGCTCGCCGCAGCCGGTGATCTGGCATGAGCGAGCGCACGACGGATGTCGCGATCATCGGCGGCGGACTGATCGGCGCATGGACTGCCTTCTTCCTTGCTCGGCGGGGGCAGCGTGTCATCTTGCTCGAGAAAGGCGTCATCGGCGCCCAGTCGAGCGGTGTCAATTTTGGAAACCTGCGCCTGCAGGGACGCTTTCCCGGCCAGTATCCGCTCTCCCTGCGCTCCCAGGCGCTCTGGGAGGATTTCGCTGCGCTGATCGGCGAGGATTGCGAGTTCGAGCAGACCGGCCATCTCTATCTCGCCTATGACGACGAGGAGCAGGCCAGACTCGAAGGCTATGCGCAGGTCTCCGAATCCTACGGGCTTGCCATCGAGCGCATCGGACCCGCCGAGCTCAAGCGGCGCTGGCCCTGGCTCGGTGAAGGCGCGATCGCGGCAACCTTCTCGGGCCGCGACGCCACCGCCAATCCGCGCCTGGCCACGCCCGCGGTGACGCGCGCCGCCGCAAGGCACGGGGCCGTCATCCGCGAGAATACGCGCGTCAGCGCAGTCGATCGTGCTGGCGATGGCTTCATGTTGACGCTGGCCAATGGCGAACGATTGAGCTGCGGCGCTCTCGTCAACAGCGCTGGCGCCTGGGCACTGGAGATCGCTGAGACATTTGGCGAAACGGCGCCGGTCTTCCCCGCCGGACCGCCTCAGTTCGTGACCGAGCCGTTTCCCTATCTGATCGGACCTTCCGTCCAGGCGATCGACGGCTCGGTGATCTTCCGGCAGATCCCCCGCGGCAACATCATCCTGGCCGGCTATCCACGCACTGCGGCGGATCCCGTGAACAACCGGGCGCCGGTGCCTCCCGCGAAGACGCTCGCGGCGATGCGGGCGCTGGCGCGCGTCGTGCCCATGCTCGCGCAATGCCATGTCATCCGCGTCTGGTCCGGCATCGAGGCCTATCTGCCCGACATGATCCCGGTGATCGGCCCGAGCGGGACGACGCCCAATCTGTTCCATGCCTTCGGCTTCTGCGGCCACGGCTTCCAGATCGGCCCCGGCGTCGGGCTCTGCCTCAGCGAAATGATCGTCGACGGAGCGACACAGACGCCACTGGAGCCCTTTTCAATCGCTCGCTTCCGCACAGCTGCGACAGTCAGCGAAAAATTCCGCAGAGAGTTCGACTGACGGTCCGGCTTCTTGCCGATGCAGAGCGTCCGTCTGCTATTGATCGGGTCTTGGAATGGTGGCTGGCAGGTCCGCTAACCGCGGCGTGCCCAGGAAACCCATCGTAGTTCGAAGTTCTGTGGCGAGGAGGTCGACAATACGCTTCGCGCCGTCAGCCCCACCGATCGCGAGGCCGAAGAGTGGAGCCCGCCCCACCATGACGCCTTTCGCTCCCAGCGCGAGAAAGCGCGCGATGTCCGCGCCACGGCGCACCCCGCTGTCCGCCAGGATCTCGATGCGCTCGCCGACCGCAGCGGCGATGGCCGGCAGCACCTCGGTCGGCCCTGGCGCGCAATCGAGATTGCGGGCGCCATGGTTCGACACGACGATGGCGTCGCAGCCATGCGAAGCTGCCGCCAGCGCATCGTCGACGCGCAGAATGCCCTTGAGCACGAGCTTGCCGCGCCAATGCCGTCGCAGCAGCTTCACATCCTCCCAGGTGACATCCGCCGCCAGGGCGACCTCGTCGGACAGCGCAGCCCGGCCGAGTTTCGTGCGAAATTCCTCGGGGTAGTGCGCATAGGTCGGCACGCCGCCCGCCGCCAGCGCCCGCAGCATCACGCCGACCGCCCAGCGCGGATGCAATGCGACATCGGCCCCGGCGCGCCAGGATGCCCTGAGCGGAATGCCGAAGCCGTTGCGGATGTTGTACTCCCGGTTGGGGCCGACGGCGGTGTCGACCGTGAGCACGAGGGTTTCCGCGCCCGCCGCCCACGCCCGCTCGAGCAGGCCCAGCATCCGCTGCCGGTTCTTCCAGACATAGAGCTGGAACCAGAGCCGGGCGCCGGACTCCCCGGCGATGCGCTCGATCGTGGTGATCGATTGCGTCGCGACGCAAAAGGGGATGCCGATTCCGGCGGCAGCCTTCGCGAGCGCGATCTCGCCATCATGCCAGACGAGGCCGGCCACCGCCGTGGGCGCGACGACCAGCGGAAGCGGCAAGCCATGGCCGAGGATTTCGGCCTCCGTCGATGGCCGCGACACATCGACCAGGACCTTGGGGGCAAGCCGGATCGCGTCGAGCTGCCTGCGGTTCGCCGCGATCGCGGTCTCGTCCTCGCTGCCGCGGTCGATATACTCGAACAGCCCGCGCGGCAGGCGGCGCGCGGCGGCGCGGCGGGCATCGGCGACGTTCAGGATATGGCCGAAGGCAGGCTTGGCGGTCATCGTGGCAGCACGGTTCCAATGCCGCGTTCGCGGGCACGGCCGACGACGAGATGGGCGAGGGCGAGATCGGCCAGCGCGAAGCCGCGGAAGCAGAAGAAGGACCGCATTCTGTGTGCCGTGGGATGGGCGGCGTCGGCGAGTTCGACAAGGTCATGGCCGAAGGTGACGGTCGTCACCGGATTGCCATCGACGTCGTAGGGTGCCTTCGACTGCGCGAGGCTGTCGGTCGCCAGCACGTCGAAGGCGGGCAGGCTCGCCGGAATCCAGCTGCGCCCGATGTCGACGGCTGCGGCGAAGGCGTTCGGCTGCATCAGACGGGCGTCGAGGAAGGGCTCCAGGCCAGGTGCGCCCGGCACCATCGAGATGACGATGTCGCTGCGGCGGAGCAGGGTGGCTGCATCCGTCACGATCTCGCTCGCGAGGCCGCGCTCGGAGGTGGCTTGCGCGAAGCGCTCCGCCGACGACCGGCTGCGGCTCAGCGCCAGGGCAGTGGTCAGGCCGGGGTAGAGATCGAGGAAGGCGGAAAGATGGGCGTAGGCCTGCAGCCCGCAACCGACGAACCCGATGGTCGTGGGCGCGCGTGGCGCCAGGCGCGCGGCGGCCGCCGCCGAAAGGGCAGCGGTGCGCACGAGCGTGATCTCGTCGCCGTCGAGTACGGCAAGGGGCGCGCCGGTTTCATAGTCGCTGACGCAGATCAGGGCGTTGATGCCCGGAACCGGGCTGTCCGGGGCGACCGGCGCCATCGAGACCCATTTCAGGGTTGCGACGCCGTCCGATTGCGAGGCTGCGGTCATCGCCTGAAAACCGTGGCCGGGGCCAAGCGTGAGCGCGCTCTTGGGCAGGCTGCGGTTCGTGCCTGCGGCATGGTCGCGGAAGGCCTGGAGGACGGCTTCGCGCGCCTGGCCGGGATCGATCGCGAGCGCCTTCACATCGCTGCGCGAGAGATAGAGCAGGTGCTCGCTCATCGGGCGAATCTCCGTGCGGAATAGGGAACAGGATCGAAGGGCGGTTCATGCCCGTCGATCAGCGCCGCCACAAGCCTTGCCGTCGCCGGAGCCTGGGTCAGTCCGGTATGGGCGTGGCCGAAGGCATGCACGATGTCGCTCGATGCCGAGGCCGGGCCGATGCAGGGCAGGCCGTCGGGCGTCGACGGGCGGTTGCCCATCCAGCGGTCCACCCGGGTGGCATCGAAGCGTTCCGCCTGCTCGGGAAACATCTTTCGGGCATAGCCCAGCAGGATCTCGGCCCGGCGCCAGTCGGGAGGGGCGGCGGGATCGGCGAGCTCGACCTGCCCGGCAAGACGCAATCCCTGCGGTGTCGAGACCACGCCCATCTGCCCGTCGGACGGCATCAGGCCAGCGCCGAGCTCGACCCCCGGATCGGGAATGACGACATGGTAGCCGCGCTCGGCGATCAGCGGCACGCGATCGCCGGCGAGCCCGGCCAGGGCGCCGGAGCCGATGCCGGCTGCGATGACGGCGCGATCGCAGGCGATAGTCCCCCGGTCGGTGACAACAGCCCGCAATCGCCCGCCGGCAATGTCGAAGGCGAGCGCGCGGGCAGCGATGCGTTCGGCGCCCCGCTCGGTCAGGAGGCGCGCCAGCGCCGCGCAATAGGCGCCGGGATCGGCGATCTGGCCGGCATCGTCCAGCCGGGCGCCGAAACGGTATGCTGGCGACAGCTCCGGCTGCAGGCGACGCAGCTCGGATGCCTCGACCTCGCTGAAGCGGATGCCGAAATCCCGGCGCATCGACCAGACGCGGCTCTCCGCGGCGAAGGCGTTCCGGTCCGGATAGACATAGATCAGCCCTTCCTGCCGGATCAGCTGGCCGACGCCGGCTTCGGCGGCATAGCTCTCATGGGAGCTGACCGTGTCCCGGCACAGCGGGTAGCGCTGCCGCGCGCAGACCTCGATGCGGTCCCAATCGCGACCAGCCGCGACGAATTGCGCGAGCCAGCCGGCGAGCCCCGGCAGGTCACGCCAGCGTATCGTGAAAGGCCCGGTTCGATCGAAGAGGAAGCCCGGCACCTTGCGCCAGAGACCCGGCAGCGAGATCGGCATGATAGCGCCTGGGTTGATCCAGGTCGCGTTGCCATAGGAGGCCGCCTGCCGCCCACCGGCCTCGCCCGGCTCGATCAGCTGGACATGATGGCCGGCACGCTGGATCTCCAGCGCGGCACACAGCCCGACGATGCCGGCGCCGATGACTGCGACAGTCAGAGGCTCTTGCTTCGGCATGCGCTGCTTCAGCCGCGGTTGTGGAAATGGCTGAGGAACGCCCTGGTCGCTTCCTGCTTCGGCTCGCCGATCACCTCGCGCGCCGGGCCCTCCTCGACGATGACGCCGTCGCGCATGAAGACGACGCGGTCGGCAACCTCGCGGGCGAAGCCGATCTCATGGGTGACGATGATCATGGTCATGCCCTCGGCGGCAAGATCGCGCATCACGCCGAGCACCTCGCCGACGAGCTCCGGGTCGAGCGCCGAGGTCGCTTCGTCGAAGAGCATCACCTCCGGCTCCATGGCGAGCGCACGCGCGATGGCGACGCGCTGCTTCTGGCCGCCCGAGAGCTTGTTGGGGAAGACGTCGACCTTGTCGCTGAGCCCGACCTTGGCGAGCAGTCTGCGCGCGAGCTCGTCGGCCTGCGGCTTCGGCATCGCCTTGACCGAGATCGGCCCCTCCATGACGTTCTGGACCACCGTCATGTGCGGGAAGAGGTTGAAGTGCTGGAACACCATCCCGGTGTTCGAGCGGAAGCGTGCCTGCTCGCGCACTGCCGGCAGCTTCGAGCCGTCGCCGAAGGCGAAGCTGTCCTTGCCGATCCGGACATTCCCGCCTTCGGGCATGACGAGCAGGTTGAGACAGCGCAGCAGGGTCGACTTGCCGGAGCCGGAAGGCCCGATCAGTGCCACGACCTGGCCGGACTCGACCCTGAGGTTGATGTCGCGCAGCACCGTCAGCGAGCCGAAGCTCTTGCGCAGGCCGGAGACCTCGATCTTGTAGCTCATCGCCATCGCCTCAATTGCTCTGGGAGAGCCGCTTTTCGGCCCGTTTGACGATCGCCGTCAGCGGCAGCAGCACGACGACGTAGATCGCGGCGATCACCGTGTAGACCTCGAGGGCGCGATAGGTGTCCATCGCCGCCACTTGGCCCTGGTAGAGCAGGTCCGGCACCGCCAGTACCGAGACGAGCGAGGTGTTCTTGAACTGGATGATCGACTGGTTCATCAGCGGCGGGATCATCCGCTTGATGGCCTGAGGCAGCACGATGCGGCGCATCACCCGCGCCGGCGTCATGCCCAGCGCCAGTCCGGCTTCCGACTGGCCAGGCTCGATCGAGACGATGCCGCCGCGGATGATCTCGGCATAGAACGACCCGCCATAGAGGGTCAGGGTGACGATCGAGGCTGTCACCGCGTCGAGCTTGATGCCCGTCATGATCGGCAGCGCATAGTAGAACCACAGCAGCAGCACGAGCAGCGGGGTGAGCCGGAACATCTCGATATAGGCCCAGGACAGCCAGCGCAGAGCCGGCGAGCGCGAAAGCTGGGCGATGCCGGCGATGAGTCCCGCGATCAGCCCGAGCACCACGACCGCGATCGTGATGCCGATCGTCACGCCGGTCCCGGTCAGGAAGATCCAGCGATAGCTCCAGACGATGTCGAAGTTCCAAGTGTAGTCCATGCCCACCCCGTTGGCATGCGGCTCGCGGCCTCGCGCACGAGGCCGTTAGCAGGAATGCGATCAGAGGGCGTCCCGCGCCAACCGCGGGACGCCAGGAAACGATCAGAGCGTGATGCCGGGCGGCAGGTCGTCAGCGGTGACGCCGACCTGGTCGAGGCTCGTGATCACGGCCTCGCGCACCAGTCCGAGGCCGCGGGCATAGACGATCCAGGTGTTGACGAAATCGCGCCAGGTCTTGTCGGTCTCGCGGCGGAAGGCGGCATTCGAGGTCGAGCCGAAGAAGGGTTGCGGCACGATCACCTTGCCGAGCGCCGGATCGGCCTTCACCGCGCGCACGCCGCCCATCCAGAAGATGCACTGCGCATCGACGCGGCCGCTGCGCAGCGCGAGCATGGCCTCGTTGATGGTCTTGAAGCGCGTGATCTGCGCCTTGGGGCAGAGCTTGCTGGCGATCTGGTCATGCGCCGAGCCGACGTCCACCGAGATCTTCACCTCGGGCTTGTTCATGTCGGCCCAGCTCTTCGGCTCGAAGCCGGACCTGGCGATCACCACCAGGGCGCTGTCGTAGACGGTGGTGGAGAAGTCGACCGCCATGGCGCGTTTCGGCGTCGGGTTGAGGCCGAACATGATGTCGATCTTGTCGGCCTGGAGATCGAGCACCGCATTGCCCCAGGTCGTCTCGACGAGCTCGAGCTCGACCTCCATATCGGCGGCAAGCGCCGCGCCGATCGCATAGAAGTGGCCACCCCACTTGCCGCTCGCCGGATCCTTGACGAACCAGGGCGCCGAGGAGGTGACGGCGCCGAGACGCAACTTCTTGTTGGCGACGACGCGGTCGAAGGTGTTCTTGGCCGCGGCCTGCGCCTCCGCCCTGCTGGCGCTCAATGTGAGAGCGGTGGCGGCGACCGCGCCGGCGCCGATGAGCCCTGCCAGATCCCTGCGTGTCGTCATGGTCTTTCTCCCGTTGTCATGAGGTGCAACCTCGTCTTGTCGGTGAGCAGGCCCCGCTTCCCCGGCGGGCTTTCGTGAGCTGCAACCCCTCACCGAGGGCTGCAGCGCAATATCGTCGTCCTCAGGCGGCTTTCGGCGCCAGCAGGACGCCCGGATTCATCAGGTTCTGCGGATCGAACAGCGCCTTGACCTTGGTCATCAGCTCGTAGCGCAGCGGATCGGCGAGGCGCTCCAGTTCCTCCGTCAGCTTGCGCCCGACGCCATGCTCGGCGCTGAAGGTGCCGCCGAAGCGAGCGGCGACGTCGTGGATCGCGCGCTCGACTTCGAGGGCGAAGGCGTCCTCGTCCGGCAGCGAAGCCCAGAAATCGCGCTGGAACATCAGGATCACGTGCACATTGCCGTCGCCGAGATGGCAGACGACCTGCGTCACCGCCTGCGGATAGCGCTCGGCCGCGACGACATCGGCGGCGGCGATGAAGGGTGCGACGTCCGACGAGCGCACGGCCACGTCGAGGACGATGCCGATGCCTTCCTTCTTGTTGGCCTCGGATACCGAATGCCGGATGTGCCAGAACTCCGAGGCCTGCTGCTCGGAGGTCGCGACGACGGCATCGAGAGCTTCGCCGCGCTCCAGCGCCGCGCCGACGACCTCTTCGAGAATGGCGGGGAGTGCGGTGGTCGCGTCCTCGCTGCCGAGCTCGATCAGGACCGACCAGGCTGGGATCTCTGCGAAGGGGAAACGAACACGTTCCGCATGGCGTCGTACCAGCTCGAACTGCGAAGCCGAGACCAGTTCGAAGGCCTGTACATAGGAGCCTGCACGGTCCTGCAGCGCCGCGAGCAGCGCAACCGCCGCGGCCGGATCGGCTGCCGCGACCCAGGCATGGGCCGTGTTCGGCGTCTGCGGGTGCAGCCTGAGTGCCGCGCCGGTGATGATGCCCAGCGTGCCTTCCGCGCCGATGAAGAGATGGCGCAGCATGTAGCCGGTATTGTCCTTGCGCAGCGCGGCGAGATCGGTGAGCACGCGCCCGTCGGCCAGCACCACCTCCAGCCCGGCGACCAGATCGCGCATCGGGCCGTAGCGGACGACGCCCGTGCCACCGGCATTGGTCGAGATCAGCCCGCCGATCTGGGCGCTGCCTTCGCTGCCGAGATGCAGCGGGAACTGCCGCCCGGCCTCGATCGCGGAATTGTGGAGATCACCGAGCACGACGCCAGCGTCGACGGTCGCAATCCCCGTGGCGCGGTCGATGGCGCGGATACGGTTCATGCGGCGCAGGGACATGACGATGCCGGGCTTGTCCTGGCGGGCGCTTTCGGGCACGGCGCCGAAGCACAGCCCGGTATTGCCGCCTAACGGAAAGACCGGCTGACCCTCCGCCGCGCAGAGCGCGACGACGGCGGAAACCTCCTGCGTCGAGGCCGGCTGGACCACCGCAAGCGCTCGGCCGCGCCGGCGCTGGCGCCAATCGGTGATCCACGGCTCCATCTCCGCCGGATCGGTGATCAGCCCCTTCTCGCCGACGATGCTGCGAAGTTTCTCGATCACGACCCGGTCTCCGCTCAGGCGAGGCTGATGGCTTTCGCCTGCTCGGCAGCGACCCTGAGCTTGGCCATCGTCTCGGCGCTCGGTCCCAGCAGCGGCAACCGCACGCCGCCGACGGGCATGCCGGCCAGTGCCATGTACTCCTTCAGCGGTCCGGGATTGGTCTCGACATAGATCGAGTCGACGACCGGATCGATCTTGTCCTGCAGCTTCAGCGCCTCCTTGAGCTTGCCCTGGCGGGCGAGCTCGAAGATCTCGATCCAGATCTTCGGGTAGATCGTGGCCGAGGCGAGCACGCCGCCGCGGGCGCCGAGCGCGACATGGGTCGCAAAGAGCGGTTCCTCGCCGGAGAGGATCGCGATCTTGTCGCCGGCGTATTTCACGGTGCGGATGAAATCCGGCATGTCGTAGGACGAATACTTCATGCCGATGATCGAGCCGTCCTCGGCCATCGCCTGGACGGTGTCGGCGAAGGCCGAGACCGTTGTGCGGCGCGGGATCTGGTAGAGCATCACCGGCAGGTCGAGTGCGTCGCGATAGCGCCGGAAATAGGCGCGCATGCCATCCTGCGTGCCGGGGGCGTAATAGGGCGTCACGGTCATGACGGCGGCCGCGCCGGCAGCGGCGAAGTCGCGCCCGGCCTCGAGCGCATCCTCGAAACCGGTGGAGAGCACGCCGGGAATGACCGGCTTGCCGTCGGCGGCCTCGACGCAGGCGGCGACGATCGCGCGGCGCTCGTCGCGGGAGAAGGCCGGATACTCGCCGGTGCCGCCGATCGGCACGACGCCGGCTGCGCCGGCGCGGAGCTGGAAGCGGACGAGCTCCTGCAGGCCCTTGATGTCGACGGCGCCGTCCGCGGTGAGCGGCGTGACGATCGCGGTGTAGAGGCCGCTCAGCTTGTCCTGGGTCAGTGTCATCGAAGCATCCCTGCCGCGATGCGCCGTCTCGCGCATCGTCTCCCGTCAATCACGCTCGGTCCATGGCCGGCGCGTCCTTGAAACGAAGCGTGTTTCACGAATCCAGCATTGTCAACACAAAGGTACAAAAAATGTCGTATAAGAAATTTCGCGCATGAAGATACCAGCCCTCCCTTTTCATCCCTGCCGCGCATGACTATGACAGAGCAGGGGCGCCCCAGGCCCTTGGCGGAGAGAAGTCGCATGCCGGAAATCTCGTTGGCGGAACGAGGCGATACGTCCGAGGCGCCGGAGGCCTCGCGCAATGGCGACGAGGCGCGCGGGGTCGATATCGGCGCGCGCCTGCTCAAGCTGCGCAAGAGCCGCCGCCTGACGCTTCAGGATGTCAGCGCCATGACGGGCGTGTCGGCCTCGGCCTTCTCGAAGATCGAGCGCAATGAGCTGTCGCCGACGATCTCGACGATCCAGCGCATCGCGCACGGGCTGGAGGTCGAGCTGGTGACGCTCCTCTCGGCCGAGGATGAGGTTAATCCGGTGAGCTTCGCCGGGCGCCGCAGCATCAGCCGGGCCGGCAGCGGCAGCAAGCACACCACCGGAACCTGCAACAACGTCCTGCTCTGCGCCGATCTCAAGAACAAGCGTGCGACCCCGATCCTGACGACGGTGACGGCGCGCTCGCCCGATGAATACGCGGCCTGGGCGAAATCGGAGGCGGAGATCTTCGTGACGGTGCTCGAAGGCACACTGGTGGTGCACAGCCGGCTCTATGAGCCGCTCGAGCTGAACAAGGGCGACTCGGTCTATTACGATGCCACCACCGAGCACACTTGGACGTCGAAGGGCCCGACAAACGCCGTGGTCCTCTGGGTTCTCGTCGACCTCTGAGGCCCCTGAACGGGCGGCGCCCCGTCCTGCCAGGGCGGGCAGGGTCGAAACACACGCCGACGGACGCCATGTCCAGAGGGCTGATGGCTGCACTGCTGACTGCAGCCGCGTGTCGGACCATCGTCGAGATCTGGACCTGTCGAACCGGAGCGGTCGCTGAAGGCATTCGATCTGTCAAATGCAGACGATACCCCGCCTGATTATCTCGCATTTCAGATGCGCGATAATCTTTGACGTCCGATCTCTGACTGGGAACCATCGCGCATCCGAAGTGCGGATAATTCCGTTACGGCCCTCGGCCATTCCACCAATCGGCTGAACTGCCGCGCGGCAGCAATCGGAATGCCGCGGGCAAAACTCGATAGCTGTCAGCTCTGATCACAGGCCGACATCGCCTACGGCGTTGTCAATCGCTCTATTCGAAATCGGCCGGGATCGAGAGCCGCCAATCGACCGGCACGGCGCCGAGCCCGGCCTGATCGAGCTGCGGCTCGTCGAACAGCAAGTTGATGCTGACGTCGAATGTGGCGAACGCCTTGCCAAACCACTGTCTCTTCAGTCCTTTGCGCAATTCGAGCCGCCCGCTGGCCCGTCGGCTGCGATAGAGGATGCGCATGCTGGCAATCTGCAGGCTGGCGGCGGGGAATTGCTCAAGGACGAATACCTCGCGCTGCGGATCAAAACTCGGCCCGAGATCGACGAAGAGCGTCGTTTTCGAGCCGGTGTCATAGGTAAAAAATCGGCGCGGTTTTACTTTCTCCGCAACCAGCACTGTGCTCTGGCCGGGGATCAGTTCGAGGCGTACCCCGCCCTGCGGCAATGGCATCTCGCTCAGCTGCGAAGCTGCGGCCAGCTTGCCCGAAAAGACCACCCCTTCTCCCATCGATGACATTCCTAGTGGTGATCGCGCTCATAGACAGCTTGAGCAAACAGTCCGTAGCTGTCGGCATTATACATGCGCTGCTGGGTCGAAAGAGTCCGAAATTCCGGCTCATCGCCGTATGCGTAGTCTTCCGAATAGAAGATCAGATGGGTTGCTTCATGGACAAGCGTCGACGCTCGCGTATTCGGTCCGGATTGAGCGAAGTGTAGCCGGTCGTAGAGATTGATGCCCGCATAGGGGGTCATGCGGATCAATCCTCTTGCCAGTGGCGTGATCAGACCGAGCCCGGTCAACGGGCCCAGCGGACGCGCTCGGACCGACTGTGGCAGAATGCGCCAGTCCGGCCAGCTGACGCTGCCACCCTGGACGAAAGCGATCGTTGTGTTCCTCGGCGGATCCGGCCTCACGTTGAATTGCGGGATGTGCACAAAGAAGCTTTGCGCATAACGCCAGGAGAGGCGGCTTTGAACGGGCGGTCTGGCAAAATAAGCTCGAATCGCCCGAAAATTGTCGAGCACCTCGAATAGATTGTTCGCGTCCGTCCGGGTGGTGCCGGCAATGCCGAAATATTGCTGAATCAATGGATCGGGGTTGTTGATCGTACCGCGACTCCAGAACGTGCTGTTCCACCAGCCGTTGCGGGTGGCGATCTGCGCTTCGAGCAGAGCGATCGCATCCTCGACCATGTCGACCGCACGATGGAAATCGGCGTCCATTCGCGCTTGACGCTGCTGGACGAGCGCAGCCTGCCCGGTCAGGCGCGCCGTGCCGGTTCGATCGACAAAGGTTGTCGGATTGCAGCCTGTATAGGCATAGAGATTGAGCCCGTCCTTGTAGCCGGCCGGATCGGTGGTCAGGAACCGACCCATCGACGGCACGTAATAGCGCAGGCCGATGCAGTAGAGCCCGGTCGCGGAATCGAGCTCACGGCCGACATAGCGATAGCGCTTGCGGTCGAGATCGAGCTGACTCTTGCCTTTGGCCAGTGCCTTTCCGCCATAGGGCAGATACTCCTCGAACGTGATCAGCAGCCCGCTCGCGTCGAGCTCGATGGTCACCGAGCTCTGATTGTTGGCGACCTGATAGCGCAGTTGCGGTGTCGGCTGGGTGCTGTCGGTGTCGATGATGAGCAGGCGCTCGTCACCAGCGCCGACGCTGAGCGAGGAGGCTTCGCCGTCGGGCGTGCTGCCGCCACCGGTCAGTCTGGTGCGCGTCGTATGGACGAGCGCACCGATATAGAACACGTCTTCGACGATCGTAACCGCGGAGCTCTGTAGGAAGCGTTTGGTCTTTCGCCGGCGCGCGCCATTGCGGTCATAGCGGTAGTATTCCGCGTCATCCGAGCTGCCCGGGCGTATGACGAGGGCCGCTTTGCTCATCTGCCTGCGATAGTCGAAGGCGATGGCCGGCAGGTTGGGCAATTGCGCGAGATTGCCGTTGAGGTCGTAAAAATCGTCAGGAACCTTGCCGCCGGTCGCCATGTCGGCGGGCACGGCGTGGTTGGAGGTCGCCGAAACCGCAAAATCCCAGGTCCAGCTTCCTTGTCCGCCACTGCCCGCTGCGACGTGCCGGACCTGCAGCAGGTTGTTGGAGGGATCGAGCGTGTAGCTTTCCGTATAGGGGACGAGCTGGTCGTCAGCCGCGCCGGCGAAACGCTGCGCCCCTGGCGCCGTCAGATCGGCCTCCTGGCGCCCCGTCGCCAGCCGCAATCGGTAGATCGAATCGTAGGTGTAGTCGTTGTCGGGCGTGGTGACGCCGTTCCTCCAGAAGCTCGGCGGCTCGGCCTTGCGAACGATCCGCGTCACGTTGCCGACGGCGTCGTAGTAGAAATCGTCGTCCTGCAGCACAGCGCTATCGCTGGTGCGCAGCGTGCGGATGGCGTTCAGGCGCTGCGTTTGCGCGTCATAGCCGCGGCTCGTCGTGGTGCCATTGGCGAAAACGCTGTCGGTCGGCTGGGCATTCGCGAAATAGCGCCGCGCGCCCATCACCGGCACGGCTGGCTGGCTTGCGTCGGGAGCAAGCGCGCTCGTCGCGATCCAGCCATTCACATAATAGCTGGTCGCCGTCACCGTGCCGTCGGCGTTGAATTGGGCGAGGGCCCAGGAGCGTCGATTGAACACCGCGCCGAGATCCCAGATTTTCGGCAGCATCGGCACTTTCGATGGATCGCTCCAATCGATCGGCGCGTCATATTCGACCGGAAACTGGCGGGTTTCCGCGGTCGGCTGGTCGGTCAGGTCATAGAGCGCGATGCGTGCTTCCTCCGCCTGATCGCGGCGGATGACGATGCGGTTGCGGCTGTTGGTCGTTGGATCCGTGCCGTAAACGAGACTTTCGGCCTGATAGGGTGTGCCGGTCACCGGATCGACGAAGAGCCCTGTCGGCCGCCGCAACGTGTCGTAGGCATGGCGTACATGCTGGCTGGCGTTGTCCCAGCGGTCGAGCGGATTGCCGAGGCTGTCGGTGAGCACCCGCCCGGTGCCGGGCTGCGCCTTACCGCAATCGGTGGAGACGGTGCTGATGATCTCCCCGGTCATCGCATAGGCCTGCTCGACATTGAACAGAACCGTCGCCGCGCCCTTGTAGAAGCGCGGATCGGCCTGCTTGGCGAGCGAGCCCGCGCTGTCGTACCAGCTGCCGGTTTGAATGAGCTCGGGCGCTGGCGGCGTCGTGCCAACCGGGGCGTAGGTCACCTGTTTCGTCTCGACGCAGTCGCGCCCGAGCGGATCGAGGTCTATGGTCGCGAAGGTTCCGGCGAATTGCGCGGCCTTGAGCAGCGCATTGCGCTCATTGGCGAAGGCCGGGTCCGTATTGCCGATGTTCGCCTGGTAGTAGGAGGAGTCGAGGATGGTGTCGTCCTCGTCCCACACCTCGCGTGCCCAGGTGCGGTAGATTGTTTTCGAGAAGAACCCCGGGGGCGTGTCGGTGCGGATGACGCGTCCCAGCGCATCGTGAAAACTCGAGGTGCAGGGCGCGTTCGGCGAAAGATCGAGTACGGGCAAGGCGCTGACATAGGGGGCGTATCGGCGCGCCTCGCGGCCTTGTTCGTCATAGGCCAACTGATCGGTGACGATCCAGCTGTCGCCTGCGGCGCCGGCATCGAGCGCAGCTGCCTCGATCTTGCTCTGCTTTGCGAGATCGCGCGCCTGCGCGTCGATATAGCTCAGGGTCGCGCCGTAGCGTCGTGGGCCTGGGTCCCACTTTGGATCAGCGGGCTTGATCGCTCGGTCGGCATCGATCAGCACGCTGCAGACCGGCCCGTCGCCGCGCGCCATCGAGAAGTAGTCTTCCCAGTAATAGCTGCCGGCTCCCTGCAGATATTTTTCCGGGTCGGCAAGAATGTCGGCACGGGATTTGGGGGCGATGTACTGGTAGTTCGTCAGCGGAGCGTCGCCGAGGCTGACGCCGCCAATCGTGCCGTAGCGGGAGAACGCCAGCATCTCGGCGAGCGGACTGTAGAAGGTCTCGGTGCAATTGCCGTTGATATCGGTGACAAGGTAGGGCTGGAGCGCCTGGTAGTCGGTGGCGAATTGCGTGACCTGGCCGAGCGCATCTGTGCTCGCGATCATCTCGAGCGCATAAGTGTCGTAGCTGAATTGCGTGCGCGCGCCGTAGGGATCGGCGACCGCGATCGGCAGGTAGAACTGCGTGGCGTCGGCATAATGGCGCCGGCTGCCGGGATTCCACCAATAGCCATCGGCGAGAATATAGCCGGCGCCGCGCCCACCCGAGGCTTCGAGCATCGCATCGTCGACGCGCGCGCCGTAAATGGTCGCGACGAAGCTCGGCGGAAACACCGCCTTCTGCTGCTCGTAGATCAGACTTTGCGCCGAGAGGCTGCCGAAGGGCAGAGGCGCGCTTTGCATGGCGTTCCAGTAGAGATCGCGCGTCCAGTGGTAAGGGCGCGCCTGCATCTGTCCCGGCGTGAAGGGTGTACCGTAATCGATCGTATCGGCCAGCGCCTGTGCATAGGCAATACTGAGCGTGTCGAAATTGAAGAAGCCGCTCCCAGCGGTCAGTCCACCGATATCGAGCTCGGTTTCCTGCCATTGCAGGCCGACATAGCGATAGGGTTCGGCTGTCGTGGCTGGGTGATTGATATAGGCGCGCGCGGTCGCCGTCGTGATCAACGCCAATTGCTGGGGCGCGACATCGGGACCGATGGGGCGGGGGTAGGCGATATTGGCGATGAGCGTGATGTTGCCGAAGGCATCCTGCTCCAGATTGAAAGAGTCCGCGACGCGCGCTTCGGCAGGATTGTCCTCCTCCGACAGTACACGGCTCTGGCGCTGCGTGACCTGAAACGAGGCGGGATGTGGACCGATGCGCGGCTGCAGCATGCGCACCCGGTAATTCTGCGCCGTGCTCTGATAGGCGACCGGCCGCTCCTCGCCGCTCGTGTCGAGCCCCGTGGTGCTTTTCGCCGCCTCGCGCTCCTTCAGGGCGCGATAGGCTTCGCGCACCGTGGCGCCACCAGCGACGAAGATATCGGGGTCGAGATAGTCGTCCGGTACCAGTGGATCACCGCGAAAGCGCGGCAGCGGCACCGAGCGCGCGTCCACCAATGTCGCTGCGCCGGTGTTGTTCCAGCGCCGGCTGAGGCAGGGCTCACCCGGCACGAAGGTCTGGCCGCCACGACTGGGGAAATGCCAGAGCGTCGGCGAAATCGCCTGGCTGTCGAGGCTTTGCGCATAGGCAAAACCGCGGAATTCGCGCTCGATCGGGTCGTAGTAGCCGTCGGCATATTGGTAATGCGTGGTGCTGGTGAGCCCGGTCGCGCCGTCGCTGATCTGCGTCTGCTCGACGAGCTGCACCACGGTCGAGAGCGGCGTCGGCCAGGGCCGTCCGGCCTTGCGGTCGGCGAGCTGGAAATGCGTCGAGCTGCGATAGGTGAGGGCGGTCGTGCCGCCAAACCCGTTGTCGATGACGCTCAGATGGAACGGCGCCTCGGTGGCGGGAAAGCGCAACGCATGGTGCGACACCGGCGCTGCTGCCTTGCTCAGGACGAAGGCGGCGCGGCCGTCGCCGAAAACATCGGCGAAATTGATCTGGTCGAGATCGTCGATGCGCTGCGGAACCGGCACCAGCAACGGATCGGAGAAACGGTTGCCACTCTCGTTGCGATAGATGGCCAGATAATCATCGTAGGCGTAGATGAGATCGGCATAGCCCGAGCCGGTCACATCGGCGAAGAAGATGCGCGCCGTTGTCAGGCCGGCGCCGAAGCGCGGTGTATTGGAGATCGTCACCGGTGCGCCGAAATCGCCATAGCCGAGCGTCGGCCAGACGGTGAGCAGCCCGTCGCTCAGGCGGATGCGATGTTGCAACCCGTCGCCGAAAACATTGGCGAAACCGATGAAGGTGACGGGGCTTTCGCCGGTGGCAGGCGGGAAAAGCTCCGGAACGCCATGCAGCGTCGGTGCGGCATAGCCGCCCGTGCCGAGCGAGGAATAGACGCGGATGCGCTCGCGCCCGGCGCCGATCATCAGGTCCTGTCTGCCGCCACCGTCGAGGTCGACGAACTCCATGCCGGGCATGGCGATTTCCGGCGGGACGCTGGAGAAGGGCACGAAGCTTTCCCAGCTACCGTTGTTATTGTTGCGGTAGAAGCCGGCGCGGCTGGGGTCGCGCACCACCAGATCGAGCTGACCATTGCCGTCCAGATCCATCAGGGCGCAGTGGCCCTCGGCGAGCGCCCGGTCGATCGGGAGTTGCGCTGGCGCGATCGGCGGCTGGTAACGGCCCTCGCCGAGTGCGCGCCAATAGGCGATCGTGCTGGCGTCGTTGAACAGCATGCCGGGAATGCCGTCGCCGTAAAGGTCGACGAACTGGTATTGGCCCCGCCCCGGTGGCCCCTGGAAAGGCGGCAGCCCGGATACCTCCAGCGTCTGCATCTGGGAGTTGGCGGCACTGAAAGCGTTGAAGCTCAAGGTGACTTGCGGTTTGGCCTCGCTCACCTGCGAGCCGTCGGAGAGCGTCTTCCAGCCGATCTGCTGCACGGACGTCGGGATCGAGAAATACGGCGTCTCGTCGTAATCGAGCGCCAGCACGTTGCTCAAGCAGCGTCCGGCTCCCGGCAGCGAGGGAAGGTCATGCACGGTCAGGATGTTGCGGCAAAGTCTCCATGTGCGTAGCTCGAAGCCGGGTCGATAGGTGGAGAAGGGATCGCTACGCAGGCGCCAGGGCGCAGCAGGATCGATCGAGGGCGGCGAATACTCGCCATAGTCGAAGAGGATGTTGACGGCGAAGCGCTCTGTTGTCCCGTCGAGATAATTGCCGTAGCGGATCGCGCTGACATAGCTCTGGGCGCAATTGGCGCCGGCAGGCAGCCCGGCGCCGTCCTCCCGCTTGTAGTCGTAGATGATC
Source organism: Allobosea sp. NPDC055332 (assembly GCF_053645455.1). Lineage (NCBI taxonomy): Bacteria > Pseudomonadati > Pseudomonadota > Alphaproteobacteria > Hyphomicrobiales > Alloboseaceae > Allobosea > Allobosea sp. NPDC055332. The sequence continues at coordinate 367,033 of NZ_JBSHMO010000002.1, read as the reverse complement.
TTGTTGCCGAGCGCGTCGCAGCTGTCGCTGATCAGCCAGGAATAGATGCGGGTCGGGTATTGCGGGTCGGCGATGCGCGCCTCCGCCGTGACGCCATAGCGCGCCGTGAGGTTCTCGGCGCTGACCGTCCGCCAGTAGGACGTGCCGTCCGTCTGGTTCTGCCACCATTCGACCAGCGTGCCCGAGCCTTCGATGCGCGCCCGGAAGCCGATGACGAGATAGTCGCCCTCGACGCGTTCACTCTTCACCCAGTCGCTGCCGACGGGATCGTAGCGTGGGGTGAGCTCGCCGCCGTCGAAGACGAAGCGGTCGTCGCTGGTGTAGCGCGGGATGCCCCTGTCGGTCAGGCGCGAAATCGCCGGCAATGCCAGATCGAACCCCAAACCGTAGGGGCTGTTGCCGACGCTGCCGCTATAGGAGAGCGACAGATCGGGGGCGATCTCGCGCAGTTTCGGTGCGGCGACCGGCATGGTGAAACTGGCGGAACCGCTGACGAGATTGACCTCGAAGCGTTCGCCATAGCCGGAAATCTTGCCGCCCTCCTTGGCGTCGATCTTGGGGACCTGGATTTCCGACGGCGCCTGCATCACTCCTGCTCCCGTAGCCGCTTGAGACTGCGCCTAGAGCCGGATCCGCTCAGATCGCGCTGAAATCTGAGCGGCGCGTGCTCTAGCCCCGAACGCTTTCGTCCGCCCGGCGGATTGGTTCATGCCAGCGCGTGAAGCCGGGATGCTCGGGATGCTCCATCGGGCAGGACTCGTCCGGCAGGCTGGCCTTGCGCGAGGCTGTGCAGCCGCAGGCGCCGCAGACGCGCTGATCGGATTGCGCGCTCAAGGTCACCTTGTAGAGGATGCGGTCAGGCGCGGCCTTCAGGTAAGGGCAGGCATGGCAGGCCGCGTTGCGCCGTTCGAGCACGTCGGGTTCGATGCGCTTGAAACCGCTCGCCGCCCATTTCAGCGCGGCGCTTCCCGCCTTGCGCAGCAATTCGCTGTTCGACAGTTCGACCTGCGGCGCAGCCTGGCTCGTCGGCTGGCTCTCGGCGGCTTTGCCGAACAGCATGGTGAGAAGCTCGGGATGGCCGCGGCTGCGCAACAGATAGGTGGCGTAGCGGTCATCCGCGTGCGCGCGCGTCAGCACCTCGACCGGCACGGCCTCGTCGAGGCCGAGCAGAGCGCCGAGCTGTACCTGCTTGGCATGGGTGTCGCCCGCGGCTTCGAGGCTGCGTAGAATCGGCAGCATGCATTTCTCCCTGGGGTTGGGTGCGCCGGGGGGACCGGCGCACCACGCGGGGTAGGACGTCGCCGCCTCAGATGGCGTGCGTCGCGATGACAACCTTGTTCTGATCCGGGCCGAGCGGCGCGCCATGCACCGACTGCAGGTTCTGCAGCAGCAGCACGTAGTAGCTGTCCGGTTTCAGATCCGAGACCGACAGGTTGACCTGCCGGTCATCGTCAGGGCTGAGCGCAGCAGCGGTGATCGTCGCGGGCGGGCTGAAGGCGTAGTTGGCGATGTCGGTGGCGGTTGCCGGGTCGAGCGCGTCATTGAAGACGACGGTGACCGTGAGGTTGTCCATCGTCGCGAACGCGGTGCCGATCATCAGGTACCGAGCGAAGGCGCCGGCGCAGTCGGGCAGGTTGTCGAAGCTGAAGCCGGCCCAATAGGACTGGATGCGGCAGTCGAGCGTCGGTGCGTCGCACGGATCCTTGCCGTCCGGTAGAGGCGCATCATGCGCTGCCGCGAAATAGCCCTGCACCTGCGCGATGCCGGCCGGCACGAGCTTGGCGAGGATGCTGTCGGGCCAGGCGGTGCGCAGGATGGCGGAGGTCGCCGCATAGTCCCATTCGCAGACGCAGGCCTGGGCCTGGAGCGAGGCCTGCAGGCTGCCCAGGATGAGCGAGAGGCCGTCGAGATACAGGCCCTTGAGGCGGATCAGCCCGCCGCAGAAGAGGATGTATTTCTGCCCCGACGCTTCCCAGGCATAGGCATTGGGCGTGCGGTTGTTCCAGTCGAGGATGCAGACGATGTCGGGATACATCTTCTGGCTCTGCTGGAAGAGATAGAGGATGTTCGCCCGGCCGGTCGTGTTGTTGTTGGGGTTGAACTTGCCGTTCCTGCGCACCGATTTCGCCTGCTCCGGAGTGATGTAACCGGTGGCGTAGTTGGGGATCGGCATTTCGGCCGAGTGATCGGGCACGAAGCCCTTTGGCCAGGACGCAGGACTCTGCACGAAGGCGCGCGATTGCGCGTTGCCATGCTTGGCCTCGTACTCATCGCTGCCCACCGCCATATCCTCGACCTCGTCGGGCGAGGCGTGGAGGGCGTTGCGGTCGTCGCCGAGCTCGTAGAAGACCTGCACTGCATAATCGGCGGTCACTACGCCGTTGCTGTTGATCAGATGGCCGTCGAGCGTGCGCGGATTGAGGCGGCCGGCCATCTCGATGGTCTGCACGGCGGTGTAGTGCGTGCCATGCGTGACGAACTGCACGGCTGCGATCGCGCCGTCGGCGGTGGTGAGCTGGTCGCCGGGAATCAGGAACTGCACCTTCTTGAGATGCTTCGTCCCGTTCATCAGGAAGAGATGGTCGGCGGTGACGAGCAGGTTGCGGTTGGCCTTCTCGCCGGGCATCAAATATTCGACGTAGTACATGTTGGGAATATTGGTTTTATCGATATCGCCGGTGCGATGTTCGACCTTGCTCGGCTTCCAGATGAGGTCGAGGCCGCAGGCGATGATCTCATCGCCCGACTGGATGTCCTGGATCAGCGTGTAGAGACCTTTTTTGACCTCGATCGGCGTGTCCAGCGCGAAGCAGGAGCAGCAGCAATAGCAGGCCTGACCGCCGTTGAGATTGGGATCCCAGGTCAGAACCGGCGTATCGACCGGCAGGCCGCGCTTCGAGCAATGCACATCGCGCGCGAACGAGGTTTTGTAACAGAAATCAGCTGTGCAGGAGACATTGTACGGAGGATCTTCGGATTTGATGTTGTCCAGGCATTTCTGCGTCGGCATTGGGCGATCCTTTCGAAAATTATCGTTAAAGAATGACGGTGCCGGTATAGTAGAAAACGAGCTGGATATTCTTCAGGGCCTCCGGCGAAAGTCCTGTTTGGCTTGTGTTTTTCAATGATGCAGGCGTCTTGCTGAGGTCGAACTGAATTTCGATCGGGTTTGCTGTTGCTTTGGCGACCGTCGGAGCGGTCTGGTGCTGCTGGTCGAAGAAGTAACTCATGTCGTTGGTGGCCGAGAGCGTCACGTCGGCGCTCAACGTGTCGGTCAACTTGACGGTGATGTATTGGCCGGGCACCGAAGCATCGGCGGAGAGCAGGATGTAGAAACCGATGAGCTTGCTCTTCTCGACATGCGGCGGCGTAAAGTCCGGGATGGCAAGGGTCAGAGTCTGGGTCGTCACGCCCGGTCCGATGGAGGCGAAGAGCAACTGCCAGGCGTCGAAGTACATCGAGCGGCAATCGACATAATCGACGCCCGCATAGGGCTTCAGCGCATCGAGGCTCGCAACCTTGCGGCGGAACGCTTCGCCGCCATCGCGCGCGGTGTATTTGACCGTGACGATGACGTCGCCGATGGCCTCGAACGGGATGCGATTGGTCCCCTTCGGCATGCTCAAGCGCCAGCTCGACACCGCGCCGGTGCCCTCGAAGGGCAGATAGCGGCTGTCGTCGAGATTGAGCGCGAAGAGCCCGCTGTCGTTCTGGCCCGAGGAGAGAGTGATTTCCTGATAGTTGCGCCAGTTGCTGCGCATCGCCGTGGCTGGCGGCGTTTTGGCACTGGTGCTGCCGAGCAGGAAGGCGATGGCGTTGAGCCCGGCATCGCCGCTGGTCAGCACCACCTGATTGCTGAGCTGCGTCAGCGTCGCCTTGATGTTCTGATAGGGGCCGACGATGCAGGGGATCGAGACGCTCACCGTCTTGATGACGCGGGCGTAGTGGCCCGGGTAGTCGTAGTCGAACAGTTTCTCCGTGAAGCTGAACAGGCATTCGCCGGTCTGGCGCAGCTTGAGGAGCGCCGTCGGGTCGATGTCGCTCAGCCCGATGGTGCGTTCGATTTCAAGCGGGCGCGAGACATCGAAGGTGCTGGCGCGCATCTGCGCCAGCGCGAGCTGCAGACCGTCCGATGAGGTGACGCCGCGATGGGCGGCGTCCCAGTAGTCGAAGTTCAGGAAGCTGCGGCTGGTGCCATATTCGAACTGGTAGGCCCGCTGCGCGGTCAATGCCAGCTGATAGGCGAGCGTGTAGGTCTGGTACTGCACGCGCGCGATCTGATTGGCCATCCATTGGTAGAGCGCGGTGTTGGTGAATTTGTCCTTGAGGAACTTCGCCCGTTCGGCGTTCTGCTTGATCGTCTGCTCGTGGATGACGAGGTTCTGCTTGGCGATGGCGACGCGGATCTGGTTCGATTTGATCTGATCTTCGAACTGCGCCACATCATAGCCTGCAAGCTTCTCCTGCAGGCCCCAATCCTGGGCGCGCCGCTCGTAGCTCGCCAGCGTCTGCGATTGCTGCGAGATGAAGGTCGAGATTGCGGCACCGATTTCGAAGACGCCCGATGCGGCGTTGAGCGAATTGCCGATCTGTTGACCGCCATAGGTCATGGCGAAGGGCGAGCCGACCTGCGGCACGGCATAGCCGATCGAGGCGGCCGTCTTCGTCACCGTGCTCAAGGTGTTGAACACCAGCGCCGCCAGCATGGCGTCGAGGCTGGCCTGCTCACGCACCGAAAGCCCGGTCTTGGTCAGCGCGGCATAGTAGTTCTGCCGATACTGGGCGCTGGCGAGGCTCTGCTGCAAGGCTTCGCCATTCACCTCCGCGTCGGCGATCTCCTGTTCCTTGACCGTCGTCGTCAGCTTGAGCAGCAGCCCTTCCTGCTGGGTGGTGAGCACGCTGAGCGCCTCGGCATCCTTCTTCTCGAGCGCTGCGAGCAGCGCGGCGTTGAGCCCGGCGAGCTGGCCGACCAGAGCTTCGGCGCGATCGATCAGATAGGCGAAACGGTAGTACGGCACGTTTTCGGCCAAAGCCTGGGCGAGGGCCGAGCCGCCGCCCGCCGCCATAGCCTGGATCAGCAAGGCCGGATCGATCGGCGGCGAGAACAGCGCCAGCGGCACCACCTGGCCGTCGATATTCATGCAATGGCGGATCTTGAACAGGCGATCCTCGGCACGGTCCCAATAGGCCATGAAGTTGGCGTTCTCGGGCACGGCGAAATAGGCGACGATGTCGTTGACCGGCTGGCTCGGGTAACGCTCATTGTCGTGATCGGGATTGAGATAGGGCGTGTTCTCGAGATCGATCAGGAATTGCGGGATCTGGTTGGTCGGATACTCGGCCTTGAGCTCGTTGAAGCTCTTCGGCTCGGGCAGCGGCAGGCGGCCGAGCGAGCGCGGCTTGTCGCCGAGCAGATCCTCGGCCAGCACATAGAGATTGGTCGCTTGCGTGATGGTCTCACGCGTATATTGCGTGAAGAGCATGTCGGCCCAGTCGAGCACCACGTCGACATAGCGCATGACGATCGCCTTGGCGTAGGCGACGGGCCGGATGGCGGCGATCGCATCGGGATCGAATGGGTCGTAATTGTAGCGGCGGATCTGCAGCGGGTCGGTCAGCACCTTGCGGAGCGACGGCTGGTCCATGTCGCGGAACGGGCGGAAGCGCCAATAGCGCTTGGCCGGATCGACGTCATAGATGTCCTCGGCCTCGTTGGGCGGCTGGGTTGGATTGAAGATGTAGTCGAGCCAGGACAGCGCCTCCTCGAAGCGCCCGTTGCCCTGCAGCCTGTCGGCGATCAGGAACGGCGCATGGAAGAATATCTCCCAGAAATACAGGCCGAAGGCGCCGTCGAAATCCATCAGCGCCGAGGGAACGGGGATGACGTTCGGCGGCGGCGTCGTGCCGGGCGGCGGGTAGAAGCGGTTGAACGGGAGCTCGGGGAGGTATTGCGAGCTCAACGTCAGGAGGCGATCGATGCCGCCGGCGAAGAGCCGTGCCTCCAGCGTCGGCATGACGATGGTGTTGAGCCGTACGAAGGAGAATTGCGTACTGGCGAGCGCTTGCGGCTGCGCCGTGTAGGCGCCGGTGGCGATGATCTGGCTGTTGAGCAGATCGGGTTTCCACGGGCGCTGCGTGCGCAGGATCATCTTTGAGATCAGGTTGATGTTCGGCGTTGTCGGCCGCACGAGATAGGCTTCGTCGACATTGTCGAACACGAAGGAGCCGGGCTTGTTGCCGACCGGCATCAACGCCGAGGTCTGCTTGGCGATGTTGAACAGCAGGTCGATGCCCTGGTTGCTCGACGGCGCGCGGTCGGAGTCGAACTGCCCGGGCAGGTTCGTGCCCCAGTAATTGTCCCATAGAATGTTCTTGCTCGGACAGACCGAGAGCCGCGCATACTGGCGGATCAGCTCGGGGCGGTAGGGCTGCGGATTGGCCGCTGCGCTATACAGGTATTCCGGGAACAGCACCTTGGCGGCGCCGCGCGACAGGTCGGCGTCGAGGAAGGCGCAATCGACGATCGGCACGGCGCCGGGGATGTTCTGCTGGGTCGGCTGATACTGCGAGGCCAGCCACAGCCCGTTGTAGACCGAGGTATTGAGCAGGTTCTGCGCGGTGATGAAGCTGTTTTTCGTCGGATTCGGCGTGACCACCTTCGAGCCGTAGGCCAACGGCTTCGAGGTGTCGGTCGGTGGGCTGTAGGCGACGAGGATGTTCTCCTGCCCCTGGTTGCCCGGCACGACGGTGAATTGCGCATCGTTGTAGGAGCCGATCCAGTTTTGATCGACCAGCAGGTTTTCCTGATCCTGGATCAGGATGACGATGTAGGATTCGTTGCCGATAGCGATGGTGTCGCCATAGACGAATTCGTCGAGGAAGCGCGTGCCGTTGCCGCTGACCAGCGGCATGCCGGTCGTGGTCGAGGCCGTGCCGGTGCCGACGAACGGGCGGAAGCGGCCGCCTTGCGTGAAGGCGATGATCTTGTATTCGGCGTCGTCCGCCGCCGACGTCCACGGTTCCGTGACGACGAGCGAGAGGTCGCTGGCCACCGCGCCGACGATGCGCTCCTCGCCGAAGCAGACGATGCGGTCGCCCGGCCGCACTTCGCGGGTGAACTGCGTGCGCGTGCCGTCGACCACGCCGATCCCGGCGGAGATCGAGATCCGCCCGGCGCCGACCAGCCCCTCGCCGGTCGAGACGACATAAGGGAATTGCCAGTAGGTGTTTTCCTTGCGCAGCAGGTCGGCGACGGGGCCGGGATTGCTGATCGTCGGATAGCTCGATGGGTAGGTGTTGATCATTGCCGCGCCGTCGAGCGTCTGCACGCTCGACCAGGCGCCGTTGTTGTAGAACGAGTATTTGAGGGTCGCCTTGTCGATCGTCTCGGTGTTCGAGACCTGGTTGGCGATCGAATTGCTCTTCGCCGTGTCGAATTCCGTCCAGAAGACGAACATCCGCCCGAAAGCATAGACCGGGCTCACCCGATCACCACCGATCGTCAGGTCGATCTTGTACCAGGGGTTCCATTCCACCGCATTGTCGAGTGCGCGGAAATAGAACTCGTAAGGCTGCGTACGCGTGCGGCCGACGATGAACAGCGTGTCCTTCACCTCGCCGCTGCGCTGATCCTTGGTCGAGGCCTGATAGGATCCGACCGGGATCAGATTGCCGAGCACGGCAAGCTGTTTGATGAAATCCTCGAAGGGCGGGACGACATTCGCCTTTGTCGGGTCGTTCTGGAGCAGGTCGTCGGCCAGTTCGCGGAATTGCGGCGTCGCGCCTTGGCGCAGCGAGGGTTCGACGTAGTTTTCCGGATAGACGAAGATCCGCCGGTTCGCCTCCCAGACCCGATAGTTCATGATCCAGGACCACCAGATCGTCGGAATGTCGATCTGCAGAACCCCGGGTTCCATCATCATGCGGCAGCGCTGCATATAGAGCTGCACCGAGGCGATGGCTTGCGCGATCGGCGAGGTGGTCGCGCACGTGCCCATCTCGACGTCGAGCAACAGGAACTTGTAGAGGTCGTTGACGCTGCGCAGGGTCGGATTGCGGGCGTTCATCCACCAGAGCACATTGCCGACCAGCGCATCGCGCGTCAGGCCGTTGATCGCAGCGGTGATGGCGGTGTTCGCCTCGGTCAGCGCATCGCCGGTGAAGCTGGCATTGGCGATGCCGAGCGCCGCCTGCGCGACGTCCTCATAGGCCGCCCACGCGACAGGGTCGATGACACCCGGCGCGGATTCGATCGGCATGTGGCTCGTGCCGACCAGCTTTTTCAGAGTCGGCGTGCCGACGCCGAGCCGCCGCTGCAGATCGAACACGGTCGACAGCCTGGTCAGCCCGGCCATGGTGTCGGCGTCGGTCGGGCTCGCCGCCGGCCAGAAATAGGCGTTCAGCAGGGCGATATCGCTGGCTGACCAGCCGGTCGCGGCAGCCAGAGCCGCGGCCTTCTTCACCGGATCGGTGGTCGGCGTCTGGAAATAGACGATCAGCTGGTCCTGCAGCGCGCCGACGGCGTTGCGCAGGTTTGCGTAGGCGGCGATGGCAGCGATGCCGGCAATGTCGATATTGCTCCAGTCGGCGATGTTGAAATGCGGCGCCCCCTCCGGCGAGGTGACGTAGCCGGTTTCCACCGCGTCGAGCTGGCAGGTTTCGACGATCAATCCGACCCGCGAAATCCAGCCGATGAAGGTGTTGAGAGTCGTTGGCGGCTGCGTGCCGGCGGGGAGGGGAGTCAGGAAGGCGGCGAGATAGTCCGCGAGCGGCGTGATCCGTGATGCGAAAGGCAGCAGCGCCGCGACGCTTCCTGTCGAAAGGCCGAGAAAATCGCTCAAGGCCCGCACCAGACTGGTCACCTGCAGATTGGCGGTCTGCGCAATCGTCTTGATCAGCCCGTCGATACCGGTGCGCGCGGTCAAGAGCGTGGTGCGCACCGCTTGCGTGCAGGCTGTTGGATCGGCATTGCCGGCGAAAATCGGCGCCAGATAGGAAAGCTCGGTGGAAGCGGTGAAGTCCTGCGCCACAGCTGCGATCGTCGCGGTGACGGCAACGAGCGCCGGCGGTTTGGCGGCGAGCAGCGCGGCATAAATCTGCTGGGACTGGGCCGCGTCGATGCCGAGCGTCGCGTCGATGAAACTTGCCGCATCGAAGCCGAATACGGTGGCATTGTCGCCGACTCGCACCGGCAGATAGGCACAGACATCGGCGTAGGTCGCAGCGTAGCGCAACGAGATGCCGATATCGGTGACGAACTTCTGCGCCACGAGATTGTCGAACAGCGCCTGTGCCTGCTCGGTGTTGAGCTGCAGCACCGCCAGCGCCGAGGGCGTCAGATGGGTCGTGGCGGCCGAAACCGCCGTTTCCGCCTGGAAGGAGAGGACGTCGCGAACCGGGTAGGGCGTCGGGAAACTGGGCGAGGCGCCGGTGGTGATGTACTGGATCTCGCCCGCTGAAAAATCGCTGTCCGCGAGCCACCGCGCCATCGTGAACTGGTCGGCCAGCGTGTCGAGCGCGAAGGTGACGGCTCCTTTCGGTGGCAGAAAATAGTCCGGGGCGCCCGGATAATACATCAGCCCGAGGAAGGTCAGATAGGCGTCGATGCTCCAGCCGAGGCGCTGGGCCGTGCTTGCCAGCCGCCACAACCAGGTGAGATTGCCCAGATTGAGGTCCATCACCGTCGGCGTCTGCGCCCCGATGAGGCTTTGGACGTAAATGGCGAGCCGCGTTGTGTCGGCATCGCCAATCTGCAGCGCCGCCCGCAGCCGGCTGCGAATGATGCCGTCGTTGCCGGCGGTATTCGCAATCGTCCATTGCTGCACCGGCGTGCGGAAGGGGTTGAAGGGCGTGGTGCTGGCCGGCAGGTAGGGATCGGCGCCCTGCAGCACCGCGGGAGTGTTTAAGATCAGGTCGAACTGGTCTTGCGGGGTGCGGTCGTCGATCTTGCCGGAGGTCTTGAGCGCGTAGAACAGCCCGGTGACGTCGAGCGCTGTGAGGCTTCCATCACCGGTCAACCCAGCCACCTGGCCGAGCGCAAGTAGGTAGTCTTCGGTGATCTCGGTCGCGCCGGTTGCCGTCATCGCCCATTGCAGGTCAGCGAACGACCAGCCGCAGAGCTTGCCGAGACGGATGAAGCGACTCAGCCGATCGAGCCGCTTCAGGGTCAGCCCGGCGAGGCGATAGGTCGGGTTGCCGGGATCGTTGCAGAAATAGGTGGCGATGCTGGCGGGTTGCTCGCCGGTATCGTTGATGAAGAACCCGTTGGCGCCGCCGGTGTCGCGTTCGGTTTTCGACAGGTTTTGGTCGAGCAACGCGGTCAGTTCCTCGGCGAGCAGCCCGGTGCGTGCCTGGAAGATATCGACGAGGTCGATCCCGTCCATCTTCAGGATGGTGAAGGCTTGCGCGCTGGCGTCGGCGGTCGGCGCCATCTCGATCTCGGCCTGCGTGGTCGAGAGGATGGCGGTGATCGTCCGCGTTTCCGTTCCCACGGTGATCTGGTCGCTGACGCGCAATTCCTTGACGAAATTGGTGCCGGTGCCAGTGATCTGCGTCGAGGTCGTCTGCCAGGAGATCTTGCCGGTGCCGGTGGTCGGCAGAACGTCGGCTATGGTGCCGGTGCGTGGCGCCGGTTGCACCATGTAGCCGACGCCGCCCATCGACGGCCAGGCGGCCGTGACGGTGAGCGTCGTATCGGACGTCACCGTGCCGACGACGAGCGTCGTCGTGCCCACCGCAATCGTGCCGCCATTGGCGTAATCGGTGAGGAATGTCGTGCCGATGCCGGTGACGTCGGTGCCGCCTTTCTCGAACGCGATGCCGCCAGGGCCGACATAGGGAGAAACCGGCTGCGACGCCTTTGGCGTCACCGTATAGGCGAGGTCGGTCGAGATATAAGGGAAAGCAGTATCGACATTCAGCGTCGTGTCCGAGGTGATCGAGACGACGGTGCGTGTCTGGCCGGCCGTGGTGATCTTATCGCCGACGACGATCTGAGTGGTGAAGGCTGTGCCCGCCCCTGTCACGATGGTGTTGTCAGGGTCGATCGACACCGTGCCCTGACCGGCAAAGGGCGGCTTGGGCGGCGCAGCGTTCGGCGCGACGATGTAGTTCTGCGCCGTTTGCGTTGCCCAGACGGCATCCACCGTGGCTTGCGTATCGCTGGCAATGGCGGTCACCTTGCGTGGTACGCCGGCGACGCTGATCCTATCCCCGACCGCCATTTCGCTGGTGAAGCGCGTGCCGATGCCGCCCACCGCCGTCGAGCCGACCAACGTGCCGACCTCGCCGACGCCGGCATAGGGCAGGGGCGTGCGAGGGATATCGTAGCCATAGGCGGCGGTGACGCCGGCGATGCTCGGATCGGGCGTGGTGAAGCGGGACACGTCCGTGACCGACAGATTGAGCGCCTCGCGCGCCACATCCAGCGGCAGCACGTTGCTGGCGCCGCCTCCCGGCACCACCATGCCGCGATAGAGCGCCACGAGCGGCGTGTTCATCAGCGCGAGCGGCTGGCGCAATGCGACGAGCGGCTGCGTGAACGGCAGGTCGAACGGATAAGGCGCGCTGGCGAGGTATTGATACGGATCCTGCCCGCTGCGTGCCTTGATCGAAAAGGCGAGCACGTCGTTGACGAGCGTGAGGGTGGGAATTTCCGTGAATGTGTTGGTCGGGGTCAGCTTGAGCGCGAAAAGATCGGGACGACGCTCTTCCAAGGTGTAGCCCGGCGGGATGGTCCGGACCGGTTCTGTATTGGGATAAGTGATATACTCGTCGATGATCCGCATCGCATCGAAGAAATATGCCGATGGGCTGAAGATCGTCTGACCGGGGTCAGTGTCGAAGTAATTCATATTTCCGAACAGCGCCGTGTAGCTCGGGATGCTCGTGAAATAGTCGACCATGTCACTGGACGCGGTATTGAACTTGGTGCCGCTGTAATAAGGCGAGGCGGCGAGGTCCTTGACGCTGCCATAAAGCTGTAAGGCAGCGGTCTTGAGATGGCCGGCGCGACTATGGACGTCGCGCGCTTTCGTCTGGTCGCCCTTGAACAACTCCTTCGTCGTTTCGACGAAGCGGGCGGGCGACATCGCGGCAACCTTGGCGGCGGAATCGAGCCCGAGCTCCATCAGGCCCTCTGCGGTCTCCGGGGCGCCGGTGAGCCGGTAGCTGCGCTGGAAGGAGCGCAGCGCCTCGAGCGTCTCATGACCGATGGCGGCTTCGAGTGCCGCCTTGCTGGGACGCCGGCTCGCACCGGCTCCCGCCCGTCCGCGGCCCTTGCCAGATTTGGATTTTGTCGGCTTGCCGGCGTCGGGCTTCGCTTGCTGTGCCCGCCTGGCAACGAGCTCGGCCAACGCCGAACGGTCGTGGAAATCAAAAGAGCGCAGGTCTATCCCTGTGGTTTCCTCCAAAAATTTCTTGATCGTTACGTTTTTGACGCGCGCTATCGGGAACGAATCCATGACTGGTCCGCCTCGAATAAATTTAATGGGAAGATATACGTGTGGAATACAGGCAGCGGCGAAGATGCTCGACCGCTGTGCAACTTATGCGTGTGAATTGATAATGACTGAATCCTGCGAATGTCAACGGGGCGAAATTTTTAGGAGCGAATTTTTTTGCGGGTGCGCCTCATTTGGAAAACAAACGCATAAGTATGACAGCGGCATTTCATGCTCGCTGCGATAGGTTGCCGTGTTCGCATGGGATTGGGAGGGCGACAGGTATTGAAGTGATACCCTGGCACCGGCGCAGGATCGCCATCGAGGTGAACTCGGTGCCGTTATCGGAAACGATCGTCTCCGGCCGTTCGCGGTCGAGGGACACGATGCTCCACTTGCCGAGTTGCCGCTTCAGCAATGCCGGAGTGGCGGCCATGGAGCACGGAGGGGCCTTGCCGACGTCGCACATGTCGTCGATATGAAGGTCGATGAGGCCCCGAACGCGCGCTGCGCGACGCGTTCAGGGCCTCGCCATGATCAATCCGGCGCCCGGCCTCGGTCGCCTTGCGCATCATCTCGGTGCAGGACGGAGCCGATCGCATAGCGGCCCTTGCTGCGGACCTGGACGCGCCAGGACCCGGAGGGGAGCTTCGCGAAGGTGGCAGGCGTCGAAACCTGGCGTGCCATAGCGTATAAAAGCGCACACGAAACGCCGCGCGTGCACTGATTTACAAGAGAAAAATGCTGGAAGATCAATATCTTAGATTCTCCGTCGCACCGATGATGGATCGGATAAATTCGTAAATTATTTCAAGTGGTTATCTGGCTTCCGTGTGCAAATCCTGTGCACGCATGTTCTACTTCTCTTCGCTTTTCTTTCGCGTCCGGTGCTATCCACAGACAGCGTGGCAACCGATAAAACGCGCTAAGGCCACACGTTTCAAGCTCAAGGATTTGCCACGCGCGCAAAAGCTCGCCGATGTTTTGCTCTCCGAAGAAAAAGGTTACACGTTCGAATCGTATCGGGGCGCCATGCAGGATAAAATTGCAAAGATTTGTGTATTTAAAATAGCCATATAAGCAGCAATGCCTCCCTCGGCAGGCTCGCTTGCCCCACACGGCCTGGAAGTGTCTAGGGACGGTCTCCGTTAGAAGCCGGCCATACCGGCTATTTCTTCGCGACGACCGTTTTATTGAAAGCCTCGATAATTGCCGCGCGATTGGCGTTAATTTTGTTCCAGTCTGGCAACGCCAGGCTCTTGATCGAGCCGTCAGGCCCCCAGGGCATGCGCTGCTTCGCATTGTCCGTCAGCGCGACGCCTGTGGTCGCCGGGCCGACATAGATCTTCTCGGCCATGCAGGTCGCCGGCAACTTGCCGATGGCATAGTTCATGAACGTCTCGGCCAATGCCTGCTTCTTACTGTTGGCGACCAGATGCAGCCGAATATCGCCGCCGATCGCGCCTTCCTTCGGCACGACGAATGCGATCGGCAGCTTCTGGTCACGCATGGCGTAGGCGGAACTGGCGTAATGGGCGCCGACGATCGCCTCACCGCTCTGAAACAGGTTGGTGCCGGCGCCAGCTGTGTCGAAATAGGCTGAGACCTTGAGCTGCTTCAGCTTCTCGAATGCCGGCGTGACATTGTCCGCGTTGCCTCCGACCAGCCCGGCCAGATGCACGATGAAGGGGACGCCCATGGCGTTGGACGGGCTGGGGAACGTGACCGCTCCGGCAAATTCCGGCTTCCAGAGATCCAGCCAGGAGGTCGGCGCCTGCTTGATGTCGCGCGTGTTGTAACCCAGCCCGAGCGAGTAGAAGCCCGTGCTGACGGCGAAGAGCCTTCCGTCGTCACCCTTGTAGACGCCCTCGGGAAGCATCCCCGCCACCGCGGGAACTTTGGCGGGATCGATCGGCGCAATGACGCCGTCGGCGGCCGCGATCTCGGACACGCCACCATCGATCCAGACGGCGTCGAGCGAAGGCGCGCCCTTCTGCTGGCGCAGCTTGCTCAGCGTTACGCCCGAGACGCCCGGCTCCGGCGTGACTTTCACCCCGGTCTCTTTCGTGAAGGGATCGATGATGCAGGCCTGCATCGCAGCCCCCCATTCGCCGCCATAGGTGGCGACGGTGATGGTTTCCTCGGCTACAGCCATCGTCGTGAAAGCTCCCGCCGCCACGAATGAAGCCGCGCCGACGAGCAATTTTGTTTTGAAGCGTGCCATAGTCTCTCCTCCGCCGTTCTGGCATTGTCCTCTGAGAGGGACATGAGGACCCGGCAGGTTTCCAGCTTCAAATTGAAATCCAAGGGTCTGAGATAACTTTTCGCTATGAACATCCGGCAGCTCGAGGCTTTCAAGACCATCATGGAGCTCGGCAGCTTCACCCGGGCGGCCGAAAAATTGAATCTCTCGCAGCCGGCCGTCAGCAAGCTAATCTTTCTGCTCGAGCGGCGCTGCGGCTTTGCCCTCTTCCGTCGCCTGAAGAACGGCGTCGTTCCGACGGCGGAGGGGCAGATGCTCCATTCGGAGGTCGAGCGGGTTTTCCTCAGCGTGGATTCCGTGTCGGCCCGGGCGCGCGCCATCAAGAATTTCGACTATGGCGAGATCAATCTGGTTTCCTATCCCTCGCTTGCGGCGCGGGTTCTGCCGCCGATCCTCGGTGGCTTCCTGGCCACCCGGCATGATCTGAGGATCGAGATGTCGAGCCGGAATTCCTGGCTCCTCGTCGAATCCGTCGCGACCCAAGGGTTCGACCTGGGCTTCGGCATGTTCGCTCCCGAGCGGTCCGGCGTCCGCTTCGAGAAGCTGTGCTCGATGAAGGCCGTTTGCGTCCTCCCGCCGGATCATCCCCTTGCGGCTCGCGACGTGATCACGGCGAAGGACCTGCATGGCGAGCGCTTCATCGGGATGGTCGACGAGGACCGCGCCCAGCTCGAGATCGACCGGGTTTTCGCCGAGAGCCAATCCGATCGCAACATCGTCATCAAGGTCCAGCTCACCGAGGCCTGCTGCTCCTTCGTCGCGGCCGGCGTCGGCGTGTCCATCGTCGATCCGCTGAGCACCGAAGGCTTTCCCGCCAGCCAACTGGTCGTCAGGCCGTTCCGCCCCGTCGTGAATTTCAACGTCTGGGTCGTCACGCCCAGCTTCCGGGAACCGTCACTCGCGACGCAGGCCCTGATCGAACATGTTCGCGCCAATCTAGAGGCCAAGATCGCGGCGATGGCGAAGATGATCGGTGATCCCCCATAGGAATGGAAACGCCGTTCCCGACATTGGCATATCCTTGAGTTATGGCTGACACGCCAGAAGCGATTTGACCCTGACGGAGCCCGCTCCCTGAATGGAGGCGTCGAGAACGCGGATCATCGCGGGATCGATCATCTTCGGATCGAGCGGCGGATCAAGGTCAACATGTCCGGTATTACCGTGCTAACGCCTACGGGCACTTTGGGTTATGGTTTCGGCGAGGAGGCTCTCGCGCGGGGCATGTCGCTCAATCCCGCCGTCATTGCAGTCGATGCCGGCTCCACCGATCCAGGCCCGCATTATCTCGGCTCGGGCAAGCCGCTGGTCTCCGATGTCAGCATCAAGCGCGAATTGACCGCCCTGATCCGCGCCGGGCGGCAGGCGGGCATTCCGGTCATCGTCGGCAGCGTCGGCGGCGCCGGCTCCGGCATCCAGGTCGACCGGACCGCTGCTCTCGTCCGCGACATCGCCAAAGAGAACGGCTTCAGGCTGAAGCTCGCCACGATCCGCTCGGACATCCCGATCGAGCGGGCCAAGCGCGCTGTCGCCGCGGGCGAGGTCGTCGATTTCGAAGCCGGGCATGAGCTGACGCAGGAAGCCCTCGACAAGACCGTGACGCTCGTCGCCCAGATGGGCCATGAGCCGATCTGCGCTGCACTCGATGCCGGCGCCGATGTCATCATCGCCGGCCGCGCCTGCGACGACTCGGTCATAGCCGCGTATCCGATCTGGAAGGGCGCTGACCAGGCCCTGGCGATCCATATGGGCAAGATCCTCGAATGCGGGGCCTTCTCGGCCGAGCCTTTCGCGATGGACGTCATGCTCGGCACCGTGCACGCGGATAGTTTTGTGCTGGAGCCCGGCAGCATCAAGAGGCGCGCTTCGGTGAAGTCGGTCTCCGCCCACTCACTCTACGAGCGCGAGAACCCGTTCCATCAGGGCGGCCCTGGCCACGAGATCGATCTCTCGCGATGCTCGTTTGAACAGCTCGGCGAAAGACAGGTGAGCGTCAGGGGCGCGACGCTGACCGAGACGAAGGACTATTTCGTCAAGCTGGAAGGCGCCCGACTCGCCGGCTATCGCTCGATTTCGATCGCCGGCATCCGCTGCCCCACGGCCATCGCGGCGCTCGACGGCATTCTCGAGCAGCTCAAGGCCAGAGCGGTCGACTACTTCGCGCCCTCGCCCATTGCGATCCAGTTCCATGTCTATGGCCGCGACGGCGTGATGAAGGAGCTGGAGCGGGACCAGACCCTGCAACGGGAGGTCGGGCTCGTGATCGAGGTTACGGCCGCGACGCAGGAGCTGGCGCATGCGGCCTGCCATCAGATCAGCGGCGCCATGCTCCATCATCATTATGAGGGCATCATCAACCCCTCGGGCAATCTCGCCTTTCCCTATTCGCCGTCCGACCTTGATGTCGGCCCCGTCTACGAGTTCAGCGCCTATCACCTGATGAAGGTGGCTTCGCCGACCGAACTCTTCCCCGTCAGCATCGAGGAGCTGTGAGATGAGCGCCCGTCCCTTGCGCGAGATCGCGGATATCGTCCGCAGCAAGAACGCCGGCCCCTACCGCATCACCTTCGACATCCTGTGCAAGGAGAAGGCGAATTACGAGCTCATCCGCTCGTCCGGGGCGGTCACGGCGGACTCCGTCGCAGCCGCCTATGGCCTCGGCGTATCCGAGATCTCGTCCTTCTTCGAGATCGATATGGCCAACGCCATCAAGATCACGATCAAGCGGCCGCGGGCCCAGGGTTCGGCAGGCGAAGGCGACATGTATGGTTGCCAGCAGCATGTTCCGCTCATGAACATGCTCGTTCCCACCTCTTGAAAGCTGCACGAGACTTCGGATCGTCCATGAGCAACGGCTACATCAGGGTCGAGCATCTGACGAAGCGCTACGGCGACCTCGTCGTGCTGAACGACATTTCCCTCGATGTCGCCGAGGGCGAGTTCCTGGCATTGCTGGGCCCCAGCGGCTGCGGCAAGACGACTCTCCTGCGGGCGATCGCCGGCTTCGTCGAGTTCGGCGACGGCGATATCCTGATCGACGGTCGTTCGATGAAGCGCCTACCGCCCAATCGCCGGCCGGTGAACACCGTCTTCCAGAACTACGCCCTGTTTCCGCACCTGACCGTCGCACAGAATGTCGGTTTCGGGCCGCGCCGCGCCGGCAAGGGCGCAGGCGAGGTGGCACCGATCGTCGAGGAATGCCTCGCGACCGTCGGGATGAGCATCTATGGCGAGCGCTTCCCGTCGCAGCTTTCCGGCGGGCAGCAGCAGCGCGTGGCGCTGGCGCGCGCGATCGCCAATCGTCCGAAGGTGCTCCTGCTCGACGAGCCGCTCGGCGCGCTCGACCTGAAGCTGCGCAAGCAGATGCAGATCGAGCTGAAGACGCTCCAGCAGCAGCTGGGCATCACCTTCATCTTTGTCACGCATGATCAGGAGGAGGCCCTGGTCATGGCCGATCGCGTCGCCGTAATGGATGCCGGCCGCATCGCCCAGATCGGGTCCGGCCGGGACATCTATCATGCCCCCGCCGAGCGCTATGTCGCCGACTTCATCGGAGATGCCAATCTGTTGCCGGCTACCGTCGCGGCGGATGGCTCTCTCGCCATCGGCGCGCTTTCGATCGCGGCCCGTCACGAAGCGAAGGCCGGCAGCAGGACGACCTATCTGCTCCGCCCCGAAGCGATCCGGGTAGACCGTGCGCAAGATCCCTCCGCCGATCGGGTTTGCGTGCCGGCCCGCGTGCGGGAGATCGCATTCGCCGGCGGCATCATCCGGATTTACGCCGTCTCCCGGGACGGACAGGAGATCGTCGCGCAACAGACCACGCTCGCGGGCGACTCGCCGATCGCCGTGGGCGACGAGATCGTGCTGTCCTGGCACCGCGACAGTGGCCGGGTCCTAATCAAATGAGCCCGCGCATCGCCCGCTTCACCGCAAGGGAGGCCTTACCATGAGGATACGCAACGGCTGGGCCGCCCTCCTCGTCGGCGTGCCGCTCGCCTTCATGGCCGCCTTCTTTCTCGTGCCCTTTTTCGTGGTCGTCCTGGCGAGCTTCCAGACCAAGGACGGCGCCTGGAGCCTTGCGAACTACGCGCGGATTCTGGGGGACAGCTACTATCCCGGCATCCTCTTCATCACCTTCAAGCTCTCGCTGATCGCGACGCTCGTCTCCTTCGTCATCGGCTATCCGATCGCCTACTACATCGTGAACATGGTGCGCAGCCGGATGGCGCGGCGCATCTGCTACATCCTCGTGATCATGCCGCTGTTCACGAGCAATATCGTGCGCTCCTTCGGCTGGATGATCCTGCTCGGCCGCCAGGGCCTGGTGAACACCACGCTGATGGCGCTCGGCCTTACCGATCGGCCGCTCCCGATCCTGTTCACCGAGCTCAGCATCGTCATCGGCCTGACCTATATCCTCGTCCCCTTCATGGTGCTGACCGTCGCCGGCGTGCTGCAGACCATCGACCGGTCGCTGGTCGAGGCTGCGCTCGATCTGGGCGCGAACCGTTTCGTCACCTTCGCGAAAGTGACGTTCCCGCTCAGCCTTCCCGGCGTTGTGGCGGGCTCGTTGATCGTGTTCACGCTGGCGGTCAGCGCCTATGTGGTGCCGAGCATCATGAGCGGCGGCCGGACCGTCGTCATGGCGATGTCGATCTTCGAGCAATACGGCTCGCTGTTCGACTTCAACTTCGGCGCGGCGCTGGCGGTCGGGCTGCTCGCCGTCACGCTCGTCCTGATCGCGCTCTATTTCCTCTTCATCGAACGGCAGCCGACCGGTCGCCAGGCGGTGCGCGCATGATGACGTTTTCGGGACGGATCGGCCACTTCCTGCTTCTCGCCTTCGTCTGGGCAGGCCTGGCCTTCCTGACCATCCCGCTCGCCATCATCATCGCGGTCTCCTTCACCGAGACCGAATACCTGACCTTCCCGCCGCAGGGCTTCACCTTGCGCTGGTACCGGCAGTTCCTCGCCGACACCTCCTATCTCGACTCGATCGGGCTCAGCGCCTCGATCGCGCTCGCCTCGACGGCCATCGCGCTCCTGATCGGCGTGCCGACGGCGCTTGCGATTACGCGCAGCAAATTGCCGGGCATGAAGCTCGTCAGCACGATCTTCCTGGCGCCGCTGATCCTGCCGACGATCGTGATCGGCGCGGCCCTGCTCCAATATGCCAGCATGCTCGGCTTCGCCCGCAGCTATGCGGCGCTCCTGGCCGGCCATGTCCTCATCGTCGTCCCCTACATCCTGCGTACGGTGCTGGCATCGCTGGCGCGCTTCGATCAGACGCTGGAGGAAGCCAGCCTCGATCTCGGCGCCTCGCCCGTCTCGACCTTCTTTCTGGTCACCTTGCCGATCATCAAGCCCGGCCTCGTCGCCGGGGGGCTCTTCGCGCTGATCATCTCCTGGATCAATGTCGAGCTCAGCATCTTCAATGCGACGGCTTCGCTGATGCCCATCCCCGTGAAGCTGTTCAACTACGTCCAATACGCGATCGACCCGATGGTCGCGGCGATCTCCGCCGGGACGATCTATGTCGCGATTGTCGCCGTCATCCTGCTCGATGTCTTCGTCGGCATCGACCGGGTGGCGGCTCCACCAAAATAGCGGCGAGAGCCGCGCAAAATCCCTCCAGAAAGCGAGCCATCATGGAAGCGCACGCCCGAACTATGCCTGAAGCCGCCCTGTCGGACCTCAAGGTGCTCGAACTCGGCTCGATGTTGGCGGGGCCTTTCGTCGGCTCGATGCTTGCCGATTTCGGCGCGAGGGTGGTCAAGGTCGAGAAGCCCGGAAAGCCCGACGCCCTGCGCGAATGGCCACCGCACAAGGATGGGGCCGCGCTTTGGTGGAAGACCATGGCGCGCAACAAGCACGTCATTTCCCTCGACATCTCGCGGCCGGAGGCGCGGGAGATCGCACTGCGCCTAATCGGTGAAAGCGACATCGTCATCGAGAATTTCCGCCCGGGCACGCTTGAGCGCTGGGGACTCGACCCGGCCGAACTCTCGCAGCGATTTCCGCGCATCGTCTGGGTGCGCGTCAGCGGCTGGGGGCAGACGGGCCCCAATCGCGAGCAGGGCGGATATGCCACGATCGCCGAAGCCTTCTCCGGCCTGGCCTCCTTCACCGGCCACCCCGACAAGGGGCCGACCGTTTCGGCCTTCCCGATGGGCGACTATCTCGCCGGCGTCTTCGGCGCCTTCGGAGCCCTCGCCGCCATCCACCGGCGCGAGCGCAGCGGCCGCGGCCAGGTCGTCGATGTGGCTCTCTACGAACCGCTGTTGCGCATCATTGAATCTGTGATCGTCCGCTACGACCAGACCGGGCAGAAGAAGCCGCTGCTCGGCAACCAGATGGAGGAGGACGTCCCGCGCAACGTCTATGCGACGGCCGATGGCGGCGCGATCGCGATCAGTTGCGGCTCGCAGAGCATCTATAACGGGCTCATCGACGCCATGCAGAGGCCCGATCTCAAGAGCGATCCGCGTTTTGCCACCATGGCCGACCGCGTGATCCATCGCGATGCCATCGACGCGGAAGTGGCGGCCTGGCTGAAGGCGCAACCGACGGCGGTGGCGCTCGAGAAGCTCGTCGCCAACAAGGTCGTCGCCGGCAAGATCCACGACATCGCGGACGTGCTGAGCGACGCCCATGTCGCCGCCCGCGAGGCGATCCATACGCTCGTCGATGAAACGCTCGGATCGATGCGCATGCCGGCGCCCGTCCCGAAGCTCAGCGAAACCCCGGGTGACATCCGCTGGTCGGGCCGCGATCCCGGCGCGTCCAACGACGAGGTCTTCGGCGGGTGGCTCGGGCTTTCCGCGGTCGAGATCGAAGATCTCAGGCGCAACCACATCATCTGAGGCGGTCATGACAAGCAATATCGGCATCGCCGGCTACGGCCGCACCCCCTATGAGAAGCGCACCACGCGCACGCTCTTCTCCTTTCTGGCCGAAGCGGGCCGGAACGCGCTGGCTTCGGCCGGCCTGACCTTCAAGGATGTCGACGGGCTGGCCATCTCGTCCTTCGAGCTGCCGCCGGACAATACCGTCACTGCAGCGGAGCAGTTCGGTATCTCCGTCTCCTGGGCCTATCTTGGCACCGCCGGCAGCGCCGGCCCGGTGGCCAGCATCATCAATGCCAAGCACGCCATCGAGAGTGGCCAGGCCACGACCGTGCTCTGCATCGCCGGCGACAACTACGATGTCGGTGGTCATTTCAAGTTGATGGACAATTTCAGCCGCGGCCTGCGCAATTACGGCACCCCGCTCGGCTTCGGCGGCGCGAACGGCCTGTTCGGCATCATCCAGCGCAAGCACTCGGAGACCTATGGCACGCGGCGCGAGGATCTCGGCCGCATCTCCGTCGACCAGCGCCGCAGCGCGCAGCGCAACGAGCATGCACTGCTGCGCGGCCCGCTGTCGATCGACGACTACATGAACGCCCGCGTCATCGCCGACCCGATTTGTCTCTACGATTGCGTGCTGCCCTGCGCCGGCGCTGAGGCCGTGGTCGTCACCACGCTCGACCGCGCCCCGGCCGGAAAGGCCGTCCGCATCCTCTCGGGCTTCGAGCGCCACAATCATCCGCCGATGGAGATTGCTCCGCTCTGCGGCGGCTGGGAGATCTTCGCGGGCAAGCTCTACGACAAGGCCGGCTTCGGCCCGCAGGACATGGATTTCGTCCAGCTCTATGACGACTACCCGATCATGGTCGCGATCCAGCTCGAGGATCTCGGCTTCTGCCGCAAGGGCGAGGTCAGCGCCTTTCTGGCGGCCAACAGCTTCTCCTGGGACGGCAGCCTGCCGCTCAATACCGGCGGCGGCCAGCTCTCCTGTGGGCAGGCGGGCATCGCCGGCGGCTTGCTCAGCGTCACCGAAGCGGTCTGCCAATTGCGCGGCGAGGCCGGCGACAGGCAGGTCGCCAATGCCAGGCGCGGTCTCGTCGCAGGCTACGGCATGGTCGGTTATGGCCATGGTCTTTCCGCCAGCAGCATCATCCTGGAGGTCGTGCAATGACTGCCGAGATCGCCTATCCCCAACCGTACGAAGACGAGGACAACGCCCCCTTCCTGGCCGGCTGGCGTGAAGGCAGGCTAATGCTCCAGCAGAGCCGCGATGGCGGCCCCCTGTTCTTCTACCCCCGGCCGATCTGTCCCTATACCGGTTCGGCCGACCTGATCTGGCGCGAGGTGTCCGGGCGCGGCAGGATCGTATCCTTCTCGCTGATCACCCGGCCGAACCACCCCTCGTTCAACGCGGAAGTGCCGATCGTTCTCGCCGAGATCGCGCTGGATGAGGGCGCCAGCCTGCTCGGTCGGGTCGTGGAGGTCGATGCGGCCTCGATCGCGAGTGATGCTAAGCTGGAATTGCTATCTCCCGACGAGGCGCGGCGCTACCCGCTGCCAGCTTTTCGACCCGCTAAGTGAGGCCGAGTCGATCACGACCAGCGTTAATGTAGCCAACACCGAGGCTCCCAGGCCCTGCACAGCCCGCGCGGCATGTAGCGAGGCGCCGTCCCCCGCAAGGCCGCCAATGACGCTCGCCACAGTGAACAGGATCAGACCGCGCTGAAGCACCTGCCGGCGCCCACAGAGAGCGCCGAGCCGGGCGGCGTGCAGCGTGAAGCCGCTGAGTGCGATCAGATATGCGCCGCCCGCCAATTGCTGGCCGATCACGGAAAGCCCGAGATCGGCCGCCATCGCCGGCAGTGCCACGTTCACGATCGCCCCGTCCATCACCACCATGGTGGAGAACAGGCAACCGATCACAATGGCGGACCAGAGCGGGACGCCGGATTTGCGCAAGGATGGCCGGAGCGCAGCGGGCCATCTTCAATGCCGGCGCGACGCCTCACCCGCAAGTACCCAAGCCCCTTGGATGTCTCGTGTCTCATGGGGAGAAATGCCTCTTGTGCAAGGCAATTACAAACGATATAGTGTATTTAGAAACAAGGTATTGTAATGAAATACAATCAAGCTCGTTCCGGGCTGTGGACTATGCGCTGCAAATGGCGGGCAGTGCGCGCTCAACGGTCGCGCTGGAGCGAGCCCAGCGAGACCGCAGAAGCATTCAGTCGTGATCGACCACTTTTCGAGGGCGCCTTCGGATTTTCCAATGTTCAGAACAGTTTACACAAATGGCAAGTGGCTTCCCGAAGCATCGGCCAGCGTTTCCATTTTCGATCGCGGTTTTCTGTTTGGAGACGCAGTCTATGAGGTGACAGCCGTTGCGGCTGGCAAATTGCTGGACTTTGATGGGCATTTTGCCCGCTTGCAAAATTCTTTGGCTAAATTGGAGATTCCGTCTACCGTTGACAGAAATGGGTTGCTGGCGCTCCACAGAGAGATCGTCAAACGGAACGGACTGACCGAGGGTCTAGTCTATCTACAGATCTCCCGTGGAGTTCAAGATCGTAGTTTTATATTTGATACGACACTAGATCCGACTATTGTGATATTCACGCAGTCGAAATCCGTACTCAATAATCCGAGGTGGGATTGCGGAATTGCCGTTCGCAGTGCCGTTGAAGGGCGGTGGAACAAGCGCGACATAAAGTCAGTTCAGCTTCTTTTTTCTTCCATCGCCAAAGTTCAAGCAAATCGCGACGGATTCGATGATGTTGTCTTCGTCGAAGACGGCTTAATCACCGAAACTTCTTCGGCAAATTTCCATATCGTGACGGATGGCGGAAGTCTCGTCACCCGCGAGCTGTCGAGGGCTTTGTTGCCAGGCATCACGCGCAGCTCGATCGTTGAGCTAGCGCGCGCAGCTCAGATCCGCGTGGAGGAACGCGCATTTGATCTTATCGAGACAGCGGAGGCCGCGGAGGCGTTTATCACCGACTCCGTCAACCTGGTGATGCCGGTCGTGTCGATCGACGGCCATAAAATTGGGGCTGGGATGCCGGGCCCTGTCACCCGCCGACTCCGTGGTCTCTATCTCGAAGATCGCCTCGCCAGAGGTATCGACGTTATTGCATGACTTGCGCCGAATTGAGCGCAACGAGCAGCATGAAGGGAAGCAACATGATCGATACCAACAACATCCTTAGGTTTCCTGAAGTAAAAAGCCGCGTCTCGTCGGAGGAGTGGCAACAGCGTGTCAACCTGGCCGCGGCATTTCGGCTGTGTGCCTACTTTGGGATGACCGATCAGATTTACGCTCATCTCTCTGCTAAAGTCCCCGGCTCGACGGATAAATATCTGATTAATGCCTACGGACTTCTCTTTGAGGAGGTCACGGCCTCCAATCTCGTGACCGCCGATACCAGTGACAATATCTTGGATGACCCGACTGGCATGGGCGTCAACTCGTCCGGTTTCGTCGTGCATGGAGCGATTCATAAGGTTCGCCCCGACATGAAGTCGGTGATGCACACTCATACGAAGGCAGGCGCTGCGGTGTCGGCTCACCGACGCGGGCTGCTGAACTTATCCCAACATGCGATGCGTTTTCACAACCGCGTCGGCTATCACGACTACGGCGGCACGGCGACGAACCATGATGTTCAACAGCGTCTCGGCAACGACCTTGCTGATTACAACGTGCTCATCCTCAGAAACCACGGCCTCCTGACCGGAGGCAAGGAGGTCCGCGAGGCCTTCGAGCTTATGTATTTCCTTGAGTTTGCGTGCCAAATTCAGGTTGCTGCGCTTGCTGGCGGTGATGCCGTTGAATGTGATGACGCCACCGCCGAAAAAACCGCCTCTCACTTCGACAAGCCTAATCGTAGCGGCACAACCAAAGACTGGCCTGCGCTGTTGAGAATGCTTGATCGGATCGACCCCAGCTTCCGCGAATAGAACGGGATTGGACAGTGGCACCGATCAACATTCAGGACATGCAGGCGCTCGCGAAAAAGCGTCTGCCGCGCCTGCTTTACGATTATCTCGACGGGGGATCATACGATGAGGTGACGCTCAGAGCGAACATCTCAGACTTGGCAGAGCTTCGGTTGGTCTGGAGGGTCTTAACCGACGTGAGCAAGGTCGATTTGAGCACGACGGTTTTCGGCGAACGACTGTCGATGCCACTGATCCTCGGCCCAGTAGGGTCGCTGGGGGTTCTAGCGCGTCGCGGGGACATTGCTGCCGCAAAAGCAGCTGAAGCCTGCGGAATCACGTCATGTTTGTCGACCGCCGCGATTTCCTCCGTCGAGGAGGTTGCCGCGGCGAGGAAGGAGCCAATCTGGTTCCAACTCTACGTTATGCAAGAGCCAGGACATTTCCAGGAACTAATTCGACGTGCGAAGGCTGCGAGATGTAAAGCTCTTGTACTGACGGTCGATTCGAACGTTCCCGCACAGCGCGAGCGTGATGTCCGGCACGGCTACGCATATACTGCCAAGGTAAAGCCTTCGAACGTGCTTGATATGTTGACACGAATTCGTTGGATGATCGACGTGCCGATGGGCCCCAAATTGAGTTTCGGCAGCATGCCGGGCGGAAAAGGCAACTTCAAGCGTATTATGTCCAAAGCCGGCGGTGGGCTGATCGATCGAACCCTGACTTGGGAGCATTTGAAGACGATCAGAGGGATGTGGGACGGTCCACTTGTGATCAAGGGAATCTTGTCCCCACACGACGCGGTCAAGGCGGTGGAGCACGGAGTCGACGGCATTGTCGTGTCGAACCATGGCGGTCGCCAAGTTGATGGAGCGATATCGACAAT
Source organism: Allobosea sp. NPDC055332 (assembly GCF_053645455.1). Taxonomy (NCBI): domain Bacteria; kingdom Pseudomonadati; phylum Pseudomonadota; class Alphaproteobacteria; order Hyphomicrobiales; family Alloboseaceae; genus Allobosea; species Allobosea sp. NPDC055332. The sequence continues at coordinate 340,654 of NZ_JBSHMO010000002.1, read as the reverse complement.
CAAGGCGTTGGGGCCTGTGGTCGATGCCGTCAACGACAAAGCCGTCGTTATGATGGACGGTGGCATCCGGCGTGGGCACGATATCATCAAAGCTCTGGCGATGGGTGCGAAGGCTTGCTTCATTGGTCGTGGTTATGCCTACGGCCTGGCCGCGGATGGCCAGCGCGGCGTCGAGACCAGCATCGAGTTCTTCCGCAAGGAAATGTCCTCAAGTCTGGCGATGTTAGGATACGATAGCATCAGTCAGCTCTCGCGCGAATGTCTACATCGAGGCGATTGGCGCTTTTAGTATATAAAGTCATCTCTATTCGATATTATGTAATACGGGTTATATTTTTGACGCCAATATTGCGGCGTGTATTATAATTGTACGTGGAATTTATAGTATTAATCTGAGTATGTAGCCATCTTGCCCGAATGCTGGGTCATCTAGCATCACGGCGATAAGCAGCGATTGATCGCGGAGAGGTTGTATGCCTGTTGAGAACACTCTTCGGATCGAGCGATCTGAAAACGGTTCAACTCAGCCCTTCGCAGGCTTTGCCCCTCCGATCCGCGAGCAGTCGGCGCTGCGCCAGGCGATCACCGCCGCCTATCGCCGGCCCGAGACCGAATGCCTGCCGCCTCTGCTGTCAGCCGCGAAGCTGCCGCCGGCGAGCAAGCAGGAGATCGCCCGCACGGGGCGCAAGCTGATCGAGGCGCTGCGGGCCAAGCACAAGGGCACCGGCGTCGAGGGGCTGGTTCAGGAATATTCGCTCTCCAGCCAGGAGGGCGTGGCGCTGATGTGCCTTGCCGAGGCGCTGCTGCGTATCCCTGACACGGCGACGCGTGACGCGCTGATCCGCGACAAGATCGCGGACGGCGACTGGAAGTCCCATGTCGGCGGCGGCAAGTCGCTCTTCGTCAATGCCGCGACCTGGGGCCTCGTCGTCACCGGCAAGCTGACCTCGACCGTCAATGACCGCAGCCTCGCCGCGGCTCTGACCCGCCTCATCGCCCGCGCCGGCGAGCCGGTGATCCGCCGTGGCGTCGACATGGCCATGCGGATGATGGGCGAGCAGTTCGTCACCGGCGAGACGATCGACGAAGCGCTGAAGCGCGCCCGCCCGCTGGAGGCCCGCGGCTTCCGCTATTCCTACGACATGCTCGGCGAGGCCGCGACCACCGCCGCCGATGCCGCGCGCTACTATCGCGATTACGAGAACGCGATCCACGCCATCGGCCGGGCCGCGAACGGACGCGGCGTCTATGAAGGCCCGGGTATCTCGATCAAGCTCTCGGCGCTGCATCCGCGCTACAGCCGCGCGCAGGCTGGCCGGGTGATGTCGGAGCTGCTGCCACTGGTGCGCGAGCTCGCCCTGATCGCCAAATCCTACGATATCGGCCTCAATATCGATGCCGAGGAGGCGGACCGGCTGGAGCTGTCGCTCGACCTGCTGGAGGCGCTGAGCTTCGACAATGGCTTGAAGGGCTGGAACGGACTCGGCTTCGTGGTGCAGGCCTATGGCAAGCGCTGCCCCTTCGTGCTCGACTGGATCATCGATCTTGCCCGCCGCTCCGGCCGGCGCATGATGGTGCGGCTGGTCAAGGGCGCCTATTGGGATGCCGAGATCAAGCGCGCGCAGGTCGATGGGCTCGCCGATTTCCCGGTCTATACCCGCAAGGTCCATACCGACGTCGCCTATGTCGCCTGCGCCCGCAAATTGCTGGCTGCGCCCGACGCGATCTTCCCGCAATTCGCCACGCATAACGCCCAGACGCTGGCGACGATCTATCATCTCGCCGGCAACGACTTCGTGGTCGGGAAGTACGAGTTCCAATGCCTGCACGGCATGGGCGAGCCGCTCTATGACGAGGTCGTCGGCCAGGACAATCTCGACCGGCCCTGCCGCATCTATGCGCCGGTCGGCACGCATGAGACGCTGCTCGCCTATCTCGTGCGCCGCCTGCTCGAAAACGGCGCGAACTCCTCCTTCGTCAACCGCATCTCGGACCCGAAGGTCACGATCGACTCGCTCGTCGCCGACCCCGTCGATGTCGTCGAGGCGATGCCGGTGATCGGCATGCTGCACGATCAGATCGCGCTGCCGGCCGACCTCTACGGTGCCGACCGCGCCAATTCTGGGGGTATCGACCTCTCGAACGAGGTGGCTTTGGCTGAGCTCGCGGGCAATCTCGCGGCGACGGTTGGGAAGGGCTGGCATGCCGTGCCGCTGCTGGCGGACAGCTCCATCTCGGGCACGACGCGGCCGATCCTGAACCCGGCGGATCATTCCGATGTCGTCGGGCAGGTCACCGAGCTTGCCGTCGAGGACGCCGCCAAGATCGCCCGCCTCGCCGCCGAGGGCGGCAAGGCCTGGGCCGCCGTGACGCCGGCCGAGCGCGCCGCCTGCCTCGATCGCGCCGCCGACATCATGCAGGCGCGTATCGAGACGCTGATGGGCATCGCCATGCGCGAGGCCGGCAAGTCCGCAGCCAATGCGATCAGCGAAGTGCGCGAGGCCATCGACTTCCTGCGCTACTATGCCGATCAGGCGCGCAAGACGCTCGGGCCGGCACATGCACCGCTCGGGCCGATCGTCTGCATCAGCCCGTGGAATTTCCCGCTGGCGATCTTCACCGGGCAGGTCGCTGCGGCGCTCGTCGCCGGCAATGCGGTGATGGCCAAGCCCGCCGGCGTCACGCCGATCATCGCGCATGAGAGCGTCAAGATCCTGCACGAGGCCGGCGTGCCCCGCGGCGCCTTGCAGTTCACGCCCGGCAGCGGACGCCTCGGCGCGGCGCTGGTCGGCGCGGCCGAGACGGCCGGCGTGATGTTCACCGGCTCGACCGAGGTCGCGCGCGGCATCCAGGCGCAGTTGGCCGAGCGTCTCTCGACCGAGGGCAAGCCAATCCCCCTGATCGCCGAGACCGGCGGCCAGAACGGCATGATCGTCGATTCCTCGGCGCTGGCCGAGCAGGTCGTTGCCGACGTCATCGCCTCGGCCTTCGACAGCGCCGGCCAGCGCTGTTCGGCGCTGCGCGTTCTCTGCCTGCAGCAGGATATCGCCGACCGCACGTTGCACATGCTGCAGGGTGCGCTGAAGGAACTCACGATCGGCCGCACCGACAAGCTCAGCGTCGATATCGGCCCGGTGATCAGCGAGGGCGCTAAAGCCGAGATCGACGAGCATGTCGCGCGCATGCGCGGCCTCGGCCGCAAGGTCGAGCAGCTCCCGCTGCCGGACGCTGCCGCGAAGGGCACCTTCGTGCCGCCGACCATCGTCGAACTCAAGACCCTGACCGATCTGAAGCGCGAGGTCTTCGGCCCCGTGCTCCACGTCATCCGCTATCAGCGCGACGATCTCGACAAGCTGATCGACGAGGTCAACGGCTCCGGCTATGGCCTGACCTTCGGCCTGCACACCCGGCTCGACGAGACGATCGCCCATGTCACCAGCCGCATCAAGGCGGGCAATCTCTACGTGAACCGCAACATCATCGGCGCGGTGGTCGGCGTGCAGCCCTTCGGCGGGCGCGGGTTGTCGGGCACGGGGCCGAAGGCGGGTGGGCCGCTCTATATCGGCCGGCTCGTGCGCAAGGCGCCGATCCCGCCGCAGCACAGCTCGGTCCATACCGATCCGGCTGTACTCGAATATGCCGCCTGGCTCTCGGGCAAGGGATTGAAGGCGGAAGCCGATGCCGCCCGCGAGATCGGCGGCCATTCGGCGCTCGGCCTGCATGTCGAGCTGGCCGGCCCGGTCGGCGAGCGCAATCTCTATGCGTTGCATCCGCGTGGCCGCATCCTGCTCGTGCCGCAGACGGAAGCCGGCCTCTACCAGCAGGTCGCGGCGGCGCTGGCGACCGGCAACCAGCTCGTCATCGATGCAGCGTCGGGGCTGAAGGGGGCGCTGTCGGGCCTTCCAGCTGCGGTCGAAGCGCGCGTGAGCGGGACCTCGGACTGGGAGGCGGACGGCCCGTTCTCGGGTGCGCTGGTCGAGGGCGATACCCAGCGGATCGGAGAGGTGAACCGCCGCATCGCAGGACTGTTCGGCCCGCTCGTGCTTGTCCAGGCAGCGAGCACGGAGGAGCTGAAGCGCGATCCCGACGCCTATTGCCTGAACTGGCTGCTGGAGGAGGTCTCAACCTCGATCAACACCACGGCTGCCGGCGGCAATGCCAGCCTGATGACGATCGGCTGATCCTCCGAGCCGTCGCGCGAGCCGAAATTCAGGCTGCCTAGAGTATTGGTCACCAGAGAAGTTGAGAAGCTCATATGATCGATAGGCTGCCGAAGTCCCTGGTTTTGGTCGGCGCGGGCAAAATGGGCGGGGCTATGCTCCGAGGCTGGCTCCGAGTCGGGTTGAACCCAACTAGCATCACAATTGTCGATCCTCACGCTGACGACGAAATGGTCGGATTTGCCAGCCATATTGGCCTAGGGCTCAACCCGTCGACGTCGACAGCCCCCGACGCCGAGGTGGTGGTGCTTGCCACGAAGCCTCAAACCCTCGAAGCGGTGGCCTCGACCGTTCGCGTCATCACCCGGCCCAGCACACTGGTTATTTCAGTTCTTGCTGGAAAGACGATCGACGACGTGTCTCGGATATTTCCTGCCAATCAGGCAATTGTCAGAGCGATGCCAAATTTGCCGGCCTCGGTTCAGCGGGGCGTGACCGCCGCTGTGGCGGGTCTTGCGGTCACCGGATCGCAACGGACAGTAGCGGATGCCCTGTTGTCTGGGATTGGAAAGGTTGAGTGGCTCGATAGCGAAGAACTAATTGATGCCGCCACCGCGGTCTCCGGCTCTGGACCGGCGTACGTCTTCTACATGGTGGAATGTCTGGCCGCCGCGGCCCGAGAAGCAGGCCTGCCATCGGATGTGGCGGAGCGGTTGGCGAGAGCGACAATCGAAGGGGCAGGGGAGCTTCTCTTTCAATCGGCTGTGTCATCCGACGTTTTGCGTCAAAACGTGACGTCTCCTGGAGGTACCACGGCTGCGGCGCTCAGTATTTTGATGTCAGACGATCAAGGTCTGATGCCTCTGATGAGAAAAGCCGTATTCGCTGCCAAACGCCGCGCTGGAGAATTGGCGATTGAAAGATGAGTTTGCGTTTAGCCTATCACAATCGTACCGATTTAGAAAATTTTAACCCGAGCTTTCTCCGATGCCCTTGAAAGAATTTGAAGAGGCTAAGCTGAGAGCTTTCGGCATATCGATATTGTATGATGCGGCGAGGCGTTTGAAAATTGAGACCGGCATGCAATCGGTCAAGCCAATGATAAATGGCCAAGTCCTCGTTGCGATAGCCCATACAATCAAGTTTGGCCGCCCTGGGAACGTAAAGAAGAACGGCCTCAACTTCTATGACGTCATAGCTGATGCTCCGAAAGGCGCTGCACTAGTCGCGCAAGTCAATGCTGAACTAGGATTTGCGGCGCAAACATTAGTCGCTTCGCCGAGCTTTCGGGCTTAAAAGGAATCGTCGCGGATGGTTGTGTGCGGGACATCTCCGCCCTGGGCCGGCGCACCTATCCGATTTTTGCTCGGGGTGTGGCTGTAACCAGCTACGCCTCAGAAATGATTATGCTCGATGTCGGGTGTGACATCGAGTGCGGCGGCGTTCCTGTAGCCAATTGCGACATTGTCGTGGGTGATGAGGATGGAGTTGTCTGTCTGCCAGCGCCCCGCCTTTTCGACATCATGCATGAGGCAGAAGAAATCTTCGAGCTGGACCAAAAGCTTGGAACAGACATTGAGAGGCGCCTCCCTCTCATCGAATTGCATAAATCCAGGGCGCGATGGTCGGTCAGACGAACGTTGCATCCTTAGTTTCAGCGCGACCGGAGTGATTCGAGCGGGGGGCCAGCCAGTATTGATTTTGGCTCGGTTACGATTGAAACGATCCTTTGAAACACGCCGCTGGTGATCTGGTTCATGCGATTGGCGAAGCTGGTCGCGGCGTGTCGTAGAAGTGAAAATCTTGTTTGGCGTCCGGTGCTTTCCTAATCACGTATCGTGCTATTCGACCGCTGCCACTCGTCTTGGATGCATTGATTCAAAAGCGGTGGCCAGTCAGAGGCTGCAGCGTGGTTCGCGCGGGTCGCATGCCTCACAGCTCTAGCTCCCAATGACGAACGACTAGGGACATCGAAGCCGCAAACGGCTCCCGCACCGCAAATTTGATTGACAATCTCGAGTTAGATATTACAATTACTAGTATTGTATTACGATACAATTCTTCCTTGCCTCAGATTGGGGATCGCTCCGATGACGATAACGCACGATCAGGTGATTGGCTTATTCACGGCTATCGTGACGCCGCTCGATGCCCAAAACGCGATCGATTTTGAGAACTTGGTGGCTCTTGTCCGGCACCAGGTCGAAGCTGGGGCAGCTGGAATCGTCCCTATTGGTGGTACCGGGGAATATCCCGCGCTTTCACGGCAAGAACGTTCGGACATCGTCCGGGCCTGCGTCGACGCTGCGGATGGGAAGCCGGTGATACCCGGTGTCCTGTCAACGGGATTCCACGATGCGCTGGAGACCGGCAAAGATTTCGCAAAGGCTGGAGCAGCGGCCGTCATGACGGTCACTCCCTATTATGCGCCCGGAACGCAAGGCGGGATGCGTGCCTACTTTAAGCAGTACCGAGATGCGCTGGATTTGCCGGTCATTCTTTATCAGATCCCGCGGCGTACGAACGTCGCAGCGTTTGCCGATGCGGTCCAGGCGATGGCCGAAGACGGGTCGATCATCGGGATGAAATATTCATCCTACGACATGCCGGACTTCATCCGAACGCTCAAACTTGCCGGAGATAAGATCTCGGTCTTGTCGGGCGAGGAGCCATTGTTCGCAACTCACATGGCATTGGGCGCCCGCGGTGGCGTGCTCGCCTCCGCGACGATTTATCCGAAGATCTGGATTGAGATCCTGGAATTGGCCCGCAGCGGTAATCTCAAGGAAGCGCTGAAGCTGCAGGACAAGATCGATCCCGTCGTCGACTCGATCTATCTCGAGACCAACCCTGGACCGCTGAAGGAATATATGGCGCTCGCTGGCATGCCCGTCGGTGGAGTTCGCTCCCCCCTTGAGCGACCGACCGGCGAGACCTTGTCGAAGCTCAAGAGTGCCGCCGAGCAGGCGAAAGCCATCAGTCTCGCCTGAGCGGAGAGCAGGCCGTGATCGAGACGCTTCGCAGCATCGTCGGCGAGAAAGGGCTGATCACCGATCTGGCTGAGATGGAGCCATATCTGGTCGATTGGCGCCAGCGCAGGCGAGGATCTGCACTGGCTGTGGTCCAGCCGGCCTCGACGCGGGAGGCTTCCGCGGTCGTCGCGCTCTGCGCCGCCGAAGGCCAGCCGGTCTTTCCTGTCGGCGGCAATACCGGACTGTGCTTCGGCGCCGTGCCGGAAAGCGATCGCCAGCACAAGCCAGGCATCGTCATGTCCCTGCGCCGCATGAACCGCATCCGCGCCATCGACCGCGCGGCGGGCGTCGCGACCGTCGACGCCGGCGTCGTGCTCGGCGATCTCCACAATGCCGCGATTGAAGCCGGACGGCAGTTTCCGCTGCATCTCGGCAGCGAGGGCAGCGCCCAGATCGGCGGGCTGATCTCGACCAATGCCGGCGGCACCGGCGTAGTCCGCTATGGCCCGATGCGCGACCTCGTCGCTGGGCTCGAAGTGGTGCTACCCGACGGGCGGGTGCTCGCTGATCTTGCCGGGCTGCGCAAGGATAATACCGGCTACATGCTGCGCCATCTCTTCATCGGTGCCGAAGGGACCATCGGCATCATCACCGGCGCAGCGCTGAAGCTGCACCCGCAGACGCCTAATACGGCCCATGCCTGGGTCAGCGTCGCCGATCCCGCTGCAGCGGTTGCCCTGTTGGCAGCATTGCAGGATCGGGGAGGCTCATACATCCAAGCCTTCGAGCTGGTCTCAGCCTCGCAATTCGAGCTGGTGCGCCGGCATGCCGAACGGGTGCGCTTTCCGTTCCCGGAAATTCCCGCCTGGTCGGTCCTGATAGAGCTCGGCAGCGAGGATGCGACCACAGCGCTCCCCGCCATCCTCGAAGAGGTCGTTGGCGCTGCGCTGGAGAACGGGGAGGCTCTTGATGCGGCCGTCGCGACCTCTATGCAACAGGCCACTGACTTTTGGCATGCGCGTCATTCCGTGTCGGAGGCCAATAAGAGCGAGGGGATTGGCATAGTTCATGATGTAGCCGTCCCATGCTCAGCCGTTCCCGCCTTCATCGCTGCGGCCGACCTCGTGGCAGTACAGCGGTATCCGCAAGCGGTGACTCAGGTAATTTGTCATCTCGGCGACGGGAATGTTCACTACATTCTCATGTTCCAGAGAGATTTCTGGGCTTCAGTTATTGACCAGGATGGGTTTGCCCTCGAGGTCGAACAGGCGATCCATGATGTCGCTGCCCGCTTCGGCGGGACCTTCAGCGCCGAGCACGGCGTCGGCCGCAAGCTGACTGAGGAGCTAGAACGTCTGGCCGATCCGCTACGCTACGAGCTGATGTGCAAGGTCAAGGCGCTGTTCGATCCGCAGAATCTGATGAATCCGGGTGTCCTGCTAGCTATCGATCATCGCTTCTCGCCGATTGACCGTTCCCTTTAGAACTTCTGCGATCCGCATAATCCGTGTCTCAAGGCAGGCAAATGGGCAAGAGTGTCAGCAAAAGATCTCCTGCGCTACTCGGCGCCGCGTTCATATACGTCGCTTGCTCTTCACATGCTGTGGCTCAACAATCTGATTGCAGTTTGTTGGCGCCGGCTTTTCCACAACGTCCTCTCACTCTCGTCGTACCGTTTCCCGCAGGCGCACAGACGGATCTCATAGGCAGGCTCGTCGCAGAAGAGTTGGCGCAGCGCCTTAAACAGGCAGTCGTCGTCGAGAACAAGGCAGGGGCAGGTGGGAATATCGGTGCCGCTTCGGTGGCAAGAGCTGAGCCAAGCGGTCATACGATATTGCTCGCCACGATCAGCACGCACGCGATCAGCCCGTCCTTTTACAAGAATTTGAGTTTCGACCATTTCAAGGATTTTAAGCCGGTTGCGTATCTCGTCGACGCGCCGCAAGTGATACTCGCCCGCAAGGCTCTTGGGGCTAGTACTCTGCACGAGCTCGCGCAATTAGCGAAAGACAAGCCCGGCAGCCTCAATCTCGCGCTTCCCGGAACTGGAACGCTGCCGCACCTGGCGGGGGAACTTTTCAAGATCGCAGCCAATATCAAGATCGCCAACGTCATGTATCGTGGTGGCGCGCCGGCGATGACTGATCTCATCGGTGGTCAAGTCGATCTCTACATCGACGCGATCATGACCGCGATTCCTCAAGTCGAGTCAGGCGCGGTCAAAGCTTTGGCCATAACGGGTAAGAGCCGCAGCAAATTGCTGCCTAACGTGCCGGCGGCGAATGAGACATTTGCGGACTACGATGTGTCAGCTTGGTGGGGCATCGCGGCGCCTGCTCGAACCCCGATTGAGGTCATTGACCGACTGAACTGTGATATCAACACCATCCTCTCGGACAGCAGAGTATCCCAGCGGCTAGCGGCTATGGGCGCGACGCCTCGCACTATGTCGCCTACCGAGTTCTCTCATTTCATCGGTCGGGAGACCGAGAAATACCGCGAAATTGTGAAGTCGGTCGGGATTCAACAAGAGTGAACGAGACCGAATGGGCACGCGAGCATCGCGCATTGGAGCGCGTCGGCTAATCAAATGAGAAATCGCCATGTTTGACACTATGCTCTATCTGTCGCGGGCGGACGTGAAATCGCTCGGCATATCGCCCCGCGAAGCTCGCGAAGCAATCCTTCGAGCCTTTCGCGATCATGCCGGGGGGCTGAATCGTAGTCTCCCCAAAAGCTCCCTGATGATTGGCCCGGGGCACGGCTTCCAGTCGATGGCAGCCGCTTCAGAGGCCGACTCGATCGCATCGATGAAGTGGGTCGCGATGGCGCCTACTCCTCCTAATAGCCGGGTGCCTGGTATCAACGGGTTAATCGTCCTCAACGATTACGCCACGGGGGTCCCGGTTGCTGTTTTAGATGGCGATGAGATTACATTGGTGCGTACAGCCGCCTTGTCGGCGGCGGCAGCCTCGCTGATGGCACCGGAGCACCCGGTCGTTATGGGCTTTGTCGGGTGCGGGTTGCAGGCATATGCCCACCTCTCCGCATTTCTCGATCTCTATCCGGGTTTGAAGAAAATTCTGGCCTTCAGCCGCAGCGGCTCATCAGCCGAGCAACTTGCCCAAGCGGCGCGATCGCATGGGCTGGAAGCCCAGGTTGTTGAAGACCACGGCGATCTTCTCACTCAAAGCGACATCGTTATTTCGATGGTACCAGGGGCTCCTGGCCTCAAGCCGTTCTTGAATGCGCGAATTTTGAAAGCCAATGCCTTCGTTTCGGCGGTCGATTTGGGCAGAAGCTGGTTCCCCGATGACTTACCGGCTTTTGATGTGCTTGCCACTGATAGCCTTGAACAATCAAAAGCACCGTATGACGTCAATGGTGATTATGTTAAAACTGTTCGGTTCGACCATGATTTGGCAGGCCTCATCAGTTCCGGCTATCGGCTTGCGGGTGAATCCAGGTCCCTCTTTGCATTTAAGGGGTTCGCACTGGCCGATTTAGCCCTCGCGCACTTGGTCCACAGGCGGGCCATGGAGGCAGGTGCCGGCACCGCTCTTCCACGATAAGCAACTGGTACCTGCAATAGACGTTCGCCACATCTCCAGGCTGCGATCTCCTGCTTCTGCTTTCCTAGGATTTCTGAACGTGTGCTTTTGGGGAACGCGACGAGACACAAATCTCGAAGTGCGACTAAACGTCTGTTTCCGCTCGCACAGAGTGTCTGAATTCCCAGCTCGGACGCTCAATTTAAGTTGGTCGACGGCAGGCTCCCGCTGGCTTTGAGCATACAGGATGGCGCTCGATGCTGAGGCCGGGCCGATGCAGGGCCGGCGATTAGGCATCTACGGGCGATTGTCCATCCAGCGGCCGACCCAGGCCAGATCGAAGCGGTCCGCCTGCTCAAGATACATCTAGTGGGAATAGCTCAGCAGAATCTGGGCCCGGCACCGGTGGCGGCCGTGGTATCGCCGAGTTAGCTCTGTTCGGTAAGCGGCGGTCCCTGCGGCGTTGAAGTGACGCTTCATCTGGCCGTCCCACGGCATCAGGCCGGCGCCGAGCTCGACACCGGGATCGGGCGTGGCGGCGAGCCTTGCAAGGTCGCGCCAGGGTATCATGAAGGGCACGATTCGATTGGAGAAAAAGCGTGACTATGAACAGGCAAGGGACAAGCCCGAGCCCTCGAGTAGAGAGAAGAGCATGCCGGAAATCTCGTTGGCGGAGCGAGGCGATACGCCTGAGGCGCCGGAGGCCTCGCGCAATGGCGAAGATGCTCGCGGGGTCGATATCGGCGCGCGCCTGCTCAAGCTGCGCAAGAGCCGCCGCCTTACGCTCCAGAGCGTCAGCGCCATGACCGGCGTGTCGGCCTCGGCCCTCTCAAAGATCGAGCGCAACGAGCTGTCACCGACAATCTCGACGATCCAGCGCATCGCGCACGGGCTGGAGGTCGAGCTGGTGACTCTCCTCTCGGCCGAGGATGAGGTCAATCCGGCAAGCTTCGCCGGGCGCCGCTGCATCAACCGGGCCGGCAGCGGCAGCAAACATTCCACCGGAACCTGCAACAACGTCCTGCTCTGCGCCGATCTCAAGAACAAGCGCGCGACCCCGATTCTGACGACGGTAACGGCACGCTCACCGGACGAGTACGCGACCTGGGCGAAATCGGAGGCGGAGATCTTCGTGACGGTGCTGGAAGGCACGCTCGTCGTGCACAGCCAGCTCTATGAGCCCCTCGAGCTGATCAAGGGCGACTCGGTTTATTACGATGCCACTACAGAACACACCTGGACCTCAAGAGGCCCGACAAACGCAATCGTTTTGTGGGTGCTGGTCGACCTATAATGATTTTGACTGCGGCGCGCGCCTGCGGCGGTTCGCCTAAGGCTGGTTATGGAGCTTATCTACAAATCGACGGATTTTGCGGCGGAAATAACAAGTTTTGCGAATTTTTCATCTGCTTCCCTGACAGTGAAGCGATCAGACGAGACCGACAGTGAAATTCCACCAATGACTTTTCCAGCCCTCGACACTATCGGGGCGCCGATCGAGATGTCGCTTTCGAAGTAATCTCCGACGCTGAGGACATAGCCTTGCGATCGAGCGTTCCTGACGCGCTGCAGGATTTTTTCCGGATCGTATACCGTCTGCGGTGCGATCGGCTTGAGATCGCTCATGCCCAGCAACCGACGCACTTCCTCCTCGTCCAGAACTGACATCATTGCCAATCCCGTTGCGGCTGCGTAGGCCGGCAGGCGAGTGCCAATGATCACGCCTGTCGACAGCAGATGGCTTCCGACGATACGGGACACGAAAACTACATCAGGCCCATCGAGCACAGTCAGGTTGATGGTCTCGCCTGTCTGTTCCTTGAGGTGAATGAGATAAGGCATGGCTGCCGCCACGAGCGGATTGCTCGACAGATAGATATGCGCCAGGTCGAGCATTCTGACAGTCACCTCAAGCGTTTTGGTGACGGGATCCTTCTTGAGGTAGCCCATTGCAACCAAAGTGTGGGTGAAGCGCTGCGCGGTACTTTTATCGACCTCAAGTTTTTCGGAAATCTGCTTAAGCGTCAGTTTTGGCTCGTTACGGCTGAAGGCCGTTAGAACGCGAAAAGCTTTCTGAACTGAATTCACCGTGAGAGGGCTTGCGAGACTCGCTTCAGCACTCTTTGGGTTTTGTTTCTTTTGTATCAAAGTCCGAATTCCTATCAGCGCGCCTCAGAGATTTTATTCTGAATGTGTTACTTCAATCTCACTTGGTCTCCAATGCAGGTGAGAAACGGGAGACAATACATGTTGGCTACCGTATCTTGCCTTGATTTTCAGCTTTAGCACCGTTCCGGGCTTATCGGCAACGCCACACAGCGGGTTGCTGCGTGGCGCACGAACGTTGGGTCTGGCTCCCGGCTCTTTACTCTCGCCCGCGGGATCTCACATCGAAAAGGTCCAGGATTCCCTCACCCAAGAAATGGAAGCTCAGCACCGTCAGGGTGATGAGTGTCCCCGGCAGCAAGGCCATCCATGGCGCAGTACCCAGATAGCCTTGCGCATGATTGAGCATATTGCCCCAGCTTGGAGTTGGGGGCTGGACGCCGTATCCGAGAAAACTGACATAGCTTTCTGCCAGAATGGCATGGGCGACGTTGAGCGTGGCAGCCACCAAAATGGTAGGAATGGTGTTCGGCAGCAGCACTTTGAAGATAATGTGCCCGTCCCGACACCCCACGGACTCTGCGGCGAGCACGAACTCCCGGCTCCTCAACGAGGCGACCTGGGCCTGCACGATGCGCGCAATTTCCATCCACGACGTGCAGGCGATGAGAACGATGAGGGTCACCACGTTGGGTGATAGCAGGGCTGAGAGCGTCAACATGAGGAAAACGCTGGGGAAGCACAAAGCAACGTCGACGAGGCGCATAATCGTGTTTCCCACAGGCCCGGCGTAAAAGCCCGCGACCAGCCCGAGAACCACGCCGATGACCATACTCATGGCCATTGCTGCGACGCCCACTGATAGCGAAATGCGGCCCGCGACAAGAAGCCTTGCCAGCAGATCACGCCCCAGTTCGTCCGTGCCCGCCAGATGCGCACTTAAGCCTGGGCTCTGCAATCTGTTGAGAATGTCTGTCTCGGTGTCGCTCCAGGGCAATGCGAATGGGATGCAGGCGCATGCCGCGATCATTAAAAGGATGAACACAGCAGCATAGAATGCGCGCGAGTTTTTCTTTCTAACTGCGTTTTTACTGGAAGCAGGTCCGCCAATTGGCGGCATTGATGCAGCAATATCTTCCATGACATTTCACCCGAGATTAGTTGGGCCGTATGCGAGGATCGGCAATCGCGTAGCAAATGTCGGCGAGAAGGCTGCCCAGCAACGTCAAGATCGCTGTAAGCATCAGTACCCCCAGAACCACCGGGTAGTCACGGTAGTTCAGTGAATCCATGAAGAGCCTGCCCATTCCCGGCCATGTAAAGACCGTTTCTGTGACGAGCGCTCCGCCAAGTTGCGCTGGCAAATGCATGCCGGCGATCGAGATCATGGGCAGAAGGGAGTTCGGAAGCACATGCTTCCAAAGAACCCTGGCCTCGGAGACCCCCTTTGACCTCGCCGTGCGAATATAGTCCTGCGAGATTGCGTCGATAACGGAGGCTCGCATGTAGCGGCTCCAGACCGCGACATGGACCATAGCCAGTACACTTGCTGGAAGGATCAGATGCTTCAGGACGTCGGTGAGCGACCCGTCGCCGGGCGTCTGGCGGTTGCCAGCAGGGAGCCATCCAAGCGTCACCGAAAAAATATAGATGGCGACCAGACCCAGCCAAAAGGTCGGGATGGAAATGAGCGCGACAAATATCGTCGATGCTGCATTGTCAAAGCGACTTCCGCGTTTGACGCCGCTGATGACGCCAACCCACCCACCGACAATCACGGCGATCGCGGTAGACGTCAGCATGAGAAGCAAGGTGGCGCCGAGGCGCGACGCGATGATTTGAAGAACGGGTAGTTGATCGCGATATGACCGCCCCCAGTCGCCTGTCAGCATATCGCCTAGCCAACGAAGATACTGAAGGGGCAATGGAGCGTCCAACCCCATCTGCCGCGTCAATCTCTCGATATCGTCGTGGGACAGATCGCCCGTCGCGACCAGGAGGGAAAGCGGCCCTCCCGGAGCAAGACGCAGGATGAGGAACCCCAGGGCCGAGACGCCGAGCAGCAGTAAGATGGCGGTCGCGAGACGTTGGGAAAGGTAGCGGCCCATGTCAGGATTCCCAGTACCAGCTACCGATATTCCAGCAATTCGCGGAAACATTCGCGTTCGCACGGAAACCGGCTAGTTTTGCCTTGGTCCCCTCCACAGGCGCAGGTTGGCAAATGGGGAGGATGACAAGGTCATCGCGGATGATGGCTTGGATGCGCTCATAGGCAGCCTTGCGGTCTGACTGCTTGAACGAGGTCTGGCCGATCTGAAGGAGCTTGTCGACTTCGGGGTTCTTGTACTGGTAGAAGTTTGTTCCCGAGCCGCCCTGAACAGGTATCGCGGTAGAGCTGAAGCGCGAGGTAGGATCTGGGTCGGCACCTGTCCCGTACGTGCTCGCGCCAAGCATGCAATCGAACTGAGATTGCGTGTAGTATTCCCCAAACACGACTGCGGCGGGCATGGTCTTAATTTGAGCGATAATGCCGAGTTTCTTCCAGTCTTGCTGTGCAAGCTGAAGGATTTGCTCTCGCTGCGGATTGCCAGAAACGGTCGCCACAGTGAATTCAAGCCGAACGCCCGCCTTTGCCCTCACCCCATCGGAGCCTTTCGTCCAGCCGGACTCGTCCAGAAGCTTGTTTCCGGCGGCGATGTCGAAGACGTGCTTGGGAAGATTTGAGTTATAGGCCCAGGACGTCTGGAACAGGTAGGATTCCGCACCTGTAGGCAGGCCGTAATAGACCAGATCGATTATCGCCTTCTTGTTCAAGCCGAGATACATCGCTTGACGCACAGCTTTATCTTGGAAGAGAGGCTTTCCAAAATTGAAGATGAAGCCTTCGACCTGATTTGAGCTCGTGACGTACACCTTCCGATCGGGAAGCGATTTGGCTTCCTTATAATACTGGGAAGCGATGCCGTAGTAGCCATGATAGTCGATTTGGCCGGTTTTGAATTGGGTGTATGAGACGTTTTGATCGGGAATATAATTATAGAGTACGCGCTCGACATAAGGGCCGTCGCCGAAATACTCGGTATTCGCGACCAGCGTGACGCTTTCGCCAGCGACGCGCTTGCCCCATTTGAACGGCCCCGTCCCGATCGGAGCAGAATTGAACGGTGCGGTATTCGGATCGGTAACGTTGGCGAAGGCATGCTTCGGGATTATAAAAGTCCAAGTCAACAGGGTGAGATAGGGCGCATATGCCCTCGTCATCGTCCAAATCAGCTCATGCGAATTTTTTACGGTGATGTCTCGCACCAGCGCATGGCCTTGACGGGTATAGGCCTTAAACGCAGGGTTATTGAGCAACTCCAAGGTGTGTTTCACGTCTTCGGCGGTAAATTCCTTGCCGTCATGCCATTTCACGTCTTTCTTCAGCTTGACCGTCCAGGTCAAACCATCGGCGGAGATGCCGCCGTTCTCGAGGCTCGGCACTTCCGCGGCGAGCTCGGGAACGAACGTTCCGTCCGGTTCCGCGCGCCACAGGGGGTTAAAGAGGGCGAACTGAATCCCTTGATCGACTTCGATACGCGCCATCAACGGGTTGAACACCGTCGGTTCCTGCGTGAAGCCGATGATGATTTGGCCCTTCTGTCCCTTGGGGCGTGACTTCTCCTGGGCGCCGGCTGCCCGGCTCAGCATGAGGGCAGGTGGAATTGCGATGACTGACCGGCGGGTAAGTCCGAATTGAGATCCGCGAGAACCATTGTGGTTAGACGAGCCACTCGACATGCCAATTCCTCCGAAAACGGTTGCTTGAAAGGACGGACTTCCGATCCTCTCAGCGTGCCAAGCCAAGGCTCGCGCTGTCGGGTTCTATCGCCCCGCAGGCACGAGCGTCTTGGTCACGCGTGGAAATTCCTGACTTGTCGAATGCCGCTCTGATCATATGAGCTATCCCGACAGCCATGAAGGTCGATCGCTGGCGCCGACCCGTCGCATTCGGGCTCGAGCGCAACTTCCCTGTTATTCCCCTTTTTGATATTTTATATTGTAATGCGATATCATGCATTGTAATGGGCTTTTATATTTTGTCAACCTCTCCAGAGTTGCCGGGTGCGCGACAAGGGGCGACCGTGCCTCGACGCTGAGGAAGGCCGCCTCCCTTGTTTGAATGACCCGTCGCGGCCTTGGGACAAGCTCAGAGGTTGAAGGCCTTACGTGCCAATATTCAAAGAATAAACGGGTAGGGGATATCCGCCACGGTCGTTGCCTGCGTATAACGTGACGGTTTGACCAATAGCGACGCCAGAAAGATCGTCAGCCACGATACGAGTAATCACTTGCGGCCCCTCCTCAGTCTTGACGACAGCCATGGCGACAGCCGTGCCCTGCGCCCGAAACGCCGCATCGACGCCACGATGCACGATAGAGAAGGTATGAATCTCGCCCCTGCCGCAAGACGGCTTATTTTCCAGTTCTGCGGACCAGCACTCCGGGCAGCGATTTCGTGGATAGAAGAAGACGTGCCCGCAGCCTTGGCAATGCTGCAGAAGCAATTGACCATGGGCGCGCCACGCTTTCAGCATCGATGTATTGACGGCGTCTTCCGTGGGCTGGGGAAATTCCATCTCAGTTCCTCACGTTTTCAAGAATCATCGCACTAGTTGAAAGGCCATGCCCGTAGGACACCATTCCAAATCCGCTGACGAGCCCGAGGGTCGCGCTTTGGACCTGCCTCTCACCTGCCTCGCCACGAAGCTGGCAGACCGCTTCTACTGTCCCGATCAGACCGCCGCCGCCCGCCGTCGCCGCACAGGACAATTGGCCGCCACCGGTGTTCAGCGGGAAGTCGCCATCGAATGTCATGCGATGTCTATCGAGGAATGGACCTGCGTCACCCTTGGCGCAGAACCCGAGATCCTCAAGTTGGATTGAGCACATGATCGGGTAGTCGTCATAGACTTGGACGAAGTCCAAATCGCCGTGTTCGACAGCAGCCTCTGCAAAGAGATCTTCGCGAAATCTCTCCCAGCCGAAACGCAGCGGCGAGACTTCGCCGCGTAGGTGGTTATGGCGTTGAAATCCAGATAGAATGCGCACTCCTTTGCCAGGCTTGGCGCGGTCAAGTGGCGCCACCAGGATCGCGTCGGCGCCTGAAGCCGGCATCGGACAGTCATACAGGCGGAAAGGGTCGGCGATCAGCCGGGCGTTGAGGTAATCATCCAGCGTGAGTGGCGTTTTAAAGATCGCCTGCGGATTCCTCAGCGCATTATAACGCTGATCAACGGCGATACGACCCAACTGCTCGCGCTTCGTGCCATATTCATGCATGTGGCGACGCTGGATCATCGAGAAGAAGCCATTCATGCCACCGAAGTTGAGCGGAGTGGCATAATTCGCTATCGCGGTCGTGAAATTTGAGATCGATTTCCGAAATTCGTCCATCGTGCGGGAGTCGCCCCCCAGACAGAGCACGCAGTTCGCCACGCCCGCCTCGACCGCTCGCACGGCATCAAGGATCGTGGCGATGGGCCCAGCTCCACCCGCAGTGAACACCTGAGCCCAATTGAGCTCCAACCCGAGATACTCGGCCAAAGTGACCGCGTTGTCTGGCGGGGCCATGAACGAACTCAATGTCAGTCCGTCGATGTCGGATTTGGGAATTCCTGCATTGGCGATACAGGCGGCAGCTGCATCCGCGAGATAGGCGAAAGTGGGTTGCTGTGCATCCTTGTGGTAGGCGGAACTTCCATAGCCCACGATCCCGACGCTGTGTGATTTCACCTTATTGACCCTCTCGGCTGTTTTGCGTCGCGTCGAAAATGCTGGACGTCATTATCGACGCCTCGGCCTTCAGCTTGACCTTGTCGATTTTGGCGGACGCCGTTTTGGGCATTTGATCCAGAAACTGGACAAATCGCGGCACCTTGTATGCAGACAGGACTTCCTTGCAGGCGGCGACGATCTTCGTCGCGGTGAGCGTTTCGCCTGCGGGCGTCGGGGCCCTCGTCACCACAATCTTGACCTCTTCCCCCCGAAACGCATCGGGGACAGGGACGGCGGCCGCGTCCAGAACGCCTTCGATCGCCATGACGACCATCTCGACTTCGGCTGCCGAGATGTTCTCGCTGCTGCGGCGAATGACATCCTTTATTCGGCCCAGCATGAAGTAGTAGCCATTGGAATCGCGCCGAAAGAGATCTCCCGTCTTGAACCAGTTTCCTTCGAACGCTGCCTTGGTGGCGTCATCTTTCTTGTAGTAGCCGCTGAACAAGCCCTGGCCGGCCACCCATAGCTCGCCAGGACCGTCGCCCTCGACCTCGTGGCCGTCCATCATGAGCTTGCAAGTGCGGAAGGCCGCCGGAAGGCCACATGAACCGGATCCGACCATGGTCGTGTCCTCGACCGGCATGGATAGCACCGAGCCGACCTCGGTCATGCCGTAGATCTCGCGCACGGGGACGCCAAAACGCTCCTCCATTCCAGCGTGAAGCTCCTTGGCAAGGCCGTACGTCGTCAGCCATTTGAGCGAAGATGCTTTCAGGCGCGGATCGGGTGGCAGCGTGGCCGCCGGCGCGGTAAGCGTACAGAATTCGATATCGTTTTCGACGATGCGATCGATGAGACGGCTGAGGCTCAGTCTCGGCGCGACGTTGATTGTTGCACCACAGTAAACGGCCATCAGGATCTTCCAGAGACAGCCCATGTAAAACATTGGGGTGTCAACCATTACACTGGCAGGCGAGGGGCCCAGTACTGACCTGGCCTTTCCGATAGTGAGCCAGTAGCGATGGGACAGCATGCAGCCTTTGGGCACGCCGCTCGATCCGGATGTGAATAGGATCCCTGCTATATCGTCGAGACCGACGACAGGATGATCGCTCTCCCCGATAGCGGCCGCTTCAACCAGGGCTGCCCAATCATGCGCCTCTGGCGAGGGGGCTTGCCAGGGGCCGGCGCCGTGAACAATGACATGCCGGTCGTCAAAGGCGACGCCCGGCGACAGGTTCGTAAACCTGTCGAGAAATGCACGATCGATGACGAGAAACGCGACGTCCGTCTCGAGGACAATGCGTTCCAATTCGGTGTCGGTGCTCGCTGTATTGACCAGAACACCCACCGCACCCAGCCGGCACAATGCGATCCAGGACACAAGAAAAGCTGGAACATTCGGCAGCATCAGCGCGACATGCGTGCCTTTGCGAACACCCAGGCTGCGAAAAGCATTGGCGCATCGGATGGATGAGCGCCGAATCTCTTCGTAGCTCAAGAGCTCATTCTCCCCCTCCATCGACCGCCAGAGCGGCCGGCTTGGAAAGCGCGCCGCCGTGTCATCCAGCAATTGCTGGATCGTCGCTGGAAGAGGCTCCTGTTCAGCCGCCGACCAAGCAGCAGGCCGTATACCGTTCTCCACTATGTCCATCTCCAGTTTGCAGACATGTCAGGCCTTGGCCAATGCGCCCGACCGACGTCACACCGCCAGGGCTTCCACCCTTCCATGGCCGGGGATCGCCGCCAGGAGATTGCGCGTGTAGTCGTGCTCGGGATTGGCCAGCAGCTCTCTCGTGGTCTTCAACTCGACGAGATTGCCCTTCTTCATGACCGCAATCCTGTCGCACATCTGGGTTGCTACGCGCAGGTCGTGCGTCACGAACAGGATCGCCAGACCCATCTGGCGCTGAACCTTCTTGAGCAACTCCAGAACTTGGTGCTGAATCGAAACATCTAGCGCCGAGACGGCCTCGTCTGCGATGAGGACTTCGGGGTCGAGGGCCAGAGCGCGCGCGATTCCAACGCGTTGCCTCTGGCCGCCGGAAAACTCGTGCGGATACCGATCGACTGAACCTGCGGGCAGGCCGACAAGCTGCATCAGCTCGACGGCCTTCTCGCGCGCGGCGCTAGCGGTGCTGCCATTAGCGATCATCCCTTCGCCGATGGCCGCGGCGACGGTGCGCCGGGGATCCAGCGAACCGAAAGGATCCTGAAAGATCATCTGAATGCGCCGGCGTTCGGGACGAAGCCTTTTTAGTGGCAGATCGTCGAAGCGGAGGTCACCGACCGTTACCGTCCCGCTGTTCGGCTCTACGAGGCGAATGATACAACGTCCGACGGTCGATTTTCCCGAACCCGACTCGCCGACCAGACCGAGCGTTTCTCCCCTTTTCAGCGTGAAGCTGACATTGCTGACTGCCTGCACTGTGCGTCTAGCGGAAAAGAAGCCGGGGATAGCATAGGTTTTCGTCAACCCCTTCACGACAAGTGCGTCGGCGCTTCCGATTTCTCGAGCGTCAGGTGGGTTCATCGTCGGCACGGCCGCCAGAAGCTGCTTCGTGTAGTCATGCTTCGGGTGATCGAGGACGGTGGATGCTGGCCCCTCTTCGACGCGCTCGCCGTATCGCATCACGATGACGCGGTCGGCGATCTCACGCACGACGCCGAAATCGTGGGTAATGAACATAACCGCCATGTTCCGCTTGCGGCGCAACTCGTCGATTAGCTTGAGGATCTGTGCTTGTGTCGTGACGTCCAACGCGGTTGTCGGCTCATCGGCGATGAGCAGCTTGGGCTCGAGCACGAGCGCCATCGCGATCATGACGCGTTGGCGCTGACCGCCAGACAGCTCGTGAGGGTAGGCGTTAATGATGCGGGCCGGATCGGGCAGTCCGACTTCTGTGATGAGCGCCAGCGTCTTCGTATCGCGTTGCTCACGCGTTCCCTCGCCGTGGACTTCGAGGACCTCCCTGATCTGATCCCCGATGCGCATCACCGGATTCAGCGCCGTCAGAGGCTCCTGGAAAATCATCGCGATGTCGCGACCGCGGACCGAGCGCATTTTCGCCTCGGAAAGCCCAAGGATATCCGTCCCGTTGAGGTGAATGGTCCCACCACCGACGGTAACGCCCTTGGGCAGGAGCCGCATCGTAGCCAGTGAAGCGAGCGACTTGCCCGAGCCCGACTCCCCGACGATGCAGGCCGTCTCGCCGGAGCGGATTTGGAGGGTAAGGTCGTTCACAGCGTGCCGGCGATCGGCGCCGGGGGGCAGATCGATCCTCAAGCCCGAAATCTCGAGCACGGGCTTGTCATCAAGCAGGGTCGAGGATTCCTGTCGCGACCCGGTCGTGTGATCGAAGGATGGCATAAATCTGAGCTCCTGAACTTTTGCGACAGGGCAACGTCGATCTGCAAGCTCAAGCCCGCGCGTTGTGCGCCGAGATTTCGCTGCCGCGGGCCTTGTAGAATTCTTCCATCATCCGGGCCGGCTCGCCGCTTTCATACGACGTTCGGTGATGACGAATGGCCGCTTCGATCGCATCCCTGAACGACGCCTCCGTCATCTCGCGGAAGCGCAGTTTGTCGATACGCATGGCGATCGGCGGCTTGTCGCCCAGCGCCTCAGCGATGCGGATGGACTGTTGAAGAACCTCAGACTGATCGACAATGTGATGGATCAATCCAATGCGGGCGCATTCTTCCGCATCCATAAGCCGTCCGCTCAATGTCAACTCGATCGTGCGGGACATCCCGAGCATCAGGTTCATGATCCAAGGACCCGTAATGCTTGCGATGCCAGAATTGATCTCTGGTTGCCCCATGCGCACACCAGCATGGCCGACGCGTACATCCCCCAACAGTGCGGCCTGGAACGCCGAACCGGCAGCTACACCGTTCAAGGCTACGACAAGCGGCTTCGATAGGCCGCGCAGCACCGAGTAGAAATCACCCCATCCGCGAATCCAGCTCTCCGCCTCGTCGACATCGAATCCGTGCGCTTCACCGAGGTCCTGGCCAGCGCAAAATGCGCGATCGCCAGTTCCGGTGAGAACGATGGCCCTGCAGGAACCGTCGCTCTCAAACCCGTTCATTGCCGCCATGATCTCGCGGCGCATGGCGACCGTCCAAGCATTGAGCTTCTGCGGACGGTCGAGGCGAACGATCCCGACGCTCGCTTGCCTCTCGACGACAATAAAGCCAGTGTGCTCAGCCATTGATCACCTCTTTTTTTGCGGAAACATGAGCTCGGTCCCAAGCGCCGTCGATCGTTCGAGGCAGCAGATGCTTCCGGATGCGTTCGCTGGGTGTCAGATCGAACCGATCGATAATCTTGAAGTAGCGAGGTAACTGGAAGCTCGCGAGGCGCGGTTGAGCCCAAGCGATCAACTCTGCCCAATCAACGGACCTATTCGCTTTGGGCTGGACGTAGAAAAGGATGTCCTGCTCGCCCACTTCGCTTGCGATGCCGATGGCTGCGACGGCCTCGATCGACGGATGCTCGAGGAAAACCCTCTCGACTTCCCAGGCGGAAACGTTCTCGCCACGCACACGCATGCTGTCGGTGCGTCGCCCAACAAACACAAACTCGCCGCTGCCGAGCTGCCGGGCCAGATCTCCAGTATACAGCTTGCCGTCCCGCAGAGTCTGCTGTGTGGCGTCAGTGTTGTCGAGGTATCCGGGGAAAAATGCCCCTTCGAGATCACTCGACAGTACAATCTCGCCAATCTCCCCGGTAGCGACGGGCCGTCCAAGCTCATCCCGCAGCTCAAGCTGGATCCAGGGCAAGGGCCTGCCAATCGAGCCGGGCGTGCCGCTTGTGTTGAGCGTCGCAAAGCTCGAACACTCGGTCATGCCGTAACACTCGCGCAGGCGGCAACCGAAGCGCTCCTCGATGCCAACCCAGGCCCGCGCCGAAATCCCTGCTCCCCAAGCCGTCAGAATAGCTGGGATAGGCAGCCCCGGCGGGTCTTTTCGTTGCATCAGCACATCGAGCACACCGCCCAGATAGTGAAGATGAGTGGCGCCAGCCGAAGTCCACTGCTGCCAGAACATGCTGGCAGAGAAGCGCGGGACAACGTGAAGCTGAATGTCCACGAGGAAGGGCGCCATCAGCATCTGCGCGCCTCCGATATGGCACAGCGGCTCCCATAGAAAGGCGCGGTCGCCCTTTTGGAGGTCCGCCACAATGAGCGCCGCTTCGCTTGCGATCCTCAGCATACGATGAGTAAAGGTGACGCCCTTCGCGGCGCCTGTGGTTCCCGAGGTGTAGATGATGCAAACCGGGTCTTCGGGCGCCGGTTTCGCAGCCCACAAGGCTTCGGCGCTTTGATCTATCGGCTGGAGCAGAGCGTCCAGTGAGATGCTGGTCTCGCGATGTAACTGGTCGATAACCGGCTCGAACTCTTGATCGAAGATCAGCAGTTGGGGCTTCGAGTGCCCGAGGACATGCTCTAGCCCTCCCGCGCGCAATCTCACATTGATGGGTACCCAGACGAGACCTGACAGGATCAAAGCGTAGATCAGCGCGACATGCTCTAGCGAGTTGCCCAGCATCACCGCGACACGTTGGCCAGGGCGGAGCCCCTGGCGGTGCAGCTGTCTTTGAGCCCGTTGAATAAGCCCGGCCAATTTGTCGAGCGCAACGTTTTGGCCGTCAAAAACCAACGGAATTCGCGTTTTGTCGCCGTTCAATCCAGCTAGCAGGAGCGCAACGACGTCGAGCCGGTCTTGGGCGCCGCGCCGAGTGAAGTGTCGAAAAAGCTCGCCCATTTCGGTGCTCGGATCCATCCCCATTGTACTGTGAGATATTGTATAGAAATATCAAAGTGCGCTTAGAAATATACCGGTTGACTTTCAGAGTTGCAACATCTCATTTCGGGGCGGCTGATGGGTCGCGTTTTGGTTCGGCGGCCGGCTGGCCCCGGCGCGAAAGTTAGGCTGTTGGATTTGCCAGGCGGTCGACCTCGCATGCGGTCGGCAGTGAACAAGGTTCCTTCAAAGTCACATTCGGCGGGGAGAAGTTTATGCGGAGATCGGATGGGCCATGAGGAAGCCGCTCAACATCTACGATTATCGAGCTCTAGCGCAGCGACGCCTGCCGCGTGGCATGTTTGAGTACATCGACCGTGGCACAGAAGACGAGATCCTTCTGCGGGAGGTTCGTGACTCGCTGAATCGCGTCAAACTCAACCAACATGTTCTGAATGACGTCTCAGCCCCCGATACGTCGGTAACGCTGTTCGGTGAGAGGCTACCGGCCCCCATGGTGATCTCGCCAACAGCTGTTGCCGGCCTAGTGTGGCACGACGGCGAGGTTCAAGTTGCGCGTGCCGCGAGGACTGCCGGAATACCGTTTTGCGTGGCGACGCAGTCGATGACGTCGATGGAAGAGATCGCCGACCGAGCAGCCGGCGCCAACCTTTGGTTCCAACTGTATGTGTTTGAGGATCGCGACCTCACAAAAAATTTGGTGAGGCGCGCCAAGGCGCTGGGCATCAAGACTCTGCTGCTTACGGCGGACACCGCGCGCTCCCCAAAGAAGGAGTGGAATACTCGCAACGGCTTTGGCATCCCTATTGTGCCCACGATCCCCGGAGGGTTGGACGTACTCGCGCATCCGCGATGGCTCGCCAGCGTGCTCCTGCGCTACATCCTGACGACCGGCGTGCCCACCTACGCTCATTATCCGCCGGAGTATCGCACGAAGATCACGCGTGCCAGCATCTGGAACAACGTCAAGCTCGCGCGGCGACTAACTTGGGATGATGTCGTCGAGATCCGACGGATCTGGGACGGAAATCTAGTGATTAAGGGCATCCTCGCCAAACCCGACGCCGAAAAGGCGCTATCGCTCGGTGCTGACGGGGTGGTCGTTTCTTGTCACGGTGGGCGCAATTCAGACTCGGCACCGGTGACGATGAAGGTTTTGCCCGGGATCGCGGACGCTGTAGGAAGTCGTATGACCGTTCTGGCTGATAGCGGGATCCGCAGAGGCAGCGATATCGTCAAGTATAAAGCAGCGGGCGCACAGGCCGTTCTTCTGGGTCGCGCGACGCTTTACGGTGCAGCCGCGGCTGGAGAGCAGGGGGCAACTGACGTAATCGCGATCCTGCGTCAAGAAGTCGATCACTGCCTAGCATTTTCGGGACAATATAGATTTGAATCTATTGGTAGAGATTTGATCGTGGAATGACCAATCCTTGCGACGCTTTGCGCGCTGCGAAAGTATCGTACGGCTCTGCGCCAGCGGCAGCGCTCCTGATGGCGTTGAGTCCTAAAGGTGTTGTTTCATTCGAGGAGCAGGCGCGCGGCTGAGCTCGGCAGAGCGAAGCTAAGCGGATACGCTGTCGTCTCGAGCACTGCAGCCAACAGCATTCAGTTGGTTAAGCTGCTGCCGTGCCGCAGCGATGGCCGGGTGGCTTGCCGTGCGATTCCATTCGCGGACGATCCATTTCGATCCAATCCGCGTCTGGGGCCTATCCGAGCGACCGATGAACGCGCTCCTATCGCTGCGCAACCCCTTTTTTTGCCAACTCAAGTATCGCAGTAAAATACGATATAGCTTTATAAAGTCACTAAGAGCCAATTATGATATTTGGCATTGCAAGTAAATTTTCGTGCCATATAGAATGCTGGTGGAAACGCCAAGAACAGGGGGACGACATGAAAGCCAGCATCCTGACAACCGGTCTCATGGCCATTTTTGCCATTTTGGCCTCGCCCGCTTTTGCGCAGACCAGCACGCTCGCCAAGGTGAAGGAACGCGGCGCCCTGATCTGCGGCACGGGGCAGGGGACGCCGGGATTCGCGCTGCCTGACGCGCAGGGCAATTGGAAGGGTTTCGACGTTGATTTCTGCCGCGCCGTCGCGGCGGCGATCTTCAATGATCCTATGAAGGTGAAGTTCGTTCCGCTGTCTCCAAAGGACCGTTTCACCGCGCTGCAATCGGGCGAGATCGATGTGCTCGCGCAAATTACGACCTGGACCTTGTCGCGAGACACCGCGCTCGGTCTGAACTTCGCAGGCGTCAATTTTTATGACGGTCAGGGTTTCATGGTTCGAAAGAAGCTCGGGATCGACTCCGCTCTGAAACTCGACGGAGCTTCGGTATGTGTCTCGCAAGGTACGACAACTGAGCTCAACGTTGCAGACTTCTTCCGCAGCCATAAGATGAAGTACGAGGTCGTCGCATTCAGTTCGGCCGACGAGACGCTCAATGCTTACGATTCGGGGCGGTGCGACGTCTACAGCAATGATTCGTCGACGCTTTATGCCTATCGCCTTAAGCTTTCGGCTCCGACCGATAACGTCGTGCTGCCTGAAATCATCTCGAAAGAGCCGCTGGGGCCCGTGGTGCGCCACGGCGACGACAACTGGGAGGACATTGTCCGCTGGACGCTGAACGCCATGATCAATGCGGAAGAACTCGGCATTACTCAGGCGAACGTCGAAGACACACGGAGGTCTGAGAGACCCGAGGTCAAGCGCTTCGTCGGCACTGAAGGCAAATTTGGAGAGCCGATGGGCCTCACAAATGATTGGGCCTATCGCATAGTGAAACATGTCGGGAACTACGGCGAAATTTTCGAGCGGAATGTCGGCTCGGGTTCACCGCTGAAGATCGCGCGCGGCCAGAACGCACTCTGGAGTAAAGGCGGATTGCAATACGCGCCCCCAATTCGGTGAGGTCTCAGTGTGAGCCGCGTGACAGCAGCGTGGTGCGGACGGCCGAAGCGCCGCCCGCCTTCAGCCCGAGCGCAGGCGCCAGCCCTCGCGGACGAGGAGATTTTCGCCCTTGGCGATTGCATCGGCCGCTTCAGGTTCCCGGCCTACTCGATGGCCGACGAAAACGGCCGATCGAGCTACTTTAATGTTAGCTGGCGCGCAGGAAAAAGTTCTCGCTGGCCGAGGGCCCGGCAAACCGGGTGCGTGGTCCACGTAACGGAGGATAACCAACCTGCAGAGGGGTAGAATGTGCCTGAGCTTCCACTCGATTTCCGACTGTTCCGCTACGCCTTAGTGTCGGCGCAACATGGAAGTTTTCGGAAGGCGGCCGCGATTTTGAATGTTCAACAATCAACCGTGAGCCGCGGTGTCCGAAGTCTAGAACGTCACGTTCGGGTTGAACTCTTCGAACGGGATCACGCGGGGATACGTCCTACACCGGCGGGCGATCGGTTTTTGGAAGAGGCCGCGCTGGGTTTCGATCATCTCACGCGCGCGCTCGAGCGCGCCGAAGCTTTGCAGCGTGGCGAGCACGGCGAGCTGAAGGTGAGCGTCAGCGTACCGTTCTCGCTGTTAGGCGACGTGTTCGAGCGCTTTCGCGAGAGCCATGGCGGCGTGTCGGTCGAGCTCGTCGAAAGTACCTCGGGCGCGAGCGCGGCTCTGACGCAGCAGCGTTCGGTCGATGTCGCCTTCGTCGGACAGTTTTTTCATGGACACGGGGCGGTGCAATCATTGCATCTGCATGATGAGCGCATGATGGCGGTGCTTCCGAAGTCGCACGCGCTCGCCGGAGCCCACAAAGTGAGCTTCGAAGATATCCTTAACGAACGGTTCATCCTCACGACAAGCGGGGTGGGACCGGATCTCCAGCAGCACCTCACAAAGCGAATGGCGAAGCCGGGGTTCGAGCCGCGTGTGCAACTCCACCGCGTCGGCCAGTGCAACCTCATCAATATGGTGGCGCTTGGATTCGGGGTCACGATTGTGATCGGCACGCTACCACGGGCCGCCACCGATGGCGTCGTCGTAATTCCTCTTGCCGGCAGGAACGTGCTGTCCCTGCATGCGGTATGGATGGAGTCGAACCCCAATCCGGCGCTAAAGGCATTGCTCGATATTGCGCGGGCGGCAGCTGGACCAGCCGATGCAACCCCGCTGCAGCGACCCTAGCCTTTCCCGCTCACCTTGCGGGCGCGCGCAAATGCCCGGTCCGTCGCGATGAACCGTTGTCGCATCGGAACGATCAATTTCACCGGATCGCTGATCGGCTGGCCGGTTTCGCGAGCGAGCACTTCGGCAAAGGCGGCGAGATCGCGGTGGACAGCGGCAGGCAGCTCCACCACCACCTGCTTGTCGTCGACGAGCGCGCCGAGTTTGAGCTTCGCCATGCTTAACCCTTGTACGGCTCGAAGACCAGATCCCTGGTGACGATGATCCTGACCGGGAAGCCCGGGCGGATGGTCAGCGTCGGCGCGACCTGCAATTGGCGACGGACGATCTGCTGGCCTGCGTCGTTGATGGTGTTCTGCGCGCCGTCACGGATAGCGCGGACGAGACGGTCCTCATCGCTGATGGCGAGTTCCGTGCCGATTGCGAGCAGCGTCGACAGGCCCGCGGCCTTGGCCAAATCCCACCAGTGGTAGTCGACGCCATCCTCCAGACCGGCATACCCTTGAGTGTCGGCGCCCGGCTGGCGCTCCAGCACGATGGACCGACCATTCGGCAGGATCAGGCGGTTCCAGACTAGCAACACGCGGCGCTGCCCGAACTGAACGTTGTTGTCGTATTGGCCGATGACCCGTGTGCCCTGCGGCACGAGCAGACTACGGCCTGTCGGGCTATCGTAGATGTTCTCCGTCACCTGTGCCGTGATCTGGCCGGGGAGATCGGACCGGATGCCGGTGATCAGCGCCGCCGAAATCACAGCCCCCGCTTGCAGCACATAAGGCGAGGCCGGCGCCATGACGCGATCCGACGACGTGGTGCGGCGGTCGATGGCGGCATTAAGGAAGCCGAGCTGCTTGTCCTGCGCGCTGGGCTGGCCGGGCTGTCCCGTCAGATCGAGACCGGCGAGGTTCGGCAGATTTGCTCCTCCCGGTGTCGCAGCCGCCGTCGACGCACGCGGAGCCGCCTGGAAGAACACCTTGCTTGTTCGTGCGGCCTCTTCCTCGGCACGGCGCCGCTGCTCGGCCTCGTCGACCGTCGGCGCCGCGATCGATGGTGGCACCACCGGCTGCCCCTTGTTCTGAGCGTCGAGGATCGGCCGGCCGAGATCGCCGGGCAGGGGCGGGCCGAGAACCGGGCCTGTGTAGTCGCGCGGCAATGCGGCGAGACCGTCGGCAGGCTGCCGGTTAGTAGTGGAGTAGAGCTCCTTGCCGTCATCGCCGGAGGTACGCGTCTGCAGGGCGTAGATCAGCGCGCCGCCGATACCGAGACCGGCGACCACGCTGAGGCCCGCGAGCACTTTTCGCGATAGGCGGGTGACGCGTGGCGGCTCCGCACGTAACCGCATAGGAGCGGTCGCGCTCGTTTCGTTGTTTTCGCTCATGACGGTCTCCCATCGGTGCGAACGATCCTGACGGTCTGCTGCTTGCCGCTGCCAAGGCGCAGCTCAGCCGCGCCGAAGAGGCGGTCGACGATCAGGATGTTGCGATAGATGCGGGTATTGGCGATTTGGGCTTCGCCCTCCGGGCCGATCACGAATATCGGCGGCAACTCGCCCTGCACGATGCCGCGCGGAAACTCGACATAAACGCGCCTGCCGTCGTCATAGACGGAGACCGGCTTCCAGGGCGGATTGTCGCCGGCGAAGCCGTAGCGGTAGTTGCGCGCGGCGAACGCCGGGATGACGGGAGTGGCAGGAATGCTCTGGCCCTGTTCGACCGCCGATCGCGGATAGGACCAGGCTACCGATGGCATGTAGGGTTTCTGACCGGAGCGGAGCTCGAGCATGTACGTTCGGCGGTCGGTCGTGATGACGACGTTGGTGGTGATGTCCGGCCGTGAAGGCTTCACCAGGACATGCACGCGCCGGGTGGCGCCAGAACCGGATTCAGTGTCGCCGATGATCCAGCGGGCGGTGTCGCCGGCGGCGATTGGCCCCGTTCCAGTCAGGCTCTCGCCCGCCTCGAGCGCAATGTCGGTAATCTGCCCGGGCGCGGCATAGACCTGATAGAGCGCGCCTTCGGACCAGGGGTAGATCTGGATCGCATTGTAGTAGCCCTCGCGGCGCGGCTGGACGCGGGCGGCCGCGTTCGCGCTCTCGACGCGGTCGACCGGCGTGCCGGCTGCCGCGCCGCCCTTCGCCGGTGTCCAGGCTGGAGGGATGTGCAGCGGCTTCAGTCGATTGTCGGTGACCGATGCCGGCACGCCCGGAAGTGGCGGCACGTTGCGATCGTAGCTAATCTCCGGCGGCTTCTGCGGTGTGGCGCAGCCAGCGAGCGCAATCCCGGAAATCAGCGCAACCGGAATAGCGGATTTACGGAAAGCCGGAATGACGGTGATGCGGCAACGAGGCTTTCCGCCTTTGCGGACCGGC
Source organism: Allobosea sp. NPDC055332 (assembly GCF_053645455.1). Classification (NCBI taxonomy): domain Bacteria; kingdom Pseudomonadati; phylum Pseudomonadota; class Alphaproteobacteria; order Hyphomicrobiales; family Alloboseaceae; genus Allobosea; species Allobosea sp. NPDC055332. Next base: position 309,840 of record NZ_JBSHMO010000002.1, on the reverse strand, counting down.
GGCCGGCTCATTGGCTCATCTCCCGCGACCAGGAGATCGCATTAACGTAGAGGCCGAGTGGATTGGCCTTGAGCCTGTCGGCGTCGCGCGGCGGCTGGATGACGATGGTCAGGATCGCGGTCCAGCGTTCAGTGGTGGAGAGTTGGCCGTTCTCGTAGTGGCGCTCGGTCCAGGCGACGCGAAAGGAATCTGCCGACGCACGGATAACCGAGGACACCTCGACGGAGACCTGCTGCTTGCCGACCTTGGCGAAGGGATCGCTGCCCCGGGCGTAGTCGTTGAGCGTCACCGCGCCACGATCCGTGCTCCAGTCGTAAGCGCGTAGCCAGTTCTGCCGCACGATCACGGGATCGGCGGGGATCGCGCGCACCTGCTCGATGAAGCGGGCCAGATGCCACGCCACTTGTGGATCGGTTGGCTTATAGTCGGCCGTCGCCGGCGTGATCGCCTGCGCCTGACCGAGCTTGTCCACCTGAACGATCCAGGGCACGACGGTTCCCTGCACGGATTGCCAGACGAGGGCTGCCGCGAAGCCGGCCGATAGGATCAGCGATCCGAAGGCCATGTATCGCCAGTTCTTCGCCTGAACGCGGGCGGAACCGATGCGCTCGTCCCAGACCTGTGCAGCCTTCTGGTATGGCGTTTCGGGTTGAGGGGTCTTGCCGTAATGCGCGGCGGGTCGCTTGAAGAGGTTCATGAGCGGTCACTTTCGGAGAGATTGACGGAGGCGCCGGAGCCGTGGCTATCGCCGGAGCGAACTGCGTGTGCGGCCGCGCTCGCGCCATGGCCCATGTGCCCGCCGCGCTTCATGCGCTGCGCCCAGGCAGGTGGCCCATCCGGAGACGTGGCCGAGGAAGAGCCCGGCGCAGGATCGTTCACGGCGCTGGGAGGTGCGGCGGCATCGCTCGAGAACGAGCCGCCGGTAGCGGCAACCGCGCTTCTGCGCCCCTCAGTGAAGCTACCCTTGATGCTGTCGGTCGCCCGGCTGGCAGCGCGGCGAAGCGGTGAGATCGCCGTGTTGCCTGCAGCGCTCGCGACGCCGCCGAGTCCTCTTGCACTGGCGGACGTCCCGGTCTTATCCGTCGCGCCAAGCTGGTAGGTGCCGGAAACCGCGCCCGCGGTCGCAGCGCCGCCCCTGACAGCAGCGGCGCCACCGGATAAAGCCGCAGCTCCTCCTCTGGCGGCCACCACAGCGCCGCCGCCGGCGGCAAGGGCCGCACCTCCAACAGCCAGGCCTGTGCCGGCGGCAGCGCCCGCGCCGAGTTGGGGACCGCCTGAGACGAGACCGGACGCAATGCCAGGACCGAAGATGCCGAGACCGAGCAGCGACAGGGCTGCGAGCACCACGGCCATGGCGTCGTCGATGCTCGGCGTCTGCCCGCGGAAGCCGGAGGTGAACTGACTGAACAGTGTTGAGCCGATGCCGATAACAACAGCCAGCACCAGCACCTTGATCCCGCTGGAGATGACGTTGCCAAGCACGCGCTCGGCCATGAAGGCGGTCTTGCCGAACAGGCCGAAGGGGATCAGGACGAAGCCCGCCAGCGTCGTCAGCTTGAATTCGATCAGCGTGACGAAGAGCTGGATGCTGAGAATGAAGAACGCGAGAATGACGAGCGCCCAGGCAAAGAGCAGGCAGGCGATCTGGATGAAGTTCTCGAAGAAGGCGATCCAACCCATCAGGTCGGAGATGGATTCGAGCAGCGGCCGCGCCGCGTCGAGGCCGGTCTGCGCCACCTTTCCGGGGCGCATCAGATCCTGCACGGAGAAGCCCGTGCCGCTCGCCTTCAGGCCGAGCCCGGCGAAGCTGTCGAAGACGATTTTTGCGAGATTGTTCCAGTTGGAGATGAGGTAGGCGAAGACGCCGACGAACAGCGTCTTCTTCACCAGCCGCGCGAAGATGTCCTCGTCGGCGCCCCAGCTCCAGAACAGCGCGGCCAGCGTCACGTCGATGACGATCAATGTGGAGGCGATGAAGCCAACCTCGCCACCGAGCAGGCCGAAGCCGGAATCGATGTAGCGGGTGAAGACCCCGAGGAAATTATCGATGACGCCGCTGCCGCCCATGATTCACTATCCGTCCGTGGATCGAGCCGGTGCGAGCGCGGGGGTGCGGCCGAGAAAGCGATCGCGGGTTTGCGCCCAGACGCGCAGGCATTCGGCATCCTCGGCCGCCTTCTGGCCGAGCTGCTGGCAGCGGCGCTGACCCTCGCGCAGAGGATCGGCGCCAGGCTCGACTGGGCGAACCGGCGATGACGGCTGCGACGGCTCACCCTTGCGGGTCAGCTCGATCACCGTCGCCGTGATGGCGACAGTGACGAACACCACAGCGCCCAGCCGTGCCAGCAGCTTGCCGTCCATGGCCGTGCGTCAGTTCCCGTTGAACATCTGGGCGTTGCCGGGCTGGTAGCCACTGCCGGGCGTGAGAAAGCGACGGCGCTGCTCGCGTCCCTGCGCGGCCGCAGCCGTGCGCTCGGCCTCGGTGAGGGCGCCGGCACGGCCATTTGCCGAGATCAGCGCAACCAGGTCGGAGAGCTGCTGCGACTGGAGCGCGAGCAACTGGTTGCTCGCCTGTGTCGCCTGCAACGCACCCGTCGCCGACTGGCTCTGATCGACCAGCGTCGACATCTGCGTGCGGTTGGTGTCGATGTTGCCGACGACGCCAGCCTGCACGCGCATCGCATCCTGCAAACCACTGAGCGTGTTCTGCCAGCGTGAGCGGGCATCAGACACCAGTTGCTGAGCCGTCGCCGACAACGAGACGCCGCCGTACTTTTGCTGAAACATCTGGTCGATCTTTTGGACGTCGAAGGCGATGTTCTGCGCCTGCTGCAGAAGCTCCTGGGTCCGCTGAACCGATTGCTGAATCTGCTGGAGCGCCGAGAACGGCAGGTTCGCGAGATTGCGCGCCTGATTGATCAGCATCTGCGCCTGGTTCTGCAGACTGGTGATCTGGTTGGTAATCTGCTGCAGGGCATGCGCGGCGGTGAGCACGTTCTGCGCATAGTTCAACGGATCGAACACGATGAGAGCGTGCGCCGGCGTGACGACGATCGGCGTGATCGCGAGCGGCGTTGCAAAGATCGTTGCGGCCAACAGAACGGCGCGCGAGCTGAATAGATGTCTGGTCATGGCAGGACCTCCTTTTCGGTCGGGGTGATGAGCGTCGGGACGTTAGGGAGAAGGTCGACCGCCCAGCTCACGTCGCGCGCCCTGAACCAGGCGGCGAGGAAGCCATCGCGGCCGTGCTCGGTGACGATCTGTGCGATCAGCGTCTGGTCGGATTTTGCGGATGCCGCGCAGAGCGCCAGGCCGACTTCGGACAGGCCGAGCTCGAACAGCCGGTTACCCCGGCGGCTCTGGCAGTAGTAATCTCGCTTCGGCGTTGCCCGCGCGAGGATGTCGATCTGCCGGTCATTGAGACCGAACCGCCTGTAGATCGCGGTGATCTGCGGCTCGATCGCGCGCTCGTTCGGCAGAAGCAGTCGCGTCGGGCAGCTCTCGATGATGGCCTGCGCGATCGCCGAATTGTCTATGTCGCTCAGCGATTGCGTGGCGAAGATGACGGACGCGTTCTTCTTGCGCAGGGTCTTCAGCCATTCACGAAGCTGGCCGGCGAAACCCTCGTCGTCCAGCGCGAGCCAGCCCTCGTCGATGATGAGCAGTGTCGGTCGGCCGTCGAGCCGGTCCCCGATGCGGTGGAAGAGATAGGCGAGCACTGCGGGTGCAGCGCCAGTGCCCACGAGACCTTCGATCTCGAAGGCCTGCACGTCGGCCGAACCGAGATGCTCGCTCTCGGCATCGAGCAGGCGGCCATAGGGACCGCCGACGCAGAACGGCCGCAAGGCTTGCTTGAGGTCGTTCGACTGGAGCAGCACGCTGAAGCCGGTGATCGTGCGTTCCTCGACAGGCGCGGAGGCCAGCGAGGTCAATGCCGTCCAGATGTGCTCCTTGGCCTCAGGGGTGACAGGCACGCCCTCACGCAGGAGGATCGCAACGATCCAGTCGGCCGCCCAGGCACGCTCATAGGTGTTATGGATGCGCGCGAGCGGCTGGAGCGAGACGGAAGACTCGGAGCCTTCGGTCAGGCTGCCGCCGAGGTCGTGCCAATCGCCTTGCATGGCGAGCGCGGCGGCACGGATCGAGCCACCGAAGTCGAAGGCTAAGACCTGGGCTTGGCTATAGCGCCGGAACTGCAAGGCCATGAGTGCGAGCAGCACACTCTTGCCCGCGCCGGTCGGGCCGGCGACGAGCGTGTGGCCGACATCGCCGACATGCAGGGAGAACCGGAACGGGGTCGAGCCTTCCGTTCTGCCGTAGAGCAGCGGGGGTGCTTGGAAGTGCTCGTCCCGTTCCGGCCCCGCCCACACGGCACTCAGGGGGATCATGTGGGCGAGATTGAGCGTCGAGATCGGTGGCTGGCGGATATTGGCGTAGGCATGGCCGGGCAACGAGCCGAGCCAGGCGTCCACGGCGTTGACCGTCTCGACCATGGCGGTGAAGTCGCGGCCCTGGATGACCTTCTCGACCAGCCGCAGCTTCTCATCGGCGAGACGCGGATCGGCGTCCCACACGGTGATGGTCGCGGAGACATAGGCCATGCCGGCGACATCCGCGCCGAGCTCCTGCAAGGCCATGTCGGCGTCGGCGGCCTTGTTCGCCGCGTCCGTATCAATGAGCACGGATTGCTCGTTGGTCATCACCTCCTTGAGGATCGCCGCGATCGACTTGCGCTTGGCGAACCACTGCCGTCTGATCTTCGTCAGCAGGCGAGTGGCGTCCGTCTTGTCCAACAGGATCGCGCGCGTCGACCAGCGATACGAGAACGCGAGCCGATTGAGATCGTCGAGCAGGCCAGGCGTCGTCGCGGTCGGGAAACCGACGATGGTGAGAATGCGAAGGTGCTGCTCGCCAAGGCGCGGCTCGAGTCCGCCCGTCAGCGGCTGGTCGGCGAGCAGCGCGTCCAGATAGATCGGCGCCTCGGGAACGCGGACGCGATGACGTTTCGTTGAAACCGTCGAATGCAGGTAGGTCAGCGTCTCGGCGTCATCGAGCCAGGCGCATTCCGGCATGAAGCCATCGAGCAGCGCGAGAACGCGATCGGTCCGATCGGTGAAGGCGCGCAGGATCTCATGGGGATCGACGCCCGACCGCTCGCGGCCCTCATAGAGCCAGGCTTCGGTGCGCGCGGCTTCCTCGGCCGGCGGCAAATAAAGGAAGGTGAGGAAATAACTCGATTCATAATGCGCGCCGGCTTCCTCGAAGTCGGCCTTGCGCTCGGCATCGACCATCGCGGACGCCGGATCGGGGAACGTGCTGTCGGGATAGGTCGAGGCCGCGTGCCGCTGCGCCTCGACGAAGATCGCCCAGCCGGAGCCGAGACGGCGGAAGGCATTGTTGATGCGGCCCGCGACCGCGACGAGCTCGGCCGCAACAGCGGAATCAAGATCGGGACCGCGAAAACGCGCGCTGCGCTGGAAGCTGCCGTCCTTGTTGAGGACGACGCCTTCGCCGACGAGAGCTGCCCAGGGCAGATAGTCGGCGAGGCGCGACGCGGTGCGGCGGTATTCGGCGAGGTTCATCATGGTCGCGCCCTCACACCGCCAGATGACCGGGGATGCGCAGGTGCCGGCGCCCGACCTCGACGAACAACGGATCGCGCCGTGCCGCCCACACCGCCGCGAAATGGCCGATCGCCCAGATGGCGAGTCCGAGGAGCCACAGCCGCAGGCCGAGGCCGACCGCGCCGGCGATCGTGCTGTTCATGATGGCGATGGCGCGCGGAGCGCCGCCGAGCAGAATGTGTTCGGTCAGCGCGCGATGCACCGGCACCGTGAAGCCCGGCACGGCGTCAAGCTGTTCGAAAGCGGTCGCCATCAGATGAGCGCTCCGCCGCCGAACGAGAAGAACGACAGGAAGAAGCTCGACGCCGCGAAGGCGATCGACAGGCCAAAGACGATCTGGATCAGGCGGCGGAAGCCACCGGAGGTATCACCGAACGCCAGCGTGAGCCCGGTGACGATGATGATGATGACGGCGATGATCTTGGAGACAGGCCCCTCGATCGACTGGAGGATTTTTTCCAGCGGCTGTTCCCACGGCATGGACGAGCCGGAGGCGTGAGCCGCCGGCGCTAGCATGATGCTGATCGCGAGGGTGGTTGCGGCAGTCGCGGTGGCGCGGTAGCCGCGCGAAAGTATGCGGATCATGGGGAGTCTCCTGCGTTCGGAATGGCTGGGGTGATGCGGTAGTCGCCGTCTGGGCCGAGCCCCTCGACGCGTGCGAGCTCGGTAAGCCGGCGCTGTGATCCGCGGCCGGACAGCACGGCGACGAGATCGATGGTCTCCGCGATCAGCGTGCGCGGGACGGTGACGACCGCTTCCTGAATGAGCTGCTCGAGACGGCGCAGCGCGCCGATCGCGCTGCCGGCGTGAATGGTGCCGATGCCGCCGGGATGGCCGGTGCCCCATGCCTTCAAGAGGTCGAGCGCTTCGCTGCCGCGAACCTCGCCGATGGGGATGCGGTCGGGCCGCAGGCGCAGCGAGGAACGGACCAGGTCGGAAAGCGTGGCGACGCCATCCTTTGTGCGCATCGCGACGAGGTTCGGAGCAGCGCATTGCAGCTCGCGCGTGTCCTCGATGATGACGACGCGATCAGCCCCTTTCGCGACTTCGGCCAGGAGCGCATTCGTCAGCGTGGTCTTGCCGGTGGAGGTGCCGCCGGCGACGAGAATGTTCGCGCGGGACGTGACTGCGGCGCGCAACGCCACGGCCTGATCGCCGGTCATGATGCCGGCAGCGACATAGTTGTCGAGCGTGAATATGGCGACGGCCGGTTTGCGGATGGCGAAGGCCGGCGCCGCGACCACGGGCGGCAACAGGCCCTCGAAGCGCTCGCCGGTTTCGGGCAATTCCGCCGAAACGCGCGGTCGGCGCGCGTGGACCTCAGCGCCGACATGATGGGCGACCAGCCGCACGATCCGCTCACCATCGGCGGCTGACATCGTTTCGCCGGTATCGGCCAAGCCCTCGGACAGCCGGTCCACCCAGATGCGGCCGTCGGGGTTCAACATCACTTCGACAACGGCGGGCTCTTCCAGCAGCCGGGCAATAGCAACGCCGAGCGCCGTACGCAGCATGCGCGCGCCGCGCTGACTCGCTTCCTGTCTGTGGTGAGTGGACGACATTCCGGCCCCGTTCGTGACGGGGTCTCAACAAGTCGTTCCCCGAGTGGGGTGACTAAAAGAGCCTCAGATCAGGCGCGTTCAACAAGTTTCGGTCGTCGTAGCAGCGTGGCGTGCAAATACAGGAGATCGGCGGGAGAAGTCACCTAGACTGGTAACTGTCCGGAGCAGTCACACTTCGTAGCTGCACCAGATGGTGAAGTAGTTAGCTCGCCTCAAATTGGACGCCAGCGACAAGGATCTAAGAGCAATTTTCTTTCGTTCGCATTCAGGCGCGAGCCACTCTCGTTGAGCTCGCCAATTCTGCCAGCACCATCTCATCAATTTCGACGCCGAGTCCGGGTGCTTCCGAGACGCGATAGCTGTCTCCTTCAATCATAGGTCCCTGCCGGACGATCCGCGTTCGTGAAGCCGGATTGTCGTTCTCATAGGATTCGAGGATCACGAAGTTCGCCAGCAGTGAGGCCAACGTCACGGAGGCTGCGATCGCAACCGGGCCATGCGGATTATGTGGTGCGACGCCGATGCTGTAGGTCTCGGCCGCGTTGCCAATTTTTACGGCTTCGGTCAGCCCGCCGACACGAATGATCGAGGGTTGCACGAGCCCGACCGCTTGCCGATCAATGATCTCCGCGAATTGCCGACGGGAATGCAGCCTTTCTCCAAAGGCGATGCGGGTCCGCGTAGCGGCCGACAGCCTCGCCAGCGCGTCCGCACTTTGGAACTCGGTCGGCTCCTCGACGAAGACGAGGTTGCAATCGGCCACGGCGGTGCAGAACTGCGCGGCCGAGGCCCAGTCGAGCCGGCGCCAGAGATCCACCATCAGCCCGATCGACGGACCCACGGCTTCGCGAACCGCCTGCACCTCCGCCACCGCTCTCGGCACGTCGTGCTGTCGAATGCGGTACTGGAATTGATCGGAGGTTCCGAACGGATACCATTTCAGGGCGGTCGCGCCGCGCGCGACCGCGTCCAGTGCCTTCCGGATCAGCTCTTCGGTCGACCGGTATCCGGCCCACCACTGATTGAGATAGACGCCGACGCGATCCCGCACGGCACCGCCCAGGAGCTTATGTACCGGCAGGCCATAGGCCTTGCCGGTGATATCCCACAGCGCCTGATCGATTGCGGCGAGAGCAGCCATGCTGCTGGCGCCCTCGCTCCAGTAGACCTTGTCCTTGAGCCGCGCCCAGTGCTTCGCGACCGCGGTCGGGTCCTGCCCCGCGATGGCACGAAATCCTTCCTCGATGCCCGAGGCAACCGACGGCCAGCGATGGTCCAGCGTCGCTTCGCCGAAGCCGACGAATCCCGCATCGGTCTGGATGGCCGCGTAGAGATAATGCTTGTTGGCATCCGCGAGCACATAGGTTCGCAATTCGGCGATTTTCATGACACGTCTCCCCGCGCCGGTTGCGCGAGATTATCGGCCGGCCGCGGCTGTCACGATGATCTCGACGAGGACGTCCGGCGCGCCCATCTCGCACTGAGCCGTTGCACGCGTCGGCGCTGCGTTCGGCGCGGTCCAGGCATTCCAGATCTCGTTCATTGCCTCGAAATCGCGGGCTAGGTCCTTTATCCAGATTTGCGCGGTCAGCACGCGGCTCTTGTCGGTTCCTGCCCTGGCGAGAAACTGCTCTATCTTCTCGAGCGTCTGCCTGGTCTGCCCCTTGATGTCCTGGCTGCGGTCGTCGGCGGTCATGCCACCGACATAGACGACGCCGTTGTAGACGACGACGCGGCTGCGGCGCGGGTCGGTTTCGATGCGGACGATGTCGTTCATGGCTTTCTCCTTTTGATGGATCGAAGTGTCGAAGGGGTCAGGGGACGAAATCGCCCAGCATCACCGGCTTGACCGGCGCTCTGATCCGGTAATAGCCGACGTCCTCGGGCGCGGCGCCGCGCGCCTCGGCGATGATCTCCGTGACCGTCAGGCCGCACAGCCGTCCCTGGCAGGGGCCCATCCCGCAGCGGCCGAACGCCTTGGTCTGGTTGGGGCCGCGGCAGCCGAGCTCGACATAACCGCGGATCTGCCCCGCGGTGACCTCTTCGCAGCGACAGACGATCACCTCGGGATCGCGCGGGATGCGGTTCCCGTCGCTCGGTCGGTAGAGCCTGTTCAGGAAGCGCCGGATACGGCTTTGTTCTTTGAACAGGCCGAGCAGCGCCCCCCGCCGGCCCGCATCGACCTCGCGACCGGTGCGTTCCGCGACGGCGAGCGCCGCCAGCCTTCCCTGGGTCGCGGATGCCTGGGCACCGACGATGGCACGGCTGTCGCCGGCGACGTAGATCGGCGTATCGCCCAGCCGTCCCCAGCGGTCTGTCTCGGGCAGCCAGCATAGCTGTGCATCGTCCCAATGATGAGCCGCGCCCGTCGACCACGATAGCTGCGTGTTGGGAACGACGCCCTGATGCAGCAGGATGAGTGACGCGGCTATCGTCATCCGCCGGCCGCGATGGAGAAAGCCGAGGCTCTCGGCCTGCCGCTCGCCCTGGATCGCGAGATCGCTCGCACCCGAATAGAATTTGACGCCGTGCCTGCGCAGCGTCCCGATCAAGCTCAGGCCCTTGGCGAGATCGCGCCAGCCGCGCAGGGCGCCGACGCCGTGCCGGATGGCGCCCAGATACCCTGACGGCTCCGTCGTATCGACGATGGCCGCGATCGTCACGCCAGCGCAGAGATATTGCCAGGCCAGGAGGTAGAGCAGCGGCCCGCAGCCGGCCAGCACGACCGGCCTGCGGGGCAGGGCGCCGGAGCCTTTCAACAGGATCTGCGCCGCACCTGCCCCCAGCACGCCGGGAAGCGTCCACCCCTTGATCGGGAAGGGCCGTTCCATGGCGCCGCTCGCCAGAAGCACGGCCTTGCCGACGATCTGCCGCGATCGCCCGTCCATGACGTAATCCACGGCGCCGTTCTGGGCGACGTTCCAGACCATGGCGCCGCAAAGATGCCCGGCGCCGCTGTCCCGGAACTCGGTCGCGAGGCCGAGCCCGGCTTGGTAATCCTTGCCAAGAACAGCGATGCGATCGGGAGGCGCGGCTTCGATGTTGCGATAGATCTGGCCACCGAGCGCAGGCTGCTCATCGAGAACGGTCACGGAGAGACCCTGAGCGCGTGCCTCGCAGGCCGCAGCCATGCCCGCCGGCCCGCAGCCGACGACGACGAGATCCGCCGCGGCGCTCATGGCTCTTCTCCCAAACTGAAGTCATCGAGATGGGCTGCACCGAGCTGGCGCGTGACTACCATCCCTTCGCGGACGGGGATCAGGCAGCTTTGGCGCGCCGGCACCCCATCTATCTCCACGAGGCATTCGAAGCAGACGCCCATCATGCAGTAGGGCGCGCGCGGAACACCGCCGACGACGCTCGACCGGAACTCCCTGACGCCACCAACGAGCAGGGCTGCGGCGACTGTGATGCCAGCCGGAACCCGCAACGGCGTGCCCTCGAATAGGATGGTGACTGAGGCGTTCGCCGAAGCGTCCGGGACGGTGAAGAGCGGCTCAATGGTCATGGGAGAAGCTCGCATCGGGGGCGAGGAATCGATCGCCGGAGAACACCTCGAACCCGGCCGGCGCCTGCGAGAGACCGGCCATCCAGGGGCCGACCACGTAGCAATGGGCGGCCGCGAGGGTGACGCCGCTATGGCTGGTGGCGAGGAAGGCTCCGGGGCAGGTCGCGGATTCCTGGTAGATCGGGTAACCGTCCGGGGTCAGCGGTCGCAGGGCGCCCCACGCCCGGACGAGGCGCGCGCGCGCCAGAGTCGGGAAGGTTTCGACCGCGCGGCGCGCCAGCACCTCGATCTTGTCGGTCGTCGTGCCGTCGTCGAGGCCGACATCCTCGGACGTCGAACCGATCTGGACGCTGCCCTCCCTCGTCTGCCGGCACTTGTTCGTGGGATAATCGAGAAACGGCTTCAGCCGCTCGGTGATGAGGACCTGGCCGCGGGTGGATGCGATGGGGGCGTGCAGGCCGACCTGCGCGGCCAATCCGGCGTTACCGAGGCCTGCCGCCAGCACGATTCGGTCGCTTTTCCAGCTCTGGCCGTCCTTCGAGACCACCTCGAAGGCGCCGTGGTCGGGATCGTGCCTGACCTCGGCGACGTCGATGCCGGTGATCACCTCGGCCCCGCGGTGACGAAGCGCGGCGTGCAGACCGCGCAGCAGCATCAGCGGATTCGCGTGGCCGTCGAGCGGGCAGAAGCTTCCGCCCACCACTGCCGGCCCAATCCCGGGGAGATACTGCCGGAGCTCCGAGGGGCCCATCATCTTGAAGGGGATGCCGCCGACCTCGCGATCGATCCGCTCCAGAAGATCGGCGCGCGCCCTGACGTCGTCATCGTTGAAGCCCAGCCAGAACCCGCCCGGTTGTTCGAGGCCGGCATCGACATCGGTCAGATCGATCAGTTCCTTCTGCAAGGTCGGCCAAAGCTTCAACGCGTCGCGGCTCCAGCTCGCATAGCGGGGCATCTTGCCCCCCTTGCTCGAAACCCAGACCAGGCCGAAATTGCCGCGCGAGGCGCGAAACGCGATGTCCCCCTGGTCGAGAACGCGCACGCGCATTCCCGCCCGCAGCGCTCCGTAGGCAATGGCGGTGCCGACAAGGCCGCCCCCTACCACCGTCATCGTCTGGTTGCTCATGTCCGCAACTCCGGTCCAAGCCGGCCTTCGTCTCGGTTTTCGGGCGCAACTGTCCTGTCGGCCCCGCGGAGGGCGGCCGATCGGGGCGGTCGTTTCGGCTATTTCTTTCCGATGAGAACCCTGTCCAGCCCGACCATCCGGTCGAGAATGAACATGAAGGCCATCGTTCCCAGGATCAGGATGGTGGAGACTGACGTCGTCACCGGATCGGTGAGCTGGGATATGCGATTGTAGAGTGCGACCGGCAGCGTCGTCGTTCCGGGGGTCGCGACGAAGATCGTCATCGTGACCTCGTCGAAGCTCTGGATGAAGGCGAGCACCCACCCCGCCGCCACCCCCGGCAGGATGAGCGGCAGGAGAATGCGGCGGAAGGCGACCGCTCGCGACGCTCCAAGCGACCGCGCGGCCGTCTCTGCGTCACGTTCGAGCCCGACCACGGCGGCGAGCGTCAGCCGCAGCGAATACGGCACGACGGTGATCGCATGGACGACCACGAGCGCCACGAAAGAGCCCGTCCATTCCATGATCGAGAAAAAGCGCAGGAAGGCGACGCCGAGCACGACGTGGGGGATCATCAGCGGCGACATCAGGAAGGCCATCAATCCGTCGCGTCCGAAAAATCGATGACGGGCAATGGCCAGCGCCGCGGGAACTGCCACAACGGTAGCAAGCGTGGCCGAAGCCAATCCCAGCCAGATCGACAACCAGAATGCGCTGATGAGCTCGGGCGCCGCCAGGATTTCGCGGTACCAGCGCAGGGAAGCGCCGTCGAAGGGCATCGACAGGTATTCCTTGTCGGAGAGCGAGACCAGCATCACCACGACCAGCGGCGCCAAGATGAACACTGTGATGAATGTGTGGAAGATCAGCGCCAATGGCCCGTTCTTCGCAATGTCCCGGCCGCTCATGCGAACACCTGCTTGAAGCGCCGCTCGACGAGGCGATTGCATCCGACGATGATCAGGACGTTGGCGAACAGCAGGAGCACTGCGATCGCGGCTCCGAGCGGCCAGTTCAACGAGTTGAAGAACTCGTCGTAGAGCGTGGTTGCGACGACCTTGACCCTGCGCCCACCGATGATCGCCGGCGTGGCATAGGCCGATGCCGCCAGGGCGAAGACGATGATGGCTCCCGACAGGATGCCGGGCATCAGCTGCGGCAGTATGATGCGGCGGAAGGTGGTGAAGGGTCCTGCGCCGAGCGAGCGGGCCGCGTGCTCGATCTGTCCGTCGAGGCGCTGCATGGCGCTCCACACGGCGATGATCATGAAGGGCAGGAAGACATGCGTCAGGACGATGATGACGCCCGCCATCGAGAACAGCAGCCGGATCGGTTCGTCCACCAGCCCGAGCGAGCGAAGCACCGTGTTCACCACGCCCTGACTGCCGAGCAGCACCGACCAGCCTAGCGTGCGCACGACGACGGAGATCAGCAGCGGCCCGAGAATGACGACGAAGAAGGTGCCGCGCCAGACCGGCTTCATCTTGGCGAGGATCAGGGTCTCGGGCACGCCCAGGATGATGCAAATCACCGTGACGGCGAGGGCCATCCCGCCGGTCCGGAGGAAGATCTCCCGGTAATAGCCGTCGAACAGGATTTCGAGATAGTTGCCCCATCCGTAGGTCGGCTGGATGCCACGCATTCCGTCGAAGGCGTTGAACGACAGGATCGCCGTCAGGACGAGCGGAACGGCCAGCAAGGCGACAAAGAGCGCGAGCGCCGGAAGCGAGAGCAGCCAAGGCGTGGTGCGGTGGGTACGGGCGGAAGAGCTAGCCATGGGAGCGTTCCGTCGCGATGACGCGTAGGTCGTCGGCGTTCCAGCTCACTCCGACCGTCTCGCCCTCTGCGGGCTGCGACGGCCCTGCATTCTGCTGGGTGATACGAAGCATCCCGAGTTCGGTCTCGACCTCGTAGATCCACGACCCGCCGAGAAACAGGCGGGTACTGACGCGCCCCCCTATGGTGGCCTGATCCGGAGGGCCGAGGCGGAGGCGCTCCGGACGAACGAACACCGCGACGTCCGGGGCGACCTGATCCTTCGCGACCTTCGCCCGGAACGAGATCGGGCCGACCCTGACGGTGGCTTCGTCGGCTATCCGGCTTTCGATCCGCCCGCTCAGGACGTTCGTATGCCCCAGGAATTTCGAGGCGAATTCCGATGTCGGCCTGTCATAGACCTCCTGGGGTGTGCCGAGTTGCGCGATCCCGCCATTCGTCATCACCGCGATCCGGTCGCTCATCGTCATGGCCTCGACCTGATCGTGGGTGACGAGGATCGCGGTGATGCCGAGCCGGCGCTGCAGGGACCGGAGCTCGACATGCATTTCGCCGCGAAGCTTGGCGTCGAGATTGGACATCGGCTCGTCCAGCAAGAGAACCCGCGGACGAATGGCCAAAGCGCGGGCGATGGCGACGCGCTGGCGCTGGCCGCCGGAAAGCTCGCTAGGATAACGTCCCTCGAGACCGGCCAGGCGAACCATCGCCAAGGCCTCTTCGACCCGCCGTTTCAGCTCATCGCGCTCGACACGGCGCATTTCGAGGCCGAAGCCGATATTCTGCGCCACGTTCATATGCGGAAACAGCGCGTAGCTCTGGAAGACGACGCCCATATCGCGCTTTTCCGGCGCGATGCTGGTCAGATCCTGGCCATCGACCACGACGCTCCCCGTCGTCGGCGGCACGAAGCCCGCCACCATCTGAAGCGTCGTGGTCTTGCCGCAGCCCGAGGGGCCGAGCAGCGAGAGGAATTCGCCTTCTTTCACATCCAGCTCCACGCCGCGAACGGCATGGACCGGGCCATAACTCTTCGACAAGGCACGCAGGGACACGCTGCTCATTTCTATGGGGCTTTCGCTTCGACGGCTGCGGAGAATGGGCGCTTGCGCCCTATCTCTCGATCGTGCGGTTCCAGCGATTGGTCCATTCGGCGCGCTTCTTGTTGATCTCGCTCCATTGAACCGAGATCATCCGGCCGACGCGCTCGTCGCCATAGGGGACCTGTTCGGCCAGCTTGGCATCCAGCCTGGTCTGGCGATTGGTGGGACCGAAGCCTTCCGTGGCCAGCTTCGCCTGGATTTCGGGCGTGACGAGATGTTGCAGGAAGGCCTGCGACGCTTCGGGGAGATTGTTCTGGACCACCGGGCAAGCGCCGAGCACGAGCGCGGGCGTTCCCTCCTTCGGATACACGAACTCCATCGGAAAGCCGGTGTTCTTGAGAGCGACCGCGCGGCTGCTGCCCCACACGGCGACGTCGACATCGTTGTTCTGGAACATCTCCGCGAGCTTCGCGGGCGAGGAAGACCAGCTCAGGATATTTGGCGTCAGCGATTTGCGGATGGAATCGAAGCCGGGCTCGATGTTGCTCTCGTCGCCGCCGTTGATGCGGGCGAACATCACGAGCGTATGCACCCCGTAGGTGCCGGACAGCGAGGACGCCGTTGCGCGCCCTTCCAGCTTCCTGTCGGTCAGATCCTTCCAGGAGGTCGGCGCCGGCCAACCCTTCTTCTTGTAGTTGGCGGCGTTGTAGGCGATCCCGGTCGCCACCAATCCGATGCCGATGCCGTTTCCGCCGAATTGGGCGAAGGGGTAGATGTCCTTGTAGATCGGGGCGTCGCTCAGCTTGTCGCAATAGCCGAATTGGATCGCCTGATAGAGCGGGCCATCATCGACGATAGCGACGTTGATCTCCTGCTTGCCGGCTTGAGCCTGCAGCTTCGCAACGATCTCGCTCGAAATCCCGGGAACGTAAGTAATCTTGACCTTATGCTTGGCTTCGAACTCGGGAATGATCTGAGTTTGAAAAAGCTTTTGCGTGCTGCCGCCTGGTCCGGCGACGTACATGGTTTGCTGAGCCGATGCAGGACAAGCAAAAGCTACGGCTCCCGCCAGCAAGAAACTACGAAAATGATTCATGACCCCTCCGAATATTTTTATCTGACCTGAGTCGCGCCGCGTTCTCCTCCCGTCACGATCTCATGAGTACGCAGGCTATGAACCGCCTGCCATGAGAGCAAATAGAAATAAGCCAAGGGTCTATGCAGTGAGGATATAGGCCCGCAGCGCTTCGCCTGAGGCCATTGGAGGGTTTCCGAGCCGAGATCCAAGCCGCACATCGACGCCCAACTCGGCGAGGTTTCCGCTATTTGTCGCTGCGCTCCCGCACAGCCGAGAGGGCCGCCGTTTCCTCCATCGTCACGGCCTTGAGGACCTCGACGAAGCTGGCGACCAAACGGTTTTCCGGGCGCCCCTTCGGGTAGATCAGCCGGGCCTTGTGCTTGATCGAGGGGCGGAAGGGCCGCATGACGACGCCCAAATGCCGGTAGTCCTGTGCCGCGAGCGGGTTGACGATCGCCACGCCGAGCCCTTGTGCCACCAGCGAGCAGGTGATGGTGCTGAACGGCGTTTCCAGGGTAATGCGCCGCTCGATGCCGGCCTTCGAGAACACCTTGTCGACTTCCGAGCGGCCGTGGTCGTTCTGTGCGAAGGAAATGTAGGGCTCATCAGCGAGATCAGCCGGGCGCACCGCCGCTTTGCCAGCCAGGCGATGCTCCGCCGGCATCAGGCACACCCCGTCGATGCTGTAGAGCTCCTCGCTGGAGAATCCGTAATTCTCGTACAGGTGCGATACGATTCCGACATCGCAGGACATTTCATCCACCCACTGCGACACTGCCGCCGAATGTCCCGCATGGATCGAAATGCCGGTTTCCGGATAGATCGACGCAAAGCGTTTAATCGAGCGCGGGATCAGGCCGTATGCCAAAGTCTGAATCGATCCGATCCGGAGAAGGCCCCCGCTGAACCGGCGAATGCGGTTTGCCGCCTCCTCCAATCGCCGAATACCGTGGAAGCTGCGTTGGACCTCATTGAAAAACGACAAGCCGTCTGTGGTGGGCACCACTTTTCCCGGCATCCGCTCGAACAACTGAAGCCCCGTTTCCTTTTCCAGTTGCCCGATGGAGCGGCTGACATTTGGCTGCGACGTATGAAGGATCCGAGCCGCCGCTGTGGTGGAGCCGGTTATCATAACCGCGCGAAAGGCTTCGACGTGAGAAAATCGCACTCCTTCGCGCCCTCTTTAAAGCACTACAAAGAACCTTCATGCATGCTCGTCGCCTGGCAATGCAGCTGCTGGCATCGCGTATTGTACCGTGACGCCTCCCTGCATCGAGCGCAACGTTGCGATGACGTTAGACTCAACCGGCAGGATAACCGCTCGCGGCCGATCTGCGTCAGATTCCGGCGTAACCTCCGACTTAACTAGGACTGCATGCGATCGTCGTTTAACGGGTGCGCGTCCTCGGGAATCTCCTGGCGCAGCTTCGGCCCCTTGGCGAGCCTGCGGCCGAGGGCAGTGATGAAGGCTTCATAGCGCTCATTTGCCTTGGCGCGCGCCGCCTGCGCGGCGGGTTCCGGCAAGGCCGGCGTCGTGGTCACCCAGAATCGGACGAATACGGCCAGCGTCTCGACTGCGATGCCCATGTCGCGCTCCAACCGCATCATGCGCCGATCGAGTTGGTCGAGACGTTTGCCGATCGCGGCTTCGCGCCGCTCGGCGGCATCCGGAGACAGGAAGGACGCGATGGCGGCTTCGGCGATCATCGACTGCGACTGACTCCGTCGTGCGGCATAATCGGCGAGCATCGTCATGACATCCGGATCGACATAGACCGAGATCTTGGTCTTCTTGCCTTTGGCGGCCACGGCGCTCACAGCTCCATGCCGTCGTTGGGATCGAGCGATACCTGTCGCGCGACGCCTTGCATGAGGCGGGCCAGCCGACGATTGCGCACGGCGGCGTCATCGTCACCATCGTCGCTCGGATCGATCTCGAATTCGTTCTCGATCGGCTCCTTCTTCTCGACCGGCTTCACGCGATTGAGCTCGGGCTGCAGCCGGCGTTCGGATTCGGTCGGGTCTTCATCGTCCTGCTGCTGCGCGTCCGAAGCCGTAGCGGCCACAGGCTGGACCGGAATCGGCAACTTGCTCCACTCGTCGGCAGGGACCTCGGCGCGGCGCTGCAATTCCGGCGGCGGCAGGATGCGTTCCCTGAAACGGGCATCGTCGTAGTAGCGCGCCTTCTTCGCTCGGATCGGCGCGATGCCGGCGATCATGACGATCTCGTCGCCCGGCGGAAGCTGCATGATTTCGCCGGGCGTCAACAACTGGCGGGCAGTTTCCGAACGCGAGACCATGAGGTGGCCCAGCCAGGGCGACAGGCGATGCCCGGCATAGTTCTTCATTGCCCGCATCTCGGTCGCGGTGCCCAGCGCGTCCGAGACACGTTTCGCAGTACGCTCGTCATTGGTCGCGAAGCTGACGCGGACATGGCAGTTGTCGAGGATCGAGTTGTTCGGGCCGTAGGCTTTCTCGATCTGGTTCAGCGACTGCGCGATCAGGAACGACTTCAAGCCGTAGCCAGCCATGAAGGCGAGCGCGCTCTCGAAGAAGTCGAGCCGCCCCAACGCCGGAAACTCATCGAGCATGAGCAACAGGCGATGCCTGCCTTGCTTGGCCTGGAGATCCTCGGTTAGGCGTCGGCCGATCTGATTCAGCAACAACCGGATCAGGGGCTTCGTCCGGTTGATGTCGGAGGGCGGCACGACGAGGTAGAGCGTCGCCGGCCGTTCGCCGCCCACGATGTCTGCGATGCGCCAGTCGCAACGGCGCGTCACTTCGGCCACGACGGGATCACGGTACAATCCGAGGAACGACATGGCGGTGGAGAGCACACCGGAGCGCTCGTTGTCGGATTTGTTGAGCAGCTCACGCGCGGCCGAAGCGACCACGGGATGCGGCCCGGCCTCTCCGAGATGCGCGGTCTTCATCATGGCGCGCAGGGTGGATTCCACCGGCCGCTTCGGATCGGACAGAAAGTTGGCGACGCCTGCCAGCGTCTTGTTCGTCTCCGCATAGAGAACATGCAGGATGGCGCCGACCAGAAGGCTGTGGCTGGTCTTTTCCCAATGGTTGCGCTTGTCGAGGCTGCCTTCCGGATCGACCAGGATGTCCGCGATGTTCTGGACGTCACGCACCTCCCACTCGCCGCGCCGGACCTCGAGCAATGGGTTGTAGGCGGACGAATTCGGATTGGTCGGATCGAACAGCAGCGCGCAACCATGCTGTGCGCGGAAGCCGGAGGTGAGTTGCCAATTCTCGCCCTTAATGTCGTGAACGATGGCCGAGCCGGGCCAGGTCAGGAGCGAAGGGATGACGAGGCCGACGCCCTTGCCCGAACGGGTTGGCGCGAAGCACAGCACATGCTCCGGCCCGTTATGGCGAAGATAGTCCCGCTCGAAGCGGCCGAGCACCACACCATCGGGATCGAGCAGGCCGGCCGCCTTGATCTCGGTCTTGTCGGCCCAGCGCGCCGAGCCATAGGTCGCGGCGTGCTTTGCCTCGCGCGCGCGCCAGACCGACATGCCGATGGCGACCGCGGTCGCGATGAAGCCACCGGATGCCGCGATCAAACCGCCTTCAGCGAAGATGCCCGGCGCATAGGCCTCGTAGAAGTACCACCACCAGAAGATCGCCGGCGGATAATAGACGGGCCAGCCGGCGAGCTCGAACCATGGCGGACCGAGCTGCGCCTGAAACCCGAGGCTCCAGGCGACATACTGGGTGGCGCCCCAGGTCGTGGAGAGGACGATCAGGAAAACGACAGTGATCTGTCCCCATAGGATCTTGGTTGCGGACATCGCAGATTCCTTTCTCAAGGGTCAGAAGCCGAGCCCTCGCTTGCGGCCGAAATCCCAATCGACGCCGCCGCCGTCGCGAGCGACACCGGAGACGTGGCGGCCGAGCTGCTTTTCGAGAGAAGGCGACCAGGGCACGAGCTGGAAGCCGAGGCCGTCGTCGATCATGGCGAAGCGGCCGGTGGCGAGCGTGAAGCGCTGGCGATAGGTGCCAGCGATGTATTCCCCGCTGCCGGCGCGATTGAACGGCAGGCTGCTCTCGCCTGCCAGCTTCTCGCCGAGCGCACTGACGTCCCGGTCGCGCAAGGTGTTGAGCAGCTGACGCGCGAAGATGACGCGCTGGCCCCGCCGCTCCGCGAGACCTTCCGCGATGAGATGATCGGCGCGCTGTTCCATCGCCTGTCGCATGTCGGCGCCGAAGCCGCCCTCCGACAGAGCGATCGGCTCGCGCGCCACCGCTTGCCGGTCGAGCCAGGTTGCTCCGGTCGCATTGATCTGTGCCTGGATGTCGAGGTCGGAGCGGACCGCGAGTGCGATGCGGCGCTCGCCGCGCGCGTCCTCATAGGATCGGAGCTCGACGATCGAGCCCGGCGGACTGTCGCCTGCGGCGTCGAGATGCGGCAGCTTGAGATGATGGGTCCGGCCGTCAACGCCGTCGATCACGGCATAGGCGGTGCCCCTCAGCTCATCATCATGTCCGCGCTCGAGGAGGCGGCCGATCACGGGAACCTCGAGGCTCTCGGCTGCGAGGACATAATTGGCCGAGCCGCGCTCGATGCCGCGCTCGGTCAGGGCGCGGTGCATGCGCTTGATGATGTCGCCGCGCGCGCCAAGCTCGCGCAGCACCGCTTCCGCATTGTCCGCGATGTGCCACTGCGAGTGGCCGACCTGTCCTGCGACGCCAAGGATTTCCAGCGTGCGCAGCCGCCCGGCCTTCAGCGCGTGGAATTCGTCGGGTGGTTGATCGGCGCGGGGCGCCAGGTCGACGATGCCGGTCTTGCGCCCATCGCGCATGAGCTGCCGATCGAGCTGGGTCCAGCGCTCCGCCTCGACTTGGGCGGTCAGGTTGCGATGGATCTCCAGATCGGTCCGTTGGCCGAGCTCCTGCGTGACGAGGTCCTGCGCGCGAGCGCGCATGCCATCCTTAATGTAGTCGCGGGAGATGACGAGGTCCTGGCCGTCGCCGGCGCGGCCGCGCAGGATGATGTGGATGTGCGGATTGTCGGTGTTCCAGTGAACGACCCCGACCCAGTCGAGCTTCGTGACGAGGTCCTTCTCCATATGCGCCATCAGCTCGCGGGCGTGAGCCTTGAGGTCGGCCATCTCCACCGCGTCCCCGGGCGAGACGATGAACCGGAAATGATGGCGATCGTCCTCGCAGCGCTCCGCGAAGGCGCGCACGTCCATGTCGTCGGACCCTGGCCCGAACATCCGGGCCTTTTCGCCATCGCGGGTCACGCCGTCACGGCGCAGATAGTTGAGGTGCGCGCTGAGCGGGGTGGAGCGCGCGGTGTGTCGTACCACGCGGGTCTTGATGACGACGATGCGCGAGCGTCCGGTCAACAGCCGGTTGGCCTGGATGCTGGCGCGCTGGCCGCGGCCGAAACGTGAGCGGTTGCCCGGCGTGATCTTGCCGGAGCGAGATACGCGGCCACCGGCCTTCTGCGCCGCTGCCAGGGCCTGCGCGATGAAGGGCCGCGCCTGCTGCGCACGGGTCGAGCGGATGCGGCCTGGACGGATGCGGAATTCGCGCTCATCGGCCATGGCGCAACCCCGCGACGTGCAAAATGCGCCTGGAAATCAAAAAGATGAGCTGTTGGCGAACGGTGCGACGTATGGCGGCACGGTGCGGAGCGGCCCAGAAAGCTGAGCAAAAACAACCATCCGGCCGAAGCGCACGTTGCGCCTTTTTATCTCGCCATCCCCCGGTCGTGTCGCCTGCCACCACCCCCGGCGCACTCCAGGGCACGCCAGCGCAGGAGGGAACGCGAAGGACTGCCGATCCGGTCATGGCGCCGCTCCACTGCCGCGGCGGGTGATGAACAGTGCCGCGGGCTGTGACGTCGTCAGAGCCGCGGGTGTCGCTGACTTGGACGAGCGGTCGTTGGTCGGCGGCCGATCGGGCGACGTGGGATTGGCGGTGAACATGCCGTCATCGCGCATGATGAAGATCGCCGCGTCGCGCCAATCGAGCGGCTGCGTGACGGT
The DNA here is from genome assembly GCF_053645455.1 of Allobosea sp. NPDC055332. Classification (NCBI taxonomy): domain Bacteria; kingdom Pseudomonadati; phylum Pseudomonadota; class Alphaproteobacteria; order Hyphomicrobiales; family Alloboseaceae; genus Allobosea; species Allobosea sp. NPDC055332. Next base: position 288,118 of record NZ_JBSHMO010000002.1, on the reverse strand, counting down.
GAAGGCGATCTTCGATGGACGCTCGGCGCGCAGAACGGGCGCCAGCAACGCGATGTAGGCGCGGGTTTCGGCCGGCAAGGGACGGCCCTTGGCGCGGTGTTCGTCATAGCGCGCCGGCCCCGCATTGTAGGCGGCGAGCATGGCGGCGGCGTCGCCATAGCGGTCCCACATCTCGCGCAGATACGCCGTGCCTGCGAGGATGTTGTCATGCGGATCGTAGGGGCTGCGGCCAAGACCATGGCGGAGGCGAAGCTCCGCCCAGGTCTCGGGCATGACCTGCATCAGTCCTATGGCGCCGGCCGATGACACTGCACCCACATCGCCCGCGCTTTCCTTGCGCATCACGGCGCGAATCCAGCGTTCCGGAATGCCGAACCGCCGCGACGCGTCGATGATGTGCGACGCATGAGGATCGGCGGCAGTCGCGCGACCTATCGGAGTCGATTGCGCGTTTGCGATGCCCGAACTGACGCAGATGAAGAGCGGACCCAGCGCGCAGATCGCTACCGCAATGGCAGAACGGAATAGCGCCCTGTCTCCGCTGCACCGCCAGCCTGCCAACGTGCTCGCTGCGGTCAAGGGTTCGCGCGACGCGCCGGCGAACCGCCGCCCTTGACCTTCGCTGCGCGCGCCGGCCGTCCTGCGGTCGAGCGGGACAGCGGGATGAGCCGGTCTTTCCGCGAACAGCGGGATGAGGGTTTTGACTGCGGGGACGGCGCTGGATCGCATCGCCATCAGACCCGTGCATTGCGCGGCTTCGGGCGATTCCAGTGCAGCGACCAGGCGCTGTCATCATCATCGGAGCGGAAGAGGATGGCGCGGATCGGCTGCGCGAGCGTGGGATCATCGAGCTGCAAGGACAGATACTCGCCGGCCTTGTCGCCGGTCTCCTTCCAGGCCGCGCCAAGCTCGGGACCGTCGGCGTCGCCGCGATGAATGCGAAAATCCGGTGCATGCTCGGCGTCGGATTTCTTCGCGGGGATGAGCACGACCTCAGCGTCGACGACGAGCGTGCGGATGTGGCCGGTGTAGCCGGTCTTGGTCTTCTGGAATGCGCCGATATTGGCCACGGTGGCCTCCTTCGATGGCAGTGCGTGAATGGGATCAGCGCGTCCGCGCGTGGTCAGCGGGTTCGGGCGCGCCGGACGAAGCGGCCGTCACCGTCCTCGTCGGTGAGGAGCGGTAGGGCCCGGCCGATCACCGCCGCGGCTGGCAACGGGCCGAAATAGCGCCCGTCGAAGCTGTCGCGGACGCCGCGGTTCATTAGGAAGAGCTCGCCCTGAGCGATGGTGCGGCATCCGCGCCAGACGAGCAGTTCGCGGCCCATGCGGTCGCGTTCGAGCGCCTCGCCCATCTCCACGCCATCGACCGTGACGGTCCGCCCGGTGCGGCAGACGCGCTGGCCCGGCAGCCCGAGGATGCGCTTCAGAAGCGGCATGCCGGCGCCGACATAGCCGCGTGCCACCATGAACTGGGCGAGCGGCGCCGGTGGCATGACGGCAACGAGCTCGTTCAACTCGAGCGCGCCTGTGGGTTCGGTGGTGTAGAATCCGACCGGTGCGCTGGCGGAGGCGTTCCAGATCAGCTTGTTCGGCATCGGCGTGATCGCCGGAACACTCACGCCTATCGTTGCGAACGCGGTCGCGAAAAGGAGGCTAGTGCGCTTCATGGCGCGATCCCTCGACGCTTCAGCCATGCTTCCTGGCGCGAGGGCGTGTAGGCGGAAGGCGGCTCGCTGGCGCGCAGCCGATGATGGACGTGGCGCCAATGGGCCGGGTCGACATCGGCCGGAACGATGCCGTGCCCCTCGATCGCATCGATATGCTGAAGCACACGTTCGACGGTCGGCCAGCTATCGGCCCTCAGAAGAATTTCGCCGCCGGGACGCACGAAGGGCAGCGTCTGGAACGGCTCGCCCCGTCCGATCGCGCGCACGATGTCGATGCGCGAGACGATCGTGCCGTACTCGTTGGCGGCCCACCGGACGAAGGCGAAGATGCTGTTCGGCGCGAAGCCGACGATGCTGCGATGGCGGTCGAGGATTTGCTCATAGCTCTTGCGACCGAACCTGATCCAATGCTCGATCTTCCTCTGTCGCCAGGTCAGATCGACGAGCGTGGTGAAAGGCGCCGGCCCGGCCGGCTGCGCGCGCCGCGCCGCATGGCCGCTCATGGCGTATCTCCATCGGTGGGCGCGAATTCGCGGGTGAGCAGGTCGCGCAGCATGTCGGCGACGGTCACGCCGCGCCGGAAGGCCACGACCTTGATGCGTCCGCGCAGCTCCGGCGTGATGTCGATGGTCAGGCGGGCGGTGAAGGCGCTGGAGGCGGCCTTGCCGTTCGATGGCGCCTCGGCCGCTCTGATCCAGCCCTCGGCATCGCCAGGGCGGGAGGCGAAGCCGCGCTTGGATGCACGCTCCGTCATGGCGCGAGCCTCCCCATGTGGTGCCGTGCAATCTCCACTGCGAGCGCCGTGATCTCGCGCGCGGCGAGGCTGTCGATGGCGATCTCGGAGGCGAGCCGTCCGGTCTGCGCCGCATCGGCAAAGACGACGCGTTGGCCGATGGTCGTGGCGAGTAGCGGCGGATCGTGATCGGCCAACGTCTCGGCCGTCTCGCGGGCGATGATCGTGCGCGCACCGCAGCGATTGAGGACGAAGCGGGCGGAAAGCTGCGGCCGATAGATGCGCGCTTCGCTCAGAAGCGCCAGCATTTCAGCCGAGGCCCAGCCGTCGAACGGCGATGGCTGCACCGGGATCAGCACGAGGTCGGCGGCAAGCAGCGCGGAGCGCATGAGGCCGGCAACACGCGGCGGCCCGTCGATGACGACGTGATCGACGTCCCGCGCCAGCTCGGGCGCCTCACGATGGAGCGTGTCGCGAGCGAGGCCGACGACGCCGAAGGCGCGTGGCAAGCCCTCGCGACCGCGCTGCTGCGACCAGTCCAGGGCAGAGCCCTGCGGGTCCGCGTCGATCAGCGTGACACGCGTGCCGCGTCGCGCCCATTCGCCGGCGAGATGCAGCGCCAGCGTCGTCTTGCCGACGCCGCCCTTTTGGTTGAGCACGGCGACGATCATGATGCGCCTCCCGACTTGCGGGATCGGGGCGGCATGAGACCGCGGGACGTATCCTTGGACGCCGAAGCGGATTGACGGAAAGACGTCTCGGAGACCGTGAAATCGGCAGAGGCCTCGGATGCGTGCAGGCATCCGTTCGCGATGGGATTTCCATCGCGCGCGCGCCTCTTAAAGTTAGATTCTCTGTTAGACTCTAAGTTAAGGGCGCGAATTCCTGTTTGATCTTTGAGTGTTAGGCCTGGTTTGGGTTCCCGATGGCACGAGGGGCCGGTTCCGGATAGCACGTCACCGGGGGTTCCCGATGGCACGAGACAATCCACAGCCTGTCCACCGGAAGGGGACGGCTCGAAGGCAAGCAGCGTGCGGCCGCCGACCTCAACCTCGACGAAGAGTTCGTAGCCCGGCAAAGGTTGGCGCCGGATGATGTCGCGCAGCTCGAAGGCGAAGCGCTTGAACGGCGACAGGCTGCCTGACTTCTGGTGGAGATGGTGGAAATCGAAGCGCCAGCCCTGGCGCTGGTGACCGCCATGCTTGCGCGCGATGCGGTAGAGCCAGCGCTCGAGGCCGCCCGTCAGGTCGAAATAGGCGCGGTCGATGGTGAGAACCAGCGCGTCATCGAGTACGGCCTGGTAGAACCAGTCCGGAACCATCAGCTCGATGCCGGCAGCCTTGCCATGCCGGTCGGTGCGCTCCTTCCACTCGTTGATCCAGGAGAAGCGGTGACGCCGTCCTTCCGCCGGCTGGCGGATGGTCGTGCTGACGGTGGTGGACTGGAGGCGATCCAGCGCCGCCTTGAGGCGCTGATAGTCGCGTAGCGAGGTTCCGCGGCCGATGAACTTCAGAATCTCGTATGGGGTGGCGGCCATCAGCCGAGAAGTGCGAAGCCCTGCGTCGCGGGCGTCGACGATCTGGCTTCCCGCCCAGATCAGGATGTCGGCATCCCAGATGGTCGCCATGCCGTGATCGGGCACGGCCTCGACGCGGATGGAGACGCTGCCGGCAGCAAAGTCGATCGGCGCGATGCGCGGCGTCTTGGCGAGGGAGAAGAACGGATAGGCCATGAGGTCCTGCGCATCTCTTGGCGCGAAATCGCCGGGGCGCGCATGGAACAGGTCGAGCTGTCCGCGCTCCGAACTCGGGCGATTTCGCGACGACACGAAAAGGAGGTCCGCGGCGGTCAGCGGCGGGATTGACTTGCGGGCGCGCTCGGCACGGAGCCGTGACGCTTGGCGGGCAGGACAGAGCCGCGCGGGTCGGAGGTCGAGGTGACCGCCCCTCGCTTCGTCCAGGCATCGAGGTCGTCGATGGCGTAGACGACGCGGCCGCCGAGCTTGCGATAGGCCGGCCCGGTTCCGTAGGTGCGATGCTTCTCGAGGGTGCGGGCCGAAAGGCTGAGGAACTCGGCCGCTTCCTTGGTGCGCAGGAAGCGCGGCGGGAGTTGGGCTAGATCAGGTCGCATGGATCGGCCTCCGTGGTGTTCCGTTGCGGCCGCTGGTCAGCAGCGGCGGACGGCGATCACGGTGGCGAAGATCAATCGCGTGGAGGGAGGGGGAATTTGGGGGAGCTAAATTCTCACCCCTATGCAGCGCCGCTGTCAGCTTCGGCGGCGATGACGCAGGAGTGTGCGATAGCCGCCCGCGATCATCGCGAGTCCGTACCGGACCAGGGCGGTCGTGGCGTCGCGAAGCGCAGAGGTTTTCCAGGGTTCGGAGGCAACGCGGTCGACGCCGAAAATGACGCCGGCGATCTCGCGATAGGTTGCGCCATTGAGGCGCCCATCGGTCGCCTGGAGCATGTGACGCTGGCGGCGCTTTTGCTGCGACGTCAATCGTCCGTCGCGGGGGACTGCCATGCCCAGCAGCGCGCGCAGAAGGCGATCGATGGCCGCCATCCTGTCGAAGCCGTTGCCGTCGAGTGGCACAAGTGCCGCAAGGGGACGGTCAGGCCGCGCTCCGGCGAGTTGGAGAAGCCGAACCGTGGCGTCGTCCACCGCGAACAGGGCATGCATGCCGTCGTCGTCCGCGCGTGCGGTCCGCATGTCCAGCAGGGAAAAGAGATTGTCGGCCGCCGGCAGAACGATGGGTATCGGTGCGAGGAGCACGGTGCTGGTGTCGGCCTCGGGGGACCAGAACACCGGACTCTCTCGAGCATTCAGCGACGGCGGGACAAAAAAACTGCAATCCCCACTTCCGGCGCAGCTCGCGTTTCAGGGAAGGACGGTCAGCCTGTGCATAATCCTGCTGGTAGTTGGTGTTGCGCCTGAGCCATTCCCAGGCGAGATCGGGAGCGTCGAGCTTATCCAGGTAGTCGTAGCTCGCCGAGGACCGCCAACGCGACGTGTCGGGCTTCATCGTATTCCTCGTTGCCGCAACGTGGGGGCGGCAACGTTGCGAAGATTCAACTTTATGGGAAGATCAGACGGACGCGCCAGGCGATGCCGCCGGCGCATCGCCGCGCGCTAGTGGCGGCTCCCGCGGAGGAGCTCGCGATAGCCATGCTCGGTCATCCAGCGTGCGCGGGTGAGATGGCTGTCGTGGATACGTCGCGCTCGTTCGGGCTCCGCATCCGGACTGATCCCGAAAATGACGTTGACGGCCTCGCGCCAATCGGCGCCCTCGGCCGCTGCGTCAAGCACGCGCATGTATTCTTTCATGTGCGCGCGGTCATAGTCAGTGAGCTGCGCGCTCTCCGGCGGCTGATCCAGTAACCCTGGCTTTTTCATTCCTCATCCCCAAGCGGGAAAATCTATATCTGCCGTCGGGCGAAGTGTGAACGGCTACTGGTACCGAGCTGGTAAAACTCCGATAGAATATCACGCATCAGCCCGAATAGGAACGATCGTTCCTGGAACGATCGTTCTGACGCGGGTTCTCGTGCCGGCATGGACCTCAAGGAGGTCATGGCGGTCAATCTGCGTCGTTTGCGCCATGATAAGAAAATGACGCAGGAAGAGTTGGCTGATCGGGCTGGCCTTAGCGCGCGATATATCGGCGCGATTGAGCGGGCGAACAAATCGGCGAGTGTCACCATTCTCGGGCGGATTGCAGAAGCGCTCGGCGTGGAGGCTGCTGCGTTGATCGAACGTCCACGCCAATAATCGGCAACCTACCTTACTCGGGCTGGGCCCTAGGCGTATGGATGTGTGGTTGGAGTCTGAAACCTGATACCCGTTGCATTCGCGAGCCGGGCGCAGCACGGCGAGCGGCGACCGTGATCCTGCACGGTCGCGCCCGCCGATCCGCTTACCGGATCGGCGGAAAATTGCATGACACGAAGACCTTCAAAGCTGGAAAGCCGTGCAACCGAATTTATGGCTGCACGGCTCCGCAGAATTCAGGCAGCGCGCTCCATCAGCTTCTTGGCCTTGCCTTCGAGATCAAGCCGGGCGTCCTGATTGGTCTTGGTGCGGGCCAGCGCCGTGATACCCTGCGCGAAATCAAAGATGCTTTCCGGCTTGCGGCCTTCCTCGTTGAGCACGGTCTCGATGATCTTCGTCGTCTCCGGTTTGGAGAAACCGCGCTTGCGCAGGAAGCTCTCGCGATCCTCGTGCGTGCGGGCGACGATCTTCTCCCGCGCCGCCTTGATGCCGGCGACGAAGGGCGCAGGAGAGGAATTGGCGAATCTGGTCAACGCGGGCGCGGCCTCATGGGCGAAGCGCTGCGCGGCGAATTTGCTGTGCCGGATACTGATTTCCTCGAAGCCTTCCACGCCCCACAGATTGCGGTTCTGGCAGACAGCGCGAAGATAGAAGGAGGCGATGCCGAGCGTTTTCGATCCGACTTCGGAGTTCCACGCATAGAAGCCCCGGAAATACAGGTCGGGCTCGCCGTTCGGCAGGCGTCCCGCCTCGATGGGATGGGTATCGTCGACCAGGAACAGGAACACGTCGCGGTCGCTGGCGTAGAGCGTGGTGGTTTCCTTCGTCACATCCACAAACGGATTGTGCATCATGGTCGCCCAGTCCAGCACGCCCGGCACCTTCCACCGCGTGTCGCCGACGCCGTCGCCTGCGATCTTCATCACGGCGGCGACAAGCTCGTGATCCCAGATGCGGCCATAGTCCGGGCCGGTCACAGCACTGAGCTCGACGCGGCCGTCCTCCCTCTCGAGCGTCTTCACCAATTCGGCCCGGTGCGACAGCAAGCCATGCTGCAGGTTGATCCCGGCGAGCGGCGCGGGAAGCTGGCGCATATAGGATGCGGGCGCGCTGACAAGGCTGCACAATTGCCCGAAGCTCCAATGTGTCGGGGACATCGGCTCGTCGCGACCCGGCATGATCAGCGACAAGCGCTCCGCATCGCCTCGGCTCGCTTCAACCCGCAAGGCGCGGCTTTCCACGGTGCGGGCATGGGCGCGCTCGGCGCGGCTGCGCACGGCGTCATGAAGCTCGGTCAGGGATAGGTAACGTTCGTCATCGGGGCGGGAAAACCATTCCGACGAAACGCGCCCGATCCGCTCGCCGCGCGAAACGTCCACGTGGAAGCCGGCGGAAGCAGGCTGCGGGTTCAGGGGCAGGGTGGTCATGGGTCTTTCTCCTATAGGCTTGGGTTGAAGCGCAGCGCTGCGCTGCAACCCTGCCCGTCGGCGAGACCGGGGTAGCAAGGGCAAGGGCTGCCGGGATGGAGGGGGATCACCCGGCCTGCACAAGGTGAAGCCGCGGAAGGCTGGGGAGACCGTCCCGGACGAGCGTCAGCGATCCCTTGCCCGCGCGGGGGCGGCGCCCCTAGCAAACCTGCCCGGCAAGAGCGGAGAGGATGCCGGGCAAAAGGATCTGATCAGGATGGGCAAAGCCGCAGAACCTGACATCCGCCCATCCTGATCGCCGTATCTCCTGAAAGGCGGTGGCGGCCATGAGCATGACGAAGCCCCGCTCGGTTGAGCGGGGCTTTTTGGGTGTCCGAACTCAGTCACCGTTGCGGCGGGACCAGATGAGGTTCTGGCCTTCGCCATCCTCGGCCTCGACCAGGCTGGCGTAGATCGGGGCGGGGAAGCTGGGATCGTCCAACTTGACGGAGAGGTATTCGCGCTGCGTTTCGCGGGCGATCTTCTTCCAGGCTGCCCCGAACTCCGTGGCGCCGGCGAAGATGCGGAAGTCGGGGCCGCGCTCGCTGTCGCCCTCGGTGGGGACGAACTTCACGGTCTTGACGTTGAGGGTCAGGGTCTTGACCGCGCCGGTGTAGCCGCTGTCGGTCTTGGTGAAGGAGCCGATGGTTGCCATGGTCGTGTTCCTTTTTTCTGATCGGGTCACGCCCATCGCGACCTCGATGGTGGTCGTTCGACCGGGGACGATCGGCCCAGCACCCGCTCGGGGTCCCCGTCGCGCTTGCGCGATGGGGTGGGCTTAGGGCTGGAACGTCAGTGGAAGACGGCCGGTGACGGCTTTTTTGCCTCGCGATGCAAAGCCGCAGGCGGCGGAAAAAAGTCGGCGACGGACGTTGCGGGAAGACGATCGAGGCGAAGCCGGTCTTCGGTCAGACCCAATCCATTCGAGGACGCCGTGGGGGCGGCCTGCAGAGAAATGATCGGGAACATGACCATGGCGGCAGTCGGCCTCTGCGCCAAACCCCGCGGCAGTTGAATCGAATGGCTAGGGCAAGGACCCTGACCCTCACAGGGTGGTGACGGCCACTGCTGTCCTACAGGCAAAAGCGAGCACGTCTCTGACGGCCCTGTCTTCATGGTGCCTCGACAGATGCTGAAGGATACCGCCCGCCCGGTGCTGCGCGACCCGCTCCATCGTGCTGATGATCCCACCTCCGATGCTCTGCTCTGCACTGGCAGGTAGGTCGAGGCCGATGATGGCGATGCCGGCCCCATGATTCAGAACTGTCCCATTGAGGCCGAACGCGCCCGAGCACGGCGGCCAAGGGGAATCATGCGAGATGGCCGCCCCCTGTTTTCCAGTCGGATGGTCGAGGGCGTCCGGCCGCGCGCGATCAGGCGCGCGGCCAAAATTTTCCGCTGTCACAGACGGGAAAGCCGGGGCCGCGTCAGCAGCCCCGGCTCGATCCTCACTCGGCGGCGACGGAATAGCCGTCGCCGCCGTCCACCTTCGGGGCATCCTGCGCCACGACGGTCTCCCGCGTCTCCGATAGCTCGGCTGCCAGCCCTGCGGGTTCCGGCGTCTGCATCAGGGCGGGAAGCCAGTCGGTTCCGGCGAGCAATTGCTCGGCGGCTTCCGCCATCGCCTGCTTCTTCATGCCCGAGAGCCGGTCGGCGGCTTCATCGCTGACAGCCTCGCGCACGGCGGCGAGGATATGCGCCTTGGTGATGCGACCGAGATAGGTCCGCACCGTTGGCGCCCAGTGCGCCGTCATGTCGAGGACAACCGCCGTCGCCAGCTTGTCGGCTGTCTCCAGCACGCGGGGCTTTCTCTCCCAAGGCTGCTTCACCGCTTTGACGGTCAGCGAGGCGCAATGGGCGAATAGCGCCATGACGCTGGCATGGTCGAGCGAGGCGACGAAGCCCCACAGGTCTGCCACCTCGCGCGGCATGTCCGTCGCCCAGCCGGCGTGACGATCCGCGAGCGCCTTGGCCGCCGACGTATCCTCGATGCCATCCGCATGGCCGGCAAGCTGGGCGCTCGTCGGGCGGATTTCGAGGCAGGACGCGTCGAGACCGCGATAGAAGGTCTGCGCGGCCAAGGCATGGGTGACGGCGATCAGCGCCATGTCGGGCTGCTCGCCAAGGGCGAGGCGAAGGCCAAGCGTGCGGTGAGCGGTCAGGTCGCGGATCAGAAGGTCGGACAGCGGCTTGCTGTCATCGGCGTCATCCTCCTCCGTTTCCACGGCCGGAACCCGGTCCGCGCCGCCGTCTTCGACGATCTCACCATCCTCGGTCACCCTGAATCCTTCGCTGTCTGCATTGGCCTCCGTCTCCGCTTCCGGCTCCGGCACCTCGTCCTCGGCTCGGATGAAGCCGCGTTCGATCCGCGCCGTTCCGTCATGGTTCAGCATCACAAACACGCCGCCGCGCGCGATGTCGTCGGGATGATAGGCGTGACGCAGGGCGTCGATGCGTTCGATCTCGGCTTCCAACTCTCCGAAGCGCGCATCCGCGTCATCGGGCAGTTCGTCTACGCTGTCGTACCGCGCGGTCAGCGCATCATATTCCGCCTGCGCGGCTTCGCGCGCCGCCTGATCCTCCGCCGAAAGCTCCACGGGCTGCGGATAATTCCGGCGAAGGCCGTGGGAGTGGGGATAGTCGATCTGAGCGCTCGCCCATTTCCAGCCTTCCGCCTGAACCTCGGCGGCGATCCCGTCCAGCTTCTCGATCACCAGCCGGTCCAGCAAAGCGACAGTTTCATAAAAGCCGCCGCGATCTTCGGTGAACAGGTCGCGCAGGATCATGCCGCCCGCCTCGGTATAGGCTTCCGGGCCGACGAAGATCGCGCGCCGATCCGATGCCGCGACATGCGACCGGGTCAGGTCGCGGCGGATGCTGGATGGATCACCGTTGTAGGAGAGGTTCTCGTAGACTTGCTCTTGCCGGGCGTGATCCTCCACGATGGCGAAGGCCATCAACTGGTCGAGGGTCAGCCCGCCGTCGCGATAGGCCTGCATCAGCTTGGGGCTGACAGTGCCAAGGCGCATTCGCTGCCGCACGACATGCGCCGTCACGCCGAAGCGGGCGGCGATTTCCTCCGCGCCCCATCCACGATTTTCCGCAAGCTCGCGGAAGCGCTCGAACTGATCGGCGGGGTGAAGGTCTTCGCGGGTGACGTTTTCGTCCAAGCTGATTTCGCCCGGGTCGTTCCGCGTGTCGATGACGCAGCGGATCGGCTCGGTCTTTTTGATCTGCTTGCGCTTCACACGCAGCAACTGGGCGAGCCTGCGGCCTTCGCCGATGCTGACGAGATAGAAGCCGGTCGGCTGGCTTTCCGCGTCAAGCTCGGGCTCCACCACAAGATTTTGCAGAATGCCCTTGGCGTGGATGCTCGCCGCCTTCGCCTCGATAGACGCCTTGCTGTGCGGGGTCTTCCGGGCGTTCTTGGGATGCCTCTTGAGCTTGTCGAGGGGGATGAAAACCTCGGTGCCGCTCGCGGCGGCGGGCGTAGCGGTGGTTTCGATTGCAGCGGTCGTCATGATCTTGCTCCTCATGGGCTTGGGTTGAAGCGCAGCGCTGCGCTGCAACCCTGCCCGTCGGCGAGACCGGGGTAGCAAGGGCAAGGGCGGCCGGGGCGGAGGGGGATCACCCGGCCTGCACAAGCGGGTTTTCTGGTTTTGCGGAAGTGCTGAAAGACGTATCCGCGCGGAAGGTCGGGGAGATCGCCCCGGACGGCGCCGGCTTGCCGGCGCTTCACCCTTGCCCGCGCGAGGGCGGAGCCCTTAGCGAGAAGGCGACATTGTCGGGTCGATCCAGTGTAATTTGCGAAGTGCAATGGCGGCATCATCAACACATGACAAGCGGCGTCAGCTTGACAGGCCATGTTGCGATGAGGGGAAGCGAGTTGGGGCGCGTCTCGCTTCGGCCGGGGTGCCGGTGAACCGGTGCAGGACGACGGCGCCTCGACCGCGCGGCAAGCATTCTTCGATCAAGTCGAAGACAGGGGTAGCGGCGCGTACGCTATGCACACTCAGAACCTTGCCCTGGGCCGATGCACAGCATTCGAGCACGCGCGAAAGACGCGCTTCTGGTCAGTACGCTGTAGTTGGGTGTCGTGATGAGCGTGATGCCGAGAGCCTTCAATTCGGCAAGGACCACCGCGCGCTCCTTGAGCTCCCACCAGCGTTCGATCGGGCCGTCCCTGTCGTCCATGTCCGAAATCTGTGTACATTCTTCGGACGGTCCCGTTTGCCTGCTGTCCGAAAAAAGGCTACAAGTTTCGGACATGAGTGCTTCGACTTCTGATTTGAAGAACACCGTCTTGTATCGCATCCGGGCGGGTGGGCTGCGCAAGGTCTGGACGCCGGGCGACTTCGTCGATCTCGGCTCGCGGGACGCAGTCGACAAAACGCTGCAGCGTTTGACCACGGCGGAGCAGCTGCGCCGGATTGATCGCGGCCTTTATGATCAACCTTGGCTCAACCCGCTGACGCAGAAGCCGAACCCTCCGGACCCCCGTTCCGTCATCGACGCGCTCGGCCGCCGCGACCAAGCGCGCATGCTGGTCGATGGCATGACGGCCGCGAACGACCTTGGGCTGACCGACGCGGTCCCGGCGAAGATCGTCGTTCACACCGACGCGCGCCGGCGTTCGCTCAGTCTCGGCAACGCCACTATCGCCTTCCGCCCAACGGCTGCGAGCAAGCTCTACTGGGCCGGCCGTCCCGGCATGCGCGTCGTTCAGGCACTGCACTGGCTGCGCGACCTGCTCGGACGCGACGGCGAGGCCGACCGGGTTCGCCGCGCCCTTCGCAAGCTGCTCGACGATCCCGCCATGGGCCCCTCGCTCAAAGGCGATCTGTCCGATGGCCTGGCAGCCCTTCCGACCTGGATGCAGGTTTTCCTCAAGCCCCTGATCGCGGATGGAACACCGGCGCCGCCTGCCATCGATGACGCTGACGCCGACCAGGTCCGGTCGCGCACCCCGCGTCGCCGCACGCCGCCAGGCGTTGCGCGAGGGCAGGGCGACGACACCCGGCCAGGCGCCAAGCGCGGCGCCCCCTCGCGGCCCACGTCCCGGTCTTCGGGAACGAAGCGAAGCTGGCGCGCATGAACGCGGCCTACGACACGGTGCTCGCCGCCGGTGCCGACGCCATGCGCGGCGCCTTCGAGACCACGGCTGCGCGGTTGGGCACCACCTCGCAAAACGTCGAGAAGGACTTCTGGGTTTGCTGGACCCTCGACGCGCTCTTTCACGGGCTGCCAGAGACCGGCCCACGCCTGCTCTTCAAGGGCGGCACATCGCTATCGAAAGGGTTCGGGCTGATCAGCCGCTTCTCCGAAGACATCGACGTCACGGTTTTCCGCGACGATATCGGTGCGGCGGCGTCGATCGACGAACTGCAGGGACTAAGCGGCAAAAGGCGACGGGCGAGACTCGACGGCATCCGCGACGCGTGCCGGGCCTACATCAATGGTTCGATGCGAGAGATCCTCACCGCGATCCTGGCGGAGCGCCTCTCTGCCGCGGGGCTCGACGCCAAAGTTGCACGCGTTGAACCTGATGAGGGCGATCCGGACGGCCAGACGTTGTTGATCTGGTATCCGGCGACGACGCCGCGTTCGCACTATGTTCGCGCGGCGATCAAGATCGAGTCTGGGGCGAAGTCAGCGCTGGATCCCCATAGCACCGTCCCGATCAGACCCTATGTCGACGACGATTTGCCGGCGCTCGATCTGATCGTGCCGGCCGTCCGCACGGTCGACCCCGAACGCACCTTCTGGGACAAGGTGGTAATTCTGCACGGGCTACGCCGGTGGTTCGACCGGCGTGGTGAACTGAAAGGCGGAGGCCAGCGGGTATCGAGGCACTATTACGATCTGTACCGGCTCGTGCCCTCCGCAGTCGGTGCTGCCGCGTTGCAGGATCCCGATCTCGGAGCGGATTGCGTCGCCCATGCACGCATGTTCTTCGACCGGTCCGATTTCGATCTGGCCAGCGCCGTGCCGGGCAGCTTCGCGCTCGCCCCGCACGACGCGATGATCGACCAGCTGCGTGCGGACTATCGCGCCATGACCGGGATGATCTTCGGCGAGCCGCCGCCTTTCGACGAGGTCATGGCGAGTGTCGCGACACTTGAGCGCACGCTCAACGAAGGCGTAGCCGCATGATTGAAACCGGATGTGCGACACGCAGGCGGTTGGCCGATGTATTTTTGCGTTCTTGATGCTGAGATTCGTCCGGCGGCGGACGCGCGCGACCGCGCCGATCTGCTGACCGACAATTGGGACGGATTGGATTAAGTACAGCACGATGTACTTGCTCGCCGTCTTCGACGCGGCGGGGGGCGTCGGGAACCTGCATGGTCATGAGACCAAACTCCACGACGGGCTCCGGAGGCCTCCCTCTCGAGACTCTATGCGTCATGGATCTCCGATCCTCGCTCTTACTCGTCCTGGGGGCATCCATCCCGGGACCTACCCCGGAAGATGCGACCGCAACCGCGACCCGTGCGAAAGGGAAGCGTTCCGAAACCTTGGTGCGGACGCCTACCAGCGTTCCGCGCGAAGGCATTGTGCACTCACATCGCTCGTAGTTGCGCACATCTTGCCCAGCGAAGGCGGTATGAAATCACCGCAACTCTCGGCTTTGCCCGCAGAGATCTGAGAAATCTCGGGCGCCCGCTTGGACGTGCTTTCTCGATGATTGGAGCCATTAGCACGCGGATGGGCGCGCAAATGCGCGAGATGGAAGCAGCGAGATCTCATGAGCTGATTTGGAAACTGTGGATACCTGGCTGGTAGGAGAGGGTTGTCGAGACTATGTTGTCGTCGACAATAACGAGTCAATTTTTTCTTCGTCGAAGATAGTAGGCGGCTCGTTCCAATTGCTGAGGGCGCTCCCCCAGCATTGCAGGAGAGCACAATGGCAGAGAACAACAACGCTCTGGTCGGCCTAGTTGCCGATATTGTTTCGGCCTACGTCTTGAATAACAGCGTGCCTGCCGCTGACCTGCCCAACCTTATTGCGATGACCCACGCAGCGATCACGGGGCTGGGCTCGGAGGCCGCCGCGCCGGTAGTCGACGAAAAGCCGACGCCCGCGGTATCGATCAAGAAGTCGATCACGGCAGAGCACCTTATCTGTCTCGAGGACGGCAAGAAGTTCAAGTCACTGAAGCGGCACCTGCGAACCGCCTACAACATGTCGCCTGAAGAATACCGCGCACGGTGGGGGCTTCCGGCCGACTATCCGATGGTGGCGCCGGCCTATGCCGAAGCGCGTTCCAGCCTAGCCAAGAAAATGGGCCTCGGTCAGCAGCGGCGGAAGCCGCGCGGCAGGGCGGCCTGAGGCGTCTAAGCCGGTCTCGCTATAGCAGCGAGAGCTGCCGATCAGGTACCGGGCTCGCGGCTGCCTCCTTGAGCGTCGAGACGTTCACGCCGATCAATCGGATGCCCTTCGCAACCGGGGACAGCGGATTGAGAAGCGCTTCGGCGAACCTTTCGACCTCCTCTGGACCAGCGAAGGGCTCCGAGACGGTTCGGCTCCGCGTCACGACCTGGAAGTCGGCGTATTTCACCTTCAGCCTGGCGAGACAGGCGATCTCGCACTCGTGCTTCCACTCTTCCGACCAGGTCGAGAGCTCGTGGCCGGCGAGGCAGGTGTAGGCTTTCGGGGTCGGCGGGCGGATAGGTCACGGCAAATCTCCTGAGCCGGAACGTCTATCGGCAATCGGCGTTGAGTCGCCAGGCCATAGCGGAGGACGTGTCATGGGACGTCACTGGTTCAACCCGGCCGTCTATGTCGAGACCGATCGCGCCGGCAGTTCCTGTGCGGTTACATCAGCGGAGAAGGCTATCGAGCTGTTGGTGGATTGGCCTGAGCGCAGCGCGGAATGGGAAGAGGCATTCCGAACTTGCGCCGAAGTGATTGGCGGCAAGAAGACGACGAATGAGGCTCGGATCGCGTTCGAGAAGGCGGCGGCGGCAGCCAATCGTCTGATTTTGGCAACCATCGGAACACCGCTCGTCGAAACGCGTTGATCGCGTGGCGCTGGTTGGTCCCTCGCGCCACGCCTCTCGCTGCCATGACCGCCCCCGAAGCTCACGGCGGCGAGAGGCAAAATTCAAACCCCGTCTGGTTAGCGCCGGCGGGGTTATTGTTGCGTCTTGCGACTGGCAGCGTCCTATCGAAACGAGGCGACGCCGATGGCGCCAAGGATCGCTCCAATAAGAAGGCCCCAAATCACGAGCGCCGGCATCATGGGCACCGCGTCAACGGCTTGCCGGTCGGCTCAATCTCGAACAGGCAGTCGTCGATGAAACGCACCGGCGTACCGTCTTCAAGGGCGTAGTCTGTGAGGCTCAAGTGGGCGAACCGCCGATAGACGACGACCGTGTAGCGGTTGCCCTCGTCGTCCTGGCAGAGCTCGCGATAAAGTTCCCGGCGAGAGGGTAAGGCAACCGTCATTGCGTCGATCAGGTCTGATGTTTTCGGCTGGGTACTCATCGCAACCTCCACGCAACTGTCCCGGCTCCTCTTATTCGCCTTTGATTGGCCGACCCGGATCGAGCGGACTTGGTGAGGCCGATGGCTTTTGGTCGGCCCGTTGATCGGAGCTCGCCGGCGCCCCCGGCGCCGGTTTTTCTGTGGGCGTTCCGGAACCCGGTCGAGGCCGACTGTCTGAAGCCCGGCGTGGCTGGCCGACGGTATCGTCATGACCTGACTTATTGCTCATCTCATCCTCCGTGCTGGCGAGTCATTGAGCTTTCCGGCTCAATGCCGAAACCACCCGAAGGTTCCGAGCTCGACGCGAAGAGCTAGGGGAACACTGGCTCGGCCAATGGGTTGCGAGAGGCAACGCAATCCATACGAGGCATTTATATCGAATGAACCCAATATTGGCTTTGGCGGTCGGCCAATTCAGAACGCTGATGATGTTCTGGCTGCAGAAGCACGCATCGCTGAACTTGCCGTGGCGCCTGAAGGGTCTGACGAGGAAGCGGAGCGGATCGGCTTGATCGACGCCGTCAATGCCTACCGCCTGAAGCAGGATTCACCAGTGACGACGGGCATGACCAATCCGATCACATCGCTGGAAGAATATGAGCGAGCGACCCAGCGCGTGGCGGAACTCGCCAACTATGCCGAAGGCACGCCGCAGGCAGAAGAGCTTCATCGGCTCATTGCTGATATCAAAGTTTGGGATGAAAAGCACGACGATGCGACGCGCTGGCAGTAGTCGCCAAGCTTAATCACGCAGGGTCCAGGTCGGGTTTTTCTCGGCAGCTTCCTACCGAACGCTCTTGAGTCAGTGGGAACCACTCTGCCTTACGACCGTTTCCTTTGCACTGGCATAACCTGCTGACAAAAAGGGGATTCCAATGCGAAACGCGATTCTCGCGTCGGTCTTCTGCGCGCTGATTTCCGGCGCGGCAGTTGCCCAGACCTCGACAACGTCTCCGACGCCCGCACCAAACGCGCCGGCCGATGCAAATGCGCCGCTGCCGGGCGCCAATAGCTTTACCGAAGGCCAGGCCAAAAGCCGCCTCGAAGCGAACGGCTACACGAATGTCGGCGAGCTCAAGAAAGACGACAATGGCGTCTGGAAGGGGACTGCGACGCACTCCGGCGCCCAAGTGACCGTCTCGGTCGACTATCGCGGCAACATCACTCGAAACTGACTTTCAGTTTTGCGATCCAGCGGAGGAACATTCCCATGCGTACAGTCACTCGATCCTATGACGACTACGATACCGGGCGGCGAGTCGTCGAAGACCTTCAATCTGCCGGTTTTCCCGCGGCGAACATCAGCCTGATCGGCCGGCATGAGAGCACCGACAACAGCAATGCTGGCGAGGGCGCTGGCATCGGCGCCGCGCTTGGCGGCGCGGCGGGCCTCCTGGCCGGATTGGGGTTGCTCGCGATCCCCGGCATTGGTCCGGTTGTGGCGGCAGGCTGGCTAGCATCCACCGCCGCGGGCGCCGCGGCGGGTGGCGTGACTGGAGGGCTTATCGGCGCCTTCACTGGCGCGGGCGAGGACGAGGAGAGCGCCAACTACTATGCCGAGACGGTCCGGCGGGGCGGCACGGTCGTGTCGGTCAAGGCTTCAGAAGACCAGGCGCCAGCGGCCGAAGCAATCATGGATGGTGCGACGCCGATCGATCGGGACACGCGGCTGACCGAGTATCGCGACGAAGGCTGGACCCGTTTCGATGAGCGGGGGGAACCTTATCGTCCGCTGATCTGAGCCACGCTCCAGAGCTATTTTTGCCCCGCCGGTTCGCATCGGCGGGGCTTTCTCTCTAACAATTGCGTGGTAGTTTCGGGCTGGCGCCCCCAAACCCAGCGCCGTGCCTCTCGCTTATCCAGTTGCTTCCAGCACGGGCGGGCGAGAGGCAGAATTCATGCCCCGTCGGCATTTGCCGGCGGGGCATTTTATTGCCCTATTGCGCACAGCCCGCGGCTTCCTAAATTTGCGCCGTTCAATGGCGTTGCATGGGGAAGGGACATGCCATTTCGATCGTTGGACCCGGAGGACATCGCCCGCGCCACCACTGCTCTGGAAGTGGCCTGGGATGAAATTAGACCAATGGTGCCGGTTGGCTTCGAAGAGCAGGAGCGAATGCGCCTTGCGTACATTGTCTCGAGCTTGGTGGCCGTAGCGGAAGATGAAGAGGATTTGGCCCGACGCACTGTCGAGCGATACCAAAGTTCACCGCGCTGATTTACGGCGGAACCGCACGACGGATTTGACGTTTAGACCTCGGATTTCACGATAGTGCCCGCCGCTAGCGGTAGGGCAAAGGGCTGGAGGCCCAGAGGACCCCGCCGGCATTGCTGGCGGGGTCTTTCACTTACCGCGGAACGGGCTGCCGAGCTGCTCCCCGGTATGGCCCGTGCGGAGCAACGAATGGGAAGAAGCGTCCGCATGGTGCTTTTTCATGGCAGGTCCTATCGAAACGAGGCGACGCCTATGACGCCGAGGATCGCTCCAATAATGAGGCCCCAAATCACGAGCGCTGGCATCATGGGCACCGGGTCAGCTGCATGCCCGTCGGTTCGATCTCGAACAGACAGTCGTCGATGAAGCGCACCGGCGTGCCGTCTTCAAGCTCATATCGGGTCACGTTCAAATCGGCGAACGGTCGGAAGACGATAACCGTATAGCGCTTGCCGTCTTCGTCCTGGCATAGCTCCCGATAAAGTACTTCGGGGTCGTAAGCTGGTCTACTGACGATCTTTTCGCTTAGCCTGGCGTGTTTCGGCTGGGTACGCATCGCAACCTCCTACGCGACTGATGGAGGCTCAACTGGCGGGCGGCCGCAGCGTTCCGAGTTTAGCCCGGCGCGTCTTTTGCACCTTTCGGCGCGATCTTTTGCACCCGCTTGCGGATCGCCATCTTAGCGGGGCTAATGAGCTTGGCCTGTCTTCGCAGGGAAGTGAGATCCGTGTAGCACCCACTCGATCTCAGCTTTTGGGTTGAAGCCCTCGGCTATGATTTCGTTTGGCGGAATCCCCAGGGCGTTCGCTTCAAGCAAAAGACGAACCGCTAACGCATGAGCGTCCCCCGTTCCCCGTCTGACGTTTTTGGTGATCCAGCTGTCGACGAAGCATTTTGCGCGCAGAGACATTTGTATGGCCTCCCGATTATTCGTCACCTCTTCCTGCGCAGCCGACAACGCCGAGTATCGCGATTATTACCGCGGCGCACATGAACAGCGCTGACATCTTACGCGCGCCATTCCAACGCTAGGATCATGGCAATCAGCACTCCCCCTACCCAGACTAGGATGCCCGACGGCTCTTCTCGCTGTTGCTCCCGACCATGGCCATCCGGCATCCAACTACTCCGGCCGCAACTCGCCGCCATCTACTCCCGCCGGAGCGAGCCAGCTTCGTCCGATTCAGGAGGCCCTTGGGCCTCCATTCGCGTGCCACGTACCGAGGCGGACGAACGTGTCGCCCACCGCAGGGCGGCGATGTAGCCCCCCATCACCGTCGCGAGGGCGGCGATCGTCGCAAACGTCCGCATATCGTTCGACTCCGGGAATTGAGCGAACCCCGCCAGCGAGAGCTGGCGAGGTTCGGACCGCCCCCGAATAGGGAGCTGCAGAACATCACTGGATGATGTGGACGACCCGCCGGCTCGACGGCTCTACCAGCACGACATGGTTGTCGGTGTAGACGTAGCTGTATTTGGTGACGCTCGGGCCCCAATCATTGGGTGCGGTGTGAAGCTCGACATCACTCGGAAGGGTGGCGCCGACGGTGACCTTCTCCTTGAGCGTCACCGGCCTCATCTTCTCCTTGACCACGTACTCCTTGATACGGGTCTGCTCGGGCTGGCCGATCGTGACGGTGGTCTGCGCGAAGGCGGCAGAGCTGGCGACGAGAGCGGACGCGGCGACGAGGCCGAGAAGTGTGCGGTTCATGATCATCCTCCTGGTTGAGCGCGTGGTTGGTGCACTGGCGAACAAACGTCAGGTGGGAAAATCAGTTCCAATTTTGTCCAATTAAAAAGTGTGGCTGAGCATCAGACCTGCTCTGCGGTTTCACGTACGCCGCTGCGCGCGACGAAGCTTGGAACAAACGCGACGCCGAGGGACGACGCTTCTGACCTTAAGCGGACTTCGAGTCAGTGAAGCGATAGCGCGCCACGGCCCAAAATAGCACGCCACCCGCAGCGCCAGCGACAGCCGTCTTGGCCATATTGGCACGCCAAAGCGCCCACCCCCACGCCGTAGGCTGACCATCAACCACAATTGCGCGCTCACCGACGCTGAATTGGAAGTGTTCAGACATTGGAAGCAGTGCCAGGAGGAACCCAGGCGCGACTGCGATGAATGCGCCGACAACTGCACAACTAAACAGGCTCAGCTCCGTCAAATTGCGGAGAAGAAAATAGGCGGGAAGGCCGAGCAAAGCCGCCGCTGGGAACGCACCGAGACTGAGAAGCCACATGGACGCAATCAATTTCCATGGGGAGCTAGGCCAGCCGAGCTGCAAGATTGAAAGCACCACTGCGCCGAAGAGAGGAGCGACGACGAAGGCGAGCGCCACTCGCCATGGCGCTGGGTATCGGTCAATCTGTGTCGAACTCTGCATCAATGGATCTTATGCGTATTGCGGCCGTTTTCGACTCGTTGCGGACATTTCGGCTGCACGACCTGTCTGCGAAGCTCGGGACGAGGTCACCAACCGCGGAAGATTGAATTCTATCGGGCTCGTCACGCCTTCCGATCTGCGACATCCGCACCGCGCATTCCAATTGGAGCGGGCGGACCGCGGGTCGTGTCCTCATAGGTCTGGCGTTCTGCTTCCGCGTTGAGCTCGGCGCCGACGAGAATGATCGTTGCCGATATCCACATCCACATCATGAGCCCGATGACAGCACCCACGGTGCCATAGGTTTTGTCGTAGTTTCCAAAGTTGGCCACGTACCAGGAGAAGCCTATCGAGGCTGCGAGCCAGACGATGACCGCCATGAGAGCGCCTGGGCTGACCCATCGCCATTGCGGTTGGTCGCGGCTCGGCCCGAAGCGGTAGAGAACCGCCAATCCCACTGTCAGGATCAGCAAGAGAGCCGGCCAACGGCCAATGCTGATCAGTGGTTCGGCGAGGTCCCCGAGGTACAGCCGATCCAAAATCACCGGCACGGCGACGACTGCCACTACGCTGACCAGCGCGAACAGGAGAACACCTGCGGTGAACGTCAGGGAAGCCAGATTGAGCGTGACGAAGCCGCGTTTTTCGTCCTCGCCATAGGCGACGTTCAGCGCGTCGAAGACTGCCTTCATGCCGGCATTCGCGCTCCACACCGAGAGAAGCAGGCTGATCACCAGCGAGAACCCGAGCTTGCGGTCAGCTTCACCAGTCAGCTTGAGTGCCTGTTCGCGAACGAGATCATAGGCTTCTGCGGGCACAATGCCGCTGAGCAGCGCTAAATGATCGACAACCGTTTCGGGCGCTGCAATCAGTCCATAGAGGCTTACGAATGCAGCGAGCGCTGGAAACAGCGCGAGCAACCCATAGAAGGTGACGCCGGCTGCGACCGCCAGAACGCGGTCATGGCTGACCTCGTGAATCGTTCGCTTCGCGATTTCGTACCATCCCGCGGGAGGAATTTCGTCGGGAGAGGACGCTTGCTTGCCACTACGCGATGCAGCGGGTTGAGCTGTTTGAGCCTTCTGGTCGCGGTTGGAGAGCTTGCCGTGGGAGAGCGGCGTGAACAGGAGCGCCAGTGACGCGCCCAATCCGATAAACCCGAGATCCCGCGCCATAGCTCGAATGTTTGCAGGAAGTGCCCAGCGGCTCCCGCCATGCTCCCTGGCTATCTGCGCACGTTTCAAGACCTTAAACTGCCCTGTTGACGAGCCCGAATTCTCTGCAGTCAACGCTGTTCTGCGGGCCGAAGTTCCGGTTCGCGAGCATTCCTGGCGCTGATGCAACGCCCGATCTGCTTGACTCCTAGAAGACCAATCGTTCTCATTACGTTCTCATTTTGGAGAGCGAGCCGATGTCAGCCGCGCCGTCGCCGGACACGTCGCCAATGACGGAACTGGAATGCGAGATCGACGATATCATCGCCGAGCATGGTAGTGAGCGCGCCGCGATCCGGGCGCTGCTGCTCGATTTGGCCGAGCTGGCACGCGACGGCGACAGGGCAAGCTCGCGTGGCTATCTGCGCGGGCTGTTTTCAGAGGGCGCCCGGCCATTTCGCAGCGAGGACGAGCCATGAGGCGCAAGGGGGAGCTTTCGCCCACTGGCATCGATCGGGGCTGGCCATACCAGGTCGCGATCAGGGACGACGACGGCCAGCATCTCGGGCATCTTCCGCCGAGCGGCCCGCTATCGTCCCTATGCGAGCGTGGCCACACGGTCACTGATGGCCGCCACCGCTACCGCGTCTTTTGCTTCTCTGACCGCGGCCAGGCGGAACGCTTTCGAGACCTGCTTAGCGGCGAAGACTTCGACACTCGCGACCGATCCGGAAGGGAGTGGATTAGGGGACGAGGAGCGGCACGGGAGGCGAAGCGGCGATGAGCGCGATGCGTCGCCGCTAGCGGGAGATCAACTCTAATGCACAACGCCAATGGAACCTCCGGACGAAGACACCTCACTGCTCGACTTTCCCTGGGTGGTCGTGCGCTTCCGCTGCCACTTCTGCACCCGCAGCAAGGATGCGCGTCTGGCGGGACTGGCCTGGCTCTACGGCGAGCATGCAACGCTGAAATGGCTCCTCGGCGTCTTCAGATCGGCCTGCGCCTGGGACCCGAGCAACCCGGCGCGCAAGCCGCAGAAATACGGACGGAAATGC
Source organism: Allobosea sp. NPDC055332 (assembly GCF_053645455.1). Taxonomy (NCBI): domain Bacteria; kingdom Pseudomonadati; phylum Pseudomonadota; class Alphaproteobacteria; order Hyphomicrobiales; family Alloboseaceae; genus Allobosea; species Allobosea sp. NPDC055332. Next base: position 265,180 of record NZ_JBSHMO010000002.1, on the reverse strand, counting down.
GGCGCCTACCTCATGGACATCGGCCGCACCTCGCCGCCGGACCTGCCGCCCAGCATGTCCGGCCTGACCTTGATCGAGGGCGGCAAGGACGACATGCTCCCGGCCGACGAGCCAGCCATGCCCAAGCGATGGCGGATCGGCGAGGAGTGAGCGCATGTGCGGCAGGTTCAGCCAAGCGTACACTTGGGGCGAGATATACGAGTTCAGCCAGCCGCTGACTGTCCCGGCTGAGCCGGCGCGCAACCAGCAGGCCCGCTACAACATCGGCCCGACGACGCTGATTGATATCATCGTGAAGACGCCGGCTGGGCGCGAAATCTGGAAGGTTCGCTGGGGCTTGATCCCACCCTGGCATAAGGGTTCGCTCAAGGGCGTCATCCCGCACATCAACGCCCGCATCGAAAAGGTAGACACGAACAACCTGTTCAAGCGGGCCTACGTGAAGAACCGGTGTATCATTCCGGCCAGCGGCTTCTACGAGTGGACTACCGAAGCCAACGGAGACAAGACACCCCACTATATCAGCGCAAAAGACGGCACGATCCTCGCCTTCGCCGGTATCTGGGAGCGCTGGCGCGACGAAAGTGGCGAAGAGGTGATCAGCGCCAGCATCATCACCCGAGACGCCGACCGCTTCATGGAGAGCATCCATAACCGCATGCCGGCGATGCTACATCCCGATGACTTCGACGCCTGGCTCGACGGCTCGGCCGGCAAGGAGATCCTGATGAAAGCGCCGCCCGAGCTGCAAGAGTGGATCGTCAACAAGCGGATGAACAAGGCTGGCGTCGGTGACGATGATCCACAGACCCCCGCCGCCGTCGAGCCCGAGGCGCCCCCACCGCCACCAGAACCGCCGCGGCAGGGCGAGCTCTTCTGATGCGCCACTGGGAACAGAGCGGCCGGACAACGCCGCGGAGCGCGAGCGGCGGGCGAACCTGCCACGCTGGCGGCGGGAACTCTATCGCTATGGAAACACGGCTATCATTGCAGCGCTTTGGATCGTGTCACTGGCAATAGGACTTTGGCTGTTCGGCTTGCTCTGAGAAATCGTCAGGTTCGAAATCGTCGCGCCATAAGCGAACAAAAGCTAGGGTGATCGTCCCATCTGGCTCGATGCGCAGTCGAGCCTCTGCGCACCAGTCGCCGGTGTCCTCGTCAGCCGGTAGGATGATCAGGCTCATCCTTCTTCTGCCTGGATGAGCGCGAGGATGGCCGCCGACTTCCAGTCGTGAGATTGCCGTGCGCCGGCTTCCCAAGCCCTCCCTTCTGGAGTGTCTGCCTTTGGTCGGCGTATCCAGACCGCGATCAATTCTTCGACGTCGCAGGCCTCAAGCGCCTCGCGCAAGCCTTCCAGCCGGCCGGAATTTCGCGCCTCGCGCACCAACCTCTCGCAGGTCGTCGAGCTGAAGGCGTCCGGATCATGCATCGCCATCTCCGGTCAAACGCCTAGCAGCCCCGATGCAGAAAGGCGCGATCAGCTGCGCAGCCGAGATATGGAAGTGCTACGCCGGAATTCGCCCGTCCGGAGTGTACTTGTCGACTGCATCAGGAAGCCGCTGCGACAATCGCTCCAAAATTTCCGCCCTGCTAAGGCCAGTCTGAGCAGCAAGGCGATCCATGATATCGGGCCCGATCGCCTGCTCCAAATCGCGCCCCTCGATCTGCTGGTTTGGGCCGGTTCGAACCCAGGAGTCCGCAGCGTCGCCGCGGCCGGCCTGCTTGAAGCGTTCGATCAGCTCCTGGATACCATTTCCTAACAGGCCGCCGATGCCACCGGCAGTGACGGATTGCGAGCCGCCCATAGCGTCGTCCAGGCCAGCCGGGGCGCCCTGCGGGGGCCTTCCCTGCTGCAAGCCCCCAAACCATTCCGCGAGCTTGTCGCGGTTTTGATAGCCGGCAACGGCAAGCAGGCCGAGCAAGGCGGTCATGGATGGAAAGCCACTGTCGTTGCTCATGGAAGTCTCCTCGAGTTCGCTATTCAGGCGTTGCGACGGCTCATCATTGACCAGAACATCAGGACCAACACGGCCCCGAGCACGGCGCCAATGAGGCCCGCGCCTTCGCCTGGCCGATACCAGCCCAGCGCCTGCCCCAGGAACGTGGCTACAAAGGCTCCCAGGATGCCGAGAATGGTTGTGAGGATGAACCCAGCCGGCTCGTTCGCACCGGGTGACAGAAACTTGGCTATGACGCCGGCGACAAACCCGATGATAATTGTCCAGACTATGCCCATGGCTGGCCCCCGATCTTGCGCGAGGCGAAGTGCCGCGCGTCTCCCAAAACCGGGCCATGCTCGGAAAGTTCCGGCTCCAGCCAGGACCTATCCTTCTCGACGTCCACTCGGGCTCGGACTCCCGCGATCAGGCCCATGCTGTCAAATGACAATGAAGCTTTCCGTTTGGATATAGTTTCGATTTCAACCAGCGGTCGTCTTGCATCGTAGCAACCGGCTCGACATAGTCGCCAGCGAGCCTGGGGAGACTATGAAGAAGCGTCTCATCTTCGTTGCCGTAGCAGCGCTGATTCCGGCAACCGTACTGCTGGCGTACAACCAATACACTTCACGGGCGGCGATTAAGGAGCAAGTTGACTCAAAAGCGCTTGAAGAAAACCGCCAGGCGACCTCGGAGATTGAGCGTCTGATCGAAGGCGCTAAAGGCCTGCTGGCGGCGACGGCTGCCATCCCGGCCGTTCAGCAAGCCGCAACCGATCCTTCAGCCTGCAAAGACGCCCTGGAGCCGCTGCTTCCCGCAGTCCCATGGATCAGAAACCTCTTTGTGCTCGATCTCTCCGGCACGCTCATTTGCGAGCCGACAGGCGTGCCGCTTGGCCGAAGTTTCGCCGATAGGCCGTATTTCAAAGAGGCGATCAGCCGGAACGCCTTCCACATCGGAGAATACACCCAGAGCCGATTGACGGACGTCGCGGTACTTCCGCTGGCCCTGCCGCTTCGCAACAAGGAAGGCCGCACGGTTGCCATTCTGACCAGCGGCATCCGGTTGGATTGGTTGAATGACCGCATTCGCGATCGGGGTCTAGGAGAACGCGGTGCTCTGACGATCGCCGATCGCAACGGCGTCATTATCGCCCGCAACCCGCAGCCGGAGCGCTTCGTCGGCACCCGCATTCCTGACAGCTTTCAGCATCTGATCAACGGACCGGCCGAAGGCGTCATGGATGTGATGAGCCAGGACGGCACCCCGCGGGTCATCGCGTACAGCCCGGCGACTCGTCCGCCGGGAGGGCTCTATATCAGCGTCGGCATCTCAAAGGCGGACGCGTATGCCGATGTGAATAGACAGACGTTCATCGCGGCCCTGTCGATCGCCTTGGGAAGCGTGATCGCTCTGGCTGCCGCTTGGCTTGCTGGCGGCTTGATCCGCCGCCCGGTCAACCGCATCGTCGACGTCATCAAGGCTTGGCAAGCGGGAACCGGAAGCGCGCGGACAGGCTTCCGGGCCAATGATGGCGACGTCGAACTGGTCGGCGAAGCCCTCGATCGGATGCTCGACGAACTCGAACAGCGTTCCTTGGAGATCAAGCGCGCCGAGGGGCAGCGCGACCTTCTCATGCGCGAACTCGCGCATCGGGTGAAAAACACCCTGACGCTTGTCCAGGCCGTCGCCCATCAGACCTTTCGAGGAAAAGACCCGGAACTCACAAGGTCCTTTGCCGAGCGCCTGATCGCGCTCGCCGGGGCCTATGATGTGCTATTGGGCCAAGAATTTGCCGGAGGCGACATCCGGGCCATCGTTACGACAGCGCTTAAGCCCCATCTGGCGCGCGAAGACAGCGTGGTTATCTCCGGCGAGCCGCATATGCTGGCGCCGAACATCGCGCTGTCGCTATCGATGGTCGTGCATGAACTGGCGACAAACGCCACCAAGTACGGGGCACTGTCGACGGAGCATGGCGTCGTGCTGGTATCCTGGACTGCCTATCGAGGGCGGGTGACGCTTCAATGGCAGGAGCGGGGCGGTCCGCCGGTCGCCGTGCCGACCACCGAAGGTTTCGGCTCGAAACTGGTGCGGCGCGCCTTCGGAACCGATGCCGAAGCTTCGGTAGAGATCAAATATCTGCTGAGCGGCGTGCGGTGCGAGCTTCAGTTCAACGCAGGCGAAAATTCCGTCCTCGGCGAGGCTGGCACGCTAGCCGCATCCTGAGCAGTTGTTGCGGCTGTTCTCGCGCTGATCCGAACCGCCAACCAGTTTATTCCTCTTCCCGACTGAAACGCTTGGCTTCGGCGTCGGCTGCGGCTTCCATTGCGCCTGCAACCGTGTCGACCAGATCGGGGTATTCCTCCTCGATTTCGTGGGCCGCAATCCCCGCGGAGCCGGCATCGAGTATCAATTGCCCCGCGAGGTACTTGTTGCGCTCCGCTGGCCCTTCCTCATCGTGAAAGACATCGGGCTGGACTCGATCGTTGAGCCAGGTCTCTACGAAACTGATGGCGCGTTCAGACATCGTTTTGCTCCGCAGAACCGGGGGCTGGATATAGCTCCTTGCAATCAATACCCGCGCCGATCCTGCCTGTTCCGCATCATCTGTTCGCCCATCGCATCTCCCAACGGCGTCTGCGCTGATCGTGCCGCGCCCAACCGCATCGCTCGTCAAGAAAAGGGGCGAGGCGCGGAACACATCGTTCCAACCCTCGTTGGGTTGTGATGCTCGATCGTGCGGGCAGGTCGTTTGCCTCCGACGCGCGGTGGGGTCCCTCAACCGCTTTGGAAGGATGACCGCATGCGTGCGCTCTGTTGGCATGGAAAAGGCGACGTTCGGGTAGACACGGTTCCTGACCCGAAACTGCAGCATCCCCGCGACGCGATCATCAAAATCACATGCTGTGCGATTTGCGGATCCGACCTGCACCTTCTCGACGGCTACCAGCCGACCATGGAATGCGGCGACATTCTCGGGCACGAGAACATGGGCGAGGTCGTTGAACTTGGCTCCGAGGTGACCAACCTGCGGATCGGTGACCGCGTCGTTGTTCCTTTCACGATCAGCTGCGGAGATTGCTGGTTCTGCAAACGCGGCATGTTCTCAGCCTGCGACCGGACCAATCCGAACGCTAAGATGGCAGCGGAGGCGATGGGACAATCGCCCGCAGGCCTCTTCGGCTTCAGCCATATGATGGGCGGCTATAGCGGTGGCCAAGCCGAGTACCTGCGCGTGCCCATGGCCGATGTCGGCCCGATCAAGGTTCCCGACAGCGTCAGCGATGAGCAAGCGCTGTTCCTCTCGGACATTTTCCCGACCGGCTACATGGCAGCGGAGAATGCTCAGATCCAGGACGGCGACTTTGTCGCGATCTGGGGCTGCGGGCCGGTTGGCCAGTTTGCGATCCGCTCGGCCTTCATGCTCGGCGCTGGCCGTGTCATCGCGATCGACGAAGTCCCTGAGCGGCTGGCGATGGCAGAAGCCGGCGGCGCCGAGACGATCGATTTCTCGAAGACCGACGTCTACGACCAGCTCATGGCTCTGACCAATGGCCGCGGCCCCGATAGCTGCATCGACGCGGTTGGCTGCGAGGCCTCTGGACACGGCGCGGCCGATGCCATCCTCGACAAGGTGAAGGCCGCCACGTTCCTCGCCACCGACCGTATGCATGTACTGCGCGAAGCCATCATGAGCTGCCGCAAGGGCGGGACCATCTCCATCCCGGGCGTCTATGTCGGCATGGCCGACAAGCTGCCGATCGGCGCGGCGATGAACAAGGGCCTGACCTTCAAAATGGGCCAGACACACGTCCAGGCCTATACGAAGCCGCTGCTTGAAAAGATCGAAGCGGGCCTCATCGACCCCAGCTTCGTCGTCACGCATCCGGCCAGTCTCGAAGACGCGCCCGCGATGTACAAGAAGTTCCGGGACAAGGAGGACGGCGTGATCAAGGTCGTCCTGCGGCCATAGGCCTGTAGCCGCCTGCGCACTCCAAATCGGCCGAGCACCCTCGTCCAATCCAATTTAGCGCCCTGCGTGGATGAGAAGCCCAATGTCCAGAATGTTCTTTGAGCTTTCGATGCTTGCTTTCGAAGCGCAGCAGTCGATGTGGCTGCGCACGATCAAGCTATGCGCTGGTGGCTCCGCCGCCGATCGGGAAGCGAAATTGATGGTCGATGAGAAAGTGTCGGCCGCGATGCAAGCAGCGGGCACGCTCATGAGCGGCGCCCACCCTGGCGCTGTTGTCAAAGCCTACCGGCGCAAAGTGCGCGCCAATGTGCGCCGCTTGTCCAAGCACAAGCGTTCCTGATCTGCTCCGCGGCCCGTTACTGCACACGCTGCTTTTCGCTCTGCGCTTCCCAAGCGCGGATATCGGCCACCAGTTCTCCGAGCTTCTTCGCTTGCGGCGTTCCTTCGGCATAATTGGAAAGTTCCGTTACTCTTTGTGTCGCCGCCTCGTACTGCTCTTCGGATGAGATGGGGTTGGTCATTGCTGCGGTTGCGGGAGAATCTTGGCCCAACCGATAGGCATTGACGGCATCGATCAAGCCGACCCTCTCAGCCTCTTCGTCCGAACCCTCTGGCGCGATCGCCAGCTCGGCGATCCGCGCTTCGGCGGCCAAGCAATCGACGGAATTTTTAATGGCGCCTCCGCCGAAGCCAATCTCGAAAGTACTACGCATTTTGGTCCTCGTGGGTGGATGTCCTGACAACCCAACCGTAAGCGCGAACGGGTGTTCCGTTCGGATCGTCGTCGGCCGCGAAAAGCGTCGGCCCCGTGTGGCCTTAAGCGAAGTGCCTATGCCGGAACATCCTGCACGAGCGCTCGTTTTCTTGCTGCGCAGCCAATCTTGGCGCGCCTGCGGGAGAGCTCCAATGAACGGCATCATCTACATCGTCGGCCTCGTGGTGGTCGTTCTGGCCATCCTGTCCTTCCTCGGCCTCCGTTAGGAGTTGATGTCATGGCAATGGACACAACAGACGTGGTCGTGGTCGCGCCGGGAACCGGCGACAAATCCTCTTATCTGGACTGGAGCCCAATCATTGGCGGCGCTGTAATCGCCGCCGCAATCACCACCATCATGGCGGCGTTCGGCTCGGCCATCGGCCTTTCGATGGTTTCGGCCGACACGTCCCGATCATCCGGCCTCACTGCCGTGGCGATTGCAGCCGGGCTCTGGGCGCTTTGGGTGACGATCTCTGCATGCGCGGCGGGGGGCTATCTGGCGGGGCGTATGCGCCGTCCTACCCTTGACGCCTCGGTTCACGAACGACATGTGCGCGATGGCGCGCATGGCCTGGTCGTCTGGGCGGCGGGTGCCTTGCTGGTTGCGATGCTCACCAGCTCGGCGATCACGGGTGCGGTGAAAACTGCCGCTGCCGGAGCCACGGCCGCGGCAACTGGCGCGGCTGCTCTCGTGAGCCAGCAAGCCGATCCGCTCGCTTCGGCACTCGATTCCGTAATGCGCTCCAATGGCGCGCAGCCGGTTTCGGCGCAAGAGCGCGAAGAGGCATCTCGGATCCTGACCCGCAGCTTGGCCAGCGGTGCGCTGGATCCAGCCGACCGGGGGTACATCGCGAACCGCCTCGCCGCACGCGCAAATATTTCCCAGCAAGACGCCGAGAAGCGGATCGACGACGCCTATGCGAAGCTCAACCAGGCGAAGGAAACAGCCAAGCAAGCTGCCGAACGCGCTCGGCGGATGGGCGTGATCACGGCTTTCCTCACTGCGGCCGCATTGCTGGCAGGTGCGGCTGCCGCTTGGTTTGCAGCTGTTCTAGGCGGCAAGCATCGCGACGAGGAGATCGATCTCAGCGCGCTGTTTGGATCACGCTAGAGCTGGATAGCTCGGCGGAACTTAGGCGTCTCGAATCCTATTGGTTCGCTACGCCAAGCCCGCGCCCTCAAGGCGCGGGTTATTTGTTTTCTGTATCACCGGGACGGTTGCACCTATGTTCGACGGGTTCGCACTGGATTTCATTAAAGTATCCGAGGCTGTCTTACGCGTCCGGCATGGCGGTAAGGGGCGGCCGTTGCTCTTGCTCCATGGCCATCCGCGCACGCATACGACCTGGTGGCGCTTAGCTCCTTTGCTGGCAGAGCACTTCTACGTCGTGTGCCCGGATTTGCGCGGGTTCGGTCAGTCCTCAAAACCAAAAGACACTGCCGATCACGCCGGGTCTTCGAAACGTGCCAAAGCCAAGGACTGCGTCGAGCTCATGGCCAAGCTGGGGTTTGAGCGCTTCTATCTGGCAGGCCATGACCGCGGCTCTTACACCGCTTTTCGGCTTGCTATGGATCATCCTAGTGCCACGGAACGTCTGGTATTGATGGACGGCGTGCCCATCATTGAAGCGTTGGAGCGATGTTCCGAAACCTTTGCGCGCCTTTGGTGGCATTGGTTCTTCTTCTGCCAGCCTGAAAAGCCTGAACGCGCTATCCTTGCTGATCCGCTGCGCTGGTATGGAGGGACGGCGGAAGCGATGGGGGCCGAAAACTTCGCCGATTTCCATGCTGCAATTCACGACCCCGAAACAGTCCACACCATGATCGAGGATTACCGTGCGGGCCCGGCCGTCGACCGTGTCCACGACGCGGCAGACCGCGCGGCAGGGCGGACTTTACAATGTCCCTTGCTCTGCCTCTGGTCCGAACGCGATGACCTTCCTACGCTCTATGGCGATGTCTTGGAGGTGTGGCGGCCTTGGGCACCCGACCGGCGCGGTTACGGGGTTCCTGGTGGCCATCACATGGCTGAAGAAGCACCGGAAGCCCTCGCTAAAGCTATGGTGCAATTTTTCGCGTAACGACGTCTTTTCGCGTAACGACGTCCCGTGCGGCGGCACACGTTGCCTAAGCTCCGATTGCCGGGAACCACTTCCTGCCACGCGCTGTTTGTTCGCCGCCATGGGCCGAACAACTTCGCGAGGGCGTATCCGTGAAACTATCTGGTGGCTGCAGTTGCGGACAGGTCCGCTACGAAGTCGACGGCGATCCCATCCGTGTCGGGATCTGCCATTGCGAGACGTGCCGCAAGGAGTCGGGCTCGGCCTTCTCATTCTTTGGCATCTGGCCGAAGGACAGCGCGACGCTGTCCGGTGAACTCGGCTGCTGGAAAAGCCGGGCTGGAGGCCGCCGCTTCTGCCCCGCCTGCGGATCGTCACTGTTCGATTGGGAAGATGGCTCCGACAAGATCGAGATCAAGCTCGGAACTCTCGATAATCCGCCGAGCGCTCTAGCGCCTGCCTATGAGCTCTGGACCGTGCGACGTGAACCCTGGCTGGCGCACCAAAAGGGCGCCGAACAACATACGCGCGACCGGGAAACCGCCGAGCAATCATGACGCCTCGCGAATACCCGGTAACACCCGATGGCCGTTATTTCCTGGTCGGACGCCGCCTGTGGCGCGCCACCAACCCGGCCATAGCAGAGCCGCAGCGGGATCGGCTGGTTGGTGCGCTGATGGATGCGCGGCGAGCCGTCAAAGATGCCAAGCGCGGCATTGGACTTCTTGCGGAAGCTCGTGCCGCCGTCAACGCAGCCAAGATCGCGCTCGGCGAACGCGGACCCGTTTGGTGGGATGATGGTGCCCCCGACTGCAATCGCCGCCTTGCCAAGAATACGCCGTACGCTGCCTGGGCGCATGCTGTCCGCGGCCACGAATAACCAAGGAAGCTCGATGCCCAAAAAACCTGCCTTGCTGCTGCGCGTCACCGATATTGAAAGCGTCACGGTCAGCGATGACTCGCTGGAGGGCGCAATCATCCGCTTCTCCGTGAGCGACGACACCAATGATCTTGAAATCCATCTGCCCGCCGTGGCGGTCGTCCGCCTCCAAGCCATGCTGCAAGAGGCTGACACGCAGCAAGCGAACATGACCTCCCAGCATTAGGTCAATCGATCGGCGCTAGCCCGCTTTCAACTTTCCAAGGTTCCCTGGCAGGCCGGAAACAGGCAGATCGTCTGGGCTGATATTGTTCCCCGGCTCGGGGCTGGCTTCCGGCCCATGCGCATTCTCGCCAGCGTGATCCTCATCCCATTTGCGCAAGGCTTCTATGAGAACGGCCAGTTCGCGCGCCGCCTCAGAGCCTTCCGGCGCGTCGCTCAGCGAGTTGGCGCGCTCGGCCGCCGCCGCGTACTCGGTGTGGTTTTGAATGAGCATGATTGGCTCCTGATATCGCAGGGGAACTGGCCCGTTGCATCGCTCCATCATGCTGCAACCGCCTGACCCGTCTGCCGTTCCATGACGGGACCATGCGGTGGTGGGCCAGGCGCCTCGAGCCTTAGGCCCCCGTGTCGCTGTTACGCGCGCTCACAGGCTTCGATTCCGGCGAGCCCTTGAAGCGCAAGAAGATCGACAGCACGACCAGCACCGCGGTCGACAAAAATTCCGACTGCCAGTTCTGGAAGGACTCGAACCAGAATTGTGCATCGGTCAGGTAGGCCAGCGCCGACTTGATTTCTGCGTTGTGCAGCATCGCTTCCTGGTTCGACGCCGCAGCACTCGCCAGCCAATGCAGGACGAAACTCAGAACGAACAGCGCCGCCAATGCGAGACCTAGCGAGTGCGCATAGAGCCAGACGCGGATGGGGCTCTTCTCGTGCCACGCCTTCGATAGCGCATCGCCCTCGCGGCCGGGGTCATCGGGGTCTCTCGATTCCGCCGAGCCTCTTTGAAACAGCACTGCCGTCAACATCACGTAGGCCGACATCTGCAAAAATTCGCTCTCCCAGTTTTCGAAGAGCGCCGACAAAAATGCGCCCGACGTCATATACGCCAGCAGGTCCAAGGGGGCTTGGCCATGCTTTGCCAGCGAGTCATTCTCGACCTTAAGCCCGGACGCTACCATGCCGACAATGCACAGCGCGGTGACGATCACCAGCGTGATGGTCAGGCCATTATCGCGCAAGAATCTCATAGTCCGCTCCGCGGTTTCGGACTGCCAACGGCCGGGTGCGGCAATGGTTCACTCTCCACACCGTCATTTGGAAATCGCTCCCAGCTGGCTCCCTCCAAATGGTTTCTGGCAAAGCGGAACTGATATGCGATGCCTTCGTTAGGGATGCACGCCAACAAGCGGAGGATCCCATGGCAGGCGAACCCAAAACCCTCGACGACCTCTTTCTCGATACGCTCAAGGACATCTATTACGCCGAGAAGCAGATCCTGAAGGCGCTGCCGAAAATGGCGAAAGCGGCGCAAGCCGCCGAGTTAAAACAGGCCTTCGAGAAGCACCGCGACGAGACCGAGACTCATGTCGAACGTCTGGCCGATGTGTTCGAGATCCTCGGCAAGGCTCCGCGCGGCAAGACCTGCGACGCCATCCTCGGCATCATCGAGGAAGGCAAATCGATCATCGAGGAGTTCGAAGGCAGCCCCGCCCTCGATGCGGGCCTTCTCGCGGCCGCTCAGGCGGTCGAGCACTACGAGATCGCGCGCTATGGCACGCTGAAGGCCTGGGCGCAGCAGCTCAATCTCGGCAATGCGGCGAAGCTCCTGGATCAGACCCTGACCGAAGAGCTCAAGACGGATCAGACGCTGTCCAAGCTCGGCGAAACGACGGTCAACAAGCAGGCGCAGCCCAAGGCCGCCTGACGCTCTCGCGGCTCCGGGAAACCCGGAGCCGCATTCATTTGCGAGTACGCAATGCCCGACAAATCCGATCCGATTTCGAATCTGGGCCAGTCGTCGTTCTTTACCCGGCTGTCCCAGGCGGTGGCGCGCTACGCGGGAAGCCCCGCCACGTCATCGATCGCCTTCGGCATGATCCTCGTCTGGGCCGTGTCTGGACCCATCTTCGGGTTCAACGACACCTGGCAGCTGGCGATCAACACCTCGACCACCATCATCACCTTCCTGATGGTGTTCATCATTCAGAACAGCCAGAACCGCGACACCGCCGCGATGCAGATCAAGCTCGACGAATTGCTGTCCAAGGTCGAAGGCGCCCGCGAGGAGCTGATGGACCTGGAGGAGCTCGACGAAGAGCACCTCGCCAAGATCCGAGACGAATACGAACGACGCGCCGCAGAGGCTCGCGAGAAACCGGAGTGCAGCGTACCGGGGATCACGTGACACAAGGCAAAGGCCGGGAAGAGTGCGAACTTTCAGATAAGGTGCTGGAGCCCTCCAGATTTACGCGCCTCTCGCAAGCGGCGGCGCGCTGGACCAGCCGCTCTCCCGTTTTGTTCGTCGCATTGGGCGCCATGGGCTTATGGCTCTTGCTCGGGCCCTGGTTCGATTTCAGCCCATCCTGGCAGTTGGTCGCGAGCACCGCCTTCACGGTGATCACCTTTCTGATCGTGCAGACCAGCCAAAACCGGGCGATGACCGCAGTCCAGATCAAACTCGACGAGCTGATTAGCGCCGTGAAGGGCGCGCGGGATGAGCTGTTCGACCTCGAAGATCTCGATGAAGAAGAATTGGAGCGCCTGCAGGCGAAGTTCAGCCGCCGCGCGCAGGAAAAACGCGCCGAGACCGGCACTGGGAAGGAATGAACACATGGATATGTCCTTGTCCTGGCGCACGCGCTCTGTCGAAGCGCTTCCAGGCGCGACATTGCCGGAACTCTCGGAGCTCTCGGAATTGCTGATCCTGGAGCTGATCCGCACCAAGCAGACGATCGCCGTCGCCGAGTCCTGCACTGCCGGAGCGCTGGCCAGCAGCTTAGCTCGGGCGGAAGGCGCAGGGGATGCGCTCATCGGCGGCTTCGTCACCTATACGCCGATGGCAAAGACAAGGATTCTGGCCGTTCCCACCAAGCTGATCGAGGCGCATTCGGCCGTATCGGGGCCGGTCGCCCAAGCGATGGCCAAAGGCGTGCTCGCCCACACGGCGGCCGCCCTTGCTTTGGCTGTCACGGGCGTTACGGGCGCCACCCCGGATGACCGCGGCAATCCGCGGGGACGGGTATTCATCGCAGCCGCGCGGCAGAACGGCGAGGGCATCGAATGTCACTGCGAGTTCGGGCCTTTCCCGCCGCTGGTCCTGCTCGATGCGGCGCTGCGCACCGCCATCGCATTGGGTCTCGACGCGCTAAAATCGCATTGAAGCAGGCCTCCCGGACTTTCTTCGCGAAAGCTCAGAATTCCTCGAACTGATGGAGCGCAAACGCGTTGGACCCTCAACACGGGAGGTCTCCAATGAACGCCATGCGCGAAAACAGCCGGTCCGTTTGGATGGATGTCGAGGTTGCGCCAGACGCTCGCCCACTTGCCAAGGACGCGAGCGCCGACGTCGCGGTCATAGGAGCTGGCATCGCAGGATTATCGATCGCCTATGAGCTTGCGTTGCGCGGACACTCTGCCCTGGTCCTCGATCGGGGACCGATCGCGGGCGGGATGACCGCCCGGACCACCGCGCATCTGGCTCCGATCTGCGACGATTCCCTCTCCGAGCTTCTATCGATGCGCGGCCAGGAGCTCGCCCAGGGATTTCAGGCCAGTCAGAGCGCCGCGGTCGACAGGATCGAATCCATTCAAGCCGAGCTCGGGATCGGCTGCGAGTTCCGCCGCCTGGACGGCATTCTCTTCCTGGATCCCAAGAGCGAGATGTCGGTCCTGGATGATGAGGTCGAAGCTGCCGGCGAGATCGGCGTCACGGTCGAACGCGGCAACGGGCTGCCGCTGCAAACTTTGGACGACCGGCCATACCTGCGCTATCCCGAGCAGGCGACCTTCCACCCGCTCAAATATTTGCGGGGGGTTGCCAAAGCCCTGACGGACCAGGGCGGCAAGCTCCATCCCTTCTCCGCTGTCGAGGAGATATCGGAGGATGAGAGCGGCGTTCGCATCAGGCTTGCTTCGGGCAACACGGTCGCGGCCGCACATGTCGTGGTCGCAACGAATTCTCCGATCCACGATCTCGTCGCTCTGCACACCAAACAGGCGCCCTATCGCACCTATGCGATGGGCTTCGAGATCGAGCGGGATGCGCTCGCCGATGCGCTCTATTGGGATACCGAAGACCCCTATCACTATGTGCGGCTGACCGCGGGCGAAGACGGCAAGGACGTGCTGATCGTCGGCGGCGAGGATCATAAGACCGGCGAGGCCGACGACGCACCGAAGCGCTTCGCTGCCCTCGAAAGCTGGATCAAGACGCTCATTCCCGATCTTGGAGAAGAGCTCTACCGCTGGTCCGGTCAGGTGATGGACACGCTCGATTACGGCGCCTTCATCGGACGCGAAACGGAGAACAGTCGCATTCTGGTGACGACCGGCGATTCAGGCCAAGGGATCACTCATGGCGTCGTTGCCAGCCTGATCATCCCCGACCTCATCGAAGGGAAGGACAACGCGTTTGCGGCCGTATACGACCCGGCGCGCAAGCCGCTCAAGGCAGCGACGACCTTCGTCAGCGAGAACAGCACCGCCATCACAAACATGGCGCAGTACCTGGCGCCGGGTGAACTTGCCTCGGTGGACGAGCTCGAGGCCGGACAAGGCGCGATCATTCGTGATGGCCTCACCAAGATTGCGGCCTATCGGAGCGAAGATGGCACGCTCTATCAACGATCCGCCGTCTGCACCCATCTCGGCTGCCATTTGCAGTGGAACAGCCTGGAAAAATGCTGGGATTGCCCCTGCCACGGTTCGCATTTTGTACCGGACGGCAGCGTACTCAATGGGCCCGCGATAACGCCATTGGCGGAAATCGACGACGGCCAGCATGCCAAGGCGGCCGAATGACCGTCTCCTGGATCACAATCGTAGGTTTCGCCGCAGCGCTTTGCTCGACCATCAGCTTCGTGCCGCAGGCGATCCGGATTATCCGAACCAAGGATACGGTGTCCTTATCGGCGCCCATGTATGTGCTGACGACCACAGGCTTTTGCCTGTGGTTCGCTTACGGCATCGCTCTTGGCCAATGGCCCTTGATCCTCACCAACGGGATCTGCGCGATCCTGGCAGGCTTCATCCTGGTCATGACCCTCGCCACTCCGAAACAAAAGATGCCATTGCGGAGACATTGCAATGATCCATCATCTCTCAGTCGGTTCCAACGACATCGCGCAAGCGCGCGCCTTTTATGATGCTGTCCTTCCCGTCCTTGGCATGCGGCTCCTCGGCAGCTCGATCGGAGCCGCCGATTACGGCACCGCCAGTTTCTTCTTCAGCGTGGAAACGCCCGTCGACGGCAAGCCCGCCACGCCCGGCAACGGCGTGCACATCGCTTTCGCGGCGGGGCGGCGTGCGATGGTCGACCAGTTTTATGAGGTCGCGCTAGCCAATGGCGGACGCGATGCGGGGCCTCCGGGTCTTCGCCCCGAATACGATGCCAACTATTATGGTGCCTTCGTGCTGGACCCCGATGGCAATAAGATCGAGGCCGTCACCTTCTCCAGCAAATGACAATCACGAAAAGGGGCGGATCCCGAAGGACCCGCTCAACCCAATTCGCACTAATACGACGGTTAGCTCTGGCCGCCCATTCTCGCGTAGGAACTTCATGGTCGTCTCATGCAGCGCAGACTGGTTGCATGCTGCAAACGAGCCAGCCCGACAGGTTCGGCCTACCTCCCAGAGCTCCCCGCCCGTTCAAGATCAAGCCCCATAGGGCTCAGCACAGAATACGGCCGAAGTGTCCGTCGCCGTACCAACTTCAGTTGGTTACCGGTCGCGGGAACCACGATGAGCATGCGCGGTTGGATCGCCATAGAGACGCGTTCAGAGCGTCGCACCGCTTTAAGGCAAGCGAGAGGACTATCCCATGGAAAACGGATTCAATGCCATGTCCCATGCTGCGGACGACCGCCGCGGGAGAGGCGCGCGCGCCGAACTCGAGCAGGAGCAAACGTCCGATCGCCTCAAGGCTTACGGCGTAGACACAGACGTCATGGCAGAAGCAGCGACCGAGCGCGCCAGCGAGCTCCAACAGATGATCATGGACGAGGTTCGTGCTCGTCCATTGCGCGCTCTCGGCTGGGCGGCGGCTGCAGGTGTCGTGTTCGGCTTCTGGGCAGCGAGATAGGTCGTGGGTGGGCTCCTGGCCTACTTCGCGCTACGCGCAACAGCCGCACTGAAACGCGCTGCCGTCGTCTATGGTCTAATGGCATCGGGCGCTCTAATCGCAATCTTCGCCTGCGGATATGCGCTCAATGCCGGCTACGTCGCGCTGATGTTTCGCTTCGGTCCCATCGCCGCCAGCCTGACGATAGCCGGAGGGCTGCTCGGAGCAACGGCAGCGTGCTTGGTGACAGCACGCATCATCAGCAGAAGACCTCGGCCAAGGCCCGCTCCCTTGGCCGGTTCGCACGCCCATGTTCATCTGGCGGCACCACCAAGGCCGCGGGCACTCGGCCTTGCAGCCGGATTGGCAGGGGCTTTGACAGTGGTGGCAGCAATCGTCGGCTATCGACGACGCGGATCTTCAAAATCGCAAACCTGAACTTCCGCAGAAGCCGCGAATCACGAGCCCCTCGGAGCCGCGCATCCAAGGCGTTGGTCCGATCCGCGCCTAGAGCAGCGGCTCACCCATAGATGGCGGCGCATCCACGGCGACGCAGCTCAATAGGATCAGTTGCCCGGTGTTGAGGCTGAGATGTCGTAGTGCTGCGTCGGCCCTTCGACACCGAACCCTCGCGGCACGCAGGATCGAAGCCGTAAGCCCGGTGGAGGCGTCATAGCCCGAGCTTTCGAAGTCTGGCCCATCGCTCACTCCGCGGCCTGCGTAAAGGCGAGCGGCGAAGTTGCTGCGCTCGATCGGGCGTCGACCTTGTCGGCGGCTGTCGCTGCCGGCCTGATCCTGAACCAGGCGGCGTAAAGCGCCGGCAGGAAGAGCAGGATGAGCACCGTGCCAACCGCCGTGCCGCCGATGAGCGTATAGGCCATCGAGCCCCAGAAGACCGAATGGGTCAGTGGGATGAAGGCCAAGACCGCTGCGAGCGCGGTCAGGATGACGGGTCGCGTGCGCTGCACCGTCGCCTCGATGACCGCGTGATAGTCGTCCAGACCCGCGATGCGGTTCTCCTTGATCTGGTCGGTCAGGATCAGCGTGTTGCGCATCAGGATGCCAGCGAGCCCGATGAGACCCAGGATCGCGTTGAAGCCAAAGGGTTGATTGAAAGCCAGGAGCGTCGGAACCACGCCTATCAGGCCGAGCGGCGCGGTGAACAGCACCATCGTCATCATCGAGAACGATCGCACCTGGAGCATAACGACGATCAGCGTCACGGCGATCATCAGCGGGAAGATCTTGCCGAGAGCATCGTTCGCCTTGGACGCCTCCTCGATCGAGCCGCCCATGTCGATGCGATAGCCGGCCGGCAGCGCGGCGATCAGCGGCTGGAGAGCGGCCAGCACCTGCTTGGAGACCTCCGGAGGCTGCGTGGCCTCGTTGATCTCGGAGCGGACCGTGATCGTCGGCATGCGATCGCGTCGCTTCAGCATCGGCTCCTCGTAACGGATCTCGGAATGCCCGATTTGATCCAAGGGGATCTGCCGGCCGTCCTTGCTCATGAGGGAAAAGTCGGCGAGGCGCGTCGGGTCGAGACGTTCAGCGCCTGCGCTTCGGGCGATGACCGGTACGTTGCGGATGTCCTCGCGGACCTGCGTGACGGGCACTCCGCTCAGCAGGAACTGGAGCTGCTGGCCGACCCGCGCCGGCGACAGGCCGATCAGGTTGAGACGATCCTGGTCCGGCACGAAGCGAAGAACCGGTGAGCGGTTGCCCCAGTCGCGATTCGTTTCCCTGACGTCGGGGATGCCGCGCATGACCTGCAGGGCCTGCTCGGAGATCTTGTAGAGCTCAGCCGGCTCGGGGCCAATGATGCGAAACTCGACCGGGAACACGGAGGGAGGCCCAAAGACGAACTGCGTGGCGCGGACATAAGCCTCGGGAGCGAGGCCGTTCGAGATGGCTGCGCGCAGGCGCTGCTTGAGCTCTTCGCGGGCATGGGCGTCGGGCGTCAGCACGACGATCTTGGCGAAGGCCGGATCGGGCAGCTCGGGCGACAGCGCCAGGAAGAAGCGCGGCGCGCCCTGGCCGACATAGCTGGTAACGATCTTGGCTTCCGACTGCTGGTTGAGCCAGCGCTCGATCTTTTGGACCGCGGCGGTGGTGGCGTCGATGCTGCTGCCGTCCGGCAGACGGATTTCGACGAGCACCTCGGGCCGATCCGAGGTGGGGAAGAACTGCTGCTTCAGCTCGCCCATGCCGACGCCGGAGAGAGCAAAGGCGACACCGACGATCGTGCAGGTCAGGAACTTGTGGTCGACGGCGAAGGTGATCAGCCGCCGCAGGCGTCGATAGTTCGGCGTGTCATAGATGGCGTGGTGGCCGCCGGGAACGGGCTTGATGTCCGGCAGCATCTTGACGCCGAGATAAGGCGTGAAGACCACCGCGACGATCCAGGACACGATCAACGCGAAGCCGACGACCCAGAAGATGTTGCCGGCATATTCGCCGGCCGTGGAGGACGCGAAGCCGACGGGCAGGAAGCCAGCGATCGTCACCAGAGTGCCCGACAGCATCGGTGCCGCGGTATGGCTCCAGGCATAGGCCACCGCCTTGATGCGGTCCATGCCCTCTTCCATCTTCACGACCATGACCTCGATCGCGATGATGGCGTCGTCGACGAGGAGGCCGAGCGCCAGGATCAGCGCGCCCAGCGTTATCCGGTCGAAGAACCGGCCCGTTTCCAGCATGATGAAGAAGACGGCGGCCAGGGTGATGGGGATCGCCGCGGCAACGACGATGCCGACGCGCCAGCCCAGGCTGAGCAGGCTGACGAGCAGCACTACGCCCAGCGCCATCGCGAACTTAATCATGAATTCATCGACCGACGCAGCGATGTTGACCGCCTGGTCCGTGACCTTTTCGAGCGACATGCCAAGCGGCAGCGTCCGGCCGATTGCGGCGGTCTTATTTTCAAGATCCTTGCCGAGCGTCAGCCCGTTCCAACCGTCCTGCATTACGGCGGCGAGCATGAGGCTGGGCTCGCCCTGATGCCGGATGATGAAGCTCGCCGGATCCTCGTAGCCGCGGCGGACATCCGCGATGTCGGAGAGCTTCAGCGTCCGGCCGCCCGCGACGATCGGCGTGTCGGCGATGGCCTGGACGCTGTCATAGGCGCCGTCGACCCGGATGAAGACGCGCGGACCCTTGGTGTCGACCGAGCCTGCGGGCGTGACCGTGTTCTGCCGCTGGAGGGCGGTGACGATGTCCTGGGCGGAAACGCCGAGCGTCGCGAGCTTCGCATAGGAGAACTCGACGAAGATCTGCTGGGGACGCTCGCCGAGAATGTTGACCTTCTTCACCCCTGGCACATGCAGGAGATCCTGCCGGATGGCCTCCGCCTGCCGGGCCAGTTCGCGCATCGGCATGCCCTTCGCCTTCAGCGCGTAGAGCGCGAAGCTCACATCGGAGTATTCGTCGTTGACGAAGGGGCCGAGCACGCCGGGCGGCAGGTTGCGCGCCTCGTCGGCGAGTTTCTTGCGCGCCTGGTAGAATTCCTCCTGGACGCGGGACGGCGGGGTGGAATCCTTCAGGTTGACCGTGAGATAGGCATAGCCCGGCCGCGTCGTGGTCTCGACACGGTCGTACCAGGCGAGCTCCTGCAGGCGCTTCTCCAGAGGCTCGGCGACGAGGTCCTGCATCTCGCGGGCGGTCGCGCCTGGCCAGACCGAGGTGACGGTCAGCGTCTTGATGGTGAAGCTCGGATCCTCGGCGCGCCCGAGTTTGACGAAGGCATAGGCGCCGGCTGCGACGAGCAGAATGATCGAGAACAGGGTGACGGCCCGTTCGCGGACGGCGATCGCCGAGAGATTGAAGCTCATCGCGAGGCCGCCTTGATGCTCGAGGACGCTCGGACTGGCTGGCCCTCGCGCAGGAGATGCGCCCCGAGTGAGACCATCTGGCGCCCGGCCTGCAGCCCCGAAACGATCGCCGTTTCGCTTGTGACGCGAACGAGACGCACGGGTTGGAACGTCACGGCGGAGGCCGCATCGTTGAGAAGCCAGACGCCGGTCTTCTGTCCGTCGTCCAGAACCGCTCCGAGCGGAATCTCCGTCTCAGCCTCGGTCGCCGTATCGGACAAGCGGATCGTCACGGTCGCGCCCAGTGGCGCCAGCGCAGCCTCGCTTTCGAGGACGTAGCGTGCCTCGTAGGTCCGGGTCTGTGGATCGGCTGAATCGGACAACTGGCGCAAAGTGGCGCGGAAGCTGCGCCCCGCGGCGCCGTATAGCGCCGCCTGCGCGGTGGACCCGAGCGGAGGCCGCATCGTTTCGGGCAGGACCACCAACGCTTCCCGCGGGCCGATTTGTGCGAGACGAACGACCACCTGTCCCGCGGCGACGACTTGCCCGGGCTCCGCCAGGGTCTCGATGATGATCCCGTCCGCATCAGCTACGAGCACGGCATAGGTCCGCTCGTTTTCCGCGACATTCGCCTCGGCTTCTGCTGCAGAGGTCTGGGCCTTGG
This sequence comes from Allobosea sp. NPDC055332, assembly GCF_053645455.1. Taxonomy (NCBI): domain Bacteria; kingdom Pseudomonadati; phylum Pseudomonadota; class Alphaproteobacteria; order Hyphomicrobiales; family Alloboseaceae; genus Allobosea; species Allobosea sp. NPDC055332. The sequence goes on along the minus strand of NZ_JBSHMO010000002.1, from coordinate 244,814 downwards.
CGGTATCGAGCGCGGCCTTCGCCTGCTCGTAGCGCTGGGGGCTGGCGGCGAACCCGTTCTTGACGAGGACCGCGTAGCGCGCCTCGTCGGCCGTTGCCTGCGTCAGCACCGCCCGGGCGGCGATGGCCGCGTTGCGCTTGGCCGTCAGCGCCAGCTGCAGATCCGTCTCGTCGACCCGCAAGAGCGGCTGTCCCGCCTTCACCGACTGGCCGACATTGACCAGCCGCTCGACGACCTTGCCCGGGACCCGAAAGCCGAGATTGCTTTGGACCCGTGCGGCGATGACGCCCGTGAAGCGCCGGTCGGCACCGAGGACCGGGCTTGCCGTCGACACGCGGACGACCGGCGGCTCCTGTCGGGGATCGACGGCTACCGAAGGAGCGGACTTCTGCCTTATCAGCAGGACGGCGCCCCCGATTCCAGCGGCGATCACGATGCCACCGACTGCGAGCAGGGCGAGCCGGGATTTCTTTGTCATGACGCGTGCCAAATAGATTGCATTTGACATCTATGACTGGTATAGAGTTCGAACGCAATCTAATTTTTTGGAGCACGGCATGCGGGTCTCCCGGGAGCAAGCGGCACAGAACAGGGAGCGGGTGATCGAGACGGCGAGCCGGCTCTTTCGCGAGCACGGCTTCGACGGCATCGGTCTCAAGGACCTGATGGCGGGCGCCGGCCTGACGCAGGGCGGCTTCTACAAGCAGTTCGCGTCGAAGGACGAACTGGCCGCATTGGCGTCGCGGCAAGCGATCGCCAGTACGGCCGAGCGCTGGTCATCGGCCGCTGCTTCTCGGCCGGATGATCCGCTCTCGGCAGTCGCGGAATTCTACCTCAGCCCTGAACATGTCGCGGAACGCGCCGAAGGATGCGCGTTCGTCGCGCTCGCATCCGACGCGGCACGGCAGGGCCCGGAGGTGAAGGCAGAGTTCGAGGCCGGCATCCGCGCGAACCTCGACATGATCGCAAGTCTGTCCGCAGAAGAAGATCGTGACGCTCTTCTGGCGAAGGTGTCGATGATGGTCGGAGCCGTCATGCTGTCGCGGACGGTCAACGACGAGACGCTTGCGCGCCAGATCCTGAACGCGGCCGGCTCCCAGCTCGCCGACCATGCGAAGCTGCCCGGCGGCAAGCCGGAGGGCGTGCAGTGAGTGCCGCGGAAGCGGCGCTCGACGGATCGTCGCAGGTTTCCCAAACGGGCCTCGACCCGCTTCGATCCGAAGCCCGCGAAGTCGGCGGTCCTATCGTCCTGCTGCTTGCGGGTCTGGCCGCCATCGGCACGCTTGCGACAAACATTATCCTCCCGGCTTTTCCAAGCATGGCGGCCGAGCTTGGCATGACGGGCGCCCAGCTCGGGATTCTCCTCAGCAGCTTCTTCCTCACCTTTGCGCTTGGCCAACTGATCGTCGGACCGCTCTCGGATCGTTTCGGAAGAAGGGCGCTGGTTCTCGGCGGCCTCGCCACCTTCTTGGCGGGAAGTATGATCGCCGCACAAGCTGACAACCTGTTCTGGCTCGTGCTCGGACGGGTCGTCCAGGCCATGGGGGCCTGCGCCGCATCCGTGCTCGCCCGCGCCATCGCCCGAGATTTATTTCAGGGGGAGGCCTTGGGCAGAATACTTTCCCTCACAATGATCGCTGGTGCCGTCGCGCCCGGTTTCTCACCGCTTCTGGGAAGCGTCCTCGTCGATCTGTCGGGCTGGCGAGCGAGCTTCGTGTTCGTCGCCCTCTGTGCGGCACCGCTGGCACTGCTCTACCTGCGGCGGGTCGGCGAGACCCATCCTGTTGACGCCAGGAGCACGCTCGCGCTCGGCAGTGTTGCTGCCTCCTATCGGTCCCTCCTGGTCGACGGTCGCTTCCTGCTGCCGGCGCTCTCGGTCAGCATGGTGCTGGGCGGCTTGTTTAGCTTCTTTGCTGCAGCGCCCGGAGTCCTGATTGGCCAGCTTGGACTGGCGCCGCTCGAAATGGGCTTGTCTTTCGCGGCGACGGTGCTGATCGTCTTTGCGGCCGGGTTCCTGGCGCCTCTGCTTGCGCGGCGCCATGGCGACCGGACCACCGGCCTCGCGGGGCTGATCATCTTCGCCGCCGGCTCGCTGGCGATGGTCGCGGTGGCGTCGCAGCCGACCTACGCGACCTTCACCGCGGCACTTTCGATCGTCCTCTTCGGCATGGGGCTGATCAATCCGCTCGGCACAGCGATCGCGCTGCAGCCATTTGGCCGCCAGGCCGGCTCGGCCTCTGCCCTGCTCGGCTTCCTGCAGATGGGCAGCGCGGCCATCGGTTCGACGCTGGCCAGCGCGATGCCGTTCACGCCGTCGGTCTCGCTCGCCATCGTCATGACGGCAGCCTCGGTCGGCGCGCTCGCGGCCTTCGCTCCCGCCTACCGCGACCGTCCGCGACGCGAAATTCAGCCTTCCGCCATCATCGAAGCGCGGGTCTCGAACGATGCATAGGGGCATCTACTCAAGAAATGCAATATTACTTATCCGCGATCGCAGAGCCACCATTCCTCAGCGCGACAGGATTGGGCGAATGCGCGCCAGATTCTCGATCGTGTGCGCCAGATGAGCCCGCAGCCGGGCGGCAGCCTCCTCCTGGTCGCGGCGCGCGAGACTGTCGAGGATGGCGAGGTGCTCCTCGCATTGGGCGCGGTAACGTTTGCGGTCCAGCATCGAGCGGTAGGAGAGCAGGCGGCGCACGCGATTGAGCCGCCGGATCGTGTCGAGGAAAAACGGGTTGCCGCTCGCGCCGACGATCGTCTCATGGAAGCGCACCCCCCGCTCGTGCAGCGCATCAGCGGAGTCGGTCTCGATCGCGCCCGCGAGCAGCCGCTCCTCGGCATGGCGGCAGGCTGCAATCTGCTCGGGTGGGAGATCGTAGCCCGGCTCGAGCAGAGCCGCAGGCTCCAGGACGAGACGGAGCCGGTAGCTCTGCTCCAGGCTTTCCGGCGTGTTCAGGACCGGCAGAAAGGTCCAGCCATAGCCGGCGCGTCGCTCGGCCCAGCCCTCGGAGCTGATGCGCGTCAACACCGCCGTGAGCTCGGCACGCGTCAACCCATAGCGCTCGCGCAGCTCGGCTTCCGTGATCTGGTCGGGCAGCGCGCCCCCGAGGCGATCCTCGGCGATCCGGAAGTAGATCGCGTCGCGGCCGTCGGTGTTGGCGAGCCCCAGCTCGTCCGCACTGGGAGGCTCGCTCTCGCCGACGAAATAGCCGCGGTTGGGCTCATGGCGCAGCACGCCCTTGCCGGCGAGCAGCTGAAGGGCCTGGCCCACCGGAAAGCGTGAGACGCCGAGACGGGTCGCGAGATCTTGGGCGCGCAGATGCGTCCCGGCGGCGAGCCGCAACTCCCGAATGTCTCCGAGCAGCTTCGCCGCCAGCGTCTCTCCGAGGTCCTGCCTGCTCGCCCGTGCCACGATGCGCTCCCGCCGGCCTGCTGCGCAGCCCGCCAATGAGAGGATCTACCCGAGCCGGGCGGCGATTCGAAGCTTATTTGACGAGGCCGATCGAGCGCAGGACGTCGGCGACGCGGACCTGCTCCTCCTTGAGGAAGGCGGCGAAAGGCTCGCCGGCGAGGTAGTAATCGTCCCAGCCGCGGACTTTCAGCACCTCGACCCATTCCTTCGACTTGACCATCTTGTCGAAGACGGCGGTGAGCTCCTGGCGCTGCTGGGCCGAGATGCCGGGGGCAGCCATCACCGCGCGCCAGTTGACGACCTCGACGTCCATGCCGAGTTCCTTCAGCGTCGGCACATCCGCGCCTTCGAGGCGCTTGCCCGAGGACAGGGCGATCGCCCGCAGCTTGCCCGCCTTGATCTGGCTCTCGAACTCGCCATAGCCCGACACCCCGGCCGTCACCCGGCCGCCGAGCATTGCCGCGAGGGCCTCGCCGCCGCCGGAGAAGGCGACATAGTTGAGCTTGCCGGGGTCGCTGCCGGCTGCCTTCGTCACGAGCGCGGCGAGGATGTGGTCGGCCCCGCCAGCCGATCCGCCGGCCCAGATGAAGCGCGAGGGATCGGCCTTGATCGCCGCGGCCACGTCCTTGAGCGTCTTGTGCGGCGAGTTCTCCGGCACGACGATGACGAGCGGATCACCCGTCAGACGCGCAAGCGGGGTGACCTGGTCGAGACTGACCGGCGCCTTGTTGGTCAGGATCGCCCCGACCATGGTGATGCCGTTCACCATCAGCTGGGAGGGATCGCCCTTCGACCCGTTGATGAACTGGGCGAGGCCGACGGTGCCGCCCGCGCCGGTGACGTTCTGGACCTGCACGCTCCTGGCAAGGCCGGTGCCGGTCAGGACCTGCTGGATCGAGCGCGCAGCGGTGTCCCAGCCGCCCCCAGGTCCGGCGGGAGCGATGATCTTGAGCTCGGCTGGAGCCTGGGCCATGGCCGGAGCTGCGATGAAGGCGGCGGCGCAGGCGAGCAGAAGTCGACGGTCGATCATGAGGTTTCCTCCGGTTATGGTCGGTTTTGGTTGTTGAGCGATGCAACTCAGGCGCGGCGACGTTCCGCCGCCTCGTCGTCACCCGGTGGGTGATCTCGGTGATCGGGCAAGAAGCGCCGCAGGATCAGCGGCAGCATGCCGCCGGCGCGCAGCGTCTCGCATTCGAGCTCCGTTTCGACCGCGAGATGCATCGGAATCGACAGGCGCTCGCTGTCCGAGCGCAGGAGCGTGGCCTGCGTGGCGAGGCGCGGCGCGAGCAGGTGCTCGGGCACCGCGACCTCGATGCGGTCGCCGGGCCGGAGTGACAGACCGGCGCCTTGCGCAGCATCGTCGAAGGTGAGCGGCAGGATGCCCATGCCGATCAGGTTCGAGCGGTGGATGCGCTCGAAGCTCGCCGCGAGCACGGCGCGGGCGCCGAGCAGGCCGAGGCCCTTCGCCGCCCAGTCGCGCGAGGAGCCCGTGCCATAGCGCTCGCCCGCGACGACCACGATGGCTTCGCCAGCCGCATGATAGCGCTCCGCGGCGATCCAGAGCGGCAGGACCTCGCCGCTGGCCACGTGCCGGGTCGACCCCGGAGGCAGATCCGGTTCCAGCCGGTTGACCACAGTGCGGTTGGTGAACAGGCCCCGCAGCATGACCTCCCAATTGCCGCGCCGCGAGGCGTAGACGTTGAGGTCGCGAGGGTTCTCGCCATGCCCGGTCAGCCACCGCCCCGCCTCACTGGCAGCAGGCGTCTGCCCGGCGGGCGAGATGTGGTCGGTGGTGATGTCGTCACCGAGGACGAGGATCGGGTGGGCGCTGAACCGGCCGAGGGAAACCAGCGCGTCGGCGCGGGCGAAGGGAGGCCGGCGCAGATAGGTCGACGACGGGTCCCAGGGGAATTGCGGCGTCGACGGCGCGTCTAGCCCGGCCCAGTTCGCATCGGCCGAGGCACGGGCAAAGGCTTCGCGGAAGTCGCGGCGGTCGAGGCCGGCAGCCAGGGCTGCATCGATCTCCTCGCCCGACGGCCAGAGCTCGGAGAGATGGATCGCACGATCGCCCGCGCGGCCGATCGGCTCGCATGCAAGGTCACGTGTCGCATCGCCAGCCAGCGCATAGGCGACGACGAGCGGCGGCGAGGCGAGGAAGCCCGCCTCGACCTGGGCATGAACGCGGCCGGGAAAGTTGCGATTGCCCGACAGAATCGCGACCGGAAGCGTCTCGCCGGCCGTGACCGCCTGCTCCATCACCGGCAGCAGCGGCCCCGAATTGCCGATGCAGGTGGTGCAACCATAGCCGACGATCCCGAAGCCCAGAGCTTCGAGATCGTCGAGGAGACCGGAGCGGCGCAGGAAATGCTCGGCCGCCGGCGAGCCCGGCGCGAGCGAGGTCTTGACCCATGGCGGCGGGACAAGGCCGAGCGCGCGGGCCTTGCGCGCCACCAACCCCGCCGCGACGAGCAGGCGCGGATCGCTGGTGTTGGTGCAGCTGGTGATCGCGGCGACCGCGACCGGGTGCTTCGGCAAGGCCTTCGTCAGCGTCGTCGGCTGCGGAAGCGCTGCCAGCGCCGCCGGCACGCCGGCGAGCGGCAGCCGGTCCTGTGGGCGGAAGGGGCCGGCAAGGCTCGTCTCGACCGCCCGGAGATCGAGCGCGATCGTGTCGGTGAAGCGCGGCTCGGCAGCCGGGTCGAACCAGAGCCCCTGCGCCCTTGCATAAGCTTCGACCAGCGCGACCGCCCGCTCGTCGCGGCCGGTCTCGCGCAGATAGGCGAGCGTGCGCCCGTCGATGGGGAAGAAAGCGGTTGAGGCCCCGAATTCGGGCGTCATGTTCGCGACAACCGCGCGTTCGCCGGCCGACAGGGTCGAGACACCCGGTCCGAAGAACTCGACGAAGGCGCCGGTCACCCCGCGCTCGCGCAGGAGCTGCGTGACGGTGAGCGCCAGATCCGTGGCGAGCACGCCCTCGCGCAGCCGGCCGTCCAGGCGCACGCCGATCACGTCGGGCAGCCGCATCATCACCGGCATGCCGAACATCACGCTTTCGGCCTCGAGCCCGCCGACCCCCCAAGCCAGCACGCCGATACCATTGATCATCGGCGTATGGCTGTCGGTCCCGATCAGGGTATCGGGGATGGCGACCGTGCGACTCTCGATGACGGTCGTGCCGACAACCGTCGCAAGCTGCTCGAGATTGATCGTGTGCATGATGCCGGTGCCGGGGGGATTGACCCGCACGCCGCGCATCGCCTGCGTCGCCCATTTGAGGAAGCGGTACCGCTCGCCGTTGCGGCGGTATTCGCGCTCCTTGTTGAGGTCGGCGGCACCCGGCACAGCGGAGACATCGACGCCGAGCGAATGATCGACGGAGACGTCGACCGGCAGCACCGGGCTGAGTACACCCGGATCCCCGCCGGCTTCAGCGAGCGCGTCGCGCATCCCGGCGATGTCGACCAGCGCCGGCGTGCATGTGGTGTCATGCATCAGCACGCGCGAGGGCTGGAAGGCGATCTCGGCGTTGCTCGTGCCGGCGATCAGCCAGCCGCGGATCGCCGCGATGGCCACGTCACGCTCGGTCGAGGAGGCCGCGTTGCGCGCAACGTTCTCAACCAGGATGCGGAGAATGTGAGGCAGGCGTCCGTAGTCGACCCCAAATACACCGGCCGCGTCTACCCGGACGTTTTTCTCGATCGGCGAAATCTCTGAGAGCTGGAGCATGGCTCTATTTTGCATATAAGGAATTCAAAATGCAATATCTGTCGATGCAGGCGAGTCCCGATTTCCGCCGAACACTATCGCGCCATCGCGAAGGACGTTGCCTTGGAGGAAGACGAATGCTGCTTCAGCACATCGGCAATCAAGGGCGGTCTCGAACGCACAAGTGTCAAGTCGGGCGCAACGGCATGGTTCCGTTGAGCGCCAACTGCGGACAATGGCACCCTGGCGGGAAGCGGACGTTGCCGCACCGGAGTCGATGAGCATTTCCGACCCACAGCGATTTGGGCGGTCGACGCGAGCAACACGAAGTCGGTTCGGCGCTGCTGACTTGTCCTGTCCGCAATGAATGCCGATCTCCTGACGATGATCCATGAACGCATCAGGGTGATCGACCTGGAGACTGCGGGAGGCGGCCCGCACGACGTCTGCGAGGTCGGATGGCAGGATGTGGCGCGGGACGCCGGTGGCCGTTGGCTAATCAACGAGGAGCGTGGTTCGCTCTTCGTCGATCCCGGCCGCGCGATCTCGACTGACACCATGGCCATCCATCATATTCGCGATATCGACGTGGTGGGTGCTCCATTCTGGAAGCAGATCGCGCCGTCCGTGCTGCGTCCTGAAGGCGGCGTCGTCGCGCTCGCGGCCCATCGGGCCGGCTTCGAGATGCGCTACTGCTCCTCATCGCTGACGGGAGGCGCACGCTGGATCTGCACCTGGAAATGCGCGCTGCGGCTGTGGCCGCATCTTCCGCGCTTCTCGAACCAGATGCTGCGCTATCAGCGCATGCCGGAAGGGCTAGTCCACGAGCTTGGCCTTCCGGCCCATCGGGCGATGCCTGACGCCTATGTCACCGCCCATCACCTGCGCGACATGCTCAACGAGGCATCGCTCGATCAGCTGCTGCTCTGGAGCGGCGAACCCGGGCTCCTCCCGCGCGTGCCTTCCGGTCCGGACCGCGGCAGGAGCTGGGATCAGACTACCGAGGCGACATTGCGCAACTTGGCGCTGGATCGCGACATCGATATCCGCTTTAGCGCCGAGACGGAATTGAGGCGGCGGGGCGAACTTGGCCGCCCGGAGCCATCGAAACCCGCCCAACCGAGCCTGCTATGATCATACGTCCGGCGGGAATGCGTGTGAGGAGGCCAACTGGAACGTCGTTGTGCTCCGGCGGTTAATAGGCCGGGCCCCGAAGGCAGACTTCGGGTACGGATTCTCGGGCATGACATCGGCTTCATCCCCATCGGTCGCGGAATGGCCGCTTCCTTCATCCACGACGCTTGGCTCCTCAGTCAGGATGAAGGGGATCGAACGCGAGCTGCGCCGTTGTCTTCCTTGGACCATGCGGAAGCACCTCACTGTCGATGCTGGGCTCGTCATTCTTTCGGTGCCCGACGCGGAGCACTTCGATGCGCTCGCCAGCTGTATCGGCGATGCGCTCGAAAGCATCACCGAATTGCCCATGCTTCCGAGCGAGATCGAGGATGTCCTCGGGATCTCCTCGCGCGAGCGTCACAAGTGGCTGGAGGACGGTCGCCTGCGAAGTGTTGGGACGCGTACCGTGAAGCTCCGCGGACGCGCCCGCGCTGTGACCTTCCACGTCTTCGACCCACTAAGCATCGAGACAATCCTCGACGGCGACCTGCCCACAATCTGGCGGGAGGAGGATGCGATCCGGAGCGCCGACAATCGTCGGCGCGCTGCGGCGAAGGCAGCCCTCGCCCGGAGGCGGAAGGCCGCATCTGGTCCCAGCGGAACCGAGCGGGAGGCCGCTGAGGAGGCGGCGCCCAGTCTCGCAGGGTGGGGCGAATTCGATGCGGACGGGCTGCTTCGTTGATGTCGGACAGGTTGCAAGCTGTCGGTGGGACGCCCAGTTCGTTCTGTGACGCGCCAACTGCAGACATTAAACTGTTGCCCGGAAGCAGACATCGTTCTGCTAGACCGATCTGGGGACGCGGGCTCCGGAACATTGAGGCAAACCGAGTTTCCTCAGCGAACCGATCTAACGCCGGGCAGCTTGCAACCCGAATTAACGGCAGCCATTCTTGCGGTCCCACCAAGGAGGGTATTGATGGCGACCGGAACTGTGAAATGGTTCAATGCGACAAAGGGGTACGGTTTCATTCAGCCCGACGGCGGCGGCCAGGATGTGTTCGTCCATATCAGTGCTGTCGAGCGTGCTGGCCTGCGGGAGCTGCGCGACGGCCAAAAAATTTCCTATGAGGTCGTTGCGGACAAGCGCTCGGGCAAGTCCTCGGCCGATAACCTGCAGGTCGACTAACCCACGGGCCGCAATAGTAAGCCTCGCCTATCTGGGCGAGGCGACCAGTACTGGTTGCGCTAACATGGCTAAAAAGCAGACCATCGAGATCCCGATCGTCGGTGTCATGAGAATCGAGGTTAGTTCAGATCCAACATCAGGATTCGGTCATCACATTCGCAACCGAGGCGAAAGCGAATATTGCTTTGTGATTGCCGCCGACGGTCATCGCAGAGGTAGAGGCTCTCCTGGCACGCGCCAGCCAAGAGCAGGCGAAGCGACTGCCAAAGCAATGACCTTGCCAAATTCTATCAAGGGTTGGCGCTTCACGAAGGCCAGTCATTCGAAACGCAAATCTGAAGTGAGCGATGCGCCAATTGCTGACGTTGCCGCAGTTCCAGGAAGCGGACATCCAGCCCGGACACATCGAACATTGGCTCTAACCCGTCCCGATGGCAGTGTACCCTGCCTCAGTCGAGCTAATGTGGGGCAGTGTGGACCAGGCCTTCATCAGCTCGGCGAGGGAGCGGACCTGCATCTTTCGCATTACGTTTCCGCGATGCAGTTTGACCGTCACTTCGCTGATCCCGAGGGAATACGCGATCTGCTTGTTGAGTTTGCCTTCAGCAACCTGCTTGAAGACCTGCTTTTCGCGCGGGGTCAGTGACGAGAACAGCTCGGAGTTGCGGCGCGCCTGGGCGCTGACCTCACGCTGGCGCAGGTCTATCTCGATGGCTTGACCGACGGCGTCGAGCAACGCCTGATCACGGAACGGTTTCGTGAAGAAGTCGACAGCGCCGGCTTTCATTGCCTCGACCGTCATTGGTACATCGGCATACGCTGTCAGGAATATGATCGGCTTCGCGACGCCGCGCGCGTTGAGCTGCTTTTGCAGATCGAGCCCGCTGATCCCGGGCATGCGCACGTCAAGCACGAGACAGCCCGGCCGATCGGGAAGGTCCTTGGCCAGTAGTTCCTTGGTCGAGGCGTATCCGGCTGCGTCCATGCCGATCGAGAGCATGAGCTCTCCAACGGCGTCTCGCATGCCGCTATCGTCATCGACGATGAGCACGAGCGGTCGTTCCTGAGGGATTTCCTGAGCACGTAGCATGACTTATGCCGATCCTTGTCGCGGGATGCACAAGGCTGTGGCGAACGCTTCGGGGGCGGCCTGGCCAGCGGTGCCGAGCTTAGATGCGGCCTGTGCGCGGGCTTTGCTTGGCCAGTTGTTTCGTAAGGACATCGGGTCACTCCAGCGGGAGTCTTTCCGGAGCCCTTCCGTAGCTGCCTCATAGGGGAGGAGTCTGTCGCCGAAATTCGGCAAATGTCGCGATCTTCCGAGAATCGAAAGCGGAAGCGCTAGGTCCGGGCGCGGCGAAAATCGCGCGGTGTCATTCCAAGCTCACGCCGAAACGCTGCCGCAAAGGCACTGGGGGTCGAGAACCCTGTCTTGAAGGCGATGTCGATGATCGGGGTGGCGGGATCGGCGAGCATCGCCTTGGCCAGGTCCATGCGGCAGGCGAGCTGATACTTGTGAGGTGGCAGCCCGGTCGCAATCCGGAAGGCTGTTGCGAAATGGCTGGTGCTCAGCCCGCAGAGCCGCGCAAGCTCCGTCAGGGTTACGTCCTTGCTCAGATTTGCGCGAATGAAATCGCAAACCAGGCGGGTTTGGCGTGGCGGCAGTCCTCCGCGCGGCAAGGAGCCGACCTCTGTTCCGTGCAGCCAGCGAAAGAGCTCGATCATCAACACGCTGAGCAAGGCGTCGCGATAGAGCCCGCTATATGCGTCGGGCACAACGAAAGACTGGCGCAGCCGCTGCAGCGTCGCCGAGAGGTCGACCGGCATTTGGCGCGCATAGACGATGGGGGCGCTCCAGAGCTCGCGAAGTGCGGGGAACGACTCGAGGAGCGGCGACGAAGGCTCGATCGCGAGAGAGAGATAATCCGCGGGCAGGACCGGGATCGACCAGCCCGAATAGCGCAACCCAGCCGGCAGCAGGCTGAACGTGCCCGAGGTGTTGCGCAGGACCGAGGCTTTCAGCCCGTCGGCCTGGCTTTCCCCGTCGGCGCGACTTCCCTTCGCGGTGAACATGAGCAGGTGAGAGGTCGATTCATGGACGAAGGCATGCGCGACCGGCGGCACGGTCACCAGCTCGATCTCCGCGCCGGATGCGACCGCGCGCTGGCGCCGCGACAACTGCTCGGGCTCGTAGACGATTCCGCTCATCGTCGTCATTCCTGGGCGCGTTGAGGGCGGTGGCGAGCTGCGTCAGAAGCTGTAGAGGCGATGCGCGTTGTCGGTGAGTACCCGGTCACGAGCGGCCGGATCGGGCACCCAGTCGGCGAGCAAGTCAAGCAGATCGCCGACGTTCATCATGTGCTGCCAATGCGCGACATGCGGCCAGTCGGAGCCCCAGACGCAGCGTTCCGGCGCCGCCTCGTGGAGCAGCCGAGCGAAGGGAACCGTGTCGGCGTAGGGCGGTCCCTCGACCGTGTTACGATAGGCGCCGGAGAGCTTGAGCCACGCTCCGTCGCGCGCGAGCGAGAGAAGTGTCCGGAAGCCGTGATCGGCGATCCCGCGCGAGACCGGAAAATGCCCCCAGTGATCGACAACGAAGGGCACTGGCAGCCGGGCGAGTTTCGGCGCCAGCGGCGGCAGGTCCGTGGCGTCGATCAGGAATTGCAGATGCCAGCCCATATCCCTGGCCAGGGCCGCATACTCGTCCAACTGGTCGAAACCGACACCGCCGCAATAGAGGATGTTGAGGCGCAGGCCGACGACACCGGCGTCCTTGAGCGCTGCCAGCTCCCTATCGGGCAAGCCGAGCGGAATGACGGCAATGCCGCGCAACCGCTCGCGGTTCGCCCTCAGGGTCTTGACCATCAGGCTGTTGTCCGTGCCGTGCACGCTGACCTGGACCAGGACGCCATAGGTCATGCCGGTCGCGTCCAGCATGGCGAGATAGCGTTCCGGCGTGGCTGGCGTCGGCGTGTAGCTGCGGCCGGCCACGAAGGGCTGGGCCGGAGGCTGCCCGATGACATGGGCGTGGGTATCGACTGCCCCGTACGGCACCTCGATGCGCACGGGCCGGTGTGGATGCGGATCAGGCCCTGGGCAAGCCGGGGCCTGATCGGTTGCAGAAGCTTCATCATGCATCGGCGTTCAGCACCTTGCCGCGCGTTTCCGGCAGCGCATAGGCGGCCAGGAAGAACAGCACATAGGCGAACAGGGCGAAGAGGCAGATCGCGTTGGCCAGGGAGGTCATCTGCGAGAGGTAGCCGACGAGGAAGGGGAAGAGCGCGCCGACGCCTCGTCCGAAATTATAGCAGAAGCCCTGTCCGGAGCCACGCAGCCTCGTCGGATAGAGCTCGGTCAGAAAGGCTCCCATGCCCGAGAAATAGCCGGAGGCGAAGAAGCCGAGCGGGAAGCCGAGCACCCAGAGCAGCTCGTTAGACAGCGGCAGCTGCGTATAGGCGAGGACGACCACCATGGCTCCCAGCGAAAAGGTCAGGAACAGGCTGCGGCGGCCGTATTTGTCCGCGAACCAGGCGCCGACGAGATAGCCGACGAAAGAGCCGATGATCAGAGCCGAGAGATAGCCGGTCGAACTCACAATCGAGAGCTTCCGCTCGGTCGTCAGGAAGCGCGGCACCCAGAAGGTGATGGCGTAGTAGCCACCCTGGCAGCCGGTGGTGACGAGCGAGGCCAGGATCGTCGTCTTCAGGATCGGGCCCTGGAAAATCTCGAGGATCGACGGACGGTCGCCGGTGGCGGCAACCTTGGCGCGGGCCTCGAGCGAGACCTCCGGCTCCTTCACATAGGCGCGCAGATACAGCACCAGCAGTGCCGGCAGCGCCCCGATCGCGAACATCCAGCGCCAGGCCTGCTCGGCCGGCAGCAGCGAGAACAAAGCAGCCTGCGCCAGTACAGCAAGCCCCCAGCCCACTGCCCAGCCGGACTGGACCGAGCCGACCGCCCGGCCTCGATATTGCGCCCGGATCGTCTCGCCCATCAGCACGGCGCCGGCCGCCCATTCACCGCCGAAGCCGAGGCCGAGCAAGGCGCGGCAGATCAGGAGCTGCTCGAAATTCTGCGCGAACGCGCAGAGCAGCGAGAAGAACGAGAACCAGATGATCGTCAGTTGCAGCGTGCGGACTCGACCGATGCGGTCAGCGAGATAGCCGGCCCCCCAGCCGCCGAGCGCCGAGGCGAGCAATGTCACGGTCCCGGCGAGGCCCGCGGTGCCGGCATCGACCTGCCAGAGCATGATGATCGTGCCGATCACCAGCGGGTAGATCATGAAGTCCATGCCGTCGAGCGCCCAGCCCGTCGCGCAGGCCCAGAAGGTGCGCTTCTCGGGAACGGTCATGTCCCTGTAGAAGCCGGTCAGGCTGGTGTCCTCGACCGGCGCGACCATGCTTGAAGATGTCGCCATTCGTAGCCTCCCTCGGGTCGCCTTCGGTGGGCGATCAGCGCGAGAGGACAGGTCTCCCAAAATAATCGGAAACGTCTGCCGGGAAATTCTCCAGCAGCTTCCCAACATCTGCGGTTTTGTCGAAAAATTACCCTTACCCGCGCTGCAGACGGCGATAGCGTGCCGGGCTTTCGCCAGTCACCATCCGAAAGGCGACGCCGAAATGCGATTGCGAGGAGAAGCCGACCGCCAGGGCGATCTCGACGATCGGCAGATCGGAGGTCGCGAGCAGGCGCCGGGCGGCGAGCACCCGTTGCTCCACCACGAAGCGATGCGGCGTGACACCGGTCGAGCGCTTGAAGCTTCGAACGAAGCTGGGCGGCGTCATGCCGGCGATCTGTGCCATTGCCGCCAGAGTGACCGGAGCGCTGGGATCGGCTCGCACGAATTCGGCGATGCGCGTGCGCATCGTGTCGTCCAGCGTGGGCAGACGTTCGGATTTTGGCGAACCCGGCGCCGCATAGCGGTCCGACAGATGCAGAGCGAGTGTGTAGGCGACCTGCTCGGCGAGCAGTGCATTGGGCCGGTGACCGCTGTCGCTGGCCTCGACAAGCCGCTGGGCCGACATCTGCAGCAGCGGATCTTCGGTGTCCCAGGCGAGGTCCATCAGGGCGATCGGATCCGCCAACCCACGCGACGCGCCAACCTCCTTCAGCAGCGCTTCGCCTAGATAGAGTAGCAGCAGCTTTCCCGATCCAATTTCGGGTACGGCATCGACGACCACACTGCGCCCCGGCTGCCCGATACGAAAGCGTCCAGCATGGACGGGGCCGTCGCGCCGGACCTTGCCGTTTTCGATCAGCACATGGCGGCGGACGTCATAGAGCGTGATCGCGACCGTCGGAACCGGCAATTCGCCGAACTCGTAGAGATGCGGGCCGGTCACTTCGCTCACAGCGGCGGCGAAGCCCGTCGTCGACCACAGGTCGATGAGAGCCGACTGCCGGCGGCCGGTGACCAGTTCAGCGTGGCGAAGCGGATTCAGCTGCATCAATCGGATCAAGCTGGATGATCGCCACGGTTAGCACCGATCGGGCAGGTTCACCACTGTCCAGAGCTGGTCACGAAGAGGGGCTGGAGAACGCGTCGACGGCCTCTCCCGGAAGGGGCACCGGAGAGGCCGTCTTCGCTCAGTCGGGCTAGGCCCGGATGAAGGCGAGCAGATCGGCGTTGAAGCGATCCTGATGAGTGACGGTCAGGCCATGGGGCGCACCGGCGTAGTAGATTTCCTTGGCATCCTTGACGAGACGCGCGGCTTTCCTGGCGGAATCGTCCACCGGCACGATCTGGTCGTCGTCGCCGTGCAGGAACAGGGTCGGGATGTCGAACTTCCTGAGATCCTCGCTGAAGTCCGTCTCGGAGAAGGCCTTGATGCATTCATAGGCGTTCACACCACCGACCTGCATACTCCAGAGCCAGAACTGGTCGAGCGTGCCTTGCGATACCGTCGCTCCAGGGCGATTTGCCCCAAAAAAGGCGATGGCGAACTCCTTGTAGTACTGGGAACGGTCGCCCGCGATGCCGGCGCGGATGCCATCGAAGACATCCTTGGGCAGGCCTTCGGGATTGTCGGCCGTCTTCAGCATGATCGGGGGAACCGCACCGATGAGGGCGGCCTTCCTGACGCGCTTGGTGCCATGCCGGCCAATATAGCGGGCGATCTCGCCGCCGCCGGTCGAATGTCCGACCATCACCGCATCCTGCAGGTCGAGCGCGTTCATCAACTCGGCCAGATCATCGGCATAGCCGTCCATGTCGTTGCGCGTCGACACCTGGCTCGAGCGGCCATGGCCGCGCCGGTCATGCGCCACGCAGCGATAGCCGTTCCTGACGAGAAACAGCATCTGCCCGTCCCAGGCGTCGGCATTCAGCGGCCAGCCATGGGAGAAGGTCACGACGGGGCCGGTGCCCCAATCCTTGTAGTAGATCTCGGTACCGTCCTTGGTGGTGATCGTGCTCATCGTCTTATATCCTCTTGGAGTGCTGGATTGCGCCCGCGGGCGCTGAACTGGTCGCTTCGCCTCTTGCTGCGCGACCGACCTTCCGCGGGGCTCAAGGGGCCGACGCGGCCGCCTTGACCAGCGATGCGACCTCGGCCGGGTGTGAAACCATCAAGGCGTGGGAGCCATCCTTGACAACCACCGTCTTCACGGACCGAGCGCGCGTCGCCATGAAGTCCATTACGGCCGGCGGGATGTTCCGATCGCCGGAGCCGTAGATCATGTAGGACGGCAGCGCCTTCCAGGACGCGACGCCAGAAGGCTCTGCCAGCGCCGCCTGCGCCACCGGGCGCTGTGTCGCGGCCATCAAAGCGGCCTGCTCATTCGGGACATCGGCGGCGAACTGGGCGTGGAACTTCGCAGGATCGATGTAGAGGTCCTGTCCGCCGCCCGGCAGGGCGACCGAGACGATGGCGTTTCCGAGCGTGCTGCCGGGGAACTTGCCGGAGAGGCTCAGGCTGGATTCGCCGATGTCGGGCGCAAATCCCGCGACATAGACCAGCGCCTTCACATTGGCGTTGCCATTGGCAGCCTCGGTGATCACCGGTCCGCCATAGGAGTGCCCGACCAGGACGACCGGCCCGGAAATCGAGCGAATGAGCGTCGCGACGGCGGCCCCGTCGCGAGCGACACCGCGCAGCGGATTGGCGGCGGCGATGGTGCGGTAGCCCTCCCGGTTCAGATCGGCGATCACCGCGTTCCAGCTTGAGGATTCCGCGAAGGCCCCGTGCACGAGCACGATGGTCGGCTTGGATTGGGCGGGCTGGGTCAGTCCGTGGCTTGAGCCAGCCAGCGACAGGGCTGCGGCCAGAGCGAGTGCGCTCTTTCGCATATAGAATCTCCTTTTCTGGATACGTCTTGAGCTCGGCCATCGCTTGCCTGGCGGCATTCCGGGCGGGCCCGAGCGATCGATGTGCAGGTTGAGACCGGGCCGGATCAGGCGAGCTCGAGACCGCCATCGACACCGATGATCTGCCCCGTCACCCAGCTGGATGCCGGATCGGCGAGTTGCACGATCCAGCGGGCGACCTCGTCCGGAACGCCGCGACGCTTCAGCGGGATCTGTTCGCGCTCTTGCGCCATGATCGCGGCCGCCTGCTCCGGCGACAGGGCCATCATCCCAGTCAGGGCGCCGGACTCGGTCGGTCCTGCCGCGACGGCGTTGACGCGAATGCCCTGCGGCGCGAGTTCGAGCGCCCAGCAGCGGGTCAGATGTTCCAGCGCGGCCTTGCTCGCGGCGTAGTGCGAGAGGCCGGTCGCCGGCTTGTGGCCGAAGGTGCTGGAGACGTTGATGATCGCGCCCTTGGCCGCCACTAGATGCGGCACTGCGGCGGCAGCAAGCAGGCTCGGTCCCAGCACATTCACGGCGAAGATCGACCTGATCCGCTCGGCCGTCGCATCGGCCAGCGGCAGGATCGCGCCGGCGCCGGCGTTGTTCACGAGAACGTCGAGGCGTCCCCAATCCGCGACCGCCGTGGCGATCGTCCGCGCCGCATCGTCGGGAGAGGCGACATCGGCGGCCAGCGGGGCAATGTTGGCGTGGCTGGCCGCCGCAGCTTCGAGAAGTGCTGCACGGCGCCCCGTGATCAGGACTTTCGCGCCCTGATTGGCGAAGGCCAGCGCCGTAGCCTGGCCTATACCGGAACTGCCGCCGGTGACGACGATAACCTTGTCCTTGAAAGCACCCATGACGCCTTCCCAATATCTATTACTGTGCTTGAGTTTGACTGCGGGGCTTTCCGCGGCCTCTCTTCATGCAAACAGTCGCAGCGGCGTCTTCTTTGCTCAATCAAACGGAGAGATCGTCTTGTTATCGAAAGAGCGCGGCCGACCTCGACCTTGAGCTAGGTCGGGCACCGGTTCAGCTGAGGAGGGCGTACGGTCCAGCTAGACCGCCACGCAGACGATCGGCCTCCCTAACCAACTGCTCAGGTCGACAATCTGTCAGCTGCTGAAGATCGCGCGCAGAAGCGGGGTCATCCGAGTCGTGTATCTCGGAGCGCTCGAAACGATCACGCGTCTGCGCTAGCCCGACACCATCAGGCAATCGATCATCGCCTTGACCAGAAGCGATTTGGGGCGATCGATCGGCAGTAGCAGCAAGGAGCGGCTATGCACCGGCGGCTCGAAGGGCTTGACCGCGAAACGAGTAAGGTCGAGGCCAGCCAGAGCGTAAGGGGTCACGAAGCCGACACCGATTCCCTCGGCGACCAGGGCGCAGACGGTCGTCGCATTGATCGTCCTGATCACGGTGATCGGCTGGGCGCCGTCCTGATCGAAGGCCGCCCTGAGACGTTGCCGCCGCGATCCTCCGGCACATAGCCGATCAGCTTGACGCCCTGTGCTTGGCCTCCGGGGTCGGAACGATCCGGTTGCGCACGCGGTCGAATAGGGAAAAGCCGAGCGCGCTTTCAAGCTCTGCGATCGTCCGGCTCACCACCGGCTGGGTGACGTCGAGGATCTCGGCCGCTCGAGAAATCGATCCGACCTTCATTACCACATCGAAGGTCTCGACCTGCCGAACGTTCATCATGCCGCCCTGGTAAACACAGAGGCACATTATGAACATCGCCCGAGAGGCTGGAAAGGCGGCCTCGCGGCGGCAGCGCCGCGGTCAATGGGCTCGGTTGCAGCTTCCAGCGACGCCGGGGAGCTGCAAGGCTTCAGTCGGACTGGATCCGGCCTTACGCCGCCAATTGCTCCCGGTCTTTCGGATGCAATGGCAGACGCACCTCGAACGCCGCGCCGCCATCGCTCTGGTTGGTCGCCGAGATGAAACCCTCATGGCCGTCGACGATCGATTGGCAAATCGCCAGGCCCATGCCCATGCCGCCTTCCTTGGTAGTGAAGAAACCTTCGAACAGCCGGGACATGGCGTCGTCGGAAATGCCTGGCCCGCTATCCCTCACTAGGATCGAGAGCCATTGATCGCCGATCTGCCGCGCCTCGATCGCGATCCGGCGGCGCTCGATCTCCAGCGGGATGACGGCCTGGATCGCGTTGACCAGGAGATTGACGAAGACCTGCTGAAGCAGAACGCGATCGCCGGGAATCTTCGGCAGGTTGCGCGGGACTTTCATCGACAGATCGACCGAGCGCGTCTCGACATCGTGCCGCACGAACAGCAGGGCCTCGGAAATCACGCTGGGGATGTCGACCAGCGTGCGCTCCGGCTCGTGCTTCGTCGCCATGCCACGGATGCGCTGAATGATCTCGTTAGCGCGGTGAGCGCTCTCGGCGATACGCGTCGTCAGCTGCGTCAGCTTGTCGACATTTGGAGGAGCCTTGTCCAACCAGCGCAGGCTCGCCTCGGCATTGGTGATAATCGCCGACAATGGCTGCTTCACCTCGTGCGCGATCGAGGTCGCGAGCTCGCCGAGTGTCGAGATGCGGGCCGCATGGCTGTAGTCGGCCTGGAGTCGGCGCAACTGATCCTCGGTGCGACGACGGTCGGTGATGTCCTCGATTAGGATGAAGGTCGTATCCTGCAATTCGCTGGCGATCGGATAGGTGACCGAGAAGATCACGTCGCGGACGACGCCATCGAATCTGAGGATCCTGGCCTCCTCCACATAACTGCGCCGACCTTCGAAATGCGCGATCATAACCCGCCTGGCCATTTGCGGAGTGCCCGCGAACAGGTAGCGGACCGGGCGTATCAGATCCGTCGTATCGTTGCCCTGGAAGAGCTCGACGGCTGCGAGATTGGCGTCGGCGACGAGGACAATGTCTTTGGCGCGCTCGATCATCTCGGGATGATCATCGAGATGGCGCGCAATGTCGGTCACGCCCTGCGCGCGCAATTCGGCGAAGACCTGCCCGGCACCGCGTGAATCGACTTGCCAGAGTGCTGCCGGCATGTGGCGGATGAGCTGCGCGTTCCTTGCAGCGAGAGCTTCCTGCTCGCTACCTCGGCCAGCCTCGTTGATCTCAACCACATCCTGGATCGCTCCGCCTTGCCGGTACCGCACGACACGGCGGGTCGGCGCAAAAATCGGCAGCCCCGCGACATTGACGCGTCCGACTTCGCCGGCCCATTGCCCGTCCGCGAGCAAGGCGCGCCAGTCGCGATCATGGCCCTCGGCGCTGACGGCCAGGGCCCGAATGTTCTGGCCGATCACCTGTTCGGCCGACCAGCCGTAAAGCACCTGCGCCGCCGGATTCCAGTAGCGGATCCTGCCTTCACCATCGCACAGGATGACGCCGTCCGACATATGGTCCGCGAGTTCGCCCGTGGGGCCCTGCATCAACATCGTCATTAGTCCTCCGCCGGGCGGCAAGCAGCATAGCGAGCGGCGTCAGCCATGGCAGCCTCGAGAAGCGGGATGAGATCGCGCTGCGAGATCGGCTTGATCAGCACGGCCAGCGCTCCGCCAGCCAACGCCTGCGCCTTGGCATGGGCCGAGATGTGCGAAGTCATGATGATGACGGGAGCGCGCAAGCCGCGAGCGGCCAGGGCTTCCTGCAACTCCATCCCGCCCAGCCGCGGCATCCGCAGGTCGGCCAGAATACAGTCGAACGTTTCGCAATCCGACGCGTCGAGAAACGTCGTTCCGTTCGCAAAAGGCCGGCATGGGAACTCGAGCGCGGCCAGCAACTCGCACAAAGCCTCTCGAAGGGCCTCATCATCGTCGATGACAGCAATCAAGAATGTCTCGGGCACGAACCTGGCCTTTTCCCGGCGAAACTGTCTTCGCCCTCCCATCATCTGTCGCGCCAAAGACAGGCGGACGTAACCATCCGAAGGTCTAGGTTTCAGCGCTTCGCACGCGCTCGACCAGGCCTTCACAAGCTCGCCCATGGAGCGAGCCTTCACCCGAGTAGCCGCCGACTGGCAATTGACCGGCGGCTATGAATCCATGCTCTCAAGCTATGCCGAGCGGCCTGCCTTCCGGCCATGCCACCCTAGTCGACGGGATGGTTCATCCTCACCCCTCGGCTCAATCGACGGCGTGGTTGTCGTTCCCTAGCCTGAAACGACGTCATTGCGCTGGTCGAAGCAATCTTGCCTGGCCGTGCGATGCCTGAAGCTGATCGAAGAGAGCGGCAGCAGCATTTCCCGGCAGAAATCCCAACGGAATTGCCACGCGCCTCGCTACTAAGGAATTCGACATGGAACTCGGCAACGACAATCGCTGGGTGGCTGGGGCGATCATCGCAATGGTCATCTTCAACGGCGCCTTTCTCACGCTGAACGGCATCTTCATGCTGATCAACCCCCAAGCCTGGTATGACCTCGTGCCGGGCGTGACCGACACCGGCTTCTTTAACCAGCACTTCATCCGCGACATCGGGATGATCCAGCTCTTCCTCGGTATCGCCTTCGCGGTCGGTTTCTTCGTGCCCCAGCGTCGCATCGGCCTTTGGGCCGTCGCGACGATCTGGCTCTGCGCGCACGCGCTCTTCCATTTCTGGGAAGTCGCTGTCGGCATCTGTTCGCCGTCGGTAATTCCACGCGACTTCCCGGCAGTGACCATGCCGGCGCTCTTCGGGGTATTGTTGACCTCCTGGGCGATGCGCCGTTCAGGACAATCCGTCACTGCCTGATGTCGCCAATACTGCTTGGGCTGGCGCAGCGAGTTCGGCGCGCCAGCGATCGCCGTGTCCCGGCTGAAGAGTGTCGATCAGCCCGCCTCAGCTGCTCGGCGCGGAACGGTCGCCGCCCGTCGTTCCCGACACGAAAACGAGGCTGGCGGCCGGCATGGCCAGCGCAAGGCCGCTCATCTGGCATTGGTCATGGATGAGGTCGATGATCTCGTTTTTGGCGGCTGTCGCAATGGCGACGCTGGCGACACGGAACTGGAGTTCCACGTCGATCGCGATTGCGTCGATGGTCTTGAGGGCCACGGCGGGTGGTGGCTCCTTGACGATCCGGGCGCTGGCCTGCAGCACCGATCGCATGGCCTCTTCCACCGCGCGCGGTTTTTGCAGGGCGGCGAAGCGCACGCTCAACGTGATCTGATGCGTCTCGTCGGGGCGGCTGAGGCTGGTCAGGCCCTGTCTCGCCAGCAGGCTGTTCGGCAGCACGACGACGTTGTTCGCTCCGGTCAGCAGATTGGTGGAGCGCCAGTTGGTTTCGATGACACGGCCTGCCGTGCCGTCGCTCAACTGGACCCAGTCGCCGATCGCATAGGCCTTGCCAAGCGTCAGCGCGATGCCCGAAAAGACATCGCCGAGCGTATTCTGCAGCGCCAAGCCCAGAATGACGGCAACGACGCCCGAGGTCGTCACCAGGGTTGCGATGGGCATCCCAAACACGAAACCCATCACCGACAGCGCCACGCCGAGGTAGATGACGGCAACAGCCATGTCGAGGATGAGATGGGCTTCCCGCGGCTTGCGATTGAGCCTGACATAGATGTGGATGAAACCGATGACGGTCCAGGCGAGATGCGTCCACCAGAGAATTCGGGCCGATTGGGAGAGCAGCCCAGCAAGGCCCTCGATGTAGATATCGTCGGGCTGATGCGGCGCGACGCCTGCGATGTAGAGTACGAGACTCATGCAGGTGAAAAACAGGATCTGGACGATAAGGCGGCCCTTCGGGCGGCCGCCACCTTGAAGATGCCAAACGACGATCCCGGCAAGCCCCAGGATGTTGGTCAGGGCAAGCGCCAGGACGTGGTTATCACCGAGCATGGGAGTGTTCACGACGAGGGCTGGTCAAGGCGAAGCATGGTCATGCATCGGGCCTGGCACCCGGCGCATCCGTCTGGTTCCTGGCGGGAGATGTCTGGGCCTGCTGGGCGACATGATCCACGAGAGCAGCCAGCAGATCCGCTGGCGGAGCCTTGCTGAGGTCTTCGCGGGCACCGTGGCGGTACAGCCGTGAGCGGAGCGGCAGATGATTTGATCATATCCGGCATCCCTTCGATTGCTCGGGCACGGGGCCGCCTCGAAGACGGCCCGTGCTTGTGGCTATTTTCGCGGCGCGGTTGCGAACCAGTGCTCGAAGTCGACGCTGCCGATACGCGGGTTGTCATCGGAAACGAGTGAGCCGTCCTCCAGCCTGGTCCCGAAGTAATGGGCATCTGGATCCGGGACGACCGTGCGGGTATCGCCGATAGCCTTCAGGTAACGCGCGACGAAATCGCAGAGACGCGCGCGCTCGGGGCCGGCGATCTCGATGATGCCGTTGGCCGGTGCTGCCAGGGCTGCCTCTGCCACGAAATCGGCGACGTCGTCGGAGGCGATCGGCTGGAGATTGCCGGTCGACAGGCGAGCCGTGTCGCCGACCGTACCGGACTGGGCGATGCCGCCGAGGAACTCCATGAACTGCGTCGATCGCAGGAGCGTGTAGGGAGTACCGGCCTCCCGAATGATCTTTTCCTGCGCGACCTTGGCGCGCAGATAACCGCTCTCGGGCAGCCGGTCGGTGCCGACGATGGAAAGCGCGACATGGTGTTTGACGCCCGCCGCCTTCTCCGCCGCCATCAGGTTCTTGCCCGATGTCTGGAAGAATT
This sequence comes from Allobosea sp. NPDC055332, assembly GCF_053645455.1. NCBI lineage: Bacteria > Pseudomonadati > Pseudomonadota > Alphaproteobacteria > Hyphomicrobiales > Alloboseaceae > Allobosea > Allobosea sp. NPDC055332. The sequence goes on along the minus strand of NZ_JBSHMO010000002.1, from coordinate 221,482 downwards.
CGAGTACGGCCTTGTCCTCGAACGAAGGCGAGTTCGCGAGGTCGATCACCACCTCGGCATTCATCAGGGCTTCTGCCAGGCCTTCGCCGGTGATGGTGTTGACGCCGGTATTGGGAGCGGCGGCGATGACCTCATGCCCCTTTTTGCGCAAGCGCTCCGCGGTCTTGGAACCTATCAGGCCGGTTCCACCGATGATGACGATTTTCATGGGATATCTCCGTTCTCAGCCGTCCATGCGGCGCGCTGTCGAAGCTGGCCTCGTGGTCCGAAGGGGGCACGGTCTTGAAGGCGCCCCCGCCGGTTCTTGCCGGCGATGGGTTCAGTAGTCCCAGAAGACGGGCACCCAGCGGAAGGTATCGCCATCGACCGCGACCCGGCCGACGGACGGGAACGGCAGGTGTGTGGCCACCAGCTGCTCGCCGTTCTTGGCGAGTTCCGTCAGAAGACGAACGCGAACGCGTGCCGCTTCCTCGGGATCGTGCTCGAAGCCGTTGTGCCAATCCGGATGGTCGAAGCCGACCGCGAAGACGGCGTCACCGGCGAAGGTCAGGCGCTCGCCTTTGGATGCCAGACGGACCACGGCGTGCCCGGGAGTGTGGCCGCCAGTACGCTGGGCGACTACGCCCGGCGCCACTTCCTGCTCCTGGTCGTACAGACGCAGATTGTTGCCGTATTGCTCGACGAACCGCTTGGCGGCCGAGCGGAGCGCGTCCGGGAAGCCCGGCGGCATGACGGCGTGGGTGAAGTCGGGCGCCTCCCAGAACTTGACCTCGGCGGCGGCGACGTGGATCCGCAGATCCGGGCGCAACCGGTCCTTCACGCCATCGACAAGAAGCCCACCGATGTGGTCCATGTGCATGTGGGTGAGCACAATGTCGGTCACGGACCCCAGATCGACTCCGGCGGCCTCGAGCCGCTTCACCAATTGCCCGGCCCGCGGCAGGTTGAGGTCCGGGTCCAGCCCCAGCCCCGCGTCGATGAGTATGGTCTGGTCACCGCTGCGGGCCAGGGCCACGTTCAGCGACCAGTCGAACGCTTCCTGCGGCAGGAACATCTCGTTCAGCCAGCTTGCCCGCTCCGCCGCCTCGGCGTTGTGCCCCAGCATCTTGGTCGGAAGCGGCAGCACGCCGTCGCTGATCACCAGCACCTCGATGTCACCGATCTGCACCGCATAGCGCGACGGAACCAGCTCTTCGGGCCCCGACCGTGCAGGGCGTGAGGCGATGTCCAGGCTCATGTTCGTCTCCTACTGACCACCGTTCTAGTCACGGCACCGAAGACGCTAAGTTCGAGCGTGTTTGCGGTCGATTGGGTCGAGGGATAGGGAGAGCCATACCATGTTATAGATCGAGCTGATCGCGTCGCGAGCGTCGAATAGCGCCAATAGCAGACATCGGTCCGCTGGCCGGAAGCGGACATTTCCGAGTGGGCCGCTGCAGGTTGGGCCGTCTCAAATTGGAGTCATGACATATCATTCGCGAAGAGCCGGTCGGGCTTCCTCCCAGAACTCGACTACACCATCGAGAACGGGCGCTCGCCAACTCATAGCGCGCGCGAGCGCAGCTGCGGTTCCGGCATGACCGAGGCCAGGATAGATCTTGAGCGCAACTGAGCGCGCATCGGCGCGGCGTAGCGCAGCGGCGAGCCGCTCGCTGTTCCGGGGCAGGACGGTCGTGTCTTCTGCGCCGGTCGCAATCAGAATCGGCGGCGCGTCCCGGCGTACGAAATGGATCGGCTGCGTCCGCTCCGGATTGCTGGCGTTACCGAAGGCAGCTTTGGTCACGTCGATATCCAGAGGCAGAAAGTCGTAAGGACCCGAGAGGCCAACGGCCGATCGGATGGTGCTCGATGGAAGCCCGGCTCGCGCGAGATAGCCCGTGTCGAGCGTCAGCATCATCGCGTTGTACGCACCGGCCGAGTGCCCCATGAGGTGGATACGGCGCGGATCGCCGCCGAAACGCGCAATGTTTTCACGGACGAAGCGCAGCGCAGTAGCGCCGTCCTCGATGAAGACCGGGAACCGTACCTCTGGAACGAGCCGGTAGTCGGCGACCACCGTGACGAAGCCACGGGCGGCCAAGGCGTCGCCGACGAACGCGTAGCTTTCCTTGGCCCCGTTGGCCCATGAGCCGCCATAGATGAAGAAGACGACCGGTCTTCCCATACGGCCGCCGGGCGGAACATAGATGTCCATCGTCTGACGCAGATGGCGGCCATAGGCGACGTCGCGCGCGCCTTCGCTTAGCGCCCCTGGCCGTAAAGCGGCGCAACCGGCGAAAGCCGTGCCTGAAAGCGACGCCACGACAGCGCGCCTGGAAATCGAGATCGTCATGAGCGCCTTTGCGTTACTGACCTTTGCGCATGTACGTCGGACAAGGCGCGCTGGATCGTCGGGGTGTGCAAGCTGCACCGGAAGGTAATCCGGATGGGCGCGCGCTACGTATCTGCAGGTAGCAAGCCCTGGAGGTCGTCATGCGCTTCGTCGCCGGCTACGTCGCCTTTCTCGTCGCCTTCGGCATTTGCGACGCAATCTGGCTCGGCACAATGACGGCTAGGCTCTATCGTCCGGCGCTCGGTGATCTGATCGTCGAGCAGGTACGTTACGTCCCGGCGGCGCTTTTCTATTTCGGCTTCCCACTCGGCGTGCTGCACTTTGCGGTGATGCCCGCACTTCGCGAGGGCAACGCCGGTGCTGCCCTCATTAACGGTGCCCTGATCGGCCTGCTTGCCTACGCCACCTACGATCTGACGAATTACGCCACGCTCCGACCATGGACACTGACGATCACGCTTGCCGACATCATCTACGGCACGGTGGTCGTCGGCTTCTGCAGCTGGGTGGCGTACGAGGTCGTGCGGCGGGCGATCGGCTGGGGCTGGCTCTGATCGCCAGCTGCAGTCCGCGAGTCGTCAGACTGGCCTCATCCGATAGTGGTTGACGCCCCAGGCTTCACCGCCCGAGTGCCCGAACAGCCCGCTCGTCGCCAGGAAGAACAGGCGCCAGCGCCGGCGCCATAAAGGTGCGTCCTCGCCATAGGCCTCGCGCAGGATCGGTTCGATCGCAGGCAGGTTGCGGTCGAAATTCGCCAGCCAATCCTCCGCGGTGCGGTGATAATGGTCGCCGCTCCAGCGCCATTCCTTCTCGACTGCGAACAGGTCGGAGAACTGGTGCGCCAGCGCCGCGCTCGGCATGATCCCACCGGTGAAGAAGTGCTGGGCGATCCAGTCGGCACTCTCGCCGACATCGAAGCGATAGCAGCCCCGAGTGTGGGCGAAGACATGGATGAACAGGTGCCCGTCCGGTTTCAGCCAACCATGCACGCGCTCGAGCAACGCCCGCCAGTTCGCCATATGCTCGAACATCTCGACCGAAACGACGCGGTCGAAGCGCCCCTCGATGGCGAAGTCGTTCATGTCCGCGGTGATCACACGCAGATTGCCAAAGCCGCGTTCTCGCGCTCGCTCTTCGATGAAGGCGCGTTGCGAGGTCGAGTTCGAGACCGAGACGATCCGTGCCTGCGGGTAGGCTTCCGCCATCCACAGCGAGAGCGAGCCCCAGCCACAACCGAGCTCGAGGATCTCCTGTCCGTCGGCAAGGCTCGCATGCTCGGCGGTCAGCGCCAACGCCGCCTCCTCGGCGGTTTGAAGACTGTCGGCCGGGCCGGCGTAGTAGCAGCAGGAATATTTCCGCCTCGGCCCCAGGGCTAGCTCGAAAAATTCCGCCGGCACCTCGTAATGCTGGGCATTGGCGGCGTCTGCATGCAGCGCGATGGGCTGTTCCGCCATCTCCAGCGCGAACCCGGCCGCATTGCCTGGCTTCGTCGCGAGCGTGCGATCCGTCCGTCCTACCAGCGACGCGATGACCATGCGGCTGATCGCGTCGGGCACGGGCAAAGCCTCGCCCCAGCTCGAAAGCCTCTGCATGATAGTCATGGCCTGGCTCCTCGTGGCGGCAGCAGAATGAAGGCGCTGGTCCGGCTCTGATAGTCGCGATAGGCCGCTCCGTGCTTGGCGAGCATGTGCTCCTCGAGCGGTGGGATGCCGGAGACGCGGACAAGCAGCAGTGTGATCGCAACGGGCGCGAGCCAGGCGAGCCAGCCAATTGGATAGGCCATGGCGGAGGCGATCACCGCATAGGCGCACCAGAGCACAGCTTCGAAGAAGTAATTGGGATGGCGTGAAAAGGCCCACAGACCCGTATCGCAGACGCCTCCCAGCCCCGATTGCGCGAAGCCGCGCAGCTGTCGGTCGGCGATCGCGCCTCCGAGGATACCGACGAGGAAGATCGCCAGACCGAGCGCGTCCTGCGTCTGGCCAAGCCCCGTCGGGTTATGAGCTGCCAGGACGATGCCGATGGCGAGGGGGATGCTCGCGAGCGCCTGAAATTGCAGCAGCCGGGCCATTTTTGCAGGGGCCTGTTGCCCCCAGTCGCGCTTCATCCGCGCGTAGCGTGGGTCGTCGGCGATTCCTTTGGTCCGCCCGGCGATATGCAGGCCGAGGCGCAGCGCCCACGCGACGACGAGCGCCGCGACAAAGAGGCGACGAGCGAGCGGCCCCTCGCCGAACGGCAGGAGCGCCCCCATCGTGCCGGTGGTGCCGAGACCAAAGGTCCAGATAACGTCGATCCAGCCGGAATTCCCAGTGCGGCGCTCGATCCGAGTCGCCAGCAGCATGGTCGCCGACATCGCGACGGCGACGAAGAGCAGCGTCGCCGCAAAGGAGGCCAAGGTCACAGCCGCACCAGCGGTTGCAGCAGCCTGCCGAGCCAACCCTGGAACAGGACGTTGCCCGTCATGGCGACCAGGCAGGTGCAGCCCTCGACGGGGTCGACACGCGGAGTGTGGTCGTGCTCGGTATCAGCCTCGTCAAAATCGCCGGCTGCATAGCGGCCATATTCATGCTCGTAGGCGCCGGAGAGGATGGTCGTCCATTCGAAGCCGGTATGCTTGTGGTGCGGTAGCGCGATCCCCGGGCCGGCTCTCAGCATGAAGACCCGGGCTTGCGCTCCGGGCACCTTGATGCGCCGCATCGCAACCCGGATTCCGATTGGCTGCCACGGCCCGAGCGCGTATGGACGCAACACGTTAGGCATGCCCGGCTCGGTCGGTGGAGATGCGATGACGGGGGTGTCCGTGAGCGGCTTCTGTCCGGCCGGGTCTGGGGCACCTGTCGACATCGCAATAGGTTCGATGCGGTCGAGCAAAGCGCCCCGAACAGCCTGGAGCTCATGCACGAGGCGCCGGCTTTCGCTGTTCAGCTCGACATGAGCGGCGACAGCCAGCGACAGCCCCTCGTCAAGGTGGCCACCTGCGAAGGCAGCGAGGGTCTCGTCGGACGGGCGATGGGCCATGCTCATCGCAGATCCTCCAGCTTGCCACGCAGGTGCGACAATGCGAGCCGCAACCTCGACTTTACCGTGCCGAGCGGGATCGCCAGGCGCTTTGCCACGTCCTGGTGGCTGAACTCCTCCAGAAAAGCGAGTTCGACAACCCGGTACTGGTCGGCGGATAGTCCGGTCATCGCTGCCCTGATCCGGGCGTCGCGCTCGGCTCCCGAGATAGTCTCGTCAGGCTGTTCAGGTCCGTCTTCATCCAAGATCTCATAAACTTGCGAAAGCCGCGAGCGGTTCTCCCGCCGGGCGATGTCGATGCGCCGATTGCGCGCGATCGTAGCAATCCAGGTAGAGGCGCTCGCCTTGGCGGGATCGAACAATGCGGCCTTGCGCCAGACCGAGAGCAGCGTCTCCTGCGCGATTTCCTCCGCCAATTCCGCCGACGTCCCGCCGCGTATCAGCAATCCCTTCACGCGCGGCGCGAAATGGTCGAAGAGCGCGACGAAAGCGGCCCGATCACCCGAGCGCGCAATAGCAGCAATCAAGGCATTGGCGTCGAACAAGACGAAGAACCGACCTCCCGGCGCTGCGGCTGACGCCTCGCGCATGTCTTCGACAGTCAGGGCGAATGCGGCAGCCATATGCAATGTACGGCGGCGGCGCGGCGGCGGATCACAGGGCTGGCCGCACCCGCTACTCGGCCGATTTCCAGCCGACATCGCGGCAGATCAGGCGCCCGAGGATACATCCGCGTGTGCTGAGCTCGCCCGGAGTGGCCTTGATCGTCATCGAATAGGTCCAATCCCGCTTGGGATCGTAGGCAGTCCCGGAGAAGGAGCCATCCGTCTGGGGGGATAGCGTCATGATGAGCTTGTCTCCAGGCGCTTCGCCCTTGCTGGTGTCGCCGATCCAGAGGTTGGTGGCGCAGACCTTGTCGCCGCAGGGGCCGATACGAACGCGAGCGTTGCCGTCGTCGCGCAGCCAAGTGCCGTCGAGCACGGTCGAAGCTGCGCTCGCAGCGGATGGGAAGGCGATGATCAGGGCGAGCAGAAGACGTCTCATGCGATGTCCTTTCCGCAAGGTATGTCTCTTCTACGCTCGCCTGTCCGTTCCGGTTTCATCGTCGGCCGAGATGCCCTGACGTTGCCCTGCAAAAAGCCAGCCTATCAGCGCGGTCAGAGAAGCTGCGCTGAGGAAGTTCAGGCGCTGCAGGGCGACATATTCCTGCGGCTGGTAGAGATGCAGCGGCGGTGCGATGGCATCGACGGGCAGCAGATAGGCCGCGAAGCTTAGCGCGATGAAGCTGGCGGCATAGATGCGCTCGTCGGGGCGAAAGAGCAGCGCGGACAGCATAAGGCAAGGAAACAGGAAGGCTTCGACGCCTGACGCGCTGCCGAAAGCAAAGCGGCAGAGCAGCGTGTTGCCGATCCCGGCGCAGAGCAGAAGGCTGCGCCCAAGCCTGGAATTGCGTCGCATCGCGCTCGGCACCAGCGCGAACAGAGGCGTCGAGAGGAAGGTCAGGAAGGACGGCGAGATCACGGGCGACACAGCCCAGTAGAGGTAGAGTGGATAGAAGGGCTGGTTCGAGACGATCACCAGGGCGACCGTGTTGGCGATCGCTTCCCGTGGCCCTGGATGGGCGACATGGGCGCCCAGTGCCGCGAACAGACGCTTCAATCCCTCGGCGGACATGGCCAGACCTCCGGTTGTCTCGGTCTGCTTACGCGCGGCAGGAGCGATCGGCCCACATCCGGCAGTGATTTCCGGGACCGGGCGACAAATCCAAAGCGCAGCCCCCCGCGTATAGCCTTTCCGAAGAGCAAGGAATGGCCATGCCGCAGGCTCACGGACACCCACAGAGGATCGCCGTCATCGGCGCCGGCATCTCCGGCCTGTCGGCGGCGTGGCTGCTGGGACAGGCGCATGACGTCGTGCTGATCGAGGCCGAGCCACGGCTCGGCGGTCATGCGAACACTGTCCTGGTGCCCGGGAGCAATGGCAGCGAGACGCCGGTCGATACCGGTTTCATCGTCTACAACGAGAAGACCTATCCGAACTTCGTCGCGCTGCTCGATCATCTGGGCGTCGCGACGCAGCCGACCGAGATGTCCTTTGCCGTCTCGTTCGATGGCGGCCGCCTCGAATACAGTGGCACCGGCCTTGCCGGCCTGTTCGCGCAGCGGCGCAATCTCGTCAGCCCGCGCTTCTGGGCCATGCTCCAGGGCCTCGTCCGCTTCTACCGGGATGCCACTCGTGATGCCCGCGCGGGGAGCGCTGACGCGATGACACTCGGCGAGTATCTCGCTGCCGGCGGCTATGGCAGCGCATTCCGGGATGACCACCTCCTGCCGATGGCCGCGGCGATCTGGTCGGCTCCCTGCTCGGAGATCCTGTCCTACCCCGTCCAGGCCTTCCTGCGCTTCCATCACAATCACGGCCTGCTGCAGCTGACCGATCGCCCGCTCTGGCACACCGTCACCGGCGGCAGCGCGGTCTATGTCGGGCGGCTACGCAAGCGCTTCGGTGGCAGCATCCGGCTAGGCACGCCGGCCCGCCAGGTGAGGCGCTCGCCGAACGAGGCCTTGGTCACGGGCGATGGCTGGAGCGAGCGCTTCGACCAAGTCGTCTTCGCGACCCATGCCGACCAGACGCTGGCTATGCTCGCCGATCCCGATCCGCTCGAAGCGAGTGCGCTGGGCGCCTTTCGCTACAGCCGGAACCGCGCCGTGCTGCATGGCGACGAGGCGCTCATGCCGAAGCGTCGCCGTGCCTGGGCAAGCTGGAACCATATCGGTGAGCGTGCCCGGCCGGATGCCGCCTGCGCGGTCACCTACTGGATGAACCTCTTGCAGAACCTGCCCGGGCAGCGGCCCTTCTTCGTCACGCTGAACCCGCCCGATATACTGCGCGCCGAGACCATCCTGCGGGAAGAATTCTACGAGCATCCGATCTTCGACCAGGCCGCGCTCGCGGCCCAGGAGAACCTTTGGGCTTTGCAGGGTGCAAGGCGCAGCTGGTTTTGCGGCGCCTATTTCGGCTCTGGCTTTCACGAGGACGGGCTGCAATCGGGGCTCGCCGTCGCCGAGGCGCTCGGCGATGTGCGGCGCCCCTGGAACGTTACCGACGAATCCGGCCGCATTCCGCTCCCGGTCCCGCGCGAGCTGGCGGCATGAACCGGCATTCCGCACTCTATGTTGGCCGTGTACGTCACAGCCGGTTTCGGCCTAGGCCGCATGCGCTGGCCTATCGCGTCTTCTGGATGCTGCTCGATCTCGACGAGATCGACGCCCTGGCGAAGCAGTCGCGCCTGTTCTCCCGCAACCGCTTCAATCTCTACGCCTTCCGGGATGCCGACTATGGCGATCTTAGCGGCAGGCCGTTGAAGGAGCAGGTTGCGGAAGCGCTGGCGGCGACCGGCATCGCCTGGGATGACGGCGCAGTCCGGCTGCTGACCATGCCGCGCATCCTCGGCTACGCCTTCAATCCGGTCAGCACCTATTTCTGCTACGGCCGGGACGGCAATCTGCGAGCGACCGTCTACGAGGTGCACAACACCTTCGGCGAGATTCACAGCTACGTCGCACCGGTCGGCGTTGAGGCGCGTCCTGTGCGCCAGGAGGCCGAGAAGCGCTTCCATGTCTCGCCCTTCATGGGCCTGGCCATGCGTTACGCCTTTCATGTCGAGCCGCCGGGCGAGCGCATCTCGATCGTGATCGACGGGCATGATTCCAAGGGCAGGCTGATCACCGCCTCCCTGAGCGGCCAACGCCGCGCCTTCGACGATGGGGCACTCCTGCGCCTGCTCGCGACGCATCCCCTGCTGACCTTGAAGGTCACCGCTGCCATCCATTGGCACGCGCTTCGTCTCATTGCGAAGCGCATCCACTGGTGGACACATCCTGCTCCGCCCCAGCATCGGTTCAGCACCGGCCGGGCGGCGGCTCCTCATCCGAAGGGATCGACGCAGCTATGAGGCTTCCCGACACCGAACGCCAGGCACCGATGGCCGAATCCTCGCTCTCGCTGCCGGGCGGTATCGGCCTTTCCCGCTGGTTCCTGCGCCGGCTGCTCTCGCAGATCGTCGTCGGCCGGCTGAGCGTCGTCACGCCCGAGGGCGAGCAGCTATGGAGTGGCTCCAATGGGCCGGGACCGCAGGCGGCGATCGTCCTCAAGAACTGGAGCGCCATGCGCCGCTTGCTGCTCGACGGGGATATCGGCCTGGCCGAGGCCTATCGCGACGGCGATTTCACCACGCCGGACCTGACGGCACTGATCGAACTAGGGGCGCGAAATGACGCGACGCTGCGCCAGCTCGTCTCAGGCGCTTGGCCGGCGCGTCTGCTCAATCGCCTGCGGCACTGGCGCAACGCCAATAGCCGAACCGGCAGTCGCCGCAACATCACGGCTCATTATGACCTCGGCAACGACTTCTACCGGCACTGGCTCGACGCGGGCATGACCTACTCCTCCGCGCTCTACGAGGCGTCGACGGATACGCTCGAGGCCGCCCAGGACCGCAAACTCGATAAGATCGTCGAGATGCTCGCGCTCTCAGGTGGCGAGCATATCCTAGAGATCGGCTGCGGTTGGGGCGCCTTGGCGGAGCGCCTGGCCCGCGAGGGCTGCCACGTCACCGCTATCACGCTCTCCCCGGCTCAGCTTGAATACGCGCAAAGGCGGATCGCCGAAGCCGGGCTGGCGGACAGGGTCGACCTTCGCCTGCAGGATTATCGCGATATTGTCGGCCAGTTCGATCGCATCGTCTCGATCGAGATGATTGAGGCGGTGGGCCGCGGCTATTGGCCCGGATACTTCGCCACTCTGCGGAGCTGCCTTGCGCCCGGAGGTCACGCGGTCCTGCAGGCAATCACCATCGATGACGCTCTGTTCGAGCCCTACCAGCAAGGCACGGACTTCATCCAGCGCTTCATCTTCCCTGGCGGCTGTCTGCCTTCGGTTCCCGCGCTGGTCGGCGCGGCGAAAGCGGCGGGTCTCACCGAGATCGAGCGCCTTGGGTTCGGCACGCACTATGCTTGGACCTTGAAGGAGTGGCGCCGGCGCTTCGTCGAGCGCTGGCCGCAGATCGCTCCACAAGGCTTCGACGAACCGTTCCGCAGGCTCTGGGAATTCTATCTATGCTATTGCGAGGCCGGTTTCCGAGCCGGCACGATCGACGTCAGTCTGATTACTTTGGGCGGGCGCCGATAGATCTCGAGGGGTTTAGCTTCTTCTTCGCGCCAGGAGCCGACTCTGGCCACTTGCCTAAAAACGGACTTTCCTGCCCGAGTGCGGCGGGCTGCTCTTTCCAGCGTGGAATCACTTCGCACACGGCGGTCCATCGCCCAATCAAGCCTATGGGTCGCATTTTCAAGTCGTTCTCGCAGTGGTCCTACGTCGCTGGTATCCAGCATTTATAGCGGGAGGATCGCATGCCGGGCCGCATAGTCGACTACGTCACACCTACGCAGCTTTATCGCTATCGAAGCTTCCGACGCTTCGACGACGATACCGTTGAGGTTCAGCGCCGCGAACTGGCGGCTATCCAGGAGGGGTATATTTGGGCCTCGGCGTACCATCAGATGAACGATCCGATGGAAGGCACATTCTTCGCTCGCCGCCACGGTCCGGGCGATCTCTACTTCCAGACCATTCTCGAATCGATTCGCGAGGGCAAGCAGCGGACCGGGATCGCCTGCTTCAGCGAGACGCCAACTAATGAGCTCATGTGGGCGCACTATGCCGACGAGTTCCGCGGCATTTGCATCGCATACGATTTCTCAGACCTGCGCGATTCCCTTGAGGGAAACGCTGCGTTCTCGCGGCTCTTCTACACCGAGAACCCACCGAACCTTGATCTCGGAGAGAACGATCTCGAAACCGATGTCCGTAGAGTGCTGTCTTCGAAGAGCCAGAAGTGGGGTTACGAGCGTGAGTGGCGCATGTTCACGCAGCGGCTGGGCCGGATCGGCTATCGCAACCCAGCCACTGTCCGCACGATCTACTTCGGTCATCGGATCGACCCGGACATCCGCCACACCATCGAAAGGCTGGCGCGGCAACAAAACATCGATTGCTCTGAGATGCAGCTCAATGGCTATCGACTAAGCTTCGACAACACTGAAGCTCGCATGCGGCGCCGCTGATCAGAAATGAGGTCCATTAACCTGCCGACGTCGACGCTAGAAATACCCTTGATCACTGGCCTGACGAGATGGTGGCGTGGAAGCGAGCAATTTCTCGAAACATCGTAGTCTAACCAGGATTGACGCGGCTTGGGCATAACGCGGGCTAGGACGTTGCCTGAGAGATGCCTTGGCCCTTTAGTGAGTGTTCCCTCCAACAATCGCGAGCGGTCATGTCCGACTGGATGACCCCACACCAGCGTCTGCAATGGCAGATGTCCCTTGAGCTCAAGCTGCGCCGAATTCACGGAGACGGCTTCCAGGAGTTCTTTTCCGAAGTGATGGAGCGGCTCCATGGCGCCGACTTCGTTCCGGCAAGAGCGATGGGCAGCCTCGGTGACAAGGGCTGCGACGGCTACCTGCGAGGTTCGGGGTTCGTCTTCCAGTGTTACGGCAAGCGCCACGACACGCCGGTGAGCGCCGCCACAGTGACGAAGAAGATGAAGGACGACTACTCCGCCGCGGCGTCGAAGCTGCCATCAATCATGAAGGAATGGCACTTCGTCCATAACCTGTTCGACGGCGTACCCGTCGATGTCATCGAGTTGATCGAGGCTTTCGGCCGCCAGTACTCGAAGCACCGTTTTGGACTGATCGGGCCGCCGGCGTTCAGCGACCGCGTCCTCGGCCTGTCAGAGAACGACATCGTGTACCTTCTCGGCCCGGTCGCCTCGGCCGAGGACAGCATGAACATGCAGGTGGAGGAGGTCGCGACGCTGATGGCCGGCGTCATCAAGGGCATGGACGAGGCGCCCTTCGCCGATGCCAAACCCAACCAGCCGCCCGTGAATAAGCTTGAGATCAACCGGATCCAAGGACACTGGCGGCGGACCTTGATCGGCGCGAGTGGCAATGCGACCGTCGTGGCGACCTATGTCGACCAGCATCCCGATCCGGAACTCGGGAAACAGGTAGCCAAGGTATTCTCGCAACGCTATGCCGACCTCGACGCCCAGAACCTGCCTCCGCACGCGATCCTGACAGCGCTCTACGAAGGCATCACCGGGATCGGCAGCGTCCCGCCGGAGCGGCAAGTCGCCGCGCAGGCGCTTCTCGCCTACCTCTTTGAGGCCTGCGATATCTTTAAGGATGATCCGTCCAAGGCCGCCGCATGATCCTTCCCGGGAAACATCTATCACCGCATCGCGCCATCGTCGGCGTTGGCGCGGAGATCCTTGCCCAGCTCGACCGTCCCCGGGACGTTTCCGAGCTCTGGGAACGCGTGCGCGCGTCACGAGCGGCGCTTCAGGAGGCCAGCCCGATCTCGTTCGACTGGTTCGTCCTCGCTCTGACCTTCCTTTATGCGATCAAGGCCATCGATGAGACAGGCGGGCTGATGCGGCCGGCGGAGCCGGCATGATCATCTCGATCAACAGCGACCTGAAGACGTTCAAGCCCGTGCGCTTCCATGGCGGGCTCAACGTCCTGCTGTCTGATAAGTCGTCGAAGGAGGACGACGCCAAGACGCGCAACAGCGCTGGGAAGTCGAGCCTCATCGAGATCATTCACTTCCTGCTTGGTGCCAAGGCAGATCCGGATAGCCTCCTGCGCCACAAGGCCCTGATCGAGAACACCTTCCGCGGGACCTTCCGCGTGGCGGGCCGCGACGTCGAGGTCGAGAGGAGCGGATCGAAGCCGAGCCGCATCTACATCGACGCGGCGAGCGTCGAGCACTTCAAGCTGACGGCGAAGAAGGACAAGGCGGGCGTCGGCTCGGCCTCGAATATCGGCGGGCTGTCGATATCCAACGAGGAATGGAAGGACTTCCTCGCCCATCACATGTTCGACTTCCCGTCCGTGATGAAGGGCTCGGCGTTCGAGGAGAGCTTCTCTCCAAGCTTCCGGTCGCTGATCGGCTACTTCGCCCGCCGTCAGGGCTCGCGCGGCTACTCCTACGTTGAGCGCCAGGCCGAGGCCCAGCAGCGCCCGGATTGGCAGGTGAGCCTCTCCTACCTGCTCGGCCTGGACTGGCGCATTCCCAGGGCGCTCCAGTCCATCCGGAAGCGCGAGAAGCAGCTCGAAGAGCTGAAGAAGGCGGTTGAAGACGGCGCGTTCGGACAGGTGATCGGGAGCGTCGGCGAGCTACGATCGGCGCTCGCCGAGGCTGAGGCGAGGGCTATCAAGCTCAAGGAGGAACTCGGCCGGTTCCAGGTCCACGAAGCCTATCGCGAGATGATGGACCAGGCCACCAGGGCCAAGGTGGAGATGCAGGCGATTTCGCGACGTGCGGTGCCGCTTCGCGAGACCGTCGCGCACCTACGCAACGCCATCGAGGTGGAACGCATTCCCGAGCGAAGCGACGTCGGCCGGCTGTACGCTGCCGTGGGCATCGAATTACCGGACGTGGCCATTCGGCGATTCGACGATGTTGCCCGCTTCCACAAGAGCGTGATCGATAACAGGCGCACCCATCTCAGTGAGGAGGTCGACGAGACCGAGCGGCAGATCAAGAAGGGCGAGGACCGGTTCGCGATCCTGGACGCCGAGCGGAGCGAGATCCTGCAACTGCTGGAAGGGCATGGGGCTCTTGAGGATTTCGTCGGCTTGCAGAAGCGGCTGGCCGACGCCGAGGCCGAGGCCGCCTCGCTGCGCGATCGCTTCCAGTCGGCAACGGTCCTTGCCAGCGAGGGCACGGAGCTCACCATCGAGCGAGCGAGCATCAAGCAACGGCTCCAGCTCGATCACCAGAACCGACACGAGCGGCTGAACGAGGCCATCCTCCTCGTCGGAGCGGCGATCAAAAAGCTCTACGAGGACAGGAAGGGCAAGTTCGAGGTCGAGGCCACGGAGAACGGTCCAGAGTTCCGGATCACGATCCAGGGCGACCGTGGCGGGGGCATCTCAAGCATGGAGATCTTCTGCCTAGACTACGCCTTGTTCTGCATCTGGTCGAAGCGAGGGAACGGACCAGGCTTTCTTATCCACGACAGCCACCTCTTCGACGGTGTCGATCCCCGGCAGGTTGCGCGTGCCATAGGTCTGGGTGCCGCTGCCGCCAGAGATTACGGGCGGCAGTATATCGTCACGATGAACAGCGACATCTACGATTCACTGAAACTCGAAGACGGCATCGACCGTGAGGCCGCGATCATAGAACCGAGGCTATCGGATCGGGACGAGACGACCGGGCTCTTCGGCTTCCGATTCGACTGATCGCGCCGGCAGCATCCCGCGAACGATCTCTATCTAGAGGTCCGCCTCGTCGGACAGGTGTTCCAGATAGCCGGGACCGTGACGCAAGCAGCGCTTATCGACGAAGATCGCGCGGCGCTTGGGCGCGCCGGGATCGGAGAGCTTGGGCGTGAGCGAGATGATCGCCACTTTCCAATCGGCGAATCCCGGGATTGGCGCGTCGGCGATGCCGACGAGAACCGTGACGCCGCGGCGGCGCAGATCGGCAACCGCGGCCAGGATGCCGTCGCAGAGTGCCCGCCGACGGATCGGCTCGCCCCCGTCGACGGGGGCAGGCCCCAGTGCGAAGGACGCCAAGTCTAGCCACTCCCGCAGGCCCGCCACCTGCTCGTCGTAGGCGGCCCCTACCTCGGGGCGGTGGATGTAACAGGCCTGGGTGGCTGCGATCATTCTAATCTGGCGGTGGGTTTCGAACGGGCGCACCTCGACCTGCTGGAGATTTCCGAGCTGATCGACCATCTGCGTGGCCGCCTCTTCCCTGGGGATTGGCAGGCGGGGCGCTGAGAAGGCGCCGGGTTCGTAACCGAGTGCCTGAGCGATTCGGTCGAGGCTTTCGATACTGACCGGCTCAGCGCGCTCGACGCGCTCGACCGTGGACATGCTGACGCATGCGAAGTCGGCGAGCGTGTCTTGCTTCCACTGTCTTAGCCCGCGGGCCATGCGGACGACCATCGCGACGACCTCTGCGGGTGGCGTGGCGGCGACGCCCTGAGCCGGCGGCGGCATTGAGACGATACGGTCGATGAGTTCTTTCGGGTTCATGGCCACTCCCTGCGTTGGACGACTATGAGAGTGACGCCATTCGCTCGATTAAAAGAGGCCGGAAAACCCTTCAGCTCTCAACAGGCGAGCCCCATCATTTACGCTAGGGTGTAAACAATCGGCATGCCCGAAAGCGGACATTGCCAGCGTCAGCTATGGGCCAACTCCAGCAGCGCCGGACCGTCGCGAAATCGAGTGCCCAGGCCCAGACATTGCGAACGTCAGCTACGAACCGTAATTGCTCTAGCGTCTGTGAGACTCAATGTGCAGACCCTCCCCAATTGACCCGGACTCCACTAGGCGAAGTCGCTTGAGCAGCGGTGGCGATCTCGAGATTGGTGGAGGGCGCGTTTGGCTGTTGACCGTCGATGTATGTCAGGCCGCTTTGCTTGCTCGGATCGTGTGAAGCACTTCCGGCTTGAGGTGCGTATAGCGCCGCAGCATTTTCCAATCTTTGTGACCGGTCACAAGCGCGACCTGCTCGATCGTAAAGCCAGCTTCGAACAGCCGGCTGGTGCCTTCGTGACGTAGATCATGGAAATGCAGATCCTCGATCTTGAGGTCAGCGCACTGTCGACGAAAGGCGGTGCCAACCGAGCGGCCGTTATAGGGGAAAATACGGCCCTCGCGACTGCTCGAGAGGCGACCTTGCTCCTCTATAATCTTGCATGCGTCGTAACCCGATACTTCGAGCAGAGGGATACGCTGATTGTTGCCGTTCTTCTTGCGAGGATCCTTGCGGTCACGAATGAGAAGCATGCGCCTTTCGGGATCGAAGTCGCGCCATTCGACGCGGCAAATCTCCTCCTGCCGCATGGCCGTCGCGACGGCGAAGCGCACAATCCTACCGACTGGAATCTTTTGCCGAGGGTTCTCATCCAGCGCTTTTGTAATGCGGTCGATCTCGGTCTGTGTTGGCCGGCGGTCGCGTTCGTTGCCCTTTCCGATCAAACCGAGCCGCTTGAGCGCGATGCGAGCGAGATCGAGAGGCTCGGTTGAGGTCGTGACGCCGTGCACCGCCGCAGCATGAGATAGGACTGTTTTGATGTATCCGAAGTCCATACCAAGCGTGACAGGTCCTGCGCCTTCCTTGGCGCGGTCCCGGCCGAATTTGATCAGGCGTTCGCGATCAAGTTCGGCGAGCTTCAGATGTCCGAGCGTTTCGTCGAGCGCGACGAGGCAAAAGTCCTTGGACCGGCCGATCTTGCTCCCTACCTCTTCCATGTCCTGTCGGTGGAGCGCAACGAGGTCGCCGAACAGTTTTGCGTCGCGCGACTTGCGCGTGACCGCTGGTTCTTGACGATCGATGCGGCGCTCCATATCGAGCGCCCACTCCTCGGCATCCTTGCGACGCAGAAACGTCTCGTTGAGGTATTGCCCCTTGCGACGGATCTGGGCTCTCCATGAGCCGGATTTTAGTTTAGTGAAGGTGGCCAATTTCGTGTGCGCTCCGTGTGCACTGAGGCATCGAAAAACCGGAAACTGGGGCGTGTCGTGGCGTAAAATCGAGTGCACACGACGCGACCTAACGATCTGAAACTACTCGAAAAATGCAGCAATATCAAGTATTTAGATTTTCCGTGGCGCCTATGATGGATTGGACCGACCGGCATTGCCGGATCGTCCACCGCCTGATGTCGCGCCGCGCGCTGCTCTATACCGAGATGGTGACGGCGCAGGCCGTGGTACGCGGCGACCGGCAGCGCCTGATCGGCTTCGATGCGATGGAGCATCCGGTCGCGCTCCAGCTCGGTGGCAATGATCCCGCGCTGCTGGCTCAGGCGGCGAGGATCGGCGCCGATTTCGGCTATGACGAGATCAATCTGAACTGCGGCTGCCCGTCCGATCGCGTCCAGGGCGGGGCTTTCGGCGCCTGCCTGATGCGCGAGCCGGCCCTGGTCGGCGACTGCGTCGCGGCGATGAAGGCGGCGGTGTCCATCCCCGTCACGGTCAAGTGCCGGATCGGTGTCGACGACCAGGATCCGGAAGTCGCGCTCGACGCGCTGACCGCCTCTGTGCGTGAAGCCGGTGTCGATGCCCTCGTCGTCCACGCCCGCAAGGCCTGGCTGCAGGGGCTCTCGCCCAAGGAGAATCGCGAGATTCCGCCGCTTGACTATGAGCGCGCCTATCGCCTGAAGCGCGCCAATCCCGACCTGATCGTTTCGCTCAATGGTGGCATCCGCCAGCCGGGCGAATGGCTGCCGCATCTCGAGCATGTCGACGGCGTCATGCTCGGCCGCGAGGCCTATCAGAATCCCGAGGTGCTGCTCGCGGTCGACCCGCTGCTCTTCGGCGAGGACGCGCCGGTCGCGGATGCCTTTGCGATGCTCGAGGCGCTCGAGCCCTATATCGCCGACCATCTCGAGCGAGGTGGGCGGCTGCATGCCTTCACCCGCCATCTTGTCGGATTGTTCCCGGGCCGGCGTGGCTCGCGCCTGTTCCGCCGCCATCTCGCCGAGCATTGCGTGGCGGCCGGGGCCGGACTTGCGGACCTTCGCGCAGCGATCGCTCATGTCGAGCGGGAGGCTCCGTCCGCGATCGCTGCCGAGTGAAGGCCGATGACTGACATGGCGACTGATCCCGCCCTCATCGCTCGCATCGAGGCGAGCTTCGCCAAGCAGGCGATGATGGCGACGCTCGGTGCCCGGCTCGTGCGCGTCGCGCCGGGCGAGGTCGAGATCGCCATGCCGGCTTCGGCGCATCTCTCCCAGCAGCACGGCTTCGTCCACGCCGGCGCGGTCGCGACCATCGCCGACAGCGCCGCCGGCTATGCCGGCCTCACCACCATGCCGGCCGGCAACGGCATCCTCACGGCCGAGTTCAAGATCAATCTCCTGGCGCCGGCGACCGGCGACGAGCTCCTCGCCAAGGGCAGGGTGGTCAAGGCCGGGCGCACGCTCACCCTCGCCATGGCCGAGGTTTTCGCGCTGACCGACGGCAAGCCGAAGCTCTGTGCCATGCTGACGGCGACGCTGATGGCGATCGTCGCGCGCGAGGGCGTCAGCGACTGAACGGGTGCGCGAGCGGGCGCTCGCTACAGAGTACTCCGTTCGGGTAAATTCCTGTCCCTTTGCCCGTCTTCTGGACCTATCCGATCTGAGGTCAGCTCGATCGCAGCGAGGGCGCGGTCGACACTCTCGCGGGCGTCACCCTATGGACGCCGAGGTTCGTATCGGCCGGAACGAAGTTGCTCGCGCCCGGTTCGCCAGGGCCATGCCGCCGACCAAGAGGCGTCAGCCACATGCGCGACGCGATCGAAAGCGCATCGGGAGATGGGAAGGCCGTCGTCGCCAGGAACGACGCGGGCCTGACCATCGACAGCGCTCACTGGACGCTGACAAGTGCGCCCCCTGCCGCGCCCGGGCGCAGCAAGGCTCCTGACAACCGGCAGGGCATGCCGGGAAAACCCGATCGGCGTAGCCAACTGCCGCTGCGGCGCCGGTTCATCCCCCTGGCATGCGGGGTGGCGGCCGCAATCCTGCTCCTCCTCATCCCGCGGAATGCAAATCGACCGGAACCTGGTCAGTTGCGGGAGCCCGCGCCGCTCGCTCGGCCAACGGGTGAGACCGCCAGCGCCGCCGCCATGTCGCGGGATCTGGCCGAGGCCCGTAGCGCCGCCGCTGCCCTGAAAGCGCAATTGCAGGCCGAGGTCAGCAGGAACGAACAGTCCTTGCGGCAGGAGCAGGAGAAGGCGGCTGCCCAGGCGCAGGACGCCACAGTTGCACGACAGGAGTTGGCGGCTGCCGCGGCACAACATCGTCAGGCGCTCGATGGCGAGCGCGCGCAGCGCGTCGCCCTGGCGGATCAGCTAGCGGCTTCGCAGCGCGAATTGCAGGCGCAGGCGGGGCAGCTGCGCAGCGCCGGCGACGACATCGAACAGCTCAAGCAACTCGCGACAGCAATGAGTTCGCAGTCGATCGAGCAGGAGCGGCAGAAAGCCGCCGCCCTTGCGCTGGAATTGTCGGTCGTTCAGCGCGAAGCCGCCGTCCAGGCGGCACAGCTGCACAAGGCCGGCGAGGAGGCAGGCCAGCTCAGGCAGGCGGAAGCAGTGAAGGCCGCGCAGGCCCTTGAGCAGGAGCGGCAAAAGGCGGCTTCTCTCGCGCAGGAGCTGGCGGTCGCGCAGCGCGAGGTCGCAGCCCAGGCCGCGCAGCTGCGAAAGGCGGGCGAGGAAGCGGGCCAACTCAGGCAGGCTGATGCTGCCAAGGCCTCACAATCCCAGGAGCAGGAGCGGCAAAAGACCGCCGCGATGGCCCAGGCCGCCGCCGCAAGGCAGGCGCTGAGCGCAAACGCGGCGCAGCATCGCCAGACGCTCGACGAGGAGCGTGCCCAGCGTTCGGCGCTATCGGCCGAGCTGGCGGCGGCGCGGCGTGAGCTCGAGTCTCAGCTGGCGCAGCTGCGCAAGACGAACGACGAGGCGGGGCAGCTCCGGCAGGCGGACGCCGCGACGACCGCGCGAGCACAGGAGCAGGAGCGGCAGAAGACGTCGGCGCTCGCGCAGCTGGCGGCCACCCGGGAAGAGTTGAGCGCCGGAGCGGCGCGTAATCGCCAGGCGCTCGAGCAGGAACGTGCTCAACGGGCCGCGCTGTCAGCCGAGCTCGCGACGGCGCGCGGCGAGGTCGCAGCGCAGGCGGCACAACTTCGCAAGGCAGGCGACGAAACGGACCAGTTCAGGCAGGCGACGGAGAGCCGGATCGCGGATTTGCGCCAGGCGCTGCAGGAGGAGCGCGATCGTTCCGCCGCTTTGGCCGTGGAGCTTGCATCGGCGCGGACTGCGAGTGCGGCTCCGGTCCGGGCCGAAGCGGCGGCAACCGGCCAGCCGCCACCGCAATTGGTCGCTGCCAACACCGCGGTGCCGCCAGCGGCCGCTGGGGGCGGGGGGACCCCGGAGGCGGCCCGGCTGATCGCGCGGGCCGGCGTGCTGCTTGGCCAGGGGGATATCGGTTCTGCCCGGATCGTGCTCGAGCGCGCGGCCGAAATGGGCAGCGCCCGGGCGAGTTTCATGCTCGCGGAAACCTACGATCCCCGCATCCTGTCCGCCTGGGGCACCTACGGCACGCGCGGCGAGATTGCGAGGGCGCGCGAGCTTTATGCGCGGGCGCAACTGGGGGGCATTCAGGAGGCGAAGGAGCGCGTCGACGCGCTGCCGCAGTAGCGCTCGATATGGCGCTCGGTCGCCGAGGTTGAGGGTCGCGTTCTAGAGGAGAGTTCGGGATGAAAAGGCCTTCTGGACGGTACTTGCTCCTGCTGGCCGGGTTGGCGGCGCTCGTTCCGATGCTCGCGACGCCCAGCCTGGAGGCGCAGACACCGCAGGCGAACGTCGGCTCGCCGCGACGCACGATCCGGCCTGCTCCGACGGAACAGGACAAGGTCAACGCCTGGACGGTCGGCCTCGCAGCCGGGCTGCTGGAGGGGGCGCCTCTTCGCCTGGGAGCCGAGATGGCCCGCGTCGTCGACGACGGCCCGAACCTGCACGTGCTGCCGATCGTCACCCGGGGCGCCACCGAGAACCTGAACTCGCTGCTCTATCTGCGGGGCATCGACACGGCGATCATCAACTCCGATGCGCTGGAGGAGTACAAGGCCCAGCTCCCGCAGATCCGGCGCAAGATCACTTATGTGCTCAATCTCTTCCCCTCGGAGCTGCACGTCTTCGTGCGGCCCGAGATACAGAGCCTGCAGGACCTCGCCGGCAAGAAGGTGAACTTCAACACCCTCGGAACCGCTGCCGCCTATTCGGGCCCGCTGATCTTCAGCCGTCTCGGCATCAATGCCGAGAACACCTTCATCCCGCACCAGCTCGCGCTCGAACAGATGCGCAAGGGCGAGATGGCGGCTGTCGTCTTCATCACCTCGAAGCCGGTCGACGCCTTCGTCCGCGGACGCTTCGAGCCCGGCTTCAAGTTCCTTCCGGTGGCCTATGACAGCAAGTTCGAGGACTACTACCTGCCGGCGGTGCTCGAGGCCGGCGAATATCCCGGGCTGATCAAGCCGGGCGAGCGGGTTGCGACGATCGCGGTGCCGACTGCCCTGGTCGCGTTCAACTGGGCACCGCAGACCAACCGCTACGAGCGCGTCGCGCGCTTCGTCGACCTCCTGTTCAGCCGTGTCGAGAAGCTGCAGGCGCCGGGCTTCGACGCCAAATGGAAGTCGATCAATCTCGCCGCGACCGTTCCCGGCCTCGACCGCTTCCCGGCTGCGCAGGACTGGCTCGATCGCAAGGCACAGACGCAGCGTGCGAGCCGATGAAGCTGATCATGCTCTCCGTCGCGTTCGAGATTGCGAGCCGGATCGCCTTCGCGCAGGGCGCACCCGATCCGATGGCGCAGCTTCGCGCCTGCTCGCTGCTCGATCCGGCGGAGCGGCCTGCCTGCCTGAACAAGCTGCCGCAGCCTGTGACGGTGCCCCGGCGTCCGCCCAGCGAGGCCGGCGGCTGGATCATCAGCGAGACGACATCTCCGGTCGACTACACGCCGATCGTCACCGCCACCACCTTCGCCGAAGGCGATGCCAACGGCGCGCTGAAGCAGCTTTCCATTCACTGCCGCGGCGGCCGGACCGAGTTGGTCCTCGGCGGACCGGCCGCCTCCGAAGGCAACGCCGACTACGCCTTGTCCTATCGCCTCGACAACAGCCAGCCCGTTCCGGTTGCGGCGGGCCGGCCCTCCTATGGAACCGGCGTCGCGTTCAAGGGCGACGTCGTCGGCCTGCTGCTGTCGCTTCCCGACGAGGGCGGCATCGCCATCCGCCTCAGCACGCGCGCTGGTGCCGTCCATGACGGGTATTTCAGCCTCGCCGGAATGAAGGTGGCGCGGGACAGGGTCGCCGCAGCCTGCAAATGGCCGCGCGCCATTGCCAGACCACGTAGCGAATGACCTCGAACCATGGGTGGAAATGCGATGACGATCAGGTTCAAAGATGTTCTCGGCACGGTCTTGCTGACCAGCCTGGCTTTCGTTGCCGCGGTCCCGGCTGCAACGGCGCAGGCCACGAAACAGAGTGCCGTACAGGCGCCGAAGCCGCCCGTACCCGACAGGAAGGCACACCGGCTCATCCTGCAGGTGAACACCAACGATCCTGCGATGATGAATCTGGCGCTCAATAACGCGACCAATGTCGCGCAGTACTATCAGGATCTCGGTGAGAAGGTGGAGATCGAGGTCGTCACCTTCGGTCCCGGCCTGCACATGCTGCGCGACGATACCTCGCCGGTGAAGGCGCGGATCTCAACGATCGCTCTGAGCACGCCGGCCATCTCCTTCAAGGCCTGCGGCAACACCCAGGGCAATATGAGCAAAGCCGAGAACAAGGAGATCGCCTTGATCCCCGAGGCGACGGTGGTGAAGTCCGGCGTCGTCCGGGTCATGGAGCTGCAGGAGAAGGGCTGGACCTACGTCAAGCCGTGACAGGCCGCTGTCGCGGGATGCGTCGGGATCGTTCTAAGGCTCATGCAGCCGTGATGCTGCGCCAATAGTGCAGCCGCCTCGGCGCATGCCTGCCTTGCCGCCTGAACCTTGCCCTTTCCGGCCAAAAGCCTAAGAGCAGCCCGACCTGTCCTGGCTCGGGTGCATGATGATCGCCGGAATTCCCCTGAACGACCTGATCTTCCTCGCGGTGTCGCTGATCGCGGCGGGCGCCGTGACCGGCTTGCTCGCCGGCCTGTTCGGCGTCGGCGGCGGCGCCGTCATCGTGCCGGTGCTCTACGAGGTCTTCCGGGTAATCGGCGTGCCCGAGGAAGTCCGCATGCCGCTCGTCGTCGGCACCTCGCTCGCGGTGATCATCCCGACCTCGATCCGCTCCTACCGGGCTCATCTCGCCAAGGGGCTGGTCGACACCTCGATCATCAAGATCTGGGCTGTGCCGGTCGTGCTCGGTGTGCTCGGCGGCAGCTTTATCGCGCGTTATGCGCCGCCGGACGTGTTCAAGGCGGTCTTCGTCGCGGTCGCCTTCGCCAGCGCCATGCGCCTGCTCTTTGCCTCCGACCGCTGGAAGCTCGGCGACGACATGCCCGGCCCGTTCCTGATGCGGATCTACGGCCTGATCATCGGCGTGCTCTCGGCGCTGATGGGCATCGGCGGCGGCCAGCTCTCCAGCCTGTTCATGACCTTCTATGGCCGGCCGATCCACCAGGCGGTCGCGACCTCCTCGGGTCTCGGCGTGCTGATCTCGATCCCCGGTGCACTGGGTTATATCTATGCCGGCTGGCCGAAGATGGACATCCTGCCGCCGCTCTCGCTCGGCTATGTCTCCTTCATCGGCTTCCTGCTCTTCATCCCGACCTCGATCTGGACGGCGCCGATCGGCGCGCGCCTGGCGCACCGCCTGTCGAAGCGCCGGCTGGAAGTCGCCTTCGGCATCTTCCTGCTGGTGGTCTGCGCCCGCTTCTTCTGGTCGCTGATCTTCTGAGCAGACGGCCATGGTTCGCGTCCGCCCCTGCGAGGAGGCCGATCATCCCGCGCTCGCCGGCGTGATGGCGCAGATGCAGGCGCATTACCGCGTGGCTTGCCCGCCCGATGCCGAGATCCGTGCCGGGCTGGCGAACCGACCGGCCGGGACCGAACTGCTCGTCGCCGAGCATGACGGCGCAATCGTCGGCTTCGCTGCCTTTTCGGCGATCTATCCTGGGCCCGGCCTCAGGCCGGGCTGCTTCCTCAAGGAAATCTACGTAACTGAAGCTGCGCGCGGCTTCGGCGCCGGCAAGGCGCTGCTCGCCGAACTGGCGCGGCTCGCGCTCGCCCGCGGCCTCGGCCGGATCGACTGGACGGCGGCGCGCGACAATGAGCGCCTGCTGCGCTTCTACGAGAATTTAGGCGCGGTGCCGCAGCCGGAGAAGGTCTTCTTCAGGCTGACCGGCGAGGGGCTTGCCCGTCTCGCGGAGGGCTGAGGCGCGCCTCCAAGGTCGCCATGATGGCGCGGCGTTCGGCCTCCGAGAGCTGCGACCATCGTGCGATCTCCTGCAGGGTCCGCCCGCAACCTTGGCAGAGCTTGCTCACCGGATCGATCACGCAGACCTTGATGCAGGGACTTGAGATCGCGCTCATCGCCCGCCCCAGCCGATTACAATAGCGAGGCCGAGATAGATCGCGATCTCGCCAAGCTGCTGCGCCGCGCCGAGGATGTCGCCGGTCTGCCCGCCGATCAGACGGATGGCGGTGCGCGACAGCCAGAGGGTCGTCAGCGCCGACAATGCGAGGCCCAGCAAGATGCCGGCAAGGGGGAGGGCGCCAACGGCAATGAGGAGCAGAGCCAAGGCGCCTGATAGCCCATAGGCGACCGGCAGCACCGACCGCTCGGGCTGCCCGACCGAAGCAGAAGCGCCGCTGCTCCGGCTTGGCTCGCCTGTCGCGAGGATGCGGACGCCCTCGACGCGCGACCAGGGCGCCGCCACGAGCACGGCCGCCGCCACAGCCCACGCCCCCGCACCCTGCAGGATCGCCGCGAGTGCGCTCACCCGCAGCAGCAGCGACAGGCCGAGCGCCAGCGCTCCGAAGGTGCCGACGCGGCTGTCCTTCATGATCTCCAATCGCCGTTCCGGCGTATGCCCGCCGAACAGCCCGTCGGCGCTGTCGGCGAGACCGTCCTCGTGGAAGGCACCGGTCGTCACGACGAGCGCCGTCACGGCAAGTGCCGCCGTCAGCAGTGCATTGACGCCGGCAAGCCCAGCCAGCAGCACGATCAGTGCCGCAGGCGCCGCGATCACCAGCGCGGCGAAGGGCAGGGCACGCGGCACCAGCCGGAAATCCGGCAGCCCATGCGCATTCTCGCCCGGCAGCGCCGGCACCGGCAGGCGCGAGTAGAAGCGGATGCAGGTCGCGGTCGCGATCAGCCAGCCCGGCCAGGCGGGCGGCGTCACCTGCGTCGCATCATCGCTGTCGGTTTGCGTCACGCCGCCCTCGGATTGTCTTCGTCCGCTCCAGCCTATAGCAGCAGCGGCTGCGCGGCGGCGATCTCGCGCTGCCCGATTCCTCAGGTTTTCAAGATCGGCTTCCTCAGATGTCTGCGATGCCCGCCTCCGGCCTGCCTTTCGACGATATCCGCAACCTCATCGCCAACATGCCTGGCCCCGATATGGCGGCGGCCAACACCGTTCGCGCCCGCGACAAGGAGTTGACCAAGCCTACCGGCAGCCTCGGCCGTCTGGAGGAGATCGCCGAATGGCTCGCCGCCTGGCAGGGCAAGGCGCCACCGCGGGTCGACCGGCCGCTGGTTTGCGTCTTTGCCGGCAATCACGGCGTCGTCGCCCAGGGCGTCTCGGCCTTTCCGCAGAGCGTGACGCGCCAGATGCTGGAGAACTTCGCTGCCGGCGGCGCCGCGATCAATCAGATCTGCGCCGCCTATGATCTCGGCTTCAAGGTCTTCGACCTCGCGCTCGACCTGCCCACCGGCGATTTCACGCAAGAAGACGCGCTCGACGAGCGCGCCTGCGTCGCCACCATGGCCTTCGGCATGGAGGCGCTCGCCGGCGGCGCCGATCTGCTCGCGCTCGGCGAGATGGGCATCGGCAACACGACCTCGGCCGCCGCGATCTTCACCGCGCTCTATGGCGGCGGTGCCGCCCAATGGTGCGGCCGCGGCACCGGCGTCGACGATGACGGCCTGAAACGCAAGATCGCCGCGGTCGAGGCCGGGCTGAGGCGCCACGCCAACCATCTCGGCGATCCGCTCGAAGTGCTGCGCCGCTTCGGCGGCCGCGAGATGGCGGCGATCTGCGGCGCGATCCTCGCCGCCCGCCTGCAGCGCATCCCGGTAATCCTCGACGGCTATGTCGTCACTGCAGCCGCCGCGATCCTGCACGCCCTCGATTCCTCCGCGCTCGACCATTGCATCGCCGGCCATCTCTCGGCCGAGGGCGCGCATGCGCAGGCACTGATCAAGCTCGGCAAGCAGCCGCTGCTGGCGCTCGACATGCGGCTCGGCGAAGGGACGGGCGCGGCCCTCGCCGCCGGCCTGGTCAAGGCGGCGGCCGGCGTGCATTCCGGCATGGCGACCTTCGCCCAGGCGCAGGTCTCGCAGAAGGGCGAGTAGGGCCGGGCTATTCCGCCCGGAACGGATTCTCGATCCGCAACAGTTCCTCGACGACAAGGCCGTGCTGCAGGTCTTCGCTGTAGAGGACCGCGCAGTCCGCACGCAGTGCGCTGGCGACGATCAGCGCGTCGTAGAAGCTGAATCCGTGCCGCTCGGCTAGGCGGATCGCGTCCAGGTGCGTGGCAAGGTCAAGCGGATGGACGTTCCGGCTTAGCGTTGTGATTGCCTCGACCGCATCGGTGATCTCCGTCCATGAAAAGCCGAGCTTGCGCCGCGCCACATTGGTGAACTCGTTCAGCACCTGGGCGCTGATCTCGCAGCCGCGACCGAGCAGCTCCTCCGCCACGGCGTTCCGCAGATCGTCGCTGAAAGCGTAGACGACCACATTGCTGTCGAGGAAGGCGCGGGTCACGGCGCGCGCTCATTGGCCTCGTCGCGATCGAAACGCCAGCCGGGCGGGAGCGGCTTGCGCAGGCTGCGGATCCGGGCGAGAGCGCGCGGCTTGCGCTCGTCGCGGGCGATCAGGAAGGTGCGGTCGTCCGCGATGCGGATCTCGACATCGTCGCCTTCCTTGAGGGCCAACGCTTCACTGACGGCGGTGGGTATCCGGATAGCGAGGCTATTGCCCCAACGTGCGACCTGCATGGATCGCCTCCTGCTTGATATACACGGGCCATGTATATCATGGGAGCTGCGATCCAGCATACAAGACGCGCCGGACATTTCGGTCCGGCGCGTCTTTCGCTTGTCAGGCGCCGAAGCGCTCGATCACCTCGGCCAGCGGCACATGGCCCTTGAAGGCGCCGTTGCCGGCCGGTGTCTCGCCGTTTTCCAGCGCAGCCGCGAAGGTGACAGCCGGATCGGCTTCGACCCGCTGGCGCAGCGCCTGCAGCTTCGGCCAGCGCGCGAGGTCGGCGACCTCATGGTATTCGAGCCAGCGCGCGACGCCGGCGAGAAGCCCGTCGGCCAGGGAGTGCTTGTCGCCGGCCAGCCAGCGGCTGCCGGTCAGCATCTCCTCCAGCCTGTCATGGCGCTCGATTGCCCGCTCACGCCCGAAACGGCGCAGCGCCGCCTCGAAATCAGGATCGGGCTCGGGCAGCTCCAGCGCGACCCAGAGCGGCGTGAAGGCGCCGGTGAAGCCGGTGTTGAGGAAGCCCATCAGCTGGTGCATCCGGTCGGCTTCGGCCGAGAGCGGATCGAAGCTGATCCGCCGCTCTTTGTCGCGCGCCTCGAGATAGGCGGCGATCGCCATCGTCTCGGTGAGCGGGCGGCCCTGATCGGTGATCAGCACCGGTGTTTCGACGCGCTGGTTGATGCGCTTGTAGGGCGGCTCGCGCATCTCGCCGAGCATGTCGACGCGGCTGAGCTTGTAGGGCTGGCCAAGCCATTCCAGAGCCGCGACCAGGCCCATCGAGGTGCCGGCCGGGTAGCCATAAACGAGGATCGGTTCCATCTTGCGTTTTCCATTTGGGTCGGGAAACGCTGCGCAGCGGGGTGGAACCTAGTCATCCGCCGCCCCATGTAAATTACGCACATTTCTGTAACCAGGCGGAACGAACCATGAAGGACGTCGTGTCCGACTGCTCGATCGAAGGCGTCATGCGGGTGCTGAGCGGTCGCTGGCCGACCCTGCTGCTCTACTATCTGAAGGACGGCACCAAGCGCTTCAGCGAGCTCCGGCGCGACAACCCGACCGTCTCGCATCGCATGCTGGCGCTGGAGCTACGCAAGCTCGAGGCGGCCGGCATCGTCAGCCGGATCGACCATGACGGCTATCCGCGCCGGGTCGATTACGAGCTGACGGAAGCGGGCCTGCGCCTCGTGCCGCTGATCGATGCGCTCGGCGACTGGTGGGAAGAGGCCGAAGCCGAGCGCAGCAGGACGACGGTCCTGCCGAAGGTCGCCTAGCGATGCGCCGGCTTGGAATTGACGAGCGGAACGGATGACAGACGACAGGAGCGATGTGACGATCCGGTCACTCGAAGCCGGCGATCGCTCCGGCTGGGAGATATTGTGGATCGGCTATCACGCGCATGGCCCGTTCGGCGGCCCGCCGCCGCCTGCAGACGTGACCGACGCGACCTTCGCACGCTTTCTGGCTGCCGGTCAGATGCGGGCTCTGGTGGCCGTTCATGATGGCGCGCTTGCCGGGATCGTCCACGCGGTCTTCCATCCGGTGACCTCGTCGGACAGGCCCGTCTGTTTCCTCAACGACCTTTTCGTCGCCGAAGCGGCACGCCGGCGCGGGGTCGGCCGGCGGCTGGTGGAAGCGCTCTACGATCTCGCCCGTGCCGAGGGCGCCTTGCGGGTCTACTGGCACATGCAGGTCGACAATCGGACGGCGGCGGAACTCTACGACAAGGTCGCTAGCCGTTCGGGGCATACGGTCTTCAGACGGGCGCTCTGAGCTTCAGGCGGCCGAGCGCTCGCCGGGCTCCGGCAGGGCGGGCAGGGTGTCCATCACGCGCTCGGCGGGCAGCGTGATCGTCACCTCGGTGCCGGCGCGCGGGCTCGACTTGATGCGGAAGCCGCCGCCATGCAGGTCGATCAGCCCCTTGACGATCGGCAGCCCCAGACCCGAACCCTGCTCGGCCGTCTTGATCGCCAGCGAGCCGCGCCCGAAGGTCTGCATCACCACCGGGATCTCGTCCTCGGGAATGCCGGGGCCGGTATCGGTGATGCTGACATATTGCCCGCCGGTGGCGGTCCAGCCGACCTTGATCGAGATCTCGCCGCCTTGCGGCGTGAACTTGATCCCGTTCGCCAGAATGTTGAGCACCGCCTGGCGGACGGCGCGCTCATCGGCCCAGATCCGCGGCAGCTCCGGCTCGGTCGCCTGGCGGATCGTCTGGCCCTTGGCCTTGGCGCGCAGGTTGAGCATATGCGCTGCGTCGTCGACGATGGCGGCGAGGCTGATCGCCTCCTCGTTGAGCTCGTATTTGCCGGCCTCGATGCGCGAGAGGTCGAGGATCTCGTTGATCAGGGTGAGCAGATGCTGGCCCGAGGCGTGGATGTCGCCGGAATACTCCTTGTAGGAGGCGTTGGCATGCGGGCCGAACACCTCGTTCTTCATCACCTCGGAGAAGCCGAGGATGGCGTTGAGCGGTGTGCGCAGCTCGTGGCTCATCGTCGCCAGGAAGCGCGACTTGGCGAGGTTGGCTTCCTCCGCCTTGCGTCTGGCTTCATCGGAGTTGGCCTTGGCGGTTTCGAGCTCGGCGATGAGCGCGTCCTTCTCGGCGCGGAACTCGATCGTTTCGACCGAGGCGGAATAGAGCCGGTTGGTCAGGAAGACGAAGAAGAGCTGGGCGCAGGCGGCCATCAGCAGCATCGTGACGCTGTCGATGTCGGTGCGAGCGGTGAAGAAAAGCACGATCGCGCCGACGATCGGCACGAGGCCGGAATAGACCGCGATCGGGATCGTCGCTGCGAGCGTGACGGTGAGCGCGCTGACGATCAGGAACGCCGTCATCAGGAAGAAGCGGGCACCGGGCGCATCGACACCGACGAAAAGGCTTGCCAGCAGGGCCCAGGAGAGGCCGTGCAGCAATTCGGCGGCTGGCAGCAGCTTGCGCCAGAAGGCGATGCGGGCGGCTGCGGACGGCTCGGCCAGGAAGCGCCGGCACAGCACGGCGGTGAAGCCCGTGGTCAGCACCACCAGGCTGAGCCAGCCCGAGACCGAGTAGAACGGCACCCAGACGCAGGCGGCCGCCGCCACCAGGAAGGCGAGCACCAGCGTGCCGGCCGAGCCGTTAAGCCGATATTGCGCGAAGACGCGGACGAGTTCGTAGTCGAAAGCCCGCTGGAGACCGGTCGAGGAGGTCAGCTTCTCGCGCGCCGACCGGACCTCGCGGTTGATCAGCTTGCGGCGCGCCAGCACGGTCGGATCGGGTCCGCGACCGCGCTGCACCTGTTCGGCTGTCAATTCCGCCATGGTCCGAGGCAAACGACTCCAGGCCTCGGCACACTGGCGCGCCGCGGCTCGCCATGATTGGCGAGAAATCGTTAAGCTTGTCCTGATGGCGCGGTTCGGATTCAGGACAAGTAACTATGGCCTGTTCGGCTGGCGGCGGGTCGGCCGTTCGGTCGACTTCGTCGTAGCCCTTGGATTCCTTGTGCTTTTGGCGATTGGCGGCGCTGTCTTGCAATACCGGCTTGGCTCCGGTCGCAGCCTCGCCGGAGCCGCCGAGGCGATCGATGGTGATTCGCTGAGGCTCCTCGGCGAGGAGCTGCGCCTCGAGGGCATCGATGCGCCGGAATACCGGCAGAGCTGCCGCGATCGCAATGGCGGCGAGGTCGCCTGCGGCCGGCAGGCCAGGCGCGCGCTCGCTGCCATGTTGGCGCTCGGCAATGTCAGCTGCACGATCTCGCGCGCCGATCGTTATGGCCGTGGCCTGGCGCGCTGCAAGCAAGGCGATGCCGAGATCAATGCGGCGCTGGTGCGCCAGGGCAACGCGGTCTCCTATGGCGCCTACCAAACCGAGGAGGCCGAGGCGAAGGCAGCCGGGCGCGGCATCTGGGCGCTAAGCTTCGAGCGGCCGGAGGAATGGCGCCGCAGCCATCCGCGCTGACGCCCGTGCCGGCTATGCGAATTTCGTCGAGGCGGCTGGTTGCATTGGCATTTTTGTCTTCGACGGCCGCGACCTAAAGAAGGATCATCTCCTTCTTGTGCTCTCCCCGGATTCGTTGCCGCATGACGCCGCTATCCGCCAGCCGACAGGAATTTCCGGCATGATCGGCGCCATTCTGCTCGCCCTCGCGCCGATCGCGCTGCTGATCGCGCTGGGGCATGCCATGCGCCGCCTGCGCTTCCTGCCGGACGCGTTCTGGCCGCAGGCCGAGCGGCTGAGCTATTATGTCCTCCTGCCGGCCCTCTTCACGCATGCTCTCGCGATGGCCGATCTCAGGGGGCTGCCTGTCGCCGAACTGGCATTGACGCTGATGGCGGCGATCATCGCGGTCGCGGCGGTGCTCGTGCTGGCGAAGCGCTGGCTCGGTTACAGCGACGCCGCCTTCACCTCGGTCTTCCAGGGCGGCATCCGCTTCAACAACTATGTCGGTCTGAGCGCGGCCGGTAGCATGCTCGGAGCGTCGGCGTTGCCGCTCGCTGCCGTCGCCAATGCCGCGATCGTGCCGACGGTGAATGTGCTCTGCGTCCTCGTCTTTGCCCGCTGGGGCTCGGCCCAGCCGACTTTGCGCGGCATTCTCCGGGGGCTTGCCCTCAATCCGCTGCTGATGTCCTGCGTGCTCGGCATCGCGATCCAGCTCAGTGGCCTCGGCCTGCCGCCCGGCATCGAGGGTTGTCTCAAGGCGCTCGGCCAGGCCTCGCTGCCGATCGGCCTGCTCTGCGTCGGCGCGGCGCTCGACTGGGGCGCGCTCGGGCGCGGGCTGAAGCCGGCGCTGGTCGCCTCATTCGCCAAGTTCGTGCTGATGCCGCTCGCGACCTATGCGGCCCTGAGGGGCTTCGGCCTTGGTGGCCAGGCGGCGACGCTCGCCATCCTGTTCCAGGCGCTGCCGACGGCCTCTTCCTCTTATGTGATGGCGCGCCAGCTTGGCGGCGATGCGCCGCTCATGGCCGGAATCTGCGCGCTGCAGACCGTCGTCGCGGCAGTCGCGGTGCCGCTTGCCTTGATTCTGCTCGCGCCGGGCTGAGCGATCACAACGGCTCGCGCGGATCGTCGTCGCGTGGGCCGTCCAGCCGCGCTGCGCCGGATTCCCGCGAGCGCGACCAGAAGGTCGCGAGCATCAACCCCACCGGGACGGCGAGGATGACGATCCAGACGACGAAGCCCCAATTCTGCGGGAAGCTCCAATCCTGCGGCATGACGGTTGCCCCTTCCTGGACCACAATCGTGGCAAGGGCTGCATTGTTCCTCTCCCCGTCGTCGGCGCGTCGTCTTGCCGCCGTCTTTGCGGTCTGAACTCTTGACAGGGCCGCGGCGGCACCGTGAAACCGCCATGTCCCGAGACGGCGAAAGGCTAAGGGCATGAAGCTCTATGATGGCGGGCGCGCGCCCAATCCGCGGCGGGTCCGCATCTTCTTTGCCGAGAAGGGCGTGCCCTTGCCCGAGCTGGTGCCGATCGACATGGCTAGGAAGGAGCATCGGACGCCGGAGTTCACGCGCATCAACCCGTCGCAGCGCCTGCCGGTGCTGCTGCTGGAGGACGGCACGGCGCTGGCCGAGACCATCGCCATCTGTCGCTATATCGAGAGCCTCAACCCGGCGCCGGCCCTGTTCGGCGCCGCGCCGAAGGAGGCGGCGCTGATCGAGATGTGGAACCGCCGTATCGAGCTCGGGCTGTTCACGGCCGTTTCGGCCGTGTTCCGCCACAGCCATCCCGCCATGGCCGAACTCGAGGACCAGGTGCCGGAATGGGCCGAGGCCAATCGCGAGCTGATCGACGATCACCTCGTATTGCTCGACCTGCAGCTCGGCGCCAATCGCTTCATTTGTGGCGACGAGCTGACGGTGGCCGACATCACCGCCGGCATCGCCATCGACTTCATGAAGCCCTCGCGCATTCCGCTGCCGGAGGATTTCGCCAACATCCGGCGCTGGCATGGCGAGCTCTCGGCCCGGCCGAGCTGGAAGGCCTGATCATGCGTCTGCTGACGCTTCTGCTCGCGCTGATGCTCCCGCTGGCGGCCACGGCGGCCGAGAAGCTGACGGGCGAGCAGATCAACCGGGCCTTCACCGGCAACACCGTCAGCGGCCGCTATACCGGCGGTGGCTTCTTCACCGAATATCACGATCCCGACGGGCGGGCGCTCGGCAATAATGGCTGGCAGGAGAACCGCGACGCCTGCTGGATCACCAAGGGCGATGCCGTCTGCTACTATTACGGCCCGCCGGAGGATCGGACGACGCATTGCTTCACCGTGGAGCTCACCGACCGGCTCTATATCCTGCGCAACCTTGAGAATGGCCGGATCAATGCGATTGCGACCGTCGAGCTCGCCAACCCGCGCAACCATACCGATGGCGGCAAGCCCTGGTATTGCGATGGGCTGATCTCGCGCGGGCCGCAGCTTCCGATGTCGCGGCGGGTCGCGGCACGGTGATCCGGCTCGGGACGATGGCGGCGCTGCTGGCCCTCTGCGTTGGCGCGACGACCGCTGATGCGGTCGAGCGTCTGACCGGCCAGGAGATCCGCCAGCTCTTCGAGGGCAACACCGTCGCCGGCCGCTACGGCAATGGACCGCCGTTCAGCGAGTACCACCACAAGGATGGCCGCGCGACCGGCCATAACCGGCATGTACCCAACACCGACGCCTGCTGGACGACGACAGACGATGCCGTCTGCTATTATTACGGCCCGCACCAGACGCGCCGGACCTATTGCTTCTGGGTCGAGCGCAGCGGCTCGCTCTATGTGCTGAAGACCTACCGCTCCGGTCGCATCAATGGCATCGCCACCGTCCAGCCCGGCGATCCCGAGAAACACGCCGACAAGGCAACGGCTTGGCATTGTGACGGGCTGATCTCGAACGCGCCGCCGCCGGCGATGTCATCGCGGGTCGCCTCGCGGTGAGGCTCCTCGCGCTGGCGCTGCTTCTCGGGCTCTCGACCTGGGGGAGTAAGACGCTCGCTGTCGAGCGATTGACCGGCGAGCAGATGCGTCAGCTGGTCGAGGGCAACACGGTGACCGGACGTTACAGCAGTGGCGAGACCTTCAGTGAGTACCATCACGAGGATGGACGGGTGAGCGGCTACAACCGGGATCGGGACACGCCGAACCGCGATGCCTGCTGGACCACGACGCAGGATGCGATCTGCTATTATTACGGCCCGGTCGAGACGCGCCAGACCCATTGCTTCACCGTCGAGCGCAGCGGCACGCTCTACGTCCCGCGCAGCGTCGTCAGCGGCAGCATCGTCGGGTTCTTCTCCGTCCAGCCCGGCGATCCGCAGAAGCATGCCGGCAGGGTTCCGGCCTGGTATTGCGACGGCTTGATCTCGCAAGGCCGGCGCCGGGAGCGGTTGGCTGGACGATGAGCGGGCATAGGACGGGCTCGCCGGAGGCGCTCGACGATGTCCTCGCCGAATTGCGGGCCTGCCGGATCTGCCGCGATGCGCCGCTCTACGGCCCGCCGCTGCCGCATCAGCCGCGTCCCGTGGTCCAGGCGGAGGCGAGCGCCCGCCTGCTGATCGCGAGCCAGGCACCGGGCACCCGCGTGCATGCCAGCGGCAGGCCCTTCACCGACCGCTCCGGCGATCGCCTGCGCGATTGGCTCGGCCTCGACCAGGCCCGCTTCTACGACGCCTCGCGCGTCGCGATCGTGCCGATGGGCCATTGCTTTCCGGGACTCGATGCCAAGGGCGGCGACCTGCCGCCGCGTCGCGAATGTGCCCCAACCTGGCGGACGCGCGTGCTCGCGGCCCTGCCACATATCGAGCTCGTGCTGGTGATCGGCCGTTATGCGCAAGCCTGGCATCTCGGGCCGAAGGCGGCGGCCGACCTGACGGCGACCGTCGCCGATTGGCGCAACATCTTCGCTGGGGAGCGCCGGCCGCCCATCCTGCCACTGCCGCACCCGTCCTGGCGCAACAATGGCTGGCTCCGCAAGAACCCCTGGTTCGAGGCCGAGCTGGTGCCGGTGCTGCGGGCGGAGGTGGCGCGGCTGGCGGGCTGAGCGCTTACGGCTCCAGCCGCTTCAGCAGGCTCGACGTATCCCAGCGCCCGCCGCCGAGTTTCTGCACATCGGCGTAGAATTGGTCGACCAGCGCGGTCACCGGCAGGCGGGCGCCGTTGTTCCGGGCTTCGTCGAGCACGATGCCGAGGTCCTTGCGCATCCAGTCGACGGCGAAGCCGAAATCGAACTTGTCGACGTTCATCGTCTTGCCGCGGTTCTCCATCTGCCAGGAGCCGGCGGCGCCCTTCGAGATCACCTCCAGCATCGCCTCGACATCGAGCCCGGCGCGCTTGGCGAAATGAACGCCCTCGGACAGGCCCTGGACCAGGCCGGCGATGCAGATCTGGTTGACCATCTTGGTGAGCTGGCCGGAACCGGCGGGGCCCATCAGCCTGCACATCCGGGCGAAGCTCGCGATCACCGGCTCGACCTTCGCGTAAACTGCAGGGTCGCCGCCGCACATCACGGTCAGCACGCCGTTCTCGGCGCCGGCCTGGCCACCGGAGACCGGCGCGTCGATGAAGCCGAAGCCGCCAGCGGTCGCCGCGGCGTCGAGCTCGCGCGCGACATTGGCCGAAGCGGTGGTGTGGTCGACGAAGACCGTGCCCTTGCCCATGGCGGCGAAGGCGCCGTTCTCGCCCGTCGTCACCGAGCGCAGGTCGTCGTCATTGCCGACGCAGCAGAACACGATCTCCTGGCCCTCGGCCGCCTGGGCCGGGGTCGGCGCATAGACGCCGCCATGCTGCGCCACCCATTTCTGCGCCTTCTCCGGCGAGCGGTTGTAGACGGTGACGTCATGGCCCTTGGCCTTGAGATGGCCGGCCATGGGATAGCCCATCACGCCGAGACCGAGGAAAGCGACTTTGGCCATGAGGTGCTCCGCTGCATCGTCCGAAAGGTCATTGCGGCTTTAGCGCGCCCGGGAGGGCGAGGGAAGCGATGCAGGCGCGATAGCAGCGATCGCGATTCTGCAAAGATCATGCATGGCGGCCGGGCGCGCTGGCTTGCTGCTCTCGCCGAAATCGGTCAGGAACCCGGCATGACCATCACCAATGACGAAGAGCTCCAGGCATTGCGCGAGATCGGCCGCATCGTCGCCGATACGCTTGCAGCGATGGGGAAGGCGCTCGAGCCGGGCATGACCACGGCCGAACTCGACGCGATCGGCCGCGAGATGCTCGAAAAGCACGGCGCAGGCTCCGCCCCCGAGACGGTCTACGGCTTTCCCGGCGCGACCTGCATCAGCATCAACGAGGAGGTCGCGCACGGCATTCCGGGCGAGCGCCGGATCGCGGCGGGCGACCTGGTGAACATCGACGTCTCCGCCGAGAAGGCCGGCTATTTCTCTGATACCGGAGCGTCCTTCACCGTGCCGCCGGTCGATCGCCGCATCGAGAAGCTCTGCCGCGACGGCAAGCGCGCGCTCTGGGCCGGGCTCGGTCAGGTCGGCGCCGGCAAGCCCATCGCGGGAATCGGCGAGGCGGTCGGCCGCTTCGCGCAGAAGAACGGCTACACCCTGGTGCGCAACCTCGCCAGCCACGGCATCGGCCGCTCGCTGCACGAGGAGCCGAAGGAGATCGCCACCTGGCCCGAGCGCTCCGAGCGCCGTGTCATGCAGAAGGGGTTGGTCTTCACGGTCGAGCCGTTCCTGTCGCTCGGCGCCGACTGGGCCGAGCATGCCGAAGGCGACCGCTGGACGCTCTATTCCGAGCCGCGCGCGCCGACGGTCCAGTACGAGCACACCGTGGTCGCGACCGCCAACGGCCCGCTGGTCCTGACCTTGCCGGGCTGAGCGGTCAGCTGCTCACCTCAGCGCCATATGCCGCGTCAGCCTGAGCTCCAGCCGGTCCCAGACCCGCCGGATGATCTCGGTCAGCGCAAGATAGATCAGCGCGGCATAGAGATAGATCGACAGGTCGAAGGAGCGGGCGAAGGCGAGGCGGGTCGCGCCCATCAGGTCGAACAGGGTCACCAGCGAGGCGATGGCACTCGCCTTGATCATCACGATCAACTCGTTACCGAGCGGGCGCAGCGCCAGGATCATCGCCTGCGGCAGGATCACCCGGCGCAAGGTCGCCCAGCGATGCAGGCCGAGCGCCAGCGCGCCCTCGAACTGGCCGCGCGGGATCGACTGGATCGCGCCTCGCAGGATCTCGGCCTGATAGGCGGCGGTGTTGATGGTGAAGGTGAAGAGCGCGCAGTAGAATGGCTCGCGGAAGAACCACCACAGGCCGATATCCTGCCAGAACAGCCGGAACTGGCCGAAGCCGTAATAGACCAGGAAGAGCTGGCAGAGCAGCGGCGTGCCGCGGAAGAAAGTGGTGTAGCCGTTGATCGCGATCTGCGCCCAGCGCGGCCCGTAGAGCCTGGCGATGGCGAGGCCTAGCGCCAGGACGAAGCCGAAGGCGACCGAGAGCACCACCAGCTCGAAGGTGAGCCACAGGCCGTTCGCCATGCGGCAGCCATAGTTCTGCAGGACCTCGCTGCCGATCAGGTAGCCGGGATATTCGCACCAGTTCATCGGGTCGCTCCGCCGAAGGCGGCGAAGCCGCGATTGGTGCGTTGCTCGAGCCTGCCGATGCCCCAGGCCGAGACCAGCGAGAAGAAGAAATAGAGCAGCATCGCCGTGCCGAAGAACAGGAACGGCTCCTTGGTCACGACATTGGCGCGCGTCGCGATGAACATGATGTCCTGCAGCGTGATCACCGAAATCAGCGAGGTCTCCTTCAGCAGCACCATCCAGTTGTTGCCGAGGCCGGGCAGGGCGACGCGGATCAGTTGCGGGAAGACGACGAGCCGGAAGGCCTGCGCCTTCGACAGGCCGAGCGCCGAGGCGGCCTCGCGCTGGCCCTTCTGGATCGAATTCAGTGCGCCGACCCAGACCTCGCTGGAGAAGGCGGCGAGCACCATGCCGAGCGCGACCATGCCGGCGACGAAGGGCGGGATCGAGAAGCCGGTCCAGACCTTCTGCACCAGCACCTGGATGCCGAAATAGATGATGTAGAGCGTCAGCAGCTCGGGAACGCCGCGGAAGACGGTGGTGTAGATCGTCGCCAGCGAGCGCAGCAGCACGCTGTCGGAGCGCTTCCACAGCGCGATGATCAGGCCGAGCGCCAGGCCGAAGGGCAGGGTCGCGAGCGCGACCGAAATGGTGTTGGCCGCGCCTTGCAGCAGGGCCCAGCCCCAGCCGCCGGGGCCGAAGCCGAGCAGTGCGAGTTTGTCGAACATGGGAGGGCCGGCGCGCGAGGAGATGAGTCCCGCCGGCCCTTATGCGGCCGGCGGGTAGGCGTCAGCGGGTCTGGTTCACTCGTACTTGAACCACTTGTCCTCGAGCTTCTTCAGCGAGCCGTCGGCGACGGTCTCGGCGATCGCCTTGTTGACCAGGTCCTTCAGCGCGGTGTCGGCCTTGCGCATTGCGCCGGCGACGCCGGCGCCATGGATCGCGTCGTCACGGGTCACTTCGGCGATCCGCTTGCAGCAGTCCTTGCCCTGGCCCTTCAGGAAGTCGGCGAGGGCGAGCGCGTCGGCCACGATGTAGTCGAGGCGGCCGTTGAGCAGGTCGAGATTGGCCTCTTCCTGGGTCGGATAGAGGCGCGCCGTCGAGTCCTTGTAGAACTTCTCGACATAGTTGGCGTGGATGGTCGAGCCCTGCGCGCCGATCGACTTGCCCTTCAAGGTGGCGGGCGAGATGTCGTTCGAAGCGGTGCTCTTGGGGCCGATCATCCAGATCGGCGTCTTGCTGTACGGCGTGCTGAAGTCGACCTGCTTCTTGCGTTCCTCGGTGGCGTTCATGCCGGCGAGGATGATGTCGTACTTGTTCGCCTGCAGCGCCGGGATGATGCCGTCCCAGTCCTGCACCACCCAGCTGCACTTCACCTTCATCTTCTCGCAGAGAAGGTTGCCGTAATCGATCTCGAAGCCTTCCAGCTCCTTCTTGGCGTTGAGGTTGTTGTAGGGCGGATAGGCGCCCTCCGTGCCGATTCGGACTTCTTTCCATTCCTTCGCCTGGGCGAGCGCGCCCGTGGCGCCGGCGACCGTGAGCGCCGCGGCTGCGACGAATTTTGCGAAACCTTTCATGGGACCTCCCCTTGGATCTGGCCGACCGGGCGTTTCGAGTTCCCGTATCGGCTTGTGCGCGACAGCTTGTGCGATCATCGGGGCGGGCCGCAAGTAGGCTCTTGCAGCTTTTCCGAGCGTGCCCGCACAAGGATGGTGCAAGGCAAGGCGCTGTTCTTGTTGTCGAATCGGATTTTAGCGGCGGTTTTCCCGTGCGCTGGCTCGGGCGGCCGCACACGGATTTTGTTGCATGGTTCAGCGCGCGTGCTCGGCGAAGACGCTTTCGCAGTGCTCCAGCCCCCAATCCAGCTCTTGCCGGCTGATCGTCAGCGGCGGCGCGAAGCGGATGGTGCGCTCATGCGTCTCCTTGGTCAGCACACCGGCATCGGCGAGGCGGGCGACGATCTTTTTGGCATCGCCGGCGCCGGGTGCGATCTCGACGCCGACCCAGAGGCCGCGTCCGCGCACCTCGCTAGCGAGGCCTTGCGTCATCGCGACGAGCCTTCCTTTCATATAGGCTCCGAGTTCGGCCGAGTGTTCGACCAGCTTCTCGTCCTCGATCACCGCGAGCGCCTCATGGCCGATCGCGGCGGCAAGCGCATTGCCGCCGAAGGTCGAGCCATGCGAGCCCGGCCCGAACAATTGCATCACCGCGCGCGACGCC
Organism: Allobosea sp. NPDC055332; assembly: GCF_053645455.1. Taxonomy (NCBI): domain Bacteria; kingdom Pseudomonadati; phylum Pseudomonadota; class Alphaproteobacteria; order Hyphomicrobiales; family Alloboseaceae; genus Allobosea; species Allobosea sp. NPDC055332. The sequence goes on along the minus strand of NZ_JBSHMO010000002.1, from coordinate 181,640 downwards.
AGGAAGGCCGAGACCGGATAGATCCCGCCACCGAGCGCCTTGCCGACGATCAGCCCGTCGGGCTTCACGCCCTCGTGCTGATGCGCGAACCAGTGGCCGGTGCGGCCAAGCCCGGACTGGATCTCGTCGAGGATCAGGAGAACGTTGTTGCGGTCGCAGAGCGTCCGCAGTGCCCGGAGATAGCCGTCCGGCGGCAGCACGATGCCGGCCTCGCCCTGGATCGGCTCGATCAGGATGGCTGCGGTGTTCGGCGTGATCGCCGCTTCCATGGCGGCGGCGTCGCCGAAGGGCACGCTGACGAAGCCCGGCGCGAACGGGCCGAAGCCGTCGCGATAGCTCTCATCGGTGGAGAAGCCGATGATCGTCGTGGTGCGGCCGTGGAAGTTGTTGTCGGCGACGATGATCTCGGCCTTGCCGTCGGCGATGCCCTTGACCTTGTGGCCCCAGCGCCGCGCGGCCTTGATCGCGGTCTCGACTGCTTCGGCGCCGGTGTTCATCGGCAGCGCCATCTCCTGGCCAGCAACGGCGCAGAGCTTGGCCAGGAAGGGGCCGAGCGGCTCGGTATGGAAGGCACGGCTGGTGACGGCGAGGCGCCTGGCCTGCTCGTTCAGCACCTTGAGGATGCGCGGATGGCCGTGGCCGAGGCTGACGGCGGAATAGCCGCTCATCATGTCGAGCCGCCTGACGCCTGCGACATCGGTGAGCCAGACCCCTTCGCCATGGGAGAGCATGATCGGCAAGGGCGCGTAGTTCTGGGCACAGACTTCGCGTTCGAGCACGATCGCATTCATGGCGGTTCTCCCTCGTTCCTGCGAGGGTAGGCGCGCTCAAGCGACGGAGCCGGCTGGAAGCGCCGGCTCCTGCAGCCGAATCTGTCGAGTTTGCGACAGATTCGGGCGGCGATGAGTGGTGCTCCGGTCGCTCGCGGCAGGTTAGGGCAGGGTTACCCCGTTCTCCGTGAGCCAGGCGTCGTGCAGCCATTTTTCGGTCTTGCGGTGACCGGGGAACGTCACCCAGACGATGTCGCGCTCGAACACCATGACCTTGCGGTCGGCTCCGACGATAACCCACATCCAGCGCCCATCGGCCGTATTGCGCATCTTCACCTTCATGCCGGTGAGCGTGAGTTGCTCGGTCTTCCGGCTGCGCGTGACGCGGAGAGGCTCGTCGTGCGGCTCGATCCAGCTGATCTCGTGCACCGGCAGCAGGTCGGGAGCTGCCACGCGCAGGAAGTCCATGGCGATGGCTTGCGTTTCTTTCCGTGAAGGAAGCTCGCCGCCGACAAGGTCGAGGTCCATGCGGGCAAAGCCTTTCAGGCGGCCGTCCGCGGCGATGACCGTGCTGAAATGCTCGCCGCCGAGGGCGGCATTACGACCGTCGCTCCGCCGATAGCGGACAAGCTCGGCCCGTTCGCCGTCGACCGCGACGGGGCGCCGGGCGATCTCGGCATAGCCTGTCGGCATGAAAGCATTGGCAGTTGTGGCGGCAGGCTCGGCTGCGAGAGTCCCAGCGGTCATGGCTTTTCCTGTCTTCGAGCCGTTGAAGGCAATGGCGCCGTTGCCCGCGCCGGCGGGTTGGCCGGCAAGGAGCAGGATCACGCCAGCCAGCAATGGATTTGCGAAGTGGCTGACCATCACGAGCGCACCTGATCGCCGGAAACCGCGGGCTGGCGCATGGGAGCGGTGAGGGCGCGGCGCGCCAACGGCATCACCAGATAGACCATGCCGAGCACCATGGGCGGGACGGCGAGGGCAGTGACGGACCAAACCGGCCAGCCCCTGGTCAGCGGCGCCAGGGCCAGCAGCAGGGCGTTGATCAACAGATAGGCGCCAAGCATCAGCGTCCCCAGGAAGCGCAGATGGGCGAGAAAGGGAATCGAGGCGGGTGCGGGCATGGTGGTCTCCATAACGAAACGTTCCGTTTCGATGTGATTGATAGATACGATCCGTTTCGATATCAAGGCGCCTGCTGCAAGATCGTGTTTGCACAGGGTGTGCTTGCAAGCGCGTGCCGAACGAGCTGTTGCAGAGGCGAAGAAGGAGGGAAGCGATCATGAAGGCCGCGACTCCAGTCCGCCGCGCTTCGATCGGCGCGCGGCGCAACCCGGCCTCGCAGGCCGCGATCCTCGCCGCTGCCCGCGCTGTGCTGGCGGAGGAGGGCTATGCCGGCTTCTCGATCGATGCGGTCTCGCGCCGCGCCGGCGCCGGCAAGCCGACAATCTATCGCTGGTGGAAGAACCGCGCCGACCTGCTGATGGAGGTTTATGCCGCCGAGAAGGCGGGCATCAGGGTGGTGCCGAGCGGTGACCTTGCTCGCGACCTGACCGAGCACACCAGAATGCTCTGGAGCTTCTGGTGCGGCACGCCGTCGGGCCGTACCTTCCGTGCGCTTCTCGCCGAAGCACAGAGCGATCCCGAGGCGCTTGCGGCGCTACGCGAGAAGTTCCTGCCCGAGCGGCTGCAGGATGTCCGCGGCCTCTTCGCAGCGGCAGCGGCGCGCGGCGACATCCCGGCCGAGGAGGTCGAGGCCAGGCTTTCTCTCTATATCGGCTTCAACTGGTTCTATGTGCTGACCGACCAGCTCGAAGCCGGACAGGCTTCGATTCCGACCGCGATGCGCCTGATCGCGGCGCCGACGCCACGCTGAGATCAGGCGCTGGCAGTTGCCGCTCCGCTGCGGCTCTTCGCATCCCACGCCGTCACCAGCCAGATTGCGAGGCCCGCAAGCGCCAGGCCGGCGCCGACCCAGCCTGTCGAGGTCCAGCCATAGCCGGCGGCGATCGCCATGCCGCCGAGCCAGGGGCCGAGCGCATTGGCGGTGTTGAAGGCGCTGTGGTTCAGCGCCGCGGCGAGCGTCTGCGCATCCTGCGCGACATCCATCAGCCTCGTCTGGAGGGGCGTGCCGAGCCCGCCGCCGCAGCCGATCATGAAGGCGACGATGCTGATCGCCCAGATGTTGCCGGCGGCGAACGGGTAGATCGCCAGCGAGCCGGCGGTCCAGAGCAGGATGATCGCGATCGAAGCCATCGGCATCCGGTCGGCCAGCCAGGCAGCGGCGAGGGTGCCGAAGGTCAGGCCGAGGCCGAAGATCGCCAGCACCACCGGTACCATCGTCGGCGCGACCTGCGTCACCTCGACCAGCGTCGAGGCGATGTAGGTGTAGACCGCGAACAGGCCGCCGAAGCCGACCGCGCCGATCGCCAGTGTCAGCCAGACCTGGCGATGGCGCAGCGCGCCGAGCTCGCGCAAGGCGCTGGCGCCGGGTTGCGGTTTGTCCTTCGGCGCGAACAGCGTGATCAGGATCACCGTCGTCAGCGCCAGCGCGGTGACGACGCCAAAACCCCAGCGCCAGCCGAGCGCCTGGCCGAGCCAGTTCGCCAGTGGTACGCCGAGGATGGTTGCGATCGTCAGCCCGAGCATCACCCGCGCCACCGCGAGCGCGCGCCGGTTGGCCGGCACCAGCGAGGCTGCGACCAGCGCCGCGACACCGAAATAGGCGCCGTGCGGCAGCCCGCTGAGAAAGCGGAACAGCAGCATCCAGCCATAGCTCGGAGCGAGTGCCGAAAGGCCGTTGCCGAGCGCGAAGGCTGCCATCAGCGCGATCAGGAGCGTGCGGCGCGACAGCTTCGTCGCGAGCACCGCGATGATCGGGGCACCGAAGACCACGCCGGCGGCGTAGATGCTGATCACATGCCCGCCCGTCGGCTCATCGATCCCCAGCCCCACCGAGAAATAGGGCAGCAGGCTCATCACCGCGAACTCGGCCGTGCCGATGGCGAAGCCGCCCATCGCCAGGGCGAACAGTACGAGGCCGACACGCGGCGCGGCGGCGGAGCGGGCAGGGCGCGCGAACGCGTCTCCCGTGCTCGAGAGGCTCATGACGATGGTCCGGTCGGATTGTTTTATGATGCTGCGCCCAGCGGCGCATTGCACCGCAGCATATGACCCAGATCATGCATGAATCGCAAGTGTCAGCGCGCTCAACTCGATGCGAGCAGAAGAGCCATGCTGGTGGTGCATGGCTCTTGCCGAGTCGTAAGAGCTTTAGAGCAAGACAGTCCGGCCCACACCCTGCCGCCGGGCCTCGCGATAGGCGAGATCGGCTGCCACCATGTCCTCCATGGCGACACCCATCGCCTTGTAGATCGTGATCTGCCGGTCCGATGTCCGTCCCGGCCGCCGTCCCAGCAGCATCTCGCCAAGGTCGGTTCCGGCCTCGGGATCGATACCGGCAAGTTCGCAGCAACCAACGGGTGTCGGTGCGAAGGCCTCCCGCGCCTCGACGAAGAGGCCACCGCGGGCGATCAGCTCGACCGGCAGTTCGCCGCCGGGTGGTGCGACGCCGACCGAGGAGACATGTGTTCCCGGTCGAACCCAGTCCGCGGATATCGCCGGGACATAGGAGTGCGTCGCGAGGCAGACCACGTCCGACGAGCGCACCGCGGCCTCGAGGTCCGCCACGGCAGTGACCCCCGGATGGCGTGAAGCCAGCGCCTGGGCATCGGCGAAATTCTTCGAGAACACCCGGATCTCCGCGAAATCGCGAACCAGTAGCAGCAGATGGAGATGCTGGTCCGCCTGGACGCCAGCGCCGACGACAGTGGCGATCCTGGCATCGCGCCTTGCGAGTTCCCGTACCGAAAGCACCGCCGAGCCGGAGGTACGGACCGCCGTGATATAAGTCCCGTCCATGATGCAGACGGGCATCCCCGTCTCCGCATCGAACAGGTGGATCGTCGCGAGATGGCTCGGCATGCCCCTCGCGATATTGCCTTCGAAGACGTTGACCAGCTTGACGGTCAGATGCATGCCGCTCATCCAGCCCGGCATCGCCAGCGAATAGCCCGCATCGGGAATATCGAGCTGTGGTCGGGCCGGAATGACGACGCGGCCGTCGGACAGCGCTTTGAACCCCTCGGCCAGCGCATCGAGCAGCTTGCGCAGGTCGATACAGTTTCGAATGTCCGCTTCGCTCAGCGAGAGAATACTGATCTCGCCCTTCGCGTGATTGCTCGAAGTCAGCTGTGTTCCATCCATGATCTTGCTCGCCTTCGCTACGGTCAGGCATCGAGTGCCTTTCAAACCGTATTGCTGCGAGTGGGTGCGATAAAATATGCTCATTTCGAGCTTCTTGCGTGAATGTCACGCGCAGTGGCCTCTGAAAGTGTGAGTTTCGGAATGAGCGATCTCGACCGTATCGACCGGCAGCTGCTCAGGTTGCTGCAAGAGGATGGCCGCCGGACGGTGCTCGACCTCGCGCAGCGCGTCGGATTGTCGCCGACCGGGGCGTCGCAGCGGATCAAGCGCCTGTTCAGTGAAGGCTTCATCCGCGCCGTCAGGGCGGTGCTCGAGCCGTCGAAGATCGGCCGCGGCACGCTCGTCTTCATCGAGGTCAGGCTCGACCACACGGCCCCGCATGTCTTCGACCGCTTCGCCGAGGCCGTCGCGAAGGCACCCGAGATCATCGAATGCCACATGGTGATCGGCGGGTTCGACTATCTGGTCAAAGCGCGCATTGCCGACATGGCGACGTTTCAGGAGTTCCTGCAGCGCGTCATCCTGCCGCTTCCGGGCGTCCGGGAAACGCACAGCTACGCCTCGATCGGCGATGTGAAGCCGGACGCGCTGTTGCCGCTTTGACAGCTCTTACTTTCGCTCAGGCCGTTCCCATCGCGGCGGCGATCTCGGCGACGCGTCGTACGCGCGAGACGCGGGGTAGGGTCGAGGTGATGGCGAAGGCGTGCAGCTCCGCGCCGACCGAGCTCGAGGCGTCCTCAGCGACGATTACCTCATAGCCGTGCTGCCAGGCGTCGCGCGCCGTCGATTCGACGCCGAAATTGGTGGCGATGCCACCGATCACCACCGTCTCGATCCGCCGCCGCCGCAATTGCAGGTCGAGTTCGGTGCCGTAGAAGGCGCTCCAGTGACGTTTGGTGACGCAGACGGCGGCCGGCAGCGCGGCAATCTCGGGGGTGAGGTCGGACCAGTCCTGCGGAAATCCGCCCGGCGGCAGCATCATCGGGTGGTCGATCGCTTGCGGCGGCAGGTCGGAACGATCCGGAGCAAACGCGACGTTGACCGTCGCGATCAGGCCGCCGGCCGCGGCGAAGGCCTGGCCGAGTGAGGCCGTGTTGGCGATGAGGGTTGTCCGGTCATAGGGTGCGAGCGGGAAGGCGAGCGTTCCCTTCTGCATGTCGATGAGGACGAGGGCGGTTTTGCGAGGGTCGAGCTGGAGCGTCATCGGGGATTTCCGTCAGGGAGCGCGGCCGGGATGGCTTTTATATGAGGGTATCCTCATGTTTGTAGATTTATGAGCATGTCCTCACAAAATTCAAGCCCCCCGGCGGAGAAGACCGCCAAGGAACCGAGTCGCAGCCGTGGTCTGAAGCGCGTCTCGGCGCTGCTTGACGGTGCCAGCGCGGTCTTCGCCGAGGCCGGATATGAGGCGGCGACGATGACGCAGATCGCCGCGCGCGCCGGTGCCTCGATCGGCTCGCTCTACCAATTCTTCCCCACCAAGGAGCATGTCGCCGCGGCGCTGCATGCCCGCCATCTCGACGCGCTTGCCGGCATGCTCGATTTGCTTGCTGGGGAGGTGCGCGGGCAGTCGATCGAGGCGGCGGTCGATGCGCTCTTTGCCCGCTTCGTCGCCTATCTCGAAGAGAATCCGGCCTTCCTCGCCGTCAGCGAGCGGCGCACGCTTGATCCTGCCGTCAAGAAGGAGGCGCGCGCTCGGCTACGCGGCCGCATTGTGGCACTGCTCGCGGCGGTCGAGCCGCCGGTGACCAATGCGCGAATGGCTTCGCTCGCCGCCGTGATCCTGCATTTGATCCGGGTCGCGGCGCTGTTGCGCGCCGATGACGATGAGAGCGTGCGCGCTCCGGCCCTCGCCGAGCTACGCGCCATGCTGAAGGGCCACCTCGCCCTGCGGGAAAACTGAAAGAGAGGGCTGCCTCTATTCGTCGAGCAGCGGGTAGCCCTCGAAATCCTTCAGCGCCTTGAGCGCGAAGGTGGTCGCGATCCGGGCGATGCCGAGCTGGTTGTCGGCGAGCCAGGCACCGGTCAGTTCCTCATAGGCCGCCAGCGAGCTCGCGACGATGCGGGCGAGATAGTCGGCCTCGCCGCTGATCACCAGGAGCTCGACCACGTCCGGGCAGGCGCGCAGCACCTTCTCGATCCGCTCGCGCCGGCCGACCGAATGGTCGCGCAGCGAGATCTGCGCGAAGGCGATGATGGCGTGGCCGGCAAGCTCGGGCGAAAGCCGCGCGCCATAGCCGGCGATCAGCCCGGAGGCCTCCAGCCGGCGCATCCGCTCCAGGCAGGGCCGGGCCGAGAGCCCGACCCGTTCCGACAGCGCCTGATTGGTGATCCGGCCCTCCGCCCGCAGGATCGCGATGATCTGGCGATCGATTGCGTCGAGCTGGAGCGCCTTTCGCTTCACGGCCTGCCCTTGCCGGCAGCTCTCGCTTCGGCGATCAGGCAGAGCTCGAGGAACAGCACCTGTGCCGCGCATTGCGCCGTGTTGCTGGTCGCATCGTATTGCGGGGCGACCTCGACCACGTCGGCGGCGACGATGTTCTTGCCCTTGAGGCCGCGCAGGATGGCGAGCGCCTCGCGCGGGGTGAGGCCGCCGACCTCGGGCGTGCCGGTACCGGGCGCGAAGGCGGGATCGAGCGAATCGACGTCGAAGGAGACGTAAGTGGGCCCATCGCCGATCACGGCGAGCGCCTTGGCAATCACCGCATCGAGCCCCATGCGGTCGACCTCGTCGGCATGGATCACGGTCATGCCGGACTCGTAGGAGAACTCCCAGAGATATTCGGCGCCGCCGCGGATGCCGATCTGGATGACGCGCTCGGGATCGAGCACGCCGTCGAGCACGGCCTGCCGGAACGGCCCGCCATGGTGGAACTTCGAGCCTTCATAAGGCCCGGACGTGTCGCAATGGGCGTCGATATGGACCATGCCGACCGGGCGCTTCTCGCCGACGGCCTTCAGGATCGGATAGGTGATCGAATGGTCGCCGCCGACGCCGAGCGTCGAGACGCCGGCCTTCACGATTTGCTTGAAGGTCGCCTCGATGTCCTCATGGCAGCTCTCCAGCGAATAGCGCGAGCGGAACGGCACGTCGCCGATATCGGCCGCCTTGATCAGGTTGAACGGCGCGGTGCCGTTGACATGGTCCATCGGTCCCATGCGCTCGACGGCACGTACCGCGCGCGGGCCGAGGCGCGTGCCGGCCCGGTTGGTGACGCCGAGATCCATCGGCAGGCCGATGATCGCGACGTCGAGCCCGCCGAGATCGGGCTGGCTCAGGGCCTCCGGCCGGTAAGGGGCATTGATGAAGGTCGCGACATCGGAGAACGGCCATTTGCGCCGGTCGCCCTGGAACTGGCCGGCCGCGACCTTGGCGAAGCGGGGATCATGGATATCGGCGCCGCTCGCCCCGGCATAGCGCGCCCTGAGTTTCGCCAGTTTATCCTGATCCATCGCTCGGTCCCCGAGGTTTGAGCCAGCCGCGATAATGCGCGAGCAGGCCGAAGAAGGGTAAAATCAGCTTCACGTCGAAACGGAAGCGGCCATCGGCGTCAACCGTCTCATACGCCTCGGCGGATGGCATGAGAACGCGTGGCAGGCGCAGGCCGAAGACGCGCCAGGCGGCGATCGGCAGCGCAAGCCCCTCAGGGTTTCCTTCCGCCGCAAGCGTGAAGGAGAACGGGCCGAAGGCCTCGCGCAGATCGCCGTTGCGGTCGAGGCTCAGGCGCGACTGGAAGCGCTGGCCCGCGAAGTTGCGGGTCCAGACCTCGCAGTCGTCATCGAACGAATCGCCTCTGGTGACGCTGACCGTCACCGGCAACTCGGCTCCGGCTGCCGGGAGCCCGAAGAGCCGGCAGAGCAGGCCGATCGCCTGCCCATGTCCGCGCATGACCTCGGCCTCGCCTTGCCAGACCGGCGCGGCATCGTTGGCATGGAAGGCCCGGATCGCTATCGGCAGCATCGCGAAGGCCTGCGCTCCGAGCACGGTCTCGAACAGGGCAGGGCCGCCGGCGCGCTCGTCCTGGCTGGTGCTGATCGCATAGGGCGCCATCTCGGCCTCGATCGCAGCGAGATCGAGTGCGTCGGCGGCAGAGCGCGCGCCGGGCCCGATCTCGTCAGCGAGCAGGGCACGCACTGCCGCAGCTGCCGCCAGCGTCGGAACTTGCGGGCCGTCATCGTTCTCGGCAAGCAGTGACCAATAGGCCCGGCGCGGCCGTCCTTTCGCGTCGATACCGCTGATCGCGACGCGCATGCCACCGCGATCCGAGGTCCAGAGGCGCGTGATCCTCCGCGCCTTGACGAGATAGGGCACGAGTGGCGCAAGATCGGCGATCCAGCCACGGCGGCGGAGCCAGGCGAGCAGCGCCAGTCCCCATTGTTCGATAGCGGCCTCCAGCCCGGCTGAGAAAGTGACGCGGGATTGGACGGAGAGGGCTGGGCCGAGCGCCTCGGCATCGACGGTCTCGACCGGCGCGACCCGCCGCGGGCCGAGGCCGGGCATCTCGACGATCTCGCCAGCTCCCCAGCCCGAAGTCGCCTGCAATTCGCCCTCCCGCCAGACCGGCACCGGCTTGCCGGCATAGCTCAGGATCGCGGCGATGACCGAGGGGCCGACCTCGCTGCGCCCGCCCGGCGTGATTGCGATGTCGATGCTGTCGAGCCGCTCCCAGCCTTCGCTCAGCTCACGCGCTGCGGCGGCCGAGAGCGCCGGGGTCGAGCTCGCGCCGGCGAGTGCGGTGAGGCTGCGCTGCTTTGCGAGCGCGTCGAGCTGCGCTCCGTAGCTGGCGAGATAGCCGCGCGCATCGGCGAGATCGACGACATGGGCGCCGAGCAGCAGCGCCGCGGTCGGCACCTCATAGCTTTGCTGCTGGAACGGCCCGGAGGCGTCGATCACCAGCCAGGGCTGTAGCGCAGCGAGCGTTGCGACGAGTTCCCTGTCGCGATCGAGCCCAGCGCCGCTGACCGGCACGCTCGCTTCTGTCGCCAGCTCCTTCGCCAAGGCCTCGGCCTTGTCGGCGCTGCGCGAGGTCAGCACCAGATCGAGCCCCTCCATGCGCGCGAGATGGCGCGCCAGCCGCCGGCCGAAGACGCCGGTCGCGCCGATCAGGACGACGCGCTTCATGGGCTCTCCGGCAGGGTGAAGCGATGGCGCGTCGCCGGGTCTGGCATCTCGCAGGATGCCTTCCGGCCGAAGAGCCGGTAGCGATTGCGGGCGACGCGGTCGTAGAGAAAGTCGCGCCAGGCTTTCGGCAGCGCCCGGCCGAGTAGCAGCAGGCGCGCGAGCCCGTTCAGATGGCGGGTCAGCGCCAGCACGCCATCGGACTTCGCCAGCGCCTGGCCGTTTTCGATGAACAGGAAGCTGTCAGGCTCCTCGGGGTCGATGCCATGCGCCAGCGCCAGCTCGCGGCCCTCGCGCGACTGGATCGCGACGAAGCGGATGGCGTGGTCGCGCTCATGCCGCAGCGTGTAGTGCACGCCGCCGGAGCAGAGCACGCAGACGCCGTCATAGAGCCAGATCGGGGCGGTGACGCTGGGCATCGGGCCTCATTCGGCAAGAGGTTGACCGGGCGGGGAAAAAGTTCCATGCGCTTCCTGCGCAGCCGTGCCATGCTCTGCGTGCAATTGTCGAGTGACCTGCGACGGTTGACGATCTTGCAACGATTGGGGGGAATGCTGCGCAAATCTTGTGCAAGTATAGATTCGAGGCGAGCCGACTAACCGTGGGTCAACCCGGGCCGCCGCCTCCGATCATCGCTGCATCACACCAAGGTCGTCCTATAAATGTCGCCCGCTTCGGTGCTATTGCTGCCGGAACGCGGCGATGAACGTCGAAACGAGGAGATGTCCCATATGAAGCGTCGTCAGTTCCTGCAGGTCGCCGGTGCCGGTGCGGCCGCATCCGCTGTCGCCATGCCGGCGGTCGCGCAGTCCAATCCCGAGGTGAAGTGGCGCCTCGCGTCGAGCTTCCCGAAATCGCTCGACACCATCTATGGCGGCGCCGAAGTCATGGCGAAGATGGTCTCCGAGCTGACCGACGGCAAGTTCCAGATCCAGGTCTTCGCCGCCGGCGAGATCGTGCCGGCCCTGCAGGCCATGGACGCGGTCAGCAACAACACCGTCGAGATGGCTCACACCGTCTCGTATTACTATGTCGGCAAGGATCCGACCTTCGCGATCGCGGCGTCCGTGCCGTTCGGCCTCAATGCCCGCCAGCAGAATGCCTGGCTGTTCCAGGGCGGCGGCAACGAGCTGTTCAACGAATTCTACAAGAAGTTCAACATTTACGGTCTGCCGTGCGGCAACACCGGCGCCCAGATGGGCGGCTGGTTCCGCAAGGAGATCAAGAGCGTCGCCGACATCAACGGCCTGAAGATGCGCATCGGCGGCATCGCCGGCTCGGTCCTGCAGAAGCTCGGCCTCGTGCCGCAGCAGATCGGCGGCGGCGACATCTATCCGGCGCTGGAGAAGGGCACGATCGACGGCGCCGAGTGGGTCGGCCCCTATGACGACGAGAAGCTCGGCTTCGCCAAGGTCGCGCCGTATTACTATTATCCAGGCTTCTGGGAAGGCGGCCCCTGCGTCCACGCCTTCATCAACCTGGAGAAGTGGAATGCGCTGCCGAAGGCCTATCAGGCTGCGCTGACGGCCGCCTGCACCTATGCCAACACCCAGATGGCGGCGAAGTACGACGTGCAGAACCCGGCGGCTCTGAAGCGTCTCGTCGGCGCCGGCACGCAGCTGCGTCCGTTCCCGCAGGACGTGATGGAAGCCTCGCTCAAGGCCTCCAACGAGCTCTATGCCGAGATCTCGGGCAAGAACGCCGACTTCAAGAAGGCGATCGACGCCATGGTCGCCTTCCGCGGCGATCAGTATCTCTGGTGGCAGGTGGCGGAGCTGACCTTCGACATCTTCCAGGTGCGCAACCGCGCCACGAAGTAACGAGCGCCGCCAGGCCGCGACGTGACGTGAAGCCCGGCCGTAAGGCCGGGCTTTTTCATTTGGCGCGATCAGCGGTGCCTGCCGGTGCGCTGATGCCAAGCTGAGTTAGACAAAATGCCTATGCGGAAACCGCATGGGCGTCATGTGTTTCGCTTGCGCTTGCCGCGCAGATCGCCTTTTCTGACGCTCTTGCGCGCGAACCGGAAAATACCGGCGCGCCTCCAATGCTCTGGGAGGAGCCCTCTACATGAAGCGTCGTCAGTTTCTGAAGGTCGCCGGTGCCGGTGCCGCAGCCAGTGCCGTCGCGGCGCCGGCCATTGCGCAATCCATGCCCGAGGTGAAATGGCGCGTCACCTCGTCCTTCCCGAAATCGCTGGACACGATCTACGGCGCGTCCGAGACGCTCGCGAAGGCGGTCTCCGAGGCGACTGACGGCAAGTTCCAGATCCAGGTCTTCGCCGCCGGCGAGATCGTGCCGGCCCTGCAGGCGGCCGATGCGGTGACCAACGGCACGGTCGAGATGTGCCACACCGCCTCCTACTATTATGTCGGCAAGGACCCGACCTTCGCCTTCGGTACCGCTGTTCCGTTCGGGCTCAACGCCCGCCAGCAGAACGCTTGGTTCTACCATGGCGGCGGCATGGACCTGCTCAACGAGTTCTACAAGAAGTACAACATCTATGCGCTGCCCGGCGGCAACACCGGCTGCCAGATGGGCGGCTGGTTCCGCAAGGAGATCAAGACGGTCGCCGACCTGCAGGGCCTGAAGATGCGCATCGGCGGCTTTGCCGGCCAGGTGGTCAGCAAGCTCGGCGTCGTGCCGCAGCAGATCGGCGGCGGCGACATCTACCCGGCGCTGGAGAAGGGCACGATCGACGCGGCCGAATGGGTCGGCCCTGCCGATGACGAGAAGCTCGGCTTCAACAAGGTTGCGCCCTATTACTACTATCCCGGCTGGTGGGAGGGCGGCGCCTCGCTGCACTTCTTCATGAACACGGCCAAGTGGGACGCGTTGCCGAAGATCTACAAGTCGATCCTGACCACGGCCGCGGCCCTCGCCAATGTCGACATGCAGGCCAAGTACGATGCGCGTAATCCGGCGGCGCTGAAGCGTCTGGTCGGCGGCGGCGCGCAATTGCGGCCGTTCTCGCAGGAGATCATGGAAGCCTGCCTCAAGGCGTCCAAGGAGGTCTATGCCGAGACCAACGCCAAGAACCCGGATTTCAAGAAGATCTACGAGGCGATGTCGGCCTTCCGTGGCGATGAGTATCTCTGGTTCCAGATCGCCGAGTACACCTTCGACAACTTCCTGATCCGCGCCCGTGCGGGCAACCTGCTCTGAAGACGAGAGCGATCGCCGGTTCGCCGGCCAACTTTGGGATCCCCGGCCGTGAGGCCGGGGATTTTTGCTTCATACGCTGCCGGCGCGCTCGATCACCAGCACGCGCGCCGGGCCGAGCGGATGGGCGACATGGGCGTCGCCGTCCTGCGCATGGAAGATGTCGCCGCGCACGAGCCGCTGCACGCTTTCGACGCCGCCGGTACGGGTGTGCATGTCGACCTCGCCATCGAGGACGACGAAGACCTCCGGGCCATCGTTGACGTGCCATTTATAGGGCTGGTCGGTCCAGTGCAGCCGGATCGTGGCGTCATCGATCCGCTCGATGTCGAGCGCCTCCCAGGCGCGGCTGCCGGTGAAATCCTGCGGCTTGATCGTCCTCATTGCCGATGTCTCCGATTGGCGGAAGGGACCCTGAATCTTCACCGGCGGCGGCGCCCATGCCATAGGCAAGACGCCGGCAGCACCTGCGATCGGCGGATTCTGGAGGGATCTCGCTTGCGAAACGACGGTGAGCTCGACGCCATCGACCGGAAGCTGCTCACATTGCTCAAGGCCGATGCGCGTGCATCGTTCACGGCGCTGGCGCGCGCTGCCGGGCTCTCGCGCACTGCGATCCAGGAGCGGATGGCCAGGCTCGAGCGTGACGGGGTCATCCTCGGCTACACGGTCCGGCTGGCCGAGCAGCCGAAGGCGCCGGCGACCCGTGCGATGCTCTCGCTGCGCATCCGGACGCGTCCCTGCGCCGCGGTACTCGATCGCTTCAGGGCCTGGCCGGAGATCGTCGCCTGCTATTCGCTTGCAGGACCCGTCGACGCCATGCTGATCGTCGAGACGAACGACGCGCCGGCTCTGTCGCGACTGGTCGACCGGCTGAGCGCCGTGCCCGGCGTCGGTGAGATCGAGACGGCGCCGATCCTGGCCGAGAGCGGCAAGGGCAGTTGAAGACTTGCCCTAGCCCGACCGCGTTCGAGAGGTTAATCTGTCGACCATCGCAAATCGGGGCGATCATGAAGCTGCCACTCGCCATCATCCTCGCGACCCTGGGCTTGCCGGCGCTCGCCGCCGCCCAGTCGATCGGCGAGCCCATTCCCGGTCGCGGAGCCGTCAAGACCAAGCCGGCCGCGGCACGTCCTGGGGCGGCCCAGGCAACGCGCCCCTGTCCGGAGTACGGGCCCGGCTTCGTTCGCGTCGAAGGCTCCTCCGCCTGCGTGCGCGTCGGCGGCGGCGTCCGTGCCGAGTTCGGCAAGAGTTCCAGCAGCCGCCGCTACGGCTCCGGCGCGGAGGCGATGGTCTATGGCGAGGCGCGGGGCGCGACCTCGGTCGGCGAGGTCCGCGCCGTGATCAGTGGCCGCGGCCGGCTCGACAACAACCTGAATGACGGTTGGCAGCGCTGGTGAACTGACGCCCGCGCCTCCCTTGAAAGCGAAAGCCCCGGATCGCTGATCCGGGGCTTCGTCGTTCTGGCTTCCCGTCCTATTTCAGGTTCAGCGTCGGCGGGGCGTTGAGGTCGAGCCCCGGCAGGCCGCCGGAGCCGCCGAGCCCCGGAATGCTGATGCTGTCGAGCTGCTTGTTGATCTGCTGCTGGTCGAGCTGAATGCCCGAGCTCTTGTAGTGCATCACCATCGACGGGAAGAGCACGACGAGTGCGACCATGATGCACTGGATCACCACGAAGGGCACCGCGCCCCAGTAGATCTGTCCGGTCGTCACCGGCTCCATCATCTTGCCGGTGATCTTGTCCTTGTAGGCGACCTTCGGCGCGACCGAGCGCAGGAAGAACAGGGCGAAGCCGAAGGGCGGGTGCATGAACGAGGTCTGCATGTTCACGCCGAGGATGACGCCGAACCAGATCAGGTCGATCCCGAGCTTCTCCGCCGCCGGGCCGAGCAGCGGCACGACGATGAAGGCGAGCTCGAAGAAGTCGAGGAAGAAGGCGAGCAGGAAGACCATCACGTTGACGACGATCAGGAAGCCCGTCGCACCGCCGGGCAGCCCGACGAGCAGGTGCTCGACCCAGACATGGCCGTTGACGCCGTAGAAGGTCAGCGAGAACACGCGCGCGCCGACCAGGATGAACAGCACGAAGGCCGAGAGTTTGGCGGTCGATTCCGTCGCCTGCCGGAGCAGGTCGAAGGTCATCCGCCTTTTGCCCCAGGCGAGCAGGATCGCGCCGGCTGCGCCCATGGCGCCGCCCTCGGTCGGCGTTGCGACGCCGATGAAGATCGTGCCGAGCACGAGGAAGATCAGCGCCAGCGGCGGCACCATCACGAACACGACCTGTTCGGTCATGCGCGAGAGCAGGTTGAGCTTCAGGAACTTGTTGACCAGCGCGATCACGAAGGAGACCGCGACCGCGATCGACATCGTCAGGATGACGAAATCCGCGCCGCCTCCGACCTTGGTGAAGAACTTCATGTAGGCGATGGCGACACCGAAGGCGATGATCGTCACCACCAGCAGCGAGAAGCGGCGGGTCTTGCCGTCGGCGTCGCGCAGCGTCTGCGCTTCCGGCGGCAGGCCGGGAGCGCGCTCGGGCCGGAAGATCGTGGTCAGGAAGACATAGCCGGCGTATAGCCCTGCCAGTACCAGGCCCGGGATGAAGGCGCCCTCATACATGTCGCCGACCGAGCGGCCGAGCTGGTCGGCGAGCACGATCAGCACCAGCGAGGGCGGGATGATCTGCGCCAGCGTGCCAGATGCCGCGATCACGCCGGAGGCGAGCCTCCGGTCATAGCCGTAGCGCAGCATGATCGGCAGCGAGATCAGGCCCATCGAGATCACCGAGGCGGCGACGACGCCGGTGGTGGCCGCGAGCAGCGCGCCGACGAAGATGACCGCATAGGCGAGGCCGCCGCGGATCGGCCCGAAGAGCTGGCCGATCGTGTCGAGCAGGTCCTCGGCCATGCCCGAGCGCTCCAGCACCAGGCCCATGAAGGTGAAGAACGGGATCGCCAGCAGCACGTCGTTGTTCATCGTGCCGTAGATGCGTTCCGGCAGCGCCTGCAGGAAGTTCTCCTGGAACATGCCGAGCTCGATGCCGACCAGGGCGAAGAACAGCCCGTTGGCGGCGAGCGCGAAAGCGACGGGATAGCCGAGCAGCAGGAACAGCACGAGCGCGGCGAACATCACCGGCGCCATGTTGACGCGCAGGAAGTCACCGATCCCGGCGGCGTGCGCGTCGCCGGTATGCAGGCTGAGAAAGGCGGCGAGCGTGAGCGCGAGCAGCAGCGCGGCGGCGCGGGCGGAGCGGGCAGGGATCATCGAGCGGGTCCGGGAAACAGCTTGGCTCACGGGGCGAGGCCTTCGGCCCTGGCCTGCTCGAGCAGGCGCTGGGCCTCAGCCTCGGCGGCAGCGGCATGGCCGCGCAATGTCTCGTCGTCCTCAAGCTTGCCGCGCATGATCGCGATCTGCTTGATCACTTCGGAGATGCCCTGCAGCAGCAGCAGGAAGAAGCCGATGATGACGAGCCCCTTGGCCGGCCATTGCGGCAGGCCGCCGGCCGAGAGCGACTGCTCGTTGACCTGGTAGGAGCGCAGGAAGAACGGGCCGGAGTGGTAGACCATCAGCGCGCAGAACGGCAGCAGGAACAGGAGATGGCCGATCAGGTCGATCCATTGCTGCACGCGCTTGGGCAGCAGGTTGTTCACGATGTCGATGCGGATGTGCTCCTTGAGCTGCAGCGTCCAGGACGCGCAGAGCAGGAAGACCGCACCGAACAGCACCCATTGCAGTTCGAGCCAGGAGTTCGACGAGACGTTGAACAGCTTGCGGATGATCGCGTTCACGGTCGAAACGATGACCGCAAGCAGGATCAGCCAGGCGACCCATTGCCCGATCTTGCGGTTGAGAGTGTCGATCGCGCGACTCAAAGCGAGGGGTGCGTCCACCTCAGTCCTCCCTGACCTCGTGGATTGCGGCCGCATCATGCGGTTTGCGAAGGGCGGTTATACGAAAGCTACATGCCGCACAACATTGCGCGGCGCAAGGCGCTGTGGATCAGTCCTTTCGCCTACGCGGCTCCTTGCGCAACGCAAGCAATGCGACGAGCAGCATCAGCCACATCATCGCCATCAGCGCCGGAGGCCAGTGCGCCACCAGCGAGCTGATCAGCGCGGCTGCGAGCGCCCCTGAGCCGAGCTGGATCGCTCCTGCCAGGCCGGCCGCCGACCCCGCGAGCTCCGGCCGGGCCGACAGCGCTGCAGCCGTCGCACCCGGCAGGGTCAAGCCGTTGCCGATCGCGCTGACCGCGAGCGGCAGGAACAGGGTCAGTGGCGTCCAATAAGGGGTCAGCGCGATCGCGAGGGCGACCGTCGCCGCCACGAACGAGATGACGAGGCCGATCCAGGCCATCTTCGCCGTGCCGTGCCGGAGCACCAATCGGGACATGGCGAAATTGCCCACCATGTAGCCGAAGGCGTTGAGCATGAAGTAGGCGCCATAGGTGTCGGAGCCGCGCCCCATCGTCTCGACCACGATGAACGGCGCCGCCGCGATGAAGGCGAAAAATGCGGCCGAGGTCATCGCCAGCGCGATCACGTTGCGGATGAAGCCGCGGTCGCGCGCCAGATCCGGAAAAGCGCGGAAGATGCCAGTGAGCGAGGTTCGTACGCCGACATTCGGTGCCGTCTCGGGCAGCCGCAGCTGGACCAGCACCAGCACGATCGCGGCTGCGGCCGCCATCGACCAGAAGATCACGCGCCAGCCGAAGCTGGTCTCGATATGGCCGCCGAGATAGGGCGTGATCATCGGTGCGACGACCATGACCATGGTCACCGTCGCGATCTGCCGTGCCGCCTGGTCGCGGCCGGCGGTGTCGCGGATGATGGCGCGCGCCAGGGCGAAGGTCGTACCGGAGCCGGCGCCTTCGAGCACGCGCGCGAACAGCAGCGTTCCGGCGCTGTCCGCGACAGCGCCGAGCACCGAGCCGATCATGAAGACGGCGGTGCCGGCAATCACGCAGGGGCGGCGCCCGAAGCGGTCGGAGAGCGGGCCGACCACGAGCTGCGTCAGCGCGACCGCGACCAGGAACAGGGTCAGCGTCAGCTGGATCGTCGCATAGCTGGTGGCGAAGTTGCGGGCGAGCGCCGGCGTCGCCGGAGCGAGCATGTTGAGCGCGATCGGTTGCAGCGTCGAGATCGCGACGAGCACGGTGAGAGTGGGTTTGCCCTTCATAGCGGCTTCTCGCCCTCGGGCTTCAGCTGCGAATCATGACGGACGCGCTGGCGGTGCAGGGTGTAGAGGCCGCTGCCGACGATCAGTGCGATGCCGGCGAAGGCGATCTTGTCCGGAGACTCGCCCCAGACCAGCCAGCCGATCAGCACCGCGATCGGGACGACGGAGTAACGATAGCCCGCGACGACGCCGACATCGGTGTTGCGGAAGGCGCTGATGATGCTGAGGCCGCCCCCGGTGACCAGGATCGCGGCGCCTGCGAGATAGGCGAGCTCGATCCGCCAGGGCGACTGCCAGGTTTCGAGTCCGCTCATGCCGACGCCCAGCAGCCCGACGATCACCGTCGCGGTCAGCGACACCACGGTTGATGGCACGTCGCTGCTGATGAAACGGGTCGTCAGATCGCGGATGGCGACGAGGCCAGCGCCGGCGAGCGCGACCAGCGCGGCTGAGCTGAAGCCGTCCGCGCTTGGGCGCATCACGATCAGCACGCCAATGAAGCCGACCGCCAACGCCAGGGCCCGGCGCCAGCCGACAGATTCGATCCGCAGCAGCACCGCCAACAGGACGATGAGCAAAGGCGAGGCCATCACGATCGCCGTGATGTTGGCGAGCGGCAGCAATCCCAAGGCCCAGATGAAGGTCAGTGCGCACAGCGCTTCGACGCCCGCACGCACCAGCACCAGCGGCCTCAGCCCGAGCGGAAGCTTGCGCCAGTCGCTCATGAACACGACCAGCGCCAGGCTCGCCATGACGGCGAAGACGGTGCGCAGCGCCAGCGCCTGGCCGGCCGGGAAGACCTCGCGGGCGAGCTTCATCAGCGCGTCGTTGCAGCAGAAGAGCGTCATCGCCGCCATCATGGCGATGATTCCGCGGCGGTTCTGGGCGGCGGTGGCCAAAGCGTTTCCTGTCAAGCTTCGCGCGCCGCCCGCCGGGCCTCAGACAGGCCGAGCGGCAAGGCGTTGCGGCGGATCGACGGTTCAGGCGTCGAAGCGGGAGAGGGAGAAGGGCGAGAGGTCGAAGGCGGTGCGGCCGGTGGTGGCGAGGTCGGCAAGGATCTCGCCGATCGCACTGGCGAATTTGAAGCCATGGCCGGAGCAGGCCGAGGCGAATACCGCCTGCGGCACGCCGGGCACGGCGTCGATGACGAAGTCCTCGTCGGGCGAGACCGTATAGACGCAGCCCTTCACCGTCAGCGGGTCGCCATTGGCGTCAGGCAGATAGCGCGCCAGGCATTCGCGGATCAGCTTGACCTGATTGGGGCTTGGCGTCCGGTCCGGCTGGCGCGGGTCCATCGGCTCGCGGGCAAAATGCGGCCCGCCGAGCTTGAAGCCGGGATGTTCATAGAGCGGAAAGCCGTAGAAGGTGCCTTCCTCTGCGCTGAGGATGAAGACCGGGAAGGCGCCTTCGCGGAACAGTTCCGGGCGGCGTGTGGTGAACCAGCCGATCGCCTGGCGCACTGTCGTCATCGAGCGTGCGAGCTGCGGCACAGCATCGGTGATCCAGCCGCCGGAGGTGATCACCAGCCGTCCGGCCGAATAGGTGGTTCGCTCGGTCCGGACGGTGACGCCGCCATCGGCGGTCGGCTGCCAGTCGAGCATCGGCTCGCCGGTGCGGATATCGGCACCTTTGGATTGAGCCAGCCCGACATGGGCGTAGATCGCCTTCTCCGAGGCGACGAAGCCGCCGCCCGGCTGCCAGAGGCCGAGATAACCATCCGGCAGATGGAAGCCGGGGAAGCGACGCATGATCTCGTCACCGCCGAGCATTTCGTGCTCGAGCCCATGGTCGAGGCAGGATTGCAGCGAGGACTCGACCGGGCCGAGCCCCTCGGGAGCAAGATCGAGCGAGCCGGTGACGTGCAGCAGCTTCAGCCCGGCCGCATCACCGGTCTCCTGCCAAAGCTGATGGGCGCGCTTGACGATCGGCACATAGTGCGAGCCCTCGAAATAGGCGAGGCGGATGATCCGGGTCAGCCCATGCGAGGAGCCCATGGTGTGGCCGAGGTCGAAGCGCTCGAGGCCGAGCACCTTGAGGCCGCGCTTCGCCAGGTGCCAGCATGCAGCGGACCCCATCGCACCGACGCCGGCGACGATCACGTCGTAGTGCGATGAGCTCATCGAACGTCCCTGGCGGAACCGGCTTCGCTTGCCGGTCGGATTTGCCTGCAATCTAGGCGGGCGGGTGCGGTGGGTCCATCCCGCCTGGTGGATGAACGCAGTTGCGCGGCAGGCAGGGACGGTGGACCGGCTGCGGGCGGAAACACGCTTTCAGGCGGGAGGCTCAGGCTTTTGTTAACCCTGTCGGCGCATGGTTCATCCACCTGCCTCGTCCCTTCGGGAATGCCTATGCTTGCTCGCTCCGTCTGGCGCCTGTTGGGCCGCGCCGGCCCCGCTGCCGCGACGGTTGCGCCGCAAGCCGTGGCGGAGACATCTCGAGCGCCGCAGCCTGCCCCTGCCGAGACGTCGATCAGCGAGGCGATCAACGAGCTGGAGAGCGACGTCGTCGCCGCGATGCGCCGTCTCAATGACGGGCTCGACCAGGCGGAGGATTGCTCCGAGCGTTCCGAAATCCGCTCGCGCGAGATTCGTGGCGGCATGGCGGAGCTGCGTGACGCTGCTTTGCAGGCGAGCGATAATTCGTCGGCACTGGCGACGGCGACCCTGCAGGTGTCGGAGGCGGCCGAGCGCGTCGGAGCCGCCATGTCCGGCGCCCGCGACATGCTCGATAACGCCGCCGAGCGCGCCGCGGAGGCCACGGCGATGATCAACGGGCTCGCGGCCGCGACCAGCGAGATCCGCTCGATCGTCGACGCCATCGCCGAGATCGCCCGCCAGACCAATCTGCTCGCTCTCAACGCCACGATCGAGGCGGCGCGTGCCGGCGAGGCCGGCAAGGGCTTCGGCGTCGTCGCGCAGGAAGTGAAGTCGCTCTCGCTCGGCGTGCGCGAGGCGGCCGATCATATCCGCAATCAGGTCGACCGGTTGAACCAGGCGGCGCAGGGCTCGGCCGCCGTGGTCAGCGACGCTTTCCGCCTTGTCGGCGAGGTCAATCCGGTCATGGCGACTGTCGGCGAGGCCTCGCAGGAGCAGGCGGCGGCCGCCGCGGAACTGTCGCGCAGCGCCGAGGCGACCGCCCGCTTCATCGAGACCGTGCGCGACCGCGTCACCGAGGTCGATAGGGTCGCGCTCTCCGCGGCGCAGGAGAATGTCGACGCCAGGCGTGCCCTCGCCGAAGGCGCGCGCCAGGCGGAGGGGCTGCTCGAGCGCTTCGTGCCGACGCTGCGCCACACCGTCTTCGCCGACCGGCGCCAGCATGACCGTTTCCCGGCCGAGTGCCCGGTCAGGCTCGCATTCGGCGGACGCACCGTCACCGGGCAGACGATCGATCTCGGCTTCGGCGGCGCCTTGTTGTCGGTCGACGATGGCGAGCTGAAGCCGCGGGCGCGCGGTACGATCACGATCGAGAACCTGCCGCCATTGCCGTGCCGGGTGATGGCGCGCAGCGACCTTGGCCTCCACATCGCATTCGAGCGGGGCGACGAGGCCGCGCATGCGGCGCTGCACCAGCGCCTCGCCGAGATCGAACACGGCTACCGCCCGCTGATCGAGCAGGCGCAGGAATTCGCACATCGCGTCGCCGCCCTGTTCGAAGCGGCGTTGCGCACCGGTCGCCTCACCGAAGATGATCTGTTCGACACCGATTATGTGCCGGTGCCGGACTCCAATCCGCGCCAGTTCGCCAACCGGGCGCTGTCGGTGCTGCAGGCGATCCTGCCATCCGTGATGGAGCAGGCCAAGGCGAGCGATCCGCGCCTCGTCTTCACCTTGCCGATCGACCGCAACGGCTATGTCCCGGTACATCACCCCGAGTATTCGCGGCCGCAGCGGCCCGCCGATCCGGATTGGAACCCAGCCTATAGCCGCGACCGCCGCATCTTCGACGACCGCGCCGGCATCACGGCCGCGCGCTCGGCACGCCCCTTCATCATCCAGTCCTATCAGCGTGACATGGGCAGCGCCGGCGTCCAGCTGATGCGCGAGGTCGACGCGCCGCTGCGCGTCGCCGGCCGCCATTGGGGCGGCGTGCGCATGGCCTATCGCATGGCCTGATCAGCCGCGGCCCGCCGCCAGGATCGCGTCGATCCAGCGCTGCGAGGTCAGGGCTTCCTCGCCGCTCACCACCGGATCGCGCCGCGCTTCGATCGCGTCGAGGAAATCGGCGATCACGGCGCGGTGGGCATCGTGCGGGAAATCCATGATGTTGGCGCCGCTGCCGGTGTTGCCCTCGGCCTCGACCACCTCGGAGCGGCCGTCGAGGAAGGAGAGCTGCAGGCGTCCGCCGACCAATGCGGCGTGGCCCTTCGAACCGATGATCTCGATCCGCTCGGGGTGGCCGGGATGGGCGGCGGTGGTGGTGACCAGCGTCACTGGGGCGCCATTGCCGGCCTCCAGCAGGGCGCCGACATAGTCCTCGGTCTCCATCCTGTGCAGCGAGGTCGTCCGTACCTGAGCCGCGACGACCCTGGAGATGCCGACCAGCGAGCGGAACAGGTCGAAGGAGTGGATCGCCTGCGTCAGCAGCACGCCGCCGCCGTCGCGCGCCATCGTGCCGCGGCCGGGCTCGTCATAGTAGCTCTGCGGCCGCCACCATGGCACCTGCAGCAGGCCCGCCTCGACGCTGCCGAGCTCGCCGTTGTCGAGCGCCGCCTTGAGCCTGAGGCTTGCGGGCCGGAAGCGGTGCTGCAGCACGACGCCGAAGGCCTTGCCCGAGGCTCGCGCCGCCGCGACCAGCTCCTCGCCGCGTGCCACAGTCAATTCCAGCGGTTTTTCGACCAGCACATGCTTGCCGGCGGCGAGGCAGCGTGCCCCGACATCGCGATGGCTCGATGGCGGAGTGAGCACGATCACCGCCTCGACGCTCTTGTCGGCGAGCACCGCGTCGATATCGGTGCTGCCGGGGAAGGGGAACTGGGCGCGATAGGCGTCGAGCCGCTCCTGCGAGCGGCTGACGACGTGCCGGACATCGACCCGCTCCGCGAGGTCGACCAGGCTGCGCGAATGGGGCAGGGCGGCCGGGCCGAGGCCGATGACGGCGATGCCGATCTTGCGTGTCACTTTGCGTCCGTTCCTCTGATCGGCAGGCGTACGGCCCGGTCCTGCGCATGCAGAGCAAGCCGGCAGACGGTGAACATGTGGCGCTGCGTCGCCGCCGTTTCGCTGCGGTCGGCGATGTCGGCGATCAGGGCGCGGAAATAGGTCAGTGGCTCGCGCGAGGCGTCGATATGGCGGGTGCCGGCCTTGTCGACGAGGAAGAGATGGTCGGTGCCGGGCCGGCCGGCGATGTCGACATATTTGCGCAGCTCGATCGTGCCCTCGGTGCCGAGGATGGTGAGCCGCCCGTCACCCCAGGTCGGCAGCCCGTCGGCGGTGAACCAGTCGACGCGGATATAGCCGCCCGCCCGGTCGCTGCGCAGCAGGATCTCGCCGAAATCCTCGAAATCGGTCAGGTCCGGAACGCCGAAATGACCGATCCCGGAGGTTGCGATCTCGGCGTCCTGCGAGCCGGTGAAGTGCAGGAACTGGTCGATCTGGTGCGAGGCGATGTCGGTGAGGATGCCGCCGAAATAGCGCTTGTCGAAGAACCAGTCCGGCCGGATCGCCCGGTTGAGCCGGTGCGGCCCCAGGCCCACCGTCTGGATCACGCCTCCGATCGCGCCGTCGGCGATCAGCTTGCCGGCGATGATCGTGGCGGGGACGACGAAGCGCTCGGAGAAGCAGACCGAGAAGATTCGCCCGGTCTCCGCGACAACCCGCTCGACCTCGGCCAGCTGCTCGAACGTCGTGACGCCCGGCTTGTCGACCATCACGTCCTTGCCGGCCCGCATCGCCCTGACGGCGAGGTCGGCTCGCTCCGAGGGGATGCCGGCGCAGACGATGAGGTCGATCGTGGGATCGTCGAGCAGCGCCTCAGCCGGCGCCTCCCGCAGTTGCGGGAAGCGCTCGCGGAAGCCGACGAGCACGCGCGGATCGCTGGTCGCAGGGTCGAAGCCGGCGCAATCCGCGCCGGCCTCCAGCAGGCCACCGACCATATGGTAGATATGGCGGTGGTCGAGGCCGATGGCTGCGAAGCGCATCTTACTTCGGCGCGTGGCCGACGCCGATCTCCTGGTCCCAGCGCCGGAAGGCGGCGACCAGGCGCGCGGGCGTCAAGGGCGGGCGGGTCGGCAGGCTTGAGATCAGCCCGTCATATTCGGGTCGGCCGAACTCCTTGAGCACGCCCTGGCTCTCCTGCGGCGCCATCGCCAAGGTCACGCCCTTGATCGCCGGCCCGGGGTAGAAATAGCCCTTGTCATAGGTTGCCGCCTGCGATTCCGGCTTCAGCAGATGCGACATCAGCGCCAGGATCACCGGGATCTTGTCCGCCGCCACGCCCTTCGGGATGCACATGAACTGGGTGTCGGGAATCCAGTGCGTGTTGGCGATGGTGAAGACCTTGGCCTCCTTCGGCACGATGCCGAGCGCCCGCGGGTTGATGTCCCAGCCCAGCGTCGAGACGATGCAGTCGCGCGTGCCGTCGCCGAGCTCCTTCATCGTCGCGGCGGTGCCGGTCGGGTAGTAGTCGATCGCCGTGCCGAGCTCCTTGAGATAGGCCCAGCTCTTGGCCCAGCCGTTCATCGGGTCGGTCGGATCGCTGTCGCCGAGGATGTAGGGCAAGCCCTGCAGGAAGGTCCAGCCGGGGCCGGAATTGAGCGGGCGGGCATAGGTGAAGCGGTTGGGGTTCTGCTTCACAAAAGCGAGGAACTCCTCGGCCGTCTTCGGCACGGTCTTGATCTTGTCGGCCATGTATTCGAACAGCGGCCCGGACGGCGAATAGACGACGGCGACGCCTTCGTTCTGGCCGAAATTGCGCTGCATCATCAGCGCCTGCTCGTGATAGATCTCCTCGGCCTTGGGCAGGCCCGCGGTATGCGACTTCCAGACGTCGACCCACAAGCCCTGCTGGATGCCATCAGACATCGCGCCCGGCCCGGTCAGCACCATGTCGATGTCGACGCGATTGGCGTCCTGCTGCGCCTTGAGCTTGGCGGGCAATTCGGGTGAGGGCGCGCGCGAGAAGTTCAGGCGCGAGATCAGCTTCGGATTGTCCTTGGCGAACTTCTCGATCGAGGCCTGCGTCAGCTGGAGATTGCCGGCGACGTCGATGATGTTGAGCATCACCGGGCTGGCTGGCGCGCTCTGGGCGAAGGCGCCGCCGGCGGAAAGCGCGGCGAGGCTGGAGGCGCCGGCGATCACGCCGCGCCGTGTCGGATTGGTCATGGTACCTCCCTGTGCTGGCCTGCTTTGCTGCGGCCTTGCCATGTATACTAGTACACAAGACGTCGCCGGCAAGATGCGACGAAAGCAGGGGGAGGCTGCGTGAGGGCCGGGCGGAGCCTGGCGCTCCGAAGTTGACCCGCGCCGTTGCCTCGCCTGCGCCGGACGCAGCCCCCCGATGCGGTTCCTGCCTCAGGTCTTAACATTCCCTTAGCGAGCCGACTCTAGTCATGGTTGCACGCTGCTCGATTCGCTTCGCGCGGCGCTGGCTACCGGAGGGGCATATGCGGGCTGGCTCGAAGGGTTTCGTAGCAGGAAAGTTCCTTCGCACGGCCAGCCTGATAGTCTTGGCGCTCGGCTGCGGAACGGGATCGCAGGCACTCGCCGCGACCTATCTCGTCAGCAACGAAACGGAGTTGCGCAACGCCATCGCCGCGGCGAATGCGAGCCCCGATGCCAGCTCGACGATCGTCTTCACCCAGAGCTTCACGGTCACCACCGCGCCCAACCTGGCGACGCCCACCAAGGCGCTGACGATCGACACGCAAGGGTTCACACTTTCGGGCGCCGGAGCCAGCTCCATCTTTTTCAACGGCAGTTTTCCGAGCGGTTCGCTGACGATTTCCGGCACCTTCGTCGGCGGGACGGGGAGCTCCGGACTGGTCTTCAACAGCGGCATCACGACGGCCGGCGCCAGCACCGGGCAGGTCGTCAACAATGGCTCGATCAGTGGCGGGGCAGCCGCTTCCGGAGGCCTCGGTGTCTCGCTCATCAACGTCGTGACCTTCGTCAACAACGGCACGGTCAGCGGCGGCACGGGGACGGGCTCGGGCGTCGGCAACAATGGCTCCGCCGTCAACATCCTCAACACCGGCGCGACCCTGATCAATAACGCCAGCGGCGTCATTCAGGGCGGCAACAGCACAGCAGGCGGGCATACCGGCGCAGGCGTGTACGTGAGCACGACCAACAAGGCGGCGACCATCACCAATTACGGCACGATCCGCGGTGGGTCGGCCGTCGCAGGCCCGGGCGAGGCGGCAATCGTGGCCCGCGGCGCCTCCGCTACACCGGCGACGATCTATAATCTCGGCACCGGCGTCATCGAAGGTGGCAATGGCGCTGCCGCCATCACGAACAGCAATTTTCCATCGACGATCTCGATCATCAACAGCGGCACGATCCGGGCCGGCGCCGGCTCGGCTACCGCGATTTCCATGTCCAACCAGGCAGCCGGGGTTAATCTCAGCCTCGAGCTGCAGGCCGGTTCGCAGATCATCGGCAACGTGCACGCCAGCTCTGCAGGAACCAACGACGTTCTGCGCCTTGGTGGTACGACGGATTCCAGCTTCGACGCCTCGTCGATCGGCGCGACGGCGCAGTATCAGGGTTTCGACCGCTTCGAGAAGACCGGCAGCAGTACCTGGACGCTGACGGGGGCGACCACCGCGGTGACGCCGTGGCGGCTGGTCGACGGCACCTTGTCGATCGCCAGCGACGGCAGCCTCGGCGCGACGAGCGGTGCGCTCACCTTCGACGGCGGCACGCTGCGGACCACGGCGAACATCGCCTCGGCCCGCGACGCCGTGATCAATGCGGCGGGCGGCACCTTTCAGACCGATGCGGACCTCTCCTGGTCGGGCACGATCAGCGGCGCCGGCGCGCTGAACAAGACCGGCAATGGCACGCTGGTGCTGACCGGCGGCAACAGCTATGCCGGCGGCACGACGATCGCGGCGGGCACCTTGCAGCTCGGCAATGGCGGCACGACCGGGTCGATCGCCGGCGATGTCGTCAACAGCGGCTCGCTCGCCTTCAATCGCTCGGACGCCGTCACCTTCGCCGGCACCGTCTCTGGCAGCGGCTCGCTGCAGCAGACCGGCGGCGGCACGCTGACGCTGACCGCGAGCAACAGCTATACCGGCGGCACCACGATCAGCGGCGGCACCTTGCAGCTCGGCAATGGCGGGACGACGGGGTCGATCGTGGGCGACGTCACCAACAACGGCACGCTCGCCTTCAACCGCTCGGACGACGTCACCTTCGCCGGTGCGATCTCGGGCAGCGGCGGCGTGCGCAAGCTCGGCACGGCGTCGCTCACTCTGACCGGCGCCAACAGCTATGGCGGCGGCACGGAGATCACCGCCGGCAGGCTGACCGGCTCGGCTGCGAGCTTCGGCTCCGGCAAGATCACCAATAATGGCGCGCTGATCATCGCGCAGTCGAGCGATGCGACCCTCGCCAATGCGCTCAGCGGCACCGGCACGTTCACCAAGACCGGCGGCGCTGCGCTGAACCTGACCGGCGACAGCTCGGGCTTTACCGGCGCGACGACGATCGCCGAGGGAACCCTGCTGGTGAACGGCTCGCTCTCCGGCTCGGCGGTGACGGTTGCCTCCGGCGCGCGGCTCGGCGGCTCGGGCACGGTCGGGGCTACGACGGTCGCCGCGGGCGGGCGGATCACCCCCGGCAACTCGATCGGCACGCTCACCGTCAACGGCGCCTATGTCCAGAATGCCGGGGCGGTCTACGAGGTCGAGATCGATCCGCGCAGCGTCACCTCCGATCGCATCGAGGTGAAGGGCACGGCGACGCTGGCCAATGGCGCGACGATCGCGGTCACGAACACCACCGGCGGAACCTTTGTCGCCGGCCAGCGCTACACCATCCTGACCTCGACTGGGCTGACCGGCACTTACGGCAACACCGACATCGCGGTGAGCCCCTTCCTCAGCCTGCGCAACGGCACCGACGCCACCAACGCCTATATCAGCGTGGTCCAGACCCGCTCGGTCGGCAGCATCGGCAATACCGGCAATGAGCAGCAGGTCGGCCAGGCGGTCGACAGCATGCCGGCCGGCAATCCCGTGCAGACCGAGGTGACGAACAAGCCGACGGTGGATGCGGCGCGCGACGCGCTCGGCCAGCTCGCCGGCGAGATCCATGCCTCGGCCCGCACCGTGCTGGTCGATGAGAGCTGGCTCCTGCGGGCCGCGGTCAACGATCGCCTGCGCTCCGCCTTCGGCGCGGTCGGCGCCGCCCCGATGGCGACGCTGAATTACGGTTTCACCGCCGATCTCGCCCCCGCGGTCAAGGGGCCGATGCCGAGGCCGCCCTCGGCCGAGCGCTTCGCCGTCTGGGGCCAGGGCTATGGCGCCTGGGGCCGCACCAGCAGCGACGGCAATGCTTCGAGCATCTCGCGCTCGACCGGCGGCCTGCTGGTCGGCGCCGATGCCGCCGTCTTCGAGAATCTGCGCCTCGGTGTCGTCGCCGGCTATAGCCGCAGCAGCTTCGAGGTGAACGGCCGGCTCTCCTCCGGTGAGAGCGACAACTACCATCTCGGCCTTTATGGCGGCGGGCAGTTCGGCGCGCTCAGCCTGCGCACCGGCCTGAGCTACACTTGGCATGATCTCTCGACCCGGCGCAGTGTCGTCTCGGCTGGGCTCGGCGATCTCTTGCGGGCCGATTACGATGCCGGGACCGTGCAGGCCTTCGGCGAGTTCGGCTATCGCATCGAGATCGGACAGATCGCGTTCGAGCCTTTCGTCGGCCTGGCCTATGTCAATCTGCGCAGCGACGGCTTCACCGAGCGGGGCGGGGCGGCGGCGCTCTCCAGCGCTAGCGGCGACACCAGCCTCGGCTATGCCACGCTCGGCCTGCGCGCCGCGACGACGACCCGCCTGTCCGGCATGGACCTGACCCTGCGCGGCGGCCTCGGCTGGCGCCATGCCTTCGGCGATGTCGATCCCAAGCTGACGCTCGCCTTCGCCGAAGGTAACAGGTTCACCATTGGCGGCCTGCCGATCGCCCGCGACGCCGCCCTCGTCGAAGCTGGGCTCGACCTTGCGCTCGGCGCCGGCGTCACCCTCGGAGCCTCCTATACCGGCCAGCTCGCCGAAAGCGCCCAGGACCACGCCTTCAAGGCCAATCTCGCCGTCAGGTTCTGAGGGGAGCCGTCACAAGGCAGAGTTCGTCGCCCGCAGCCGGTCGACGACTTCCGCCAGTACGTACCAGACAAAATTCGGCGTCGTTTCGACCATGAACCGGAATTGCTTTGCATCGACCAGAGCAACTTCGGATGGTGCTATCGCCTTGGCCGTGGCGGATCGCGGTTTCTTGTCGATCAGCGAGATGATGCCGAAGGCGCGCCCTGCATCGACCTGCTCGATGAGCTTCCCACGGCTGCTGACTTCGATACGGCCGGTGAGGACGATATAGGCATGGGCGGGTTCGTCGCCTTCGCGAAAGACGACATCCCCGGCGGAATAGGTGATCACCGTTCCCAGACCGCGCGAGCTGGCGGAAATCCATGGGCACAGGGGCAGGCCTAGCCGCGGCGGAATGCTCGTTCATCGCTCGAACTCGCTCTCTGATCGGTGGCGGCTCACTGTAGCGCAGGAACCGGGGCGCTCCAATTGATCCAGCCGGCCGCGGCCGGTGAATACGAGGTCTTTGGGGGGCTCCCCCAAAAGGCGGTGAACGGACGCCTGCGACCGGCTTTCGAATTTGCCCCAGACCCCTGCAATATCGGCGGCGTTCGCGGTGAACGCGACGTCATCGGAAGGGCGACAGCCGGGTGGGGGGAATGCGCGATATCGGAGCAGGCCTCGCTGGCGCGCTCATCCTGTTCTTCGCCCGCTTCATCACGGCGGTGCGCGGGCGCTGGGACGGCGTCGCACCGACCGACGAACAGCGAATCTACTTCGCCAATCATGCCAGCCACGGCGATTTCGTCCTGATCTGGACCGTGTTGCCAAGGCGCATGCGGTTCGCGACCCGGCCGGTCGCCGGCAGCGACTACTGGCTGAAGAGCAGCCTGCGGCGCTTCATCGGCCGCGATGTCTTCAACGCTGTCCTGATCGATCGCGACCCCGCGACGCGAACGGCTGACCCGATCGTCCAGATGAGCGAGGCGCTCGACGCCGGTTCATCCCTCATCGTCTTCCCGGAAGGGACGCGCAATACGACCGATGCGCCGCTGCTGCCGTTCAAGAGCGGGCTGTTCCATCTGGCGCAGGCGCGTCCGAATGTGGCGCTCGTGCCGGTCTGGATCGACAATCTCAACCGCGTCATGCCGAAGGGCGAGTTCGTGCCGGTGCCGCTGGTCTGCACCGTCACCTTCGGCGCCGCTCTCGTCCTCGCCGAGGCCGAGACCAAGCAGGATTTCCTGGCGAGGGCTGAAGCGGCGCTGCTCGCCCTGTCACCGAAGGCGAATACGCCATGACGATGCCGCATCCTGATCTCCTCGCCGTGCTGGCCTGCCTGCTCGGCGTCCTGATCGTGGCGTCCACCATCGGCTTCGTGCTGCAGCGCCGGCTGTCGCCCGATGGCTCGAACGCCGTGGTCGAGAACCTTAACGATCGCATCCGCGCCTGGTGGATCATGATCGTGCTGATGGGCCTGGCGCTGATCGGCGGCAAGACCGGCGTGACGCTGCTCTTCGCCTTCTGCTCCTTCGCGGCCCTGCGCGAGTTCATCACGCTGACCGACACGCGCCGCGCCGATCATTGGGCACTCGCCGCCGGCTTCTTCATCGTGCTGCCGGTGCAGTTTTATCTGATCTGGACCGAGTGGTACGGCCTCTACTCGATCTTCATCCCCGTCTACGCCTTCCTGCTCATGCCGATCATCGCGTCCCTGCGCGGCGACACCGAGCATTTCCTCGTGCGCATCGCCGAGGTGCAGTGGGCGCTGATGATCTGCGTCTTCTGCATCTCGCATGTGCCGGCGCTGCTCAGCCTCGACATCCCCGGCTATCAGGGTCGGAATGTCCTGCTGATCGCCTTCCTCGTCATCGTCGTGCAGATGAGCGACGTGCTGCAATATGTCTGGGGCAAGCTGCTCGGCCGCACCAAGATCGCGCCCAGGCTGTCGCCGTCCAAGACGGTCGAGGGCTTCGTCGGCGGCGCGCTCAGCGCGACGGCGGTCGGGGCTGCCTTGTCCTGGATGACGCCGTTCACCCCGCTGCAGGCAGCGTTCCTGGCGCTGGTCATCGTGCTGATGGGCTTCTTCGGCGGGCTGGTCATGTCGGCGATCAAGCGCGATCGCGGCATCAAGGACTGGGGCCACCTGATCGCCGGCCATGGCGGCTTCCTCGACCGGCTCGATTCGGTGGTGTTCTCCGCCCCGATCTTCTTCCATCTCGTCCGCTATGGCTGGTCGACCACGTGAGCCCGCCGCTCGCGCGCCTGATGCGAAGCAGCGTCGTCCATGTCGGCTTCGCCTTCCTCGCCATGGGCAGCTGGGCGGTGTTCGCCAACCGCGTCCATCCGATGCCGGCGCCGCTCCTCGCCGGACTGATCCAGGGGACGCTCTCGGCGATCATCACCCTGCTGCTGAAGCGGGGTATCGAGTATCTCGCCAGTCGTTTCTCCGGCCTGGCCGCGCTGCTGGCGCCGCCGGTGATCGCAGGATTCGTCTCCGCGAGCGTGCTGACGCTCATCCATACGATCGGCGGCACGCCCGAGATCGCCCGGACGATAGCCGTCCCGCTGACCGTCGCGACCAGCTATGCGGCGCTCTACAATTTTTCGCTGTGGCGCAGCAGGAAGGCGATGAACCATGGCGCAGGATAGCGATCGACGCCCGCTCGCGAGCCGCGAAACCGGCTGGGCCCGTGGCATCGCGCGCCGGCTGAGCGCGAGCGGCATCACGCCGAACCAGATCTCGATGGCGAGCATGGCGATGGCGACCATTGCCGGCGCCGCCTTCTGGCTCGCGGGCTCCGCCAATTCCGGCTCGCGCATCGCGTTGCTCCTTGCCGCGGCGCTGTTCTGCCAGCTCAGGCTGCTCTGCAATCTCTTCGACGGCATGGTCGCGATCGAAGGCGGCAAGCAGGCTGCCGACGGCCCGTTCTGGAACGAGTTCCCCGACCGGATCGCCGATATCCTCATCCTGACCGGCGTCGGTTACGGGATCGGCGCGCCGGCTTTGGGCTGGGCGGCGGCCGCTTTTGCCGTGCTGACCGCCTATACCCGCGAGCTCGGGCGCAATTGCGGATTGCCGGCCGATTTCTCCGGCCCGATGGCCAAGCAGCACCGCATGGCGACGATCACGGCCGCGGCGCTGATGTCCCTGCTGGAGCCGCTCTGGCGAGGCCAGAACGAGGTGCTGCTCATCGCGCTCTGGCTGAGCGCGGTGGGCGCTGCCGTGACCGCGCTCAGGCGGGCGGCGAACATCGTGCGCGGGTTGCGCGGCCGCTGACTGCGCCGAAGGCCGTGGGGCGCTTTTGTCTGCGCGCCAGGATAGAAAATTGACGGCGTTCAGCTACTAGTCGGCGGTGGTCGGGCGCAGGCAGGCGAGAGAGCGTCATCGAAATGGATGAGGACGTCGGGGCTATCGAGACGTTGGATCTCGACAAACTTGCCTACGAAGCCGTCGACCAGGGCGAGCTCGACCGGGCTCTGCTGTATTTCGACGAGTTGAGCCGGCGATATCCGGAAATCGCGAGCCTTCACTACATGCGCGGGCTCGCACAGAAATACCGCCGGCAATGGCCTGACTCTCTGCGCCACAACCTCATGTCCCAATCGCTGCAGGACGAGTTCGACGAAGCCTCCGCCTGGAATGCGGGGATCGCGGCGACCGCGATCAGGGACTGGAACGTCGCGCGCGACCAATGGGCCAGATGTGGTATCGCGTTGCCTGGCGAAGAGGGGCCGATCCAGGCGGACTTCGGCGTCGTCAGCATTCGTCTGAACGCTTGGGGTGATGGCGAGACGCTGTTTGCGACGCGTATCGACCCGGTGCGCGCTCGGCTCCTGAACATTCCTCTTCCGGAAAGCGGCTATTGTTTCGACGACATCGTGCTGCATGACGGAGCCGCGACGGGGCAGCGCAATCTTCAAGGCGGGGTCGTCCCCGTCTTCAACGCATTGGAGCGCTGGGAACCCTCACTCTTCCAGACATTCACAGCCTTCGTGACCTGCTCGGATCAGGATAACCTCGCGCCGCTGCTGAAATCTCGGGCGCCCGGTGTCGCCTACCTCGAAGACTGGACGGGATCGCTCGCCTATGTCTGCCTGAAGTGCAGCTATGGCTTGCCTCATCGCCATGACGACGAGCCGGGTCCGGCAGATTGGAAGCCGAGCAGATACATTGGCATCGCTGCCCAGAGCCGCCATTCGGTCGAGAAGATTTTGGCAGAGTGGCAGGCGGGTGACGGGCAGCGCTTCGTCAATGCCATCGAGACCCGCACCTTTCCGGTTCCAGCCCCCGCCGATGGCCATGTCTGGTGGCGGGCTCCAGACGAGGAAAGTGACTAGCCCCCGGTCACGCTCATGTGCCGGCCGACCGCGGCGCGGGGCTGGCGCCGGTCGATGACGAAGTCGTGGCCCTTGGGCTTGCGCGAGATCGCCTCTTCCATCGCCCGGTAGAGCAGGGCGTCGTCGCTCGAGGCGCGGATCGGCGCGCGCAGGTCGGCGGCGTCCTCCTGGCCGAGGCACATATAGAGCGTGCCGGTGCAGGTCAGGCGCACCCGGTTGCAGCTCTCGCAGAAATTATGCGTCATCGGCGTGATGAAGCCGATCAGCCCGCCGGTCTCGCGCACCCGGACATAGCGCGCCGGCCCGCCGGTCCGGTAGGGATCGTCGTCGAGCGTGTAGCGGTCCATCAGCCCCGCCCGCACCATCGAGAGCGGCAGGAACTGGTCGAGCCGCGCCGGCTCGATCTCGCCGAGCGGCATCACCTCGATCAGGGTGAGGTCCATGCCGAGGCCATGGGCCCAGTGCATCAGGCTCTCGATCTCGTCCTCGTTGACGCCCTTGAGTGCCACCGCATTGATCTTGACGCGCAGGCCGGCCTTGCGCGCCGCCTCGATGCCGCCGAGCACCTTCGACAGATCGCCCCAGCGCGTGATCTTGCGGAATTTCTCGGGATCGAGCGTATCCATCGAGACGTTGACGCGGCGCACGCCGCAATCGGCCAGCTCCTGCGCATAGCGGGAAAGCTGCGAGCCGTTGGTGGTCACGGTGAGCTCGTCGAGCGCGCCCGAGGCGAGATGGCGCGAGAGCGAGCGGAACAGGTTCATGATGTCGCGCCTGACCAGCGGCTCGCCGCCGGTGATGCGCAATTTGCGGGTGCCGCGCGAGACGAAGGCGGTGGCGACGCGGTCGATCTCTTCCAGCGTCAGCAAATCGCGCTTCGGCAGGAAGGCCATGTCCTCGGACATGCAGTAGACGCAGCGGAAATCGCAGCGATCCGTCACCGAGATGCGCAGATAGGAGATGTCGCGGCCGAACGGGTCGGTCAGCGGCGCACGCATCAAGGGTCTGACGGGGTCGTGCAGCACGACGGCTGAAATCCTCGGGCGATCGCGGTCTTGCGGCGCAGTGCGCCTGCCGTTGCTCTGATATAGGAAGCGAGCATTGTCGGCGACAAGCCCGCGGTCAAGCGGGCTGATGGTCGCAAGTGGCTCTGAGGAAACACGAAGATGTCAGATTGGCCGAGCGAGATCCGTCTGTCGAAGGACCGCCGCACGCTCCACATCACCTTCGAGAGCGGCGAGAGCCATGCGCTTCCCGCCGAATTGCTGCGGGTCGAGAGCCCCTCGGCCGAGGTTCAGGGCCACAGTCCGACGCAGAAGCAGACCGTGCCGGGCAAGCGCGATGTCGAGATCCTGAAAGTGGAGCCGGTCGGCCACTACGCCGTCCGCCTGACCTTCGACGACATGCACGACACCGGCATCTATGGCTGGGACTATCTGCGCGAGCTCGGCCGGAATGGCGAGGCGAAGCTGCAGGCCTATCTCGACGACCTCGCCGCCAAGGGGCTGTCGCGAGAGCGGGTCAGGCGGGCCTGAGCGTATCTCCGAAAGCGGTCTTGCGCTCGCTGCTCCGCGCCATCCGCTCTCATTCGTCGCGCAGGCTCTGCTTATCGTCCCGCGCGTTGAGGGCGCTGCGGCACGATAAAACCGCCGGATTGATGCGCCCAGAGGTCGGCATAGAGCCCGCCGGCGGCGAGCAGGTCCGCATGGGTGCCCTGTTCGACGATGCGCCCGGCGTCCATCACCACCAGGCGGTCCATGAGCTGAAGCGTCGAGAGCCGATGCGCGATGGCGATGACCGTCCTGCCACGCATCAGCTCCGCGAGCGCTTCCTGGATCGCGGCCTCGACCTGCGAGTCGAGGGATGACGTCGCCTCGTCGAGCAGGAGGATCGGGGCGTCCTTCAGGATCACCCGGGCGATGGCGATGCGCTGGCGCTGCCCACCGGAGAGCTTGACACCGCGCTCGCCGACAAAGGCTTCGAAGCCCTGGCGCCCCTTGCCGTCCACGAGCTTGTCGATGAAGGCATCAGCCTGCGCCTTTCGGGCGGCTTCGCGCATCATGCCTTCGTCGGCCTCCTGACGAGCGTAGAGGATGTTCTCGCCGATGGAGCGATGCAAAAGCGACGAGTCCTGGGCCACCACCGCGATCCGGGCGCGCAGAGATTCCTCGGTGACACGGGCGATGTCTTGCCCGTCGATCAGGATGCGGCCCGATTGCGGCTCATAGAAGCGCAGCAGCAGATTGATGAGCGTCGACTTGCCCGCGCCCGAGCGCCCGACGAGACCGACTTTTTCACCGGCGCCGATGGCCAGGGACAACTCGTCCACCACGCGGTGCGGCTGGCTGTAGTGGAAATGCAGATTCTCGAACCGGATCTCGCCATCCCGGGCCTCGAGCGGACGTGCGTCGGGCTTGTCGAGCTGGCTGAGCGGCTGCGCGATGGTTTTCATGCCCTCCTGCACGATGCCGATGTTCTCGAAAATCCCTGCGATCTCGAATGCCACCCAGCCCGACATGGCGATGATCTGGGTAGTGAGGAGAAGAGCGGTCGTCAGCGTCCCCGCGTCGACGCGCCCTTCGGAGAAAAGCCAGACGCCGATACCGCCGGTCGTGACCAGCAGAACCGCGTTGAGGCAGATCAGGCAAAACACGTAGACGGTGTTGAGCTGCTGCTGGTGGGCGAAGGCGGCTTGGAAGCGAAGGAAGCCGTCGCGGATATAGGCGTCGTCATCGGTCCGGCGCCCGAACAGCTTGACCGTCATCATGTTGGTGAACGTGTCGACGATCTTCCCGGAGATGGCTGAGCGCGTCTCCGAGGTCTCGCGGGAGCGGTTCTGCACCTTCGGCAAGGTGTAGGCGAGGAGCCCGCCATAGAACAGAAACCAGATCATCATCGGCGCCGCCAGGCGAAGATCCTGCGTGCCGAGAAGGCCGATCGCGGTCCCGCCGAAGACGAGAATCTGCCAGACCGCTCGAACGAAGGCGACGATGCTCTCCCGCAGCGGCCGAGCCGTTTGCATCACCCGGTTGGCGAGCCGGCCGGCGAAGTCGTCCTGGAAGAAGGCGAGCGGCTGGCGGATGACATGCCAGTAGTTCTGCCAGTGGATCAGCGTCGTGAAGGAGACCGCAATCGAGTGATTCACGAGCAGGCGGAACAGGATGGCGCCGAGCGGTCGGACCACCAGCACGATCGCCGCCATGATCAGAAGCAGCTGGCCGGCGGCGTCGAAAACGCGCTCGCGCGAAACCGATGACAGGACGGAGACGAGCCGGCCGATCAGATAGGGCACCACCGCCTCGATCACGGCGAGCGTGAAGCCGATCAGGAACAGCGCAGCGAACAGGCCCTTCGCCTGGCGGACGAAATGCCAATAGAACGATAGGAGTCCGCTGGGAGGCTGGCCCGGCGGTGATGCGGTCGGGTCGACAATCGAATCGAAGAACCTGAACATCGCACCTTATTGCAGCGGGCGCGCCATGGCGGTCCACAACTTATGCGAACGAAAAAGGCCGGCACGAGGCCGGCCTCGAGCGCAGCGGTCGATAGAGCGGATCAGCGGGCGACGATGACTTGGGTGCCGACCTCGGCAGGCTCGTATCGGCCGATGACGTCCTTGTTCAGCATGCGGATGCAGCCCGAGAAGGTCGTCTGGCCGATCGTCTGGCCCATTCGAGGGAGTCATCGAGCCGAGATCCATAGCCCGCGCCCCTAATACCGGCTTCACGGTATCCGCGCCGATCCCAATCGAACCCTTATGCCGGGTCGCCTTAGCGTCTGCGGAGCGTCGGGCTCGCTCGCTTTCGAAACGGGGGCCGTCGACCCCGGCCGCCCCGCGGGGGCGATGGGCTTTGATCCCCGTTTCGCGAAGCGTTCCGAGCTCGGCCATGGCACGGCGGAGCGCCCCGCTCCGCCGTGCCTCTACCATCACTCCGCTCTGCCGAGGTCGACATGGATCACTGGCTTCATGGGATGTTCACTGCTCTCGTCACGCCCTTCAGCGCCGGCGCCCTGGATGAGCCGAGCCTGCTGCGTCTGGTCGATTGGCAGGTCCAGGAGGGAGCCGACGGCATCGTGCTCGGCTCCGCGAGCGGCGAATATTCGACACTGACCGGCAATGAGCGCATCCGGCTCGTCAGGTTGGCGCGCGCGGCGGCCGGGCCCGGCTATCCGATCCTGGCTGCCGCAGGCTCGTATTCGACCGCCGGCAGCGTCGCGGAGGTCAGGGAGGCAGCGGCGGCGGGTGCGAGTGCCATCCTGCTGAGGCTGCCCTATTACAGCAGGCCGACGCAGGCCGGCCTCGTCCGGCATGTCCTGTCGGTGGCGGAAGCCGCCTCGCTGCCCGTGATCATCGACAATGATCCCGATCGCTGCGCCATCGACCTCACGCCCGAGGCTCTGGCCGAGATGGCGGCACATCCGGCGATCGTCGGCATCCTCGAACGGCGCGGCGACCTCGCCCGCTGCGATCGCATCATGCGCCGCTGCAGCCGGCACTTCATGCGCTTCACCGGGGCCGGCGATGCCATCCCGTCCTATGTCGCCGCGGGTGGCTGCGGTGCGATCACCAGCATCGGCAATCTCGCGCCGCGCCTGCTGCGTCGCATCAGGGAGGCCAGCCGCGTCGGCGCCTTCGAACAGGCGCAGACCCTGCAGAGGCGGCTGATCCCTCTGTACGAGCTGCTGTCCCGGGAGCCGGATCCGGTCGCGGTCAAGCTGGCCTTGTCGTTTCAGCATCCGGGCGTCAGCCCGGTCTGCAGGCTGCCTTTGGTCGCAGCGCAGCCCGCGCTTGGCGAAGAGCTCAAATACGCGCTCGACGATCTGCCGCGGCCGATCAGCGGCCATGCGAGCGGCCATCGTTCGGCTGCCTAGGATTTGTCCAGGCGCGTGCCGCGTCTCCTTATGCGGGCCTGATGCTGCCAGCCCATGGCCGACATCGCGAGCTGATGCAGGCTTGGCCGATCATCCTCCGACAGGTGATGGAGGTCGGCATGGCCACTTGTGAAGCGTTTACGAGACGGCGGCGCGAGGCGGCTTCCCGAACCGGGCCGCGCAACGAGCAGTCCGGCGAGATCGCCAGGGACCTGCTGCAGTCGCTGTCCTTCTGCTCCTGATGGGCGCCGTGCTGGCCATTCGAATCTACGCCACGGCGCCACTCTGATCGCCGCCGCGCGATGGGCGCAAAGAAAAAAGGCCGGCACGAGGCCGGCCTTTCGCAAAACTCCGATACGTCCGCCGCTCAGCGGGCGACGACGACGCGGGTGCCGACCTTGGCACGCTCGTAGAGGTCGATCACGTCCTCGTTCAGCATGCGGATGCAGCCCGAGGAGACCGCCTGGCCGATCGTCTCCGGCTCGTTCGAGCCGTGGATGCGGTAGAGGGTCGAGCCGAGATACATGGCGCGGGCGCCGAGCGGGTTCTCCGGGCCGCCGGGCATGAAGCGCGGCAGGTCGGGACGGCGCTTCAGCATCTGCGACGGCGGGGTCCAGCCCGGCCACTCGGCCTTGCGGGTGATGGTCTGGCTGCCGCCCCACTCGAAGCCAGGGCGACCGACGCCGACGCCGTAGCGGACGGCCTTGCCGTCGGGCAGCACGAAATAGAGACGGCGCTCGCTCGTGTTGATCACGATCGTGCCGGGGCGATAGGTGCCGCTGAAGGAGACGACCTCGCGCGGAATCGCAGTCGCCTGCGCCTTGGCGGGATCGACATAGGTGACGAGCGGCTGGCGAGTGAGCGGGTCGATTTCGGCGACGGCAGCGGTCGCGGTAGCCGCGAAGGCCGTGCCGGCGATCAGGGCCAAACGGAGGAAGCGGAGCATTTCGGCCTCGGGCGGATTGGAGGGTGGCGGGCGCAGGGAAAGGTGACGGAAAAACGTCAACAATTCCCCAAATCTCTGGCAGAGCCAGGGCTGGCGTTCAATCGACCGGCGTTCACATCGACGCGACCTTTCGAGCTTTCGAGGCGCCCGTTGCGGGGCTGCAACAGGCGTGGGCGTCTGTGCGTCGCTTGGTCCGATTTGGGCGCTTTTCGGACAGAACCAAGGCGGACCAGGTGCCTTTTCCGCGTGAGCCTGCTTCACGATGCGGCGGATTGATTCGGTCGGGGCCGCCACAGGCGCCGATCTGCCTCTGGCGCCGCACGAGATCGTGCGCTGCCTGCTGCGGCTTTTCGGATTGTCGTTAACCGCCCGTTCCCCTAATCTTCGAACAAGGGGCAACTTCCGATTGCAAAGCCGGGCCGGCTCTGGTCCGGTTCTGCGAAACGCCGGGAGGTTCGCCATGCCTGCCTGCCAATTCAATGCCGGGCCGGAAGAGCTCGATGCCCTGGGAACGGCCTTTCACGAGGCCTGGCGGCACGTCGGGCCGATCTATGGGCCGTTCGAGAATCCGCATCGCGAATGGCTCGCGCGCCTGATTCTTGGCCTGCGCCGGTCCGGCCATTCCGGCGACATCACCTTGCTCGCGATCGAGCAGTTCATGGCGACCGCGCCGCTGGCCGAATGGGCGAACGGCGCGAGGGACTTCCAGCAGCCTTCCGGGCGCAGCGCCCGGAACTGAGCAGCCTGCCGACGCTCTCGTCCGACGTCCGGCTGCAAGCCTCCGATCTATCTGTCCCTGAGCCGTTGCCCGCATGGCGGGCAACGTTGCCGTAATCTTCGCACGCAATCTGCGCCGTGCTGACCCGGTCCGATGCGCGGACCTGCGGTCGCAAGCCTGATGCGTCGGCGGCGACCTAGGCCGCCGCAAGGAGTCTTTGATGAAGCGTTCCATCCCGATGGTTGGCCTGCTGGCCCTGCTCGCAGCACCGGCCATGGCAGCCGATCGTCGCGTGCCGGTGCAGCAATACCAGCCGGTCTATTCGCAGCCGCGCGCCTATAACTGGAACGGCGTCTATGCCGGTGTGCATGCCGGTGCCTCATTCGACCGTTTCGAGGGGACTGCCAAGAAGAGCCGCAACGAAATCCTGCTCGGCGGCCAGATGGGCTACAACCTGCAGCTGGGTGGTCTCGTCACCGGTCTCGAGGCCGACATCTCGATGAACGGTCTCGGCAAGGGCGCCAAGCGCACGGGCGGCACCAGCGCCGACATGCGCTATGTCAGCACCCTGAAGGCTAGAGCCGGCTTCGCCTTCGATCGCTTCCTGGTCTACGGTCTCGGCGGTGTCGCCTATGGCAGCCTGAAGGCGAGCGACGGCCTGGTCTCGAAGGAGAAGAGCAAGGTCGGCTATGTCGTCGGCGCCGGTGCCGAATACGGCATCACCGACAACCTCTCCGCCAAGCTCGAATACAACTACGTTTCGCTCGGCAAGCAGAACTTCCAGTTCACCACCGGCCGTGCCCGCGTCGGCGTCAACGAGCACCTGGTCAAGGCCGGCCTGAACTACCGGTT
This sequence comes from Allobosea sp. NPDC055332, assembly GCF_053645455.1. Classification (NCBI taxonomy): domain Bacteria; kingdom Pseudomonadati; phylum Pseudomonadota; class Alphaproteobacteria; order Hyphomicrobiales; family Alloboseaceae; genus Allobosea; species Allobosea sp. NPDC055332. The sequence continues at coordinate 140,183 of NZ_JBSHMO010000002.1, read as the reverse complement.
CTGATCCTCGAAACTCCGGGGCGGGAGACCGCCCCGGTCTGCCCTGTGGCCTTAATGGCCGCGCCCAGGCATGGATGGAGCGTGATGCGTCTGGATATTTCGCCCCTATTCCGGCATCACGTTCCATCCGTGCACCCTGATTTGACCTGTCCATGCGCGCTTTGATCGTCGAGGACGAGCCACAATTGATGGCTTTCCTGTCCTCGCTCCTCACCAATGCCGGGCTCATCGCCGATCGCACGACCACGATCGATGCGGCGCTGGCCGCCCTGCGCTCGACCCCTTTCGACATCGCCATCGTCGACCGGCGCCTGCCCGATGGCGACGGCCTCTCGATCGTCAAGGCACTGAGCACCGCCGAGACGCGGCCCGCCTTCCTGGTCCTGACTGCCCGTGACGCCAAGGCCGACGTGATCGAGGGCCTGAACACCGGCGCGGACGATTATCTGATCAAGCCCTTCGAGCCGGAGGAGCTGCTGGCCCGCCTGCGGGTCATCCTGCGCCGGCGCAACCCCAAGCGCTCGCTGGTGATCACCGCCGGCAATCTCTCGCTCGATCTCGAGGGGCGCAGCGCCTCCGTCGATTCCGAAATGCTCGACCTGCGCCGACGCGAGGCGCTGATCCTCGAGGCACTGGTCCAGCGCGTCGGCCGCGTCGTCACCCGCGACGTCCTGATCGAGGCGGTCTACGGCTTCGACGATCTGATCGAGTCCAACACGCTCGAAGCGCAGATCTCGCGGCTGCGGCGTAAGCTCAAGGAAGCCGGCGCCCGGGTCGAGATCACCTCGCTGCGCGGCATCGGCTACATGATGCGGACATCGGAGCTGGCGCAGTAGCGCAAACTCAGCCGCCGGTCTCGCGCGGCGGGAAGACGAGGCGCACCTTGGTGCCGCCGCCCGGCCGGCCGAGGATGGTGAGCGTCCCACCATGGGCGGCCATGATGTCGCGCACGATCGTCAGGCCGAGCCCGGCGCCGGTGGAGTTCGGTGACATCCGGTTGAAGGGCTCGGTCACCTGCGGGCGATCGGCAACCTCGATTCCCACCCCGTCATCGGCAACCTCGACCACGGCGCCGTCGATCACCTTCACCAGGATCGTCGATTTCGCCTGGGCATGGCGCAGCGCGTTGTCGACCAGGTTGGCGATGGCGGCCCGTACCGTCGGTTCGTTGGCCTCGATCAGCGACTGGCGCTCACCTTCCTCCTCCAGGGCGACGTCGGCATCGTTGTTCAGGATCATGGGCGCGAGATCGGCCAGGACCGCGCGGGCGATCCGGTTGAGCTGCAGCGGCTCGAACGGCAATTCGGTGCTGTGCAGCCGGGCGAGCTGCAGCATCGACGAGACGATCGTGGTCAGCCGGCTGACGTCGGTGGTGAGCGCGAGCCGCATCTGGTCGTTCGGCAGCGCGTCGATCCGGCCGCGCATCACGGTGAGCGGGGTGCGCAGCTCGTGCGCGACATTGTTCATGAAGCGCCGCTGCACCTCCATGTTCCCGGCGATCTGGTCGAGCGCCGCATTGAGCGCCGTGGTCAGCGGCATCAGCTCGATCGGGGTCTCCTCGGTCGGCAGCAGGCCACGCGGCGCTCTCGGATCGATCTTCGCTGCGGCCTCCGCGGCGCTGCGCAGCCGCTCGCCGATATAGGACACCGACATCGCGATCGCGCCGGCGATCAGCAGCCCGAAGACCACCGAGATCGCCAGCGCCGAGCCGGCCATCGCCCGCAGGTAGTAGCTGAGAATCAGGTCCCAGCCGGGCAAGCCGCCACCGGTCGCCACGATGACGCGGTTGCCGTCCTTCTCGATCACGTCGAAGGCGAGCGCATTGTCGCCGCCGACCCGCATCTGCGCGGCAATGGTCGGACCGTCGAGCCGGATGTCGATCGGCAGGCCCGGCCGCAATTCTGGCGCATACTCGACGACGGAACGTCCATCGGAGACGAGGTACCAAAGCGAGGGGCTGGTACGCTCGATCCGGGATAGGCCGGCGGTCTTCTCGACTTGCAAGGCGTTGCCTGAGGGCTGGCGCACGCTTTGCTGGATGATCTGGGAGGTGACGTCATTGCGCAGGACGCCTGGATCCTCGGTGATCAGGGCGAAGGCGATGACGGCGCCGATGAAGGCGGTGAACAGGACGATGCCGAGCAGCGACAGGCGCAGGGTGAGGGCGCGCGACAGCGACGTCATGGCCGGTCCCCACCATCATGCCGCATGGCAAAGCGGTCCGCTTGCAGGAGCAGACCTGCCGGGTGCGGCCGGGCGGGGATCGATGCGGCGTCACGGGTCGTCACGGAACCTCGATCGGGGTATGGGTTGCGGAGTGGGGCGTTCGCCCCTTCCAGTCTCTGCATGGACCGTATCGCCATTGCCGTTCAACTCTCTTCCGGAGCTGCCGGCCTGATGTCTGCGTTGCGCGTCATCTGGAGTTGGCCTTCGCTGCGCGTCATGTTGGCTACGTTGCTGGCCCTCGTGCCGAGCCTCGTGCTCGCGCAAGGAGCCGTGACGAAGGGTGAGGTTCGGGCCGGCCAGCTGCCGACGACCTCGCGGCAGGACATCTTCCGCTTCGTCGAGGGCGTTTTCGACACCACCACCAAGACGGTCAGCCTCCCGATCGAACGCTCGCTCGCGCTCTTCGGCGAGCCGAACGCCTATATCGTCGGCGGTGAGCTCAGCGGCTCCTTTGTGGTCGGTGGGCGCCATGGCAGCGGTGAGCTGCGCTTCTCCGACGGCATCCCGATTCCGGTGACCTGGTCGGCGCTCTCGGTCGGCATCGGCCTCGGCGCCGACTATGGCCGGGTGATCATGCTGGTCTACGGGCTGGATCGCTACGAGGACGTATTCGGCACCTATGCCAGCCTCGGCGGCAGCGCCCATTTCCTCGCCGGCGCCAACGCCACCATCCTGGCCTCCGCCCGGGCGCGGATCGTTCTGATCTCCTCCGGCCTCGGCCTGCGCTTTTCCGGGGATCTCAGCCGCATTGTCATCGAGCCGGCGGGGGCACCCGAGCAGCTGCGTCCGCCGGGCCGGATCTGCGCCACGCCGGCCGATTGCGCGCCGCCGGGCCGCTGACGGATTCTGTGAAGCCAGGGCTTGCCTCCTAGCGGCGGCGGCTGTCGAGCAGGCGGTGCGCCGTGGCATGCAGCTCGTCGAGCTGGCTCGAAATCTCCAGCGCGATCAGGCCTATTTCGCGCTCATCGGCCGTCCGGCGCACATAAAGCGGCTCCGACCAGAGCACGCAGCCGCGCCCGAAGGGCAGGGCGATGCTGGCCCTGTCCCAGTTGTCGAGGTCGACGCGGGCGCTGGTCACCGCGGCGAAGAGATAGATCGGCCGGCCGGTGGCGCGCGCGAGCTGGACGGCGCCCTTGCCGGCGACGCGGGCGATCTTCGGGACATCGGCGGTCAGGACGAGACTGGTGCCTTCACGGAGCGCCTCGCGCATCTCGAAGAAGGCGGGAACGGCGCGCTTGACCTTGATCTTCGGGCGGCTCTGCGTGCCCGAGCCACGAATGACGCGAAAGCCCGCCCGCTCGACCACCGAGGCGACCACCGCCCCGTCGAAATGCAGCGAGGTCAGGATCGCCACCTGCGAGGCGCCGTCGAGTGCGGCGAGGCTGAGCATCTGCTGGCCGTGCCAGGTCAGGGCGATGAAGGGCTCGCGGCTGCGCTCCCACGGTCTCGCGCCCGGGATCGCCGGCTTGAACCGGGTCGTGCGCTGGACGAAGTCGAGGTAGACGTGCAAGGCGCGGCCGGCGAACGCCGCAGATTGCCCATTGCCGAATCGCATGATCCGATCTCCACGGTGATTCCGATGGAGGGATCGGCGCGTCGGCTTGCTCCAACATTGCGCGGCCCTGCGGCCGCCTCTTCAGCGCATCATGAACTTGACGATGCGGGCGACGAGCTCCTCATCCTGCCCGGCAAAGCCGTGATGTGCACTGAAGCGGCAGGGATTGGCCTCATCGGCCTGCCCGCCGCTCATCCACTCGACCTGGACGCGCCCCCCCGCCCAAGCCTGAAAAGGGGCGACGCCGGCGGGCAGCGTCAAGCGGCAGCGATCCTCGCGATGATGCAGGGCGAGCGTGCGCGGCAGCCGGTTCGGTGTCCCCAGTATGCTCTGGACGCTAGTCTCGCCGGGGCCTGACGCCTTGCTGAGGAGGCCCGAGGTCAGCACCAGCCTGTCCGGCATGGCGCCCTCCACAATTCCCTGGGCGGCACGCTGCGTGCCCATGCTGGTGGCGACCACGATCACCGGGCGCTTGATCGCTGCCATATGGTCGACTGCGGCTGAGAGGCTCGTCCCGAGTTCGGCGAGCAGCACATTGTAGCCCTGCGCGACGAAGGCGTCCCGATTGCGGATCAGGACATTGTCGCCAGCCTTGCCGAAGCGCGCGCCGCTGCCGACCTCGAGGCGGCCATCACCGCCGGTGAGCAGGATCACGCTGCCCTTGGAATGCGCGGCGCGGATGAGGATGCTGCGGACGCCGGCGATCGTGACGGTCTCGCCGCCCTTGACCGTGATCGGCGTCTCCGCCCGGCCCGATGACGGGATGGCGAACGACGATAGGACCGCCAGCACGCCGAGGGCGCGCAGGAAACGCTGCTGATATCCGATCATGTTGTTAAGTCACCCATTCACCTGAAAGCGTCGCAGAACTGCGCGCGCCACCGTCACCGTGTCGCGCCTGCGCCTGCCGCCTAGGATTCTGTGGCTACATTGCACGAGATGTGCAGCCGGTTTCATAGCCATTCGTCAGGGGAGTGGAGCTTCGATCGTCCGGCGGTAGTCAGGGTTGCCCGACAGGACCCGGCGGCCGAGACCGGCGAGGAAGTCGACCTCCTCGGCCCTCAGCGTCAGCTTATTGTGCAGTTGCAGGATTCGGCTTCTTTCCGTGGGCGACTGGAGATCGGCTAGGGACAGGCGCACGATCGTGAGCTGCAGCTGTCTGCAGCCCGGCTTCGAGGCTACGAGGGCGCAGCGCCAACGGACCAGCCGATCTCGCCAGCTCGCAGCCTCGCGATCCAGCGCATCGAGGCTGGCCCGGCTCGCATTGTCGATCATGGCGTCGAGCGAGGCGGTGATCGTCTCCGGTGCATTCGGCCCGTCGATCGCCTGGGACATCTCGCCGCCGACCCGCATCGACGCGTCGGCGACGATGACGACGACGCGGCGCAGCCGCTGTGCGGCCGTCGCCGATACGAGCGCCGGTGCCGGCCGGTTCATGGCCCGGATGAGGTTGCGCACCGCGAGATTGTCGACGAGGCCGCCATCGAGCAGCTTGAGATAGTGCAGCTCCGCCTCGCTCCCATAGCGCGCCTGGGAAGCCTCGACATGTCGGGCGAAGGTGGAGCGACCGGCAGCTGGCACGCTGCCGCCGTCCGAGGCGGGGCAGGTCGGATTGAAGTTCTCGAGCACGACCGGCGCGAACAGCACCGGCACGGCCGATGAGGCTGCGACGGCATGGGCGAGCGGAAACGCGTCGTAGTCGCTGCAGATCGCCTGGAAACTGTCGCGGTCGAAGGGGAAGGGGGTGCGATTATAGAGCTCCGTCGCGTGCAGGAGGAGCCTTGGCCGCCCGGGCTGGTCGAGGTCGCCGAGCGTTGCGCCGTGATAGAGCTGCGTGTCGAGCCAATCGGAGAGGCCCGAAAGGTCGTTGATGCCGCCGCGATAACCGCGCAGCAGGTTCTCCGGTGTGAAGCTGGTGCGCAGTGCGCCTTCCGGATCCTGGTCGAGGAAGTCGCGCCGGAAGGCCGGCAGACCCTGCGGACCATGCAGGGCAAAATGCGCGGCGAGGATGCCGCCGCCGGAGACGCCCGCGACTGCGATGACCTCGTCGGCCAGCGAGCGGCCGGCATGGCCGGGCGCTTGCTGCTCCGCCAGTTCCGACAGCACGCCATATCCGAAAGCGGCCGATCGCGCTCCGCCGCCCGAGAGGGCGAGTATGATTGCGGTCGAGCCGGTTTCGCTCGCCGAGGCAAACGACCGGGCAGCCGGCGTCGTCAGTGTCCGGCGCAGGTTCGAGGGCCTGTTCGCCGGGCTGGCGCAGGCGACGAGGCTGGTGGCCAGCAGCACGAGCACGAAGAATGTCGCAGCCGCTTGCCGATATGGCGAACGGGCCGGGCCGGTCCTGTGCGTCGGGGCAACCGCCATGTCGCGCGCTTTCCGCCGCGCGACGCCGATTCGCCTGGCGCCCTGCGAGCGCAGGTTGTCTCGTCAATGCTCATTGTCCGAGCATTGCCGCTGCCGGCAGTGGCGATCGAGGCGTCGCAGCCGCCAATCCAGCCAAGTCGCTCCCCGGCTGCGCATTAGCCGGCGACGACGCGGCTCAGTGATCGTGGCGACCAGCCTTGCGCAAGATTGCATACTCATATTGTATGCACATTCAGTGCATCAGGGGCTGTCGCTATGGCGCGCAAGCGGGCGGCAAGGACATTGGGGCGGCGAACCGGATCCAGCGGTTCGGGAGCGGCTCATGCCATCGGCCGCGTTCCAGGCCTCTCTCATTCTCGATCGAGCAGAATGACCGAGCTGCCGTCCCGGACAGATGCGGCTGCGGCGGCCATCGCCCCCGTCACCGCCTCACCAACAAAAATCAACCGAGGGGAGAAAGACCATGCCAAAGATGACACGCCGCGCCTTCTCGCTCGCCGCCGCATCGGCTGCCGTGCTGGCTCCGGCCATGGCCACGGCTCAGGCCAGGACGATCAAGCTGCTGCTCAACACCTCCTATAGCGGCCCGGTCTCCTTCCTGCTGCTGGCCGCGGACAAGGGCTATCTCGGCGAGGCCGGCCTCAACGTCGAGTTCTCGCCGGGCGACGGCGCCGCTGCCGTCGTGCCGAAGGTGCGGGCGCCCGCCTATGATGCCGGCTATGGCGACATCAGCGCGCTGATCCAGCGCATCGCCATGTCGCCGCCCAATGAGGGGCCGGTGGCGATCTGGACGACCTTCAACTCCGTGCCCTTCACCATCGCGGTGCCGGCGAGCGGTCCGATCCATACGCCGAAGGATCTGGAGGGACGCTCCATCATCGGCGACACGCATGACGCGGCGCTGGTGACCTTCGACATGTTCTGCAAGTCGACCGGGATCGATCAATCCAGGGTCAAGGTCGTGCCGACGGACAAGCCGATGGCCAGCCAGGTCTCGGAGATGCTGAAGGGCAGCGGCATGGATGGCGCCTTCGGCTTCGTCAACACCATCATCGCCTCGGTGGCCCCGCTCGGCATCGACGGGCGCAAGGAGCTGCGTTTCCTGACCTATGCCGAGCATCTGCCCGACATGTACGGCAACGGCCTGTTCGTCACGCGCGAGCTCTACGCCGATAAGGCGGCGCTGGCCGGGATGGTGCGCGCCTTCAACCGCGCGCTGGCGGACGCCATCGCCAATCCGGACGTCGCCATCGAGACGCTGTCGAAGCGCAAGGTTTCGATCGCACCGGAGGTGAACCGCACGCGGCTGGTCGGCACCTTCGCCGCCGAGATGGCGCATCCCGAGGGCGCACGCATCGGCATCGGCGACATGGATGACGGACGCCTCGGCCGGCTGATCGATCTCATCGTCGAGGCCAAGAAGCTGCCGCGCAAGCCGTCGGTCCGCGAGGTGTTCGACCGCTCGTTCCTGCCGCCGGATGCCGAGCGTATCCGCACGCTCGCTCGCGCGAAGTGACGATGCGAGGTTCTCGCCTCGGGTCCGTTGCAAATTTTTGGAGAAATGGTGGGCGGCACAGGGATCGAACCTGTGACCCCTCCCGTGTGAAGGGAGTGGATAGAAGTAAAAAGCGACGCTATTTCTAGAGTTAGCGGGTGCTCTGTGCACTGTGTACTGAAAATGCACTGGCTGCGTTTCTTGGCCGCGGGACATCTATAGAACGAAAAAGGACCGGCGACTAGGCCGGTCCTTGTGGTTTAGGCTGAGGTTCCGGCTTCGATCTCACGAGTCGGATATTGACTGTCGGGCCGTCTTGTATGTCGTCGTCGATGGCGGTGCCCCAAAGAACGTCATCCACAAAGAGAGATTGCGGGCCGTCGGCTAACTGAAACATTACCCTCTCGCCTAAACGCGGAACGCCTATCCATGTCCGGTAGGCGTAGTCTTTGCCGTCCAGTTCAAAAAAGATTCGGAACGTCTCCCGTCTCACGACTTCTTCCTCTTTTCCAAGTCTGTCCGCTTGCCCTGGCAGCCGGCGAGCTTTGCAGACCAGCCCAGCGGGTCTTCAAGCCACTCGAGCTTCTTCCAGCCAGGCGTCACGACGATCGTGTTGATAGCGTCGATAAGCGGCTGCTGCGGGATATTGGTGTAGTGCCTCGACATATCGTCGGCGGCGTGGCCTAGTATCTGATCCTTGATGTACGGGTGCACGCCGTTGACGACGAGCTGCGTCGAGACGGTATGACGACCCGTGTAGGGCGACACGTCCTTGATCTTGGACCGTCGGCGCGCGCCGTTGATTGCGGTCTTAAGCTGACCGCCCTCGTTCTCCTTAATCGGGTAGGGCTCGCCTCGCGGTGCCCTGAATATTCGTCCGTCTTCTGCCAAGCTGTTTCGCTTGAGCAGCGACTCGAATAGCGGCACAAGGAACTCGTGCATCGGCACGCCGCGGGGCTCGCCGGTCTTGCTCTTGCGGACGACAAGCCAGCGGTTCTTAACGTTCACGTCATCAGCCTGAAGCGCGAAAAGTTCAATCGGTCTCATGCCCGTGAAGAACAGCGCTGTCATCACCATGGCTGGAGCCGGTGACATGGCGGCAACAAACTTGGCTGCGTGCTCATAGGATGTCGGCGCCGAGCCGGATCTCTCCTTCTTGATCCGGACGACGTTTGTTCCCTTGGGCTTTTTCGGCAGGCGCCATTTGCGGACGTCTGCCCAGCCCTCGGTCGCGGCAAAGTTCCAGACGGCTCGGAACGGCGTGTAAAACTGACGCAGTCGGGTCTCCAGCTGGGCGTCTGGGTAGAGCTTTGCGGCCAGGCGATCCAATATCTCTTGAGTGATCTCGGCAAGTTTGTACTCGCCAAGGTGCACGGCGACGCCGGTCTCGTCGCCGTTCGGTTTCTGCTCGTACAGAAACCGTTTCGCGCCGCCAGCCGCAATGAAACCATCTGCCGCCTCGGCAAATGTGGCAGTATGCTTCTTCCCGTGAATTGTCTCGTCTAGGAGGCGCGCTTCCGTTTTTGCTCGGACTTCTTCAGCCTTTCGGCGGTCGCTCGTGCCCGCAGACTCGAAAAGGCTTTGTCCGCGGACGGTGCCCCGGATGTACCAGTTGTCACTGCCCTTACGCTGGACGAGTTTGAGGGGCATCGCATCGCATCCCAAATAGCCAGGACATCACTATCGCTAAAGCGTAGCTCGCGTCCGAAAATAGAACAAAGCCCGTGCTTGCGGGCGGTACGGGCAACCGCGCTCTTGCTGGCGCGCATCTGCGCCGCGGCTTCCTCGAGCGTGTAGACAGCGCCTAGAGGCCAGTTGTCGTTGGCTGGTACAGCCGCCTTCATGTCAGTCGGCATGGCTGCTGGCCTCCTTGAGGGCGGCTATGCCGGCGGGGTTGGCTGGATAAGGGGCTACGCCGAGAAAAATGCCGGCAATGCAAAGCGCCAGAACCAACACCCAACAAGCGCTCACTAAATTCTCACGCATCCTTGCCTCCGTCGCTGGTGCGCAGGGCTTGGCGGCCGGGAACGTAGGTTAGCGTCCAGCGCCAGCCGCAGCGCGGGCAGCAGAGCGAACCTCGAAAGGTGTTGCATCGGTCGCGCCGAAAGGTGCCGCAACCCATGCTGCACCGGAATTGCGCACCCGGCTCGTACTCGGGGAACCGACTCACGACCCGACCTCCTTCTCGCCTGTGGCGGGGTGGGCGTAGAGGGGCTCGGCCCCTTCAACTTGATGCAGGTAGAATTCCCAGCCAGCCGTTTCGTTGTCGAACGCCTCGTGTCGGCGCCACGCCACAGGCACCCCCTCCCCATGGCCGGGGGCGGGGTTGAGGGCGGCTTCTGCCATTGCGCTCCAAAGCGCGACGAATGGCGGCCCGCTGAGCGGCATCGAGGCGTTGGTATCGAACCATTCGTCCATGTCGACGCCGGCAAGGTTGACGCGGCTGGTGCCTCTGTTCGTCTCGTGCAGATACGTCGCATACAGCTTGCGGGCCAGCTTATCCCGGCCCTCCACCTCCCCATTCGCGGGAGCAGATACGGGCTCGGGAGAGGACAGGGCGGCGACGGCATCATGCGCGTCGTTCATGAGCGCGACTTCGCGGGCTGCCAGATGCCGATAGCTACTCCAGACTGACTTGCGAGCTTCGTCGATCTTCTCCAACGCCTCCCTTACCCCGCCCGCAGGCGATGGAGCAGACACGGGCGATGGAGCAGACACGGGCGATGGAGAGGGGGTGGGCTTGGTCATGGGGCGATCCTCTGGCCGGGCTTAACGGACCCGCGCGGTGGCTTCGCTTTGCCCAGCCACGTGATGCGAGTGTCTTCGCCCCTCTGCATGTTCTCCACGAAGAAGGTCACGACGCGCCGGTGAGGCTGGATGACCTTCTGGCCGAAATCCTTCATCTCGGCATAGCGGCCGGTGCCGTCGAAGAACTCGGCGATGATGCCGTCCTCGATGGGTGCGTTGGGGTAAGGGACGAGACGGAGAAGCACGACTTCAACGACCTCGTCGCCATTATCGAGCGCGGCCCAATAGATGCCTGGCTTGGTTGGGTTGGCGTCCATTTTTGATCTCCAATCGTATCTACGATTGAACCTATATCGTACTTATGATAACGTCAATATCATAGATACGAAAAAGGTGCGCCTTGACCGAATTTCATATGCATGCAATTCCGCCTCGCGTGGGTCGCAAGAAGCTCTGGACGGAACGAATCACCCTGCCGATGGCAGAAGGAACGACGGAGCGGATCGACGCCGCTTTGCGTCAGGACGAAGTGCGCCTCGACCTCATCCGCGAGGCTATCGAGCGCGAGCTGAAGCGCCGCGAGCGAGAGAAAGCCAAAGGCTAGTCCCCATCCTCTTGCGCCGGGGCCGGGGTGAGGGAGGCGGCGAGTTCTCGAAGCTCCTTGATGATGAGCTTGCGCCAATTGTAGGTGCTGTTCCCTCTCTCGGGGCCAGAGGCGCCAAGCGGGAGTTCCTCCGTTTGCTGTTCGTAGGCGGACAGCACCGCCTCCACGCTCGCGGTCTGGACGGGCGTCGCGGGAGGGGTAGCGTAGAGGGGCATCTGGAACAGACCGACCGGGGTCTTGCGGAGCGGGATGTACACGCCGCCTTCATCAGCGGGCCTGTCTTCCAATGCGGCGATTTGACCGGTGCTGGCATATGCCACCGGCTCCCCCGCGCTCGGGCTGGCCGTAAGGGCGGCTTCGAGAACAGCGCGAAAATCCGTCGGGAGCCCTGTCATGCGGCGGGTCTTGGCCTCGTTCCAAGCCGCGTTGACCATGTCGGTCGTGACCACCACACCGCCCGCACCGGCCTGCGAGAGGCGGGCGCTTCCGAGGTAGGCTTTGACGATCTCCTCGGCAGCCCACTTCGCTTCACCATCGGAAGCGCTCGGGTAGCAGACGTTTCCGTGCATCCGCTTGAACGCTTCGGCTGCGGCGTCGATGCCGCTCTCCACCACATCAGCCATTGGCGGGACCTTTCGGGAGATTGAGTGCCGCCTTCTCGTCGGGCGTCAGCTTGGCCAGCGCGGTTTCAATCAGGGCGCGGCGTTCGTTCTCTTTCTGGTGCCAGCCCTTCCATATCTGATGTTCAACATCAGCCGGCACCGACCAGCCGAAACTCTCCCAGCGCGCTGTATTCGGCTTCCAGGAGCCGATCAGTTTGACCTCGGCATCTTCGAACGCGCCGCGATCTGGAGCGAATTCTCCGCTGAGCCGATCGATTACAGCCTGATCATCAGACGTGGCCGCCCGCGATCCATCATGTCGAAGCATGTCAGTCGGGAAAGGCCAGTGGCCGCGAACCGTGTAGGCGAACTCTTTGGCCATCATCGAATCTCCGCGTTCAGGTCGTCGCGAAGGAGGTTGGCGAGATGAAGCGTGGCCAATGCAGCTCCGTCACGGTCGGCCGCATCGTCAGCGATCGGGAAGCGTTCATGCTCCACTTCCATGCCGCCCACGCTGTCGTAGACGCCATATCCAGCGACCCTACCGCCGCGCTTGATGGCCCTCACATAATAGCGGTTCAGGGCATATCCGGTGCGGACCGTCTTCGAAATCGCGTTCATCTCTTGTCCTCCAATCTGATATCATCTAAATAGGTGATATCAGATAAACGGTCAATAGGTGATATCAGAAAATGTTGACGGCAGACCCGGCGGCGGATATCGCCAAGCGTGTGGGACGCACGAAGATCAACGATGAGCAGACCCCAGCACGCTTCCCGCTCGGGACGCTGCAACGGATCGATTCCGCGCTAGCCGAAAGGGAGAAGCGATCCGACTTCATCCGGGTCGCGGTGGAGGCAGAGCTGCGCAAACGCGAGCGCGACAAGCCCAAGACCTGATCACGCGCCATCGCCGGCCACCGTGCTGGAGCGGGAGAGGGCTTGGACACGGCCGAACCGCTCGACCAATCGCTGAGCGATGTCGTTGGCGGCTCGGACATAGGTCCAGCCATCCGGGCAATCGAAAGCGTCGTGCGCCTCGATCTCGCGGGCGATGTCCGAAGTCAGGCCAGCAAGCACCACTTCCTCGCGTTCCGCCTTCTCCGCTTCGATGGCGGTGACGCGGGCTTCTGCCGCTTGCTGACGAGCCCACCGTTCATCGCGGTCGTGCGTCATCCTGGCGAGCTTGTCTTCCGCTCGGTCGCGATCCGCTGTGACCCTCTCGATGGTGGCGCGCTGGGATTCGATGAGGGTGGCGGCTTTGCGAAGCCCCTCGCGGATCGTGTCATTCGCGCCAGCGCCGTTGTACGCTGCGAGTGTCCGGAGTTCGTCGGCGCTGGGGGTGGGGGCGTTGGTCATGCTACAGCCCTCAATGCCAGTTGCGCGGATCGTCGAGCGGATCCGAAGTATCGCGCCAACGGTCCCAAGCCCGCCCGATTGCCTTCGCCACCCAGACAGCGGCTCCGCCCGCCAAGAACCCGATTGCAAAAGCGACGATTATTCCCTGTTCTGTCGCGACCATCACGCGGCCACCTTCAAGGCCGCAGCCACGCCAAGCGGATAGACCAAGAACCGCCGCCGCCAGCGAGCAGCAAGCAATGCACCATCGATGTCCAGCAGGCGCAAAGCACAAGCGGCACAGTGATTGATTGCGATCAAATGGCGCTCATGCGCGCGCTTTGCCATCAAGCCGGCGATGTCACTACCGACACGCGCGGACATGCCATCTGAGCCAAGCATGGCCTCCGCACCGCTCTTCTTCAGCGACACATACGCTGCGACGTCGTATTTTTCAGAAACCTTGCCCATGCCACGAGTCTCCGGATGAAAGTTATCGTTGGATGCGTTAATTCGCGCGAACTCGCCGTGCAGAAGTAAAGCCGCTCTATCATACGCCGCCGACGCGTCTTCCACCTTGTCGAACGTTCCTATGCGAATGTCAGCAGTGTATTTATTGATAGAAGAGCGGTATATTACGCCCTTTCGACCGGTTTTATTGTTTTTGCCAGTTCTTCTGTTTCTAGAGTTTTGAGAAAAGCTAGCGTCTCTCAAATTTGACCACGAATTATTGCTTTTACACCCGTCCTTATGATCGATAACACCGACCGGATCGGACCCGGTTATAATCTTCCAGGCCAATCTGTGCGCACCAAAAACCGCACCCGAAATGGAGATCAGTACGTAACCATTTGAAATGCCGCCGGCTACTTCGCCCTTCTTTTTAAGATACCGACCAATACGGTTCTTCTTGTATCGAAAAATCCCGGACGAAGGGTCATATGACACGTGTTCCAGAATGGTTGATACGCTAGGCAATGCTCTTGTCTGGCGGTTTTTGCGCACGGTCCAAACTCCAATTGGAACCAAGATATAGGTTGGTTACATATGGTTGTCAACCATTATGCGCAAAGTTTCACGCTCTGGCCGGTTCGCGTCACCTCGCCCGTCTCAACGAGCCGGTCCAGCGCGCCATTTACCGTTCGCGTATCAACCTTAGACACGCCTCGCTGCCGCAACAGGACAGACCTGGCCAGAACGCCCCCCTTGGCGCGCCTGAGGGCTGCCAGGATCGACTTCATCACAGCTTCGAACTCAGAACCCGACATGAACTCGGCGATGCCGCGGTCAAGGCAGTCGATGGAGCGCTGGACGATTGCATAGCCCCACTCGACGTCGTCCAACGTCACGCGCGCCGCCTTACCATCGCGAGAAAGCGCTCGTAGCGTCGCAAATTTCTGCGTCTGTTCAGCGGCACGGCCAACGATGCCTTCATGGCCGCTACGCTCTTCGATCTGAGCAATCTGCCAGTCCTCAATCCAAAGCCAGCGCTGCTTGGCCTCTTCCGTCGCCCACGGCACCGCCGCCATCTTAGGGCGCTGGTTAGGGTCGCGGTACGCTGCGCCAGCAAAACCCGATGGACGCGCGCCCTCTTCGGCCTGCTTGACGGCCGCAACCAATGACGGTGGCGCGGTCATGATCGGTTCCGCCTCTTGCCTGTCCGGCATCTCGGTCGCATGGATAACAGTCATGCGGTTCAGGAAGCCGTCGCTAAGGTTGGCTTCCGTAAGTCCGTCATAGAACGTCGTAGGCGTCGTCACCGACATTAGCGTCAGCGTCGGGCAGTGAAGCGGCTCCGGGTCGGGCCGCTTAGGGTCGGAGAATTGCTTACCCATCCACATGTCAGTGGATAGCGAATAGACCTCAAGCAGAGCTCGGCGCACGGTCTGCGACCAGCTCGAGCTATTGCGTCCGTTCACCGACTGCATCAGCAAGCCGAACTCGTCCAGCGGCAGGACCTGGCTAGGAAGCTTTCGCAGCATCCGTTCAATCGCGGAGTCGGACGTCGGCACACCTGCGGCAACCATGTGCAGCATATTGCAGTCGTTCGCTATCGTTCGGAGCGCCTTGAGCGGATGCCCCTTGCCGAGAGCCGACGCGCCCAGACCGACAAGGTACACGTTCAACCCAACACCGGTCGGACCAACGAACCTCCGACCGTACAGCCCCGCGGCGAATGCCACCGCCGTCATCATGGCGAACTCAGGGACGGGCCGCCGCCCCGTTTCGAGCGTCCAGCGCGCTACGGCCTCGATAAGCCCGCCCGCCGAGCGCGGCGGAAACGGGTCGACCGTGCTGCGGGGGGCGCCCACTTCTTGCGGCTGGGCCGGCGGCGGCGGCGCTGCGGAAGCTGCCTCCTTGTCCTTCTCCGCTGCCACCTTCGGGAACCAAGGCTCTAGCCCGTACAGCGCAGGCTCGTTGTACCCAATGCGAGCACGCAGCCAGTCGTCGGCATAGTCCAAGCCGCAGCCCAAAGCCTTCATCACGACGTCCAGCGGCGTGTAGCCGCGGTCCCCGTCATGGAAATCCATGATTCCGGTTGTCGTGATTTTCAGGTTCGGAGCGCGCTCGTGAAGAGGTCGGCCACGGTTCGACGGACGCCAGAACGGAACGGCTACAAAGCCCTTCGGCGTACGCTTGAGCTTAGGAAGGTCCAGAAAAGGAACCCACTTGTCTAGGTCGGCAAGTGCCCGGTCGTTGACCTCGCGCCAAATGCTATGGCCGTAGCCTTCCACAGACGGCGCGACCGCGTGTTGCGGCGCATAACCATGCGGCGCCAACACGGCGGCGATCTGCTCCGCGATGTCGTCAGGCAGCAAAGGCAAATCTTCCGGCGCCGTATTCAACAGCGTCTCGTCGGTAAGCCAGACGTAGGGGCGTCCCGTGTCCGGATGGATCGTCGGCGGCACAACGGTCTGCTTGCCGTGCGCCAGCAGGTCCAGCACGCGCTGATTGTTGATGTTGAAGGCAGCACTGCGGATAGCCGGCGAGCCGCGGTAGAACGCGGTAAAGCCTTTGTCGCCGCGCTTTTGGACATAGGACAGCGGCAGTACCGACGCGAGCGCGGAGCGCAGCTCGTCTGCGTCCGTGTCGACATCAACAGCAACCACACCGTTGCCGAGCGCGACGCAAATGCCAGCGTCGGGCCAGCGAGTCCAAGTCCTGAGCTCATAGTCGGTCGGCTTGCGGTCGCAATACTGCTGCCAGTCATTACGGCCGAACCACTGTCCTCCTATGATAGCGCCAGGCCGCTTTGAGCCAGGGCGGCAGGGGATGGCGTGATACCCCTGCTCGACGAGAGGTTCGCCATAGAGCGCATAAGGAGAGTCGGCGGGGGGCTTAGTGAACATGCGCAGGAACCTCGATAACCGGGATGTTGGCCGCGTTCGCACGGCGCACCATGTCTGCGGTGCCCTTGCCGCCGGGCGCCGCGACAACGACGTCTGGCTTGCCTTCGTCGAGCATTTGCTGATTGCGGATTGGTCCTGCTGCGCGCCCGTGCTTGCGCCAGTCGGCTGGGTACTCTTCGAAGGCGCACCAGTTCACGACGGCATATTCATCCGCCATGTGGTCCGCTCCAGTAGGGCACGCGCCATGAATAATGGTGACACCCGCAGGCAGCCAATTGCCGTATTCATCTTCTGGCGTGCGCGGGACGATCTTGTCCAACGTCGCGTAGAGCGCAGCACGATCCGCGTAATTCCTGCCGCCACAGACCAAAATGCGCATCAGAACGGCGCCCTCAATTCAGCAACCTGCCGGCGCAAGCTATCGCCAAACTCGCCGATGACGGTTTTCAGGAACGTCAGCCATTGCTCTTCAGTCAGGTCCGCCAAGTCCGTCTTGCCGATCTGGTCCAAGTACTCGCCCGCCTTTTCGCCGGCATCGGCCCGCGCCGTGAGCTCGTAGGGGTCAAACTTTCGCACCGTCCGGATCTCCGCGAGGTAAGGGATACAATCAGCGCAAACCCAGCGTGGATTGCCGCCAGGATTGCCAGCGCCGACTCCGACCGCGCGCCGCTTGCAGACGAAGCAATCGGCGGGGTCATTGACGTGCGGCCTAGGAGGCATGGCGCGCCAGTTTGTTGTCATTGGCGGCCTCCGCCGCCAAAAGGTCCAACAGCGCGCCGATCGCTGACTCGGCTTCGCCGCGTTCCGTACGACTAAGGGATCGGCGAACATCGTCAGCGCTACAGCCGTGCTGCAGTAACAGCGACATGGCGACCGCCGCGTCACGGCAGTTTACCTGCGCATCCGAGCCGACCTTGCCGTTGTCCAAAAAGACCTCGGCAAGGCGACCGTCTGGGTAGTGGCTGACCCTGGCAATGTACTCGCGCCCGGCGTGCCAGAAGGTGATGTTCTCAGACTCGCGGCGATTGGAGAGGCGTTCACGCGGCAAGAGATTGGTCCTTGGTGTTGTCGTTGGCGAATTTATTCGTCTGATTTCCCCAAGCGGTCCAACCCGGCCAAGACTGACGAGCGAACAGCTCGAGGTAAGGACCGGAGCAAAGAGCCTCGATGCGCTCGTATTGCTCGTCGGGTTTGCGGCTGTGCTCGCGACGCTGCGCGGTGATCTTAGAACGGACTCCCTTACTCTGTCGGCGCGGTTTGCCTCGTTTGAACAGGTGGCAAATCTCGACTTCCTGCCGGGTCCAATAACCCATGCCCATGCGGCCTTTGTCCCATACGAAGGCGACGGAGACCGGCTTGAAGCCCCAAGCCTCCGCGACGTCGAATGCCTCGCGCTGAAGATGCGAAACAGTCCACATGAACAGCAGACAGTCTTTTGCGGCCACGTCCGTAACTGGCAGCGCCGTGATGTCCGATAGGGACATCACGCTATACGGCTGCGCTCCGCGTGCTGGCGCGACGTTGTCGTTGGCGTAGGTCCGGAACGACCACGGTGGATCGGCTAATATCGCGCCGAACTTTCCAGCCGGTAGCGGCTCACTCCGCATGCACCGGCTCCTTTTGCTTAATCTCAAAACCGGCGTGCTGCAGCACCATCACGATCGCCGCAGCCAGGTGGGGCAACCCCAACGGTTGAGGGTTATTGACCAGAAATCTCAAGATTACGTCTGCTGGTGTCATATTTACTCCTGTTGTTCCGGTTGCGCGCCGCGCAACTAGAACGGAATGTCGTCGTCTAAAACTTCAGCCCATGGCGCATTGTCGTTGCTCGCTACGGGTATGTTGTCGTTCGCGGCGGGCTTACAGTCGACGATGTCCCAGAACTTACTTCCCGGCTTCGGCTTTATGCTTATCTCAGCCGTATCGCGAAGCTCTCCGGCGCGGCTTAGCCACTCATCCACTGAGGCAGGGAACGGCACGGCACCTCCGTGGCTTTTCCACCACCTGTCCGCCTTGCTCTTTGCGAACCCCGTGTGTTGCGGGCAAAGCCAGGTCTTGTAGAGCGTCAGCCCAGACGTGAATTCGGCGCGCACGCTGGGAAGGCCACCAAGCTTTTCGTGATACTTGAACTGCCTGCGGCGGACAGGGATCCACTCCGACGTCGTCACGCTCAAGATCGGCGCAGTGTCCGACCGGGCCTCAAACCGCGGCTTCTCCTCGATGTCGAACTCATGCCCACAGCAGGAGCACCGCCGTACCGATGCATGGTTGATTTCGAAGCAACTAGGGCAAACTTTGATCGGCGCCTCGCCTTGGCCCTTACCGGGGCGGCGCGGCTCGATCATATCAACCGGCCCGTGCTCTTTGATGTTGCCAGCGAAGTCCATGTAGCGGCAGTTTGGCTTGATGTGCCCCGCGATCGCGGCACGGCGCGCCGCCGCATCCACGGCCTCGGGGTTGAAGCCGGGCGGGTAAACGACACGTGTGCCGCGGCCGGCGCGCTGAACGTACCTGGCCGCCGACATGGTGCGGTAGCAATCGACGATAAGGTCGACGCCGACGATGTTCGTGCCGGTGGAGAGCACATTATCGTTGACCAGACCCCACAGTTCGCCTGACTTCAACGCCTCGATGAGCTTACGGCGCTCGCCCGCTGGCGTGCCGCCGTGCACCACCTCAACGGCGCGCCCGGCCAGTTGGAAGGCGTCGCGCATGCGCTTGGCGTGCTCGACGCCACGAGTGAAGATCAGCGACTTCCTGCGCGCGCCTTCAACGTCCAGCACTTCCTGCACGACGCGCTGGTTCAGGTCGTCGGTGTCCACTGCCTCGCGGTAGTCGCTGAACTTGTAGTCGCCCATCGACTTGCTGACGCCAGCAACATCGTAGTTGGTGCTGAGCGGCTTGCTCGAGAGCGGGGTAAGGTAGCCGTCGTCCACGCCCTGGCGGATGGAATAGGTGTAGACTACTCTGTCAAAAAGCTTGTCGTCGCCTTCGTCCAAGCGGCCGGAGTCAAGGCGATAGACCGTGGCGGACAGGCCAACGATTTTCAGGTCAGGGTTGATCTCGCGCAGGCCATCGATGAACTGCCGGTAGATTGCGTTCTCTTTGTTGGGCACTAGGTGCACTTCGTCGATCGCCAGCACATCGACGTGGCCGATTTCCGCGGCTTTGTTGTAGATCGACTGGATTTGCCCGAAGAGAACCTGCGCCTTGTAATCGCGACGGTTCGCGCCTGCGGCGGCGACACCGGCAGGTGCGAACGGGCACAGGCCAAGGAACTCGGCGTAGTTGCCAAGGACCAGCTCAATCACATGCACGACGTTGAGCAGGCGCAGATCGGGATAGTCCCGAATAAGCTCCTCGAACAGCGTTCCAAGCGTGATGGACTTACCCACGCCAGTCGCCATGTCGACCAGCGGGTTGCCGTCGGCTTCTTTCCAATAGTCAAAGATGCTGTCTACGGCTTCGCGCTGGTAGTAGCGGATGGGCATGATTGTCCTTCAAGGCTGTTGACATATAGGGCCATTGGCCCTATAAAGGAGTCACACAAGGAGAACGGCCATGACGCTTTATTTCACGCTGACCGCTGAAGACCGGGTTCTGGCCATCCACCAGACGGTTGCTGAAGCTCGGCAGTTCGTGGCTGGCTGGAAGGACCTTTCAGGCGCAAACCGCATTGCTTCGCGGATCGTGTCGGCTATCCGTGAAAACAAGTGCATCTATGCCCGCAGCGACCGCTTCAAGGTGAAGATGGCTACTGGCGAATTCGCTTTGTGAGGAACCGAGGCCATGGAACGTACCAACGCCCAAGCTCGCGCCGGAATTCCGATGACGGCCGATCAGGTCCGCGCAGGAATCGCCATGATGGAACGTCAAGGCACGAGCCTTGTCTCGCGCAAGGCCATGGCCGCTGCAGCCATCAGGCGAGCCAACGTCACCGAGGAGGGGCGGCAGGTTTGGCGTGAATACGCTGCGTCCCTGTGACGTCCGCCGACCTTGAACGCCGCGCCGCCGCGCTGTACGGGCCGGATTGGCAGTCTCCGCTGGCGCGGCGAGTTCATGTTGACGCGCGAACCGTTCGGCGCTGGAAGGCCGGTGACCGCGAAATTCCCGACTGGGTCGAGTGGGCCATTGGGATTCTAGAGCGCCATCCCGAAGAGCGTTAAGCTGCATGGCGGGCTTTTGCGTTGTCGTTGGCGGCGGGCAGTGGCAGGCCCATGCGACGCAGATGGCGAACGCGCAGCGCGGTGAAGTCGCCCCACAGGCGGGTGTCGGGGTAGTGGTGAGCAAGTACGCGGCGTGGGAACTTCTCGATTTCCGACAGAAGGCACGCGTGCCAGCCGAGGTTGTGCCAGGCAAGCGACGCGGCCTCAATGCCGGCGCAGACGGAAAGGAAGTAAAGCGTATTGTCGTTGTCAGCTTTCACGCGCTCGCCCCATCAATCCAAATACTGCCGTCCGCAAGGCGGTAAGTGACGGTGTCTTCGGCCTCGTCGAAGTCGACCTGCTCCCCCGCAACCATTCCGGGCACGAACAGATGCGTCGGACAGCCTTCCCTCTGCTCATCCAGACCCAGCGGCTTCTGCCAGCGGGCGCAGGACCAAGCCCCATCGCCGTGCCGCTCTGGCGAGGCGAACAAGCACGATCGGCACGTCACCCGTGGCATCGCGCCCTCATGGCAAACGCCTCGATGCCGGCACCAACCGCACTCGAACGCCATTTTGTGGTTCGGGTCTTCGTGCAGCCGCGCGGGCGGCTCGTCGTTGAAGATGATGCGCTCGGCTCGCGCCAGGGCACGCAAGCAGTAGTCGGCGTCGTACTCGACACGTTCAAAGTAACGCTCGTCGTCGTCCTTATTCGTGACCATGTACCCGGCCCGGCTGAGCCCCAGCGCGTGCATACCAACCTGGCACTGCGCGAAGTGGAGCGGCTTTGCCTTGCGGCAGCCGTCCTTCTTGATCTTGGCGAACGCCTTGGTGTTGGAACTCTTGAACTCCATCAGATGCTCGGTCTTGGGCGCCTCAACGATGCCGAGCGCCCGACCGTCGATCTTGCCGCGGACGTGTCCCGATGCGAGCCGGATACGCTCTTGCTGCCCCCACACCTCGACGCCGATGGCCTCAAGATCCGCCACCATGCGCTCTTCCCACATGTCGCCAGTGCGGAAGATGCTGACCTTACGGCCTTCGATGTCTTCCGGTGCCGAAGCCCAGCGCAGGTTGTAGTAGAGCGCGCGGTCACACGGATTGCCGATCTCCCCGACCGATATGCCGAGCGAGTCCCATTGCTCATTGGCCGCTTCGTAAGCAGCATAGATAGCCAGGACGGTCGGGCTAATCGTGGTGGTGGCGGGGAGGGTGGCCAAGGCGCGCCTGTAGAATGGAGGGAATGATTGCTGCGGCTACGCGCAGCAATGGATTAGTCGTAGTACCCCGGCGTCCAAGCACCGCCGATGCCAGCGGGCTTTGCTGACGCCTCCATCTGCGGAACATCGATCCCGTAGGCGTAAAACACTGGCTGGTGCTCTTGATGTACGTTGAACCGGGCGACCTCACTGCCATCTTTGTAGATGCGCAGTTCAAGCGGCCAACTAGCTTCCCAGCCGTCGTGATTGCCGTGGTAGTCTTCGGCTAGTTCGTCGGCGACCAGGACCCAATCCTCTCCATAGAGCTTCTGGTCATCCGGAAAGTCGAAGCGGCAGAACTCGCCGTGGTCAATTTCGTCATGCCCGGCGCTGTATTCGTAGTGCGGCATCGTCTCACCTCAGATTATGGCGCGTCCTTCAGGCGTTAGTTCAGCGAGCTTGCCTCTGATCGAAACCAACCCAGCCGCGCCGCAGAACGACGCGGTCATGGACTCGTTGTCGGCCAGGGAGGCGCAGCCCTTACGAACCAGCCGCAGGTACGACCGAACGGCGGTCTCTTCGACACGCAGCGGCTGGGCTCCGTACATCCGCGGAGCGTTGTCATTGGCCGCATTGCGCTCTGAGATGATGTGAGCGAGGGCTGACATCAAGCAGACGCGAAGGTCAGAGGCGGGAAGGTATCCGCCGCGCCGTTCTGGATTACCGGCAAGCCGCCCACGCTAACCTCAGGCGACCACTGCTGCTTTAACGGAACAACCTTGCCGTCGCCGATGGCACGCCGTCGCACTTCTTCCCAGTCAATCACAACCCCACCGCGCGCCTGAGGCGGCTTGGGATAAAGCACGTCCCAAATCTTGCGAGCGGTTTCGTCGTCGGCGCGGATAAAGAACGTGTGCGGATTGGCGAAAAAGCCATCCTTCTGCTTATCATTCAGGAACGGCAGTTGTTCCCATTCGACATTCATCAATTTGCGAAGGAAGTTGTGCGCAAATTCAAAGGTCATCGGCCCATCTCCTTGTTGTATTCCCGCAGGCACGCCACCGAGCTCGACCATTTAGGTCGCGTCATGCGCTCAACGATCGTCGGATAATCCTGCACTGGCGCGCTACGCAGCGCCTCGTGCAGGTCTTCGTCTGGCATAATGCCGCGGAGCTTGAGTTCGTCTTCAAAGTCGTCGTCGTCGCATTCTTTGAAGACCTCACGAACATCGACACTCGCCTGGACATAGACTGTGCTGTAGGCCATCAGATCACCCGCATCGGCATCAGGACGCAGAGCAGGGGCCCGCACGCATCAATCACGGCCGGACTCCCCGGCTCGTTCAGCCGCAGCAGCACGCTTTCATCACTGAACGTACCCAGCACGTCGCGTAGGTACGAGGCGTTGAACCCAATCTCCAAAGGCTCTGCGTCGTAGCCTACGGCGAGCTCGTCTTCGGCTGAGCCTTCGTCGCTTTTTACGGAAAGGGACAAGGCGCCGTCCGCAAACGAGAGCTTCACGGACCGGCCGCGCTCGCTCGAGATCGTCGACACGCGATCGGCTGCGGCAAACAAGGCGGCGCGATCGACTGACGCTACCTTGGCGTTATCGCGGGGAATGACGCGCTGATAATCTGGGTAGGTCGCGTCAATGACCTTAGACACAACCTCAAGCGCGTCCGACACAAAGCGAACTTTCGTGCTGGAAATGCTGACGTCGATCTCGCCGGGCGGTACTAGGCCAACGACTTTGCGTGGGACGATGACGCCGGCAAAATCCGAAACCTCGTTACCGTCATGCTGCGCCAGGCGATGCCCATCCGTCGCCACGGCCCGAAGTTTGCCGTCAACGGCGTGCAAGTAGATCCCGTTCAGATAGAAGCGGGTCTCTTCCGTCGAGATGGCGAACGAAACCGGCTTGAACAGCGCAGCTAGATCGGTTGTGAACGCGGTCGTGAACTCGCCAACGGTGATGTCGGGGAAATCTTCCGCAGGTAGCGTCGGGAGCTTGAACCGGCTACGGCCCGATTTCACTATCAGGTTGTTCGGCTCGACACTCACCGAGATGTCGGAGCCGGTAGGAAGCTTGCGAACGATGTCGCCTAGCTTGCTTGCGGACACCGTAACGACTCCGCCTTCAGCAACCTTAGCCGCGCCGCGGTTCGTAATCCGGATATCAAGATCCGTGCCCGTGACGCTGACCGTGCCGTCAGTGACGCCGTCAGCGGATGGGGCAACATTGAGCAAAACATTACCCAGAACGGGGATCGTGTTGCGTGACTCGACCACCTTCGTGACCGGGCCCAATAGGCGCAGCAGTTCGCTGCGCTCGAAAGACGCGCGCATTGGGTGTTCCTTGGAAAAGTGGGTGAGGACGGCGCCGAAGCGCCGCTTAGCCGTACATGCTACAGAGCAACCACTTGGGCTCTGCGTCTTCGATGCCGTGGTCGGCGCACCACGCCTTGAAGGCTTCTACCTTCTCTGGATCCACCGACAGCGTCTCGATT
This sequence comes from Allobosea sp. NPDC055332, assembly GCF_053645455.1. NCBI lineage: Bacteria > Pseudomonadati > Pseudomonadota > Alphaproteobacteria > Hyphomicrobiales > Alloboseaceae > Allobosea > Allobosea sp. NPDC055332. Next base: position 116,053 of record NZ_JBSHMO010000002.1, on the reverse strand, counting down.
TCCGTCACGTATCCGCGAGATACCCGGCTCTCCGTGCCACGAACCGCCAAAATATGCATCGGATAGTCGTAGCTGCAGTATCTGGTCAGATCGGCGGGGCACTTATCCCGGTAATCACTTTGAGCGTTGAAAGAGTGGCCATCTTCGCCCCAAGTTGGCAGGCCACTCTGTTCGTCAAGGAACTCGTCCATGTCATCGTGAGAGCCAAGAAATTCTGGCTTTTCGTCTCCAAGATCGATGCCGTAGACAAGCAGGCCGTCGCTTGAAACGCCCATCACGCGGCCTCCTTCGCTTTATAATCGGCCTCGTCAGCAGTCGCCTTGGCTTCCGCCCAAGCGACTACGACTTCCGTAATCTGGCCCTCGTCTTTCGCGTAGAGCCAGGCCGTGTAGTAGGAACCCCAGCCGCTATAGAAGACATTGTCGGCAACGTAGCGACGGCATGGCGCGGCGGCCTGCACAAGAAAGCCGTTCGTCCGACACAACGCTTCGGCCACTTCAGAAGGATCCGAGCCTTCGCCGACGAACCTCTTAAGGCACGGAAGTGCCTTAATCAGCGGGTCGGTGGCCTCGTCCGGAAAGTCGTCGTCAACGAAATCCTCGAATGCCTGTGGCAAACCCTCTTGGTCTGCGACGGCACCGGGGATCCAGATGATACTTTCTACGCGAGCGCCAGCGTCGAACAGCTGTGCAGCATAGTTCTCCATCTTCACCCCCGCTCATTCGTGACTTTGATGCCGCGGGGCAGATTGCCTTTGAGCTTGCGATAGTCGCGCGCCGCGCTTAGCAGGGCGTCAGCGACCTTGGCCGGCACCGAGCCCCCCAGCGCAATCAAGTCGCCAAGCACCAACGGCGCGTCGACCACCTCCAAGACCTCGCTGGTGCGCAGGGTGAACGCACGCCCCAACCCGCCGCCGATACGCGCCTTGACGTCGCGTTCAGCCCGAGCGGCTGCCAGGCTGACTACCTGATAGTCACGAAACGCGTCGTCGGCCTCGCCGATCGCGTCACCGACGTCGGTGAACTCGCCTTCCTTCGCGTTGGCAATGGCTTCCTGCTCTTTGGCTTCAGCCTCGCGAGCTACACGCTCCGCCTCACGCGCCGCAACACGTAGCGCCTCGGCTTCCGCAGCCTTGCGCCGTTCCTCCGCCAGGGCGAATGCCGCCATGCGGGACTGCAGTTCGTCTTTCAGCTTCGTCAAAGGATCCCGAACTTCCTTGAAGCCGGCGTTGATACCCTTGACTTGCTCGTTCAGCGGGCGGACCTGACTGTCGCGGTCATCCTCCATTTCGTCCAAGGCAATCTTAGCCCTGTCCCAAAAGAGTTTCGCGTCTCGTGCCGAGTCTTCGTTTCCGATAACCGGTGTTTCCGCAAGGAAACCAGAGACTTCCCGGTAAGTTGACCACGCATTGTCCTTCGTTGTCGGCGGTTCATTATTCCCCGGAACCGCACGGGGGTTGTGCGCGTTGTCGACCTGCGCCATATAGCGCGCTCCTTTGCTACGGTAAGGGGGATACGGGCGGTGGCAGCTATCTGCCAGGACTGGTGCCACCGCCCGTGGTCGTTACTTCTTAGACCAGGGTTTTGCCTTGGCCGGAGCCGCAGCTGCGGCTTGGCGATTGTCGTTGCTGGGCTGACGCTGAGCCGGAGCCGCGGCGCCGCGGTCAAAGATATACTCCTTGACCGTGTTGTTGGTTTTGCCGGTCTTCCTGCTGGTGTACTGGCCGATTTTCACCTGAAACGGCTTGAAGTGAAGTTCCTCGGTGTCCTGCGGATTGAGGACACCGACCGCCCGGCGAAGAGCCGCGAAGTCGCTCTGACCGCGCTCCTGGCGCTTATCGTCATCGTGCTCAAGATCCATCCAGATGTAATAGATGCGCTGATCGTACTCGCCACCGACAACCTGAGCCTTAAGCGACAGCGACATGCCGTCGCCGTCCTGATTGGCGTCATAGCTGCTTTCGACGATCTCCAAGGTATAGGTGTCGTCAGGCAGCAACGAAAAGCCAGAACTCGGCTCGGCATCCGGATTATACGAACCTGCAATACTCGCCATTTTGGGCAACACTCCATCGTTTACCGCCGCAGCGGTATTGTTTATCCCCGATTGACAGTTCAGTTAGGCCCCCAAGGCCGCCGCTTTTCTTCTTAAGGCAGTCGTTGCCGCCCATTTTTTAATCGTTACAAAACGTTTGCACACGAGCAAGTGATTTTTTGCAACTTGCATACAATTCCCGCACAAACGTTCGTTATCCAGTCAATTTTCGTAATGAATGGACACCGCAACAGCCAAGTTGACGTTACGGAATCTCGCCGAACTTAAGCGGCCTCTTGCAACTCCTTCGGCAGATACTTAGCGATTGCCGTGAAGCCCTCACCGCGTTTGAACGGGATAGTCGGCTCGTCGATGTCGTAACGGTTGCCGGCGATGAAGCCAGGCCGCTCCTGCACTGCAATGACGATGTCCCCGCCTCCCGCGCCGCGCTTATTAGTTTTCTTGAAGCCGGCGTCTTCCTTCACGATGGAAACGCGCTGGTGCAGAAAGCCGATGATGTCACTGGCATCGACAATCAGGCCGACGGCTTCGTCGCGCAGGTTCGGCATATAACGCGGGTAGGAGTCGGTCGTGACACCCGGCACGGTCTTGGCCTTCACGTGGCAGATAATCACCACGTAATAGCCGGCCAGTTTCAGCTTCAACGCTTTACTGACGAACTCGCGCCAAATGGTGGACTCGGCAGCGTAGCCCTTGCCAAAGCCAGGCTCCTCGATGTCCTTCCACCCGTTACGGGCACACGCCTCGTTGCGAATGTGGATCTCAAGCCCGTCCCCAGCGTCCAGAACGAACGTCTTGCGGTCGTGGTCGCCCTCCAGCATCCAGTCCATCTGGTCGATGACGTCGGAATAACTCTCCGACACACCAAAAGACATCATTTCAACGCCAGCCGGAGCGCGCTCGCCCTCTCCGGTTCGGCAATAGTACGGTGCGGGAAACTCCCCGGCCAAAGTCGTCTTGCCGGACTTGGCGCCAGCGTAAATCAGCACCATCGGCGGATATACGTCGTTCGCCTTTTTAAGTCCGGCGGCCCAGTCAAGTGCCATTTTTGCTCCTTGCTAAGGCTACGGCGCCATACGTGCCGTAGCTTGTGGAAGTTGGGCGTGTGATCAGGCGGCAAGCTTGGCGCGGAGTTCACTCAGGCGCTGCTCGAGTTCGTCAATCTCGGCGAGAATGGGCGCGTTGTCGTTCGCTGCCTTGGTCGTGCCTGGGGGGACGATGGTTAGCTGCAGATCCGAGCGCCAGTCCCAATTTTCTTCATTGTCGCCGACAAAGCCGACCTTGAACTGCAGCATGTCGCTACCATCATCGTACAGCACGATCGCGATATCGCCGTCGTCGGTACGGACCCAATCACCAACCTTGATGGTGGCTGGCTCTTCGACGGCGTCGGCGATCAGAGTGAGCTCGTCGTCGTTGTAAGAAAGATTGCCACCATAATTATCAATGGCGACGTCCAATTTGCCCCGGCGATTATATGCCGGACCTGTGATTGTGCCTGTGCCGTACTTGGCTTCGGCGCTGCTAAACTCACTGCAGTTCAACCGAACCCTATCGCCCGCCTTGAACGTTGCGGTTGCCGGGGCAACGGCAACGGGCTCGTCCACCCATTCGGCGATGAGGTCGTCGTCGCTGAGGCCGATGCAAGACTTGCCATCGAGCGTCAGCCAATGTTCACGACCGTCGCTGGAGTCGTGGCAGAACGGATAGGTCGTGTCGGACTCATCGTGCTTCGTAACCTTCACCTTCCGACCGTCGCGCGTCTTGTAGTAGCGGCCCGCCTGGATGGTGAAAACAGGTTCGAAGTATTTGGCGCCAAGCCCGTTCTCGTCGCCTTCGTCGTCCGAGACGACGCCTAGGCGGTCACCGTCTGCGTCATAGTAGCGAACAACGTACTCATTTCCCTTGGTGAACTGGTAAGGGTAATCCTCGACGCAACGCACCCGATCACCAACCTTAAACTTGCTCATTTTCCCCTCCATCAGTTCAGCGCAGCATTACCGGCGGCCACATAGTCCGCCTCGCAACACCCGCCGTCACATTCCTCATCCAAGTACAGCTCTTCCGGGTAGAGCCAGCGCGCGCGGATCTCTCCGCCGGGCAGCTCGTACGCGACCTTGAACATCTGGCCGCGCTCGTCGATCCGGTCACCAACAATCTCGCCTTCAATGAAGGTTGCAACCTGATCGCCGATCATGAATTCCTGCATTCTTCCCTCCAGGCAAAAGCTTCGCTTCGCGGCCGAAACCACGTTGAAAATTCGGTTGTTGGAAGTGGGGTAGGCGTAGGCGATTGGTGCGCTCGACGCGCACCAAAAGGTTGTCTTATTCGGCCGTACTGCTACCCTTGTTAGCGTTGGTGGCCCGAAGCTGCGACGCTGTCAAGATATTAACACGGTGTCACAGCTTGCTACTCCCGGCACAGATCAGAATGGCCCGCGCCGGGCTTGAAATTGGCGTCCGCGAACTCGCGGAAATGACAAGCCTTTCAACCACCACAATCACCCGAGCTGAAGCTGGGGATATCATCAGGCGCTCGTCCAACGCTGCGATTGAGCGCGCGCTTCGTGACGCCGGGGCAGAATTTGGCGAAGGCGGATGGGTTCGTATCCGTATCATTTCCTCTACATAGGACCACAGTCCTATGTCAGAAGGAGTCAGGAGAGACACGCAAGGCGGGGGAGGCTTACCGCGTGATGGCTGACAGGGTCGGTACTCCATCCGATCTGATGCGGCATGACGCGGGCGACGGCGCCGCTTGCTGGAGCAAATTCTGGCCTACGCATAAACGCGTAGGGCTCTTCTTTGCGGATTCGCCTGCGAACAGTAAGCGGAGCAAGGCCGGTGCGACGCGAAATCTCTCGGCTCGACATACCCGATTGGGCCATATCCGAAAGCGTCAGGTGCATGCCGATCTCCGATTCCGGTTAACTATGAGTGGCTATATGCGGCTGGTTACATATGGTTGTCAACCATTGGTGCCTTACAATGGTAATTAGGAATCGCTATATCGGTTGCTTACCATAGGTAGTTGTTGGGAGTATCCCCTTGATTTCTCTATCTTCTCTTTTGAAAGAATATCGGAAAAAGACCGGTGCCAAGCGCGAAGATATCGCAAGCGCTGCGGGCATCAGCCTTGCTATGTACGCCAAGCTTGAGTCCGGAAAAGCCAAATCGACGTCGAATTGGCGAGCGATTGCGGATTTTATGGGAATCCCGCACGAAGAGTTTCTAGCGTCTATGCCCACCATCTCTCCGGCGGGGGGTGTAGCGAAAAGCGTAAAGCTTATTCAGCGGGCAGATGGGTCGTTTATCGGCCGCGTGTCCGGAGCTAGCGATGCGCGGACAACCACGCCCGACCTAAGCCCGGTAATGGCTACCGGAGACGAGCCCGTTGATTGGGCGCCGACGCCGCCCGAACTACAGAACGTGCGCGGAGGGTATATGATTTTTGCTCCTGATAACGCAATGGAGCCCCGTTTTTTCGTGGGCGAGCGGATATCAGTTCACCCAGGCAGGCCGTACACTGAGGGTGACTTTGTTGTGGTTGCCCTGGCGGATGGCTCTCGGATTGCGCGTCGGTATGTTCGAAGTGACCCGCGTAAGGGCGATATCGTTGTGAGTCAGTTCAACCCTCCTCAGGAAACCACCATGCAGAAGGGCGATATCACGTCCGTTCATAGGATTCTGCTACCCGGTTTATAACTATGGTTGACAACCATTGATTCTCTGATCTATAACGGCTGCTTCGAAACCGATGCGGCCGTTTTTCATGGGCCGCCTGGAGGAGGGACGGAAATGTTCCAGATTATCCGCGACGGCTACTTCTTCCGCGCAGTCAACGAAGCCACCGGCTTCCGTTCTTCGCCGTTCACCTCGGCCTCTCAGGCCGGCAGGGTCATCCAGCGCCTCGCTGGCAAGGATGCTCACCGCGCCGCTGCTGAGCGTTTCCTTGCGGGAGCGCTCTAATGCCCTCCATTACCAACACAGCGCCGGGCTATGCGGGGCATAGCGGGGCGCCTAATGACGACATCGCCAAGTTCGACGCGCACCTTCGGCTGCACAATGCCGCGCCGGATATGTACGTGGCGCTTCGCAGGATAGGCGACAGGCTTCCAAATTTCCCCGATCCTGACGCCGTCGAAGAGGATGAGGTCGCGGAAATTACCGTGACGCTCTCTGACTGGCGCCGCATTCGCACCGCCATAGCCAAAGCGGAGGGTCGCATCGATGCGTAAGCTCCGCTGCACCGTCGCCACATGTGCCACGCTGTTCATGGCGCGCATGTTCGGCAGGTACGAACACACCGTCTACGACGGGTCGTTTGAGTACCATCGCTATCGCTGGCGCGGCGAGGTCTGGGCTTTCCCGAAGACGCCGCTGGAGGATGCGTGATGGACAGCACCGTCGACATCTCCTGTGAGCAGCGTAGCTTCAACTCCGCTATCCGCGCTGCCCAAATCTGGCTCATGGCCGATGCGCCATACCGAGCCCTCGCTGCGCTGCGGCTGGCGCTCAAGCAAGCCAATAAGTTGGGCAGATATGTCGCGGCCACAGTCCTCCGCGTCATGAACTGGGTTCGGGCACATATCGTGAGGTCAGCATGACCAGGGGCTTTGCAGCGATCGGGCTTGTTCGCCCCAAGAACATCGGCAATGTCGGCGCCGTCATGCGGGCTGCATTCTGCTATGACGTAGCCATGGTCGCCATTCAAGGTGACCGCACGAAGGTGCGCGAGGCTGCTGACACCCCGCAGGCCTGGCGCCATATTCCCGTATTGCGCGGTGAGGATCTGCGCAGCTTCATTCCTTATGACGCGGTGCCCGTGGCTGTCGACCTTGTGGACGACGCGGCGTCACTGCCGGCCTTCCAGCACCCGCAACGCGCCTTCTATGTCTTCGGACCCGAGGACGGAACGCTAGGCGCCAGCACTCTCGATTGGTGCCCCAAGCGCGTGATGGTGCCAACGCGCACCTGCATGAATCTCGCCGCCACAGTGAACGTCATCCTCTACGACCGCCTAGCGAAAGCCGAGCGGAGCGCGCGGGGGATCTCGTACCGGAGTTTGGCGGCCTAGCGCCTGAGCGCACACCCTTCCAATTTTGAGGACAGCATCATGTTCGTAGTCTTCGACCTTGACGGCACGCTCGCGGACATTCGCCACCGTGTCCACCACGTCCGCAGCGCTCGCCCTAATTGGGAATCGTTCTTCGCCGAGTGCGTCGACGAAGTGCCCAACATTCCCGTGGTCAACGCCCTGCGTGCCCACATCTTTGCCGGTGATCGCGTCGAAATATGGTCGGCGCGCAGCGACGTCGTTCGCCTTGAAACGGAGGCTTGGCTTTGGCGCCAAGGCATTGACCCGCGCCGCCTGGTCCATATGCGAGCCAAAGGCGACAACACGCCCGACGTCGTGCTCAAGCGCCATTGGCTGATGCAACTCCACGAGACCGAGCGCCCAGACGTCGTGTACGATGATCGCCAGCGCGTCGTGGATATGTGGCGGGAAGAGGGCGTCGCCTGTTTCCAGGTCGCGGCGAACTGGGAAGACGATGCGCGGCAGATTGCGCCGGTCGCCAGCCCACTTCTCACCATCATGGTCGGGCCGTCGTGCGGCGGTAAATCGACATGGGTCAAGTTCCACGCGCCCGCCGATCAGGTTCTTTCGAGCGACGGCTTGCGCATTGCCTATACCGGAACGGTCGAAGACCAGTCCCGCAACGAGGACGTCTTCTACGCACTCCATAAGGTTGCAAAGTCCAGACTTGACTGCGGCCTGCCAGTGACGATCGACGCGACCAACCTCCGCCGCAAGGACCGGTTGGCGTGTGCGGTGCTGGCACCCGCCAGTGCTCAGGTGCGCTACGTCGTTTGCGATCGGTCGTTGCCGCTGAAGCTTGCGACCGCCGGCTGGCGCGCGGATGTCCGTATCGGCGACGTTTCGCTGATCGAGGCGCATGATCAGCGCTTCCGGTCGCAACTCAAGGACATCATGGCCGGCGACAACCTGCCGAACGTGACCGTGTTGGATGCGCGCAACAGCGCTGAGCCGCAACAGGTGGCCGCATGACCCACTTCCATATCAGACACATTGACGACGTCTTGCCGCACCTAAAGGACAACCCGGAATTCGTAGTAGCCCAGCGGTCCGGCTACACGGTTATTGACTACCAGTTCGCCGCCCCCGCCACCTTTGACCATCCGGCTAAATTCGAGTGCCGTGGCCTCAAATTCGGCCCCGACGGGCGGATTATCGCCAGGCCGCTGCACAAGTTCTTCAATGTCGGCGAAAAGCCAGACACGCAGCCGCACCTGCTCGATTTCGACCAACCGCACGTCGTCATGGAGAAAATGGACGGGTCTATGATCCATCCGGCCATCATTGACGGCCAATTGCGGCTCATGACACGCATGGGGTGTACCGACCATGCCGCCAAGGCTGAGCGGCATCTTACCGACGACATTCGCGAGTGGTGCCACGCCAATCAGGACCTGACGCCGATCTTTGAATGGACAGCGCCGGATAACCGCATCGTCGTTCCGTATGCGGACTCCAGGCTGACGCTGCTTGCCGTGCGTGAGATCGTGTCGGGGCACTACCTTGCTCGCTACGACCTAGAAGGCATCGCCCTTCAACTTGGCGTGCCCGCGGTCACCCTCCACCAATCCGGGCCCGACTTCCTGGCTCATGCACGCGCTGTCCGCGGCATGGAAGGCTTCGTCGTCCGCTTTGCCAGCGGCCTATGGGTCAAGGCGAAGGGCGAAGACTATGTCCTCAAGCACAAGGCCAAGGAGTCTGTGCTGCAGGAAAAGAATGTCCTGGCGCTCGTTCTGCGCAGTGAGCTCGACGACGTGTTACCGCTGCTCGAGCCGTGCGACAGGCAAGCCGTGGAGACCTACCGAGACGGTGTCTTGCGCGGCGTGTCGGAGACGGTCACGCGCCTTGACTATCTCGTAGGGCAGGGCGCCGCCCTCACACAAAAAGAGTTCGCTGTCAGCGCCGTTCCGGCAATGCCAGCAGAGCTCCGCTCACTCGCCTTCAAGGTGCGCGCAGGAGCGCCCGCTAGAGACGCTGTCGTTTCGACTATCCTGAAGCAGTGCGGATCCGCGAGCGGCGTTGATTTGGCCCGTCCGCTCTTTGGCGCGCACTTCCGCGCCGACAACGACAACCTTCCGACCGAACAGGTGGCCTGATGGCACAGAATTGGAAACCCGCCATCACCGCCCCCGAAGGCGTCTTGGTTCTCACCAAAATCGACGACGGCCACGGCGAACGCAACGTGCAGAAACTCCGTCGGAGCGGCAACCTTTGGTGGGTGCCTGACGGAAGTATGTACGTCTACTACACTCCAACGCACTGGGCTTTCGCATGACCCCCGCCAACGACAATCGTCCCGCTAGTTTCGATGCGATGCTTACGCGCCTTTACCCGCGCGTCAGAAACTACGCGACCCGCTACCGGAGCCACGACGCCGATGACTTGGCCCAAACCGCGATGGAAAGCGCGTGCCGGAACTGGCGGTCCTACCGACAAGGCACTTCCATGATGCCCTGGCTGGTGGGTTACGTGATGAACGCGGCTCGGGCACCGTTGCCGTTGCCCACAAACGACGCGGCCTTGGCGCGCATCGCTTCCCCGCCGACACAGGAAGAATATGTTTCGTGTTTGCAGGCGATCGCACTAGTGCCGGATGATAGTCGAGATCTCATAGCTCTAGTGGCGACCGGCCATGATGTAACGGAGGCCGCTGCAATGTCGGGCATATCCCACAAAGCGGCACGCTTCAGGCTGGCTTCAGGACGCTCTGCGTTGAGACGAGCCACAGTCCGGGCTTCCGTAAAATATCTGGCGGCTTAGGGGACGGGGCCATGTCGACAGAAGCATACAAGCGCGGTCGCAAGGACTTCGACCAGGGCCGAACAGCGCCGCCCGAAACCTACTGGTCAGAGGACTGGATAGGGGCGTGGTGGCGAGGCCATAACGAAGCGGCGGAAGAGTACGCGGAGAAGGCCGAAGAAACGGAGCGTTGGCGTGGGTTGCCAGCGTCATGGCGGGCCATGGAAGACCTAGAGCAAACCATCGGCGCGCTTGCTGCGGAAAAGGTCAAGGTATTGGTCGAGGCCATGCTGGCTGAACGCTAGTTCAGCGTGGTTTCGGCGGCCCCACCTCTTTCCTCAGAATCAGCGCCCCATGGACAAACCACACCTCGCGCCCGGGGCGGTGCTTCAGTGCCTCTTCATAGGCGGCCTTGGCCACACTGACGTTGACCGCGCCTGCTATCCATTCGCGCTCACCCTCCGGCGTGATGCTGATGACTTCCCAGTCGCTGCCGATCTTGTTGCCCATAGGTGCCTCCATGGAACAGAAAGAGAACGAAGCGGCCGGGCGAGTCAAGCGGCCTGACGAAGAGCCGGGCTTTTGGACTGAGTACGCGCCGCCAGCGACCCATGTTGCGGACGCAATCAGCTACCCGATGACGTGCCCGACATGGCCCGAACGGGTGGTCAATGCGTGATCGGAAGGAAGCGCGGCGGCGCTTGCAAACGGCATTTGCAACGAACCCGACGTTTACAAAGTAGCCAGCCAATCCTTGCAAAAGTCGAATTTTTTGCAAGCGATTTGTACAAGGGAGAATGGCCGCTAACCCATTGATATATATAGCCTCTATATACGTATATATATCATTTGTAAAATTTGTAAGAGTCTAAATGGAGGTCTGTTTTTATGGGGAAGTCTCTTACGCGTGCAAGCGTCGCAAAGCCCGTTCTTGAGTGGCATCTGCAGGCCGCTCAGGTCAAAGCCCTCCGGCGCGCGCAGCAAGCTGGCTGGCCCATCCGGGTGGAAGGCGACATGAACTCCGGCAGGCGGACGCTCAAGGAAGCGGGCATTGCCGCAGCCACTGGCATTAACCCGGGCGCGGCCGATCTTCGCGTATTCCTGCCTATGGGCAAACTGCTGATGGCGGAGAACAAGACGGGTAAGGGGCGATTGAGCGATGAGCAGGTTGAAGCCCACGCTGAATTCACAGCATTGGGGCACGACCTGATTGTGATCAGGTCCGACGATCCGGACGATGCCGCTGACCAACTCATGCAGGCTGTCTCCTCCCGGCTAGGTTTGCCAATCCCTGCGTGGACGCCGCCTAAGATGGTTGACAACCGATAGTAACCACAGTCATAGTTCTGAGAGTCGGGCGGTTCCGAGGGGTTGGGGTTTGTCCCGACCGAGAGGTAACGCTGCAGCGCCGCCCGACGCTCCTCATCAGGACATCAGAATGACTGACTTGGCAGACGCTCCGGAAGCTGACAACGACAACGAGGGGCCGGCCAATCCGCTGGACTATCTCGACACGCTTCTGGATAACGGCGACATCGGCGCCGCCCAACGCGACGCGGGTGAGATATTCCGGCGCTTAGGCCAGCATGCCCTTAGCGATGCCACGCCAGCGTCTACCGTGTCATTCCCGTGGCGCTATGCCAATGGCGTCTGGTCGACGCTGTTCGAGCCTAAGCGGCTCGTTGTCGATCGCTATGAACAGGCTCGCGAAGCGGCCGGAAACAATGAGCGTCGGCGCGAGCTCACCAGAGCTCTTGTGGCGCGCGAGCCGGAGTATCCCAGGTCGCCTACGGTTTTAGCGGAGGGGCTGCGGCAGGTCGCGCAGCACTGGTGGGGAAGGGAGGCGCTGCGCACCACGGCCAGTAATGGCGTAACTCTCGCGGCTACGGCAGCAAACGACAACACTCCGACGCCTGAGCGTAAGGCGCAGGGCGACGTGGAGGGCACACGCGCTAGGGATAATTTCGAGCGCTTGCTCGTCCGTGGCCAGATCGACGAGGACGACGAGGTTGCAGCGACCTTGTTCGCCGCAGGCTTGCGCTATGAGACAGATAGCGCTGTGGCGTGGTCGGGGCAGTACGGCTCGCCGGATTATTCGCGGCCGATTGTGGACGGCGGAACCGACCGATTACCTGTTTCAGAACGCCAGCAGTCGGCTCGCGATCGCGTTCGGCAGGCAAGGGCGGCCATGGGTGCGCGATATGCCGAGGTCGTCGACGCGGTCGTTTTGCATGGGCTGACGCTCGAGGCTGCGGGTAGGCGGCACTGCGGATACCGCGGAACTGACACGGCTGCCGCCGCCGCAAAGGAGCGGCTGAATACAGGATTGCGCTGCTTGGCTGTGCATTACGGAATCGTAGTTATGAGGAGGGCGGCTTGATGGCGACGGTATATGTGCTGTTCGTGCTTTTCTCCGGAGCTTATCAAGGCGGAGCAGCTACGTACGACAAGCTGGAGTTCGACAGTAAGACAGCATGCGCGCGGGCTGGAAGGGAGATAGTTCAAGCAACAAGCGGCGCATACCACAAAGCTCATTTCGCGTGTGTCGAACGGGACAGAAAGTAGACCCGGCTCTATCCGGCTCTATGTGCTATTATTTATTCAAGACTGAGAATTGCGCCTCCACCACGGGCGCGCACGAATAGGCAACTGCCGGGACCGCGAAGTAACGAACGCTTTTAGCGCAAGGGTCCGCCGAGCTGCAGATCGCCTGCCCAGCCAATTGCTGGGCGAATATAAGAATGGGGCTTCGGCCCAATATTCCGGGTGACGAGATTTCCTCCTTTCTCTCGTCATTCCGTGAAGCCGCGGGTTGAGCACGCTGCTGGTGCAGCGCGGGCCGATTGGCCGGCTCCCCGCGGCCTGAGTTTGTGAGCATGGGTGAGGCCGCTTGCGACCAATGAGACCCATCCCGATGCAGAGATTGCCGCAGCCGATTGAGGCGATATGGCTAGTTTCTGCGTCGGGGAGTTTCGCCCGAATGGGCAACGTGGTTGGCTTTGGCAGTAGCGCGGGGACGTGAGCGCTGAAAAGGTTCTGCAGGACCGTTCCATTGCCTTCTTTCAATAACACCGGCCACGCTTCCTCATAGCGCACCCTGGCTGGTTACTTATCCCCGCCGGGATCCAAGCGCATGGCAAGGGCGCTCCCGGTTTGAGGCGTGATTGATACCGCGTCCTTTCTCCTTGCCCGCGCTGTCGGGGAGCCGTTGCCGCGTAAGAGCAACGCCGCTAGCTGGCAAGCGGCGCAGAATTCAAGCCGGCGTAGCACAACGGTAGTGCAGGCGCCCTGTAAGCGTTTCGCGTGCGGGCTCAAGTCCTGCCGCCGGCTCCATGTTGGGGTTCGAACGATATCCTCCCTCCGGAAGTCTTTACCGTGGACGCGCGGCGTGGGCAGGCCGGGATGAAAGTGATGCGTGACAGCCGGAGAGACGGCACCAAATTTAAAAGGAGTAGCCAATGGGTGACCTGACCTAATGCCCAACGTCAGCATCGTACGTAACCACGAAGGCGACATGAACCTGGCCGTTGCTGGACATTACGCGCTTGGCTCTAGGGTGATCGCCATCACGACCAACCATCAGGGAGAGATGGTTGCGGTGGTGCATGTGCCGCTCAAGGACGTGGTCTTTGAGGAGCAGTCGACTGTAGTCCCGTTCAAGAGGCGGGATGAGTAAGTACAGCACACCGCGGCCATGGCTCGGCTGGTATAAGCTGAAGCGCTGGCTGGACAGGCGCGCTCATCAATTAGCCACCGAGCCCCTGTGTCGCATGTGCCTCGAGCAAGAGATCGTGACAGAGGCCAACACAGCTGACCACGTCAATCCGCACCGCGGCGACCCTGAACTGTTCTGGTACGGCGAACTGCAGAGCCTATGCGGCCAGTGCCATTCGAAGCACAAGCAGAACGAAGAGACTGGCAAGACGGTCGTTCGATATGGCGCTGATGGCTGGCCTCTGTGATTAGGTCACAGTAAGCGATAACGGCACAAGTCGTTGATAACCATATAAGATCGGATTCGTGGGGAGGGTAGGGGGTGGCAAAATCCCTGTTTGAACCCATCCTGGCGGAACGGCGTGGGACCAACGCGCACATTTTTTCGATTGAAATGTTGAGGTCAACGAATGGCCAGGCCGAGAACGCCGAAGGCCAAAGCTAAGCTTACCGGCCACGCCGACAAGCAGAAAACCAAGTTCGATGGGCGCAATGAGCCGGACATTGTTGACGATGTTGGCGAGCCTTTTGAATGGCTGAACGATTTCGCAAAGCGCGCCTGGCGAGACATCAAGGCTGAGGTGCCATGGCTCAACAGTAGCCACCGCGGCTTCCTGGCCATCGCGGCACGCATCCGCGGCCGAATGATGGACCCCAAGGATATCGACGTCGGCGTTCAGGCCTTGAACCTGCTTAGGCAGTGCTACGGACAAATGGGCGCGACGCCTGCTGATGCCAGCAAGGCTGGCGCGAAACCTGATGGCGAAAGCAAAGACCCCGCGGACGAGTTCTTCGACTGACCTGCCGGCCCACTTTAATCCCAAGTACCCCACCGGGCCGGTAGATGCATATGCTGAGGCAGTGATTGCCGGCGAGATTGTAGCTGGTCCGCACGTGCGAAACGCCTGCCGGCGTCATCGCGACGACCGCAAGAACGGCCCGGCGCGTGGTATTCATTGGGATCCGGAGGCGGCGGGCCGCGTTCTGCGGTTCTTCCCGGCTGTTTTGCGTCTGAACGGCGGCCAGTTCGAGGGGCGCCCGTTTCATCCGGCGCCAAGCCAGGCATTCAAGATTGGCTCCCTTTTTGGTTGGAAGCGTGTCGAGTCCGACGGTGCAATTCTGCGCCGGTTCCGGCGCGCCTATATCGAAGAGGGGAAGGGTAACGGCAAGTCTCCGCTAGCGGCCGGCATCGGGCACTATTGTCTGACTGCGGACGGTGAAGCGGCGGCGGAGATCTATGCGGCGGCGGCTAACAAGGATCAGGCTTTCGTTCTGTTCCGCGACGCGGTTGCGATGTACGAGCAGTCGCCGGCCCTCAAGTCGAAGCTGACGCCGTCGGGCGGCAACCCGATTTGGAACCTGTCGTACCTCAAAAAGCGGTCGTTCTTCCGTCCAATTTCGCGCGAGGGCGCGCACTCTGGCCCGCGCCCTTACATCGCGCTCTGCGACGAAATTCACGAGCACCCCGATGGCAAGGTCATCGAAATGCTCGAGCGCGGATTCAAGTTCCGGCGCCAGCCGCTGCTGTTCATGATCACGAACAGCGGCAGCGATCGGAACAGCATTTGCTGGGACGAGCACCAACACGCGGTGAAGGTTGCAGCCGGAACGCAAACGCCGGATGTCGATTTCACCTATGTCGGCGAGGTCATCGACGACACGACGTTCAGCTACGTTTGTGCGCTCGATAAGGACGACGACCCGTTCACGGATCCGACGTGTTGGCAGAAGGCCAACCCGCTTTTCGGCGTGACGCTGAAGCACGACTATCTGGCCGGTGTTGTCGCTCAGGCCAAGGATATCCCGTCAAAGCGTAACGGCATTTTGCGCCTGCACTTTTGCGTTTGGACCGAGGCGGATACCGCCTGGATACCGCGTCCCATCCTCGAGAAGGTTATGGTCGACTTCGACCCCTACGAGGAGCACAAGGGCAAGCGTATCAAGGCGGCGGGCCTGGACCTGTCTGGCGCGAAAGATCTGACGGCGGCCGCCTTTGTCGTGGAAACGGGAACCAAATCCGTTAAGCGCGAGGACGGGGAGGAAGTAGAGCTCCCGACCTACGATCTGTGGATAGAGGCATTCACGCCGCGCGATACGATGGATGAGAGGTCGAAGACCGATCATGTCCCGTATCGACTATGGTTCGACCAGGGATATGTTAACGCTCCTGAAGGTGCTCGCATTCGCTACGATCATGTGGCGGCTTTGTTTGCGCGACTCAATACTGAGCATGGTATCGAAGTTTTGGCGTTTGATCGGTACGCGTTCGACAAGTTCGAAGACGAGCTCAACGAATACGGCGCGGAAATCAAAACCTTAGCGCATCCGCAGGGCGGCAAGAAGCGAGCCAAACCCGACGAGGCCAAGGTTGAGGCGGCAAAAGCGGCCGGCTTGGAGCCGCCGCTTGGTTTGTGGATGCCTGGCAGTGTGTCGGCGCTCGAGGCTCTGATTTTGGAAGAGCGTATCAGGCTGCGTTCCAGCCCGGTCTTGCTCGGCGCCCTTATGGGCGTGGCGATCGAGACGGACCCGCTGATGGGAAATCAGTGGTTCTCAAAGAAAAAGAGCACGGTTCGCATTGACCCGGCAGTTGCAGCGGCGATGGCCGTGGGCGCGGCGGTTGATGGGGTTGTTGTGCATAAGGCGCCCGCGAGTCCGTGGGATGACCCAAATTTCAGTCTAATGGCGGCATAATGGGCATTTTTGACTTATTTTCGCGCAAAAGCGCGGATAAGTCGGTAGAAACGCGAAATACAATCGAAAGCCCCACTGTTCCGGTTAGTTCCGAGAACTTCTTGGCATTCTTCGGTGTTCAGTCGCAAAATCTGCCGTACGTCACCGTGGATACCGCCTTGAAGGTACCTGCGGTATGGGCGGCTGTTGCGTTTCTTTCAAGAACGCTAGCTGCGCTGCCCTTACACGCTTACCGCAAGACCAAAGATGGCCCCGTTAGGGCTACAGGCCGTTTGGAGACCGTCGTTCATGACGCTCCAAACGACGAGATGGATCGCTTTAAGTTCTGGCAGTACTTCTGGCAGCAGGTCTTCACGGGCGGACGCGGCCTAGCCTATATAGAGCGAGCGCCGCAGGGCGTCGAATCGTTCTGGATCATGGATCCGACCAAGACGACTATTCAGCGTCGCGGTGGGCGAACCTCCTATCAGTTTGACGGCAAGTCCTACGCCGCCGCTGACGTCATCGACGTGCCGTTCATGCTCAAGGCTGACGGCCTAAAACACTACGGTCCGATTGCACAGGCGTCGAAGGCGATTCAGCTTGCGTTGGCGATGAATGACTACGGCGCCAACTTCTTTGCGGGCGGCGGCGTTCCCCCGCTGGCGCTTGAAGGACCACTCCCGGCTGGTGATGCAGCGATCAAGCGCGCTCAGGCCGATATCAAGCGGTCGGTCGACGCGGCCAAGCATGCAAACGAGCCGGTTTTTCCCATTCCGGCCGGGTACAAGCTGACGCCGGTAGGTATCGACCCCGCCAAGGGACAGATGGTCGAGGCCAGGCGGTTCCAGGTTGAGGAAATCGCCCGGGCGTACCAGCTTCCACCAGTCTTTTTGCAGGACTTGTCTCGCGCGACGTTTTCGAACGCCGAGCAGCAGGATCTGCATTTGGTCAAGCACCTCATTGGACAATGGGCCGAGGCGCTTGAGGGCGAGATGAACCTCAAACTGTTCGGCCGCGGCGGTGGTGGTCGCTATGTCGAGCACAATCTAGACGGGCTTCTTCGCGGCGACTTCAAGACCCGCATGGAGGGTCTGGCCCGGGCTATTCAGACGGCGCAGATGACGCCGAATGAGGCTAGGGCGCTCGAAAACCGGCCGAAGCATGAGAACCCGGATGCGGACAACCTGCTTGTGCAGGGTGCCACGGTAGCTCTTGGAACGCAGGTTGCGGATGGCGGTAGTGAGCCGCCTCCGCCTGCAAACGACAACACTGATGAAAGTGATGATGGGGCCGAGGCCGCATGAAGGACATTGAAAAGCGCGGCGGCCACCTTGGCGTTGAAAAGCGTGCGGCCGATGAAAAGCGCACCCTCAGCGGATACGCTGCTGTCTTCAACAGCGATACGCCGATAGGTGATTATTTCGTAGAGCGGATCGCGCCAGGCGCATTCAAGGACACGGTCGGCGGCGATGTTCGTGCGCTCGTCGACCATGATTGGGGCCGCATTGTTGGGCGCACAAAGTCCGGTACGCTTCGACTGGTTGAGGATGAGCGCGGCCTTAAAGTTGAGTTCGACGTTCCCAACACCACGGACGGAAACGACCTTTGGGAGCTCGTTGAGCGAGGCGACATCAGCGGCATGTCGTTTGGCTTCCGCGTTACCAAGCAGGAGTGGGACGAGAGCGGGGACATTCCAGTTCGTACCATCCGTGCGGTGGAGCTCTTTGAGGTCTCCGCGGTCGCCTTCCCAGCCTACGATGACACGTCGATTGGCAAGCGTGATCTAGAATCGGCCCGCGCGGAGGCGGCAAAGCTGACATCAGATGAAGCGCGCAAGAAAGACAATGCCGCCGCTGCCGCGCGCAGGGTCGCGGGAAAGCGCGCGGCGATGGAACAGAAGTTTCGAGGCATCCGGCAGGACGCTTCGTAGTCACCCGGCAAATCCGGAGGGCAGGTAGTCCTGCCATTTTTGAATGCCCGCCAACGAGCGGGCCTTTTCATTTGGAAATTTGAATGACCCTTACCGAACTGCAGGAAAAGCGCGGTCGCCTTGTTACGCAGGCCCGCGATGCTCTGAACGAGATTACCAAGAATACCGACGACGCCCGCGCCGCTGAGCTTGACGCCCGTCACGACGCCATCATGGCGGACTTCGACAAGGTTGAGAAGCAGATTGAGCGCGAGGAGCGCCAGGCAGCCGTCGAGTCTC
Source organism: Allobosea sp. NPDC055332 (assembly GCF_053645455.1). Classification (NCBI taxonomy): domain Bacteria; kingdom Pseudomonadati; phylum Pseudomonadota; class Alphaproteobacteria; order Hyphomicrobiales; family Alloboseaceae; genus Allobosea; species Allobosea sp. NPDC055332. The sequence continues at coordinate 97,566 of NZ_JBSHMO010000002.1, read as the reverse complement.
GTCTGGCCGAGCGCGCCGCTGAGGAGCGCGCCCGTAAGCGCCCGACCGGCGGCGATGACGAAGCCCGCGGCCAGGACCAGGGCGAAAAGCTCGAGTACCGCAAGGTATTCTACAAGTTTATCGCTAGCGGTGCCGATCTTGGCGAGCTTGAGCCGGAAGAGCGCAAGATTCTGCGTGCCGGTCATGTTGAGCCGGATGCCGAAAAGCGCATGCAGACCGTCGGCACAACCACGGCTGGCGGCTTCACCGTCCCAACCGAACTCGCCGATCAGATCATTAAGTCTATGAAGGCTTGGGGGCCGATGTACGATGATGACATCTGCACGACCCTGAATACCGCGACCGGCAACCCGATTAAGGTTCCGACTGTCGACGACACTGCAGTCACCGCTGAGAAGCACACCGAAGGCACCGCGCTGACGGACGACGGCGGCAAGGACGTCACCTTCGGCCAGAAGTCGCTGGACTCGTATGGCTACGACACCGAGTTCGTGAAGTTCTCGCTCGAGCTCGCCCGTGATTCTATCTTCAACATGGAGTCGCTGATTGGCGGCTTGCTGGGCGAGCGTCTTGGTCGTATTGCCAATCAGGAGCTGACTGTCGGCGACGGCACTGGCGACCCGAACGGCATCGTCACCGCTTCGGCGCTTGGCAAGACCGCTGCTGCAGCTGCTGCCATCACCTACGACGAGATCATTGATCTGATCCATTCGATTGACCCGGCTCACCGCCAGTCGCCGAAGGTTCGGTTCATGTTCAACGACTTGACGCTGGCGGCTATCCGCAAGCTGAAGGACGGTGAGGGCCGCTATATCTGGACAATGGGCAACGTCCAGCAGGGCGTCCCGAACGTTCTCCTCGGCTACAATTATAGCATCAACCAGGCTATGGCGAACATTGCCACCGGTAACAAGACGATGCTGTTTGGTGATTTCGGCAAGTACTTCGTCCGCAAGGTCGGCTCGCCGCTCATCGGCGTCCTGCGCGAGCGCTTTTGGCCGGATCTCGGCATCGCTGGCCTGATCTACTTTGACGGCGAGCTCGGCGATACCGCCGCGGTCAAGCACCTCATCCAGGCGTAACCAATAGGGGCGGTCGAAAGGCCGCCCCTCCTAAGCGGAGGTGGCTTTGAGCTACGAATCCAAGGTTTACAAGGAGCAGGGCGGAAATCGCCAGACTGTTGCTCCGGGCGGTTCGCTGAAGGTCGGCAACGCGATCTTTACCGCAAACGCTGCCGGCCAGGTCATCGTGACCGGCCTCCCGACTGCCAACCCGAACGTTGCTGGCGCCCTTTATAGCAACAGCGGCGTTCTGACGATCAGCGCAGGCTGATGCTTTTGCGGATGCTGGTGGGCATTTCCGGGCCATTCTACACGCTGGATCCCGGCGATGAGTTCCACTTTCCGGACGACGAGGCTTCGCGCCTCGTCGATGCCGGGTTCGCAGTCGTGGTTGCGCCTGTCGCCGTACTTGAAACTGCTACAGTTGATCTGACTGGCGTTGAAAAGCGCCGCGGACGCCATAGGAAACAAGAAAATGTGGTATCCGCCGACGGAGACGGCAGCGGCGGCCAGTGAGCCGATTACGCTAGAGCAGGCCAAGACTCATCTTCGCGTGTTTCATGAAGATGACGATGAATATATTACATCGCTGATTTCCGTCGCGCGCCAAGCTTGTGAGGCGTATTGCGCGGCATATTGGGCTGAGCGTGCCATTGAAATTTACGCAGACAGCTTCTGCGACCTTGCATATTTTCCCGTCACTCCGGTCAAGTCGATCGACGAGGTGAGTTATACTGATACTGGCGGCGTATCCGCTGAGGTCAGTAATACGGTCTACGAATTTCAAGCTGACGCCTCACGCTTTGTAACCAAGTCCGGGCAGAGTTGGCCAGCAGTCCTTTTTGGTTCGCGCGTGAAAGTAGCCGCGACCGTCGGCGACGAGGTTCCCGCACCCGTTCTGCAGGCCATGAAGCTAAAGATCGGCGACCTCTACGAGCGCCGCGAGTCCGTGCCGGACACCGACGTTTCGACGTTCGACAATTTGCTTACAAACCATAGATTTTACGGAGCGCCTTAGTGGCCGACCTTACGATTACCGCCGCGAGTGTCATCGCGGGCGCCGACGCAGCGCGCGAAAGCGGCACGGCCGGCGAGACGGTTGCTGCCGGCAAGGCGGTGTATTTTTCCAGCACCACAAAGAAGTGGATGCTGGCCGATTCCAACAGCGCGACCGCGGAGGCCCGCAAGGCCACTGCCATCGCCCTGAACGGCGCGTCGCTCAATCAGCCAATTACGGTGCTGAAGGGCGGTGACATCACGATCGGCGCGACATTGACGGCCGGCACGGCCTATTACCTCTCCGACACGCCTGGCGGCATCTGCCCGCTCGCCGACGTCGGCTCGGGTGAGTACGTTTGCCTACTCGGTTTGGCTAAGTCTACGTCGATTCTGGCCGTCAATATCCAGTACCCGGGCGTTGCGCTCTGATGGTCAAGCGCTCGGGAGCCGGAGCGCTCACCGAGCGCGTCCATTTTCAGAAGCGTGACGAACAAGACGACGGCTACGGCAATCCTGTAGCCGGTGGCTGGAACACGCAGTTTACAGAGCCGGCCCGCCTGCAGCCAAAGCTTGGCAGCGAGCCGGTGCTTGCCGCGCGCCTGACGGGCGTACAGCCGTTTTTGCTGGTCGTCCGCAGTTCGGCCCGCACCAGAGCCGTAACGCCTGCCTGGCGGGCTGTGAACGCGCGAAGCTGTGCCGAGTACAATATTCGAACCGTCGCCAACGCTGATGAGCGGAATGGCTGGCTGGAAATGTTGGTTCAGGAAGGCGTGGCGACGTGACGGCGCTTGAGCAATTGGCTGGCCTCATCCGACAAATTGAGGTGGCGACGGTTGGTGATTATCGGACGCAGGACGCCATCACCATGGCGCGAATGTCCGGGCCACGGGGCAACCCCTGGCTCGCCCGGTTAGCTGGCGAGTTGGAGGAGGCGGCGGTGCTTATTCCCACGTTGTCGGCGCAAGTCACGTCCGAGCTCCACGTGATGTGTGCGGGGTTGCGCGCGGAACTGGCGGGAACGCCCCTTTGCCACGCGTAACCTTCGCGCAGTCGTTCGACTGGTATCCGCCTGAGCTCAAGGGCCGGTGGATGCAGTCATATAAAGCCGGCTGGTCCGGCCTTGTTACCACACCCTGCGCCGCGGAGGCGCGCCGACTTGGCAAAATTGCAGAACCGCGAGAAAGCACTCCGCAAACTAGCCGCGATACCGCCAGCAGTCCGCAGCGCCGCAAAACAGGCGCTCGCACAAAGCGCTGACGAGATCACGGAGGCGATCCGCACAGCGGCGCCTCGCGGCGCGACGGGCGAGCTCAAGAAGTCGGTCGCCCAAACGTGGGGTGGGGGTAAGGTTCGGTATTCGAGTCTGGCGGGCCTGACTGGTGAGGCCGGGGATCCGGATCTTAGTGTCCGCATATCGGCGGGCAATAGCAAAGTTCGATATTCGCATATCGTGGAATTTGGCAGTGCTCCTCATATAAACGGCGGCCTTTTTGCTGGAACAGAGCATCCCGGGACAAGAGCCCAGCCATTCTTCTATCCTACATACCGCAGACTGCGACGGCGTGCGCGCAGCAGGGTCAGTCGGGCTGTGACAAAGGCCATTAAGCAGATAGGTCAGTCTTGACGGAATTGGTTTGCGCACACTGCTCTGTCGTGTTTCAAAAAACGGGCCGAATTGCGAGAAAGTACTGCTCTGAGGACTGCCAAAAACTGGCAAAGGCGGAGATGCGTAAAAACCCATCTCTGCCGAAATGCGCCATTTGCGAATCCGAGTTTAAGCGCGAAAGTAGCCGTCAGGTCGTGTGTGGATCATCGGAGTGCTGTAAGAAGTATAAACTCCAGTACCACGTAAAATATCGCGACGAAAATCGCGATAGGTTGAATGAAGAAGCCAAAGCCGCGTATCATCGGTCAAAAGCTGAAAACCCAGAGGCGCTTAGGGAAAAGAATAGGCACTACGTTAAGGCAAACCGCGCGCGTCTAAATGAGCAGCGTCGCACGCCAGAACGGCGCAAGGTGGCGGCTGATAGGCTTCGCAATAAAGTAGCCAACGACAACCAACTTCGGCTGAACGTTCGCATGGGTGCAAACATCTATCATGCCCTTGCCGAAAAGAAGGCCGGTCGCAGGTGGGAAGATGTTGTCGGCTACACCGTTGACGAACTGGCGGAACATCTTGAGCGGCAGTTCGCAAAAGGTATGACCTGGGACAACTGGGGTCGCGGCGCCGGCTGTTGGCATATCGACCATATCGTCCCCAAAGCGTCGTTTAAATTCGATAACGACAACGACCCAGAGTTCAAAGCGTGCTGGGGCCTGCACAACCTTCGACCACTTTGGGAGAAGGATAATTTCGCCAAGAGCGACAGCATCACCCACCTCATCTAGGCACAATGTCAGAAGCAACACTGCCTTTACAGGCCGCGATCATCGCGGCGCTGAAGGCGTACGCACCTCTTACGGCGATCGTCGGCGCCAAGGTTTTTGACCGCGTGCCCGCCGGGACGGCTGCGCCTTACGCTTGTCTGTCGGGCTGGCAAGAAATCGAAGACGGCACGGACTGCATGGACGCAAGCGAGGTGTTTTTCGATGTCCAGGCATTCTCTACGCAGCCAGGCAGGCCGGAGGCCGCGAGAATTGCAGGCTCGGTCAAAGCTGCGCTGCACCGTCTAAAACCAGCAACTGCGGGCTGGTCGGAAACAGAAATTCTCTACCGCAGTACTCAATACTTCCCAGAACCGGACGGCACCACGACGCGCGCCGTTGTCAACTTTCAAGCGCTGGCTGACAGCGACGCATAGGAATATTTTTACATGGCTCTTGCCCAGACTTTTCGTTTTTCTGGCTACCGCGTCCTGCTCGGCGACGGTGCGGATCCCGAGGTTTTCGCCGCCCCGTGCGGCTTCACCGAGCGCTCTATTTCATTCAACCGCGAGCTCTCTGAGACCAATACCCCTGATTGCGCTGACGAGGACGCGCCGTCCTGGCTTGAGCGTGACGTTACTAGCATGTCCGCCACGATCAACGGCACAGGCGTCCTCGAGGCGACCGCGCTGCCGATCTGGCTTGGGCTGCTAAACACCACCGTTAGCTTTAACGCCCGCGTCGAGCTGTGGCGTGAAGGTGTGAAAGTTGGCCACTGGCAGGGCGCTTTCGCACTTGAAAGCTTCGAGACCAGCGGCACCAAGGGCGAGCGCGTTCAGGTGACCGTTTCTATGCAGTCCGACGGCGTGGTTGCCTACACCGCGGCGTAAGCATGGCCTTCGAAAACCGCAACGGCCGGATCGAGCTTGATTTCGCGGACGGAACCTACGGGTTCCGTCTCGCTATTGGCGAGCTTGAGGAGCTGCAGGAAAAGACGGGGGTGGGCCCGTACGTGCTGCTCAAGCGTCTTCTGGTCAATGAGTGGCGCATTGAAGACGTCACGCAGACGATCCGTTTAGGGCTCATTGGCGGTGGAAAAGAGCCGGTTGCGGCTCTTAATCTCGTTCGCCGCTATGTCGAGCAGCGTTCCGACTGGATGAACAACGCTATGCTAGCCCAGGCGATCGTAAGCGCTGCCCTAGTTGGTGCGCCGGAGGAAGAGCCGGGAAAAGGCGACGCGCCGGAGGCCGAGACGGAGGGTTCGAACTTCCAGACGGACGCCTTGTCTTCGGCGAGCTTTATGGGGCAGCAGGAGCAGCCGGAATAGCGATTTCCGATATGCGCGCCATGACGTGGTGGCAGTTTTCGGAGACGGTTGAGGGGTTCGTTCGGTCAAAGACCAACGACAAGGACAGCGGAATATCCGCAGTCGAGGAAGACGAGCTCGGAGCGCTGCTTAGCGCGCCAATGTGACGGAATATCCTGTCATACGCTCATTGCCGTTGGCGGTTATAACAAGGATTGATCCGCGCGGGTCAACGACTTGAAACAGCATAACCGCCGACGGACCAAAGCCGTGCTTCGATACAAGCGACGGCTCACAGCCGGTGTGGAATTCAACACTGGCCATGTCAGCGCCGTTATACAGCGCATCTACTTTTTCTTTAGTCAGAAGGCAGCTGGCTCCTGCCTGAGTAGTGGCACAGAGCGCCGCAGCAGCCGCAATTATTTTGAGCATTTGGACACCTAATGGCCGACGATATTGAGCGTCTTTCGCTCGTTTTGGACGTGACAGCCCAACGGTTCGAAAACGCCATCAAGCGTCAGAGTGCACAGTTCAACAGAATTAGCAAGCAAATTGAAGATCGAGCGACAGCGATGGAAGACGCCGTCGGCGCTTCCTTCGACAAATTAGCTAAGATCGTTGGCGGCGCTGCGGTATTGAACGAGCTAAAGAAGCTCGCGGACACCTGGCAGGAAGCAACCAACAAGATCAAGTCTGCCGGCGTTGGTGAGGCGATGGCCGGCGCGGTCTCAAATGAGATCGCTGATATTGCGTCGCGAAGCCGAACTGGTTTTACGGAGGTTGCCGACCTTTACGCCCGCTTGACGCGCACGGGTAAGGATTTTGGCGCTACGCAGGGCGAGATAGCCCTTGCGACTGAGACCGTCTCCAAGGCCCTGAAGGTCTCCGGGGCGTCTGCCGCTGAAACGCAGTCGACGCTTGTCCAGTTAGGCCAGGCGTTGGGTTCGGGCCGTCTACAGGGCGACGAGCTTCGCTCATTGCTAGAGAACGCACCGGTGGTGGCGCAGGCCATCGCCAAGGAATTCGGCGTCGCCATTGGGCAGCTGAAGGATTTGGGCGCCGAAGGCAAGCTGACCAGCGACCGCGTGTTCCGCGCTATCGTCAACGCCGCGCCGGAGGTGGGCGCCGCGTTTGCCAAAACCAGCGCGTCGATTTCCGACAGCTTCACGATGCTGCAGACCGCAGCGCTGAAGTTTGTTGGCAATAGCCAGCAAATGGGCATTGCCGCGGCTGCGGCGTCGTCGTCCATCCAATTCCTGGCGAAGAATATCGACGGAGTCGCCACTGCCGCCGCCGCTGTCGGCGCGGTAATCGCAAGCCGGTTGATCGCGCAGGGGCTCGCGCCCATGGTTGCGCAGATTGGAGCAACTGTTACAGCGTCCGCTGCGGCGTCTGCCGGCATTACTGCCATCGGCGTGCGTGCGCAGCTTGCAGCGACGTCGGTTGCTGCCCTCCGCGCCGCGCTCGCGCTTGTCGGCGGCCCGGTTGGCGCTGCCATCCTCGGGACGGCCGCGGTTGTTGCCTACTTGGCCACCGAGGCTAGCAAGGGCAAAGAAACGACCGACCGCTATGCCGAAGCGTTAAAGGCGCTACGGCCGCCCGCTGATGACGCGAAGGCCGCGATCAAGGGGGTGGGCGATCAGGTCGCCGAAACCTCCGACAGGATGAACAGGGCCGTTACCGACGGTTACAATCGCAAGCTTCAGGAAGATGCGCGTGCGGCTCGCGACCTTGAGACGACAATCCGCAGCGCCACGCAGGGCCTCGAGCAGTTCGGCTCAGCCGGTCTGAAGGCGGATGACAAAAAGCGCGGCTTGGACCTTGTCCAGAAAGGTATGGAAGGCAACGCCGCTCAGGCGTTGGCCGCCGCCGATGAGCTGCGCAAGCTTGGCGAAACCAATATCAGCTTCGCCAGCGCCTTTGGTTCTATCGCGGCGATGCTCACGCAGCTCGCCGCTGTGCGACAGGCTGCTGTTGCGACGAAGGCCGCGCTTGCGGGCGTTGAAGCGACACAGGCGTCAGAGGGTTCCGCCAAAAAGAGCCGCGATGAACAGTCCGCCCTAGTTAAGTCGGGGTTTGTCCCGGTTGGACCAGCATTCGACGCACAGAGTGACCCGGTTCTTGCCGGGTTGCGTCTTCAGCGCGAAGTCCGCCTTGCCCAGATGGACAAGGATAAGAAGGCGCTTCAGGACAAGACCAAGGAGCTCTACGACGCGGCGCTGGGGCAGGGTGGCGGCGTTACTTTAAAACAGGCGGAAGCCGCCGCTAAGCAAATCCTTGCTGCCGAGGCCGCGCAAAAGGGCGGTGGCGGAAAAGGCCCAAAGTCCGATGAGGATAAGGCCGAAGATCGCATCAACCGTTACATCGACAGCCTGGCGCGGCAAAATCTCGTTCTTCAGGCTGAAATTGATAACTTCGGCAAGTCGAACGCACAGAAACGCGCTGCTGTTGAACTGGCCAAGGCAGGTGTAGACCTTAATCGCCTCGACGCGCAAACACGCGAAGAAGTGCTGGCGAAACTTAACAAGGAAATTACCCTTTCTGAGCAGCTTCGTACTAAAAAGAAGGAGCTTGAGGACGCCCAAAAGGCCTATAACGACGCATCAAAGTTCTTTGGTGATGCCGCGACAGACGCGCTTGAAGATCTCATTATTAACGGCGGTAAAGCAGAGGACATTTTAAAGCGCCTTGTTGCGACATTGGCAAAAGCGGCGCTTCAGGCGGCGCTAATGGGGTCGGGCCCGCTAGCCGGTCTGTTCGGCACGACCGGGGCAAACGGTGGTGTAGGCGGCCTGTTCGGCATGCTGTTCGGTGCCATCGGCGGGAAGGCTGACGGCGGGTGGATCAGCGGCCCCGGAACTGGGAAAAGCGACAGCATTCTGTCGTGGTTGTCTGACGGCGAGCACGTCACCAACGCACGTTCCGCGAAGAAATACGCGCCATTGCTGAATGCTATCAACAATGATCGTATGCCGAAGTTTGCGACTGGAGGCTTCGTCGGCGCGATGTCGACGCCAAGTGTGCCTACCGGCATTGCCGCGGCTTCTTCCGGCCCCGCGAAGATCATTGTCAACAATACGCAGTCCGACAACGTCCAAGCGAACGCTAAACAGGACAGCAACGGTGACATCACCGTGCTAATCAGCGCGGTTGAGGCGCGGATTGCCGACAACATGCTGCGCGGTCGTGGCCCGATGTCTGCGGCCAACAACGCCCTGCGAACCAATCGACATCTGAGGTAAAATGGCCATCGCAACTTGGCCGTCGCTGGTGCCGTATCGGTCGCCCGTGGACGGCCGCACGCCTGTACAGACCTATAGCCCTCCGGTCTCGAGCGAGACCGAGGGCGGGCCTCCGATCGATAGGCCTCGTCCTGGTCCGCGCTCTACTGAGATCCAGTGGCAATCTGGCTGGCTGACGTTGAGTCAGTGGGAGGCGTTCGAGCAGTTCACGCGATACGACCTACAAGACGGCACGCTGCCGTTTACCATGCCAGTATGGCGTCCAAATGGGTGCTATGTCGAGCGCACTTGTAAGATAAAAAGTGGCGCGTGGACGTCTGATTTTAGTAAGGCGCCTCGAATTCGAGTGTCCTTTACATTGATAGTCTTCAATTGGTGATTAATGGCATTAAGCGCAGCGCTTGAAGAGGCGTATGCGGCGGTTGATGTAAGCGGTGATCTTTACGACACGCTTGAATTCGATCATCCGACGCTAGTGGCGCCGTTGCGATTTGTGCGCGGCGTCCGAATCCCCGGTGAGTACGAGACTGTTACGCTTCCGGTTCCGGGTAACCCGTCTGCGGAATTCACCGTTGTTGACTTTGGGTTTCAGCGCCCCGGCCAGGACGAGGGTGGTACGTCCAAGGCGCGCATTCGCGTCGACAACGTGTCTCGCGTTCTTCAGCAGGCATTGCGTGACGCGATATCAGCTGATGAGGCGTTTTCCGTGACGTACCGCTGTTACTCGACGAATGACGTCAATCACCCCGAAGAATACACTGGCCTGCGTATGAGCAGTGTAACTGTCAATGCTCTGAGCGCTGAAGGCGATCTATATTACGAAGAGGTTGAACTTCAGGCGTTCCCCAAGCGGGCATATTCGCTCGATCTGTACCCGGCACTATATGGCCAGTGAGTGTATAATCTCATGATTATGCCTTTCATCTCAATGACGCTCACCAATCAGTTCATGGCAAACTCCGCGGCTCTTACGGCAGCTTCGGCTTGCGACACACTCCGTCGCCTAGAAGCTGTCGTTGAGAATAGAACGCCGCATCGGGTTGTAACCACGGAAGCTGGAAGGACTCTTCATTCTGGCCCGTGGGGTATGGCAATTTACGATAACGACGGCGCTTTGCGTGCACGTTTCCTCACGTAGTCCAGTCGCCTTCGTCGTCTCACACGTCGGCCATCCATACGAAAAAACCGGCCTGCACTGCTGGGAACTAACCAGGCGGTGCCAGTCTGAGGTTTTCGGCCGCGAACTGCCTACCGTTATCACCGTTCCCGGCTCCGCCATGGGCATAGCGCGCCTTATGCGGCACCGGGACAAGCACCCAGGCTGGCAACGCGCCGAATCTCCTAAACACGGCGCCGTTGTCTTTATGACGCGCGCGGGGCATGGCCCCGAACGCTCCGCGATCCATGCCGGTGTCTATCTCGCGCTGGACGGCGGCGGGATCCTGCATACGGACGACCCGCACGGCGTGGTGTTCGAATCCTTTTCAGAGCTCAAGGCGCGCGGTTGGGCGGGGTTGAGCTTTTACCTGCCGGATTAAATGACCCAAGTACTGTTTCGTCGGTGCGATGGCCTCGAGGCCGGCGCTCCCGTTGTGCTGCCTAAAGGGCGCCCGCTGCTGTCAGTAGTGGTGAAGAAGCACGCCGATCGTAGCCGCCCGCACATCGTTTCTGTTTGTAGGCGCAAACATCCGCTTGCGGTTAGCGACATGTCGGTTCGCCTCCGCCGTGATTGGTCGCGCACTCGACTTAGCAAGCACGACACGGTTGTCATCGTGTATCTCCCGCAGGGCGGCGGTGGGGCGGCGGCAGGCGGTGGGGGCGGTCGCAGTAAAGGCTTGGCGATCGGCCTCGTCGTGGCTGCCATTGCGCTTGCGGCCGTTGGTCAGTTCTGGGGCATTGCCGCGCTGAACGGCGCGCTCGGACTGGGCGCAACCAGCGCAGTCGGGTCGACCATCTGGGCAGCGGGAACGACTGCGCTTCTGGCAGGCGGGGCGTATCTCCTAAACAAAGCCACGCAGGCTAAGGCTGACAAGACCGAAGATCGCCCGACCTACGGCGTTGCTGGCGGCGGTAATCTGCCGCGCTCGGGCGATCGTATCCCGGTCATTTACGGGCGTTGCTGGAATTCGCCAGACCTTAGTCAGCCTGACTACACCACCTATGACGGCGACGACCAGGTTCTTTACAAGCGGCTGACGATCGGCTGCGGCAAGTATTCAATCAAATCGATACGCGTTTCCGGCATCACCATGTGGACGTCGGACGGTGGCCTAACACCTCCTTTCTCGACGGCCGCTATCGAGCCTATTGCTCCGGGCGGAACATCATCACTGGTCCCCGGGTCGGTTGTCAGCGTCGCAGCGGTTAGTAACAACCAGCTGCCGAAGGTGGCGGATTTCCCAAACTGGGCGGGGCCTTTTGATTTCGGTACTGATGCGCCGCTTCAGACCAAGATCCAGTTAGACTTCTCCGTACCTTCGGGCTGCTACGCCGTTCCCGACGCGGGTAAGTTCCAAGGCAAGCAGTATTCGGCGAATTGGGGCGTTCTTTTTGAGTATGCGCCGTGTGATGTCGACGGAGTAATTATTGGGGCGTGGTCGACGCTCTACACAGAAACGCAGTCTACACTTTCGACAAGGCCGATTAGATATACGCGATTCGTAAACGTATCATCCGGTCGCTACGCTGTTCGCGCTAGGAATATTGGCGACCCCGATCACGTCGCCCACTCTTCGGGCGAGTTCAATGCTGACGTCACAAACATCGTCGTTTGGGAGGGGCTGCGGTCGCATCATGCAGAGACGATAACGCGCCCTGGTGTGACCGAGCTCGCTATGCGCATTCGCTCAGGGAAGGCTCTTGGTGTTACCTCGTATGGCGACGTCGAAGTTGAAGCTAGTCGTATTTTGCCGGTCTATTATGGCGGGGCAACTGGCTGGGTTGAAGAAGAGACTGACAAGGCCGTTTGGGCCTCTGTAGACGCTCTTCACAATGCCGATTATGGCGCGAGCGTTCCATACAGCCAGATCGATCTTGATAGGTTCAAGTTCTACGCCGAAAACGTCGACGAGTTTGACCGGTTCAGTGCGGTTATCCGCGGCCCTGTGTCCGTTCACGACGCGGCTAGCACGGTCCTTGGCGTCATGCGTGCTTCGCCGCTTCGGCTTGGTAGCATCTGGACCATGGTCCGCGACGAGCCGAAGGCCGTTCGAAAGCATGTCATTTCTAGACGACAGATCCTGAAGGATAGTAGCGGGCAGACGTTCAATCTTGACCTTAGCGACGGATCCGCCGACGTCATCGTTGAATGGAACGTTGATGGCGATCCTAAGCGTAGGCGCGAAAAGCGCGTTACGTTCGGAACGCAGACACTCAATCCAAAGAGGATGGCGGCAACCGGCGTCACGGACAGTGCGCACGCGATTCATATCGCGACTTGGGCAGCGGCAAGCGCATATTTTCGGCGCGAGCGCAGAAGCCTGACGACAGAGATGTCCGGTCGACTGTTTCTGCCAAACGATTCAGCGCTGATCGATAACTGGTATTTTGACGCATACCAGGCTGCAGGCGTCGTCGACCGTGACAATTTGGTCCTGACGGTTGACGCCGAAATGGCGTTGCCGCCAAGTCCATATGTCATCCTTCGGGCGAGGGACGGTAAGGAGTGGGGCCCGGTAGGTGTCACTCAAGTAGGAAACCGGCTGACGCTCAATCCCGCCGACGTCACGCAAGCCGAAGCTCTGTCTGGGATCTCGCTTTCAAACGTCATCAACAAGCAGACGCAAGCCTTTACGACGGTCGTAGCTGGGACACTAACTGAAGTTCAGGACGCCTGGTTAGTCAGGGCCATTAGCTTCAGCGGCGACACGCAGGTCGGAATTGAGGCGGTCTATGACGCTCCTCAAGTCTGGGATGCGTTAGGCGTTCCGATTGTTGTGCCGCCTCCGCCTCCATCAAGCGGGCTCGAGAATGATGCGTCCGTGCGAGTCGCGTGGGTGCGTGGCAAAGCCGTTCAAAAAAACGGCGCCATGTATATGGACTGGGCTGTTGGACGCAGCACTGGTGCTGCACTTTATGCGGTTCGCATCAGTTACGACAACTGGACGACGTCGGAAGACGTATTCCGTGGACCTGAGTCCTCAGGAACGCATCCCCTCCGCGAGTTCGAAGGAACTATTCGGATTAGGGCTCGCGGGATCAGTGCAACGGGACTGCTTGGTGTCGAGGTAGAATCGGCGTTTAGCCTAGCTCCGGCCCTTTTCGATCTAAGCAACGCTTCGCCGAAAACGCTACAGTATAAAGCGTTTCTTGATGGCATGGAGCCGGTTGCGATTGTTGAAGTGCTGCCGGATCTATTTGGTTACGACGGTCCTAAATTTGTCACCATTAGAGAGCCCGGAGCGGACAAGCCGACTCTGTATCGACTGTCTGACGACGGAACCGCATGGAATAAGCTTGCGGCAGAAGACTACGTTGCGAATACCATTACGGCAGCTGCGATCCAGGCTGGTGCGGTAAAAGCTAGCGCAATCGACGTTGATTATCTTTCTGCAATCAGTGCCGATTTGGGCGACATTCTCGCCGGCAGCTTGAATATTAATAATAGATTTCAGGTTGCTGCAAATGGAACCGTCACCATAAATAACGCGACTAGCGGCGCTCGATTGGTCATCACGAATAGCTTAGTTTCTGTTTATGACAGCAGTAACACTCTACGTGTACGCATGGGTATTTGGTAATTAAATGCCACAAGGCCTTCAGGTCTTCAACCAGTTTGGTAGTTTGAAGATCGATATATCAAATCGGCTTTTGAGGTTGGTTGATATCATTTTTGTTTCGGCCGGCGTCTCCGGAAGCGCCTTTCGCGAGGGGCTTCTGACAGGAACGCCGGTCGTCTTTGCAACAATGGTTAGTGGTGCTGCGGCAAGCTGGCCTGGGAATAACCTCTATCCCCCCGAGATAATTGTCTCATCTGGTACAGTGTACTGGGGTGTTACGAATGCTGATCATCGCCTCATGCTTTGGGTATATTAATGACGGCTGGTCTGCAGATCATTAATGATGTCGGCACTGTCCAAATTGACGAGAATTGGAAGAATTTTGGCTTCCGGCAACGCATTCCAGTATCGCTAAGTGCTGGCCCCGTTACTGGTGGACCGACGGACACTGCTCCATATCAGCTCGTAGTACCCGGTGAAGCAGCGCTTGTAGCCTGTCGAGCCGAAGTACTCAAACCGGTGATGCTGCACAGTTATCTGAGCGGCGGATATTGGACCTACAACTGGCTGTTTTATCCACCATTCGTAAGTGGCACCTACACCGAAACGGTTCAGTTTTACGTCTTTGACGTGCCCTATGAGAATGTCTTCTCGAACGTTGGCCTTGAGGTCTTCAACGGCTCAGGCCAACGGGTTTTCCACTCTGACATGCAGACCATGAAGGTGCCGTCCGGCGGCGACCCTCGACCCTGCAATTCAAATTTTACAGGCACTTCGGGTAGAATTTATGCCCCGCTGATTGTGATTAATCCCATTCGAGCGGAGTTCACAGGGTCAGCTTATAGGCACTCTACCAGAGCGCTGCGTGTCTCAGGTGAGAGTATCTTAAGTTCAAACCAAGACATAAACTCGTCGACTGTCGGTGAGTTCGCGAACGAAGGGCTATATATGCCCATCGACGTTACTGATTATTCCTGATTTACGTTTTCGGAAAATTGAATGACTAATACGATCGCGGTCTTTCAGATCTCGACTGAAGAAGACTTGCGCTTTCAGTTAGACTTTAGCGGTATCAATCTTTCCGGACGTACGCTAAAGGTTAATGTTCGTGAGCGTGGGTCCAATACCTTAAAGGTAGCACTGGCGTCGCCCGCAAATCTCACTCTGGTAGGTACCGGAAATCTTACTGTCTTATATGCCAAAGGCAGTATGAGCAGTTGGGCCAAGGGAGAGTACGAAGCCGATTTGATTGATGAGACAGGCGGGTCTTTCACGCGTCTCATGGCGGTTCGGTTTGTATATGACAATCCAGGCCGGCTTGTTTACGGAGTTAAGGGCAACCAGGCCACTGTAAACTGGGGTGGCAACCAGGCTGTCGTAACTGCCATTGGCGGTGTGGGACCACCGGGGCCGGCGAACAGCATTTCTATCGGAGACGTCACGACGCTGGAGACGGGAGTACCCGCAACTGCTTCGGTGACGGGAACTGCGCCCAATCAGGTGCTCAACCTTGGACTGCCGAAGGGTAATACAGGAGCTACCGGCGCGACCGGTGCCACAGGAGCTACCGGCGCGACCGGTGCTACGGGAGCTACCGGCAATAAGGGATGGTCGCCCATCCTCGCCAATGTCATCGACGGAGTGCGCCGCGTCCTGCAGATTGCCGATTGGACCGGTGGCGAAGGGACGAAGCCCGCAACCGGCAGCTACATCGGTCCGACCGGTCTTGTCGCCGCAGTTGGCGACGCGATCGACATCCGCGGCGCGCAAGGTCCGTCTGGGTCGGTCACGGATGGCGATAAGGGCGACGTTACAGTTAGCAGTAGCGGTTCGACTTGGACCGTTGACAATGACGTCATCACCTTCGCCAAGATGCAGAACATTGCCACGTCGCGCTTTGTCGGCCGCACAACGGCGAGCAGCGGCGATCCGGAGGAACTGACGCCCGCGCAGGCAACGGCCATTCTCAACGCGCTGGTTGGCGATTCCGGTTCGGGCGGGACGAAGGGACTAGTACCAGCCCCGGCCTCGGGCGATGGTGCGGCGAAGAAGTTGCTGTTGGCGGATGCGACCTGGGCGACACTACTCTCTGTTTTGGCAACAGGCGCCCCAGTCAAATATGCCTACGGGTCTTCAAGCTCAAATTCGCTTCTCGCGTCGACCATCCCCTACGACAACACCATTCCTCAGATTTCCGAGGGAACGGAGATCGTTACGGCTTCAATCACGCCATCCGCGACGAGTTCTAAGGTACTTGTTATTGGTCTTGGTTGGGGGTCAACCGTCACCGCCGGGAGCATCATCCTCGCAGCGCTGTTCCGTGACGCGGTTACCAATGCTCTTGCTGCTACGGCTTCCAGTTACGCCAGCGTTACCGACTCAAAGGTGTTCCTTTTTGCTTATGAGGATTCGCCGTCCACAACCAGCTCAGTGACCTATCGGATGCGCGTCGGCGCCAATAGTGGTAACATGAATCTGAACACACCGCAGAGCGGCTCGGTTCTTGGCGGCGTCGCCCGGACGATCCTATTCGCAATCGAGATCAAGGGCTGAGCCATGGTGTTTCTCTCCGCCTGCTATGCGAATGAAGATCACTCTTCCGTAGTGGCCCAGACCGATGATTTCGGTGCTGTCCTCATTTCGCAAGACGACCGCCCGGTGCTTTGGTCCGAGTTCGAAGCGAGCGGGATTGTCCCGACCGAGTTCGTTCCGTCGCCCCCGCCAATCGTTCCGATCACAGACAGGCAGTTCGCCCACGAACTTGCGGTGCGTGGGACGATTACGGAGGAGGAGGCGCTTGACTGGGCGGCGCGCGGCGATCTCCCGGCTGTCATGGAAAGCGCAATTGGCACACTGCCGACTGAAGCCAGGTTCGCGGCTCGCATGCTCCTCCGTGGCGCTGTCACCTATGATCGGCAGCATCCGATCGTCGACCAGATTGGCGCCATATTCGGCTATAACCAAGCCGAGATCGACGACCTGTGGCGGGCTGCTGCGGCGCGCTAGCGCCGGGGGGCAACCGAGGGTAGAAGGGGCGGTTACCGGAGCCCCTAGATGAACCCGCTCATCATTTCGATTGTCTTCCTCCTCTCGGGGTTCTCGTCTCTAATTTACCAAGTGATCTGGCAGCGGGTGCTCACCCAGATCATCGGCGTCGACTCTCTGTCGGTTGCCTTTATCGTTGCGATCTTCCTTTTCGGGCTTGGCCTCGGGGCTCTCGCCTCAGCGCCACTGCTGCGGGGTGCAAAAGCCCGCACGTTGGCTCTGAGCTACGCGGCTATCGAACTGGTGATCGGCGTTTACGGCGCCCTCTCGGTGCCCTTGCTTCGCGAGGTGAACGGCGCGGCCACGGCAGCGAACATCAACGCGACGCTCAGCATCGACTTTCTGATCAACCTGGGCCTGCTGTTCCTGCCAACCTTCCTGATGGGGGCAACGACGCCCATCATCGTGCAGTTGATGAAAAGTTCGCTGAGCGACCTTGGTAAGACGACGGGGCGCTACTACGGCTTGAACATCCTCGGGGCGGCAATCGGCGCGCTCGGAACGGGGCTGATCTTCATCGAATTGCTCGGGCTGATTGGCAGCACGTGGCTTGCTGCGACGGTGAACCTGGCGCTTGCCGTGACAGTGGTCATGTTCGCCCGCGGAGATGAGGCGCGGGGGCTGGAGGAGATCGAAGAGCGCGCGGGGGTCGCGCGTCGCTGGCCATTGATTGCAGCCGGCTTCCTGTTCGGGTTCGCCACGCTGACCATGCAGATGCTGTTTTTCCGGGTGCTGGCCAACTACTCGACCATGGCCTCCATCACGTTCCCCATCATCCTGACCGCCTATCTTGTACTGATGGCGATCGGTCAGGTGGTTGGCGGCCGGACGATCGATCGTTTCGGGGTGAGCGCTAAGCCCTTCGTCTGGCTGTTCGTCGCAGGCGCGGCATTGTTGACGGCTACTTTCCTGATCCCGCCAACAGCTTTTCTTGGCATCGGCGGGTTGGTCGTCTCGCCGTCCTTTGCGGTCTTCCTCGACCGGACGGGCGCTCTGGTGGGTGATCCGAACCCGGCTCTCTCGCTGATCTTCGCCACGCTGTTCATGGCTTCGCTCATCGCCTTCACGGCGTTCTTCCCGATGCTGACGAAGATCGCGACTGAAAAGGTTGGGCTTGCCGGTGGCCGCTTTGCGGAAATCCTGGCCGTCACCACGCTCGGGAACGTCTTCGGCGCCTTTGTCACTGGCCTCTGGCTTGTTGGGGCGCTCGGGACGATCAACACGTTCGTGGTGGCTCTGGTCGCGATTGCGGTGGCGATCTTGCTCGTCGCACATGCGACGGGCGCACAGCTGTCGCTCAGGTTGGCCGGTACGCTGGCTGCTATATGCATCGCCGCGGCGCTCGTCATGCCGCATGACTACTACAAGCGCTTCTCTTTCGATCGCTTCAACATTTCGGAGGTCGTCGAAGGCCATAACGGCGTCGTCTCGATCGTACCGACAAGCCGCTTCTTCACGCTGGCTGCGATGTTCCGCACGGAATCGGGATTGGCGATGCACCGATACCCGGAGCCAAGCGACAACTATCAGGCATGGCGGATCAACATGGCGGAGGCCATGGCGATCGATCCGACATTCCGGCCGAAGCGCGTTCTGGTCCTTGGCCTCGGGCACGCCTACGGCATTCGCGCCATGCTCGATTACGAGTTCGTCGAGAAGGTCGTCGTCGTCGAGATTTCGAAGGAGATTCTGGATTCGGCCAGGAAATACTCGACGCCTGACATTGCGCGGATCTTCAACGACCCCCGCGTTGAGATCGTGCTTGAGGATGGCCGGCGATACATCCAGAAGGCCTATAACCGCGGCGAGCGCTTCGATCTGGTCGAGGACCGGATCAACGAACCCTGGCGCGCCGGCTCTAGCAACCTATTCAGCGTCGAATTCTTTCAGGCGGTCAAAGCGATCCTCAACCCAGGCGGCTATCTCTCGATCCGCGAGATGACGAGCCACATCGTCACCGCGCTTTCGGTCTTCAGGACTGGCTTCTGGGCACAGGAGCACGTCCACGCCTACTTCACGGACAAGGATGTTCGAACGCCTGACCCAATCGCGGTCCCGAGCGAGATTCGGCAGCCGTTCCTTTCGCTGGTGCCCGGTCAGGGCGGCGCCAAGCAGGAGGAGCGCGGCAGCCTTAACTACGTGAGGCTTTCGGCCAGCCAGTTCCCTGATGTGCCGCGCAGCACGGATGACAGGCCGGTTCTGGAATACTCATGGCTTCGCCAGATGCGCGGCCCATTGACGGATAGGGTCTTCCTCGCATCGCAAGTCAGTAGACTGCCAATGAAGCGGTCGGAGGTTCGGTTCGAACCCTGATCAGCGAAAAATAGAAGACATATCTAGCCGCCTCTCGGGCGGCTTTTTCTTTCAGGTCATCATGAAACTCGCATCAAACTGGCGGGCCGTAATCCGGCACGCCTGGAGCCTCCGTCTTGCGCTGCTGTCTGCAGTGCTGGGCGCTGCTGAGGTGGCGGTTGAGGTCTTCATCTCAGACCCGCCTATCAGCCGCGGCGTCTTCGCGGCATTGGCCGCTGCCGTGAGCCTAGCCGCAGCCGTAGCGCGCGTGGTCGCGCAGACACCAATTTCCGGAGAATAGAATGAGTAAACGGGCGAAGGCCGCGCTTGCGGGCGCGGTCGGCGCGATTGCACTTGCCACCACGGCCCTGATTCAGCCGTGGGAAGGGTTGGTTTTAAAGTCCCACTGGGACCGCTATGCCAAGATTTGGGATATCTGCTATGGCGAGACCAAAGGCATTACGGCCGGCATGGTCAAGACCAAGGCCGAATGCAATGAGATGCTGGACAACCGCGTTCACCGCGATTTCTATATCCCTCTCACCAAGTGTATCGCCGACTTCGACGACAAGCCCCTAAGTTGGCGCGCGACCGCAATTTCGGTTGCCTACAACGTCGGCACAGTCGCCACCTGCAAGTCCACCGCCGCGGCACTGGCGCGGCAGGGTAAGTACGCGGAGAGCTGCGAAGCGTTCACGCGCTTTAACCGGGCCGGTGGTCAGGTCGTGACTGGGCTAGTCAGGCGCCGGACCAATGGTGACGCCGAGCGCATGGGCGAGCTCGAGCTTTGTAAGGCGGGCCTGTGATGCCGTGGAGTTTGAGTAAGCCCGCGATTATCGCGTTGGCCGTCGCTCTGCTGCTCGCCTTGGCGGGCCTCGGGTTCTGGCGCGGTATGGCTGCGATCGATTCGGCTCAGAGACGAGCTGTTGCGGTGGCCGTCGAAGGACGCGACGCGCATTGGCGCGCTGAGATCGCCAAGTCAAACGCTGAAGTAGCAAACGCTCGAGCCACGCAGGCTATCTTGGTGGCCAATGCTGCCGCGAAGCAGGCCCGCGCTGAAGCCGATGCAAAAGCCGCATATGACGAGTTGGAGAAGAAGAATGCGGCTTTGCCCGTTAATCCTGAGTGTGGCCTTAGCGCTGAGCGCGGCGGCCTGCTCGACAGTATCCGATAAGCCGGTGGTCCGAACCGAGATCGCGACGCCCGTGTTGACGGAGGACATGCGGCGTCCGTGTAGCCGGCCCGTTGCGATTCCGCGCCGAAAGTTGACCGAGCAAGACGTCACGAACCTATGGGGCAAAGACCGGCGCGAGCTCGTCACGTGCGCGGCCCGGCACGGTGCTGCGGTCGGTGCAATTGTCGGCGGGGCCAAGTGATGGAAATCACTATTCCGGCCGCGCTGGCGCTGTCTCTAGGCACCGCGGGTCTGACGCTCGCGGCAAGCTGGGGCGTGGTCAAGTATCAGGCCACACAGCACGAAAAGCGCCTGCAGAGCCTTGAGGATAAGGTGGGGCGCCAGGCTGACGAGCTGTCCAACTTCCGGCTCGAGGCCGCGCAGCGCTTTGTCACTGTCGAGACGATGGCCAAGCTTGAAGAGCGCGTTGTAGATGCGATCAACCGTCTAGGCGACCGACTTGACCGTGTGCTTGAGGGTAGGGCAGCTACGGTGCGCATAAATGGTTGACAACCATTGGTAACCATCGGTATAAAGATGATGCGTTAACGGTGACGCACCATTCAGGCGAATCCCATGCGAAAGCTGATTATGTCGGCCGCGCTTTGCGCGGTGATGGCCTCCTGCGCGGCGTCGCCTGTTATGGCGCAGCAGTGCGCTAGCGCTGAGCACTTTCTTGAACAGATCGAGTCCGCTAAGCCCGCTGGATTGGTGGTTAAAACCTACGGGCGTGAAGCTACAGCCAAGATCGTCGAAGTGCTGTCCGCCGAATCTCCGCCACCGGAAGGCTTCAAACCTGACGGGATTATCATGGTCTCCGGTGACCGAGCAGCAATGCTGCTTTTCATCGAAGATGACCGCATTTGCCATCGCATGGTTCTTTCGCTGAAGGCAGCCGCTTTGCTTGAGCAGGCAGCGTTCGGTCGCGTCGTCTGATTTCGCCCGCTGCCCGTGAGGGTGGCGGGCTATTTTTTTGGAGGAATGCATGGAAATCGTTGGTGTTCTGAGGAATGCGCGTCGCGTGCCGAAGGGGGAAGATCCGCGCGCGCCGTGCCTTGCGGGTCAGGTCTACAACGACACGAAGGGGCGGTTCCATGACGGCGCGTGGATTACCACCAGCACCATCATGGAGGAATTGCCGGACGGCGTTTTCAAGACGCGGTTTAGCGCTTATCGCGTCGCAAGTTGGGAAGGACAGTCACCCGCCAACGACAACCTGACGCCACGCGCTTACTTTGACGCGCGCACCGCTCTTCAGGAAGAGCTCGCAATCAACATCTCCGCGCAGATCGCGAACGGCGTGAAGCCTGATGCGGTTCAGGTGCTGGAGTGGGCGAACGCCTTGTACGAGGCGGAAGTGGGGGCGGCGTGATGCTGCGGCTCTTCCCGCCGAAGACTGAGCCACCGCTTGACGTTGCTATGCGGAAGATCACCGAGGCGAGCGCGAGTCTCAATCTCGACTACAGCAGTTTCGATGGCATGTGGACGGCGCGCATCGGCGTATCCCGCAAGGACAGGGCGTACATCTCGTTCTCGTCCAAGCAAGTCGGGGCGGTCGATGCAATCTGCGGAGTCGCGCTCAAGCTCATGAGGGAACGGTTATGACCTTCCCCGACGACATCGTGCGGGCGGCGCGGGAGGCGTTCATTACAGCCGCTCCGCAAATGGACCGCGCCAGCGCCGATCGTATTCGCGCGGGCGCTATGGATGACTCGCACGCAACCACAATCATTGCCACGGCCATCCTCGCTGAGCGCCAGCGTTGCGTGGAGTTGGCGCGGGCTGAGGCCGCCCTGCTGTTTGGGATGACGCCAGACATTGTTGGCGAACTTATCGTCGAAGCTATCCAAGGACCACAGGCTTGACCCAAATCGACAACGAGACCCTAGCCCGCACCGTCGCCGCTTATGAGGCGAACGACCGCAGCCAACGGGCTGCCGCGCTTTCCTTGGGGCTGGCGCGCAGCACAGTGCAGTTGCATCTGAATCGCGCTGCTGAGCGGGGAATGCTGGGCACGGAGCCAGTGTTGCCTGGGTACCGGATCAGCCAGGTCACGACGACCCCGCACGGCGACTTTATCCAGCAAAAGCCGGAGCGTGGCGAGGCGTTTGAAGTACCGGCCGGACATTCGGTCAAAGGCATTTCCGCGCTGCTCGACGAAGACGGCCGCGAGATTATCAAGTGGGTGAAGACCCGCAACGAGTACGCACCGGCTGACATCGCCGAAATTCTCAAGACCGCGTTCTCAGACTACCGCGCGGCCGAACCGATACCGGCGCCTGCGGCGTCAGACTTGGACCTACTCACGCTCGTGCCATGCAACGACTGGCACGTGAACCTGCTCACATGGGAGCGCGAGACTGGCCAGAACTGGGATCTTGCCAATTCGGAGCGCGTCATTGGGCAGGGCATTGACGACGCCATTGCTCGCTCGCCATCGGCGGGTACTGCCGTCGTGCTGGCTGGCGGCGACCTTCTGCACGCTGACAACAACGAAGCCCGTACAGCGCGCTCCAACAACGTGCTGGACACCGACAGCCGGCACCAGAAGGGGCTCGAGACTGCGGGCCGGTTGATGGTGCGGACCATCGACGCCGCGTTGCGCAAGAACCGTCGCGTCGTGGTGCGCGTGCTCAAGGGCAACCACGACGAACACACGTCGGTGGCGATCGGCTATTTCCTGCTCGCCTGGTACCGCGACGAGCCGCGGGTGACCGTCGACGTCGATGCCTCGCTGTTCTGGTGGTTCCGCCATGGCGCGGTACTGCTGGGCGCCACGCACGGCCACACGGTCAAGCTCAAGGACATGGCGTCGATTATGGCGCACCGTCGGGCTGAAGACTGGGGCGCGACCAAGTTCCGGTACGTGCACGGTTTTCACATCCATCACGCCAGCAAGTTTCAGACGGAAGGCGGCGGCGTGATCATGGAATCGCATCAGGCGCCCATTCCGCAGGATGCCTGGCATTTCGGCGCTGGGTTCCTATCGGGCCGATCGGTTCAAACAATCACGTATCACGCGAAGTACGGCGAGATTTCGCGCGTTCGCGTCGCGATCTTGGATGCTGCGGCAAATGACAATGCCGAACTGGGGAGGGCAGCAGTATGACAACCTGGCTAGCAATTCTGCTTTACGTCTCTCAAGACGAACCACTGTTGTTCTGGACGCTTGTCGCCGCGTTCTCACTGATGTCGCTTGGCTTGATTTGGCTGACGCGGGGATTCTGGAGGTTTATTCGGCGGGCTGTGGCGTGAACGAGTCTAAACCAACCGATGAGCAGTTGCTGACGGCAGTCGGAGGCGGCAGTCGTACCGCCTATATCGCCAGAAAGCTTGGCCTAATTCGCAACAGGGCATGGGTTCTGGCGCGACTAAAGTACCTGCAAGCCGCCGGCCTAGTTGTTCGTGACGAGCGCTATAGCGCGGTCAATGACTACTATTGGCGGCGCCCATGAACCCCGTCGCCGCTTTCGCCGCAGGCGCGCTGTCGATGCTCCTGCTCGGCTTTGCAGTTTTCTGGTTTGACGCTTCGACAGGTGGGGAATGACCGCGCACCCCACCGAAGACACCTTTGCCACTCTCGCGGCCCGCTACCCCGCTCCCGCAACAGCAGAGCTCGTCACGCTCTGGAGGCGCGGCCAGCAATCCGTCCTTAGCGTCACGGCCGACGGCAAGGTTCACGACTTCCACCTGCCGCCCGCGAGGCTTGTCTATCTGTTGCGCGAGGTTGCGGAGCAATTGGCTGATAATTCGATCCTGAAATAGGAGGGCGCCCGTGAGCGCGCGAACTGGCGACTGGATACAGACGGCAACCGGCGGCCAGTTCTGGCCTATGGATCCACAGCCCGAAGAGATCGACATCAACGATATCGCCCACGCTCTTTCGATGCTTTGCAGATTCGGCGGGCATTGCCTGCGCTTTTACAGCGTGGCCGAACACTCGGTTTTGCTGTCGTACGTCGTGGCGCGTGAGCATGCGCTTTGGGCTCTCATGCACGACGCGACTGAGGGCTATCTCGTAGACATGCCGCGCCCGATCAAGGCGTTCCTGCCAGGTTATAAGGAGGCGGAAGCCGGAATTGAGCGTGCCGTTGCGGCGCATTTCGGACTCACCCTACCCGTACCCGCCGAGGTCAAGGACGCGGACAAGCGCATCCTCACGGACGAGGCGCAGCAGAACATGGCGCACTGTCCAGTTGAATGGGCGACCGCTGCCGAGCCGCTGGGCGTGCGGCTGCAGTTCTGGTCGCCCACACTCGCCAAGGCTGAGTTCTTGGCCCGGTATCGGGAATTGACGGGAGACGCGTCATGAACCGCGCTCATCTCCGCTGGTGGCTCTGGGTCTGCCTTACCGCCGTCGGCGCGGCTGTGGCCTGGCTGCTGGGCTTCTTCGCAGTACTGGCCAAGCAGGACGCCACCGGCCTCGGGTTCGTCGTCCTGACGCTCTACGCCGCCAGCACTGCTTGGCTGGGGTGGAAGGTCTGGAGCGGCGACGCTGACTACGGCTTCGTCCGGCACATCGCAAAGGACATGTCATACATCGGGATCCTAGGCACGTTCATTGGTCTGTACCTTGCTTTTCAGGTCATGGCTAACCTTCCGGCAGACGGCTCAATCCCGCCGACGTTCAAGGCCGAATTCATCCGCGCTGTGGCGACGAAGTTTCTTACTTCGATCGTGGGACTGGTCGGGTTCCTATGCCTGGAAAAACAGGTTCAGATTTTGGAGGCTAGGTGATGAAAGTGGCGCTGAAAGCTATCGGATATTTTTTTGCTGGTTTGGGATTGGTCGCCATCGGGGTTGTTGCCTGGTGCGTCTACGTAGTTGCTCCCTCTGGCATGGGGCGCCTGTGATGAACGCCAAACAAGATGGTGGGCCGGCGTTTCCCGGCAAGACGAGCCCGCTTGCTGCCGACGTTAGGCGGGTCCGTGACGACCTTGGGCTCGGGCTGTACGACGCGCGCGAACTTCTCAGTCACAGCGGCGGCATGTCGCTGCGGGATTACGCGGCGATCCATGCCGATGTTGACGGAATCCAGTTTCCGAGTTGGAGGGCGGCCGCCGCCTTCGTTGGTGCAGAAGCTCCCGATGAATCAGACTTTGCGGGGCTTTTGGCGCTAACGGCGCGCACGCAAGCGAAACTGCGTTACCTCTATGCCGACGCCATGCTAGCGGCTCGCGAGGTGCGGTCGTGATGGACGCTACGCAGCGCACTTGGGTGGTCACGTGGGTGGCGTTCATGGCCATGGTTGCGGTTGCTTTCGCAACCTACAACTTGGGCCCGAAAGCTGAATTTCTCCCGATCGATCGCGTTGAGTGCAAGGTGGTGCAATGACAGAGCGCATCACAGGCGTGGCGTTGCTCACTGCCGAAGGCGAGCTTTGGAGCCTGCCTAAGCCCAATCGTCATTGCAATCTGTTCGCATTGGCCGCGTTTCAGGGCAACCACGCTGATCCGTGCACGCAGGGCTTCACCACCGACATAGGCCGGTTCGTCGGGCGGGAGGAAGCCGTGGGCATCGCGACTGAGGCGCGCCAGCTAATCCGCAAGACGGACCCGCCGTCGCAATTGTTTTCGGAGGATTTGTGGTGAGCACGATGATTGAGCGGGTCGTCGCCGCCAATAAGCGAGCGTGGGACGAATGGCCTGAACCTATCACCACTGCGAACCTGGCACAGGTTCGTGTGGCTGCAGCCCGCGCCGCTATCGCCGAGATGCGTGAGCCGACCGAGGGGATGAGCGAAGCTCTCAGCCAAGCGACGTATGAGGAGTGCGGGTACCCGTCAGATTGGATGGAGATTGATGCGCCGACTGTCTTTGCCGCAATCATCAGCGCTGCTTTGGAGGAAAAGCCGTGAGCGGGATACTTTTTCTCGTTGCCTTTTTGACGGTCATTGTCGCTGTTGTCGCCGATCTAATAAACAATCCATATCTGATCGAAGAACGAATTTTCGGGAGCCCGCCGCGTAAAGCTTTCTTCATTTATAGGCGTGGGTTGCCGCTTACTAGCGAAGCGCATTTTTACTCTCGCGACGAGGCCGATGACTGGATTGCCAAAGCCAAGGCAATTCAGTCATGACTGCCCGAGCCTCATCCCCCGACCTTCCAGCTCCATTTTTCGATTTTGCTATGTCGGTGCTGATGGTGTTCGTGGCGCTGTTCGTGCTGGCCACGTTCGACACGCCGCGCCCGCCGCAAGCCGGCGTCCTGACGCCGAAGGCTGAGTTCTTAATTGAGCTCACATGGGATGACGGCAGCGCCAGCGACGTCGACCTGTACGGGCGCGGACCGGATGGGAAGGTAGTGTTTTTCGGCTCGCGCCGGACGGAGATTATGTTCCTTGACCAGGACAACACCGGGAGCGGCAACGGCTCGGTGGTGGATCGCAGAGAGATCGTGACGGTTCGGGCGATTGAGCCCGGGTCTTATTACTTCGGGGCGCACGCCTACCGGCTCGCGTCCCCGGTCAACGTCAAACTGCGGGTTATCAAGCTCAATCCATATTCCGTCGTCAGCGAGCGCGCCGTCACCTTCGACATGCAGGGCCAGGAGCGGACGCTGGCGGCAATGACCGTGCGGGCCGATGGGTCGGCCGAACCGTATGAGGCGCAAACTAAGATGGTGGGGAAGTGATCGACTGGAAGGATATCAGCACGGCGCCGAAGGACGGCTCTGACGTCCTCGTTGCCTACGACCTTGCCTCAGTCATCATCGTTCACGTCGCCTACTGGGACGACGACGAGCACGACCTTTGGCAGGAGCAGGGCTTTGGATCAAAGGCCGAAAAGGTCGGCTGGTGGTCATACGTTAATAGCAGTGTCTCGCAAGACAAGCTCGACGGCATCCACGCCCCGCAGTTCTGGGCGCCCTACACACCACCGGAGCTTCGCCCATGCTGGCCCTAACCGTAGCCGCCACGCTGGCCGTTCTGGCGCCGCTGGCGTGGTTGTTGGTGGAGACATCGCGGCGTAGGTGGCTCTTTGTCGCCGTACCATTCTTGGTCGCCCTGCCGCTGGCCTTCTACGCCTACGGCTCGAGCCTGCTGGGTTATGCCGTGGCTAGCGCGCCCGTTGGCGAGTTCGACGTGGTGCACGCCAGCGTGGACGAGGCCAGGGGTATGGTGCTGCTGCTGATCGCCACGCCCGACGGCGCGCGCCTCCACGCCGTCCCCGCCACGGAGGAGGCCCGTAAGCAGGCTGGATCCGCGCAGGCGGCCTTGGAGAAAGGCTTGCCGGTTCGTGGTCGCTCGGGAACCGGCGCAGACCAGAACGAGGGCGAGCTCGTGTTTTATGTGCTGCCGCCTATGGCGCAGCCGAAGGAGTGAGGGTGATGCTGACTTGGGAAGAGAGCGTCCGAGGACTTCACGCAAAATGCGGTGATAGGTACGTCGGCTTTGTAGTCGCGCGAGAGCCGGGCGACGTAGCCTGGCAAGTTACCGCCGTGCACATGAAATGGATTGCGAAGGGTGAGGGCGAATCTAAAGACGTGCCGTCCGCAAAGCGCGCGCTGGCACGAGCGTGGAAATCCTGGCTCGATGCCTTTGGGCTGCAGGAGGCTGCATGACCGACATCATCGACAAACTGAATCGCGCCAGCGAACTTGCCGGCCCCACGGACGAAAACTGGAACCGGCGCTATGTCGCCGCGCTTAACTCGCTTGGTCTTTACCTGTCATGGTGGCCCTCCGACACAGTGCCGGAGGACGCTATCATGGCGCCCGTGCCGCACGCCGACGGCTGGCAGTATCAGTACCCTTCGTATGTGACGACGGAGTAGGGCGATGGCTGTGTACCGGATGGGCTTCTATGAATTCCGAGAGAGCGAAGCTGAAGGCGTGGCAGTTTATAGTGTGATTGCCCATACGATTGGGCTGCAGGACGTTGTGTACCAGTCGCCTATTGACAGCTTCGATATGCGCGGAGTTCGCCCGGTGCCTCATGAAGTCGTTCTTCACGAGGGCGGCGACCTGGCTGCGGCTCAGGCGTTTTACGATGACTGCTGGTCTAAGGTAGACAACAAGCCACCGGAGCCGCGGACATGACCATCACCGTCTACAACGAGGCCGGCGAAGTCGTCACGGATCCGCAGGAGCAGGCGCGCCGGCTTCGCTCCGAGTTCGGCGGCGATTGGATAGTTGTCTATGACGAATCCGGTAAGCCTGCCGGCGTTGCCGTGCGTGATGGTTACGACCCGCTGGACGCGCTCAACGCAATGCCGCCCGAGGTGCGCGACAAGATCGTTGAGGGCTCAATACGGGCCGAAAAAATTCATGTTGAAGAGTTGCCCGCGTGGGCTCGCGTGATCGAGGTTGAAGACATTTCCGAGGTGCCGCCAACCATGTTCCAAAGAGTCCGCGTCAAGCGCTGATGCGCCCAGCGCTTCAGTCTCCGCCCACCAACCCCGCCCAGTGCGGGGTTTTTTATTGCGCCCGTGTGTTGGTCGGCTCCGGCATTCGGATCTTCGACCTATCAAAACGCCGGAGCCTAGCCGCGGGTTAGGCGGTTGGCAGACGATGTAACATTTATCCCACAGCCGAACATCCGTGAACAAAGCAAAAACGCCTCTGCACGGCTTTTGCACGAGTCGTGCACGCGTTTCACGTTTTGTTCTCGTGCATCTCGCGCTTTCGCGCAGGCGGGCCGTAGCCCGCCAGTAAAAATATCGTAGCAAAATCAATAAGTTAAATGGTGGGCGGCACAGGGATCGAACCTGTGACCCCTCCCGTGTGAAGGGAGTGCTCTACCGCTGAGCTAGCCGCCCGGACCGCGCTGTTCCTAGTGGGGTCGGCCTGCGCCGTCAAGAATGAGTAGCGAGCGCCGGCTGGCCATTTGTCAGGTTGCGGACCGCCTGGGGTAGTTCGCTGAAGTGCTGGATCACCAGATCCGGAGCGAGCGCCTCGACCGGCACGTCGGTATAGCCGAACGGCACGCAGACCACCGGGATTCCCGCGGCGCGCGCCGTGTCCACATCGGTGCGCGAATCGCCGATCATCACCGCGCGGGCCGGATCGGCCCCGGCCTGCGTGATCGTCTGCGTCAGATGGCGCGGGTCGGGCTTGAAGAAGGCGAAGCTGTCGCGCCCGGCGATGGCGGCGAAGCGGTCGGTCAGGCCGACCGCATCGAGGAAGAGCTTGGTGTGCAGGATCGGCTTGTTGGTGCAGACGGCGAAGACGAAGCCGTCTGCAGCCAGCGTATCGAGCGCGGCGACGACACCGTCATGAACATAGCTGTCCTGTGCGATTGCGCCGGCATAGATCGTCAGGAATTCCTGGAACAGCTGCTCCAGCTTCTCGGGATCGAGCGGCTGGCCGCTGACCTTGAAGCCGCGCTCGATCAGCGCCCGCGCGCCGGCGCCGACCAGCTCGCGCGCCCGCTCGAGCGGCAGCGCCGCCAGCCCCTCCTGTTCGAGGATGACGTTCAGCGTGCGCATGATGTCGGGAGCGGTCTCGGCGAGCGTGCCGTCGAGATCGAAGACGACGATCGGGGGAAGCGACATGGGCGATCCTGTGACGTGGCCCTGTGCATAAAGGCTGGCCGGCACGGCTTGGCAAGGCTCAAGACGGGAGAGCCGCCATGTCGTCGTCACCTTGCCGCAATCGCGATGATACCGCTCGGCCGGCATGATAGGGTGCGGACGAATCGTCGAAAGGGGTCGCAGCGGTGTCGAAACTGTCGAGCTGTTCCAGAAGCTCCCTCGGCCGGGCGCTGGGCGTCGGCCTGTTCGTCTTGCCGGCACTCGGTGCGGCGCTCGCCGCGCCCTTCGAGTTCGCGCCGGCGCCGCAGACCGATCTCAACCGCGTCTACCGCATCGACAAGGCGACTGGCGAGGTCGGCGCCTGCCAGTTCCAGCTCAAGGAGGGTGGCGTCGGCGTCACCGTCTGCTTCCCCGCGGGGGAGGGGGCCGGTCCGCAGGCGCCGAGCGATTACGTGCTCGTACCCTCCCGGCATGAGCGCGAGGGCGGCATCTTCCGCGCCAATGTCCGCACCGGCGAGCTCAGCGTCTGCTACGTCTTCGACGACAAGGTCGTCTGCACGCCGATGGCGAAGTAGCGGCTGCCGGCGGGCCGGTGGCCGAACGGTAACTGCAAGCTGCGCACCGCCTGCATGCGGCGTTTTGCTATCGGCAAGCGCTCCCGCTGCATGCTAGAGCCCCGGCGACCCGTTCATGACGCCGGAGGCTCGTATGCTCGCGCTCAAGGATCCCTCGCTGCTGCGCTCGCAGTGCTATGTCGACGGCGCCTGGATCGGCGCGGGCGTCGATCCGGTCGACAATCCCGCGACTGGCGAGGTGCTGGCCAAGGTGCCGCGCTTCGGCGCTGACGAGACCACCGCCGCGGTCGAGGCCGCCTCGCGCGCCTTCAAGCCCTGGGCGAAGAAATCGGCCAAGGAGCGCTCGGTCATCCTGCGCAAATGGTTCGAGCTGATCATGGCGAACCAGGAGGATCTGGCGCAGATCATGACGGCCGAGCAGGGCAAGCCGCTGGCCGAGGCCCGCGGTGA
This sequence comes from Allobosea sp. NPDC055332, assembly GCF_053645455.1. Classification (NCBI taxonomy): domain Bacteria; kingdom Pseudomonadati; phylum Pseudomonadota; class Alphaproteobacteria; order Hyphomicrobiales; family Alloboseaceae; genus Allobosea; species Allobosea sp. NPDC055332. Next base: position 66,868 of record NZ_JBSHMO010000002.1, on the reverse strand, counting down.
GGTCGCCTATGCCGCCTCCTTCGTCGAGTTCTATGCCGAGGAAGCCAAGCGCATCTATGGCGAGACCATTCCCTCGCCCTTCCCGAATTCGCGCATCATCGTCGCCAAGCAGCCGGTCGGCGTCTGCGCCGCGATCACGCCCTGGAACTTCCCGGCGGCGATGATCACCCGCAAATGCGCACCGGGCCTGGCGGCGGGCTGCACCTTCGTGGTCAAGCCGGCGCCGGACACCCCGCTGACGGCGCTCGCCCTGGTCGAGCTCGCCGAGCGCGCCGGCTTCCCCAAGGGCGTGATCAACATCGTCACCGGCGACGCGGTCGCGATCGGCGGCGTGATGACCAGCCATCCGGCGGTGCGCTTCATCGGCTTCACCGGTTCGACCCCCGTCGGCAAGCTCCTGATGCAGCAGGCGGCCACGACGGTGAAGAAGGTCGGGCTCGAGCTCGGTGGCAATGCGCCCTTCATCGTCTTCGACGATGCCGATCTCGACAAGGCGGTCGAGGGTGCGATCATCGCGAAGTTCCGCAACATGGGTCAGACCTGCGTCTGCACCAACCGGCTCTTCGTCCAGGACGGCATCCATGACGACTTCGTCGCGAAGTTCGCCGGCGAGGTCGCGAAGATGAAGGTCGGCAACGGCGTCGAGGTCGGCGTCGTGCAGGGGCCGCTGATCAACGAGCGCGCGGTCGAGAAGGTCGAGCGCCATGTCGCCGATGCGGTCGCCAATGGCGCCAGGGTGATGGTCGGCGGCCGCCGTCACGCGCTCGGTCGCACCTTCTACGAGCCGACCGTGATCTCCGGCGTGACCACGAAGATGCTGGTCACCACCGAGGAGACCTTCGGTCCGATCGCGCCGATCTACCGCTTCACGAGCGAGGACGAGGTCGTCGCCATGGCGAACGACACGCCCTTCGGTCTTGCTGCGTACTTCTACACCAGGGATCTCGGCCGGGCCTTCCGCGTCGCCGAGGAGCTCGAATACGGCATGGTCGGCATCAACTCGGCCATTCTCGGCACCGAGGTCGCGCCCTTCGGCGGCGTCAAGGAATCCGGCCTCGGCCGCGAGGGCTCCCTCCACGGCATCGAGGAGTTCGTCGAGATCAAGTACATGCTGATGGGTGGGCTCGGCGCGTGAGTGAAGATCTGAAGAAGGCCGCCGCGCTGGCGGCGCTGGAGCTGGTGCGGCCGGGCATGCGTCTCGGCCTCGGCACCGGCTCGACGGCCAAGCACTTCGTCGACGGCCTCGGCACCAAGGTCGCAGCCGGGCTCCAGGTGATCTGCGTTGCCACGTCGGAAGTGACGCAGGCCCAGGCCATCGGCCTGTCGATCCCCATGTCGACGCTCGACGAGACGCCTGAACTCGACCTCACCATCGACGGTGCAGACGAACTCGACAGCGCCTTGCGGCTGATCAAGGGCGGCGGCGCCGCATTGCTGCGCGAGAAGATCGTCGCTGCCGCCTCGAAGCGCATGATCGTGATCGCCGACACCGGCAAGCAGGTCGAGACGCTCGGCCGCTTCCCGCTGCCGATCGAGGTCGTGCCCTTCGGGCTCGAGGCGACGCGCCGGGCGGTCGCTGCTGCCGTGGCTTCGTCGGGTGCGCATGGCGAGCTCAAGCTGCGCAAGCGTCCTGACGGTTCGACCTTGCTGACCGATGGCGGCCACTACATCCTCGACGCGCATCTCGGCCGGATCGAGCTCCCCGAGGTGCTGGGATTGGCGCTCAACCAGGTGCCCGGCGTCGTCGAGCACGGCCTCTTCCTTGGCCTGGCGACGGCAGCTTTCCTGGCTGGCAGTGACGGCGTGCGGGTTCTCGGTGACCCGGCTGTGGAGCGTCGCTGAGCGCTCGCCGAACCACGTACTTCGGCCGCAAAAGTGGTTTCCACTTTGGCTGGACATGTTCTAAGAGCGGCCGGCGGCTGCGCCCGGTCAGGGACGTTGCCGCACCATAACAATGGAATCGCCGCATTCCGGACGATCGACGAAGGGGTAACCGCATGATCCGTCACAGCCTGGCAGGCGCGTTTCTATCGCTGGCGTTGTTCGCCGTGCCCGCTCTGGCGCAGCAGGCGCCGACGCCGGAGCACCTCAAGGCCGCCCGTGAGGTCGTGATCTCCTCCGGCCTGTCGCAATCCTTCGACTCGATCTATGTCGAGTTCACCACTGGCGTCCGCCAGAACATCGGCTCGACCCGGCCCGAGCTGAAGAAGGATATGGACGAGGTCCTCACCGCGCTTAAGGCCGAGGCGGATCTGCGCCGTGAAGAGATCGTCGATTCCTCGGCGCGGGTTTTTGCCAGCAAGATGACCGAGGCCGACCTCAAGGACGTCGCCGCCTTCTTCAACTCGCCGGTCGGCCAGCGCTACAACTCCTATCGCCCGCAGGTGATCGACGAGATCTTCGCGCTGCTGCAGCCCTGGAGCACCGCGACCAGCAACCGGCTCTTCGATCTCTTCCAGGCCGAGATGCGCAAGCGCGGCCACCAGATCTGAGCTGCAAAGCCCCCATTCAAAAAGGCCGCCGGCAGGACCGGCGGCTTTTTTTGTTTGCCCTGAACCTCAGTTCACCGGGCCGGCCCCGCCGATATCCTCCATCGTCGGATCGCTCGGCCGCACGCCGCTGGCGCGGTTGACCATCACGGTGACGAACCAGAGCACGACGCCGATGCCGATCAGAACGCCGGCGATCTTGTACTGGACCGGGTCGCGCCCGGTCCAGGGACCGGCGAAGAAGGCACAGAAGATCGCCCCGGCGATCGGCAGGATCGTCGGCGTACGGAAATGCTCATGGTCGACCGTGTCCTTGCGCAGCATCAGCACGGCGATGTTGACCACGGTGAACACGCAGAGCAGCAGAAGCGCCGTCGTGCCGCCCAGCGCCGGCACCTCGCCGACGAAGGTGATCAGCGCGAAGGCGAGCAGGGTGGTGAAGCCGATCGCGATATAGGGTGTGCGCCTGGTGGCGTGCACCTTGCCGAGCGCCGGCGGCAGCACATGCTCGCGGCTCATGCCGTAGACCAGTCGGCTCGCCATCAGCATGTTGATCAGCGCGCTGTTGGCGACGGCGAACATGGTGATGAAGCCGAAGATCCAGATCGGGAAGTTCGGCGCGCCGGCCGCGACCACCTTGAGCAGCGGCGTCTCGCCCTCGCCGAGCTGCTCGGGCGAGACCAGCGTGATCGCCGAGATCGAGACCAGCACATAGATCACGCCGGTGATGACGAGGCCGGCGAGCAGGATCTTCGGGAAGATCCGCGTCGGGTCCTTGGTCTCCTCGGCCATGTTGACCGAGTCCTCGAAGCCGACCATGGCGAAGAAGGCGAGCGTGGTGGCTGCGATCACCGGCCAGAACATGCCGCCATCGCCGGCCGGCTTGAACTGGGTGATGCGCGAGACGTCGCCCTGGCCGGCGGCGATCGCCCACAGGCCGACGAAGATCACGATCAGGAGGCCGGTCAGCTCGACGCAGGTCAGCACGACATTGGCCTTCACGCTCTCCCCAACGCCGCGGAAGTTCACCGCAGCGACGATCGCCATGAAGGCGAGGCCGAGGAGGGTGATGCCGATGCCGCCGGTGAGGTTCAGCCCGAAGGCGTGCGACATGTTGGCGGCGAAGGCGCGCGATGCCGTCGAGGCCGAGGTTATCCCTGAGCACATCACCGCGAAGGCGACGATGAAGGTGATGAAATGGACGCCGAAGGCCTTGTGCGCATAGAGCGCCGCGCCGGCTGCGCGCGGATACTTGGTGACCAGTTCGAGATAGCTGAACGCCGTGATCATCGCGACGACGAAGGCGACCAGGAAGGGCAGCCAAACGACGCCGCCGACCTGCTTCGCCACCTGGCCGGTGAGCGCGTAGATGCCGGTGCCGAGAATGTCGCCGACGATGAAGAGCAGCAACAGCCAGGGCCCCATCACGCGATGGAGACTCGGCTCGGCGGCTTCGGCTTGCGGTGCGGCGGAAGGGGATAGCGTAGCGTCGCTCATGGTTCATCCTCGCTCGACGGGCCGCAGGCCCGGTGAAGAGGAGAACACAGTCACGCCATATTTGTTCACGCGCAACCGGAGCGTGCGCTCCCGGTTGCGCGTCGCGTAGTCAGCTGGAGCGCCTGACACAGACGTCGCGTGCGGCACGCATGCCTGTCGCACGCACGATCGGCGACCAGATCAAAACATCAATCCAGGTCAGACCCTCGACAAGCTAAGCGAAGAACCGCCGCAGCTCGCTGGCGACCAACTTTGGCTTGCCGACATTGTCGGCCGCGATGTGGCCGATGCCCTTGAGCTCGACCCGCTCCGCCTGCGGTAATGCGCGCTGCAGCGCGTCGAGCGCCATAGGCAGATAGGGATTGGAATTGTCGCCGCCCATTAGCAGCACCGGCAGGCCGATGGCGCTGAAGCGCTGCACCTGACCCGCCGTGGCGGCGACGAGCAGTATGTCGTAATGAACGGTCGGCACCAACTCGCGGATGGCGGCCGCCTCCTCGCCAGTACCACGTAGGGCCATCCGCATCATCAGCGTGAGCAGTGGCCGGGGCAGGTTGGTAAACCAGTCGCGTTGGTCGCCGGTCCCCTTCATCGCCGAGACCATGGCGGCTGCGATGTCGCCGGCCGCAAGATCGGCCTCGTAGCGCTGCGCGAAGTCGAGCGGCGATGGCGACCCCACCGGCACCGGCGGCTCATAGAGCGCAACTCTATCGAAAATCTGCGGATGGCGCAGCACCGTCCACAGCGTGGCGATGGCGCCTGAGCTCAGCGCGAATACGTCGCGCGCGCCGGTCTGCGCCAGGACCGCCGAAAGGTCATCGACCTCGGTATCGATGCCGTAGTCCGCTCCCGGCGGGCCGCTGAGGCCACGCCCGCGTCGGTCCGGCAAATAAAGCGTGAAGCAGTCGGCCAACAGCTCGGCGAGCCGCGTGAAATTGCGGCTGCTCTGCATGGCGCCGGGCAGCAGAACGAGGCCGGGGCCGGCCCCGATCTGCCGATAGCCGATAATGGTGCCGGCGCGCGAGGTCGCGTGGTCCGTCGACCATTGGGTCATGGCTGAACTCCGAGCTCACCGCCGATGCCACGCGGGACGTAGGCGGTGGAGGACGGGCTGTCGAGCAGCCGGGCAACGCCATGGCGCAGCGCACGCGTCGCCGGATCGGGCCGGCCGAGTGCCGGGCGCCACAAGCGCGGCCTCTGGTCGCGATCATGAGTCTGAGCCTAGTCCTCCGCGGCCTTGAACTTGTTCAGCCCGCTCATCGCGAAGGGAGCGACCAGCGCGATGAAGGCGATGCCGAGCAAGGTCGCGGAGATCGGGTTCTCGAGCAGGATCATCGGGTCGCCGAGGCTGATCTGCAGGGCGCGCCGCAGCTGCGCTTCTGCCATCGGTCCGAGGATCAAGCCGACGACCATGGGTGCGACCGGGTAATCGTAGCGCCGCATCAGATAGCCGAGATAGCCGAAGCCGAACAGCATGCCGAGTTCGACCGGGGAGGGGTTGACCGCGAGCGTGCCCATGGTCGCGAAGACCAGGATGCCGGCATAGAGCCAGGGCTGCGGGATCGCCAGCAATCGCACCCAGAGCCCGATCAGCGGCAGGTTCAGGATCACCAGCATGACGTTGGCGATGAAGAGCGAGGCGATCAGGCCCCAGACCAGGTCCGGCTTTTCGGCGAACAGCAGCGGGCCGGGGTTGAGCCCGTATTGCTGGAAGCCGGCGAGCATGATCGCGGCGGTCGCCGAGGTCGGCAGGCCGAGCGTCAGCAGCGGCACCAGCGTGCCGGCAGCCGAGGCATTGTTGGCCGCCTCAGGTCCGGCGACGCCTTCGATCGCGCCCTTGCCGAACTCTTCGGGATATTTGCAGAGCTTCTTCTCGGTCGAGTAGCTCAGGAAGGTCGGCACCTCGGCGCCGCCCGCCGGCAGCGCGCCGATCGGGAAGCCGAACGCCGTGCCACGCAGCCAGGGCGCCCAGGAGCGCTTCCAGTCCTGCTTGTTCATCCAGAGCGAGCCCTTGATCGGGATGATCTCCTCCGGTTCGCGCCAGCGCTTGGAGGCGACGTAGAGTGCCTCGCCTACGGCAAAGAGGCCGACCGCCAATGTCGTCACCTCGACGCCGTTGAGCAGCTCGGGCACGCCGAAGGTCAGGCGCGCCTGGCCGGTCAGCTTGTCGATGCCGATCAGGCCGAGCAGCATGCCGAGGAACAGGCTGGTCAGGCCGCGCAGGGGGGAATCGCCGAAGGTCGCCGACACCGTGACGAAGGCGACGATCATCAGCGCGAAATAGTCCCACGGCCCGAACTTGACCGCGAGCTCGACCAGCCAGGGCGCCAGGAAGGCGAGGCCGATCGTGGCGATCAGGCCGGCGACGAAGGAGCCGATCGCCGCCGTCGCCAGCGCCGGCCCGCCACGGCCGGCCTTGGCCATCTTCGAGCCTTCGAGCGCGGTCGCGAGCGAGGCGCTTTCGCCCGGAGCGTTGAGCAGGATGGCGGTGGTCGAGCCGCCATACATGCCGCCATAATAGATGCCGGCGAACATGATCAGCGAGCCGGCCGGGTCGAGCTTGAAGGTCACCGGCAGCAGCAGTGCCACGGTCAGCGCCGGGCCGATACCGGGCAGCACGCCGACGGCGGTGCCGAGAAAGACGCCGATCAGGCAGAACAGCAGCTTGGAGGGCTCGATGGCGACGGAGAAGCCATTGGCGAGCGAGAGAAGGGTTTCCATCTGTGCGCCTCCTCAGCTCAGCAGCGCTTCGAGCGGCCCGGTCGGTAGCGACAGGGTCAGGAGCTTGAGGAAGACGATGTAGATCACGGTGCCGAGCACCGCCCCGATGATGAGGTCGATGATCAGCGCATCGCGTCCGAAGCCGCGCGCCGTGCAGGCGAAGATGATCGCGGTGGCGATGATGAAGCCGCCGCCCAGCGCGATGCAGGCGACGAGCCCGACAAGGCCGCCGATGATCCAGAGCAGCGCCTTGCTGTCGGCCTCTTCCGGCTTCGGCAGGCCGTCCTTGAGCGCGACGATGAAATGCGCCAGCCCGAGCACGGCGAGCCCGGCGCAGACGACATACGGCATCGCGGTCGGCCCGACCCCGTAATTGGAGGTGATGGTCTGGCGCGAGGCATCGAAGGCGACGATCGCCGCTGCGGCTAGCAACAGGAGCCCGACGATAAGGGCCGGGCGGTCGATGGTGCGGGACATGGGCGCGACCGTCTGTCTGGAGCGAAGGTGACGAAGGGCGGGCGGCCTCGCGGCTGCCCGCCCTCAATTGAGGTATCAGGAGGGCCTTACTTCACCAGGCCGACATCCGTCATCACCTTGCTGACGCGGGCCGTCTCGGTCTTCAGGAAGCTGTCGAACTCGGCCGCGCCGAGATAGGCGTCGTCCCAGCCGCGGGCCTTGAGGATCTCGGTCCACTCCTTCGACTTGACCAGCTTTTCGACCGCGCCGGAGAGATCCTTCTTCTGCGCGTCGCTGAGGCCCGGAGGAGCGACGACCGAGCGCCAGTTCAGGAGCTCGAGATTGACGCCGCCTTCCTTCAGGGTCGGAGCATCCGGAGCGTTCTCCAGGCGCTTGCTGGCGCTGACGCCGATCACGCGCAGCTTGCCGGCCTTGATCTGGCCCTCGAACTCGCCATAGCCGGAGATGCCGGCGGTGACGCGGCCGCCGAGCATGGCCGCGAGTGCTTCGCCGCCGCCCGAGAACGGGATGTAGTTGATCTTCTTCGGGTCGCCGCCGGCGGCTTCCGCGAAGAGGGCGGCAAGGATGTGGTCGGCGCCGCCGGCCGAGCCGCCGGCCCAGGTCACCTTGGCCGGGTCGGCCTTGACGCGGTCGGCGAGGTCCTTGGCATTCTTGATCGGCGAATCCGTCGGCACGACGATGACCAGCGCCTCGGCGGTCAGCCGGGCGATCGGCGTGACCTGCGTCAGGTTCACCGGCGACTTGTTGAGCAGGATGGCGCCGACCATGACGAAGCCGTTGACCATCAGCTGGTGACCGTCGCCCTTGGCGCCGATCAGCTGGGCGAGCCCGATCGTGCCGCCGGCGCCGGTGACGTTGGTCACCTGGACGCTCTTGGCGATGCCGGCAGCCGTCAGCGCCTGCTGCATCGAGCGCGCCGTGCCATCCCAGCCGCCACCCGGCGCTGCCGGAGCCATGATCTTGAGTTCCATCTGGGCGAAGGCGGCCGTGGTCAGGCCGGCGAGGGCGACGGCGGCCACGGCCCCGCGCTTGAAGAAGGACGTGAGCATAGTTACCTCCCAAATGGCGCGTTTGACGCGCCGATTGTCGACGCTCGCCTGTGGCACCGCATCGGACCGCGGATCAATTGCGCCTGATTGCATAATCACAAGTCAAGATGTTTCGCTTGAGTGGCCAGAGAGCGCACGAAAATTCGACAGATGACCGCCGCGAACATCGTCAAAGGTCGTAGACCGCTCCCGCGCATGCCGTTTGGCTGGTTCCGGTCTCCGCGCAGGAGCGGGCTCACATCTGCGGAACATGCTCTAGGCGCGGCATGTCCCATCGCGTAAGCCCCAGCGCATGAGTCAGACCTCTCCGTCAGCCCATTCGGATGCTTCGCCGTCATATGCGGAGCCGGCGGCAAGCCGAGCCCTTCGCGTCGCCGGGGGCGTCTGTCTCGTGCTGCTGCCGCTCGCCACGTGGCTGGCGAACCGCTCCGCCCCCCTGATGCTCGGCCTCGCTGCGGCCGCCTTCCTCGGCGCGGCGCTTCTGTCCGAGCCGGCGGGGGCGAGCATCGCGCGCCTGCGCCGGCTGCTGACGGCGCCAGTGGCACTGGCAATCATTGCCTTTCTGGCCTGGGCGCTGGTCTCGATCGGCTGGAGCCACAGGCCGTCCATGTCCCTGCAGGCGTGGGCCGAGCTGGTCCTGCCGATCGCATTTGCGCTCGCCATCGCAGCATCCGGGCAATGGCAGCGGAGCCCGATTCTGCTGCGCGCGCTGGCCGCGGCGATCATCGTCGCAGCCGTGCTGGTGATGATCGAGCTCGCCTCGGGGCTGTCGCAGCGCGCCGCGCTCGGCACCGGAAAGATGATGGCTTTCGTCTTCAATCGCCCGGCCATCGTCCTGCTGCTGCTCGCCGTGCCGGCCGTCCACGCACTCTGGTCCCGCCCTGCAGGCTGGTTTGACCGCGTCCTGGCCGCCTTGCTGGCGGCTGTCGTCATCGTCTTCGTGTTTCGCTCGGAGAGCGAGGCAGCCAAGCTCGGCGTCCTGATTCTGGTCCCATGCTGGGCCCTGGCGGCTCTCGCGCCGCGCATCGCGCTCGCGGCGACCGCACTCGCCTTCGTCCTGACCATGGCGATCGCGCCGCTGCTTGGTCCGATGGCTGAAAAGCTGGTGCCATCCTTCGTGCTCAACCGCCTCGATGTCATGAGCGCCCAGGCGCGGATCGATATCTGGGACAGCTTCGGTGAGGTGGCACGGGCCCGGCCGGTCGCCGGCGCTGGCTTCGGCACCTCTGCGGCGATGCATGAGCATGCGGTGGCTGCCGAGGTTTCGACGGAGCACAGGACGCTGCTGGGCGTGGGCCATCCGCATGACATGCCGCTGCAGGCCTGGGCCGAGACCGGCGCGATCGGCGCCGGTCTGCTGACGCTCGCCGGGTTGCTGCTGCTTTCGCGGCTGCGGCACCTGCCGGCTGCGGAGCTGGCGCCGCGCCTCGCTTTGTTCGCCGCCGCCTTCTCCATCGCCACGGTTGGGCACGGTGCCTGGCAGGGCTGGTGGATCGCCGGCCTCGGTGCCGCCATTCTCTGGTTCGGGACAGATGCCGCCTCGCGGCAGGGAGACAGCCATGGCTGAGTTCGACGTCGATCTCTTCGTCATCGGTGCCGGATCGGGCGGCACGCGCGCCGCCCGCATCGCCGCCGGCCACGGCGCCAGGGTGATGATCGCCGAGGAGGACCGCATCGGCGGCACCTGCGTCATCCGCGGCTGCGTGCCGAAGAAGCTCTTCGTCTATGCCAGCCGCTTCGCCGACGAGTTCGAGGATGCCGCCGGCTTCGGCTGGAATATCGGCAAGCCGGAGTTCGACTGGCCGACCTTGCGCGATGCCGTGGCAAAGGAGGTGACGCGTCTCTCCGGCCTCTATCGCAAGGGCCTCGACGGCGCCGGCGTCGACATCCGCGAGGAGCGCGCGGTCGTCACCGGGCCGCATGAGGTCAAGCTGCAGAAGAGCGGGCAGACGATCCGCGCCCGCCACATCCTGGTCGCGACCGGCGGCCATCCTGCCTTCGAGCCGCCGATCCCCGGCGGCGAGCTCGGCATCTCCTCCAACGAGGTTTTCCATCTGCCGAGCCTGCCGAAGCGCATGCTCGTCGTTGGCGGCGGCTATATCGCGCTCGAATTCGCCAGCGTCTTCGCCCGCCTCGGCGTCGCCGTCACGCTGCTGCACCGTGGTGACAACGTCCTGCGCGGCTTCGACGAGGATTTGCGTACCCGCCTGCGTGATGCGCTCGGCCATGCCGGCATCACCTTGCGTCTCGGCTGCACGGTCGATCGCATCGAACTCTTGCCGGACGGCACGCGCCGGGCCCATTGCGCCCAAGGCGCGCCGATCGATGCCGACGTCGTTCTCGTCGCGACAGGCCGCCGCCCGAATACCGCTGGGCTCGGCCTCGAGACGGCCGGCGTCAAGCTCGGCCCGGCCGGCCAGGTCCTGGTCGATGCCGGCTCGCTCTCCAATGTCCCGTCGATCGCCGCGGTCGGCGACGTCACCGATCGCGTCAACCTGACTCCCGTCGCGATCCGCGAGGGCCACGCCTTCGCCGACTCGGCTTTCGGCGGCAAGTCGTGGACGGTCGACCACACGCTCGTCGCCTCCGCCGTGTTCACCACGCCGGAACTCGGCACCGTCGGTCTCACCGAGCAGCAGGCGCTCGCGACCGGCCGGCCGCTGCGCATCTTCGAGACCGGTTTCCGGCCGATGAAGGCGACGATCTCGGGCCGGGACGAGCGCATCTACATGAAGCTGATCGTCGATGCCGAAACCGATCGGGTGATCGGCGTCCACATCCTCGGCCATGACGCCGGCGAGATCATTCAGTCGGTCGCCATCGCCGTCACCATGGGAGCGACCAAGGCCGATTTCGACCGCACCATCGCCCTGCATCCGAGCGCGGCCGAGGAACTCGTCACCATGCGCATGCCGCGCAAGAGCGCGCAGTAGCGCCTCGGGCGGTCCTGAAGGAAGCCGGGCGGATTACCTCTTCTAGGGTGTGCTTCGACTTATCGACGCGGTGCCGGCCGAGTCCCGGCCGTGCTATCCATGCGGAGACGTTCCAGTCCATCGCCGGCTACTCTGGAGAGTGCCATGGACGACAGGTCCCGCGCTGCTTCGACCCTCGCGCCGCCCGCGACTGCCCAGGAGCCTCCCCCGCATGTGGCCCTCATCCAGATAGCGACCGCCGCCTGGGTCTCGCGCCTGATTTGTGCGGCGGCGAGGCTGGGGCTGGCCGATCACCTTGCCGCCGGCCCTCGCAGCGCCGCCGAGCTGGCCGGTCCGCTTGGGCTCCATGCGCTCTCGCTCCACCGCTTCATGCGCTGCCTCGCCAGCCTGGGTCTCCTCGCCGAGCAGGCCGGGCAGCGCTTTGCCCTGACCGCGCTGGGGGAGGCGCTGAAGACGGGCGCGCCCGGTTCGGCGCGAGCCACCATCCTCACTGCCGGCAGCCCCTGGTTCGCGGGAGCCCTCGACGAAATCATCTATTCGCTGCAGACCGGCGAGACGGCGTTCGAGAAGATGCACGGCATGCCGGTCTTCGATTATCTCGGCCGGCATCCGGACGCGGCTTCGCTGTTCAGCGAGATGATGGTCGGTTTCCATGGCCAGGAGCCACCGGCTGTCGCGGAGGCCTATGATTTCTCGGCTCTCGGCACCGTCGTGGACGTGGGCGGCGCCACCGGCAACCTGCTTGCGGCGATCCTGGCGCGGCATGAGGGGCCGCGCGGCATCCTGTTCGACCGGCCTCATGTGGTGGCCGACGCACCGGCCCTGCTGGCGGCACGGCGCGTCGAGGCGCGCGTGGCGATCGAGGCCGGCGACTTCTTCGAGACGGTTCCCCCCGGCGGCGACGCCTATGTGCTGTCGCACGTCATCCATGACTGGAGCGAGGAGCAGTGTCTTACGATCCTCGGCCATGTCCGCAAGGCCATGCGACCGGACGGGCGGCTCCTGCTGGTGGAGATGGTGCTGCCCGCCGGCGACACGCCCCATCCCGGCAAGGTGCTCGACATGGTGATGCTGGCGCTCCCCGGCGGCCAGGAGCGGACGGAGGAGGAATATCGCCTGCTCCTCGCCAAGGCCGGCTTCCGCCTGACGCGGGTGATCCCCACCAACTCCGATGTGAGCATCGTCGAAGCGGTGCCGGGAGCATGAGCAGAGGGGCCTTGCCGCGATCGGCCATCGCCATCGGAACGCTGCGCTCCGGCAGGCGTCAGGGCTCGCGGTCCGCGCGGCGGCTGTCATAGATCAGGCTTGCATCGTTGAGCCCGACATCGCGCGCCATGTGAGGAGTCAGTCCCTCCTGGTCGAGCCGGTCGTCGAGCGCGACCAGGCGGTTGCGCTGGAATCGGCGGATGCGAGCCAGTGCTGTTTTCAGTATTGGCATAAGGCTGACATATCTATTGCTTGTGCAGATTTCGGCCGACATGATGCGGCTCCCGAGCGGTTTGGTTGCGCTCAGAGATGCCGATGAACCGGGCTGCGGACAAACTGGATTCCACGCCTCTTATATAAGGCCAGCTGATGAGTGACCTGGCGACAGGCCTGCCACCGCTGAGCGCGGTCCGTGCCTTCGAGGCGGCGGCGCGGCATGGCAGCTTCACCCGGGCTGCGGCCGAACTCGGCATGACGCAGGCGGCGGTCAGCTATCAGATCAAGCTGCTGGAGGAGCGGCTCGGCTTGCCATTGTTCCAGCGCCAGGCGCGCCGCGTCATCCTGACCGAGGCGGGCGAGCGCCTGGCGTCGTCGGTGATGGATTCCTTCGACGGGTTGCGCGCCGCCTTCGCCGCGGTGACGCAGACGGCCGAGGGCGTGCTCTCGATCCAGGCGCTGCCGACCATCGCCTCGAACTGGCTGGTGCCGCGTCTCGGCCTGTTCCAGTGCGAGAATCCGGGGCTGGCGGTGCGGATGGTCACGCAGGTCGGCCCGCACGATCCGCAGCGCGACGATTGCGATGTCGCCATCCACCGTGGCGGCGGGCAATGGCCGGGGCTGGAGGCGCATTGGCTGATGAAGAGCGAGTTCACGCCGCTGTGCGGCCCGAACCTGTTCCGCGATCTCGGCCGCCGGCCGCAGCCTGCCGACCTGCTGCGTGTGAACCGCATCGGCAAGACCGAAGCCTGGGATCGCTGGTTCGCCGCCGCCGGGGTCAATTCCGAAGCCACGCCGGTGGAGCCACGCTTCGACCTCGCCGTGCAGCAGCTCGAAGTCACGGCCGCGCTCGCCAGCAACGGCGCGGCCATGTGCTCGCCGATCTTCTTTCGGCGCGAGCTCAATGAAGGGCTGCTGATCCAGCCCTTCGACCTGATGCTCGGGGGCGGCAACGATTACTGGCTGACCTACCCGGTGCGGCGCCGGACCGCGCGCAAGATCAGCCTGTTCCGCGACTGGCTGCTGGAGCAGGCGCGCGAGCCCGCACCTATTTCGTCAGACCCTTCTTCGCCAGCCAGTCCTGGATCAGCTGAGCGACGGCCAGATTATTCTTGTCCAGCATGATCATGTGCGAATTGCCCTTGATCCCGACGGCGGGCAGGTTGACGACGTCGACCGAGCCGCCGGCGGCGGTGATCTTGTCGCCGAAATCGGTCGCGGTCTTGCGGATCGTCGGCCAGCGCGCGTCCTGCTCGATATAGTCGCCGAACACCATCAGGACGGGGATGTCCTTCAGCGCCGCCGCCTTGGCCGGGTCGCCGATGCCGGCCGGCTCGACCGCGATCAGCGCCTTGACCTTGTCGGGCCGCGCCTGAGCCACCTTGAAGCCGAACTGGCCTGACTGGCTGTGGAACGAGATCACGCAGGGGCAGACCTTGTCGACCTCGGCGATATAGGCGTCGATGATCATCTGGTCGGTCGAGGTCCAGCGCGGCACGATCTGCTTGACGAAGTTGTCGTAGCCCTCGGCCGGGAACTCGCTGCCCGGCAGGTATTTGCGCTTGGTCGGGTCGCCGTCATAGCCGCCGCTCGCGCCGATGCGGAAGCGCTCGAACGGGTTCGCGGTGGTCAGGAACAGCGGCTCGCCGGGGATGACGTCGGGATACATCGCCCAGCCCGAGCGCCCGCGCTCGACCGCATCGGAATTATAGACTGACCAGCCCTTGCGCAGGAAGAATTCGAGCCAGCCCTGGCGTCCGTCCGGCGTCGTCTCGTAATTGACGCCGGTCATGCCGCCGCCATGCCAGAGCAGCAGCGGGACGGAGCCGCGCTCGCTCTGCGGCAGGAAATACTGAACGTACATCTGCCCGGTCTGGTAGGTGCCGTTCGGGTCGACGCGGGCGGGCGTGCCACCAGGGGTGAACACCACCTCCTTCACCGGCCGGCCCGAGATCTCGACCAGCTTGCCGCCGACATGGAAGGAGCCCATCCCACGCAAGGAGATCGGTTCCTGCGCCTGCTGGGCCTGCGCCGCACCAAAGCTGCAGGCGATGCCGAAAGCGGCCGCCAGAACGTGACGTCTCATGGTTCCTCCCGTCGCCGCGATGGGCGTTATCGATACACGGCCATCTTCGGCCGCGTCGCACGGGGGAGACAATGGTCTTTGCCGGCAGGTGTGAAATGCAAATGCCGGAGCGATTGATGCAAGCAGCGTATCAAACTGCGCTCTGCCTCAACCCGCCTTGCCGAGATAGGCGGTCGCGTCGATCTCGACGAGGCAATCGGGCGAGCCCAGCCCGTTGACGATGCAGGAGACCCGGTGCGGCGGCTCCTGCGCGAAATTGGCGAAATAGACCTCGTTCATCGGCTCCCAATAGGCCCGGTCGGTGACGTAGACCGTGCACTTGACGATATCCGTCAGGCTTGCCCCGGCCTCCTCGAGCAGCGCCCTGATGTTGTCGATGCATTGCTGGGTCTGCCGCTTCGCATCGCCGATCGCATATTTCCCCTGCAGGTCGGCGCCGACGCAGCAGACGAACATGAAGTCGCCGGCGATCGTCGCCTGGGCGAAGGGCAGCCGGCTCTTGTAGACGCGATCGGAGGAAACGCTGCGCTTGGGCATGAGGTCGTCCTGTTCCGGCGGATCTGGTTGAATCAGGATCCGAACCTGTTGAATCGGTCTCTCAGGCGCCTGAATCGGAGAGGCAGGGGAGCACGCCAACCACCTGATTTGATTCAAGCTTTCCTGTCTCGGCAGGAGGCGCGGCATGCTGCCCTTGCCGTAACGGTGGCCAGCAGCCATCTGCGGGTGTATAGGCCCCCCTTCGCGCCAAGATGAGGTTAACGCAGGCGCGATGCGTGAAATCAGGAGCAAGACCCATGTCCGAGCGGTGGACGCCCGACAGCTGGAGGGCAAAGCCCGTCCAGCAGATGCCGGAATATCCGGATCAGGCAGCCTTGAAGGCGGTTGAGCAGCAGCTCGCCGGCTTTCCGCCGCTGGTTTTTGCAGGCGAGGCGCGCAAGCTCAAACGGGCGTTGGGCAAGGTCGCGGCCGGCGAGGCCTTCCTGCTTCAGGGTGGTGACTGCGCGGAGAGCTTCGCCGAGCATTCGGCCGACAATATCCGCGACTTCTTCCGGCTGTTCCTGCAGATGGCGGTGGTGCTGACCTTCGCCGGCGGCTCGCCGGTGGTGAAGGTCGGCCGTATCGCCGGCCAGTTCGCCAAGCCGCGCTCGGCGCCGAACGAGAAGATCGGCGATGTCGAATTGCCGAGCTACAAGGGCGACATCATCAACGATAACGAGTTCACGGCGGAGTCGCGGATTCCGGACCCGCGCCGGCAGCTCGAGGCCTACAGGCAGTCGGCGGCGACGCTCAACCTGATCCGTGCCTTCGCGACCGGCGGTTACGCCAATCTCGACAACGCGCATCGCTGGATGCTCGGCTTCGTCAAGGACAGCCCGCAGTCGCATCGCTACCAGGAGCTGGGCGACCGCATCACCGAGTCGCTCGACTTCATGCGGGCCATCGGCGTCGATCCCGAGACGCATCCCGAGATGCGTACGACGGATTTCTACACCAGCCACGAGGCGCTGCTGCTCGGCTACGAGCAGGCGATGACGCGCACCGACTCGACCACCGGCGACTGGTACGCCACCTCCGGCCATATGGTCTGGATCGGTGACCGGACCCGCCAGCTCGACCATGCCCATGTCGAGTATTTCCGCGGCATCAAGAACCCGATCGGCCTGAAATGCGGTCCGTCCCTGAAGCCGGACGAGCTGCTCAAGCTGATCGATGCGCTCGATCCGCAGAACCAGGCCGGCCGGCTCGTCCTGATCGGCCGCTTCGGCGCCGACAAGGTCTTCGACCACCTGCCGGCGCTGGTGCGCGCCACCAAGCGGGAAGGGCGTAACGTCGTCTGGTCGTGCGATCCGATGCACGGCAATACCGTCAAGGCGGCGAGCGGCTACAAGACCCGGCCGTTCGACCTGATCCTGACCGAGGTGAAGAACTTCTTCGCCGTGCATCAGGCCGAAGGCACGCATGCAGGCGGCCTGCATCTCGAGATGACCGGCAAGAACGTCACCGAGTGCACCGGCGGCGCCCGCGGCATGACCGATGCCGATCTCAACGACCGCTACCATACGGTCTGCGATCCGCGCCTCAACGCCGAGCAGGCGCTGGAGCTCGCCTTCCTCGTCGCCGAGCTGGTCAAGCGCGAGCGCTCCGGCCGCGCCCGGCCTGAGGTCGAAGCGGCCGAGTAACCGTTACAGTGGCGGGCCGGCTTCATCGGCCCGTCACCTTGACCACCTAACCCCCCGCCTCCCATGGTCGATGCCGAGAACGGCTGAAGCCGACGAAGGCGGGTATACGGTGATGAAACTCAAATTTGCAGCCGTTCTGGCCGCCTGTCTGGTCGCGGCTCCGGCGTTGGCGCAGGACGCCGCCAAGAAGCCGGCGGCCCCGAGCGGGCGCTTCGTCGAGATCGCGCGCTTCAAGGCTCCCTCCGCTCGCCAGGCCGCGGCGGTGGATGCTGCCCATGTCTACGCGATCACAGACCGCGCCATCGCCAAGCACGACAAGGCGACCGGTGCGCTGGTGAAGGAGTGGAAGGGGGCCGAGGACGGCCCGATCATCCATCTCGACAGCGGTGCGGTGGTCGATGGCAAGCTCTACGCCGCCCATTCCAACTACCCGGCCTCGCCGATGACCAGCTCGGTCGAGATCTGGGATGCCCAGACGCTCGAGCATGTCGGCTCGCACAGCTTCGGCATCCTGCTGGGCTCGCTGACCTGGCTCGACAGGCATGACGGCGCCTGGTGGGGCGTCTTCGCCAATTACAGCCGCGTCTTCGGCCAGAGCCAGCAGCCCTATGGCAATTCCTACTGGACGACGCTGGTCAAGTTCGACGAGGCCTGGAAGCCGGTGCAGGGCTGGACCTTTCCCGCCGCCGTGATCAAGCGGGCCGAGCCGATGAGCATGTCTGGCGGCAGCTGGGGCAAGGATGGCCTGCTCTACGCCACCGGTCACGATCACAAGGAGGTCTATGCCCTGCGCCTGCCGAAGATGGGCTCGGTGCTGGAGCTGGTCGCGACCTATCCGATCGAGGGCGAAGGCCAGGGTATCGCCTGGGATCGCAGCGGCGGTGCGGACACGCTGTGGATGATCAGCCGGGCAAAATCGGAGCTGATCGGCCAGCGCTTCGAGCGCTGACCGATAGGAGGCAGATCAGAACTTCAGCGCAGCGGCGACACGGCCGGTGTTGATCGTCGTCGTCGTGCCTTCGATCTCCGCGAAGCGGATGATCTGGTATTCGGCGCGCAGGAAGAGATTGTCGGTCAGGGCCCAGTCGACGCCGACGCCGGCGCTGAGGCCGAAGGCGTAGGTGTTCTTGCGCACCGTGCCGACCTGGAGCGGGTAGCCGTTCGCTTGCCTGCGGGTTTCCGTGGGCTGGCCGGCATTGGTGACGATCAATGCATCGGCATCGATCGTCGAGGTCGTGTTGAAGCGGCCGAGCGCCGCGCCGATCGTGCCGAAGGGCATGATCCGGCCGTAGGCCCAGCCCATGCGCAGGCGCAGGGTCGCGTAATCGTCGAGCTTGGCTGCCTGGTTGGTCGTCATCGACCAGTCGTAGACATTGCCGTTCGACAGCGGGCTGCGGCGGGCGATGTAGTCGGTGATGCGGTAATTGTGGCCTGAACGGGTGTAGTCCGCCTCCACGCCGAGCACGACATCGTCGAACAGGTAGTTGTAGCCGACGATGCCGAAGAACTGCGTGCCGCTATCGCGCTTGTCCGGCAGGTCGTTGATGAACGAGCCCATGTCGCGTTCGGCCGCCAGGTCGGTGTTGCGGAAGGCGGAATTCGCCAGATCGCGCAAGCCTTCGCCCGGTTTGAACTTGGTTTCGTTGATGCCGGCGCCACCGCCGATATAGAAGCCGGACCAGTCGAAGCGTCCACCGCCGAACATCGGCGGCGGCTCGACCGGCTGCTCGATCTGCGATCCGCGCAGGTAATCGGCACCTTGCGCCGCCTGTGGCAGCGCCAGCGTGCAGGCCATCGCAACGACTGGGGCGAGGGCGGCGATAGATGCAGCACGCATCGCGTGTCTCTCCGGGCAGGGGCGGACGCATGGTTACGCCGGCCCGGAGATGATTCATGCGCAGTTAACCCTAATGTCGGGTTAATGGATTGCCGATCCGATCATCCTCGCTCAGACATCCGCCCGCGGTCGGTCCATGCGATTCCCGGCTGTGAGGAGAGGGCGGATGATCCGGCACATCGTGTTCTTCACGGCCAGGCGGGCCGAGGATCTCGACAGGATCCGGCGCCTGCTCGGCCGGCTCGGCGACATCCCGCATGCGCTCGCCTTCGAGGTCGCCGCCAACGCCAGGATCGATCCGATCGGCAACGAGATCGACATCGTCGTCTATGGCGAGTTCGCCGACGAGGCCGCGCTCGCCGCCTGGAAGGCGCATCCGATCTATGACGAGACGACGCAGGCGGTGCGGCCGTTGCGCGAATTGCGCTATTCGGCCGATTTCCGTTCGGCGCTTGCCTGACTGGTCTTGCGAAAACGCAGGGGCGGGCAGGACGCCGGCCCGTTGCTGACGCACCGGTCGCAAGCTACATCCGGATCATGACCGCGACTTCGCTCCGCCTGGCGCTTGCCCAGCTCAACCCGATCGTCGGCGACGTCGCCGGCAATGCCGAGAAGGTGCGCGCCGCCCGCCGCGAAGCGGCGGCCGGTGGCGCCGAGCTCGTCATGTTCCCGGAGCTCTTCCTCTCGGCCTATCCGCCTGAGGACCTGGTGCTGAAGCCGGCCTTCCAGGATGCCTGCCGCAAGGCCTGCGAGGATCTCGCCCGCGAGACCGCCGATGGCGGCCCGGCCGTGCTCGTCGGCCTGCCCTGGCTCGAGGATGGCAAGCTCTACAACGCCTATGCCCTGCTCGACGGCGGCCTGATCCAGTCGGTGCGCTTCAAGGTCGATCTGCCCAATTACGGTGTCTTCGACGAGAAGCGCGTGTTCGAGCCAGGGCCGCTGCCCGGCCCGGTCGTCTTCCGCAACCATGTCCGCCTGGGCGTGCCGGTCTGCGAGGACATCTGGGGCGAGGAGGTCGTCGAGTGCATCGCCGAGACCGGCGGCGAGATTCTGCTGGTCCCGAACGGCTCGCCCTTCCGCCGCGGCGTCATCGAGGAGCGGCTCAACGTCGCCGTCGCCCGCGTCGTCGAGAGTGGCCTGCCGATGGTCTATCTCAACCAGCTCGGTGGCCAGGACGAACTCGTCTTCGAGGGCGCTTCCTTCGTCCTCAACGCCGACCGCAGCTTCGCCCATCAATTGCCGGCCTTCCGCGAGGCGATCGCGATCACGCACTGGGAGCGCGGGCCCGATGGCTGGCGCTGCCTGCCGGGCGAGGTCGCTCCGATCGAGAGCGGCGACGAGGCGGACTATGCCGCCTGCGTGCTGGGCTTACGCGACTATGTCGAGAAGAACCGCTTTCCCGGCGTCGTACTCGGCCTTTCCGGCGGCATCGATTCCGCCATCTGCGCCGCCATGGCGGTCGATGCGCTGGGCGCCGAGCGCGTCCGCTGCGTGATGATGCCCTATCGCTTCACCTCGCAGGAGAGCCTCGACGACGCGAAGACATGCGCCGATGCGCTCGGTGTGCGCTACGAGATCGTGCCGATCGCCGATCCGGTCGAGGGCTTCGAGGCGGCATTGGCCGAGCTCTTCGCCGGCACCAATCGCGGTATCACCGAGGAGAACCTGCAGAGCCGCGTGCGCGGCACGCTGCTGATGTCGATCTCGAACAAGTTCGGGCCGATGGTGGTGACGACCGGCAACAAGTCGGAGATGTCCTGCGGCTACGCCACGCTCTATGGCGACATGAACGGCGGCTACAATCCGATCAAGGACCTCTACAAGACCGAGGTCTTCAGGCTCTCGGCCCTGCGCAACCGCTGGAAGCCGGCGGGCGCGCTCGGGCCGGATGGCGAGGTGATCCCTGAGAACATCATCGTCAAGCCACCTTCGGCGGAATTGCGCGAGAACCAGAAGGATCAGGACTCGCTGCCGCCCTATGAGGTGCTCGACGACATCCTCGCCTGCCTGATCGAGCACGAGATGCGCCTCGCCGACATCGTCGCCCGCGGCCACGATCTGGAGACGGTGCAGAAGGTCGAGCGGCTGCTCTATCTCGCCGAATACAAGCGCCGGCAGGCGGCGCCGGGCGTCAAGGTCACCCGCAAGAATTTCGGCCGCGACCGGCGCTATCCGATCGTCAACCGCTTCCGCGATTCCGGCGAGCCGGCGCACGAGCCGGACCGCTCGCTGGTCAAGGGCGTCGGCAAGGCCGGCGGCGAGAGCTTCGATTTCTAGAGCCAGAAGCCGCCGATCTGGTTGGCGTTCGGATTGGCGAGGCAGGCGGTCATCCGGTCGAGCCAGATGCGCTGGTATTTGGCGTTGAGCCCGTGCTGGGTGTCGATGTCGTAGCGCCGCTGGATCAGGGCGACGCGGCGCCTGATGTGCAGGTCGACGAGGCCGTTCAGCTTCGCGATCAGCCCGGCCAGCGTCGGGGCACGGGCGATGGTGATCTGGTGCGCCAATGTCCGGCAGACGACGAAGCCGACATCGTAGTGGAACTGCTCATGCGCCAGCAGGGCAGGGGTCAATGTTGCGCCGATCCGCACCTTGGCATCGGGGTCGACGAAGATGAAATTGGGCACGCCCATGGCGTAGTCGGTGCCGACCATGCGGGCTCCGCGGTCCGGCATGTCGAAGCGGAAGGCGGTGTAGGCGTCCTGCACTGTGCCGTCGGCCGGGTCCATCACCACCGGCAATTGCACGAAATCGCCGACCTTGAGCTTTTCGGGCGCACGCACGCAGCTCACGACCACACCGGCCGGTGCCGGGTTGTTGGCCATGTGCTGGAAGGTCTTGCCACCCGGGTCGACCCGCGAATCCGGGCTCGGCATCTTCAGGAAGACCTGCTGGTAGCGCTTGATCCCGCCTCTGGTCAGCGGCCCGCAATCGCCGTCGACCTCGAGCAGGTCGATGCCGAGCGCCGTCGTATGTGGATTGATCATCGCCTGGATCAGGCGCGTATCCGGAGCCGTGTTCTTGCCGCCGAGCCCGACTGAAGCCGTGATGCTCATCCTCGCCTCCCAGCGCAGAGATCGACATCCCCGTCCCGTCTAACCTTGCGTCAATCAGACCGGTTGTCGATCTCCTTTCGACAGGGCTGCACCATGCCCTTGCCCTCGCGCCGTTCCCGCGCGACAAGCGGCCGGTCATGACCACTCCCTTCGTCCGCACCGCCCCGTCGCCGACCGGCTATCTCCATATCGGCAATGCCCGTTCGCTGATGTTCAACTGGCTCTTCGCCATGCGGCATGGCGGGCGCTTCCTGCTGCGCTATGACGACACCGATCAGGCGCGCTCGAAGCCGGAATTCACCGACGCGATCGGCGAGGACCTGGCCTGGCTCGGCGTCGTTCCGGATGCGAGCATCAAGCAGTCGGAGCGGATCGCGCTCTACGATTCAGCGGCAGAGAAGCTGCGTGCCGCGGGCCGGCTCTACCCCTGCTATGAGAGTGCCGACGAGCTCGACCGCAAGCGCAAGCGCCAGCTCGCCCGTGGCTTGCCGCCGGTCTATGACCGCGCCGGCCTCAAGCTGAGTGCCGAGGAGCGTGGAAAACTCGAAGCCGAGGGCCGGAAAGCCCATTGGCGCTTCCTGCTCGACTGGGAGGAGATCGGCTGGGACGATCTGGTGCGCGGCCCGTCCCATGTCGACTGCGCCTCGCTCTCCGACCCGGTGCTGGTGCGCGAGGACGGCACCTATCCCTACACGCTGCCTTCCGTCGTCGATGATCTCGACGTCGGGATCACCCATGTCATCCGCGGCGAAGATCACGTCACCAACACCGCCGTGCAGATCCAGATCATGCAGGCATTGGGCGGGGCGCTGCCGGCCTTCGGCCACCACAACCTGCTGACCACCGCGAGCGGCGAGGGGCTGTCGAAGCGCCTCGGCCATCTCTCGCTGCGGGGCTTGCGCGAATCCGGCATCGAGTCGCTGGCGGTGGCGTCGCTGGCGGTGCTCACCGGCTCGTCCGATGCGGTCCGGCCGGTGTCGAGCCTCGACGAGCTCGCCGGGCTGGTCGACCTCGCCCATGTCTCGCGGGCGCCGGCCAAGTTCGACGAGCACGAGCTGGAGACGCTCTCGGCCCGCACCCTGCACCAGCTCGACTTCGTCACGGTCGAGGAGCGGTTGAGAAAGCTCGGCATTCCCGTGAGCGAGCCATTCTGGCTGGCCGTGCGCGGCAATCTCACCCGGCTGTCGGGCGCGAAGGATTGGTGGCAGGTGGTCGAAGGGCCGATCGAGCCGCATATCGCCGACACGGCATTCGCTGCGTCCGCGGCTTCGCTGCTGCCGGCCGAGCCGTTCGATCACAGCACCTGGAAGAGCTGGACGCAGGCAGTCGGTGCGCAGACCGGTACCAAGGGCAAGGCGCTGTTCATGCCGCTGCGCCAGGCCCTTACCGGGCTCGACCACGGGCCGGAACTGGCGGCGCTGCTGCCGCTGATCGGGCGCGAGAAGGCGCTGAAGCGATTGGCTGGCGAAGCGGCGTGAGGCTGGACGCATAGTTCTGCCAAGTATGCGCGCCGCAACTTTGGATGTCGTCGGTTCGAGGAAGGCATCATGGCGGCAAGCAAAGTGGTGATCGAGCGCGTAAACGAGCTGCTGTTCACTCATACCGAGATCGAGTCGTTCACCTGGATGAGGTCGGGCTATGCCTACGACGGAAAAGTCAGGCTACGCGGCACCGGCCTCGTGGTTCTGAAAATCCGCCAGTTCAGCGCTCTCACTGCGGTCGATCTGTATATCTGGCAAATGCGGCTCCAGGTCGTCGATGTTCGTGCAGAACAACATGACCGCGTGAGCTACGAGATTGTTTTGCCAGAGAGCGATTGTTCGCTGCTGCGTTGCCAGAGCATGATCTTGACCGCAGGCAGCGAACGTCTCGAGCTTCAGTGAGATTTTCCAGAGCGCGGTGCGTTGAACCGACCTACCAGTGATCGCGGGCAATCTGCTCACTGAGGATGAAGGCGCGTGCCGCCGGCACGACCGCGGCGCGCGTTGTTGAGAAGAAGAAGTCTACGCCGCGACCTTGCGCGCCCGCTCCAGCAAACCGGGACTGAGCGACATGAGCGTCGGTTCACGCCAAGATGATGCGCTTCAATGCCGAACTCGGAGAGGAAGCCTATCCCGCTTCAGATGATGTCGTGCTCCCGGCCGATCCAGATCGGCGAACGGGCTGAATCGACGAAGCGTTGCTCATCCTCGTACAGCAATCGGCTCGCGGCGCGCCCCGCAGGATCTTGACCCAGCGTTTCGAGCGCCTCTCTGCTGTCGTACCAGATCTCCGCGACGCCATCATATGGCTCGGCCGAGCCACGGAAGGCGCGAAGCTTTTCTTGGAACGGTCCGTATTCGGTGTGGACCTGGACGTAGCGCGCGATCCTGAGCTCGCGCTGATGGCTGCGTACCAGCGGGCCATGGGTCTCGAACCAATAGCGCAGGAATTCCTCGTGGCTGAGCGACGCAAGCCGCCTCAGACAATAGATCACCTTCATCCTCGCCTCTCAGGTTGTCGCGCCAGTGCGGGTAGCTGCGGTTGGCGGACAGACTGGATAGGATGACAGGCTGAATAAGCATAATCGATTGATTGGATGCTGCCATATAGGTTTACTCTATGAAGATCCGTCATCTGCGCTTCTTCGTCGCCGTCGTCGAAACCGGCAGTGTCAGCGGCGCGGCACAACAGCTCCATATATCGCAGCCCGCTGTCTCCGCCGGCCTGAAGGCGCTTGAGGATGAACTCGGGGCTGCGCTGTTCGACCGCTCCGGCGGACGTCATCGCATGCGGCCGACTGCAAAGGCGCATCGCTTCCTGCACGATGCGGTCGATATCCTGCAGCGCTGCGACGCCGCGTTCGTCGCTTTTCGAGGCGGCGAGACCTCGCTCGCGACCTGGCGGATCGGCGTTCTGCCGACGATTTCCGCCGCCACGGTCGCAGCCGTGCATCGGCAGCTCCAGCCCGCGACCGCGCCGCTTTGGAAATGGCGGGAGGGCAGCGCGCCGCAGCTTCTGCGCTGGCTGCGCCAGGGGCGCATCGACATCGCCTGGACGGTGCTCGACGCGGATTTCGCCGAATCCCTCGTGCTTTGGCGCGAGCCCATCGTGGTCCTTGCGGGCCGCGATCATCGCTTGGCGAAGCGCGAGCATATGACGGTCCGCGATCTCCATGGCGAGCGTCTTGTCCTGCGCAGTAGCTGCGAGCTGCGGGCGAGCGAGCTTCAGGCAGCCGGTATTCGGCTGCCGATTGCGGCGCGGGCAGAACGCGATGCCCTCGCGCTTCAACTCGCTGCCGCCGGTTGCGGGCTCGTCGTGGCGCCGCGAAGCCTCGCCATCGCCGAAACAGTGTCTCTGCCGATCTCGGATTTGCGCCTTGAACGCACGATCGGACTGCGTTGGCGGCCGCATACCGATCCGGATGCGCTGACAGTATTGCGGGATGCGATCCAGCAGGCCGTGAGCTCGCCGGCTTTAGCCTGAATCGGTTTGTCCCTCCTTCAGCTGGCATATCGGCGAAGGAGCGTAGCTCTCAAAGAAAAACGCGCCGCCGGAATGACCGGCGGCGCGCTTTAAGCGGCGGGCTCAGGCGGCGGCGTAGCCGACCGTGCCCTTGATCTCGAGGAACTCCTCCAGCCCGAAATCGGCGTATTCGCGGCCATTGCCGGACTGCTTGTAGCCGCCGAAGGGCGCGCCGGCGTCCCAGGCCGGGTAGTTGATGTAGACGTTGCCGGAGCGCATCTGCGCCGCGACCTTGCGCGCCCGCTCAAGCGAGCCGGACTGGATGTAGGAAGCCAGCCCATAGGGCGTGTCGTTTGCCCGCGCGATCACTTCCGCCTCGCTCTCATAGGGCAGAATCGAGAGCACGGGGCCGAAGATCTCTTCCCTGGCGATCGTCATCTCGTCGGTCACGCCGCCGAACACCGTCGGGCGGACATAATAGCCGCGGTTGAGGTCTTCCGGCCGGCCGGGGCCGCCCGTCACCAGCGTCGCGCCTTCCTTGATGCCACTCTCGATCAGGCGCTGGATCTTGTCGTACTGGATCTCGCTGACGACCGGGCCGAGGAAGACGCTCTCGGCCGACGGCGCACCGACCTTGAGCGGCTCGGCCGTCTCCCTGGCGATGGCGAGCGCATCCTCGTGCAGCTGGGCCGGCACGAACATCCGCGTCGGCGCATTGCAGGACTGGCCTGAATTGCGCATCACGCTCTCGACGCCGAGCTTCACCGCCCGCTTCAGGTCGACGTCATCGAGCAGGATGTTGGCCGACTTGCCGCCGAGCTCCTGATGCACGCGCTTGACGGTGTCTGCCGCCGCCTTGGCGACGAGGATGCCGGCGCGGGTCGAGCCGGTGAAGGAGACCATGTCGACCTCGGGGTGCCGGGCGATCGCCTCGCCGACCGTGGGCCCATCGCCGTTGACGAGGTTGAACACGCCCTTGGGCACGCCGGCCTCGTGCATCGCCTCGGCGAAGATGAGGGCGTTGAGCGGCGCGATCTCGGAGGGCTTCAGCACCATGGTGCAGCCGGCGGCCAGTGCGGGCGCGACCTTGCACATGATCTGGTTGATCGGCCAGTTCCACGGCGTGATCATGCCGACGACGCCGATCGCCTCCTTCGAGATCAGGGTCGAGCCGCGCAGCTCCTCGAACTCGAAGTTCTCGAGCGTCTCGATCATCTTGGAGAGATGGGCGGTGCCCATCCCGGCCTGCGCCCGGTGGGCCAGCTCCTTCGGTGCGCCCATTTCGCGCGACAAGGTGTCGGCGACTTCGGCGTAGCGGGCCTTGTAGGCCTCGAGCAGGCGGCGCATCAGCGCGAGACGCTCCTGCTTCGAGGTCGCGGCGAAGTCGGGGAAGGCGGCGCGCGCTGCGGCGACTGCCCGGTCGACATCCGCCTGGCTGCCGAGCGCGATCTGGGCGAAGGCTTCCTCGGTCGAGGGATCGATCACGTCCAGCGTCTTCAGCCCGCCGGCGGGATCGACCCAGGCGCCATCGATATAAAATTGGAGAGCGTGAGACATTGACCGGCTCCTTGCTGGGCTGCGGACGACCACTTCACGCGCGGGCGGTCACCGACCCGCCGTGCAGCGATCGCTATGTCGAGAGAGATATAGCGTAGCAGCCCCGGATGACGGATGTCACCGCGCAGCCGGCGAATAGGGGGGATGCGGGCGTGGCGATGGCGCGGGCCGGCAGAGGCCTCAAGCGAACTGCACGTCGATCTCGGTTCCGGCCTTGCGCGCGACCTGGCAGGCCCGGGAGAAAGCGTCGGCCTCGATCGCCAGCTTGAAGCGGTCCGGTACTCCAGCGGTGCTGATGACCGCGAGGCTCGCGCCATCGTCGGACAGGCGTCGCACCGTGCAGTCGATCACCGACTTGCCGCCGTTGAAGACGATGTTCCCGGCCTTCAGGACACGTCGCCCCACTATCGAGCCGGCGGAGAGGCCGGCCTGGTTGACGACGCAGCGATTGCGGCCGGTCGCCTTCGCGGCGTAGAGCGCCTCGTCCGCGGCGCGCAGCAGGGCGTCGACATCACCGCTGGGCGCGGCGGCCGCGATGCCGAAGCTGGCGGAGACCGCGAACGGCCCCTCGGCTCCGTCAAAGCGTTGCGCGGCGATGCCCTCGCGCAGCTTTTCCGCGACGCCGAGTGCCGCCTGGCGTCCGGTATGCGGCAGCAGCACCGCGAATTCCTCGCCGCCGACACGCCCGAACAGGTCGCTCTGGCGCAGCAGGCTCCGGCATGTCGCGGCACTGCCGGCCAGCACGGCGTCACCCACGGCATGGCCATGCGTGTCGTTGATGGTCTTGAAGTGATCGAGATCGAAGGCGATGCAGCTCACCTCATGCCGGTGGCGCTGCGCCAGGGCCAGGGCACGGGTGGCCTCGTCGCGGAAGGCGCGGCGGGCGAGGGCGCCGGTCAGCCCGTCGGTCGAGGCGAGGAGACGCAGCTCGAGCTCGTTCATCACGATCGAGGCGAGATCGGAGAGGATCGCGATCTCGCTGGGGTCGATTGCGCGTGGCGTCGTGCCCAAGGCGCAGAGCGTGCCAATGTTCTGGCCTTCGGAGGTCCGCAGCGGGATGCCGGCATAGAAGCGCAAATGCGGTGCGCCGGTCACCAGCGGGTTGCTGGCGAAGCGCGGGTCGGTGCTGGCGTCGGTCACGATCAACGGGGCGTTCTCGCGGATCGTCATGTCGCAGAATGCGATGCGGCGCTCATCCTCGCAATTCGCCACGCCTTCGCGCGCCTTGAACCATTGCCGGTGCCCGTCGAGGAAGGTCACCGTCGCCATCGGCACCTTCATGATCCGGCAGACGAGCCGCGTGATCCGGTCGAAGGCTTCCTCGCTGGGCGTGTCGAGGACGTCGTAGCGTGCGAGCGCTTCGAGCCTGTCCCGCTCGCGCATCACTTCGGGTGTGGACGCATCCATGTCCCGGCCTCGCGCAGAATTGGACGGCCAGATCAGCAAGCGCGGGTAAAGAGGCCGTTAATGCGCCGGCGCTGGCTGCTGTCGGCTTCGGCTTTCCGAGGGATCAAGGGGCGTCTTGTCCTGCTTGTCGGCCAGCTCGGGCGGTGCGCCGAACTTGCGTGCGATCGCGCCGGCGATGCCGGGCGACCTGCCATAGGCTTCGCAGGTCGCGTATTTGTGCGAGCCGCCGAGCCAGGAGCGCACGCGCTGCCGGGACGGCAGGGCAATATCCAGCCCTTGCGGCTCTTCGCCGGTCACCAGAATGCGCGAGAACTCGCCGGCGAATGTCGAGGCGAGGCCATAGGCGTCCGAGACCTCGGATGCCTGGGGTGTGTTCTGGATCGAATTGGCGCCGCGCCCCCAGACCATCGCGGCGCGCTGTGCTCCACTGCGGTCGAGCGCTTCGGCCTCCACCGAAAGTCCGCCCAGCCCGACCGGCAAGCGGGGTATGCCGATAGGGAGCGCCACGCTGCTCCCGAGGGTCACCGCCGTCGACACTCCCGCCATCGTCTTGTCGGTCGGCACGATGTCGGTGATCACCGCCCGCACGGTCAGGTCGGCGGGCTGCGTCGGTGTCACCATCTCGTATTTGTCGCTGAGCGCAATGCAGAGCTCGCGGTCGAGCGCATTGGTGACCAGAGCGCGGTCGGCTTGCGCCGTCACGAGCGCGCTGGCGTTGGTCGCAAAGCTCGTTGGAACGATCCTGGCTGTCTTCGCAGCGACCAGGGCCTGGCCGTCGACATAGGTCCGGGACTTCGAGAACTTGCCCTTTTCCTCGCCGAGTTTCCGGTAGGTCGACAATGTGCCGGCCTGCCTGGGAGGCACGGTCGTGCAACCGGCCGCAGCGAGCGCCAGCGACAGGGACACGCACGGCCCCCTATGGCCGAGGATCGCTGAGCACCATGTTGCACGGGGCAGTATGACAGCCGGCCAATAGCTCATCACGGTCGTCGACCTCGCTGCCGATATCTCTACGGGCGAGGTTGGCGATGCGAGGTTGCCGGAGAATTGCGGTGCTGGCGGCGAGGCGAGCCTGGTGGCAAAGCCCCGCCATTGATCTCACTCGTGCCGGTGCATCGCCGATTCGTGCTTGGTGTCGCGCATGGTCGAATAGACCAGCAGCGAGATGAAGATCACGGCCGAGAGGTAGTAATAGAACCACTGCTCGTGGCCCTGCTGCTTGAAGAACAGCGCGATCGCCGGCGCGGTGCCACCGAAGATCGAGACGGTCAGCGCATAGGGCACGGCGACGCCGGTGGCGCGGATCGAGGTCGGGAACAATTCGGCCTTCACCACTGCATTGATCGAGGTGTAGCCGGCGACGAAGATCCAGGCGCCGGAGATCAGCAGGAACGCGACCCAGGGCGATTTTGTCTGGGCCAGAGTCGTCAGGATCGGCACGGTCAGCAGCGTCCCGGCGATGCCGAAGAAGATCAGCAGCGGCTTGCGGCCGATCCGGTCGGAGATCAGGCCGTAGATCGGCTGCAGGAGCGAGGCGAAGATCAGCGATCCTGCGATGACATAGGTGGTGGTGATGTCGGAGAGGCCGACCGTCTGCTTCACGAAGGTCTGCATATACGTGGTGAAGGTGTAGAAGGCGGCGGTGCCGCCGGCGGTCAGCCCGACCACGATCGCGACCTCGCGCGGATATTTCAGCAGGCCGCGCAGCGAGCTCTCCTTCTTCTTGGTCTTGTTGGCCTCGGTGAAGGCCTCGGTCTCGTGCATGTGCCGGCGCATGAACATGGCAGTAACGGCGAGCATGGCGCCGATGACGAACGGGATGCGCCAGCCCCAGTCGACCAGCTGCTCATGCGTCAGGAAGACGTTCTGCAGCAGGAGCAGCACCAGGATCGCGGTGAGCTGCCCGCCGATCAGCGTCACGTACTGGAAGCTCGAATAGAAGCCGCGATGGTCGGGATGTGCGATCTCGGTGAGATAGGTCGCGCTCGCCCCATATTCGCCGCCGAGGCTGAGGCCCTCGATGATCCGGGCCAGCGCCAGCAGCACCGGTGCGGCAAAGCCGATCGTCTCGTAGGTCGGCGTCAGCGCGATGATCAGCGAGCCGAAGCACATCATCAGCACGGAGACCGTCAGCGACAGCCGCCGCCCATAGCGGTCGGCGATGTGGCCGAAGAGCCAGCCGCCGATTGGCCGCACGATGAAGCCGGCGGCGAACAGCGTCGCGGCATTGAGCTGCTGCACCACCGGATCATGCGAGGGGAAGAATTTCGGTGCGAAATAGAGCGCAAAGGCGGTGTAGGCGTAGAAATCGTACCACTCGACCAGATTGCCGACCGAGCCGATGAAGATCGCCTTCAGCCGTCGCGCCGTATCGGCGACGTCCATGCCATGAGGGGCGGGGGTGGCGACTGCTGGGTCGGACATGGCTCGCTCCGCGTTTGAAAGGTGGCGCGAGCAGCAGCGGGCGCCGGCAGCAATATGTTTGGTCTACGCCTTGCGCCCTGCGCCAGTCAGCGAGGAGAGATTTGGTCTGAGTTGCTTCTGGCGCATGGCGTGCGCGGGAACTTTATGGTCACAGGCATCCAGATGTCGGGAGTGAGGGATGGCCTGCGGCGAGCACAGATCAATGGGCGTCGATGGAGGCTGGTATTGACGCGTGCATGAGCCTGCGGCAACCACCCGAGCCCATATGATCGGTCTCCGCTATGCCTGCCTATTCTCTTGCGATCTTCGATTACGACGGAACGCTGGCCGACAGCTTTCCGTGGTTTTGCTCGGTGCTCAACCAGACCGCACGGCGATTTGGCTTCCGTGAGGTCGCGGAAGGCGAGGCCGACGAGCTTCGCGGGCTCGATTCACGCCAGATCATTGCCCGCCTCGGCGTACCCTTGTGGAGGATGCCGGCAATCGCGATGCATATGCGCAAGCTGAGCGCCGAGGCCGGGGATGCGGTGGCGCTCTTTCCGGGGGCCGGGTCGATGCTCGCGCGCCTGGCCGCGAGCGATGTCACGATCGCGATCGTGAGCTCGAACAGCGAAGCGGTCATTCGCCGGACGCTCGGCCGGGCTTCGGCCCATGTGAGTCATTTCAGCTGCGGCGCGTCGCTTTGGGGCAAGAGCGCCAAGTTCAAGGCTGTCATCCGGCAGGCCGGAGTTGACCGGCAGCGGGTGATCGCAATCGGAGATGAGATCCGCGACATCGATGCGGCGCGGCGCGCTGGCATCGCGTCCGGCGCAGTGACGTTCGGCTACAACACCGGCGCGTCCCTGCGAGCGCGAGAGCCCGATATGGTCTTCGACGACTATGAGCAGCTGCTGGCGAAGCTGACGGCCTGAGCCGAAGCTTCGGCCAGGGGCCGGGCTCCGGTTGTGGCTGACCCCTGCACGGGCCGCAGGGGCAGTGATCGGTGTTGTTCGCTGTCTCGGCCGGCTCACGGCCGCGCGGTCGCGCCTGTGCCGAGATTGGGGGCGAGGTTCGGTGCGACGATCCGCACGGTGCGCCGCTCGCCGGTGACGCTCTTGCTCTCGCGCTTGAGCCCGTCGCCTTGCTGCAGCGTCTTCTCGCCGTCGATCCGCTGCGGGCCGACGCCGGCCGATTCGGTGCTGGCGGTCGGTACGTTGACATCCGGCGTCGGCTCGTCGCCGGGGGCGGCCTGGAGCGTGGTCGGAGCGGGGCCAGGGGGCTTGGCCTCGGCTGCGGCCGTGTTGGCGGCGCCCTTCTTGCCGCGCTGCGGCTGCTCGGGTTTCGGCCGCGACATTTCCTGCGAACGCTGCTCGGTGACGATGATGTCGCCCTTGCGCTGGTCGAGCATCTGCTCGGCATTCTGCAGCGCCTGGGCCCAGCTCTGGCCGGGCGCGCGGCAGGTGCAGGCCGCGTCGAAGCTGCGGGTGTATTTCAGTGCGTTCGGCAGGGACGAGTAGGGCTGCCCGCTGCTGCGCGCCACCGCGTTCTGGATGTCGCCGCCACTGCTCATGCCGTAGGCGAGTGTCTCGCTGCCGGGGCAGAGCGACTGGCACATCTCGTCCTGGCTCTCGCGTCCACCGGGGCTGTTGGCGAGCGGGAAGAAATAGCCGTCGCAGCTGCGCACGCAGACCGAATAGGGGCCGCCCTGGCGTGCTCCGCCCTCCGTCGGCTCGCGTGGCTCGTCGGGGTCGAGCTCGGGCAGGGTCGAGTCGATCTCGCCGCGGCGCGGCTCGATCCCGAAGATCGTCTCGAAGAAACCGCGCGGCTGGGCCCGGCAATTGTTGCTGATCAATGCGGCGAGCTGGGCGCGCCGCTGTTCGACGCCGCCACCCTGGGCCTGCTGCTGGAGCTGGGCGTATTGCGATTGCAGCGCCCCGAGCTGGGCGCGGATGTTGCCGCATTGCGGCGGCGGTTGCTCGCCGAAGAACAGGAAGCCGCCGCGATCGCAGCCCATCGACCGGTACTGGCTGGAGAGCTGCGCCAGCTGGCCGGCGACACGCTGCGCCGACTGGGCGGCGCGGGCATCGCCGCCACGCTGGCCCTGCAGGCTGGAGAGTTCGGCGCGCCAGTTGTCGCAAGCCGGCGACTGCGCCAATGCGGCTCCCGAGAGCGCGGCGAAAGCCAGCGCCGGAGCGAGTGCGCGTCGGAGCGAAGCGAAAATCATCGAAGGCAGAGTTGCTATCCCTGTGACTCGTCCCATGCCGGCGTCGGCCGCCTGCACCGGCAAAGCACATGCTACAAACGCGACGGAACTAAGGAGGCACGCGTCAGCCGCTCGGACATGGCGATTCGACGCAGCTTTCATGTCCGCCAGCGCATCGCATATCGCGCCAGCGGCAGCAAATGCGGGGCCGGATCACGCTTGCGCGATCAGGCTTCCTCAGTCTGGTAGGCCCCGGCGAGATGGCGGCCGCGTTCGGTCAGCACCGCCAGCACGCGTTCGAAGACGCGCAGCTCTTCGGCCGAGATCCCCTCGATCCAGCGCTCCTCGAAGGCGAGCGCCAGCGGCACGATCTGGGCGTAGATGCGTTGGCCGGCGGCGGTGAGGGCGACGAAGGCCTCGCGCCGGTCGGCCCGGTTCTCGGCTCGCGTCACCAGCCCGCGCTTGTCGAGCTCGGAGACGGCGCGCGAGACCTTGGTCTTGTGCATCTGCGAGAGTTCGCCGATGTCGCGCGAGGTCAATTGCCCGAACTCGCCGAGCTGCGCGATCACCCGCCATTCCGGGATGCCGATGCCGAAGCGCGTGCCGTAGACACGGCCGAGCGCCCGGCTGGCGAAGAAGCCGACCACGTTGAGCCGGTAGGGCAGGAACTGCTCGAGATGCAGGGAGCGGTCTTCAGGCTTTTGTTTCGTTGACATTAGTTGCACATGTAACTAATTGGAGTGACAGAAGGCCGCCGGCGGCTGCAGCTAGATCATTACCGAACGGCAGCGTCTGTCAAAGCGGCGAAGATCGGGAACGCATCGGGAGGAGGCCCAGCCATGAACGTGCAGACCACGGTTCAGTCGAGCTTCGGCGAGCAGGTCCGGGGCGGACGCCGCTACATGTCGGGCTTCGGCAATTCCTTCGAGACCGAGAGCCTGCCGGGCGCGCTGCCGGTCGGCCGCAACTCGCCGCAGAAGGCGGCTTACGGCCTCTATGCCGAGCAACTCTCCGGCTCGCCCTTTACCGCGCCGCGTTCCACGAACGAGCGCTCCTGGCTCTACCGCATCCGCCCGAGCGTGAAGCATGGCGGCCGCTGGAAGCTGGTCGACAAGGGGCTGATGCGCACCGCGCCCTGCCGCGACGAGACGCCGCCCTCGCTCGGGCAATTGCGCTGGAGCCCGATTCCGCTGCCGCAGGAGAAGCTCACCTTCCTCACCGGCCTGCGCACCCTGACCACCGCCGGCGACGCCGACAGCCAGGCCGGGATGGCAGCGCACATGCTCTTCGTCACCGCCTCGATGGAGAAGGAGTACGTCTTCAATGCCGATGGCGAGTATCTCGTCGTCGCGCAGGAGGGAAACCTGCGCTTCTTCACCGAGTTCGGCATCATCGAGATCGAGCCGGGCGAGATCTGCATCATCCCGCGCGGCGTGATGTTCCGCGTCGAATTGATGGGCGGGCCGGCGCGCGCCTATGTCTGCGAGAACTATGGCGGCGGCTTCACCTTGCCCGATCGCGGACCGATCGGCGCCAACTGCCTCGCCAATCCCAGGGACTTCCTCACGCCCGTCGCCGCCTATGAGGACATCGAGGAGCCCTCGACCCTCTACGCCAAATGGGGCGGGGAACTGTTCTCGACGGAAGTCGGCCAGTCGCCGCTCGACGTCGTCGCCTGGCACGGCAATTACGCGCCCTACAAATACGACCTGCGTCACTATTCGCCGGTCGGCGCGATCTCCTTCGACCACCCCGACCCGTCGATCTTCACCGTGCTGACCGCGCCCTCCGAGACGCCCGGCACCGCCAATATCGACTTCGTCATCTTCCCGGAGCGCTGGATGGTGGCGGAGAACACCTTCCGCCCGCCCTGGTACCACCGCAACATCATGTCGGAGTTCATGGGGCTGATCTACGGCGTCTACGACGCCAAACCCGAGGGCTTCACCCCCGGTGGCTTCAGCCTGCACAACATGATGCTGCCGCACGGGCCGGATGCGCAGGCCTTCGAGCATGCCAGCACGGTCGAGCTGAAGCCGGTCAAGCTCACCGGCACCATGGCGTTCATGTTCGAGACGAGATTCGCCCAGCGCGTCACCG
The DNA here is from genome assembly GCF_053645455.1 of Allobosea sp. NPDC055332. Classification (NCBI taxonomy): domain Bacteria; kingdom Pseudomonadati; phylum Pseudomonadota; class Alphaproteobacteria; order Hyphomicrobiales; family Alloboseaceae; genus Allobosea; species Allobosea sp. NPDC055332. The sequence continues at coordinate 32,010 of NZ_JBSHMO010000002.1, read as the reverse complement.
GCTATGCCGCCGGCCTGCCCGAGCTGCAGGACAACTACAGCGATTGCTGGAGCGAGCTGAAGAAGCGCTTCGACCCGAACAAGCCCGAGGCGTGGTGAGGAACTGGGCTGTTACCTCGAGGCTTCGCAAAGCCAAGATGCCAGAGTTCCTGGCAATGCCCTTTCCGTCATGGCCGGGCTTGTCCCGACCATCCACGCCTTCCTTCCTGCAATGCAGTGTTCAAGACGTGGATGCTCGCCACAAGGGCGAGCATGACGAACTGGAGCGGCGTCGTGGCCTATCGGCTGCGCAGCCGGTTCATGAAGGCGTCGTAGGAGAGTTCCGCGACCTGCCACCAGAGCAGGTTCTCGCCGCGGAAGGCGACCATCGACTCATAGCCCTTCTTGAAGGCTTCGCTCTTGGCGGAGGTCTCTGCGTAGTACTCTTCGGCCGCCTTGAGCGAGGCTTCCATGATCGGCTGCGGGAAGGCCTTGAGTTGCGCGCCCTGGGCGATCAGCTTGCGCAGGCCGCCCGGATTGACGAAGTCGTACTTCGCCAGCATCCAGTTGTTCGCCGCCTCGCAGGCGTTCTGCACGATCGCCTGGTAGTGCTTGGGCAGCTTGTTCCACTGCTCCTGGTTGATCACGAGGTGCAGCATGGCGCCGCCCTCCCACCAGCCGGGATAGTAGTAATAGGGCGCGACCTTCACGAAGCCGAGCTTCTCGTCGTCATAGGGGCCGACGAACTCGGCCGCGTCGATCGTGCCGCGCTCCAGTGCCGGATAGACGTCGCCCGCAGCGATCTGCGTCGGCACCACGCCGAGCTTGGCCAGCACGGCGCCGCCCATGCCGCCGATGCGGAACTTCAGGCCCTTGAGGTCGTCGACGGTCTTGAGCTCCTTGCGGAAGAAGCCGCCCATCTGGCAGCCGGAATTGCCGCAGGGGATAGAGTAGGCGTTGAACTTGGCGAGCGCTGCGTTGACGATCTGCTCGCCGCCGCCGAAATACCACCAGCTGTGCTGCTGGCGGGCGTTGAGCCCGAAGGGAATGCCGGTGCCGAGCCCGAGCGCCGGCTCCTTGCCGACATAGAAATAGGTCGGCGTATGCGCGCATTCGACCGTGCCGGAGGTGACCGCGTCGAGCGCCTGCAGGCCGGGCACGATCTCGCCGGCCGAGAAGGTCTGGATCTGGAACCTGCCGTCGGTGGCGTCCGACATGAACTTCGCGAACTGCTGGGCGGTGCCGTAGATCGTGTCGAGCTGCTTGGGGAAACTCGAGGTCAGGCGCCATTTCACTTCCGGCATCGACTGCGCGATCGCGGGCATCGCGATCGGCGCGGCGGCCGCGGCGAGCGCACCCGTCTTCAAAAACGTACGGCGTTGCATGGACTTTCCTCCCGGGGACGGATTTGCTGCCATCATCACTGTTCGGCGAGGATTGAAAAGAGATGAAAGTCGCATCCCTCATGCATGGCCGGGATGGCCGCCTCGTCGTCGTCTCGAACGACCTGACCCGCGCGACCGACGCCTTCCCGGTGGTCGCGACGCTGCAGGGCGCGCTCGACGACTGGAGCCGCTGCGCGCCGCGCCTCGCCGATCTCGCCGAGAGCCTGGAGCACGGCTCGGTGCCGTCCTTCCGCTTCCACGAGCATGACTGCGCCTCGCCTTTGCCGCGCGCCTATCAATGGGTCGACGGCTCGGCCTATGTGAACCATGTCGAGCTGGTCCGGAAGGCAAGGGGCGCCGAGATGCCCGAGAGCTTCTGGACCGACCCGCTGATGTACCAGGGCGGCTCCGATTCCTTTCTCGGCCCGCGCCAGGCGGTGAAGCTCGCCAGCGAGGATTACGGCATCGACCTTGAGGCCGAGATCGCGGTCGTCACCGGCGACGTGCCGATGGGCGTCAGCCCCGAGGAGGCGAGGGGGCTGATCCGGCTCGTCATGCTCGTGAATGACGTGAGCTTGCGGAATCTGATTCCCAACGAATTGGGCAAAGGCTTTGGTTTCCTTCAATCAAAGCCGTCTTCGGCCTTCTCGCCGGTGGCGGTGACACCGGACGAGCTCGGCTCGGCCTGGAAGGATGGCAAGCTCAGCCTGCCGCTGCTCGCCCAGGTCAACGGCAAGCCCTTCGGCAAGCCGCAGGCCGGCGTCGACATGACCTTCGATTTCGGCGTGCTGATCGCCCATGCGGCGAAGACCCGCCCGCTCGTCGCCGGCACGATCGTCGGCTCCGGCACGGTCTCGAACCGCGACGCCGATGGCGGGCCGGGCAAGCCGGTTTCGGAAGGCGGGCTCGGTTATGCCTGCATCGCCGAGCAGCGCATGGTCGAGACCATCCGGCACGGCACGCCCAAGACCCCGTTCCTGCGCTTCGGCGACAGCGTCCGCATCGAGATGAAGGACGCCGCCGGCCATTCGATCTTCGGCGCGATCGAGCAGGACATCCTGCCGCATGCGGGGTGACCCTCGCCGCGCCTGCCGTCAAACAAGAATGAGGTCCTGACGATGTCTTCGCCCGCTTTCGCCTCCACCGCCGATCTCGGCGAGAAGACCGTCTCCTTCGACGAGATCGGCAAGGGCGTCTACGCCTATACCGCCGAGGGCGACCCCAATAGCGGCATCGTCGTCGGCGACGATAGCGTGCTCGTCTTCGATGCGCAGGCGACGCCGACCATGGCCGAGCGCGTCATCGCCAGGGTGCGCGAGGTCACCGACAAGCCGGTCAGCCATGTCGTGCTCTCGCATTATCATGCCGTGCGCGTGCTCGGCGCGCCGGCCTATGGCGCGAAGGAGATCGTCTCATCGGATGCGGCGCGGGCGATGATCGTCGAGCGCGGCGAGGAGGACAAGGCGAGCGAGATCGGCCGCTTCCCGCGGCTCTTTCAAGGCGCGGACTCGATCCGCCCGGGCCTGACCTGGCCGACCACGACCTTCTCGCACAACGCCTCGATCTGGCTCGGCAGCCGCGAGGTCCGGCTGATGAGGCTCGGCCGCGGCCACACCGCCGGCGACATCGTCGCCTGGATGCCCGATACCAATGTGATCTTCGCCGGCGACCTCGTCGAATACGGCGCGACGCCCTATTGCGGCGACGCCCATTTCACCGACTGGCCGGCGACGCTCGATGCGCTCGCCGCCTTCGCACCGGCTGCTATGGTGCCGGGCCGCGGCGCGGCGCTGACCAATCGCGGCATGGTCGCCGACGGCATCAAGGGCACGCGCGCCTTCCTCTCCGACCTGTTCGAGGCGGTGAAGGGCCATGTCGCCGCCGGCCGCTCGTTGCGCGAGACCTTCGAGCGCGTCCATGAGACGCTGAAGCCGTCCTATGGCGACTGGGTGATCTTCGAGCATTGCCTCCCCTTCAACGTCACCCGCGCCTATGACGAGGCCGGCGGCCTCGACCATCCGCGCATCTGGACCGATGAGCGCGACCGCCAGATGTGGCTGGACCTGCGCGGCTGAAGGCATCGCCCCGTGCAACCTTTCCGCCAGTTCGCCTACCAACGCAGCCCTGATCAGGACGCGGCCACGCCGGCCCGGCACCCCGTCGTCATCGTCGGCGCCGGCCCTGTCGGGCTGACGCTGGCGCTTGATCTGGCGCGCCGGCAGGTCCCGGTCGTGCTGATCGACGATGCCGACCGGATCGGCGAGGGCTCGCGCGCCATCTGCTTCGCCAAGCGCACGCTCGAGATCTTCGACCGGCTCGGGCTTGCGCAGGCGATGGTCGAGAAGGGCGTCACCTGGCAGAAGGGCAGGGTTTTCCGTGGCGATGCCGAACTCTACGCGTTCGACCTCCTGCCCGAGGGCGGCCACAAGCAGCCGGCCTTCATCAATCTCCAGCAATTCTATGTCGAGGCGGCACTGGTCGAGGCCGTGCTGGCCGAGCCGCTTATCGATCTGCGCTGGAGCAATCGCCTGGCCGGGGTCGACAACCGCGAGGATGGAGCAGAGCTCACCATCGCCACGCCGGATGGGGACTATTCTCTCGAAGCCGACTGGCTCATCGCCTGCGACGGCGCCCGCTCGCCAACGCGCGGCCTGCTCGGCCTGGAGTTCCGCGGTGAAGCCTTCGAGGACCGCTTCCTCATCGCCGATGTGAAGATGACCGCGCCGTTCCCCACCGAGCGCTGGTTCTGGTTCGATCCGCCGTTCCATTCCGGCCAATCGGCGCTGCTGCACAAGCAGCCGGACGATATCTGGCGCATCGATCTCCAGCTCGGCCCCGATGCCGATCCCGAGCATGAGAAGCAGCCTGAGATCGTGCGGCCCCGGATCGAGCGTATGCTCGGCCATGCCGATTTCGCGCTCGAATGGGTCTCGGTCTATCGCTTCCAGTGTCGCCGGCTCGACCAGTTCCTGCATGGCCGCATCATCTTCGCGGGCGACGCCGCCCATCAGGTCTCGCCCTTCGGCGCGCGCGGCGCCAATTCCGGCATCCAGGACGCCGACAATCTCGGCTGGAAGCTTGCATTGGTTGTGCAGGGCAGGAGTCCGGCCTCGCTGCTCGCCAGCTATGACAGCGAGCGCGTCGCCGCCGCCGATGAGAACATCCTGAATTCGACCCGTGCGACCGATTTCATCGCACCGCGCTCGCCGGGCGAGCGGCTGCTGCGCGAGGCGGCGCTGTCGCTGGCGCCGCTCACGGGCTTCGCCAAGCGCTTCGTCAATTCCGGACGGCTTTCGGTAGCCAGCGCCTATGCCGGTTCGCCACTGTCGAGCGAGGGCGACAGCCGGGCCGGCGGCCTGCCGCCGGGCGCGCCCTTCCTCGATGCGCCGCTCGCCGGCGCTCCATGCGCCTGGCTGAGCGAAGCCTTCTCGGCCGGGCAGGCGATTCTGCTTGGCGAAGGTGCGGCAGCGCTCGCACCTGCAGGCGTCCTCGCGATCGAGCCGGCCGTCGGTGACGGCTCCTTGCGCCAGCGCTATGCGCTGGAGCGTGGGGCAGCCGTGCTGTTGCGGCCGGACGGGCATGTCGCTGCCCGGTTCCGGCAGCCGCAGCGCGTTGCGATCGAGGCTGCGATCGAGCGGATGGAGGGCAGGGGATGAATGCCGCGGCCACCATGGCTCCCGCAGGCGGCCTCGCGCGCGAATCGCGCTTCGCCGATCCCGACGCCGCCTTCCGCCTGCTGGCGCAGGCACATCGCAATCTGGATGAGCGCGAGAGCGCCGCGTTCAATGCCCGCCTCGTCCTGATCCTCGCCAATCACATCGGCGACGAACAGGTTCTGCGCGAGGCCGTGGCGCTGGCGCGCGAGGCAAGCTAGGCTCCGGCTCACGACGCCTGGAGCGGGATGCGAAAAAGTGGGAACCGGTTTTTCGCTATGATCCCGCTCCAAACTTTGGAGCTGATCACAGTCATGATTTTGGATCAGGTCGATCCAAAATCATGACTGTGCTCTTGGAGCCGTGAGCCCGATGGAAGAGCTGCCGACCTTCTATTCCACCCTGATCCCGCTTCGCTTTTTCTTCTGGGGGCCGGCGCTGGTGGTGTTGACGCTGCTGCTCTCCTGGCTCTGGGCGCGCAGCCTCAAGGTCGACCGGGCGCTGGAGAGCGATCTCGACGGCTTCAGCAAGGACGATGTCGAGAAGCTCTTCTCGCTCTACGGCCCTGAGCGCCGGGCGATCTACCGCAACAAGCTGCTGCCGGCCGATCTCGCTTTCGCGCTGGTCTACGCCGTCGTCGGGGCGCTGATCGTCGCCGGCCTCTCCATGCGCGGCTATCCCTGGTGGGTGGCGGCGCTCTGCGGCGGCGGCTGGCTCTTCGGCGGGCTCTGCGATGTCGCCGAGAACCTCGCCATCGCGCGCCTGCTCGATCGCTATCCCACGGTCGATCAAGGAACGGTCGCCTTCGCCAGCGGCTTCACCCGGCTGAAGCTCGTCCTCTCCGGGCTTGGCTTCGTCGGCGCGATCGCGGCCTATTACCTGGCGTTCAAGCCCGTCGTAGCCTGACCGTATTCGCGCCAGGCAGCACCGGTCTGGCGGAAGCAGGCGGCCGGTACCGGCGGATCGCCGATCGTCGGCGCATCCCGCGTCGTGTCAGGCTCGAAGCCGAGCCGCGTTGCCAGCTGCAATGATGCTGCGTTCTGCGGATGCGTGACGATGAGGATTTCCGGCAGGTCGAGCCTCTCGAAGCCGTAACGCAGCAGCCGGCTCACCGCCACTCGGGCGAAGCCCTGTCCCCAATGACGAGCGGCGAAGCGATAGCTGATCTGGGCCTGCTCCGGGTCGTCGCCGTCGGGAATGAGCCCGACATAGCCGAGCGCCTCGGCCTCGTTCATGCGGGCGAACACCGTCCAGTAGCCGAGCCCGCGTTCGACATGGAGGAAGCTGCGCGCCGCGACGCCCTCGCGACCCATCGCCGGGTCGCCGACAGCCGCGATATAGCGCATCACCTCCGGATCGGTGTTGAGCCCGGCGACGAAGTCGAGATCGGTCACGGTCCGCGGCTTCAAAAGCAAACGCTCGGTTTCCAGCTCCGGCAGCATGGTCGTCGCCTTGTCGTATCGTTCGAGGATTGCTCGCGCCTGCACTGGTGCGGGCCCGCGGGCCATCCCATATCCTGCCGGCTGTCCCTCGGGAACGCTCTGGGAGAATCTGAATGAGCTTTCGTCGTTGTCTTCTCGCCGCCTCGGCGCTGTTCGCGCTTGCTGGCGTCGCCGCGCCGGCCGCGGCGCAGGAGGACCTGATCTTCAAGAAGTCGACGGTCTGGAAGATGCTGACCCCGGACGACAAGCTCGCCGTCTATGGCGTCGATGATCCTGTCGTCGAGGGCGTCGCCTGCCACTACACCGTGCCCGAGAAGGGCGGCGTCTCCGGCATGTTCGGCGTCGCCGAGGAGGTCTCCGACGTTTCGCTGGCCTGCCGGCAGATCGGCCCGATCCGCTTCAAGGAGAAGGCCTCGCAGGGCGACGTCGTCTTCCGCGAGCGCCGCTCGCTGATCTGGAAGAAGATGCAGATCGTGCGCGGCTGCGACGCCAAGCGCAACGTGCTGATCTACATGGTCTACACTGACAAGCTGATCGACGGCTCGCCGCAGAACTCGACCTCGAGCGTGCCGATCATGCCCTGGGGCAGCAGCGGTGACGTGGCGAAATGCTCGGAATGGGTGAGGTGAGGCGCGTTCGGACCACTTCTCAACGGAGCGTATAGCTGCCGGTGTAGTTGCAGTTCGCGCCGTGGAACGGTGTGCAGGCGCCGCTCTCCGTCACCGTGAGAACGCGGCCCTTGCGGCGAATGTCGAGACGGCAGATCTCACCATACTCCGTGGCTTCGGCCACGAGCCGGTCGCCCTGGGCCCGGCCGCGCGCCGAAATCACGCCGACGCAGCTCCTGCTCCCGATCTCGGCATCGACCTTGAGCATGCCGGCGCCGGCCGGGCGGATCGTCATGCTGCCGCCGAGCGTGCGATAGCGGCCCTCGAAGGCTTCGGCCGGCGGGAGTGTCGCCAAGGCGAAGACGGCGACGAGCGCTGTTCGGATCATGGGCCGGCGATCCCCGATGCAGCCGGGGAAACTCCACGGCGGCCCGACGATACGGCCTGCGTCAGTTGGGCGAAATCTCGCCCGTCGGGATTAGCCCCCGCAGGTGATGGTCAGCGGCTGTTCGGTCTGTGCCACATTGGCGGGGCGCGGCGTCGAGCCGGTGATGTCCTCGGGGGCAGCGACGCCATAGGCGGTGGCGGTGCGATGCCCTTGCGACTCGCACCAGGCGTCGGCGACGATCTGGCCGCATTCCGACTTGCTGGCGATGCAGTCGGCGACGCCGTAGCCGTCGCCGGCCGGGATCAGATAGGTGCGCTCGGCCTTGGGGGCGGCGACAGTCCCGGTGGCGGGCAGCATGGCGAGCGACATGCCGGCGCCGATGATTCCGAAGAGCCCGACCAGAGCGACGGCGCGGCGCATGATGATGTCCCTGAGACCCGACCGGGGCTGAACCTTCGACATGTCAAACTGGTTCCAAATGGTTAAGACTGCGTGAACCACGGCAATCTTGGTTGCGCGCAAACCGCCGGGCGCTTGTGGCGGCATTGCGGCGGCGAGAGCTGAAATCGCAGGAGGGCAGGGCGATGGCGCGAGAGCGTTGCGCAGCTGCCACTTGACGTAAGCGCACATGACAGGCATCACGGCAGGATGACGCGAGCCCTCGCCATTATTTGCATTATTTGCCGCTAGCTTTCGCTGGCCGGCTGCTCACGTCCTCGTCCCAACGAAAAGACAGACAGCGCCCCGGCCAGCGGCCAGGATAAGCCGTTTTTGTCGCCTTCTCGTCAGGATACCGCTTCGATGCAGCCGACCCTCAGGCTCTACAACACGCTGACGCGGACGAAGGAGGTCTTCACCCCCGTCGATCCCCAGAACGTGCGCATGTATGTCTGCGGCCCGACGGTCTACGACTACGCCCATATCGGCAATGCCCGGCCGGTCATCGTCTTCGACGTGCTCTACCGGCTGCTGCGACACGTCCATGGCGAGGCTCACGTCCGCTACGCCCGCAACCTCACCGACGTCGACGACAAGATCAACGCCCGCGCCGCGCGCGACTATCCCGGCCTGCCGCTGAACGAGGCGATCGCGAAGGTCACGCAGACGACAACGGCGCAGTTCCATGCCGATGTCGATGCGCTCGGTAACCTGCGACCCGACGACGAGCCGCGCGCCACCGGCCATATCGAGGAGATGAAGGCGATCATCGAGCGCCTGATCGCCCGCGGCATCGCCTATGTCGCCGAGGAGCACGTGCTCTTCCACGTGCCGGCCGTCGCTGGCCTGAAGGACGCGCCGAAATACGGCTCGCTCGCCCGTCGTTCGCTCGACGAGATGGTCGCTGGCGCCCGTGTCGACGTCGCGCCCTATAAGCGCGACCCGATGGACTTCGTGCTGTGGAAGCCGAGCCGCGCCGGCATCGATCCGGGCTGGCCGTCGCCTGCCGGCATCGCCACGCCCGGTCGCCCCGGCTGGCACATCGAATGCTCGGCGATGTCGATGAAGACGCTGCTCGAGCCCTTCGGCGGCGGCCTGCAATGCGACGATCCCGCCCGGAACGTCTTCGACATCCATGGCGGCGGCATCGATCTCGTCTTCCCGCACCATGAGAACGAGCTGACCCAGAGCTGCTGCGCCTTCGGCGCAGCCGGCGGTGCTGCGCGCATGGCGAACTACTGGATGCACAACGGCTTCCTGCAGGTCGAAGGCGAGAAGATGTCGAAATCCCTCGGCAACTTCGTCACCATCAACGAGCTGCTGGCGACCGACACTTTCGGCGGGCGGACATGGCCCGGCGAGGTGCTGCGCCTCGCCATGCTCAAAACCCATTACCGCCAGCCGATCGACTGGACGGTGAAGGCGCTTGAGGAGGCGGAGAAGACGCTGGCAGATTGGGCCGCGGCTGCAGGAGAGGTTGAGGCCGGGCAGGTCCCAGCTGGCGTGATCGAAGCGCTTGCGGACGATCTCAACACCTCGCAGGTGCTCGCCGAGCTGCACGCTCTGCGCAAGGCCGGCGATCATGCCAGCCTGAAGGCGAGCCTTGCTCTGCTCGGCATCGCCCTCCCGGAGGTGGCTGTGGCCGAGATCGATGATGCCCTGCGGGCGAAGGTCGAGGCCTCGATCGCCGCCCGTCTCGCTGCCCGCAAGGCGAAGAATTTCGCCGAATCCGATCGCCTCCGCGACGAGCTCGTCGCGATGGGCATCGTGCTGATGGACGGCAAGGACCCGGCCACCGGCGAGCTGATTACGAGCTGGGAGGTGAAGCGGTGACCCTCCCAGCGACAATCCTTCCCGTGAACTTCCTGCCGCGCTGCGGCGTTGCCTCATTCCGTTGAAAGAAGACCAAGAACAATGACCACTCAGACCCCGAAGATCCGCAAGCGTGGTTCGCTCTCGATCGCGATGAAGCTCGTCATGCTCGCCATGGTGATGCCGAAGGTGCTGCGCTACCGGCTGCGGTCCAGGCTATGAGCACCGAAGCCCTCAGCACTCTTGCTGAAGCCGCGCCGCGCAAGGCCGGCGAGGCGGCGGTCGCTCGCATCCATCTCTTCGATACGACGCTGCGCGACGGCGCCCAGACCACGGGCGTCGATTTCTCGCTCGACGACAAGCGCGCGGTCGCAGCCCTGCTCGACAAGCTCGGCATCGACTATGTCGAGGGCGGTTATCCCGGCGCCAACCCGCTCGACACCGCCTTCTTCGCGAGCAAGCCGACGCAGCGGGCGAAATTCGCCGCCTTCGGCATGACCAAGCGGGCAGGGCGCTCGGCCTCGAACGATCCCGGCATCGCCGCGCTGCTCGATGCCAAGGCCGACGCCATCGTCTTCGTCGCCAAGAGCTGGGACTATCATGTCCATGTCGCGCTCGAGATCTCGCTCGAGGACAACCTCGACGGCATCCGCGACAGCGTCGCCACCGCCAAGGCCGCCGGCCGCGAGGTGATGCTCGATTGCGAGCATTTTTTCGACGGCTACAAGGCCAATCCCGATTATTCGCTTGCCTGCGCCCGCGCCGCCTATGAGGCCGGCGCCCGCTGGGTCGTGCTCTGCGATACCAATGGCGGCACGCTGCCGGACGAGATCGGTCGGATCGTCGCCGAGGTCGCCAAGGTCGTTCCCGGCGACAATCTCGGCATCCACGCCCATGACGATTGCGGCTGTGCCGTCGCCAATTCGCTGGCCGCAGTCGAGGCCGGCGTGCGCCAGATCCAGGGCACACTCAACGGCCTCGGCGAGCGCTGCGGCAATGCCAATCTCGTCACGCTGATCGGCGCGCTGAAGCTCAAGGACCGTTACAATCGCCGCTTCAGCCTCGGCGTCGGCGAGGCCGAGCTCGGAGAGCTCACCCATGTCTCGCGCGCGCTCGACGAGATGCTGAACCGTGCGCCCAACCGTCACGCGCCCTTCGTCGGCGCCTCCGCCTTCGCCACCAAGGCCGGCATCCATGCCTCCGCCGTGCTGAAGGACCCGCGGACTTACGAGCATGTCGCGCCCGATCTGGTGGGCAATGTCCGGAAAGTGCTGGTCTCCGACCAGGGCGGCAAGTCGAACCTCGTCGCCGAGCTGGAGCGCATCGGCGTCACGCTCGGCCGCGACGATCCGCGCCTGTCGCGCGTGCTGGAGGAGCTGAAGGAGAAAGAGGCTCAAGGCTACGCCTTCGAAGGCGCCGACGCCTCGTTCTACCTGCTCGCCAAGCGCATCCTCGGCGAGTTGCCCGCCTATTTCGAGATCGAGCGCTTCACCGCCAATGTCGAGCGCCGCTACAATGCGCTGGGCGAGCTCGTCACCTTCTCGGAGGCGATCGTCAAGGTGCAGGTCGGCGAGGAGACGCTGATCTCGGTCGCCGAGAGCGTGCTCGGGCCGGTCAATGCGCTCGATCTGGCGCTGCGCAAGGATCTCGGCCGCTACCAGTCGCTGATCGGGGGCTTGAGGCTGGTCGACTACAAGGTCCGCGTCTTCCAGGGCGGTACCGACGCGGTCACCCGCGTGCTGATCGAATCCGCCGACGAGACCGGCGAGCGCTGGACCACGGTCGGAGTCAGCGCCAACATCATCGACGCCTCATTCCAGGCGCTGGTCGACTCGATCACCTACAAGCTGATGCGCGAGGGCGCGACGGCGTAGGGCATCCTTCTCCCCTCGGGGGAGAAGGTCCGGCAGGGGATGAGGGCGGTTCAACCAGGTGTGCCGTCCTTCCCTCATCCGTCAGCGCTTCGCGCTGCCACCTTCTCCCCCGAGGGGAGAAGGGAGAGAGCTTACTCCGTCAGGCGCAACGACTTCTCCTTGCAGAGGTCGATGCCGTCATTGTCGCTTTCGCTCTCGTCGCTGAACTTGCCGAGCAGATAGTAGCTGCAGCCAGCCGGCTTGTTGAGTTTGATCATGATGCTCTTGCCGGGCGCCAGCGGCTTGGCGAGCTTGCCGACAAGCCGGGCCTGTTCGCCGGTGGTCGTGATCTCCAGCGACTCGAGCGGTACGGTACGGGCATTGGTGATCTTGATCTGCGCCGGTGGGCGCGATTGCGCGAGCGCCGGTACGATCGGCAGCAGCGCGAGGGCGCAAGCGGCGGGAAGGATGCGTCGAAGCGTCATGGGCGTCTTCTCCAGGCCTCAGCCTTTAAAGGCTTTAGACTAGTCTGACATCGCTCTTGCGACGAGAACAAGGCCCGATTGGTGCCGGTTCATGGCGGAAGCGTTCGGTTGCAGGCGCCATGAACCTCGCCGATCCTGCAGTAGGAAAATGGAGTTTCCGGGCCTTTGACCATGCAGACTGCCCAAGACATCGCTGCCCGGATCGTCGAGCGGGCCGGTGATCAGCGCCGTGTCATCGTCGCGCTCGCCGGACCTCCGGGCGCCGGCAAGTCGACCTTGAGCGGCCGCCTGCTCGCGGCGCTGCCGGAAGGCGAGGCGGCGCTGGTACCGATGGACGGCTTCCATTTCGACAATGCCGTGCTCGATGCCCTGGGGCTGCGCCAGCGCAAGGGGGCGCCCGAGACCTTCGACTGCGCCGGGCTCGCGGCGACGCTGCGGCGTATCCGGTCGGGCGTAGGGGATGTCGCGGTGCCGCTTTTCGATCGCGAGTCCGATCTTGCCCGTGCCGGCGCGGCGATCATCCCCACCGATGCCCGATTCGTGCTGGTCGAGGGCAATTATCTCTTGCTCGACCAGGCGCCCTGGTCCGAACTCGCACCGCTCTTCGACCTCACCATCTTCATCGACGTGCCGCTCGCCGAGCTGGAGCGCCGATTGCTGGCCCGCTGGCGCGATCTTGGCCGCAGCGAGGAGGCCGCGCGTAGCTGGGTTGACGGCAACGACCTGCCCAATGCGCGATTGGTGATCGCAGGCAGCCGGCGGGCTGATATTCTCTGGCGGAACGGCGCTGCGCTCTGACGAAACGAGCTCGGGGCGCAATTTCTCCTCCCGCCCCCTGCATTCCCCGGAGAATCCGCCTATATCGGCGGTTCCATTTGGAAGCATTTCAATGTCCTCGCCTGCCACGCCGGCTCCGGCGCCCCTCGCGCGCTCGGCCGTGCTCCAGCCCGGCTCCGGCTTCATCGCCACCTTCCAGGCGCTCTGGCCCTATCTCTGGCCGCCGGAGCGGGCCGATCTGCGCCAGCGCGTCGTCGCTGCCTTCGTGCTGCTGGTGATCGGCCGGCTCGTGCTGATGGGCGTGCCCTTCACCTTCAAATGGGCGACGGACGCGCTCGCCAACAACCCGACCTCGCTGTCGAACTGGCTGCCGTGGCTGGTTGGCGCGCCGCTGGCGCTGACCGTGATCTACGGCTTCGCCCGTGTCGGCTCGGCCGCTTTCGTGCAATTGCGCGATGCGATCTTCGCGCCGGTCTTCATGCACGCGGTCCGCACGCTGGCGCTGCAGACCTTCGGCCATCTCCACCATCTCTCGCTACGCTTCCATCTCGAGCGCAAGACCGGCGGTTTGACGCGTGTGCTCGAGCGCGGCCGCAACGGTATCGAGGAGATGGTCCGCCTCGGCCTCAATCAGCTCGTGCCGGTGATCATCGAGGTCACCCTGATCATCACCGTGCTGCTCTGGCTGTTCGACTGGCGCTATGTCGTGGTGCTGGTGACGATGGTGGTCGGCTACATGGCCTACACCATCAAGGCCACCGAATGGCGCATCGCCATCCGCGCCCAGATGAACGAGTCCGACACCGACGCCAACGCCAAGGCGATCGACTCGCTGCTCAACTACGAGACGGTGAAGTATTTTGGCGCCGAGGCGCGCGAGACGGCCCGCTACGACCTCTCGATGGCGCGCTATGAGCGCAACTCGATCAAGGCCTATACCTCGCTCGCCTGGCTGAACTTCGGCCAGGCCGCGATCTTCGCGATCGGCCTTACCGTCTCGATGGTGATGTGCGTGCGCGGCTTCCAGGCCGGCACCAACACTGTCGGCGATTTCGTGTTGATCAACGCCATGCTGATCCAGCTCTACATCCCGCTGAATTTCATGGGCACCGTCTATCGCGAGATCAAGCAGGCGACGCTCGACATCGAGCAGATGTTCTCGCTGATCGGCCGCGATCCGGAGATCCAGGACGAGCCGGGCGCTCCCGCGCTCGACGTCCGCGCCGGCACCGTAACCTTCGAGGATGTCCACTTCGCCTATGTGCCGGAGCGGCCGATCCTGCGTGGCATCTCCTTCGAGGTACCGGCCGGCAGGACGGTCGCGATCGTCGGCCCTTCGGGCGCCGGCAAGTCGACGATCTCGCGCCTGCTCTTCCGCTTCTACGAGCCGCAGACCGGGCGCATCCTGATCGATGGCCAGGACATTGCCGAGGTCAAGCAGGTCTCGCTGCGCTCGGCGATCGGCATGGTTCCGCAGGACACCGTGCTGTTCAACGACACCATCGAATACAATCTGCGCTATGGCCGGCCCGAGGCGACTCAAGGAGAGATCGAGGACGCCGCGCGGCTCGCCCAGATCGACCGCTTCATCAAGTCGCTGCCGGAAGGCTACCAGACCTCGGTCGGCGAGCGCGGTCTCAAGCTCTCCGGCGGCGAGAAGCAGCGCGTTGCCATTGCCCGCACCATCCTGAAGGGCCCGCCGGTGCTGGTGCTGGACGAGGCGACCTCGGCGCTCGATTCCTTCACCGAGAAGGAGATCCAGGACGCGCTCGACCGGGTCAGCGAGGGCCGCACCACCTTGGTGATCGCCCACCGGCTCTCGACCGTGGTCAACGCCGACGAGATCATCGTGCTCGACAAGGGACTGATCGTCGAGCGCGGCCATCATCGCGAATTGCTGGCGGCCGACGGCGTCTACGCCGCGCTCTGGAACCGCCAGCGCCAGGTCGACGAGGCCAAGGCGACGCTGCAGCGCGCGACCCAGGAAGAGGGCGAGAGCGTCAGGGTCAGCCTGACGCAGTGACCTTACCGCTACGCTGTCGGTTGTGGACGATCGATCAAGCGGGCCATTATTCGGGATGATAGTCACGGGTCTCTCGGAGGGAGAGAGCCTGCCATGTCGGTCGCGGATACGGCGCTTTGGATCATGGAGCGCAATTCGAGCCAGGAGCTGTCGCTTGGTTCGATCGCGGCGGCCTGCAAAGTGTCGCGCTCGCATCTGGCCAATGCCTTCGGAACCGCCAGCGGCTGGCCGGTGATGGCCTATTTGAGGGCGAGGCGGCTGAGCGAGGCTGCCAAGCGCCTCGCCGCCGGTGCGCCCGACATCCTCTCCGTCGCGCTGGAATTCGGCTACGGCTCGCACGAGGCCTTCACCCGCGCTTTCCGCGATCAGTTCGGGATCACGCCCGAGGAGGTCCGCAACGCCGGTCGCACTGACAGGCTCGCGCTCGTCGCGCCGCTGCGATTGACGAATGGCTGCGCCAGGACGCCGATCCCGACATTGCGAACACTGGGTCGGCTGCGCCTCGTCGGCTTGTCGGCCCCATGCTCCTACGAATCGGCGATCGGGATACCGGCGCAATGGCAGACGTTCATGTGTGACCACTATGCCGACATCGCCGACAAGGCACCCGGGATACCGATCGGCGTCTGCCGCGCGCCGGATGAGGATGGCTGCTTCGAATACATGTGCGCCGCCGAGGTCAGCTCGGCCGTCTCGCCGCGCAAGCCGCTCGCTGCCCTGGAGATCGAACCGGGGAACTATGCGGTCTTCGAGCATCGCGACCACATCTCGACGATCTTCGATACCTACACGGCGATCTGGAACGAGGCGCTGCCGGCCGCCGGGCTCAACGCGGCGAACGGTCCCGTCCTCGAATTCCACAATGACGACTTCGACCCGGGGACCGGGCTCGGCGGCCTGACGATCTGGATCCCGCTGGAGCGCGAGGGAGGTGGGAGATGAGTGCAGCGGAAACGTCCAAGGAGGCGATAGAGGCGAGCCGTTCGGCCTCCAACGCGTCGACCCTCGCCGGCTATGAAGGCTGCGCCGACGAGTATGCCGAAACGACCGCGCCCAAGCCGGAGGCGGATGACCAGCCGGCGCTGATCGAGCTGCTCAAGATCGTCCCGCCCGGAAGCCGCCTGCTCGAGATCGGTTCCGGCCCCGGCTGGGACGCCGACTGGCTCGAGGAGAGGGGGCTCGTCGTCAGGCGTACCGACGGCGCGGACTCCTTCGTGGACTTCCAGGCGGGGCGCGGCCGCCAGGCCGAGCGCCTCGATGCGACCGGCGATCCGCTGGGCGGCCCCTATGACGGGATCGTCGCGCTCCATGTGCTCCAGCATGTCGAGCGCGAAATCCTGCCTTCGGTCTTCGCCAGGATCGCAGAGGCGATTCGCGATGGCGGCGCCTTCCTGCTCGCGCTCCGGGAAGGGCAGGGCGAGACCGCCGAGATCGGCTCGAAGGGGAACGAGTACTATGTCGCCCTCTGGCCGCGCTCCGAGATCATTGCCGCTCTGGCCGCGCTCGGCCTCGCTCTGCACTGGTCCTACTCGTTCGATGGTCGCGAAGGCCGCTGGCTGACCGCCTTGTTCAGAAAAGGCCTGCCCGCATGAGCCGGAAAGCCTTGCTGCTCTTCCTCGCCCTCGGCGTGATCTGGGGCGTGCCCTATCTGCTGATCCGGATCGCCGTCGTCGACTACCACCCGATCATCGTCGCCTTCGGCCGCGCCGCGATCGGCGCCCTGGTGCTGCTGCCGTTTGCCTGGCGCGGCAAGGGCATCATGGCCGGCTTCCGCAAGCCGGGCTGGCTGATCCTGTTCACGCTCGTCGAGATCAGCGGGCCCTGGTTCCTGATCGGTTTTGCCGAGACGCGGGTCACCAGCTCGCTCGCCGGCCTGATCATCGCGCTGACGCCGATCCTCGCCGCGATCCTGGGCGTCGTGCTGTCGCAGGAGCGGCTCGGGACAGGCCGGCTCATCGGTCTCGGGCTCGGCCTTGCCGGCGTCGTCGCGCTGCTCGGCTTCGACGAGCAGCCGGCCGGGCTCTGGCCGGCGTTGGCCCTGGGCGCAAGCGCGCTCGGCTATGCGCTCGGTCCGATCATCGTGGCGCGCAAGCTCGCCGACGCCGACGATGGTGCCGTGGTCGTCGCCTCGCTCATCGTCGCGTCCGTGATCTATCTGCCCTTCGTCCCCGCTTATTGGCCGGCGCGTTTCCCGCTGGATGCATCCCTCGCCGTGATCGCCCTGGCCGTCTTCTGCACGGCTCTGGCCTTCCAGCTGCTGTTTGCGCTGATTGCCGAGGTCGGCGCGTCGCGCGCGACGGTGATCGCCTATCTCAATCCGGCCGTAGCGGTTCTGCTCGGGGTCACGGTGCTGGGCGAGCCGTTCTCTCTCGCTCTGCTGGTGGGCTTCGCGCTGATCGTCGCCGGCTCCTATTTCTCCACGGCCCGGCGGCCAGAGCGCTCGGAGGGCGCAGCGTCGGTCGTCGAGCCGTCCAGTTGAGAAAGCTTCCACAAAGCCCTCGCCAGGATGGCCCCGGATTTGCCAGTATGGCGCACTGCATTTGAAGCGGGGGGCTTCATCATGTTCGTGCTCGATCCGACCACTTTGGTCGGTTTCCATACTTGGCTCAGCATCATCGCCATCGTCGCCGGCATCCCGATGACGGCGGCGCTGCTGAAGGGCCATCTCAGCCAACGCTGGAACGGCATCTTCCTGTCGACCGCCTTCGCAACCAGTGCGACCGGCTACGCCTTTCCCTTCAGCGGCGTGTTGCCCTCGCATATCGTCGGCGGGATTTCGCTGGTGCTGATCGTCGTCGCCGGCTTGGGGCTCTACGCTTTCGGCCTGCGCGGCGCCTGGCGGCGGATCTACGCGATCACCGCGGTGCTCTCCTTCTACCTGCTGATCTTCGTGCTGATCGCGCAGCTTTTCCTCAAGGTGAACGTCTTGCGCGACATGGCGCCGACGCAGAGCGAGCCGCCCTTCGCCATCGCCCAGGGCATCGCGCTCGCCATCTTCCTGGCGCTGACCGTGCTGGCGGCAAGGCGCTTCGGCAATGGGGTGAACCTCGCCCGGCCGGCATGAAAAAGGGGCGGCCCGGAGGCCGCCCAGTTTCTCGCCATGTTGGTCTTCTGCTTCCGCCTCAGTTGCGGTCGACGTCGACGATCTCGCCGCGCCAGTTGATCTCGACGCGGAGCTCTTCGCCGCGCCTGTCGGCGCCGTCGATCACCCAGGTATTGCCGCTCCAGCGAGCCTGGTCGACCTCGGCGACGCCGTTGCGCCGCGCGATCCTGATCGCCTCACGCTGCGAGATCGTATCGTAGCGCGCGCCGTCATAGCCGCCCCGGTCATAGCCGCGGCGGACATCGTCCGGCTTGTAGGTGCCGCCGCGATAGGGCGCGTTGTCGTTGCTGGTCGGCCCGCGCTCATATTTCGGGATGCTGTTCTCCGGTCGCAGGTCGACGCCTTGCGCCATGGCCGCGACCGGGGTCAGCGCCAGCGCGCCGGCGACCAAACCAATCTTCAGAGGTCTCATCCTCATCCTCCGGGGTTGATGATGTGTCCTGGGGATTCAACCGCTGCGACGAGGATGCGTTCCGAAGTCTTTCGTGACCATTTTGCGGCAAATGTTTAATGCGGCCAGCGCCTCAGGGCGAGGTCTTCTCGAAACGGGGCGGGCCGTTTCGCAGGCATCTGAGAGGCGGGCCGGATCTGCGCCCTTGCGGTCCGCCGATTTCTCGGCAAGCTCAACCGCAACGGGAATCCGGCGGCTGGGAGGGTGCATGGCGCTCGATGCGGATGTGGTCATCGTCGGAGCCGGCCTTGCCGGCCTTGTCGCGGCCGCCGAGCTGGCCGATGCCGGCCGCAAGGTGATCATCGTCGAGCAGGAGCCGCGGGGTTCGCTGGGCGGCCAGGCGCACTGGTCCTTCGGCGGGCTCTTCCTGATCGCTTCGCCCGAGCAGCGCCGTCTGCGCATCAGGGATTCGCTCGCTCTCGCCCGCCAGGACTGGTTCGGCTCGGCCGGCTTCGACCGGCAGGAGGACCATTGGCCCAGGGCCTGGGCGGAGGCCTATCTCGATTTCGCCGCCGGCGAGAAGCGCGGCTGGCTGCACCAGCAGGGCATGCGCTGGTTCCCGGTCGTCGGCTGGGCCGAGCGCGGCGGCTATCTCGCCACCGGCCACGGCAATTCCGTGCCGCGCTTCCACGTCACCTGGGGGACGGGCCCCGGCGTGCTCGAACCCTTCCTGCGCCGCGTCGCGGAGGCGGAGAAGAAGGGGCTGATCGAATTGCGCTTTCGCCATCGCGTCACCGGCCTGACGCGCAGCGGCGGCATCGTCGACGGCGTCGAGGGCGAGGTTCTGGAGGACAGTGCGATCGAGCGCGGACAGGCGAGCTCGCGCACCGTGACCGGCAGCTTCGCGCTCAAGGCGCAGGGCGTGATCGTCGCCTCCGGCGGCATCGGCGGCAATCACGAGCTGGTCCGGCGCAACTGGCCGCAGCGCCTCGGCGAGCCGCCCAGGCGCATGCTCTCGGGCGTGCCGGCCCATGTCGACGGCGCCATGCTCGGTGTCGCCGAGGCGGCCGGCGGCCGGCTGATCAATGGCGACCGGATGTGGCACTATGTCGAAGGCATCGCCAACTGGGCGCCGATCTGGCCAAAGCATGCGATCCGCATCCTGCCTGGCCCGTCCTCGCTCTGGTTCGACGCGCGCGGCAACCGCCTGCCGGTGCCGCTCTTTCCGGGCTTCGACACGCTCGGCACGCTGGAGCATCTGCGCAGGACCGGTTTCGACCATTCCTGGTTCGTCACCAGCCGCAGCATCGTCGCCAAGGAGTTCGCGCTCTCGGGCTCGGAGCAGAACCCCGACCTCACCGGCAAGAGCTGGCGCCAGGTGATCCAGCGCGCCCGGGCCGGCATGCCGGCGCCGGTCCAGGCCTTCCTCGACAAAGGCGAGGATTTCATTGTCGAGACCGATTTTTCGCGGCTGGTCTCCCGGATGAACGCGCTCGGCGGTGCCGGGCTGATCGACGAGGCGCATTTGCGCGGGCAGATCGAGGCGCGCGACCGCGACGCCGACAATCCCTATGGCAAGGATCTGCAGGTCACGGCGCTGCGCGGCGCGCGCGCCTATCTCGGCGACAGGCTGATCCGCACCGCGAAGCCGCATCGCATCCTCGACCCGGTCCATGGCCCGCTGGTCGCGGTCAAGCTCAACATCCTGACGCGCAAGTCGCTCGGCGGGCTGATGACCGATCTTTCGGCGCGCGTGCTGGGCTCGGACGGCGAGCCGGTGCCGGGGCTCTACGCAGTCGGCGAGGCAGCCGGCTTCGGCGGCGGCGGCCTGCACGGCTATCGCGCGCTGGAGGGCACCTTCCTCGGCGGCTGCATCTTCTCGGGGCGGGTCGCGGGCAGGGCGACGGCAAAGGCGGTGGGGTAGGCCTCCTTCTCCCCTCGGGGGAGAAGGTCCCGGCAGGGGGATGAGAGCGCTTTGACTGGGTGACCGTTCCTCCCTCATCCGTCAGCGCTTCGCGCTGCCACCTTCTCCCCACCAATGTCGGCTGTTGCCGACATTGGTACTTTGAGTTGCCCATCTCGGGCAGGCCCGAGATGGGTGGGAGAAGGAAGAGCCTGCGCCAAAAGCCCCGCCGGCTCTCGCCGCGAGGGTTTGAAGTATACCGCCAGCCCAAGGGGTGCGCGGGGTCCGGATGCGGCAGCGTTCCGCCGCTGTGTCGAATGTCGATGTCGAGATGTCGAAGCAGCGATGCTTGCCGCTCCCGAACCCCGCGCGCGGTTTTCTTCAAGGTGCCTCGCCGTGCTTTCAGGTCCGGCAGGACCGGGCTCAGGCCCGGACGACGAAGCCCCTCCGCCATTCCAGCCCGCGACGGCTGTTCAAAGCGGACACCGCTCTCCCGCCCGGCCGCACGATGCCTCGCGACAGCCCCCTTGGTCGGACGGGACGGGGTGAGAATACAACGGTTCTGATCCGCGGGGATTGATTGTCGCGCCATCCCCGCGCCTCTTTCGCAAAAGCCCGCAAAAGCTTAGAGGCTGCTAGTGGCCTTTGGCAGGGCTTGGGCGTCGGCGATTTTGTCCGAGTGCCAGGAGCTTGGTGCGGCCAAGCCTTGCGGCTTGGCCGTGGCGAGCGACGCCGCAATCGGGCAAAAGCGCCACGCCGCTTACGCGGTGAGGTGAAACCGGCCGACTGCGGCGTCGCATCGCTTGCCGATACCGCAGTATCGGCGGCGCAATGCTCCTGGCATTCGGACGGTTTGACCTCACCCAAGCCTTGCCCAAGGCCACTAGCAGCCTCTAAACAGCTTGGCCGTCTTGCGGCCTCAACCCCGCCGCGAAGGCACTGCCAGATGCGCGCGCCGCGCCAACAAGAGCAACAGGACTAACGCCCATGTCTCTCGTCGATTCCGTCCGCCGGACGATCGTGCCGATCCACAAGGAAGGCTATGTCTTCATCGCCATCGGCGTGGTGGCGACGCTGGTGCTCGGCCAGCTCTGGGGACCCTTCGGCTGGATCGGCACGCTGATCACGCTGTGGATCTGCTATTTCTTCCGCGATCCCGTCCGCATCGTGCCGCAGCGCGAGGGGCTGGTGATCTCGCCTGCCGACGGCCGCATCAGCCAGATCGCCACTGCCGTGCCGCCGCCGGAGCTCGAGCTGCCGGCCGAGCCGATGACGCGCATCTCGGTGTTCATGAACGTCTTCGACTGCCATGTGAACCGCAGCCCGGTCGCCGGGCGCCTCACCAAGATGGCCTATACGCCGGGCCTCTTCCTCAATGCCGAGCTCGACAAGGCGAGCGAGGACAATGAGCGCAATGCTCTGGCGATCGAGACACCGGCCGGCACCATCGCGGTCGTCCAGATCGCCGGACTGATCGCGCGCCGCATCGTGCCCTTCGTCAAGGAGGGCGATCCGCTCGGGCAGGGCGAGCGCTTCGGCCTGATCCGCTTCGGCTCGCGTGTCGACGTCTACCTGCCGCAGGGCGTCACCCCGCTGGTCGGCGAAGGCCAGACCGCGATCGCCGGCGAGACCGTGCTGGCAGATTTCTCGGGCAACGATACGGCCCGGGTGTTCCGCGGGATTTAATCAGGCGAGATGGCCGAACTCTCCGAGACCGCTGCATCACTGCGTTTCGGTGGAGACGATCTCGACCCTACCGAAATCTCGCGCCTGCTGGGCGCTGTTCCGACACTCTGCTACCGCAAAGGAGAGCGTCGGTTGCGGCCAGACGGGCAAGAAATTCTCTGCGGTAGCGGTCTCTGGATGCTCAGTGCTGAGCGGGTTCGGCCGGGCAACCTCGATAGGCAGGTCGCTGAGTTACTGGCTCCGCTCAGCCAAGATCTTGCGGTCTGGAATGATCTTTCTCGCCGCTTCGGCGGGGTGATCTTCTCCGGGTTGTTCCTTGAGAGTGCAAACGAGGGGATTGGATTGCAGCCTCAGACGATGCTCGCTCTTGGTTCGCGTGGTCTGGGGCTCGACATGGATCTCTATGGGATAATGGACGACGGGGATTGAGCGAGACGCTCATCGGCCTCTCCCGCTAGCCTCCCATCTTAAAACCGCGTATTCCCGCTGATATGAGCGACCTCTTTCCGCCTTTCGAGCCCGAGCGCGTCGAAACCAAGCGCGCGCGCTTCAAGCCGATCCCGTTCCGGCTGATCGCGCCCAACGTCATCACGCTATTGGCGCTCTGCCTCGGGCTGACCGCGATGCGCCTCGTCGTCGAGGGCAAGCTCGAGACCGCGACGATCTGCATCCTGGTGGCGGCGGGGCTGGACGGCGTCGACGGCCGTCTCGCGCGCCTGCTCAAGGGCACCTCGCGTTTCGGCGCCGAGCTCGATTCGCTCTCGGATTTCGTCAATTTCGGCGTCGCCACCGGCTATGTGCTCTGGGTTTTCGTCCTGCACGACCTCAGGTCTTTCGGCTGGATCATCGTGCTGACGCTGGCCTGCGCCATGGCGCTGCGACTCGCGCGCTTCAACGTGATGATCGACGATCCCGACCGGCCGGAATGGCAGAAGAACTTCTTCGTCGGGATGCCGGCCCCGGCCGGCGCGATCACCGCGATGCTGCCGCTCTATCTGCACTTCATCGGCGTTCCCGTGCAGGACTATGGCGCGCCCTTCGTCGGCCTCTACATCCTGTTCATCGCCTTCCTGACGATCTCGCGCATCCCCTGCTATGCCGGCAAGACCCTCGGCACCCGCATCCCGCGCGACCAGGTGCTGCCGATCTTCGTCGCTGTCGTCGTCGCGGCAGGCCTGCTCTTCGCCTATCCCTTCGAGATGCTGGCGCTGATCGTCGTGGCCTATCTCGCGCTGATTCCGGTCAGCGTCGCGCGCTATCGCAAGCTGGAGCGCGAGCATGCGGCGGCGGCTGCATTGCCGACCGTCGCCGAACCCGTGATCGAGTCGGGTTCCGAACCGAAAGCCTAGCGCCGCTTCGCCAGCCGGCTGGCATTGGCGCGGGTGCGCCGCGAGAATGGCTCCAGCGTGCTGTGGACCGCCTTGGCCGTCGCTTCGCCGAACCCGTTCGGGGTCAGCGGGTTGAACGCTAGGCTCCACCAGAACAGCGTTGCGGCATGGCCGATGGCGAAGCTGCTCTCTGCCATCGCGGCGGCCTTCTCGACCACGGCCTTGCTGGCCTCGCGCTGGCCCCTGGCATCGCCGAGCGCGCCCTTGGCCAGGATCGGCAGTCGCATGGCGATGGTGAGGCCGGCATCGACCTGCATCGCGACCATCTCGGCGAGAACGCTTTGCGCATCCGCCGCCAATGCGACAGTCGAGGCAGATCCAGTCCGTGACGCCATGGCGAAAGCTCTCCGGTGACGAGAAGGGGGCCGCATGGGCCAAGCCTTGCGGGTCGCCGCCACGCCCGCCTGTCCGATGTGGCAAGCTAAACGGCTTAGTGCAATCCGGAACCATGCATGGCGGTGCCCAAATTCTGGGCCTTGCACAGGAGATGCGAGGAACCATGCCATGCGGGGAGGGCGCGCGGCACGGCCCGATCTCAGGAGAGGGCTTGGGATATTCCCCAACAGGCTCTAAAGCCTTGCGGGAAATCGTCCCGGACGCGCAGCGAGCCGACACTTGAATCTCTTCAGCTCCCAGAAGCCGCCCGGCTGGCGGCCCAAGCTGGTCCTGGCCTCGGCCTCGCCGCGGCGACTTGCCCTGCTCGAACAGGCCGGCCTCAAGCCCGACGCGCTGCTGCCCTCCGATCTCGACGAGAGCCCGCTCAAGGGCGAGCGCCCGCGCGATCTCGCCCGCCGGCTCGCCCGCGCCAAGGCCGAGGCGGGCCTGGCCGGGCTTAAAGGGCGGCCCGATCTCGAAGGCGCCTATATCCTCGCTGCCGACACGGTCGTCGCCGTCGGCCGGCGCATCCTGCCCAAGGCCGAGATCGTCGACGAGGCCGCCGCCTGCCTGCGCCTGCTCTCCGGCCGGGCGCACCGCGTCTATACCGGCGTCGCCCTGGCGACGCCCTCAGGCACGATCCGCGAGCGCATCGTCGAGACGCGCCTGCGCTTCAAGCGGCTCTCCGGCGAGGACCTCGAGAACTACCTCGCCTCGGGCGAATGGCGCGGCAAGGCCGGTGCCTATGCCATCCAGGGCATCGCCGGCTCCTTCGTGGTCAAGCTCGTCGGTTCCTATACCGGCGTGGTCGGCCTGCCGCTCTACGAGACGGTCAACCTGCTCGGCGGCGAGGGCTTCCCGGTCCGCCTCGGCTGGCTGAATGTCGGCTGAGTCGAGCGGCGCTGGACAGCCATGATCCTGATCTGGCTCTCGCCTCTGATCCTCTTCCTCGGGCTGATCCTGTCGGGCCGCTCGGCGCTCACCGCCGGTCTGGTGGGCACGATCTGCGCGGCATTCGTCGCCTGGTTCGCCGGGCCGGCGCATCCGGACGCCGCTGCGATCATCAGGCATTTCGCCGCCGGCGCCTGGATCGGCCTGCCGGCGGTGCTGGTCATCGTCGCCGGACTCGCCTTCTCGCTCAGCCTGGAGCGGGCGAAAGACGAAGCCGACACAGGCAAGCCGGAGCATGGCTCGCTCGCCGAGGCCTGCCTGTTGCGCGGCCCCTTTCTCGAAACCTCGACCGGCTTCGGCGTCGGCTATGTCGTCGCCGTCTCCGGCGCCCGCCGGCTCGGCGTCGACAAGGCGCCGGCGCTGGCGCTCGCCACCTTCAGCCAGATCCTGGTGCCCTGGGGCGCGCTCGGCATCGGCACCAGGATCAGCGCCGACATCGCCGGCGTCTCGCTCGCGGCGCTGATCTGGCGGGTCGCGCTGGTGACGGCGCTGCTCGGCGCTGTGCTGCTGCCTTTATTCTGGCGCCTGTCGCGGCAGGCCGGGCTAGCGCCCGCGCTCGCCGACCGCCTCGAATGGGCCGGCCTGATCGCGCTGCTGATGGCCCTGCTCGTCGCCGCCAACCTTACGCTGCCGCTGGAGCTTGCCGCGATCGCGGCGCTGGCGCCGGTGATGCTGCTGCGCTTCCTGCGGGTGAAGGGCTTTGCGGGGCTCGACCGGACGCTGCTGGCGCGGCTTGCGCCCTATATCGCGCTGGTCATCGCGCTGGCGCTGATGCGGCTGGTGCCTTCGATCCATGACCGGCTGGAGCATCCGTCCTTCAAGCCCTTCGCCGACGCTTCGGCCTTCGCGCCGCTGCTCTCGCCGGCGCTGCCGCTGATCGTGATCGCGCTCGTCGTCGCTATCCGCCGGGGCGGGGCCAGGCAGACCACGGCCCTGATGAAGCTGACGCTGCAGCGCGCCGGGCGCGCGGCGCTCCTGACCTTCCTGCTCGTCGGCATGGCCTGGATCATGGTCGGTTCGGGCCTGGCCGGCGGCATCGGTCTTAGCGTCAGCGGCGTGCTCGGCTCCTGGTCGGCCGGGATCGTGCCGGTCGCCGGTGCGCTCGGCGGCTATCTCACCGGCTCGAACACCGGCGCCGGCGCCGTCTCGATGCCGCTTGCCACGGCTCTGGTTCCGGCCGGTGAGGCGCGGCTTCTGGTCATCGCCGCGGCGGTCGTCGCCGGCAGCCTGCTGACCGCGGTCAGCCCGGTCCGCGTCACCATGGGCCAGGTGCTGATCAAGGCGACGACCGCCGAGACCGGGCAGGCATTGCGCGCGCTCTGGCCCTGGTTCGCGCTGGTCGTCGGCCTCACCACCGCGATTGCTCTCGCCGCCGCTCAGCTCGCCTGAGAAGGCCGGGCCCGGCCGCGCATGCCGGCTTGCATGCCATGCGCTTGCCCAGGGCGCCGCGAGTGCCGATGCTGGCGCCATCACGAGAGCGCCGACACCAGATGGCGCGCAGGGCAGGGAACATCGGAATGGCGGGACGTCTGGAAGGCAAGGTCGCGATCGTCGCGGGCGCGGGCTCGATCGGCCCGGGCTGGGGCAATGGCAAGGCGACCGCGACCGTGTTCGCCCGCGAAGGCGCCAAAGTCGTCTGCGCCGACCGCAATCTCGAGGCCGCGCAGGAGACCGCGAACATCATCGCCAGCGAGGGCGGCGAGGCCTTCGCGATCCGCACCGACGTCACCAGCGAAGACGATTTGCGCGCGCTCGTCGAGGCGACGCTCAAGGCTTACGGCCGCATCGACGTGCTCGACAACAATGTCGGCATCGCCGAGGTCGGCAGCGTCGTCGACCTGCCGCTGGAGACCTGGGAGCGCGTCTTCAGGGTCAACCTCACCGGCTGCTTCCTGGCGATGAAGCACGTCATCCCGGTGATGCAGCGCCAGTTCGCCGAGAGCGGGCAGGGCGGCTCGATCATCAACATCTCCTCGATCGCCTCGATCCGCCACACCGGCGTGCCCTATGCCAGCTATGGCGCCAGCAAGGCGGCGATGAACCAGCTCACCCGCACCACGGCGGCGCAATACGCCCCGCAGAAGATCCGCGTGAACGCCGTGCTGCCCGGGCTGATGAAGACGCCGATGGTCGAGCATTCGGCCGGGCTGGCCCAGACCTATGGCAAGGGCGACGTCGCGGCGATGTGGGCCAAGCGTGACTCGCAGGTGCCGATGGGGCATATGGGCGAGGCTTGGGACGTCGCCTGGGCGGCGCTCTTCCTTGCGAGCGACGAGGCGCGCTATGTCACCGGCATCGAGCTTCCAGTCGATGGCGGAGTGACCTTGCAATATGGCGCCTGAGCAACCCGAGAATCCTGCCCCGCCTGCGCGGCCCTGTCCGATCTGCGGCAAGCCGGCCGTGCAGCGCTTCAAGCCGTTCTGCTCGTCCCGCTGCGCCGACATCGACCTCGGCCGCTGGCTCAAGGGCAATTACGTGATTCCGGGCGAGCCGCTGGAGGAGACCGAGGAAGCGCCGATGCGGCGCGACGAGGACGTCTGAGGCCGATCAAGAACCGTCATTGCGAGGAGCAAAGCGACGAAGCAATCCAGGGGGACGTAGAGCTCTGCCGCCCCTGGATTGCTTCGCTTACGCTCGCAATGACGATGGGAGCCTAGACATGGAAAGGCCCGGCGTTTCCCTCTCGGGAAGGACGCCGGGCCGTTCGCTGACCGGCCGCGCGACGGGTCAGGACTATCCGGAGGGCGCATCGCCCGAATTCCGCCTCCCGCGCGATCGAACTGCCGGTACATCCGCGGCTTGCTCCAGATCGGCGGCAGGCACGGCGCCATCGCTGGCGCCGCCGCATCAACCCGACTACCGCGCTTTGGTTCCAGGACGTGTCAGCATCTGCGCTGCGAGCCGCGCTCGCGGCATGTCGGTGTCGGGCCGGCGCTGCATTTGCGCCGGGCGCGGCGAAAGGGCCGTGCCGAGCGCGGTTTTCGAGCCTTGGCGGGCAGGACCGAAATTTTCCCACCGGCAGGATCGTTTGTCGGCTGGACAGCCCGCGCCCATGCCTCTATATCGCCTCGCACCAACCGGAGCGCAGCGCGCTTCGCGGGGATGCCCAGGTAGCTCAGTTGGTAGAGCATGCGACTGAAAATCGCAGTGTCGCTGGTTCGATTCCAGCCCTGGGCACCATTCTCTTTTCAAGTGCTTCTATAAGCCTCTTCGCGTTGCTCGGGTTTGGCAGTTTAGATTGCCAAGAATGGACCTCTATTCGCTTTTTGAGTCTTCTAGTTCCAAATACTTTCATTGACAGCCAACGCATTTGTTGGCCACGCTACCTCTCGCCGGCCGACAGATGGGGGAGGAGATGTAATCGAAGTTTTTCTTCATGTATTTTGAAGGGAGCGCAATAATGGAATACATTACTAAACATTTTTTAACAATTTCTGCCTCTGTAACAATATTTGGCACAGCAGTATCTGTAGCATTTTTAGCTGGATATCTATCAGCTTTCAGTCCTGGCCTTATTTGGATAGTAGAGTATGCTGATTTGTTGAAATTTTCTATAATCGGGTCTGCAGTTATTATTGCAGTTTTGGGATTTATTCTTCCTATTGCGGGAGAGATATTGGAATTATTTTTCAGAAAGAACCTTAGATCTATATTTATAGTATCTATTTTGATGTCGTTGTTCGTTACTTATTATATTATTAAAAATTATCATGACATAATCTCGGAGATGAAATTATAATTATAAAACAAATTACATTATTAACCTGTGCCGTTGCGTTTGTAGTTAGCCTTTTTGGTGTCTCAAGGCTTATTTCTATTAAAAAGGAAATCGGGTTCTTCCCACCAAAGTTGGCAATACCTGTAGCTTTTTCATTTTTATTATTGAGTTCAATTCTAGGCGTATGGAAGGGATTGAGTGTTAGAACTGATAAAGGACCTTTTGGCGAAATAGCAATTAAATCAAAAAATGAAACGGAAGTAATTTACAAAGATGCGCAGATAATCATGATGCTTTCTCATCATGCCGTATTTAGGGTTGGGGATCGATTAAACATTGTACAAACGTCAGATATAACGCGAATAACAACTGGAGAAAAAGGTTGGAATCACTAAGGAGGCTTCTTCAGCACGCATTGCGTTCCCAATTCAGAGATCTCCGTCCGCCGGAAAGGTTACGCCCCGTCGATTTCGACGCATAGCCAATGGCGTGGCGGGCCAGAAGGTACTGACACTGCGTTTTGAATCGATCGTGCTTCGTGCAAAAGCGATTATCAGCTCTGTTTTTAGAGCGGCCATCGAATTTGGCTGTTCAACGTCAGCAAGGCGACCATGATTACGCGATAGCGGTGCGTTGGTGGGCAGGCTAGAGCACGCGGTATCCCGTTGGTGACCTCGCTGGCACCGGCTCGCTCGCCGTTAGGAGAGTCGCCGATCCCGCTCATCAACAATCCGCTCCATGATCCCCTGATGCTCGGCCAGCAACGCCTGCAGCGGCCCCATGGCCCGGAACGCGCGCTGGTCCTGCTCTTCCTCGCCCTGCTCTTCCCAGTTGGCGATCGCCGCGTCGGCGGCGGCGAGGTCTTCGGCTGAGAGAGCGGGTGGCGGCGGGGCGCCGGCTTCCTCGACGAGGCGCCTGGCGATCTCATGGCGCAGCTCTTCCTCGCGTTGGAGCAGCGGCTCGAGCGGGTCGGTATAGGGCATCTGTCGAACCTTGCTTTGAACCGGCAATCTGGATCGCCGCGACCACGCACGGCAACACCTCGCCTCCTCGCGCGTTCACGCCCCACGGGCAATCGCGGCGGGGAGGGCGAGATGAACTTCGATGTCTGGGGCGAGATCGATCTGCTGCTGCGGCTGCTGGCGGGGATGGCCGCCGGGATCGTCGTCGGCTGGGAGCGCACCCATAGGCAGCGCGCCGCCGGCATCCGCACCTTCGGACTCGTCGGCCTCGGCACCGCCGCCGCCGCGACCATCTTCAGCGAGCCGCATGAGATCGACGCCGCCAGCCGCGTCGTGCAGGGGCTGGTCACCGGCATCGGCTTTCTCGGCGCCGGCGTCATCGTGCTGCGCAAGGGCCATGCGACGCCGCAAGGCCTGACCACGGCGGCGGCGATCTGGGTCACCGCGGCGCTCGGCTGCGCCGCCGGGCTCGGCGACCATGCGATCGTGCTGTCGGCGACCGTGCTCGCCATGGCGCTGCTCGCCGTCGATCACTCGATCGAGCGCTGGGCCGGCAGGCCGGAGCGACCGCAGGATGGCAGCGACGGAACCGCTTGACCCGCCGAAATTCGCCGCGCCGCTGGTTGAATCCTGGTCTGAGGAGCGGCCGCTTTCTCGGGTGAAACCAGTGCATTGAGGCAAAAATCTCACCTGGCGCGCGATGGCGCACCCTGCGGATCCTGTTGACGGGGCGCTTTCAGCCTTGCCTCGGCCGCCCGAATCTCCCGTCATTTCTCATCACAGAATTGCCTTCTTTCTTAAGCAAAGGCGCCCATCCTTCGACCGGCCGTTCCCGCGATCTCCCCCTGCAAGGCGGACCATGACGATGTGGTTTCGACCATGACGAGGCCTGCCTCCATCGCCATTCGGGCGCTCGGTATCGCGCTGCTGTCCGGAGCTCTGCCGGGCTCCGCCCAGGCCGAGCAGCTCGCCGCCAGAACCCGCGGATCGGCCTCGCCGCCGCCGGCATTCCTGAGTTTCTGCGCCAAGAACCCGGCGGAGTGCCGCCGCTCCGGCGCCCTGACGCGGCAGGTCGTCCTGACCCCGGAGCGCCAGCGCGACCTGCAGGAGGTCAATGCGCGGGTGAACTCCGCCATCTCCGAGATTTCCGACCAGGCGCATCATGGCCGCGAGGATGTCTGGAGCATCCCGACCGACGGCCAGGGCGATTGCGAGGATTTCGCGCTGCTGAAGCGCAAGCAATTGATCGAGCGCGGCTGGCCGTCCTCGGCCCTGCTGATCGCGGTGGTCGGCACGCCCGCCGGCGAGGGGCATGCGGTGCTGATGGCCGCGACCTCGGAAGGCGATCTCGTCCTCGACAACAAGACCTCCCGCCTCCTGCCCTGGACGCAAACCGGGTACCTGTTCTTCACCCGCATGTCGCAGGCCAATCCACGCGCCTGGGAAGCGATCGATGGCGGCACCGTCGTCGTGACCGCCGCGACCCGGCGTCCGGATCGGCGCTGAGCGGCCCGGTCGCCGGGAAGGCCTCGTCCGCGAAGCCGGGGCATCGGAGGACCCGTCCACCTTGAAACGCGCGTGATCCGGCCAGGCTGACGCGCAGCCTGGCCGGATAGCGTCGTTGCCTCAACGGCCGTGGCCATTGCCGCCGCCATTGCCGCCACCACCACCGCCGCCGCCGTGGCCTCCACCGCCATTGCCGCCACCGCCGCCGCCATTGCCGCCACCACCACCACCGCCGCCGTGGCCGCCGCCGCCATTGCCTCCGCCGCCGCCACCGCCATGACCGCCGCCGCCGTTACCTCCGCCGCCACCGCCGCCATTGGAGCCGTTACCGCCCCCGCCGCCGCCGTGACCGCCGCCACCGTGGCCACCGCCGCCGCCGCCGCCGCCACCGTGGCCACCGCCACCGTGGCCACCGCCACCACCATGGCCGCCGCCGCCGTTACCTCCGCCGCCGCCGCCGCCATTGGAGCCGTTACCGCCCCCGTGACCGCCGCCACCACCATGGCCGCCACCGCCATGGCCGCCACCGCCACCATGACCGCCGCCCCCATGGCCACCGCCGCCGCCATGGCCACCACCGTTGCCGCCGCCGCCATGACCGCCACCACCGCCGTGACCGCCGCCACCACCATGGCCGCCACCGCCGCCATGGCCACCGCCGCCGCCATGACCGCCACCGCCGCCATGGCCACCGCCGCCGCCATGACCGCCACCACCGCCGTGGCCACCGCCACCACCATGGCCGCCACCGCCGCCATGACCGCCGCCGTTACCGCCGCCGCCATGACCGCCACCACCGTGGCCGCCACCGTTACCGCCGCCGCCATGACCGCCACCACCACCGTGGCCACCGCCGCCGCTGCCGCCGCCACCGCTGCCGCCGCCGCCGCTACCGCCACTACCGCCGCCGCTGCCGCCGCCGCCACTGCCACCGCTACCGCCACTGCCACCGCCGCTGCCACCGCTGCCGCCGCCGCTACCGCCACTGCCGCCGCCACTGCCGCCGCCGCTGCCACCGCTGCCGCCGCCGCTACCACCGCTGCCGCCGCCGCTACCGCCACTGCCGCCGCCGCTACCACCGCTGCCGCCGCCGCTACCGCCACTGCCGCCGCCGCTGCCGCCGCTGCCGCCGCCGCTGCCGCCGCTGCCGCCGCCACTGCCACCGCCGCCGCCGCCGCTACCGCC